>NZ_JOAN01000011.1 GCF_000718555.1 Micromonospora chokoriensis
CTCCCCCCCCCCCCAGCCCCCCCACCCCCACCCACCCCTCCCCCACCCCGCGCCACCGGAGAACAGCAAGGGGTGGGAGGTGTGGGAGGGTCAGGGGGTTGGGGTGGAGAGGCTGGCGCTGGCGGCGTCTCGGGCGGTTTCGCGGGGCATCAGGCGGCCGGAGCGGTAGCCGATGCCGATGCCGGCGATCAGTACGAAGATCGCGCCGAACGTCTGCAACGAGCCGATCAGGGCACCGCCGAGGCCGAGCAGCGGCGCGGCGATGATCAGCATGACGCCGTCGCCGAGGCTGAAGGTGCCGGAGCGGGCCACCGCCCACCCGGTGAGGAGCCAGCCCACGCTGTAGAACGTCGCGCCGACCAGGACCAGCGACCGCGCGGTGGCACCGAAGACCGGCGTGTGCTCTTCGAACCCGGCGAACGGCAGCATCAGCACGGTCCCGGCGATGCTGACCAGCAGCCCGGCGGCGGCCACCCGGCGGCTGCGGGTCGCGGCCAGCAGCCCGGTGAGGGCCAGCAGCGCGAGCAGGCCGAGCCAGACCGCCGCCACCCAACCGATCAGGTACACCGCACGGCCGTCGGCCGGATAGGGGTCGTTGCCCACCCCTCCGTCGCTGGCCATCGCCACCGCGCCGTAGAGGATGGCGTACGCGGGCAGCAGCCACACCGCCGCCCGCGCGAACCGACGCACCGACCAGGCCCAGCTGGCGTTCGTGGCCGGGGCGCCCGGGGTCGGCTCACCGACGAAGGGCAGTACGCCGAACCCGCCACCGCTGCGCCGGGAGCCCAGTGGGGCGACCGGGTCGTGCGCGCCGGGCGTCGGGGCGGAGGACCACATCCGATTCGCCGGATCCTTCATGCGTCACCTCGCTCGTCGTCGAGCGGTGCACCGACGCGCCGGGGCGCCCCGATTGCCTGGTCACCACCCGTCCTAGGACCGATCGTGGCAGGCGTCGGAGCGCCCCATGAGTCTTTCTCGCATTTAACCGGCCGGGCGGCCGGCGTGCTGGATCAGCCGCGCTCGCGCTGGTCGGCAGGATCCTCGGTCAGGCTGGCCGGGGACACCGGCTCCGGGGCGGGCAGCCCCTGCGGCTTGTTGCCGCCGGTGGCCTGCGCCTCGGCGACGCGTACCTCGTCGTGGATCTGCTGGGCGGCGTCCGCCGCGGCCTGCGCCGCCTCGGCGGCCTCGCGCTCGACCTGGCTCGCGTGTTCGGCCGCCTCCGGCGCGGGCAGATCCCCCACCATCTGGCTGAGCCCGCCGAGCGCGCCACCCATTCCCTCCAGGGCCTTGGTCAGCTCCGCCGGGATGATCCAGACCTTGTTGGCGCTGCCCTGGGCGATCTGCGGCAGAGCCTGCAGGTACTGGTAGGCGAGCACCTTCTGACTCGGGTTCGCCTGGTGGATCGCGTCGAAGACAGTCCGGATCGCCTTCGCCTGACCCTCGGCCTGCAGGATCCGGGCCTGCCGGTCACCGTCGGCCCGCAGCACCGCCGACTGCTTGTCACCCTCGGCGGTCAGGATCACCGACTGCTTGTGGCCCTCGGCGGTCAGGATCGCCGCCCGGCGGTCCCGCTCGGCACGCATCTGCTTCTCCATCGAGTCACGGATGCTGGCCGGCGGCTCGATCGCCTTGATCTCGACCCGGGTCACCTTGATGCCCCAGCGGCCGGTGGTCTCGTCCAGCACACCCGAGAGGTGCCTGTTGATCTCGTCGCGGCTGGTCAGCGCCCGCTCCAGATCGAGCGAGCCGATCACGTTACGCAAGGTGGTGACGGTCAACTGCTCGATGGCCTGGAGGAAGCTGGAGATCTCGTAGGTCGCCCGGACCGAGTCGACCACCTTGAAGTAGAGAACGGTGTCGATCGAGACCACCAGGTTGTCCGAGGTGATCACCGGCTGCGGCGGGAAGCTGACCACCTGCTCCCGCATGTCGACCTTGGTACGAACCGCGTCGATGAACGGCACCAGCAGGTTGAGGCCGGGGCTGAGGGTGCGCTTGTACTTGCCGAGCCGTTCCACCACGTCCTGGCGTTGCTGCGGCACGATCCGCACCGCCTTGGCCAGCGTTATCACGGCGATCAACGCCACCGCGATCACCACCACCCCGATTAAGGTCATCCCGTTCACCCTCTCGATTCCGGCAGCTCGCCGGCGGAAGAAACATCGTCCTGCCACACCAGGGCAGTCGCGCCCCGGACCTTTATCACCCGAACCCGTTGACCGGGGTCGTAGACCTGTGTCGTGTCGTACGAACGGGCGCTCCACAACTCACCGTCGATCTTGACAAGACCGTGCTCGGCGTCCACCCGTTCCAGCACCAACGCCGTGGAGCCCTCGATCGCCTCCACGCCGAACGGCTGCTCGCCGCTCTCCAACGCGGAACGACTGTGCCGCCGGATGACCGGTCGGACCACCAGCAGACTCAACGCCGACACCACCGCGAAGACCAGCGCCTGCACCGCGACCGGCGCACCCAGGGCGGCCGCACCGGCGGCAGCGAACGCACCGGCCCCAAACATGATCAGAAATAGCGTCGTCGTAAAGATCTCGGCGACGGCCAGCAGCACACCCAACACGATCCACACCACGGCGTCCACACCACGATCGTGACACGCGAATGCACGCGCGGCCTCCCCGTGAAGATCAGTAGGCTCGGCGAAGCCCTTTTCCGGCCACCAAAACACTACGAATCGGCGGCCCGACCCGAGGAGATCCCGTTGCCCCTGCTACCCGAGACCGCCCGACAGATCGACACCCGGGTCGCCCAGGCACAGGCCGACGGTCACGCCCCATCGTTGCTGCTGGGCGTGGTCCGCGACGGCGCACTGGCGCACCTGGCCATCGCCGGCGACCACCCCCGGCCCGACGTCGACCTGCAATACCGGCTGGGCTCGATCAGCAAGACGATGACCGGCACCCTGATCATGCAGTTGCGCGACGCCGGCCAACTGGCCCTCGACGACCCGCTGGAGCAGCACCTGCCCGGCACCGGCGTCGGCGCGCTCACCCTGCGCCAACTACTCGGCCACGCCAGCGGCATCCAACGCGAACCTGAGGGCGACTGGTGGGAACGGACCGCAGGGGTCGATCTGACCACCCTGCTCGCCGGGATCAGCGCCGACAAGATCGCTTACCCACCGCACCGCACGTACCACTACTCCAACCTGGCGTACGGGCTGCTCGGCGGGTTGCTCGAACGACTCACCGGAATGCCCTGGGCCGATCTGCTCAACGCGCGGATCCTCACCCCGCTGGGCCTGCGCCGCACCACCTACACGGCCACCGAGCCCTACGCCCGCGGCTACGTCGTACACCCCTGGCACGACACGCTGCGCGAAGAACCCCGTACCGACACCGGCGCCATGGCCCCCGCCGGGCAGCTCTGGTCGACGATCGAGGACCTGGGCCGCTGGGCCGCCTTCCTGGCCGACCCCGACCCGTCGGTGCTCGCCGCCGAGACCCTGACCGAGATGTGCTCCCCCGTGGTGATCAGCGACCCCGACTCCTGGACCGGCGGGCACGGTCTCGGGCTTGAGCTCTACCGCGATGGCGAGCGCGTGTACGTCGGGCACGGTGGCTCGATGCCCGGGTACGTGGCCGCCCTCGTGGTGCACCGGCCCAGCCGTACCGCAGTGGTCGGCTTCGCCAACTCGTACGGCTTCCCGATCACGGGGCTCGGCCGGCGGCTGCTGACCACCGTTCTGGACGCCGAGCCGGCGTTCCCGCAGCCGTCGCGGCCGGCCACCGCCGCGCCTGGTGCCGAGGTGGCCGAGCTGACCGGTCGCTGGTGGTGGATGGGCACCCCGTTGGACCTGCGCTGGGACGCGGGTGACCTGGTCGCCCACGTACGCGGTGAGCGGGTCAGCCGGTTCGTCGCCGAGGGGACGGACCGCTGGCGGGGCCGGTCCGGCCCGGAGAACGGTGAGATCCTGTCGGTGCTGCGCGACGACAGTGGACGGGTGCGGGCGGTCGACATCGCCACGTTCGTCTTCACGCGCAGCCCCGACGAGGCCCCCTGACCGGTGCCGCAGGGCGGGGCGGAAGGTCAGGCTGGCTCGGTCACGAAGTCGATGAGGCGTTCCACGGCGTTGATCAGAGGTGTCTCCACGTCGGCGAAGCTGTTCACCCGGGACAGGATGTGCCGCCACATGTCGGCCGGCTCGGCCACCCCGAGGTCCGCGCAGACCCCCTCCTTCCACGGCCGCCCCGGCGGCACCACCGGCCACGCCGCGATGCCCAACGCCGTCGGCTTGACCGCCTGCCACACGTCCACGTAGGGGTGCCCGGTCACCAGCACGTGCGGCGAGTTCACCCGGGCAACGATCCGGCTCTCCTTGCTGCCCGGCACCAGGTGGTCGACGAGCACGCCGAGTCGTCGGGTCGGGCCGGGGCCGAAGTCGCGTACCTCGGCGTCGAGAGCGTCGATGCCGTCCAACGGCTCGACCACCACGCCCTCGATTCGCAGGTCGTCGCCCCAGATCCGCTCGACGAGCGCGGCGTCGTGGATGCCCTCCACCCAGATCCGGCTGGCCTTGGCCACCTGGGCCCGGACGTTGTCCACGGCGACCGAACCGGACGCGGTCCGACGACGGGCCGCCGGCACCGTCGCGCGGGTCGGGCGACGCAGCGTCACCGGGCTGCCGTCGAGCAGGAACGCCGCTGGTAGCAGCGGGAAGTTGCGCCGCTTGCCGTGCCGGTCCTCCAACACCACCGCGCCAGACTCGAAGCCCACCACCGCGCCGCAGAACCCGGAGTCGGCATCCTCCACCACGAGATCTGGTTCGGCATCCACCTCGGGGGTGACCTTGCGCCGCCGCCAGTCGCCCGCCAACACGTCCTCGCCGTATCGCCCCGCCATGTCGATCACGCTAACGCCACCCGCCCCACCGCACCCCCCGACACACCGCCCGCCCCGCCCGGGTGGGGGCTCGGAACGGGTGGGTGCGGGGCCGCTCAGGGGTGGACTGTGGGGTCGGTGGGGCGGGGCCAGTGGGGGCGGTCGGCGTCGCGCAGGGCGGCGGTGCGGACGGCAGCGAGCTGACGCTCCACCTCAACGAACTGGTCCGCCGGTAGCGGGCCCCGGCGCAGCGCGGCGGCGTTCTCCTCGACCTGGGCGACCGTACGGCAGCCCGGGATCGGGATGGTGCGACCGCTGCGCGCCCAGATCCAGCCCAGCGCACCCTGGGCGAGGGTGCGACCGTCGGCGGTGAGCGCGGCACGGACCGCGCCGACGCGGCGCAGCCACTCCGGTGCCGGCCGGCCACCCCGGAACCACTCCAACCAGCCCGGGGCCAGCCCGCGTACGTCGTCGTGGGGCAGTGTCGACCCGGCTGAGTACTTGCCGGTCAGCAGCCCCATCCCGAGTGGACCTCGGTTGATGCTGGCCAGGTCGTACTTGTCGCAGACGGCGAGCAGTTCGGGGGCGTCGCGCAGCACCGAGAGGGTGTGTTGCACGGCGGTGGCGCCGGCGGCGCCGTGCCCGAACGCGGCGGCCCGGTCCGGGCGGTCGGTGCTCCACCCGTAGGCGCGGATCAGACCCTCGGCCACCAGGTCCTCGCAGGCCCCGATCAGCGCCTGCGCCCGCGGCACCGCCAGGTCGGCCAGGTGCAGCTGGTAGAGGTCGATCCGGTCGGTGTCCAGCCGGCGCAGCGAGGCGGTCACGGCACTGCGCAGGTACGCGGGCGACGCGTCCTCGCCGGTGGCCTGTCGGCTGGCCTCGTCGAAGGTGTAACCCCACTTGGTGGCGATCACGGCATCGTCGCGGCGGCCGGCGAGCGCGCGTCCGAGCACCCGCTCACCGTGCCCGGCGCCGTACGTGTCGGCGGTGTCGAAGAGGGTGATGCCCAACTCGAGCGCCCGACGTACCGCCCGCACCGACTCGTCGTCGTCGACCGCACCCCAGCCCAGCGGCTGGGTGCCCTCCGCCCAGGGGCCGCCGATCGCCCAGCACCCCATGCCGAGGGCGCTGACCTCGATGCCGCTGCGCCCCAACGTCCGTGTCGTGACTGCCATCGGCCGATCGTGCCACCTCCACCGGGTCGGGGCGTAACAGATCCGGTGGGCGGACACGCGGGTGCACGGCGACGGTCACACTGCGGCATGATCGACGCCATGCGACGGCTGGGTGTGGACATCGGCGGAGTGATCATCGAGCCGGCCGACGACGACGCCGACACGTCGTTCTTCGGCGCGCACTACCTGCGAACCCCCGCCGTCGTCGGGGCGTTCGACGCGCTCGCGGCGCTCGGCCCGGCGTTCGACGAGGTGCACCTGGTGTCCAAGTGCGGGGAGTCCACCGAGCGGCGTACCCGGGAGTGGTTGGCCCACCACGACTTCGCGGCCCGCACCGGCGTCCCCGTCGAGCGGGTGCACTTCTGCCGGACCCGCCCGGACAAGGCGCCGATCGCCCGGCGGCTCGGCCTGACCCACTTCGTCGACGACAAGCTGGAGGTGCTCGGCTACCTCGACTCGGTGCCGCACCGCTTCCTGTTACGGCCCCGCACGGCGGAGGTCGCCGCACACGCCGCGTTGCTGCCCCGCGTACACCGGGTGGAGAGCTGGTCGGAGCTGACCCCGCTGCTGCGCGCCGACTAGCCGGGCCGGCGCGGACGCCGCGCAGCCGACGCCGCGCGGCGGTCAGGACGGCCAGGCGCGGGCGAACAGGTCGCGGGTGTCGTTGAGCAGCTGCGGCAGGACCTTGGTGCGGCCGATCACCGGCATGAAGTTCGCGTCGCCGCCCCAGCGCGGCACCACGTGCTGGTGCAGGTGCGCGGCGATGCCGGCGCCGGCCACCCCGCCCTGGTTCATGCCCAGGTTGAAGCCGTGGGCGTTGCTGACCTTGCGGATCACCCGCATGGCGGTCTGGGTGTACGACGCCAGCTCGATGGTCTCCGGCACGTCCAGGTCGGTGTAGTCGGCGACGTGTCGGTAGGGGCAGACCAGCAGGTGCCCCGGGTTGTACGGGTAGAGGTTGAGCACCGCGAAGACGTGCTCACCCCGGGCCACCACGAGGCTCTCCTCCGGCGGCAGCTTCGGCCCTCGACAGAAGGGGCAGCCGGTGGGCTTCTCGTAGCCCTCAGCCGGGCGGTCCTCGCCGGAGATGTAGGTCATCCGGTGCGGCGTCCAGAGCCGCTCCAGGCCGTCTGCCATGCCGTCGGTGTCCGTGTGCCGTTCCGCCCCTGTCACGAGCCGATCCTACGGAGCCGCCCGGGCATGCCGCGACACCCGCCGTCGGGAAACTCGATACTGCAAGTTCTTGACGGATCAATGCCGAAACCTGAAGATTCCATGCATCCAAAAACTTGCATAGACTGATGGAGGGTTACATGATCCGACGGCTCGGCAGGTTCCTCGCGGCACTTGCGCTGACCGCCACCACCACAGTGGCCGGCGTCACCCTCACCGCCGGCGCGGCCCAGGCGGACGGCTGCTACACCTGGGGTCGCACCCTGGCCCAGGGGGCATCCGGCGAGGACGTCCGGCAACTTCAGATCCGGGTCGCCGGCTACCCCGGCTACGGCGCGGTGCTCACCCTCGACGGCGCGTTCGGCCCGGCCACCCGGTCGGCGGTGGTCCGCTTCCAGCAGGCGTACGGACTCCCCGCCGACGGCATCGCCGGCCCACAGACGTTCAACCGCCTCTACGCCCTTCAGGACGACGACTGCACCCCGGCCAACTTCAGCTATCCCGAGCTGAACAAGTGCAACAGCGACTGGTCCGGCGGCGCGGTCTCGGCGAGCACCGCCCGGTTCAACGCGCTCGTCTCGATGTGGAAACTCCAGGCCATGCGGCACGCCCTCGGGGACGTGGCCATCTCGATCAGCAGCGGCTTCCGCAGCTACGCCTGCAACAGCGCGGTCGGCGGCGCGTCGAACAGTCGGCACCTCTACGGCGACGGCGTGGACCTGGTCGGATCACCGTCGTTCTGCCGGCTGGCGCAGCAGGCCCGCAACCACGGCTTCGGGCAGATCCTCGGCCCCGGCTACCCGGACCACAACGACCACACCCACGTAGCGGCGGTCGGAGGCTGGTCAGCACCGAACTGCGGCATCTGACCCGGGGGCGCCGCCTCCGGGCACCGGCCTCTCGCGCTGGCCTCCCGCACCGGCCTCCCGGCGAAGATCGCGCTCGAACATGGAAGTAGTGGCCTCCCACACCGGGGAGGCCACTACTTCCTGGATCGAGCACGATCATGCGGCCGGCAGCGTGATCACGCGGCAAGGCGGGCCGCGCAGGCCGGCCGCGCGAGCGGTCGGCCTTACTCCGCGGCGGCGGAGGGGCCGATGTTGGTCCGCGAGCTGACCACGTCCAGGATGTGGGTGACCGCCTCGGCGATCGGCACCCCGTTGCGCTGGGAGCCGTCGCGGTAGCGGAAGGAGACTGTGCCGGCGGCCACGTCGTCGTCACCGGCGATCACCATGAACGGGATCTTCTGCTGCTGCGCCGTCCGGATCTTCTTCTGCATCCGGTCGTCGCCCGCGTCCACCTGGGCCCGGATGCCCTCGGCGCGCAGCGCCGCGACGAAGCCGTGCAGGTAGTCGGTGTGGTCCTCGCGGATCGGGATGCCCACCACCTGCACCGGCGCCAGCCAGGCCGGGAAGGCACCCGCGTAGTGCTCGGTGAGCACCCCGAAGAACCGCTCGATCGACCCGAACAGCGCACGGTGGATCATCACGGGCCGTTGCCGGCTGCCGTCGGCGGCCTGGTACTCCAACCCGAACCGCTCCGGCTGGTTGAAGTCGACCTGGATGGTGGACATCTGCCAGGTCCGGCCGATCGCGTCGCGGGCCTGCACGGAGATCTTCGGCCCGTAGAACGCCGCGCCGCCCGGGTCGGGCACGAGCTCCAGCCCGGAGGTCGCGGCGGCGGTGCGCAGCGCCTCGGTGGCCTCGGCCCAGTCCTCGTCGGCGCCGATGAACTTGGGCGAGTCGTCCCGGGTCGACAGCTCCAGGTAGAAGTCGTCCAGGCCGTAGTCGCGCAGCAGGTCCAGCACGAAGCTGAGCAGCGTGGACAGCTCACCGGCCATCTGCTCACGGGTGCAGTAGATGTGCGAGTCGTCCTGGGTCAGACCACGAACCCGGGTCAGGCCGTGCACGACGCCGGACTTCTCGTACCGGTAGACCGTGCCGAACTCGAACATCCGCAGCGGCAGCTCCCGGTACGACCGCCCGCGCGACCTGAAGATCAGGTTGTGCATCGGGCAGTTCATCGCCTTGAGGTAGTAGTCCGCGCCTTCGAGCTGCATCGGCGGGAACATGGTGTCCGCGTAGTACGGCAGGTGCCCGGAGGTCTGGAAGAGCTGCGCCTTGCTGATGTGCGGGGTGTTGACGAACTCGTACCCCGCCTGCTCGTGCCGTTGGCGGGAGTAGTTCTCCATCTCCCGGCGGATGATGCCGCCCTTGGGGTGGAAGACCGCCAGGCCGGAGCCGATCTCGTCGGGGAAGCTGAACAGGTCGAGGTCCGCGCCGAGCTTGCGGTGGTCGCGCCGGGCGGCCTCCTCCAACAGCTTCAGGTACGCCTTGAGCTCGTCCCGGGTCGGCCACGCGGTGCCGTACACCCGCTGTAGTTGGGGGTTCTTCTCCGACCCCCGCCAGTACGCGGCGGCGGAGCGCATCAGCTTGAACGCGCCGATCAGTCGGGTGGTCGGCAGGTGTGGCCCCCGGCACAGGTCCGACCAGCAGACCTTGTCCTCCTTGGCGTCGAGGTTGTCGTAGATGGTCAGCTCACCGCCGCCCACCTCCATCACCTCGTCGGTGTCCAGGCCCTCGCCCTTGACCTCGATCAACTCCAGCTTGAACGGCTCGGCGGCCAGCTCGGAGCGCGCCTCGTCCAGGCTGTCGAAGCGGCGACGGCGGAACCGCTGCCCGGACTTGATGATCTCCTGCATGCGCTTCTCGAGCTTGCTGAGGTCATCGGGCTGGAACGGCTTGTCGACGTCGAAGTCGTAGTAGAAGCCGTTCTCGATGGGCGGGCCGATGCCCAGCTTGGCCTCGGGGAAGATGTCCTGCACGGCCTGGGCGAGGACGTGCGCGGTGGAGTGGCGCAGCACGTTGAGCCCGTCGGGCGAGTCCAGGCTGACCGGCTCGACGACGGTCTCCTCGGCCGGCGCCCAGTCCAGGTCGCGCAGCTGGCCCTGCGGGTCGCGGACCACGACGATCGCCTTGGGGCCGTTCGCGGGCAGTCCGGCCGCGGCCACCGCGTCGGCCGCCGTGGTCCCGGCGGCGACGACGACGGGGTCGGCCACGGCGGGGGTACGGGGTGCGGACACGATGACTCCTCCAAGTGGTACGAAACGGTGCCGATCCTCGGCTCCTGCCGATGCTATCGGTCGCCCCGCCCCCGACCGGGAACGGCACCTTCCTTAGCGGCGGCGTTGAACCTTTCGCGCCTCACAGCCGAACTAGAAGGTGTGGCTGGAAACGGTGCCGGCCGCGTCGACACGGATGGGGGCACGAGATGGCGAGCACGCACGGCGGTGGCCGTCGGCGGCGGATCGTGGCGGCGACCGCGGTGACCGCCGCTGGCCTGCTGCTCTGGCCTGGCACGGCGTACGCGGCGGACGTGACGACCACCCCGACCGAGGCTCGGCAGGGCGACGCCATACGCCTGGAGTTCACCGTTCCCGAGGAGCGGGCCGGCACGAAGACCAACCAGATCGAGGTCCGGTTGCCGGCCGACGCGCCGATCGCCGAGGTCTACCCGATGTCGGTGAACGGCTGGGCGCCTCGGATCAGCTCCCGCACCCTGGACAAGCCGGTGGCCGGTATCCACTCCTCCGGAGTGAGCACCGTGACGACCGGGGTGACCTGGGTCCGGGTTGGCGAGAGCGATCCAGGGCCGGCCCGGTTGTCGCTCTCCATGGGGCCGATGCCCCAGTCGGAGCGGCTCACCTTCGAGGTCGTGCAGACGTACGCCGACGGCACGGTGGTGAAGTGGGCGGACGCCGCTGGCGCGCACCGGGCGCCGGTGCTCACCCTGCTGCCGGCGGCCCCCGGCGGGGCGGGAGCGGTCGGGCACGGCCACGGTGCCCCGGCGGCCGGCGGCCCGGCCACTGCGGACAGCGGTGGCGACGCACCGCCCGCTAGCGCGGGCGGTGCGCCCGAGGAGTCCGGCAACGCCGACGGGATGTTGGCCGCCGGCCTGCTGGCCGGGTTGGGCGGCGGCGCGGCGATCGGCTGGCTGGTCAGCCGGTGGCGTCGACGCAACCCGGACGAGGCCACCGCGCTCGCCGAGGTGACCGGCGGCCCGGACCAGGCCGCGACCCTCGCCGAGATCACCGGCCGCGCCGACGAGACCGCAACGCCCGAGCCGCAGCCCGCGGGGTCAGGGCAGCCAGGCAGGTAGCGGCTCGCGGGCGGACAGCCACGACTCGGGCACCCCGCCCGGGGTACCGACGCCGGTGTACGCCGCCACCACCGCTCCCGCGATGGCGGCCGTGGTGTCCACGTCCCCACCGACCCGCACGCAGGTCTCGATTGCCGCCGGATAGTCGTCGAGGTGGGTGGCGGCCACCCAGAGGGTGAACCCGACGGTGTCCTGGGCGGTCACCCGGGAGCCGTTGCCGAGCGCCGCCACCACCCGGGGCAGTGGCCGGCCGAGCAGTCCGGCCGCCCGCTGTATGCCCCGATGCACCTCGGTGCCCGGGTCGAGCGCGGCGGCGATCCCGGCGAGCAGGCGCTGCGGGGCGGGCCGGTGCCCGTCGAGGCGGGCCCGGGCGGCCAGCGCGGCGGCGACGGCCACGGCGACCGCGCCGGCGACCCCCTCCGGGTGCGCGTGCGTCACCTCGGCCGAGGCGCGGGCCTGCGCCGCGGCGCGCACGGTCGAGTCGGCGAAGTACGCGCCCAGCGGGCCGACCCGCATCGCCGCGCCGTTGCCGCAGGAGCCCTGCCCGTCGAAGGCGGAGGCGGCGGCCAGCGGCCAGGGGGTGCCGGTGCGGATCAGCTCCAGGATCAGCATGGCGCCCGCCCCGTAGCCGCGGCGCGGAGCGCACCGCTGCGCGAAGGAGAGGGCCAGCCGGTCCCGGTCGATGCTGCCGGAGTCGGCCAGCTCGGCGAGGACCGAGCAGGCCATCTCGGTGTCGTCGGTCCATTCCCAGGGCGCTGGCGGCAGCGCGTCGGCGGCGAGATCCACGGACGTCGACCCGGAAAGGAAGAATTGCGCGCCGAGCGCGTCGCCGGTGGAGAGACCGGCGAGGCTGTCCCGGGCGAGCGCCAGGCGGGCATCGGCGAACAGGGTGAACGACATCGTCGTACCAGCTTGCCCGGTCGCCGGGCAGGTGGCAACGCGATCAACTTGCCAGGCCAAGTACGGTCTTGTCGTGGCCTCCGTGCTCCTGGTCGAAGACGATCACGTCGTACGCGGCGCGATGCTGCGGTCCCTCACCGACCGGGGGCATGCCGTGCACGCCGTGGGTACGGCGTTGGATGCTCTGCGTCGGGTCGCCGCTGAGACACCCGACCTGGTGGTGCTCGACCTCGGCCTGCCCGACCTGGACGGCTCGGACGCGCTGCGGATGTTGCGCGGCATCACCGACGTTCCGATCATCATCGCCACCGCCCGTGACGACGAGCAGTCGGTGGTCAAGCTGCTCCGCGCCGGTGCCGACGACTACATGGTCAAGCCGTTCACCGGGGCGCACCTGGACGCGCGGATCACCACCGTGCTGCGCCGGGCCGGCCGGGCCAGTCGGACGGTGCAGCCCGCGGTGCACAGCGTCGGCGGGCTCCGGGTGGACGTGGGCGAGCGCAGCGCCCAGCTCGACGGGGAGCCGCTGGCGCTGACCCGCAAGGAATTCGACCTGTTGGCGTATCTCGCCGCACGACCAGGGCGGGTAGT
Organism: Micromonospora chokoriensis; assembly: GCF_000718555.1. Classification (GTDB taxonomy): domain Bacteria; phylum Actinomycetota; class Actinomycetes; order Mycobacteriales; family Micromonosporaceae; genus Micromonospora; species Micromonospora chokoriensis_B. Next base: position 12,834 of record NZ_JOAN01000011.1, read on the forward strand.
GTCCCGCCGGGAACTCTTGGAGGAGGTATGGCGGCAGCCATCGGTCGGCGAGGATCAGACCATCGACGTTCACCTGTACTGGCTCCGCAGAAAGATGGGCGAGTCCGCGGCGAAGCCGCGCTACCTGCGCACCGTGCGGGGGGTCGGGTTCCGGCTGGTGGCACCGGACTGAGGACGGCGCTGGCCCTGCTCACGGCCGGCATGTGCAGTCTCGTCGCGCTCGCGTTTCTGATCCCGCTCGGGCTCAGCCTGCGCGAGCAGAGCCGCGACGAGGCGATCGCCGACGCGGCCCGGCGCAGCGCGCTGGTGACCGGCGCGCTGGCGGTCAGCACCGACCCGGCGGTCGTCGAGCGTGCCGTGGTGGCCAGCGCCGAGGGTGCCCCCACCCGGCCCGTGGTGCACGGGTTGGGGCTGGACGAGTCCGCTACTCGGGCCCATGGCGGCGATCTGGACCGGGCCCGCTCCGAGCGCCAGTCGTTGGTCGTCGACGTCGACGGGGGTGTGGTCCGGCTCGACCCGGTCGTCCTCGGTGACCGGACGGCCGTGGTAGAGGTGTTCCTTCCGGACTCGACGCTGGGCGAGGGCGCCGGCGGCACCTGGCTGCTGCTGTTCGCGGTCGGCGCGGCGATGGCCGGTGCGGCGGTGCTGGTGGTCGACCGGGTCGCTGCCCGCGCGGTGGACTCGACCCGGGGCCTGGTCAAGGCCGCGCTCTCCATCGGCGACGGCGACCTCGGCGTACGCGTCGAGCCGACCGGGCCTCGCGAGTTGGCCGAGGCCGGGTACGCCTTCAACCGGATGGCGGACCGGTTGGACGCCGCTCGCACCGACGAGCGGGAGTTGGTCGCCGACCTGTCGCATCGGCTGCGTACCCCGTTGACGGTGCTGCGATTGGACGCGGAGGCGCTGGAGTCCGACGACACCAGCGTGGGTTCGTTCAGCCCGGCGGAGTTGGACCGGCTGCGCGGGATCCGGCGGATCCGGCAGGCGATCGTCACCCTGGAGGGTGAGATCGACGTGTTGATCAAGACGACCCGCAAGTCGGTGGCGCACGAGGCCGGGCCGGCGATGTGCGACGTCAGCGAGGTGGTCCGGGACCGGATGGTGTTCTGGGCAGCGCTGGCCGGCGACCAGAACCGGCCACAGCGGGTGAACGGCGCGCAGCTGCGCATCCCGGCGCCGGTGCCGCGGGCCGAGTTGGCCGCCGCGCTGGACGCGGTGATCGGCAACGTCTTCCGCTACACGCCGCAGGGCACCGCGTTCGAGGTGGCGGTGTCCCGGCGCGACGGTTATGTGGCGATCCGGATCGACGACGCCGGCCCCGGCATCGCCAACCCGGACCGGGCGCTGCGCCGGGGCACCAGTGACCAGGGCTCGACCGGGCTCGGCCTGGACATCGCCAAGCGGGTGGCGTTGCAGGCCAACGGCTCGGTGAGCATCGACCGTGCCCGGCTGGGCGGGGCCAGCGTGGTGATGCTGCTCGCCGACCCGGAGGCGACGCCCCGGCAGGTCAGCCGCTTCGGTCTGGTCGGTCGGATGGCCCGCGACGCCCGGGACACGAAGACCACCGGACGTCGCTGGCCCCGCCAACGCCCCACCGACGACTGACCGGGCCGAGCCCGGGGTTGTGCGCTAACGCAAGTCTTCCTTAGATCGCGGTTAACGACCGCGTTGGATCGGCCGTGGGCTGACAGGATCAGAGCACGAACCCACCAGTTCCACCGGCCGAGCGCACCACGCACCCACGGCCGGTGGAGCCGCGCGCGCGGCGGGAGTCTCAGGTCCCCCCACACCCACGCTCCCGCCGCGCGCCCTGCTCACCGACCAGCTCAGCCGGCGCTGGCGAGGTACGCGTCGATCTCGTCGCTGATCCGCTGCTTGCCGGCGGGGTCGAGGAAGGACGCGGTCACCGCGTTGCGGGCCAGCCCGGCCAGACCCTCGGCGCCGACGCCGAGCAGGCGGGCCGCCACCGCGTACTCGTCGTTGAGGGTGGTGCCGAACATCGGCGGGTCGTCGGAGTTGATGGTGACCAGCAGCCCGGCCTCGACGAGCCGGCGCAGCGGGTGCTCGTCGAGGCTCGCCACCGCCCGGGTCCGGACGTTCGACGTCGGGCAGACCTCCAGCGCGATCTGCCGCTCGGCCAGGTACGCGAGCAGCGCCGGGTCCTGCGCGGCGGAGATGCCGTGCCCGATCCGCTCGGCGCCCAACTCGTTGAGCGCGTCCCAGATGGTCTGCGGCCCGGTGGTCTCCCCGGCGTGCGGCACCGAGCGCAGCCCGGCCGCGCGGGCCTGGTCGAAGTAGGGCCGGAACTGCGGTCGGGGTACGCCGATCTCCGGGCCGCCCAGACCGAAACTGACCAGCCCGTCCGGGCGCTCGTCAAGCGCGATGCGCAGCGTCTCCTCGGCTGCCGGCAGGCCGGCCTCGCCGGGGATGTCGAAGCACCAGCGCAGCTCGATCCCGAAGTCGGCCAGGGCTCGCTTGCGGGCGTCCTCGATCGCCTCGCAGAACGCCGGCGCCGGGATGCCCCGTCGGACGTGCGAGTACGGGGTGATGGTCAGCTCCGCGTACCGGACCTGTTGGCGGGCCAGCTCCCGGGCCACCTCGTGAGTGAGGATCCAGACGTCCTCCGGGTCGCGGATGAGGTCCACGACGCTCAGGTAGACCTCGATGAAGTGCGCGAAGTCGCGGAACTCGAAGTAGCTGGCGAGCGCGTCCGGGTCGGCCGGCACGGGGCTGCGTCCCTCGTGGCGGGCGGCCAACTCGGCGACGATCCGGGGCGAGGCGGAGCCGACGTGGTGCACGTGCAGCTCCACCTTGGGCAGGCCGGCGATGAAGGTGGGCAGGTCGGTCACGGGTTCTCCTGGGCATGGTCGCCGGTGCGGGCGACGACGAAGACGCGGCGGAACGGGAAGTACACCTGACCCTGCCGCACCGGGTACGCCGCGGTGAGCCGTACGCCCAGCTCGGCCCGGAAGGCGGACCAGCCGGCGGCGTCCAGCGCGGCCCGGACCGGGCGCAGCGCGGTGCCCTCCATCCAGGCCAGAACCGGGTGCTCGGCGGCGGGTCGAGCCGGCAGCAGGTGCACGTAGGTAGTCTCCCAGGCGTCCACCGCGCAGCCGGCGGCGGTCAGCAGCGCCGCGTAGTCGGCCGGGTCGTCGACCGGGTCCGTGCGTAGCAGCGGGGCGATGTCGGCCCGCCAGGTCGGCCGGCTGGCGACCTCCCGCAGGGCACGGTGCGATCCGGCGTCGAAGTTGCCGGGGACCTGCATGGCGAGCCACGCCCCGGCGGGCAGCTCGACGGCCCAGCGGCGCAGCAACTCCTGGTGGCCGGGGACCCACTGGAGTGCCGCGTTGCTGAGCACCACGTCCTCGTCGCCGGCCGGACGCCAGTCGCGCAGGTCGGCGACCGCGAAGTCGACAGGTACGCCGAGAGCCTCGGCGCGGTCGATCATCTCCGGTGACGAGTCGAGGCCGAGCACCCTGCTCGTCGGCCAGCGCTCGGCGAGGACGGCGGTGAGCTGGCCGGGGCCGCAGCCGAGGTCGACGACCGTCCGGGGCCGCTCGGCCGGGATCCGTGCGACGAGGTCGTAGAACGGCCGGGATCGCTCGTCGCCGAAGCGCAGGTAGGTCGTCGGGTCCCACATGACCGCCTCCTAAACCGTACGTCCGTACTGCTTACGGTACGACTCACGTGGCAGGGTGGCAACCGCATCACTAGGCTCGGGGCATGGAACAGCGCAGCTTCAACCGGCTCGGCCGGACCGTTGGCGCGGTTGGCCTGGGCGCCTGGCAACTCGGCGCCGACTGGGGCACCGTCAGTGAGGACGACGCGATGGCGGTGCTCGCCGCCGCCGTGGACGCCGGGGTCACCTTCCTCGACACCGCCGACGTGTACGGCGACGGCCGCAGCGAGCAGCTGATCGGCCGCTTCCTCCGCACCCGCCCCGACGCCGGGCTGACCGTCGCCACCAAGATGGGCCGCCGCGTCGAGCAGCGGCCGGAGGCGTACACCCTGGCCAACTTCCGGCAGTGGACCGACCGCTCCCGGGCCAACCTGGGCATGGACACCCTCGACCTGGTCCAGCTGCACTGCCCGCCCACCGCGGTCTTCTCCTCCGACGAGGTCTTCGACGGCCTGGACACCCTCGTCGCCGAGAAGGCCATCGCCGGGTACGGGGTCAGCGTCGAGACCTGCGACCAGGCCCTCACCGCGATCGCCCGACCGGGGGTGGCGAGCGTTCAGATCATCCTCAACGCGGTCCGCCACAAGCCCCTGGAGCGCGTCCTGCCGGCTGCGGCGGCAGCCGGCGTCGGCATCATCGCCCGAGTTCCGCTCGCCAGCGGCCTGCTCTCCGGCCGCTACGACGAGCACACCGAGTTCCCCGCCGACGACCACCGCAACTACAACCGGCACGGGGCGGCCTTCGACGTCGGGGAGACGTTCTCCGGAGTCGACTTCGATCGAGGTCTGGCCGCCGTACGCCGGCTGGCCCCGCTTGTCGACGCGGACCGCACGATGGCGCAGTTCGCGCTGCGCTGGGTCTTGGACCAGGCGGGCGTCACCGTGGTCATCCCCGGTGCCCGCGACGCTGACCAGGCCCGACGCAACGCCGCCGCGGCGGCGCTGTCCCCGCTCACCGACGAGCAGTTGGCAGCCGTACGCGAAACCTACGACGAGCTGATCCGCCCGCAGGTGCACGACCGGTGGTGACGGCGCGATGAGGGGCTGGCTTGCGCTCACCGTCGGCCTGCTGGCCGTGGTGATCGGTGCGGTGTGGACGGTCCAGGGCCTCGGCTACGTCAGCGGCAGCGTGATGACCGACGAGAAGATCTGGGCGGTGCTCGGCCCGCTGGTGGCGCTGGCCGGGCTGGTGGTGCTCTGGCTCGGCCTGCGCTCGCGCCGACGCTGAGCGGTCGCTCCAGTGGGGAGCCACAGCACGTGAAGAGCCCCGCACCCCTTCCGGGGATGCGGGGCTCTCACAACGAGCCTGGGCTGAATCGTCCCACTGGCCGGCGGGGGCCGGCCAGCTCACTCAGATGGGACGAACCTGCTCAGCCTGCGGGCCCTTCTGACCCTGCGCGATCTCGAACTCCACCCGCTGGTTCTCCTCCAGCGAGCGGTAGCCGCTGGTCTGGATGGCCGAGAAGTGGACGAACACGTCAGCACCCCCACCATCGACGGTGATGAAGCCGAAGCCCTTGTCAGCGTTGAACCACTTCACGGTTCCCTGAGCCATGTGTATCTCCCTCTAAAAACTGGCGGCCGTGCACGCCGTCCGGCCGATTGGCCGTTTTTGAGCAGCGGCGCCTGAGGCGGCCCCACGAAGGAGACTTCTCTCAACCCACGCCATCTCGCAACAGCGGGGACCAGCAAATCACGTACGCAAAAAGTCTGTCACGACCTCTCCGACGAATTTCTCCGACATGTGACCTGACGGATGCCTCAGTTGCGCTGGGCGGCGTCCGAAGCCATGCGAAAGCCCCCTTCCCATCGATGCGGGAAGGGGGCTGAAGTCGCTGACTGGTCAGTCCGGCCAGCTGCCGGTCATCCGGCGGACGCCCACCGCGCCGCCCCGGTCCACGGCGGCCCGGACGACCGCGAAGATGGCGCCCTGCAACGCCGCGGCGGCCAGGATCTCGCCCCAGCCGCGATCCTCGTCGGTCGCGTTGGGCGCCTCACCGTCGCCCGCGGTGACCTTCCAGACCTGCCGGAAGATCGCCCCAGCCACCGCGCCTGCGGCGATACCCATCAACACGCCGACCGGCCGGTACGCGACCCTGCCGATGCTCTTGCTCACCTACGCCTCCCCCGCACGATCATCAGCACCACCACGGTGGCCACCGCACCGGCGGCGATGGCCGCCCACGGCACCGGGTTGCGTCGTACCAACTCGCCCTTGTCGTACGCCTGCGCCCGCGCCACCCCGGCGTGCCCACGGACCCGGGAGGCGGTCTGCGCGGCCTGATCGCGCAGCCGTTCCTTAGCCTGCGCGGCGGACTCCTTCAGACGCGCCTTGACGTCGGCCTTGGCGGCCAACGCCTCCATCGTCTCGCCCAACTCGACCCGGGTGCGACGGATCTCCTCGCGGAGGGCCTCCGTGTCGCCGGTCCCGTTGCCGGTCATCGCCGCCCCCTGTCCTTCACCGCGGCGGTGACGGTGTCCATGTCTGCCCGGAGGCTGCGGACCGTGGCCGCCGGCATCGGCGGGACAGCACGGCTGACCTGTTTCTTGCCCACCAGGGCGAGGATGCCGGCCACCAGGAAACAGGCCACCGCCACGATCAGCGCCGCGGCCCAGGCGGGCAACACCAGATCGAGCAACAGGATCGCCGTGGCGACCAGCGCACCCACGCCGAAGAACGCGAGCGCGCCACCGCCGCCGAACAGGCCGATTCCGATGCCCGCGTGCTTACCCTTCTGGGTCAACTCCGCTCGGGCCAGCGTCAGTTCGTCCCGCACGAGGCGGGAAATCTGCTCGGTGGCCCGCTGCACCAACTCGGCGGTGGAGGGCTCGCTCCCGTTCTGGGATGTGCGGGCTTTCGCCACGTCAGCCATGCTGTCCTCCTTTCGTCATCACCGCGCTGTATGCCCGGAGTCGCCGCTCGTCAATCCTAAAGCGCGCCGAGCCGCTCACCGTCCCCGTTGTCGGGACGCCGCGCCGCCGATACGCGGCCAGCCGCCGCGTGCACGCCAGAGACGTCCGGCAGCAGATCCCCCACCCAAGCCCGACCAAACCTCGCAACCGGCCGCCTCTCCCCGGCTCCGCAGCGGTGATCACGAGGTTGCCCATGATCCTCGGGGCCTGCCGGGCAAGATCGCACTCGATCCTGGTTGTAGTGGCCTCGACGGGGAGGGAGGCCGCTACAACCAGGAAGTTGCACGATCTTGCAGCGGCGGCGCGGGCGAAGCGGCGGGGCAGCGCGGCGCGGGGGCGGGGGGTCAGGGGGTCAGGGGCGGGATTCTTCGGGGCCTACGAAGGCTTCGCTGCGGGCGTCGCCGTCGTCGCTGCCGCCGAAGACACGGGCGTCGTCGGGCGCCTCAGTGTCGGAGAGGCGGCGGGCCGGCCTCCTCGGCTGCACCCACTGCCAGGACAGGTCGCTGGTGGCGTCGCCCAGCTCGGTACGCACCCGGGGCATCGCGGTCGGGCGGTTGTCCCGGATCCAGGCGACCAGGTGCTCCCGGACGAGGCAGCGCAGGTCCCACAGACTGCCCGCGTCGGCGGCGCTGACCAAGCCGCGCATCCGTACCACCCCGCCAGTGGCGTCGGTGACCTGCAGGACGCAGACCCGCCCGTCCCACAGCTCGGTGCCTTCGACCAGCCGGCGCAGCTCCTCGCGCATGGTCTGCACCGGCACCGCCCAGTCCACGTCGAACTCGGCGGTGCCGAGCACTGCCGCCTCGGTGCGGGTCCAGTTCTGGAAGGGCTTGCTGGTGAAGTACGAGGTGGGCAGGATCAACCTGCGGTCGTCCCAGATCTGCACCACGACGTAGCTGAGGGTCAGCTCCTCGATCCGACCCCACTCCCCCTCGACGACGACCACGTCGTCGAGCCGGACGGCGTCGCTGAAGGCGAGTTGGAGGCCGGCGAAGACGTTGCCGAGCAGGCTCTGCGCGGCGAGCGCGGCCACCACACCGACCACACCGGCCGAGGTCAGCACACCGGCGCCGATGCCCCGCACGCTGGGGAAGGTCATCAGCATCACGCCGACGGTCAGGATGACGATCACCGCGATGGTCAGTCGGCGCAGCATCACCACCTGGGTCCGGACGCGGCGGGCGTGCCGGTTGTCCGGTACGTCGACCCGGAACCGGGCCAGCGCGGTGTCCTCCACGACGACCAGCAGGGAGGCGACCAGCCAGGCGGTGGTGGCGATGACGGCGAGGATGAGCAGGTGCAGCAGCAGCCGTCGCCAGCTCTCGCCGACCGCGTACCCGGTGCTGAAACGGGCGGCGAACTGCACGGCGAGGACCGTCCCGGCGACCTGGAACGGGCGGTGCGCGTGGTCGGTCAGCTCGGTCAGCAGCAGTGAGCGGCGGCCGAACCGGCGGGTCAGCCGGTGGACGACCTCGACCAGGAACAGGGCGACCGCCGCCGCGACGAGCGCGGCGACGGCCGTTTCGAGATAGTTCTGCACGGCTTCGATGCTCCCCTTCGACCAGGCGTCGGGCACTTCGGGCAAAAGCCCAAGAGTGCCCGACGGCCCGCGTTTCGACCAGTCAGACCTTGCGGTACCGGGACTGAAGGAAGCAGTAGATGCCGAAGGCGGCGATGCCCAGGGCGACCAGGGTCAGCAGGAACATGCCGTACGACTGCTCGCGCAGGGCGTGCAGCGCGGCATCCAGACCTCGGGCCTTCTCCGGGTCGTAGTTCACGGCGGCCACGATGACCAGCAGACCGGCGATGCCGTACGCGACGCCCTTGGCCACGTAGCCGGCGATGCCGAGGCGGCGGGCGAGCTGGCGGGTCTTCGGGCTCATCTCGCCGGTCTTCAGGTGCTTCTCGAACTTCTTGCGGGCGCCGTAGATGACCAGGCCGACGCCGATCGCGGCGAGCACGAGCCCGGCCAGGCCGACCAGCCAGCGACCGCCGCTGGAGGTCATCAGCTTGCCGGTCAACGCCTCCTGCTGGTCGGCGCTGTTGGACGAGGCGTCGCTGAAGACCTTGAAGGCGGTCCAGGCGAAGTAGAGGTAGACGATGGTCCGGCCGGCCGAGGCGAGCCGTTCCATGACCCGCTCCTTGCCCCGCTCGGCGCGGTGCCCGCCCGCCGCCTCCAGCGCCTGCCAGAGCGCCATCGCGAGCAGGCCGATCCCGACGGCGATGACCAGGAACTTACCGAGGGGCTGTGCGGAGAGGGTACGCAGCGCGCCGGACTGGTCGCCGTCGTCGGACGACGTGCCGAACGCGATCTGCAACGCCAACCAGGCGAAGAGGAGGTGGACGATGCCGTAGCCGATGAAGCCGGCCCGGGCGAGGAGTTCCAGCCACCGGCTGTCCGCCGTTCGGGAGGCGGTGGCTTCGGCGCTACGGGTGAGTGACATGGCGTCACAATCTCCGATTCTGAAGATTCCCAAACGTCGGCCACCGCCGCCCGCCCAGCTCAGCTGCCCGGGTTACGCGATACGCGAATCTTGACCTGCTGGTCGGTCACGCTGTCCAGGGTGACCGCGAAGCCTCCGGCCTCGGCGGCCTGCTGGCCCACGGTGAGGCTGAGCTGCTCACCGGCGACCTCGACGGTGACCTGGTCACCCTCGGCGCCGACCAGCTTGGCCTCGACGCCCAGGATGGTGGCGCTCGCGTCGACACCCCGCTCGAAGGTGACAGTGCAGGCGTCCAGCCCGCAGTCGGTGGAGGCGCCCTGGGAGCTGCACCCGGCGAGCACGGCGAGGCCGAGCGCCAGACCGGCGAAGAGACCGGCGGCGCGACGGACGGGGGGAATGGGCATGGTGGCGGGTCGGTTCGTCACCTAGCCAAGAGTACGAGACATCCGCGACGGCACCGCCGAACGGTGATCACCCGGTGGCTGAGCAGGGCCGCAGGAGCACCAGCTAGGGTCCGGGACATGCCGTTCGACATCGCCCGCACCCGGGCCGCGTACCCCGCCCTGACCGAGGGATTCGTCCACTTCGACGGTGCCGGGGGCACCCAGACCGCAGCGGGTGTGATCGACGCGGTCACCGACGCCATGCGGACTGCCGTCGGTAACCGCAGCGCCGCCAACGTCGCGGGACGCCGGTCGTTGGAGATGGTGGCCGAGGCCCGCTCGGCGGTGGCCGATCTGCTCGGCGCCGACCCGGCCGGAGTGGTGCTGGGCCCGAGCGCGACCGCGCTGACGTACACCCTGGCTCGCACGCTCGGCGCGACCTGGCGCCCGGGTGACGAGGTGGTGGTGTCCCGGCTCGACCACGACTCGAACGTGCGACCGTGGGTGCAGGCCGCCGAGGCGGCCGGCGCGACGGTGCGCTGGGCCGAGGTCGACCGGCACACCGGTGAGCTGCCCGCGGCCCAGTACGCGGACCTGGTCGGTGAGCGGACCCGCCTGGTCGCGGTGACCGCCGGCAGCAACGCCATCGGCACCATGCCGGACGTGCCGGCGATCGCCAAGACCGCCCACGCCGTCGGCGCGCTTGTCTACGTCGACGGGGTGCACGCGGTTCCCCACGGGCCGACCGACCTGGCCTCGCTCGGTGCCGACGTGCTGGTCACCAGCGCGTACAAGTGGTCCGGGCCGCACCTGGCGGCGATGGTGGCCGACCCGGCCCGGTGGGCGGCGCTGCGCCCGGCGAAGCTGGTGCCGTCCTCCGACGCGGTGCCGGACCGGTTCGAGTACGGCACGCCGAGCTTCCCGCTGCTGGCCGGCGTGGCCGCCGCGGTGGATCACCTGGCCGGGCTGGACCCGGACGCGGTCGGGGACCGGCGGGCGCGGCTGCGGGCCGGGCTGGCCGCCGCCCAGGCGCACGAGGAGGCGCTGCTGGAACGGCTGCTCGCCGGGTTCGCGCAGCGGCCCGCGATCACCGTCTACGGCTCGCCGGCCCGGCGTTGCCCGACGGTGTCGTTCCGGGTCGCCGGGATGTCGCCGGCGGCCACCCAGGAGGCGTTGGGCGCCGCCGGGTTCTGCCTCTCCGTCGGCGACTACTACGCCTACGAGTACTTCCAGCTGATGGGGCTGCGCGACAGCGGCGGCGCGGTGCGGGCCAGCATCTACCACTACAACACGGCCGACGAGGTGGACCGGTTGCTCGCCGAACTCGACGCGCTGGCCGATGCCCCGGGGACAATGGCCGGATGAGCACCCTGGTCGAGGACAACCCGGCGAAGCACCGCTTCGAGATCCTGGTCGACGACGCGCTGGCCGGCTTCACCGCGTACCTGCCGCGCGGGGAGGTCCTGGTCTTCACCCACACCGAGGTGGACCGGGGCTTCCAGGGCAAGGGGGTGGGCAGCGCGCTGGTCCGGGGCACCCTGGACGAGCTCCGCGCGCGCGGCACGACCGTGGTGCCGCAGTGCCCCTTCATGGCCGCGTTCATCGACAAGCACCCCGAGTACGCCGACCTGGTCGCCGACCTCCCGTAGGGCGGGACTGTCAGCGGGCGCCGGTGAGCACCTCGGCGGCGGCCCGTCCACTGGCCCGGGTGGCGCTGTGGGTGGCCAGGTGCACCGCCCCGGTGACCAGCTCGGGCACGCCCAACTCGACCACGACCGCGTCCGGCCGGGCGGTCAACGCGCGGTGTACGGCGGCGCGCATCCAGTCGTGCCGGTGCAGGTCACGGACCACCAGGACGAGCGGACGGGTGCCCGCCCCGGCGCCGGGGTCTTCCGGCACGTCCGGTTCGGCGTAGCGGACCGTGCTGGTGCCGGGCAGCAGCTCGCCCAGTGGCCCGCCGATGCCCCACGGGGTCTCCGCGCCGATGGCGATGTTGCGCAGCGGCTCGAACTCGACGACGTGTGCCGCACGGGTCAGCGGCAACGCGACCGTCGCGGTCGATGCGGCGGTGACCCGGACGGCTCGGCGGGCGGCGACCAGCCCGACGTCGGCGGCACCGCGCGCTGCGGCCGAGCCGGCGGTGCGGGCGGCCACCGTCCAGGCGGCGAGTTGACCGACGCGCTTGGCGGCTTCGGCGAGACGTTCCTCGGGCAGCTCACCGGAGACGACGGCGGCCACGATGGCGTCGCGCAGCTCGCGGGCGTCCTGCTCGCCGGCCCGCTCGCCGCCGATGCAGATCGCGTCGGCCCCGGCGGCGAGGGCGCGGACCGTCGCCCCGGCGAAGCCGTATTGGTCGGTGACCGCGCGCATCTCCACCGCGTCGGTCACCACCACGCCGGAGAAGCCCATCTCGTCGCGGAGCAACCCACTCAGGATGCGCTGGCTCAGCGTCGCGGGCAGGTACGGGTCGAGCGCGGGGACCAGCAGGTGGCCGGTCATCACCGCCTGCACCCCGGCGGCCACGGCGGCCCGGAACGGGGCCAGCTCGCAGGCGTCCAGCCGATCCCGGTCGGCGGTGATCCGGGGCAGGTCGTGGTGTGAGTCGACGCGGGTGTCGCCGTGCCCGGGGAAGTGTTTGGCGCAGGCCGCGACGCCGCCGGCCTGCAGGCCGCGGACCCAGGCGGCGGTGTGCCGCGCGACAAGCGCCGGGTCGGCGCCGAACGAGCGGACGCCGATCACCGGGTTCGCCGGGTTGGAGTTGACGTCGGCGTCCGGGGCGTAGTTGAGGGTGACCCCCGCCGCGGCCAGCTCGGCGCCGAGGTCCCGGGCGACGGCCTCGGTCAGCTCGGTGTCGTCGACCGCGCCGAGGGCGAAGTTGCCGGGCCGGGAGCTGCCGTGCACCGACTCCAGCCGGGTGACGTCGCCGGCCTCCTCGTCGATCGCCACGATGACGTCCGGCCGCTCCGCGCGCAGCGTCGCGGTGAGCGCTGCCACCTGCTCGGTGTCGACGACGTTGCGGGCGAAGAGCACCACGGAACCGAGACCCTCCCCGAGCCAGCGGCACACCCACAGCGGTGGGGTGGTGCCGACGAAGCCGGGTTGCAGGACGGCAGCGGCGAGCGACGGGAGGTGCCCGGTGGTCGTGGTCACTCCGCCCCCTCGCAGTGGTCGCTGTCGATCACCGGCGACGGTGCGCCCCCGTTGACCCGCTGGTTGCGCTCGCTCATGCGGCCCCCGTACCCCATCTCTCGCGCGCCTTCGGCGCACCGCCACCGGCAGGCGGTCATGCCATGGTCACACCGCGCCATTCAATAGTCAATAAACCTTACAGTTGCCGGACGGCCCGCTCTGCGGGGAGAGTGCGGGGATGGACCCCGCCCTCCTGGCCGACGCGACGAGCCCGGCCGACATCCCCGGCGTACGCCTGCTCGGCCTGGTGGTCGGCGCCCTGCTGCTGCTCGCCGCGATCCGGGCGATGTTCGGTCGACGCTGAGCGCCGGCCATCGACGAGCCGGTCATCGAGACCATGGCGGGTGCTCTGCCCATGATCGTCCGAATGCGTTTCGGCGGTCATGGGCTCGGGTACCTCCGGCCCTCGATGAAACTGTCCACGCACTCGATGACGTTGCGCCGCGCGGCCCGCAGCCTTTTCGGCTGGAAGGCGCTGCGGCCCAACCAACTGGCCGCCATGCGCGCCGTGATGAAGCGACGCGACGCCCTGGTGGTGTTGCCCACCGGAGCCGGCAAGTCGGCGATCTACCAGATCCCGGCCAGCCTGATCCCCGGCCCCACCGTGGTGATCTCCCCGCTGCTGGCCCTGCAGCAGGACCAGATCGCCTCCCTCAACGAGCGGCAACGCCCGGAGCTGCGGGCGGTGCGGATCAGCTCGAACGAGTCGCCCACCCAGCAGGCCGAGGCGATCACCGAGATTCGCGAGGGCCGGGCGGAGTTCCTCTTCATCACCCCGGAACAGCTCAGCAACCCCGAGCGGATGGCCGAGGTCGCCGCGCTCAAGCCGGCGCTGGTGGCGATCGACGAGGCGCACTGCATCTCGGCGTGGGGGCACGACTTCCGCCCCGACTACCTGGCGCTCGGGCACCTCATCGACGGCCTCGGCCGGCCGCCGGTGGTCGCGTTGACCGCCACCGCCTCCCCTCCGGTACGCGACGACATCATCGCCCGGCTGCGGCTACGCGAACCGGAGGTGGTGGTCTCCGGGCTGGACCGACCGAACCTGTTCGTCGAGGTCGCGCACTGCCCCACCGAGGACTACCGGTGGCGGCGCCTGATCGCGCTGCTGCGCGACGACGTGCGGCCCGGGATCATCTACGTGCCGACCCGTCGCGCCGCCGAGGAGTTGACCACCCGGTTGACCGACGCCGGCTTCCCGGCGCAGTTCTACCACGGAGGGATGGCCGCCGGCGCGCGCGCCGAACTGCACGAGGCGTTCCTCGCCGACCAGGTGCCCATCATGGTGGCGACCTCGGCGTTCGGGATGGGCATCGACAAGCCGAACATCGCCTGGGTGGTGCACATGGCGCTGCCCGACTCGCCGGACAGCTACTTCCAGGAGATCGGCCGGGCCGGGCGCGACGGGCAACCGGCCCGGGTGCTGCTGCTCTGGCAGGCCGAGGACGTGGGCCTGCAACGGTTCTTCAGCGGCGGCCTGCCCGACGTCGACGAGCTGCGCGACCTGGCCGCGCTGCTGCGCCGCAAACCAGCCACCAAGACCGAGCTGCGCGAGGCCAGCGGCCTCGGGCCGCGCAAGCTGGGCCAGTATCTCTCCCTACTGGAGCAGGTCGGCGCGGCCGAGCCGCGCGCCCGGCAGCGCATCGGCGCTCCCCGCTACTCTCCCACCCCGGCCGACGCCGCGGCGGCGGCGCTGGCCGAGGCGGAGCGCCAGCAGACCGTGACCCGATCCCGCACCGACATGATGCGGGCCTTCGCCGAGACCAGGGCCTGCCGGGGGCAGACCCTGCTGGCCTACTTCGGTGAGCAGATGACGCACGTCTGCGGCCACTGCGACAACTGCCACAACGGCACCAGCGTGGCTGATCAGGGTGCGGTCGGGCCGTTCCCGGTGCACAGCCAGGTGCGTCACCCGGAGTGGGGGCCCGGCCTGGTGCTCTCCTACGAGGAGGACAAGATGACGGTTCTCTTCGATGAGGTCGGGTACAAGACGTTGTCGGTGCGCGTGGTGTCCGAACAGGGCCTGCTGACCCTGGACTAGCCTGACCCGGGCGCAGACGTGGGGCCCGGTGGATCGAGACCAAGCAGAGCAGGGCGGAAGGGGCATTGCCGTGATCGAGCAACCGGCGTACACCGGGTTCGGTTTCTCCGACGAGGAGTGGGGGCTGTTGGTCGGCCTGCCGCAGTCGGTGCTGACCGCGGCGAGCGCCGCCGAGTCCGACGGCACCCGCCGGACCATGGCGGAGACCGCAGCCGGGCTGGAGACCATCGCCGCCGGCCGGGAGTCGGCCAGCCCGCTGGTCGCCGCCGTGGCCGGCGAGATCGTCACCCGGGTCGGTGACCCGGAGGCCGGCGCGGAGCTGCCGGTCATCGCGCCGTCCGACCCGCGCGGGCTGATCGACGACGTGCTGTCGCGCGCCGGCCAGGCCGCCGAACTGCTGGCCGCCCGTGTCGACGAGGGCGAGGCCGGCGCGTACAAGCACTGGCTGGTGCAGGTCGCCGAGCAGGTGGTGGGCGCCGCGTCCAGCGGTGGGCTGCTGGGCATCGGCGGCGAGTCCGTCAGCGACTCCGAGCGGCGCTTCCGCGACCGGCTCGCGCACGTGCTCACCGACTGACCGACGACAACGACGGATCGGCCGGACCGGTCGGCTCGGCGGCCAACGCCGCAGGGTCGGCCGGCCGGACGCCGCGCAGCGCGACGAGCGCGGTGACCGCGCCCAGCAGCATCGCCACCATGGCGGCGTACGCGGCGAGGTGCAGCCCATCAGTGAACGCGACCCGGGCGGCGTGCAGCACCGCGTCGGCCAGCTCGGCCGGCAGCCCCTCGGCGACCGCGAGCGCACCGCCCAGGGTCTCCTGGGCTGCGGCGCCGGCGTCGGCGGGCAGGCCGGTCGGCAGGCCGTCGAGGATCTCGTGGCGGTAGACCGCCGCGCCGACGCTGCCGAGGATCGCCATTCCCAGCGCGCCGCCCAGCTCACTGCTGGATTCGGTCAGCGCCGACGCGACACCTGCCTGCTCCGGTGGCGCCGCGCCGAGGACCAGCTCGGTGACGAGGGACATCACCATCACCAGACCGCCCGCGTAGACGCTGGCGCCGACGAGCAGCAGCCACAGCGGCGTCTGGGGCGTGACGCGGGTCAGCACCGCGAAGCCGAGCACGGCGATGCCGAAGCCCGCACCGATCAGGTACGCCCGTTCGACGCGCTGGGCCAGGGCGGCGGCCGCCGGCGCGATCCCGCCCACGGCCAGCGACGGCACGAGGCTCCACAGTGCCGCCCGCAGCGGGCTCAGGCCGAGCACCAGCTGGAGGTGCTGGGTGGTGAAGATGGCGAAGCCGACCAGGGCGAACATCGCCAGCAGGTTGACCGCGAGCGACCCGGCGAAGCCGGGGCGGCGGAACAACCCAAGATCGATCATCGGGTACGCCCGGGTGCGCTGCCGGCGCAGGAACAGCACGCCCACCAGCAGGCCGGCGACGATGGCGAGCACCCGCGCGGGGCTGAGGCCGTCGCGGGCCATCTCCTTGATGCCGTAGATCACCGGCAGCAGCGCGCCGAGTGACAGCGCCGCGCTGATCAGGTCGAACCGCCCGGTCGCCGGGTTGCGGAACTCGGGCACCAGCAGTGGGGCGAGCAGGAGCAGCATCAGCATCGCCGGGATGTTGATCAGAAAGATCGAGCCCCACCAGAAGTGCTCCAGCAGGACGCCGCTGAGCACCGGGCCGATCGCGATGCCGCCGGTGAGCGTGGCGGTCCAGATGCCGATGGCGGTGCCGCGCTGCTTGGCGTCGTGGAACATGTTGCGCACCAGGGCGAGCGTCGAGGGCATCAGGGTGGCCCCACCCACGCCGAGCACGGCCCGCGCGGCGATCAGCGTCGCGGCGCTGTCGGCGTACGCGGCCAGCAGCGACGCCGCCCCGAACGCGGTGGCGCCGATCAGCAGGAGCCGACGGCGGCCGATCCGGTCACCCAGAGCGCCCATGGTGATGAGCAGCCCGGCCAGCACGAAGCCGTAGATGTCGAAGATCCAGAGCTGCTGGGCGCCGGTGGGGCGCAGCTCCTCGCTGATGAACGGAACGGCGAAGTAGAGCACCGACACGTCCATCGAGACCAGGAGCAGCGGCAGCAT
Organism: Micromonospora chokoriensis; assembly: GCF_000718555.1. Classification (GTDB taxonomy): domain Bacteria; phylum Actinomycetota; class Actinomycetes; order Mycobacteriales; family Micromonosporaceae; genus Micromonospora; species Micromonospora chokoriensis_B. Next base: position 29,569 of record NZ_JOAN01000011.1, read on the forward strand.
CAGCACGGTGAACCCGATCCACTCCCGTCGGCCCGCCCGCGGCGCCGGTGTGCTGGTGGTCGTCGTCATGATCATTTCCTCTCTGCGTATGGCGTACGCTGTTATGCGTAGACCATACGCAGAACTAGGATGGCGGGGCAAGGAGGAAATGTGGCGGCGAAGACAGACGACAGCGGGCCCGTGCTCCCACCGGCCATCGAGAGCGCCTGGGGGCTGCGGGAACGACCACCCAAGGGCCCTCGACCGGGGATGAGCGTGCCCGGCATCGTGGACGCGGCCGTCCGGGTGGCCGACACCGATGGGCTGGCGGCCGTCTCGATGAGCCGGGTGGCCAAGGAGCTGGGCGCCGCCACCATGGCCCTCTACCGCTACGTCGGCTCGAAGGACGAGCTGCTGATGCTCATGGTGGACGCCGGGTACGGCCCCTCTCCCGGTCCGCACCCGCCGGGAGACGACTGGCGCGCCGGGCTGACCCGGTGGGCCTGGGCCGAGCACGAGGTGCTGCGGCAACGGTCCTGGCTGCTCCAGGTGCCGATCACCGGCCCGCCCATCACTCCGCAGCAACTCGGCTGGATGGAGGACGGGCTGCGCTGCCTCGACGGCACCGCGCTCGCCGAGGGCGAGAAGATGTCGGTCCTGCTACTGGTCACCGGGTACGTCCGCAACGAGGCCACCCTCACCGCACAGATCGCCGAGGGCAGCCGGACGGCCGGCGTCGCGCCAGGCGAGATGATGCCGGCGTACGGTCGGCTGGTGGCCCGGCTCATCGACCCGGCCCGCTTCCCGGCGCTGCACCGGGTGCTGAGTTCCGGCGCGCTCGGCCAGGACGACGACCCGGACGACGAGTTCACCTTCGGTCTGGACCGGATCCTCGACGGCGTCGACGCCCTGATCCAGCGTCGCACGGGCTGAGAGGGCCGAATGCTGCCGAGAGAAACCCTCGACACGACCGTCCTGCCACCCGGTGAACGATTCGGGATGTGGCTGGACCTGGTCGCACGCACCTCGGCGCCGATGCAGGTCCGGTCCGAGCACGACGATGATTTCATCGCCCGGGCCGACTTCGTCGACCTCGGGCCGGTCCAGCTGATCAGCTACGACTACCCGTCTCTGGACGCCTTCCGGACCCCGAAGCTGATTCGCCAATCGGACCCTGAGCTGTACATTCTCGCCCTCACCACCGGCGGCGTCGGCTCGTCCAGCCAGGACGGCCGCCGCAGCGAGATCCTGGCCGGTGAGTTCACCTTCTACAACGCGTCTCGTCCGCACGACCTCGGCCACCAGGCGACGGAGCCAGAGCGGGACCAGGCCAGCTCGATCGTCACGATGATCCCGCACGCCGCGCTGCCCCTGCCACCACAGCGGATGGCCGCGCTCTACGGCGGCCGGATGTCCGGCAGCGAGGGGATCGGGGCGCTGCTGGCGCAGTTCCTGCTCCAGGTGACCGGGCACCCCGAGCAGTACCATGCCGCCGACGCCAGCCGGCTCGGCGCGGTCGGGCTCGACCTGGCCACCACCATGCTCGGCCGGCACCTCGTCGCCGAGGACGCGGTGCCCACCGAGGTCCGCCGCCGGGCGCTGGTCACCCAGGTGCAGGCGTACGTCCACCGGCACCTCGGCGACTCGACGCTCAGCCCGCAGGTCGTCGCCGACGCCCACCACATCTCGGTGCGGTCCCTGCACCGGTTGTTCGAGGCCGAGGAGACCACTGTGGCGGCGTACATCCGGGATCTGCGGCTGGCCCGGTGCCGCCGCGACCTGACCGATCCCGCGCTGCGCAACCAGCCCGTGCAGACCATCGCGGCGCGCTGGGGGTTTCCCGACAAGGCCCACTTCAGCCGGGTGTTCCGGGCGGCGTACGGGACGAGCCCGCAGGAGCACCGCGACAGCGGCTCGCATTCGGCACGGATCGTCAACCGTCAGGCGTCCACGGTCAACTCGCTGCCGGCAGACTGACACCAACGCGGCCGATCATCGCCTGGTGGGTCGCCAACGGGGGCCGTGGCGAGGCGCCCGCCGCGCGAGCGGCGGGCGGCCGCCCGGTGGCACCCCGGTCACGCCCGAGACTCCGGCTCCGCCGCTCTCCCCCCAGGATCGCCGGCGGGGCCGGTCAGGCCTCCTCCAGCAACTCCAGGACGACCCGCTCGGCCTCCTCGCGGGGCGCCTGCGGGTCCACCGACACCACCACCCCACCGTGGTAGAGGTCGACCACCCGGGGATCCACGTACGACGCACGAGCCACCGTCGGCGTGTTGCCCAGCAGGTCCGCCACCTCCCGCATCACCGCGACCACCGCCTTGCGCCGGGCGGTCACCGAGCGAGCCGGGGCGGCGGTGGCCAACTCGGTGGCCGCGAGCACGGTGGCGTGCCAGGTCCGAAAGTCCTTGGCGGTCATCTCCCCACCGCTGGCGTCGCGCAGGTAGCCGTTGACCTCGTCGCTGCGCACGTCCCGCCACTCCCGGCCATCCCAGTAGCCGAACAGCCGGTCCGCCCGTCGTCGGCGACGGCGCAGATTGACCAGCACCTGGCACAGCTCCGGGTCCTCGATCCGGCGCACCTGCTCGATGCCACCCTTCGCGGGAAACACGAAGACCACGCAGCCGCCCCGGGACCGGGCATGCTCGGGACGCAGGGTGGACACCCCGTACGTCGGGTCGTCGCCGGCCGCGTACTGGTCGCTGCCGACCCGGAACATCCCCATGTCCAACAGTCGGGCCACCGTGGCCAGCACCCGGTCCCGGCCCAGCCCGCGACCGTCCAGGTCCCGCCCCACCCGCTCGCGCAGCGCCGGCAGCCGCCGGGCCACCTCCAGCATGCGGTCGAACTTCGCCTCGTCCTGCTTCTCCCGCCACCGCGGGTGGTAGACGTACTGCTTGCGCCCGGCCGCGTCGATCCCGATCGCCTGGATGTGCCCGTTCGGGTGCGGCGCGATCCAGACGTCCTGCCAGGCCGGGGGGATGACCAGCTCCCGCAGCCGGGCCAGGGTCTCCGGATCCCGCACCGGAGCGCCGGACGGGTCGACGAAGAGCCAGCCCCGTCCACGCCGACGCCGTCCGTACCCCGGTCGACCCGGGTCGCTACGCCGCAACCGCACCGGAGACCCGCACCACCCTCTCCACCTCGGCCACGGCGGCCAGCACCTCGTCGAGGCGCAGCGCCGCCATCGTCGGGTGGCTTCCTACCCCGTCCCACCTGGGCAAATCCGCCTCACCGGCCCAGAGCACCCGGTGCCGTGGCCGGTCCGGTGGTGGGCCCCAGTGCGCCGGTGGCACCGGCCCGAAGAGGACTACCGACGCGGTGCCGTACCCGGTGGCCAGGTGGGCGACCCCGGTGTCCCCGCTGACCACCAGCCGGGCGTTGGCCACCAGCGCGGCGAGCGCGCCGAGGTCGGTCCGGCCCGCCAGAACGGCATCCGGCGGCAGACCCGCCGCGTCGGCCACCCGGGCCGTCAACGCCCGTTCGTCGGCCGAACCGGTGAGCAGCACCCGGTGGCCCTGGTCGGTCAGCGCCCGGGCCAGCGCGGCGAACCGCTCGGCGGGCCACCGCTTGGCGGGGATCTTGCTGCCCGGGTGCAGCACTGTGACACCGCTGGGCAGCCCGGCCGACCCGGGCCGGCGCAGGCAAAGGTCGGTGCGGTCGGCCGGAATGTCGTACCAGGACAGCAGCCGACACCACCGATCCACCTCGTGCTCGTCGACGGCCCATCGCGGCCCGTCGACGCAGCCGGCGTCCGGGTTGGCGAAGGCGAACAGCCGGCCCGGCCGGGTGGCCGCGAGCAGCCGGTGCGACTGGGGGCCGCGCCCGTGCAGGTTCACCGCGACGCGCGGGGCCGACCCGACCCGCAGGGGTCGGTCCAGCCCGGCGGTGTCCACCAACCGATCGACGCCGCCGACCAGGTCGACAAGCGGGGCCAGCCAGGCGGGCGCGGCGAGCGCCAACTCCCGGGCGGGGTACGCGGCCCGCAGCGCCCGCAGCGCGGGCACTGCGGTGACCAGATCGCCGACGCCCAGGGCGCGCAGCACGAGGATCACGGGTACGAGGTCTCCTGCTCGGCGCAGACCACCAGCTCGCGCACCGCGCAGCCGGGCGGCTGGTTGAGCGCGAACATGATCGCGGCGGCGGTGTCGACGGGATCGTTGAGGATCGCGTCCGGCCCCGGCTTGTACTGCGGGTCGCGTTCGTCGAAGAACGAGGTGCGCATCCCGCCCGGAATGAGCAGGGTGACACCGATCTGACCGGCCAACTCGGCGGCGAGGGCTCGGGTGAAGCCCACCACGCCGAACTTCGCCGCGCAGTACGCGGTAGCGTCGCTGACCGCCTTGACGCCCAGGGTCGAGGCGACCGTGACGATGCGGCCCCGAGACGCCTGCAGGAACGGCAGCGCGGCCCGGATCACCGCCACGGTGGCCAGCAGATCGACGGCGACGATCCGGTCCCAGGTCTCCCCCGGCACGTCGGCGAGTCGGCCCGGCACGTCCATGCCGGCCGCGGTGACCACCGCGTCCAGGCCCCCGGCCTGCTCGGCGAGGTGCTGGGTGGCCACCTCGGCGGCGCGCGTGTCGGCCAGGTCGCACTCGGTCCAGGACACCCCGTCGACCGGCGGCTGCCGGTCCAGCACGAGCGGTCGACCACCGGAGGCGGCCACCGCGGCGACCACCGCGGCGCCGAGCCCGCTGGCACCGCCGGTGACCAGCACGGTGGGCCCGGCGCCGGGCCGCGTCGCGGTCATCGGGTCCGCTCCGCGAGCGTCCGGACGATCATGTCGGTGGTGGAACGACCGTCCAGGTACGGCACCACCACGGTGTTCCCGCCCCACCGGCGCAGGACCTCCGCCTCCGGCAGGGCAGCGGTCGCGTCCCCACCGCCGGTGGCGTAGTCGCCGCCCTTGACCCAGACGTCAGGGCGTACCCAGGACAGCGCGGCCTCCGGAGTCGGCTCGTCGAAGATGAGGACCGCGTCGACGCAGCTCAGGGCGGCCAGCAGCCGGCTGCGGTCCGCCTCGGACTGCACCGGCCGATCCGGACCCTTCAACCCGGCCACGCTGGCGTCGGAGTTCAGGCAGACGATCAGGCAGTCGCCGAGCTGCCGGGCGGCCTCCAGGGTGGCCACGTGCCCGGCGTGCAGCAGGTCGAAGCAACCGCCGGTCGCCACCACCGTGCCACCTGCGGCCCGTACCTCACCGAGGAGCGTGGCGACCGCGGCGACCCCCACCCGGTCAGCCAGAGCACCGCCTGGTGGCCGCGACCGCGACCCCGGCGCGCTCCCCGCCCGCGCCGGAGGCAGCGCCGCCGCCACTCCCCCACCCGCCACGTACGCGGACGCCTCGGCGACCGCCGCCTGCACCGCCTCGGAGACCAACGCACCCTGGGCCAACGCGAGGCTGGCGGCCGACGCGAACCGGTCGCCAGCACCGCAGGTGTCCCCCTCGGCGCTGCCGGACGTCGGCACCACCAGCGGGGTCGACCCGGCGTGGCAGAGCAACGCGCCGTCACCGCCCAGCGTCACCGCGACCGCACCGGCCCGCCAGCGCCGCCGTAGCCCCTGGGCGCCCCGCGACGCGGTGGCCAGTCGGGAAGCGCCGGGCAGCGCGGGGACCAGCTCGCGCACCTCCGACTCGTTCGGGGTGGCCAGGTGCACGCCGGGCACCGCCGCCGGGCCACGCGGATGCGGATCCCACACCACCGGCGCGCGGGTGGCGGCCAACGCGTCGCGCAGCGCGGGCTGCCGGGCGACCCCCCGGCCGTAGTCGCTGACCAGCACCGCCGACGCCGCGCCGATCACCCGGAGCACCTCGTCGGAGGGCTGACCCGGCTCCCCGGAAGCGCCGCCGCGGTCGTGGCGCAGCAACACCCGCCCCCGGGCCCGCAGCCGGATCTTCTCCGGTGTCGCGCCGGCGAGGGCCAGTGGGTACACCTGCACGCCGGCGGCGGCGAGCAGAGCGGTGAGCCGGGCCCCGCCGGCATCGTCGGCGAGCGCGGTCACCAGCACCACCTCGGCGCCCTGCGCGGCAGCGAACACCGCCGCCAGGCCGGCGCCACCCGGTCGGTCGGTCGCCGCGGTCTCGTCCAGCACCGGCACCGGAGAGTCCGGGCAGAGCCGGTTGACCACACCTTCCACATCCCGGTCGAGCAGGGTGTCCCCGAGCACCACCACCGGTCCCCTCACGCTTGCCTCCTCATCCTCACGCGTCGACCTGCTGGCCGGCCCCACCGTCGAGCACTACCTCGACCCCGGTGCGCACCGGTGCTGGCTCCCCCGGCACGGGGTGGACGACCGCCGGTGCGGCGACCGCCGCCAGCGCGGCGGGCAACTCCTGTTCGAGGTACTCGCAGAGCAGATGACTGGTCACGAGGTGCAGCTCCTGGACGACCTGGGTGTCTCCGGACGCGACGGCCAGCACGTCGTCGCAGGCGGCAGCGAGCGGATTGGGGGCGGCGCCGGTGAGCGCCCAGGTGGTCACCCCGACGTCGCGGGCGGCCCGCGCGGCGGCGATCAGGTTGGGGCTGGTTCCGCTGGTGCTGAGCAGCAACAGGACGTCGCCGGGGCGGCCGTGGGCGCGCACCTGACGGGCGTACACGTCGGTGTAGCCGTAGTCGTTGGCGATCGCGGTGAGCGCGCTCGTCTCGGCGTGCAGCGCGATCGCGGAGAGCGGCTGACGGTCGTCATGCAGTTTGCCGACCAGTTCGGCGGTGAGGTGCTGGGCCTCGGCGGCGCTGCCGCCGTTGCCGGCGACCAGCAGGCGACCCCCGGCGGCCAGCCGGTGGGCCAGGTCCGCACCCCAGCGGGCCAACTGCCGCTCACACCGCCGGTACGGCACCAGCGCCGCGGCGAGATTCGTCAGGTGGGTGTCGAGCAGGCTGCCCGCCGGCATCAGGCCACCACCCGGGTCGGCCGGCGCACGGCGGCCACCTCGCTGTAGACCTCGACCAGCCGCTCGGCGGTGGCCGCCCACGAGTACCGCGCCCGAGCCCGCTCCCGGGCCGCCGCCGCGTACGCGAAGCGCCTGATCCGGTCGTCGAGCAGCCCCTGAATCGCTGTGGCCAGCGCGTGCGGGTCCCGGGCCGGCACGAGGTCACCTGTCGTCCCGTCGACCACGGTGTCCCGGATGCCGCCCACGGCGGTGCCGACGACCGGCACCCCACAGGCCATCGCCTCCAGCGGGGTCAACCCGAACGGCTCGTACCAGGGGGCCGCGACCAGCAGATCCGCCGAGCGATACCAGCGGCCCATCTCCTCCCGGGGTACCGCGCCGACCAGGTGCACCCGGTCGGCCACCCCGCACGACTCGGCGAGGGCCCGCAGCCGCCGCGCATACGGGTCGGTCTCCAGCAGCCCCTCCGGCGGGCCGCCCACGACCACGCACTCGGCGTCCGGGACCAGCGCCATCGCGCGGATCACGGTCTGGAAGCCCTTGCGCTCGACCAGCCGCCCCACGGTGAGGATCCGGGCCCGCCCCGGTTCCCGGTCGGCGGCCGGCCCGAGCGGGGCGAAGGTGCTGAGGTTGACCCCGGAGGGCACCACGGTCATCCGGGACCGGGGCACACCCATCCGGACCAGCTCGCCCACCTCGTCGCGGCACTGCGCGACGATCCGGTCCACCGAGCGGCCCAGCTCCCGCTCGTAGGAGACCCGGCGGGCCGGGCTGGTGTCCTGCACGCCCTGGTAGCGGCGCTTCACCGTGCCCAGCGCGTGGTACGTCTGCACCACCGGCACCCCGGTCTGCCGGCCGGCGGTCAACCCGGCCAGACCACTCATCCAGAAGTGCGCGTGGATCACCTCGGGCACCCACTCGCCGCCCCGCCAGCGCTCGATCAGCCAACTGCTGAACTCCCGCATGTGCGGCAGCAGCGCGTCCTTGGCCACCGGCTCGGCCGGCCCGGCCGGCACGTGCACCACGTCGTACCCGTCCGGGCTGCGAACGGTCACCGGCAGGTCGGGCGCGTCGCGGCGGGTGTAGACCCGCACCTCGTGCCCGGCGGCGGCGAGCGCGGCGGACAGCTCCGCGACGTGCGTGTTCTGGCCGCCGGCGTCCTCCCCTCCGAGGACGGCGAGCGGGCTGGCGTGCTCCGAGATCATCGCGATCCGCATACTTCCTCCTCCAGCAGCCGGTCCCAGTCAGCGAGGAAACGGTCGAGGCCGTACCTGTCGCGTGCGGCGGTTCGCGCCGCCGCTCCGGCCTGACGTGCGGTCGCCGGTTCGTCGATGAACCGGCGGGCGGCGTCGAGCAGGGTGTCGGTCCGGGTGGCGAGTGCGCCCGCCTCCGGGGGCACCGCCATCACCGCCTCGGTGGTGGCGAGCGCGACGACCGGCATGCCGATCGCCATCGCCTCGATGAGGCTGAGCCCGAGCGAGGTCCACCGGCACAGGTGCAGGTACGCCCGCCGTCGGGCCAACTCGGCGTGCATCCGGTCCTGGGGCACGTCGTCGTGGCTGATGAGCCGGTCGGCGGGCAGCCCGAGGTGGTCGGCCAGGCCGGCGACGCCCATGCCGAACACGTCCAGCGGCGCGATCTCGGCGAATCGGGGCAGCAGGTCGGTGCCGGTGACCCGGCCTCGCCGGACCGGCTCGTTGATCACCACGGCGAGCCGGTCCAGCTCGCCGGTGTAGGACGCGCCGGGGGCGACGATGCCGTGGTCGACCACTGTGGTGCGGGTGCCGCCGGTGTCCCAGAAGATCTGGTTGAACCCGGTGACGTGGGCGATCAGCAGGTCGTCCCGGTCGGCCATGGGGTGACGCGTGTTGGGCACGTCGCCCTTGGGGGTGTTGTGTTCGACGTAGATCGCGGGGACGTCGCGGCCAGGCCGGCGGCGAAGCCACTGCTCGGCCCGGTCGATCTCCTCAGGGCGTTGCAGGATGACCAGGTCGACGTCGGCGCCCGGCAGATCCTCCGGGGCGACCTCGACCGCGCTCTCCGGCCACGGGTAGGTGCGGGCCCGGCCGAGGCCGTAGGGGCCGCGGTCGGGTGTGGTGGGAATCAGGTACCGGTGGCCGCCGTGCACGAACGACGTGGTCCAGGAGCCGTGCACGTGCCAGAGCAGGATGTTCATCGGATGCCACCACCACTCACGGCGAGCGTCCGAAGCGCGTCGACCACCTCGTCCGGGTCGATGCCGCGCAGGCACGGGTGCCCGGGGACCGGGCAGCTGGCCGCCCGGGTGTCCCGGCAGGGCGCTGCGGCGTTGCCGAGCCGGACGGTGGGCACCCGGTAGGGCCCCCACTGGCCGAACGGAACGGTCGGCGCGAAGAGACTCACCACGGGCACACCGGCGGCGGCGGCCAGGTGCGCGGGCCCGGTGTTGCCGACCACGACCGCGCTGGCGTCCGCGACGATCGCGGCCAGCCCGGCCAGGTCGGTTCGGCCGCCGAGGTCGGTGCCGCCGGCCGCCGCGACCCGGGCCGTGATCGCGCGCTCGTCCGGGCCGCCGGTGACGAGCACCCGGTGCCCGGCGTCGGTCAACGCCCCAGCGATCCGGGTCGCCACCTCGGGCGGGCACGCCCGGCTCGACGCGGCCGACCCGGGGTGCAGCACCACGTACCCCGGGTCGCCGAGGTCGGCCGGGCGTGGCGCCACGGCGTCTCGGCGCAGCCGGAGCACGGGTTCGTCGCCGTCGGGCAGCCGATAGCCGGCAGCGGCGGCGAGGGAGAGGGCCCGCTCGGGCTCGGGGACGCCGATCGGCACCCGGTGCCGGACGTCCAGCAGCGAGCCCGGATAGTCGTCGCTGATCGCCGCGATCCGGTCGATCCCCGCCATCCGCAGCAGCAGCGCCAGCGGCAGCGCGGACTGGTGGAACGAGGTGAACACCACCGCCTGGTCCGCACCGACCGCGCCGAGGCGCGCGGTCAGGCTCCGCAGGGCCTCCGGGTCAACCGGCTCCGGCGTGGGATCGATCCACGGCAGTGGATGCTCGATGATCTCGTCGACGCCGGGTAGCAGGTCGGCGGCGGCTCGGCCGCGCGGCCCACAGAGCAGCACCACCCGCTGCGCTCCGGCCGCGACGGCGCGGATCGCCGGCCCGGTGACCAGCACGTCCCCCGCCGAATCCGACCGGACCACAAGCGCCGTCCGCACCGGCTCGCCGGGCGAGGTCGAGGGCTGCACGGCCTGTTGGCGGCGCAGGATCTCCGCCACCGCCGCCGGCAGATCGGTCGCCACCCATCCGGCGGCGGCGATCTCCTCTGGCCGGGTCACCGGGGTGGGCACCAGCACCCCCGCCGCCCCGGCGGCCAGCGCGGCGACCACGTCCCGGCCGATGTCGCCCACCAGCACGCACCGGGACGCGGTAGTACCCAGCTCACGGGCGGCGGCGAGCACCAGACCGGGCGCCGGCTTACGGCAGTCACAGCCATCGGCGTCGTCGTGCGGGCAGACCAGCCACGCGTCGAAGCGGCCCAGCAACTCCTCGACGCGGGCGTGCACCGCCCGCATCTGCTCCTCGGTGAAGTAACCCCGGGCCAGACCCGACTGGTTCGTGACGACCGCCAACCGCAGCCCGGCCGCGCGCAGGCGGTCCAGCGCGGCCCGGGCGCCCGGCACCGGCCGCACCTTCTCCGGGTCGCCGTTGTACGGCACGTCCTCGATCAGGGTGCCGTCGCGGTCCAGCAGCACCGCGTCGTAGAGGACGGGTCGGGGGCCTGCGACAGACCCGGAACCGGCGCGGTCAGCAGCGGCGTACACCCGGGCTGACCTGCGCTGATACGGATCCTCCTGGTCCTGTCGCACAGCCGGCGGGTTCCCTGCGCCCCGAGGAGTAAACGTCGTCGTCGAGGCGGTGGGCCAGCGCCGCCAGCGATGCCCCGCGTCGGCCTTACCCGCCGCCGGAGAGAAGCTAACCCGTCCGGTTGTTAGCCCGTGCCGCGCGGCGGGTACGGGAGCACAGTGGCGATAGTGGAGAAAGTGATCGACGCTTCCCCGCAGCAGGTGTTCGACGTGCTCGCGGACGGCTGGACGTACAGCGACTGGGTGGTCGGCACGACGCACATGCGGGACGTGGACGACGCCTGGCCCCGGGTGGGCAGCCAACTGCACCACCGCGCCGGGCCGTGGCCGTTCTCCCTGCAGGATGCCTCGACGGTGCTGGTCTGCGAACCGCCGCATCGGCTGGTGCTGAGGGCCGGGCTCTGGCCGGCGGGCGAGGCGATCGTGGCCTTCACCCTGCAACCGGTCGGCGAGGGCGCCACCCGGGTCCGTCTCGGGGAGGAATTCGCCGCCGGTCCGCTGCGCTGGGTCCACAACAAGATCAACGAGATGGTGCTGCACCTGCGGAACCGGGAGACGCTGAATCGGCTCTCCGACATCGCCACACGCCAGAGGTCGGCGCGCTGACCAGCACGAACGCCTGCGCAGCGCAAGCCCCTGACCAGGACACCAACGCCCGAATGTGGGGGTCGGTGGCGATCCGCAACGCCCGAGAGGGGTGCCTCTTTCCAACCTAATGCGGCAACTGGATACCCTTTCCAGGACCCTTGTCCGCAAACCGAGGATGTCCGACATGATCAAGCCGGTGCAGTTGCCGTCGCCGTGGCGGGACGCACGCCTGACCGTCGTCGTGCCCACCTACAACGAGGCGGGCAACCTCCCGGCGCTGGTCGAGCGGCTGCTCGCGCTGCCGCTGCCGGGGCTGCGCATCCTCGTCGCCGACGACAACTCCCCCGACGGCACCGGGGAGGTGGCCGACAAGCTGGCCATCGAGAACCCCGACCGGGTCGAGGTCGTGCACCGCGCCGGCAAGGAGGGCCTCGGCCGGGCGTACGTGGACGGGATGAGTCGCGCGATCGAGGGCGGCGCCGAGTACGTGGCGCAGATGGACGCCGACCTCTCGCACCCACCGGAGGCGCTGCCCGGGATGCTGGGCGCGCTGCTCAGCACCCAGGCCAGCGTGGTGATCGGCTCCCGGTACGTGCCCGGCGGCGAGCTGGACGAGAACTGGCCGCTGTACCGCCGGGCGCTCAGTGGCTGGGCCAACCTCTACGTGCACACGCTGCTGCGGGTAAGAATCCGGGACCTCACCGCCGGCTTCAAGATCTGGCGGGCTGAGGCGCTGCGCGACATCGACCTGGAGCGGGTGCAGTCCAACGGCTACAGCTTCCAGGTGGAGATGCACTACCTCGCCACCAAGCTGGGGCACACCATCCTGGAGGTGCCGATCCGCTTCGAGGAGCGGCGCGACGGCGTCTCCAAGATGACCACCGCGACCAAGGTGGAGAGCGCCCTCATGCCCTTCCGCCTCCGCAGCAAACACCGCAACATAACCCGCTGACCCCACCCCACTCCCTCGGTGATCAAGAGATTTGCGTCGCCAGCGCCGGAAGATCTGACGCAAACTTCTTGATCACCGGGACTCAAGGGGTGGGGTAGATGGTTTTGTGGGCCTTGGCTATTGCCGCGGCGTAGGCGGTTCCGGTGAGGGCGCGGTCGCGGGCCAGCGCCGCGCGGGCCGCGTTCGCGCCGGGTGCACCGTGCACACCGCCGCCGGGGTGCGCCGACGCGCTGGCCAGAAAGAGCCGGTCCACCGGGGTGTCCGCCCGGCCCAGGCCAGGGATCGGGCGCAGGAACAGCTGCTGGTACGCGGCGGCGGTCCCGCCGCCGAGCGTGCCACCGACCAGGCTCGGGTTGCCCTTCTCCAGGTCGGCCGGCCCGGCCACGTGCCGGCCCACGATCAACTGGCGGAAGCCGGGGGCCGCCGCCTCCAGCACGTCCTCCATCCGCTGCACGTGCCCGGCGACCTCCTCGGCCCGCCAGTTGCGCCGGAACGGCAGGTGGGTGTAAGACCAGAGCGACTCGGTGCCCGGCGGGGAGTGACTCGGATCCGCCACCGACATCTGCCCGACCAGCAGGAACGGGTCGCGAGGCAGCTCGCCACGGGCCAACTCGCTGGCGTAGTGGGTCAGCCCGTTCAGGTCCGCGCCGAGGTGCACGGTGCCGGCGCCGGCCAGCTGCCGGTTCGTCCAGGGCACCGGAGCGGAGAGCGCCCAGTCCACCTTCAGCGTGGAGCCGTCCCACCGGAAGTGCGCCAGGTCCTCCACCAGCCGGGACGGCAGCGCCGCCGCGCCGACCAGGTCGAGGTAGAGCGCGGGCGCCGGCACGTCGGCGAGCACGGCCCGCCGGGCCCGCCACAGGGTGCCGCCGACGGTCCGGGCCCCCATCGCCCGGCCCCGGGCGGTGAGCACGCGGTCGACGCGGGCACCGTAGAGGATCGTTCCGCCGCGCCCCTGCAGTCGGGCCACCAGCGCGTTGGTGATCTGCTGCGCGCCGCCGGCCGGCACCGGCCAGCCGACCTGCTGGCCGAGCATGGCCAGCAACCAGCCGTACACCCCGGAGCCGGCCTCCTCCGGGGACAGGTCGGTGTGCAGGGCGCAGCCGGCCAGCAGGGCCGGCCCGCCGGGGCCGTCGAAGAGCTCGTCGCCGAGTTTGCGGACCGGCACCACCAGGCGCCGCGCCAGTCGCAGCGCGCCGGCGACGCGCAGCTGACGCAGCAGCCCCACCCCTGCGCGTACCGGCGGGAACGGCGAGGTGATCGCCGCCAGCATCGGCTCGGCCACGTCGAGCCAGTCGGTGTACGCGTTGAGCCAGCGCTTGCCGTCACCGGGGGCGAACTGCTCCAGCGAGGCGGCCGTGACGTCCGGATCCCGGTTGATGACCGCGGCCCGGCCATCCGGCAGCAGGTGCGCCAACACGTCCGGCGAGTGCCGCCAGGACAGCCCGTGCCGGCCCAGGTCGAGGCCGCCCAGCACCGGTGAGGCGTACCCCAGGGGGTAGAACGAGCTGTAGAGGTCGCTCAGGTAGCCGGGTGCGGTGACCTCGGCGGAGCGGACCGCGCCGCCGGGCACCTCGGTCGCCTCCAGCACCACCACGTCCCAGCCGGCGTCCGCCAGCAGGTTGGCCGCCACCAGGCCGTTGTGCCCGGCCCCGATGATGACGGCGTCCGCGCTCTGCGCGGTGGTGCTTGTCATCGGATCCGCCTACCCGGCGCGCAACCGGGCGAAACGCGTTTGCCTCGCCGAAGCCGGGGCATCCAGCGCCGCATGTACACGGTTGCGCAGCTGGTGGGCGGGGTGTGGGGTGCGGGCGGCGACGGCGGCGAGTTGGTGGTGTGTGATCCGGCGGACGACACGCCGGTGAGCACGGTGCCGGTGGCCACGGCCGACGAGGTGGGCAAGGCGGCGCAGGCGGCGCGCAACGCGGCGGCACAGTGGGCGGCGACCGCGCCGGCCGAGCGGGCGGCGGCGCTGCACCGGGCGGCGGACGCGGTGGCGGCGGTCACCGAGGAGTTGGCGGCGGCGGTCACCGCAGAGATGGGCAAGCCGTTGGCGGACGCGCGCGGCGGCGTCGAGGCGGGGATCGGCACGATGCGACAGTATGCGGAGCTGGCTCCGCTGCGCGGCGGGCGCACGCTCAACGGCGAAGCCGACGCACTGGACTTCCTCACCCCGCAGCCACGTGGTGTGGTAGCGGCGATCACGCCCTGGAACGACCCGGTGGCGGTCTCCTGCGGGCTGCTCGGCGCGGCCCTGGTGACCGGGAACGTGGTGCTCTACAAACCGAGCGAACGGACACCGGCGACGGGTTGGCTGCTGGCGCGCGCACTGGATCAGGCGCTGCCGGCCGGCGTCTTGTCGCTGCTGACCGGCGGCGCGGAGGTGGGTGCGGCGCTGGCGGCGCAGGAGGTCGACGTGGTGGCGCACGTGGGCTCCACCGCGACCGGGCGGGCGATCGCCGCCGCAGCGGCCCGCACCGGCGCGAAGGTGCTCCTGGAGAACGGGGGCAGTGACCCATTGATCGTGGACGCGGGCGTCGACCCGGAGTGGGCGGCGGAGCAGGCGGCGCTCGGCGCGTTCGCCAACGCCGGGCAGATCTGCGTGGCGGTGGAGCGGCTCTACGTGCACCGGGAGGTGGCCGAGGAGTTCGTGGCCGCGCTGGTCCGTCGCGCCGCGGCGCTGCGGCTCGGGCCGGGCCGGGACCCGGGCACCGAGCTGGGCCCGCTCGTCGACCGGCGGCACCGGGAGCACGTACACGGGCACGTCGCGGCGGCGGTGGCGGACGGCGCACGGGTGCGGGTGGGCGGCGAGGTGCCGGACGGGCCGGGCGCGTTCTACCCGGCCACCGTCGTCACGGACTGCCGCCACGACATGCCGCTGGTCCGGGAGGAGACATTCGGGCCGGTCGCGCCGGTGGTGGTCGTCGACTCGTTCGACGAGGCGCTGCGCTGCGCGGCGGACTCCCCGTACGGGCTGGCCGCCACCGTGTTGACCGCGTCGATGAGCCACGCGCAGCGGGCCTGGCGGGAGCTGCCGGTGGGGACCGTCAAGGTCAACGCGGTGTTCGGGGGTGCGCCGGGGGGTGCCGCGCATCCGCGCCGGGCCAGTGGCCAGGGCTTCGGGTACGGCCCGGAGTTGCTGGACGAGTTCACCGCCACGAAGGCAGTGCACATCGAGGCGCCGGGCGGCGGGCACTGGTGAACAGCACGGGCGGACGCAGGGGTGGCGCGTCCGCCCGTACCGCGTCGGTGGTGTCGCGGTGCGGCGCTGCTCAGTCGCCGCGAGCCTTGCGGGTGGCGCGGTCGTTGGCCTTCTCGATGGCCGTGACCAGCTCCGGTTTGGTCATGCTGGATCGGCCGGGAACGTCGAGTTTGCGGGCCACCGACAGCAGGTGGTCCTTGGTGGCGTTGGCGTCCACCCCACCCGCGGTGGGGGCCCGGCGTTCCGGCCCGCCGCCGGCGGCCTGCTGGTCGCTGGGGCCCTTGCGGCCCTTCGGCTCCCAGTGGTCGCCCACCTTCTCGAACTGATGCTTCACCGCGGCGAAGGCGGTGCGGTGCGACCGCTCCCCCTCGCCGTAGGTCTCGACCGCCGAGTCGTGCGTCTTCTCCCAGGTGCGCTGCGCCTTGTCCGGGGAGCGCCGCAGCGTGCTGGGCATGTCCTCGCGCCCGGGCATCTCGTCCTCCTCCGTGTCGATCAGATCCCCCTGACGTTCCCCCGGCGTCCCGGCCTAAACAGGAGGCGCACGGCGGTCGGGTTTGTCGATTTCGTCATCGGGGTACCGGCGGGCCAGGCCAGACCGGACGACCGGTCATCCGGCGGCCGGGGCGCAGGGAGCGGGCATGACGACCACGGACCCCGGTACGACGCTCGACGGCACACCCGGCACCCGGGTGCCCCGGCGGATGCGGCAGCTGAGCTGGCGGACCTGGCGTGGGGTGCTGGTCCGTAGCGTGCGCAACTTCGTCACCGACAACTCCTCCGACTGGGCCGCCGCGCTCACCTACTACGGGGTGCTGGCGCTCTTTCCGTCCGCCATCGTGGTGGTGGCGCTCGTCGGCCTGGTCTCCGACGGCGAGCGGACCGTCGACACCGTGGTCGACCTGGCCAACCAGGTGGGTGCCGGGGCGGTGCTCACCGACGACGAGGGTGGCGTGGTCGGGGTGGTCCGGTCCGTGGTGCTGGAGCAGAGCAACCCCAAGCTGCTGCTGAGTTTCGGCCTGCTCGGCGCGCTCTGGTCCGCGTCGGGCTTCATTGGCGCGTTCACCCGGGCCTCGAACGCCGTCTACGGGGTGACCGAGGGCCGGCCGGTCTGGAAGCTTCGGCCGCTGCAGATCGGCCTGGCGGCGATCACGCTGGTGCTGCTCGCGGTGGTCGCCCTCGGCCTGATCGTCAGCGGTCCGGTGACCGACGCGGTCGGCGACCTGATCAACGCCGGCGGCCTGGCCCGTACGACGTGGAGCATGGCGAAGTGGCCCGTCCTCGCCATGATCATGATGGCGCTGCTGTCCCTGCTGTTCTGGATCGCGCCAAACGTACGTCAGCCCCGGTTCCGCTGGCTCACCCCCGGCGGCGCGGTGGCCCTGATCTCCTGGGCGGCGGCCTCCTTCGGCTTCGGCCTCTACGTGGCCAACTTCGGCTCGTACAACACCACCTACGGCAGCCTGGGGGCGGCCATCGCGTTCCTGGTCTGGCTCTACCTCTCCAACTCGGCGTTGATGCTGGGCGTGCAGATCAACGCCGAGGTGCAGCGCGGGCGGCAGTTGCAGGCCGGCGACCCGGACCCGGACGGGCCGGTGCTGCCGCCCCGCAAGCCCGCCGACGACTGAGCCCCCCGTTCGGTCGCAGTGTCCGGTTCGCCGCCGGGTCGAGGGCCGGTTCGTGGCCCGGTGCCGGTTTACCCGGCTGGGTGCCGGGTAGCGCAGAAGGCATGGAGCGTGGCAACAGCAAGCACGGACCGAGGATCGACGAACAGATGAGTCAGGAGGTCAGCGGCCTCATACAGGGGCCGGGGACCGGTGGCTCTCGGGTCGATGAGTCGCGGGTGCCGGAACCGGCTGGCGAGGACCAGCCGGAGACGACCACCGCCCCGGCCGGCGACCTGCGCACCGGCACCCCACAGGGCATGAGTTCCACGGACGTCGAGCAGCGCAGCCGGCTCGGCCGGTTCATCTCGATGAGCGCGCTGCCGGGCGACCGCCTGGTGCTCATCGCCAGCGCCCGCGAGAACGAGGCGCCGGCCGACATCGTGGCGGCGCTGGAACGGCTGCCCGAGGGCACCGTCTACCAGACGGTCTCCGAGGTGTGGGCCGCGCTCGGCAACAAGAACGAGACAACTCGCTGGTGAGAGGGATCGCCCCCGATCCACCACTCCGCCAGCGGCTGAAGGAGGTTCCCCAATGAGTGGCGTTACCGAACATGTGGACGTCTCTGTGCCCGTACGCACGGCGTACGACCAGTGGACGCAGTTCGAGGAGTTCCCCGAGTTCATGGAGGGCGTGTCGGAGGTCCGGCAGCTCTCCGACACGATGACCCACTGGACGGTGGACATCGCCGGGGTGAAGCGCGAGTTCGACGCCGAGATCACCGAACAGCTCCCCGACGAGCGGGTCGCCTGGCGCTCGACCGACGGCACCCAGCAGGCCGGCGTGGTGACCTTCCACCGGCTGGACGCGGACAAGACGCGGGTCACCCTGCAGCTCGAGTTCGAGCCGCACGGGGTGGTCGAGCAGGCCGGCGACAAGCTCGGCATCGTCGACCGGCGGGCCAAGAACGACCTGGAACGGTTCAAGAACTACATCGAGCGGCGCGGTCAGGAGACCGGCGCCTGGCGCGGAACGGTGGACCGTCCGCAGCCGTGATCCTGAGCCACGACATCCGATGGCCGCCGTGTTCCGGCGGCCATCGCCGTGTCCGAGCCCGTTTGCGATCATCACGCCCGGGTACGGCTGAAGGTATGACCGACGACAACATCAGGGTGTGGCGGGACGAGAAGCGGCTTCCGTTGGAGGAGTTGGAGCGGGCCGTGTCGGGCTCCAGCCTCGACGGGGAGGCCGACGACGTGACCGGCGGCGACGCCGGCGAGGAGGCCGCGTTCGGGCACGGCCCGGCAGCGTCGGACCGCGACCGGCAGGCCCGGGGCAACAGCCGGGAGGCCACCGACCCGCAGCGCGCCTACCGTCCGTCCACCACCGGTCGCACCGGCCCGGACGTCTGATCCTCTCGGCCGGGCTGGGCGGGCACCGCCTGGGCGGGTTGCCCGGCGCTGGGTCGGCGCGCACCCCACTCGTAGAGCACGATCAGCGCCAACGCGAGCGCCAGCAGCGCCGAGCCCAGCACCTGCACCGACGTGTTCCCGATCAGCACGCCAAGTCCGGTCGGCACGAGCGCCGCACCGACGCCCGAGGCGCCGATCTGCAGCCCGATGGCCCGGTCCGCGTGCGCCGCACCGACCCGGTCGGCGGTGGTGAGGGTGAGCAGCGGGAACACCGGCGCGGCGGCGAAACCCACCACGACCAGGCCGAACACCGCCAGTACGGCCGGACCGGGAACGGCGATCAGCGCCGCGCCGACGGCCATTCCGGCCAGGCTGACGCGGAGCACCAGCCCGGCCCCGAGACGCTCGGCCACCACACCCTGCACGATCCGACCGACGAAGAGGCTGCCCCAGTACGCGGAGACGCAGCCGCCGGCCAGCGCGTCGCTGACCCCGCGTCCCTCGGTCAGCAGCAGGAACGCCCACAGGCCGGCAGACACCTCGATCGCCACGTAGAGCGCGAAGGCGAGCGTCCCCGACCAGACCGCCGGCATTCGCAGCGTGTCCCGGATCGGGACCCGGACGATCGGTGCCGCCTGCGCCTCGGTGGACACGCCGCTGCTGGCCGGGACGCCGCGGTGCCAGGCCCGCACGGTGAGCACGAACGCGGCGGCGAGGACGAGCTGGGCGGCGGCCACGATGCCGTACCCCCAGCGCCAGGCGAGCCCGCCGCTCAGCACCCCGGTCATGATCAGTGGACCGATGGCCACGCCGAGGCCGAAGAAGGCGTGCAACCAGTTCATGTGGCGGGCCCCGAAGGCCCCGGCGGCGTACGCGTTGAGCCCCGAGTCGACCGCGCCGGAGCCGAGCCCGAGCAGCAGCGCGCAGCCCACCAGCACCGCCAGCACGGGGCTCACCGAGTAGCCGGTCAGCGCCAGGCTGGCCAGCAGGGTGCTGCCGGCGAGCAGCGCCCCCACGCCGATCCGGGCCAGCGTGAAGCCGGCCAGCACGCTGGAGGTGAGGTAGCCGACGGTCCCGGCGGTGAGCACCCAACCGACCGCCTCGGTCGGTACGTCGAAGTCGCCCCGGATCGAGGGCCAGGCGACGCCGAGCAGGCCGTCGGGCAGGCCGAGACTCACGAACGCGAGGTAGGCCAGCAGGAGCAGCGAGGCGCGGGGGCGCGCGGGCGGGGTCGACACGAGACACCATCCTGCCGCAGGGCACCCTAGCGCCGCCGGCACCCGATTGCCCGCCGCGCAAAGAAGTCGTGTCCGTACGGTCGAGAAAACGGACAGCTCATCCAGAATCGGCCGATCGGAGGACGGCAAGCCGGCCGGTTCGCGTAAGAATTTCGGGATGCATCAAGGCTCCGGATTCCTCTCGACGCGTCAGCGCCGGCTCGCCTGGCTCGGCTTCCTGCTCGCCGCCCTGCAGGCACCCGTGTCCGCCTGGCTCGTCACCGACGACTCGTGGCTGTTCAGCCTCTGCGTCGCGCTGATGGTGGCCACCGTGATCATCGCTGACGACGCGGCCCGGCGACGCCCGGCCGACGCGACAAGCGACTAGCCACCACTTCCCGGTCGGGCCTCGTGCCCTGGCCGACCCCGGCTACGCCGACGTTCCTTCATCTCCGCCTCGTAGAGGTGGCGCCGCCCGCCCACCAACTCGTCGCGGGCCTGCTGGTCCAACTCCCGAAACAGCGCGTGGTAACCGTCGTCGAAGTCCTCGACGATCTGGAACGTCCACCGCCCGGCGATGACGTTGCGGCCCAGCAACTCCGTGTCGATCCGGTCGGCGAGCTGCGGATGCCCGGCGGCGCGAAACTGTTCCACCGCGTCGTCGAGCATCAGGTCGGCATGCCCGATCAACTGGTGCATCGAGTACAGGTGCCCCCGGGCCCGCTCCACGCACTCCAGCGCCTCGCTGAGCTTGCCGAGCGCGGCGAGGGTCGCGTCGCTCACCCCGTCCGGCCGCTGGTGCCGCTCGTCCGGGCCATCCGCCTGCTGTCCCATCCCTGCCTCCGTGCCGTGTGCCGCCGTCTGTGGGTGTTCTCCTGCTGCCCCGTCTGTGCCGGATCAACCCCCGTGGTCAGTGGCGATCGCCCCAGTGGCGCAGCCGACATCCACCAAGCGGCCGAGGTCGACACGGTCACCGGTCGGATAGCCTCGGTCACCATGCGTGTGCCGTTCAACCGGGTCGCCCCCCGTTCCGCCGTCGACTCGGCGCGGTCCACCCTGGCCGCCCTCACCGTCTCCGTGGGCACTGTCGGGCTCACCGCCGCCGCCGTACGACCGGGGTTACTGGCCCTCGTCGACCAGCACGCGGCGGCCGTGCGGGACAGCCTCGACGGCGACCGCACGCCGCTGACCTCGGCGGCGCTCGCCGGCTACGCCGAGGGGGTCCGAGCCGCAGCCCTGGAGCACGGGTGGACGCCGCCGGTCGGGCCGGTGGACTGGAGCTGCCCGGAGTGGCTGCTGCTGCGATTGCTCGCGGTCTGCGCGCTGGCGCGCTCACTCGACCGAGACTGAAACGGGCTCGGGGAGGGCACCCCGCGCGTCGTACGCGGAACACCCTCCCCACCCGTCGTGCCGTTACGCCCCGCTACGAGCGGTACTGCTGGGCTTCGTCCACCCGAGGCATCGCCTGGGTACGGTCACCCCCGCGGTCGGCCATCTGCCGCTCCACGTCGCTGCGCCCGGCCGCCGTGGCCTGACGCTGCTGCTGCACCGCCCGGGCCTCCCGGGCCGCCCGGTCCAGCCAGCCGTCCCAGCGGTTCTGCATCGGCTTCACCAGACCACCGCCGACGCCGACGATCAGGATGCCGGCCACCGTGGCGAGCACCGCGATCAACACCGGGGTGGTCACTGTGGTGGCGATACCCACCTGGTTCAGCGCGGCGATCACACCGAGGGCGATGATGAAGATCGCCGTCAGGTCGGCCAGGACCTTGCCGTACGAGAGCCCTCCCAGCGCCCCGGTGACCAGATCCCGGACGGCGTTGGCGATCGCGGCCGCCACCACCACGATGACGATCGCGATGAACGCACGCGGCAGCCAGGCCACCACGCCGCTGATCAGGTCACTGATCGCGTTGGGCCCCCAGACTCCGAAGGCGAACTGCAGCGTGAACAGCAGTACGGCGTAGTACGCCAGTCTGGCCAGAATGTCGCTGGCGTCGTACTTCGTTCTCTCCAGGGCCCGTTTGATACCGCCGCGTTCGACCGCTTGGTCGAAGCGCACCCGTTCCAGCACCGTATCCACGATCTTGAGGACGGCTCTGGCGATGATCCAGCCGACCACCAGGATGACGATGAAGGCCACTGCCTTCGGGATGAAGAGCAGCACCGACCTCCAGGTGTCGGCGATGGCATCACCGATGTCGGCCTGCCGGACCGCGAGGGTTTTCAGCATGATGTCCCTCCTGTCGCATGGACTGCGCCGGGCGCTTACCCGGCAACAGGTCCGGCAGTCCGCGCAGCGCACGGCGTTTTTGCCGACACCCCTCCGGACGGGGGCTCTGAACTGCCCGAACAGCCACCCCGACGGACTCGGCGACGGCCCGCCGCCGTGCTCAGATGTCTTTTCCGGTCGGCCGACTAGGCTGCGAACATGCCAGGAACGGTCGGGCGGGTCCCCACGCCAGCAACTCCAGGCCCGGACGCACCCACCGGGCCCAGCGCTGCCGCTGGCGTGCTCGCCCACGACTGGGCCGCCACCGCGCTGGGCTCACCCGACAACTGGGACGTGGCGGTCCGGGCCGTGATCGAGCTGATCCTCGCCTCGCCGATGCCGATGGCCCTGGCGTACGGCGACGACCTCGTTTTGCTCTACAACGCCGCCTACGCCGAGTTGCTGGGCACCAAACACCCGAGCGCGCTGGGCCGCCCGGCCGCCGAGGTGTTCGCGGAGATCTGGGCGCTGCCGAGTGTCGGTGCGGTGATCGAGCGCAGCTACCGGCAGGGCGTGCCGTTCCTGGAGAAGGAGTCCACCCTGCCGCTGGTGCGGGGGCACTCCGCGACGGTGGAGCAGGCGGTCTTCACCCGGGGCCACTCGCCGGTGCGCGACAGCGCCGGGCAGATCATCGGCGTGTTGACGGTCGCGGCCGAGACGACTCACGTCACCGAGCAGTTGCAGAGCCTCAGCCAGGTGGCCGCCGCGCTCGCCGGCACCCTCACCCTCGACGACGTGGCCCGGGTGGCGCTGCGGTACGCGATCAACACGTTCGACCCCGACCAGGCGTCATTCGCCGTCGACGAGGGCGGCGGTGGCTGGCGCATGGTGCGTCGGGTCCGCGGCGAGTTGTTGGACGAGGCCGACGAGCGCCTCCCCCCACTCTGGCGGCGCGCGGAGGCCGACTGGTCGGCACCCGTGGTGCAGGCGGCCGGCTCCGGCGTCCCGTCGTTCACCCGCGACGGGCAACCGTTGCGGGACACCGCCGTGGACCGCCACGACCAGAAGATCCGCGCGATGGCGGCCCTGCCCCTGGGCACCTCGGTGGTCCGCGGCGGGCTGGCGGTCGGCTACCAGGCCCCGCACACCTGGTCGCCCGCCGAGCGGGCGCTGCTGGCCGCCTCGGCGGAGCTGATCGGCCAGGCCGCGGAGCGGGCCCGCCGGTTCGAGACCCAGCACGGCACGGCCCAACTGCTGCAACGGAGCATGTTACCGGAGCACCTGCCGGATCTGCCCCGGTTGCGGATCGCGGCCCGCTACGACCCCGGGGTGGACGGCAACGCGGCCGGCGGCGACTTCTACGACGCGTTCCTGCTGCCCGACGGCTCGCTCGGCGTGGTGCTGGGCGACGTCGCCGGGCACGACGTGCAGGCCGCCGCGCGGATGGGGCAGGTCCGGGCCGCGCTGCGCGCCCTGGCCCTGGCCGACCCGGCGCCCGACGCCGTCCTGACCGGCCTGGACCGGCTGGTGACCAGCCTCGGCGCGGAGGCCGGCACGCACGAGCTCTTCGTCACCGTGGCGTTCGGGGTGATCGACGCGGAGCGGCGGGAGTTGACCCTGGCCAGCGCCGGTCATCCCGCGCCGCTGATCCGCCGCGGCGGATCGTCGGGTCGCGCCCACGCCGAGTACGTCGACGTGCCAGCCGGCCCTCCGCTGGGTCTGGGCGGGCGGCCGGGCACCACGACTGTCGCGTTCCGTCCCGGTGACACCCTGCTGCTGTTCAGCGACGGCGTGGTGGAGCGTCGCCGGCAGAGCCTGAGCGCCGGGCTGTCCACCCTGAGCGACGCCGTCGCCAAGGCCAGCAGCGGCGACCCGCGCGCGCTCTGCGCGGTGGCCACGGCGGCGGTTGCGGGTGGCACGGAGGACGACGTGGCCGTGCTGGCGGTCGAACACGCGCTGAAACCGAGTCGTTCGGCGAGCATGGAGGTGCCCGCGGAGCCGACCGCGCCCAGCCGGGTCCGGCACTGGATGACCGGCCAACTCACCGAGTGGCAGGTGCCCGAGTCGGTGATCGGGGCTGCGGTGCTCTGCACCAGCGAGTTGACCACCAACGCGTTGCTGCACGCCGGCACCGCCGCTCGGGTGGAGATCGACCTCAGCCCGGAGCGACTGCTGGTCTCGGTCGCCGATTCCGGCACCCGGGGCACCGTGACCCGCGCCCGCACCGACACGTTGAGCAGTCGTGGGCGTGGTCTCGGCCTGATCGAGGAGCTCAGCGACGCCTGGGGCACCGACCCGTCGGTCCGTGGTTCCACGGTCTGGTTCGAGATCCTCACGCCGCCGCCCGCACATCCCTGAGACGCCCGAAGGGTAGGAGGACGCCCATGCGTACCGACCGGCCCGCCGGGGTCCTCTTCGATATCGATGGCACCCTCGTCGACACCACCTACCTGCACACGGTGAGCTGGTGGGAGGCGTTGCGGCAGACCGACCAGCCGGTGCCGATGGCGACGGTGCACCGCTCGATCGGGATGGGGTCGGACAAGCTCCTGGACCACCTTCTCGGCCCGGAGCGGGACCGCGACGCCGACACGAGACTGCGCGACGCGCACGACACCCTCTACGCCGAGTACTGGGAACGACTCACGCCGCTGCCCCGGGCGGCCGATCTGCTGCGCGCCTGCGCCGAGCGAGGGCTGCGGGTGGTGCTCGCCACCTCCGCCTCGGAACCCGAGGTGAGCGCGCTGCGCCGGGCGCTGGCCGCCGACGACGTGATCGACACGATCACCTCCTCGGCGGACGCCCAGCAGAGCAAGCCGGCACCGGACATCCTGGTCGCCGCGCTGGAGCAGTCCGGGTTGGCCGCCGAGCGGGTGGTCTTCGTCGGCGACTCGGTGTGGGACGTCGTGGCGGCCGGCGGGTTGCACATCCCCTGCGTGGGTCTGACCTGCGGTGGCACCAGCCGAGGCGAGCTCGCCGGCGCGGGCGCCGTGGCGGTCTACGACGACCCGGCCGCGCTGTTGAACGAACTGGCGGACTCGCCGCTGACCCGCCCCAGGTGAGACTCACTCCGGTTCGCCAGCACGTACGCGCATAGCCGAGGCCCCGGCGGGGCATGGACTGTCACCACCTGCCCCGCGCCTCGCGGGTGCGGCTGAAGGGTGGTGCCGTGGAGCCGGTAGATGTGGCGTTCGCGCTGGTGGGCCTGGGCGCTCTGCTCGCCGGCATCCTGCCGCGGGTGTTGGAGCGACGCCCGCTGTCCATGCCGATCGCCTTCCTCGCCCTCGGCATGCTGGTGTTCCTGCTGCCGGTCGGGCTGCCGACACCGGACCCCCTGGCCCACCCGGAGCTGACCACCCACCTCACCGAGATCGGGGTGATCGTCGCGCTGATGGGCGCCGGCCTGAAGATCGATCGGCCGTTGAGTTGGCGGCGGTGGTCGTCCACCTGGCGGCTGCTGGCGATCGCGATGCCACTGTGCATCGCGGCGGTGGCCCTGCTCGGCTGGTGGTGGGCGGGGCTGGTGCCGGCCGCTGCGCTGTTGTTGGGCGCCGCGCTGGCCCCGACCGACCCGGTGCTCGCCGCCGACGTGCAGGTCGGCGAGCCCACCGACGTCGAGGATTCCGAGGACGAGGTCCGCTTCGCGTTGACCTCCGAGGCCGGCCTCAACGACGGGCTGGCGTTCCCGTTCGTCTACGCCGCTATCGCCATCGCCTCGACAAGCCTCGCCCCACGCGACTGGTTGGCCGAGTGGTTCGCCGTGGACGTGCTCTGGAAGATCAGCATCGGCGTCGGCGGCGGGCTGCTCATCGGCTGGTTGCTCGGCAAGCTGTTCTTCCGGGCGCCCAGCGAGCTGCGGCTGGCCCGGCACGCCGAGGGCTTCCTGGCGCTGGCCGCCACGTTCCTGGCGTACGGGCTCGTGGAGGTGGTCGGCGGGTACGGCTTCCTGGCGGTGTTCGTGGCCGCCCGGGCGATCCGGGCCGCCGAGCGGACCCACGAGTTCCACTCGGTGCTGCACGACTTCGCCGAGCAGGTCGAACGGCTGCTCACCCTGGTGTTGTTGCTGCTGCTCGGTGGCGCGATCGTCGGGGGTCTGCTGGGCCCGCTGACCTGGCCGGCGGCCGCCGTCGGGCTGGCGTTGGTGTTCCTGGTACGGCCGCTGATCGGCTGGTTGTCGCTGCGCGGCGCCCCGGGACGCCCCGCCGAACACTGGGTCATCTCGTTGTTCGGCATCCGCGGTGTCGGCTCGTTCTACTACCTCGCGTACGCCACCACGAAGGCGGACTTTCCGCAGGCCGAGTTGCTCTGGGCGATCGTCGGGCTGGTGGTGCTCGTCTCCGTCGTGGCGCACGGCATCTCGGCGACCCCGGTCATGCAGTTGCTGGATCGGGAGGGTGAACGGACCTCCGACCCGGCCGAGCGGGACGCCGACGCACGGCCCGTCGCGGCAGCCGGGCGCCCCTGAGCGCGTCGCTCAGGCCAGGCGGGCGGCGAGCGCACGGCCCAGGTCCCGGCCGGAGCGCCACGCGCTCTGCACCTGGGACTTGCCGAACACGTCGCCGGCCAGACCGATCCCGTCGGCGTCGAGGTGGTGGGTGGCATCGGTGGCAGCGCTTGTCGGCTTCGCGTACGTCCAGCGGTGCACGTGCACGTCCACGGCCTGCTCGGGCAGCCCGAGCAGGTCCCGGACGGCCTGTTCGATCGCCGGGCCGGCCCCGGTGGGTTGGGCCAGGTGCCCGGCCGCGAACTCCGGCACGGTGTGCGCGACCAGCACCGGCGCCCCGTCGCCGCGCCGGTCGCCGTCGTCGCAGACGAGGTTGAGGACCGGATGCTCGTTGACGAACGCGCCTCGGAAGTCCGGCCAACGCCGGGTCGGGAAGCGCAGCACGGCGGCCAACGACGGCGACCAGCGCTGCTCCTGCACGACCCGGGTGGCGTCGGCCAGGGCCGGGTCGAGCAGCAGGGCGGCCTGCGGGCCCGGCATGGCCAGGGCGACCGCCGCGCACGGCTGCCCGTCCACGGTCGGGCCGGGCTCCACGGTGAGCACCAACCGGTCGACGGTCACCGGCACCGCACTGGCCAGGTGCTCAACGAGCGAGCGCAGCCCACGGGGGGCGGCGAAGCGCATCGGCCCCGGCACCTCGTGGTGCCCGCTGCGGTCGTACGCCTGGAAGGTGTCGGTCCACTCGCGGACCAGCCCGGCGGCACGCCACTGCTCGACCAGGGCGACGAAGTCCGGGTCGCTGGCGGTGAAGTACGCGGCGCCGATGTCCGCGGGCCGGCCCTGGAAGCGTTTGCTGGCCATCCGGCCACCGCAGACGTGCCCCCGCTCCCGGACCTGCACCGGCACCCCGGCCCGGCTCAACTCGACCGCACAGGCCACCCCGGCGATACCCGCCCCGACCACCACGACACCCGACCGGTCCACCGTCATCCGTTGATCGTAGGTGGCAGCGTGCGGGCATGAAGCACCGACGAACGGGGCACTGGCACGCCTGTTCGAAGAACAGTGATGGCCGAGACCGGCCGAGGCCAGTAACTCCTGCGCAGGGGGTCAGGCGCGGGGCAGGCGGTGCAACTGCACCTCGGTCAGACTGCCCGCGTGCACCTCGGCGGTGAGGTAGGTGGCGTGGGGTTGGGAGCGACGGTCGGTCGGTGAGCCGGGGTTGAGCAGGCGCAGCCCGCCTGGCGCTTCGGTGTCCGCGGGGATGTGCGAGTGCCCGAAGACCACCAGGTCGAGATCGGGAAATCGGGCCGCGCACCGCTTCTCGCGGCCGGTGCGTGGCCCGGTCTCGTGCACCACCGCGATCCGCAGGCCGTCGAGTTCGACCCGGGCCACCTCCGGCAGCCGGGCGCGCAGCCCGGGGCCGTCGTTGTTGCCGTACACCCCGATCAGTCGGCGCGATCGCGCGGTCATGGCGTCGAGCAGGGCCTCGTCCACCCAGTCACCGGCGTGCACCACCACGTCGGCTGCCTCGATGGCCGCCCAGAGCGGCCCGGGTAGGTCCCGGGCCCGCTTCGGTACGTGGGTGTCCGCAGTCAGCACCAGCCGCATCCCGACATTCTCCCCCGACCTCATGATCACTTGATGCTGAGTAGCCATTGGGGCCCTCCCACAACTACTCAGCATCAAGTGATCAAGAAGCGGTCAGGGGACGGTCACGGCAGGGTCCAGCGTTGTGCCCCGGTGCCGTTGCAGGTCCAGATTCGCAGTTGCCGACCGTCGGTGAGATCCGAGTTGGGGATGTCCAGGCAACGCCCGGACTGGGGGTTGCGGAGGCTGCCGTCCGACTGGGCGGCCCACTGCTGGGCTCCGCTGCCGTTGCAGTCGTAGAGCTGCACGAGCGTGCCGTCGGTGGTGCCGCTCGCCTTCACGTCCAGGCACTTGGCGAGCCCACGCACCGTACCGTCGCCGGGCAGGGTCCAGCGCTGGGCGGCGGTGCCGTTGCAGGTCCAGGTCTGCACCTTGGTGCCGTTCGCGGTCTGGCTGGAGGCGATGTCCGCGCACTTGCCGAGGGCCGTGACCGCACCGGTACGCGCTCCGCCGGTGCCGACGCCCGGGCCGGTGAAGGTGTAGCTGTCCACGTCCAGCAACGCCCCGCTGCCGCCGGTGACGACCAGGTACAGGTCGTGGGTGCCGTCGTCGGGCCTGGTCACCGTGGCGCTCAGCTCGGTGTAGTTGTCCCAACCGCCGGTGTTCGGCACCGCGATCCGGGCGACCTCGGTGCCCGTCGGTGAGTCGTACCGGAAGGAGAGGGTGCCGCCGGGGCCGCCGGAGGAGACGCGGGCCCGCACTCCGGTGATCCCCTTGAGGCTCACCGCGTGGTGCCGGATGCTCTCGCCGTTCTGGACGTCACCCAGCCGCTTGCCGCCCTCGGCCGCCGCCTGGTCGATCACCTTGGGCCCGTTGAGCCCGACGGCGTGCTCGGCCTGCCACTGTTTCGGGTAGAGGATGATCTGCTTCTCCCCGGTCAGGACGGTCGAGCCGGTCGAGCCGCGATCGGTGTAGCTGCCCCGCAGGACGAAGAACAGCACCGAGTCGGGGCCGGCGTGCACCGGGCCGGTGTTGAAGGTGGCACCGCAGCCGGTCCCCTCCCCCTCCTCGTGGGCGTGCTCCTGGTGGCCCAGCGCGGCCCGGACGACCACCGCCGAGCAGGCCGGCGTGCCGTCCTGCGGGTCGCTGGCGGAGGCGGTCACCGCCAGGTCCTGCCCCCAGTCGAAGAGCCCGCCGTCGGGCAGGCCGGTCAGCGTGACCGTCGGCCGGTTGTTGCCGACCACCACCGACACCACAGTGGTGGCGCTGCGGCCGGTGCCGTCGTTGACGGTGAGCCGGGCGTTGTAGCTGCCGTTGGCCGAGTACGTGAAGGACGGGTTCGCGGCGGTCGAGTCGGTGCTGCCGTTGTTGGTGAAGTCCCAGGCGTACGTCAGCGGGTCGCCGTCCGGATCCGAGCTGCCGGCGCTGGAGAAGCTCACCGAGAGGGGTGCCAGACCGTTGTCCCGGTTGACGGTGGCCTGGGCCACCGGCGACCGGCCACCCTGGACATAATTGATCTTGTAGAGACCGGCGTCGACCGCGCCGGAGAAGTAGCCGCTGCCGTACTCCAGCAGGTAGAGCGAGCCGTCCGGGCCGAACTGCCAGTCGATCGGGTGGACGAGCTTCATGCCGGCGAGCACCGGCTCGATCACGGTCGGCGCGCCGGTGGACGGGTTGCCGTTGTCGAACTGGACCTCCTTGATCCAGTTGCGGCAGTACTCGGAGATCAGCCACTTGTTGTCGTAGTAGGCGGGCCACTTCACGTCCGAGACGAGGTTCGGGTCGTAGTGGTAGACCTCGACGTGGTTGGGCGACCCACACCCACCCGGATTGTCCAGCGCCGGCCAGTCCTCACTGCCGCCGTGCTGCTCCCAGACCAGCGCCGGTTTCGTCGGCGGGAGCTGCTGGACGCCCGTGTTGCGCGGCGAGTTGTTGACCGGGCCGGTCGAGCCGCCGCACGGGAACCAGCCGCGCGGCGTGGCGGTGGCGAAGTCCCAGTCGTTGTAGGCGACGTTGGGGCCACCGCAGTACGGCCAGCCGTAGTTGCCGGGCCCGTTGGCCCGGTTGAACTCGTCGTACGCCGCCGGGCCACGATTGGCGAGGTCGGCGCCGGCATCTGGGCCGACCTCGCCCCAGTAGAGGGTGTTGTTCGCTTTACGGTCCACCCAGATCCGGTACGGGTTGCGCACGCCCATCACATAGATCTCCGGGCGTGTGCGCGCGGTGCCGGCGGCAAAGAGGTTGCCGGCGGGGATGGTGTAGCTGCCGTCGTTCTCCGGGTGGATTCGATTGATCTTGCCGCGCAGGTCGTTGGTGTTGCCGGAGGTGCGCTGGGCGTCGTACTGCGCGTTGCGGCTCGTCCGCTCGTCGATCGGGGCCATCCCTGCGGAGTCACCGCCGGAGTTGGTGTTGTCACCGACGGCGAAGTAGAGATTGCCGGCGGTGTCCCAGGTCATCGAGCCGGCCGAATGGCAGCAGAGATCGCGTTCGGTGGACCACTCGATGAGCACGTCCTCGCTGGCCGGATCGAGCAGCAGGGTGGACGGGTTGAAGGTGAACCGACTGATCCGGTTGACCAGTGGGGTGACCTTCGGCGAGTAGAACAGGTAGACCCAGCGGTTGCTCGCGAAGCTCGGGTGCAGGGTGATGCCGATCAGGCCGTCCTCAAAGCGGGCGTCCAACGCCAGGGTTAGGGCCACCGTGGTGGAGCTCGTCGCCGGGTTGTAGAGGCGGACCTGGCCGCCAGCGCTGCTGGTGCCCCGGTTGATGTAGAAGACCTTGCCGTCGGGGGCGACGGCCAGTTCGATCGGTTCACCCATGGAGAGACCGCCATCGAGGGCGACCTTCTCGAAACCGATGGTGGCGGGCGGCGCCAGGGCGGCGGCCGGGGCCAGAGAGGCGGCGGCCGGGCGAACGCCTGCCTGCGGGACGAGGCAGAGGGTGACCAGGACGATGAGCAGGGTGGTGGCGCTGACGAGACGTCGGCGCGGTGTGCGGGACACGAGACCTCCAGCTGTCCGGGATCTCGGTGCCGCTCCCGCCGACTGGAGGAGCACCGCAGGGTGTCCCGGACATTAACGTCTTTCGCTGAGAGGCGATAGAACTTCACGTCAACAGATAGAAAGTTGTCAAGATTTATACGAAAGAACGGCTTCAGTAGCGCGTCGGGGTGAAGTGTGCCGGGGGCATCCCGCACTCGCGCAACGTCGGGTCCTGCTCGACATCGGTCAGCACACCGGCGGCATTGATCAGGCCGATGTGCGAGAACGCCTGGGGGAAGTTGCCCAACTGCTCCCCGGTCCGCCGGTCGATCTGCTCGGCGAACAGGCCCAGGTCGTTGACCCGAGCGGCCAGATCCTGAAACAACTCGTGCGCCCGGTCCCGTTCACCGGCCAGCGCCAGGCAACTCACCAGCCAGAACGAACAGATGACGAACCCTGCCGGGTCGCCGTCCCAGCGCCGCAGCAGACCGTTGTGCGACAGCCGTTGCTCCACCGCGCGCATCGTCGAACGCATCCTCGGGTCGTCGGCCCGCAGAAACCCCACGAGCGGCATCACCAGCACCGACGCGTCCATCTCGTCGGAATCAAGAACCCCGGTGTACGACTGAAGCCGCTCGCTCCACCCCCGCTCGAGCACCACCGCGCGCACCTCGTCGCGGGCCGCCGTCCAGCGGGCCAGATCCTGCGGCCCGCCGAGTTGGTCGCCGAAGCGGACCGCCCGGTCCAAGGCGACCCAGCACTCCACCTTCGACGACACGTGGTGGTGCTGGACGCCACGCTCCTCCCACATCCCCGCGTCCGGCAGTTTCCAGTTCTGCTCGGCCTGATCGGCGAGCACCCGCAGCAGGTGGTAGACATCCGGGTTGAACGGCTCCAGCCTGTCGCGCATCAACCAGGCGGCGTCCATCGCCGCGCCGTAGATGTCGTTCTGCCGCTGCCGCCACGCATCGTTGCCGATCACCACCGGCGGGTTGTCCCGGTAACCGCCGAGCTGGTCCAGGCGGTGCTCGGTGAGGTCCCGTTCCCCCAGCACCCCGTACATGATGGGTACCGGCTGATCGCCGATCCGGCCCATCGCCCGGCCCAACCAGGCGAACTGCCGCCGCACCTCGTCCAGGCACGCCGACCGCCACAGCGCCCGCAGGGTGTGGCTGAAGTCGCGCACCCAGACGTAGCGGTAGTCGTAGTTGCGGTCCCCGCCGAGCTTCTCCGGCAACGACGTGGTCACCGAGGCCACCACCGCGCCGCTCGGCCGGTACGTCATGCCCTGCACCACCAGCCCGCTGCGCCGCACCTGCTCGGCGTAGAGCCCCTGGTATTCGTGCTCGTCGGCCCAGGACCGCCAACCGGCGACGGTGTCCGCGATGGTCTGGTCGGCGTCCGGCACCTCGGGCAGCGGGGCGTCGTAGGTCGGGGCGTACCCGAGACTGAAGTTGTGTTTCGTGCCGGCGCGGACGGTGAACGTCCCGGTGGCCTCGCCGTCGTCGGCGGTCAACCGCACACTGCCGCGCAGGGTGAGCCGGGCGGCCCCGGCGATGGCCTCCAGCATGTCCTCCCGCTCGACCAGGTACGCGACGGCGCGGCCGTACTCGAAGCGCGGCCGGTAGTGGACCCGCATCGACACCGCACCGGACAGCCCCTGCACCGAACGGACCAGCACCTGCGGCGAGTGCAGGCCGATGTCGTGACCGCGCGAGCCCGGCTCGAAGGCGAGCGCGTCGGTCAGCGCGACCTCCCCCTGCGTGGTCCGGAAGACCGTCCGCAGCACCAGGGTGTCGTCGAGGTAGGAGCGCTCGACGCGGTAGTCGTCCTCGGGCCGGATCGACCAGTGCCCGGCACCGTCGTCGAGCAGCCGCCCGAACACCGACGGGGCGTCGAACCGACCCGGACACCACCAGTTCACCGAGCCCGAGGCGTCCACCAGGGCCGCGCTGCGGCCGTCGGCGAGGAAGCCGTAGTCGCTGATCTGTCCGCTCTCCACCTGCCTGGCTACCCGAGCCGCCCGCGTGCATTCCCCTCCTCGGCGACGGCAGCCACCGCGTTACCGCTCGACCTGGACGGGAACCCACCGAGCTGACGAGGGAGGATGCTCATGACGTCAGCTTCAGGGCCGACCGCCGCCTGGCGGCCCGGCACACAGGGTGGCGACCTGCTTCCATCCGGGCCGGCCGGCCGCCTGTCGACACCGGCCGGTGACGGCCACGGGCCGGAGTCCGGCCCGCCAACCGTGACGATCGGCTCGTACCCGGACTATCCGGCCGCGCAGCGGGTCGTCGACCATCTGGCCGACAATCGCTTTCCGGTGGAGCACAGCGCCATCGTCGGCACCAACCTCACCCTGGTGGAGACGGTGCTCGGGCGGATGACCACCGGTCGAGCCGGCCTGCTCGGCGCGGGCACCGGGGCCTGGTTCGGGCTCTTCATCGGCCTGCTGTTCGGCATCTTCACCGTCGGCAACTGGCTGGCGGTGATCCTGGTCGGCCTGGTCATCGGCGCGATCTGGGGTGCCGTGTTCGGCGCGGTCGCGCACGCGATGACGGGCGGGCAGCGCGACTTCACCTCGGCCAGCTCACTACGCGCCGGCCAGTACGCGGTGACCGTCGACGCCCAACTCGCCGACCAGGCGCGACAGTTGCTCGCACGGATGCAGCCGCCCAGGTCTGCGGCGCACGCCCGCTAGACCGACGATCGACCGCCCGTCCCGGCAGCACTCGGGGCGGGCGGCCGTTCAGTCGTGGTACGCCAGCTCGCCGGCGCGCAGCGGCACGTCGACCCGGTTCTCTGGTGGTGCCAGGGGGCAGGCCCAGCGGTCGTCGTAGGCGCAGCTCGGGTTGTAAAGATAGTTGGCGTCCAGCCGGACCCGATCGCCGGGCAGCAGTTCGACGCCCCGACCGAAGGTGCCTTTCACCGTGTCGGTGAGGTACCGCCCTCCCCCGTAGCTCTCCCGCCCGCAGGTGCCGTCGCGCAGCGGAACGAAGAGCCCGCCCCCGTACGCCTCGATCCACCACAGGGTCAGCGGCCCCCACGGCGTCTCGGCCACCGCGACCCGCCGGTACGCGACCACGCCGTCCGGGCCACCCGTGTCGACGCGCAGCTCGCCGCTGGCCGAGCGCAGGGGCGCCTCGACCACGGCCTCGGGGTTGGGCGGGAAGTAGCGCACCCCGGAGAAGCCGGGACGATCCGGCGGTGGGATCGGGCTCTGCGGGTGGGTGGCGAAGAGCTCGTCGCGGCCGGCGCGGAAGCCGGTCAGGTCGACGTCGGACAGGTACAGCCGGGCGACCCGCTCCCGCCAGTCGGCCAACTCCAGGTCGCTCAGCATGCTGGCGACTCCTGATCGACTGACAACTCTCCGGACCGAACGGGCTTGCCACACGCCCGGCAGCGCACCTCGGCGACGAAGACCTGGCCGCAGACTTCGTGGATGAAGTCGACCCTGGGCACGTCGCCCTCGCTGTAGGTGTCACCCCAGCGCTTGAGCACGAGGATGACCTGCCCGAGGTCCTTGCCCTTCTGGGTGAGTTCGTACCCCGCGACCTTGCCGTTCTCGGTGGAACGGGCCTGGAGGATGCCGGATTCGCCCAGTTTTCGCAGTCGGGCGGCGAGGACGTCCCTGGGCGCGCCGACGGCGCGAAGGATCTCTGTGTAGCGCGAGGCGCCGAATGCGAGCGCACGCACGATGTGCAGCGACCACCTGTCGTTGACTGCGTCGAGCGCCACAGCGAGAGTGTCCCGCTCTGGTTTGGTTTTCAAACCGTCGGTGCTACGGTTCGTTTGGTTGGACATTCAAACCACACTACCCGAGAAGGTGCCCATGACGTCGCCATCCGATCCCCGTACCGACGAAGCGCCCGTCGTCACCCAGCGCCGAGCCTGGACAACGCTCGTGATCACCGGGCTGATCATCGGCACGGCGTTCATCGCGGTCTATGTCGGACTGCAACGCAGCCCTCAGCCGAGCCAGCTGCCGATCGCCGTGGCCAGCGCGCAACTGGCGAACACCGCCCAGGCCGGGTTCGGTAACGCCGTGGCCGTCACCGAGGTCGCGAGCGTCGCCGACGGCGAGGCCATGGTGCGACACGGCGACGCCGTCGCCGTCCTCAGCGCGACCTCCCCCACCACGCTGACACTCGACTACGCCGGCGCGAGCGGGTTCAGCGAGAGCGGCGCCGCGCGTCAGCTCGCGGCCGGTCTCGCCAAGAAGGCTGGGGCGACCGTCCAGGAGAACGACATCGTGCCGCTGGCGACCTATGACAGCCGAGGGCTGTCCGCCTTCTACGTGGTGTTCGGCGTCACCCTCTCGTCGTTCGTCCTCGCGCAGGGGCTCACCGCAGCCACCGCGAAGGTGCGGCTGCGCCACCGCCTTTACGCGATGGCCGGATTCGCCGTCCTGATCGGTGTGATCGCGGCGACCGTCGCAGGTCCGGTCTACGGATCACTCACGGCGCCGTTCCCGCTGCTCGCGCTCTCGCTCATCCTGCTCTCCGCCGCCAGCGCCTTCACGACCAAGGCCTTGGGGGCCTGGCTCGGCCCGGCGGGCATCGCTCTCGCCGTCCTCACTCTGACGACCATCGGCAACGCGACGAGCGGGGCGACGATCGGGGTCGACCTGCTGCCGGAATGGGCACAGGCGATCTCGGGGAAGCTCCCACCCGGCGCGGCCGTACGGGCGGTCAACAACTTCGGCTACTTCGACGGCGCACACACCCTGGCGCCCCTCGTCATCCTCGCCACCTGGTTCCTGGCGGGCCTCGGATTCGTCCTGCTCCGGCAGCGGGCCGCGCAGCGCCGCCCGCTCACCGCCGAGGTGGGACGGTGACCGCCCGGGTCAGCCATCAGGGGTCGATCGGGCGACGACACGGCCGGGGGCAGCTCGTCGATCACCCTCGGCGGCGACCAGGCGGAACTCACCACGTACTTCGAGCGGTTGTCCTCGCGGGGGACGATCACGGTGCCATTCGCCAGATCGCCGTGGGGCGCGCTCTACGGCAGGTGCACCGACAGGTTCGGAACCGACTGGCTGGTGAACGTCACCGCACCCGCCATGCCCTGATCCGAGCACACCTCTGAGCGCCGGCCGGGTGGGCGGACGCATGCCCGCTCGACCGTCAGCGCGACGGCCAGTTGGTGAGCACGGCGTCGAGGGCGTCCAGGGTGCGCGACCAGGAGTCGTCCGTGGCGCGCGGGGTGTGCCGGAAGCCGCCGGTCCGCTCCAGGCTCACGAACCCGTGGAACGTGCTGTGCATCATCCGCACCGCGTCGGTCTGGTCGGGCTCGGCGAGCCGGTAGCCGCGCAGGATGGCCCGGGTCATCTCGGCGTGCCGGACGCCCGCGCTCGCGGCGGCGGTCTGCGGGTCGAGGTCGATCTGCATGGCGGCGTAGCGGCCCGGGTGCTCTCGCGCGTAGTCGCGGTACGCGTTGGCGAACGCCACCAGCGCGTCCTTGCCGGCCCGACCGGCTAGCGCGGCGGCCACCCGGTCGGCCAGCTCCGCCAGCGCCAGCAGGGCGATCCTGACCCGCAGGTCGTGCGCGTTCTTCAGGTGGAAGTACAGGCTCGCGTCCTTCACCCCGAACTGGCGGGCGAGCGCGGCGACGGTGACGTTCTCCACGCCCACCTCGTCGGCCAGCTCGGCCCCGGCCATCGTGAGGCGATCGACGGTCAGCCCCGCACGCACCACGCAGCACACTCCAACCTAGCCGTAATAACCGTTTGCCTAAGATGGCTAGGCTACTACCTATGTTAGCCGTGACCGAATCCGTCATCCGCAAGTCCTTCGTCAACTGCAGCCAGGGCGAGGCGAAGCGGATGGCCGTACCGCACGAACTGGAAACTCTGCCCTGGGACGACCTCGACTTTTTCGGCTGGCGGGATCCAGCCGCGCCACACCGGGCCTACCTGCTCGCCGAATTCGACGGCAAGCTCGTCGGTGTGGTGCTGCGGGCCGCGGCGCACCAGACCGGGCGGATGCGGCACAGCATGTGCTCGCTCTGCCTGACCACGCACCGCGGCGACGGCGTCACGTTGATGACCGCCCGCAAGGCCGGTCCCGGGGGCCGGCAGGGCGACTCGGTGGGCACGTACATCTGCTCCGACCTGGCCTGCTCGCTCTACGTGCGGGGAAAGAAGCGCACCGATCCCCCGATGCCCGAGCCGCTACCCCTGCCGGAGCGGATCGAGCGGGTCCGGGCCACCCTCACAGCGTTCCTGCGCAAGGTCGGCGAGTGACGGCCGCCGACTAGCGGTCGGTGGCCAGCCGGGCGTGCAAGTGCTCGTCGTAGCGGCGGCCGTCGCCGTAGCGGTACGACTCGCGCAAGGTCCCCTCGGCCGGGTAGCCAGCCCGATCGGCCACCCGACAGGACGCCGGATTGGCGACCGCGTGACACAACTCCACCCGGTGCAGCCCCAGGTCCGCGAACGCCCAGTCGGTGAGCCGGACGACGGCGCGCACCGCCACCTGCCGCCCCCGTGCCGCGGGCACCGTCCAGTAGCCGATGGACGCGTCGCCATCGTGGATGCGGTGCAGCGACACCGAGCCGAGCAGCGCGCCGTCGGCCGCCGCAGTCACCGCCATCGAGGCGTGGCCGCCACTGGACCAGTCGGCCCGGCGGCGCACCCACAGCAGCGCGACCTCGTCGTCGATCGGGTCGCCGCCCTGCGGGTTCCACTGGGCGATCGCCGGGTCGCGCAGGGCGTCGCGCACCGCCGGGGCGTCCTCGTCTCGCCAAGGGCGCAGCAACAGGTCGGCGGCGGCGAGTTCCACATGTTCCACGAGGCCGGAGTCTGGCACACCACGCGGCCTGCGCGCCGCCCATTAAGCACACGCTTCCTTCAAAACTGCACGACTCGACTTGAAAAGCGGTCGAGGAGTGATCCAGGCAACGTCGAACCTTGTTAGTTAAATTTTTAACTAGTGCTATCGTCGTGGGCATGACCGAGAGCCTGGACCGCAACCGAGAGGCCGCCTGGCGTGCCTACATCGAGGCCAGCCAGCGGCTCTACACCCAGTTGGAAGAGGACCTGCGGGCCGACAGCGACCTCAGCTTCGCCGACTACCACGTGCTGGTCCTGCTCTCCGAGGCGCCGGGGCAACGACTTCGGATGGGCGAGCTGGCCAGCCGGTTGATCTTCTCGCCCAGCCGCCTCACGTACCAGGTCTCCTCCATGCAGCGCCGGGGCCTGGTCAGCAAGGAGCCCTGCCCGGACGACCGGCGCGGCAGCGAGGCGGTGCTCACCGCCGCCGGCCTGCTCGCCCTGCGGGACGCGGCACCCCACCATCTGGCGTCGGTACGCACCCACCTGATGGACGACCTCGACGATGCCGAGGTCGCCTGCCTCACCCGGATCTTCGACCGGCTCGGCGAGCGCCTGCGCGCATCGCGGGTCAGCTCGACCACCCCGGCCACCCGCTAAGGAGCCTTCGATGCCCGCGATCACCGTCGACAACGTCCTCGTTCTGCCCCGCCTGCCTCGGCTGGACGAGACCACCACGATCCGCCCGGTCCGCAAGGTGACCACCGCGCCCACCGGCTTCGAGGGTGAGGGCTTCCCGGTCCGTCGCGCCTTCGCCGGGGTGTCGAGCACCGACCTGGACCCCTTCATCCACCTCGACCAGATGGGCGAGGTCGACTACGCGCCGGGCGAGCCGAAGGGCACCCCGTGGCACCCGCACCGCGGCTTCGAGACCGTCACCTACATCATCGACGGTGTCTTCGACCACCAGGACTCCAACGGCGGCGGCGGCACCATCACCGACGGCGATACCCAATGGATGACAGCGGGTAGCGGCCTACTCCACATCGAGGCGCCGCCGGAGCACCTGGTGGTGAGCGGCGGGCTCTTCCACGGCACCCAACTCTGGGTCAACCTGCCCCGCTCGGCCAAGATGAACCCACCCCGCTACCAGGACATCCGGGGGCGGGAGTCAGCGCTGCTCACCACGCCCGACGGCGGCGCGCTGATCCGGGTCATCGCCGGTGAGGTCGCCGGGCACCGCGGCCCGGGCTCGACCTTCACCCCGATCACCATCACCCACGTCACCGTGCAGCCGGGCGCGCAGGTCGACCTGCCCTGGCGGCCCGAGTTCAACGCCCTGGTGTACGTGCTGGGTGGTCGCGGCACGGTCGGCACCGACCGGCGGCCGGTGCGGACCGGCCAGCTCGCGGTGCACGGCCCGGGTGACGCGCTGCGGTTCAGCGCCGACACCGCGCAGGACAGCAACACCCCGGCGCTGGACCTCTACATCATGGGTGGTCAGCCGATCCGGGAGCCGGTGGCACAGTACGGCCCGTTCGTGATGAACACCCGCGACGAGCTGCTCCAGGCATTCGAGGACTTCCAGGCCGGCCGCCTCGGCGTGATCCCCACCGAGCGGCTCCCGCACACCGGTGGCCAGGGCACCCGGCCCTGATCACGGTCGACCACTGAGCTCGGCGTCGGCGCCTCCGGTCCACCCCGGGGGCGCCGACGCCGCCTCAGGACACCGCAAAAATCCCGGCAACACCCAGAATTACCATCACCAACACCGCTACCAGCGCACCCCGTTCGCTCTCCACCGCCGGCTCGCGGTTCTCGGTCACGGGATTCGTCGTGTCGCGGGGCATGGTGTGGCCTCCTCGGTTGTTGTCACGTCGCGTTCGATGGCGTTGGCCAGGTCACCGGTCGGTCGACCTGGCGTGCGGACCCGCGTCGGGGGTCCTACCGTGAGGACGTTGCCGACCTCCAGGGGGGCTGGACGGTGCCGTTGCAGAACTGGTTTCTCACCGCAGAGGAACGCGCCAACCCGGTCTCTGGGTTACCCGTGTGGACCACGGGAAACCTCGCTGAGCCGTTGATTCATGGCGCCGCGTACTTCGACCGGCTGGTCGACGAGGTCGAAGCCCTGGGCCCCGGCGACCACCTGTTCTTCACCGACTGGCGGGGTGACCCGGACCAGCGGCTACGCCCGGATGGTCCGACCGTGGCCCAGCTCTTCGCGCAGGCCGCCCAACGCGGTGTGGTGGTCAAGGGGTTGATCTGGCGCTCACACCTCGACGTCCTGGCGTACAGCGAGGCGGAGAACCGCGACCTCAGCGAGACGATCTCGGCGGCCGGTGGGGAGGTGCTGCTGGATCAACGGGTCCGGCGCGGCGGCTCGCATCACCAGAAGCTCGTGGTGCTGCGGCACCGCGGCGATCCCGAGCGGGACGTCGCCTTCGCCGGCGGGATCGACCTCTGCCACAGCCGCCGCGATGACGCCGCTCACCATGGCGACCCGCAGCCGGTGCAGATGTCCCCCCGGTACGGACCCAATCCGCCCTGGCACGACGTGCAGCTCGCGGTGCGCGGCCCGGTGGTCGGCGCGTTGGACACCCTGTTCCGGGAACGCTGGACCGACCCGATGCCCCTGGACTCGGAGAACCCGATGGCCTACCTGCGGGATCGACTGCGCGGCTCCGACCTGCGCCCCGACCCGCTGCCCGAGCAGCCGGCCGATCCGCCACCGTGCGGTCCGCACCAGATCCAGGTGCTGCGCACCTACCCCGCCGTCCGTCCCCGCTATTCGTTCGCGCCGGACGGCGAGCGGACCGTGGCCCGGGGTTACACCAAGGCGGTACGCCGTGCCCGCCGACTCATCTACCTGGAGGATCAGTACCTCTGGTCGACCGAGGTCGCGGACCTGTTCGCGCACGCGCTGCGGGACAACCCGGACCTGCACCTGATCGCCGTCGTCCCCCGACACCCGGACGTGGACGGCAAGCTCGCGTTGCCGCCGAACATGGTCGGGCGCGAGCAGGCGCTGTCGCTGTGTGAGCGGGCCGCACCGGAGCGGGTGCACGTGTTCGACGTGGAGAACCACGCCGGCGACCCGGTCTACGTGCACGCCAAGGTGTGTGTGGTCGACGACGTCTGGGCCAGCGTGGGCAGCGACAACTTCAACCGGCGGTCCTGGACGCACGACAGCGAGTTGTCCTGCGCGGTGCTCGACGACACCCGCGACCAGCGGGAGCCCATCGACCCGGCGGGGCGAGGCGACGGTGCCCGGACCTTCGCCCGGGACCTACGACTGCGGCTCTGGCGCGAGCACCTGGACCGGGACCCGGACGGCGCGGACGACGCCGACCTGCTGGACCCGGCGGACGCCGTCGCGGCGGTCACGGCCGCCGCCGACGCGCTACAGCAGTGGTACGACGATGGCCAGGTGGGCGAACGGCCGCCCGGACGGCTGCGTCCGCACCGCCCCGAGCGGCTGCCGTGGTATACCCGGGCCTGGGCGCTGCCGGTGTACCGGCTGGTCTACGACCCGGACGGCAGGCCACTGCGCGCGAGGCTGGCCGGCACCTGGTGAACCAGGTGGGCCGGCTCCGGCGCGGCCACCGCGTGGACGCTCAGCCCACCGGGGTAGGCGAACGAGGAGCGCGGCGAGTAGTAGCCGAAACCGATGGTCAGCGGGTTGGCTGGGCGCAGCGCGTACAGCGGGTGGCTGGGCTGGAGAAACTCCACCGACTCGATCTCGAACGGGGCGACCGGCTCGGCGACGAACGGGTAGACCGAGCTGAGGAGTTGACCGTCGCGCCGGGTGAAGTAGCGGTGGTGCCCGCTGCTGATCACGTGCCCGGTCTCCCCCACGTGGCACCGGGCCCGGATCAAGGGCGTGCCGTCGATCTCCGTCTCGGACAGCAGGCCCTCGCCGTTCGCCTCGATCTTGGTCCGGCCGGCGAGCACCGGGGCGCCGCGGGCGGCAGCGTACTCACGGACCCGCCGGCTGGACGCTACGTAGTGGGTCCACCAGCCGCCCGGGTTGAGGCCGCCCGGCGCGTCGACGCCCAGTAGCGAGACGCCGAGGTAGGTCAGCGAGTACGCGCCGAAGCCGGAGGTCTGCGTCTCGTCGTCGACGACGTACTGGTTGAGGAAGACCTGCCGGTCCGGGCGGGGGCAAAGCCCTGGCGGGACCATTGCGGCGACCGCGTCCGGGTCCGCCGGCAGCCAGCTGAAGTAGAGGGTGCGACTGTTCACGACGAGCTGGGGAGCGGCTGGATCGAGCACGGTGCCTCCGAACCGGGTATGTACACGCGACGCTACGGCCGGTCCCGCCAGCGGGACAACGACGGATAGTCGACACTCCTGCCCACTTGTCGGATTTCATGTTGACCAGTCGACGTGACCCGGGAGGGCCGACCGGTCGGGCTGGTTGGACGACCGGGCAGCGCAGCATGACCAGGAAAGCGGGTAAGGATCCTCACAACCACCCCAGCTTTCGCACCATTCGCCCCTTTCATGTTTGAAAACCCCTTAAGTACATCAGCCTTTCGGCTAGATTTCGGGGAGACGATCAGGTTAAGGTGACTCCCGAACGGCCCATTGAAAGCTAAACCAAAGCGTCACGTCTTTTTGTCCGCGGACGAGGTGCAGGGAGGACCACCAATGACCGCGCCAACGATCACCGAGCAGCCGAGCGTCGCCGCCAAGGCCACCACCAAGCTCGATCCGCGTGCTCTCACCGACAGCGCCGCCGACCTGCTCAACGCGATGGCCGCGCTGCCCGCCGACCACCCGTCGCGCCCCGCGCTACGGGACCGGGCGATCGAGGCTTGGTTGCCGCTCGCCAACCACCTGGCCCACCGCTACAGCGGGCGCGGCGAGCCGAACGACGATCTGGCGCAGACCGCAGCGATCGGCCTGATCAAGGCCATCGACAAGTTCGACCCGTCGCGCGGTGTCGACTTCGCCGGCTACGCGATCCCCACCATCATCGGCGAGCTCAAGCGGCACTTCCGAGACCGCACCTGGGACATTCGGGTGCCCCGCCGGCTTCAGGAGCTGCGGCTGGCCATCTCCGACGCCAACAGCTCGCTCCTGCAGACCCTCGGCCGCTCGCCGACCGTCGCCGACATCGCCGCGCACCTCAAGCTCACCGAGGAAGAGGTGCTGGAGGGCCTGGAAGGCGCCCGCGCGTACAACGCCGTGTCGCTCTCCACCCCGACCGGCGACGGCGAGCGCGCCACCGAGCTGGGCGACATGCTCGGCGGCGAGGACAGCGAGTTCGAGCTGGCCGAGCTGCGGGTCGCCCTCGGCCCGGCACTGGCCACCCTCGACGAGCGCGAGCAGAAGATCCTCACGCTGCGCTTCTACGGCAACCTGACCCAGTCGCAGATCGCCGACCAGATCGGCGTCTCGCAGATGCATGTCTCGCGGCTGCTGACCCGGGCGCTGACCAAGCTGCGCGGCCAGCTCCACGGCACCTACTGAGCAGTTTGACGAAACGAGGGCCGGGTCCACTGGACCCGGCCCTCGCCCGTTTCCGTGGTGTCACGTATACGGGACACCACGACCGCAGGATGTACCGGTAGGCAGCTACCCGGTCAGCGCCCGACCGGCTCCCGCCACATCGGCCAGAACGGCGTGCCGTCGGGCACCCGGAACGGTTCGCCGGCCAGGTAGCCGTGCCGCGCGTACAGGTCCCGGCTGCGCGGGCTGCTCGCCTCCAGGTACGCCGGCATCGCGTTGGCGTCCAGCCAGGCGTGGTGGTGCCGCATCAGCGCGCTGCCCAGCCCCTGCCCCTGCCGGTCCGGCCGGGTCGCCAGGAACGCGAGGTGGTGGTGATCCGGATGCGGGTGGTTCGCCGCGAACAGCTCGTCGAGGTGCTGGAACCGGTCGGTCCACTCGCCGCAGGCGGCGGCCAGTCGGGCGTCGTACTCCGCCGGCGGCGGCGCCGGCTCGCCGACCGACGGAAACCAGACCGCGACCGAGGCACGGTCCGCGGTGGCGTGGACCATGCCGTGCCGCATCGCGTGCTCGACCAGGATCTCGAAGTCGCCGGCCAGCACGGCCTCCCGCTTACTCGCGTCGGGCACCAGCCAGTACGTCACCTCCAGAACGGTGAACGCCTCGGCGATCCGACCCGCCACGAAGGTGGTGTCCTCCGGCCCGAGTTGCTCGATGACCACGCTCATCGGGTTGCCTCCACAGTGGCCGGCGCGTCCGGCGTTACGGCGGCGGCGCTCGCCGCGCCCAGGCCGATCCGGGCGTACGTGTCCGGGCGGTTGCTGCGCAGCAGCAGCGCCCAGCCGATGCCCAGCAGAGCGGCCACCGGGTACGCGGCGGGCAGCGCCCAGCGCAGGGTGGAGTCCGGCGCGACGCCGAGCAGGTTGGCGAAGTTCGACACGGCCAGCCAGATGATCACGAAGAGCGCGATGGTAGCCAGGCCGGGTGCGATGGCCCGCCGCCAGAGGTTCTCGCCCCCGCCGGATCGGGCGAAGTAGGCCATCACCGCCACCGAGGTGGTGGCGATCAGCAGCAGGACGCCGAATCCGCCGGTCGTGCCGACCCAGAAGAACAGCTGCACCACCGGTTCCCAGCCGTTGACCGCGTACAGCAGGATGACCACCAGACCGAGGACGCTCTGCGCCACCGAGGCGGCCCGCGGTGCCCCGGTACGCGCCGAGGTCTGCCCGAACACCGCCGGCAGCACCCGCTCCCGACCGAGCGCGAACGTGTAGCGGGCCGTGGTGTTGTGGAACGAGATCATCGCGGCCAGCACCGAGGTCAGGAAGAGCACCTGCCC
The DNA here is from genome assembly GCF_000718555.1 of Micromonospora chokoriensis. Classification (GTDB taxonomy): domain Bacteria; phylum Actinomycetota; class Actinomycetes; order Mycobacteriales; family Micromonosporaceae; genus Micromonospora; species Micromonospora chokoriensis_B. The sequence continues at coordinate 74,041 of NZ_JOAN01000011.1, forward strand.
GATGGTGACCGCCGTCTCGCCGAGCTGCGCGGCGGCCAGGTTGAAGATCAGCTCGACGCTCTGCTCACCGGCCTCGGCGACGATCTGGTCCTGCCCGACGGCGACCGTCATGGTCCAGGACGACAGCGCGTAGAGCCCGGCGATGATCGCCACCGAGAGGTAGGTGGCCAGCGGCACCGTGCGCTTCGGGTCCTTGCTCTCCTCGCTGAAGACGACCGCGGACTCGAAGCCGACGAAGCCGAGGACGGCCAACACCAGCACCGCGCCGAGCCCCGGCACGAAGAGGTTGTCCGGGGAGAACGAGGCGAAGCTGACCTGACCGTCGGCGGGGTTGCCGAGCTGTCCCAGGTCGAAGACGAGGACCACGACGATCTCGGCGACCAGCAGCGCGGCCAGGACCATGCCGTTGAGGTCGACCCGGAGCAGGCCGAGCAGGCCGACCAACGCCCAGGCCACCAGGGCCACGACGGCCCAGTGCGGGTGCCCACCGAAGATCCGGTCGAGCACCGGCTCGGCCGCCGCGCCGATGGTTCCGTAGAGCCCGACCTGCAGCGCGTTGTACGCGATCAGCGCGACCCAGGCCGCGCCGACGCCGGCGGGTCGCCCGAGACCCCTGGAGACGTAGGCGTAGAAGGCGCCGGCGTTCTCCACCCGGCGCGACATCGCCACGTAACCCACCGAGAACAGGGCGAGCACCGCGGCGATCAGCAGGAAGGCCAGCGGGATGCCGGTCACCCCGATGACGCCGTAGCCGGTGGTGACAACGCCGGCCACCACGGTCAGCGGCGCGGCGGCGGAGAGGACGAAGAAGATCACCGATGGGACGCCGAGACGGCCTCGGGCCAGCGCTTCGGAGACGTTGCTGGGTCGGTCGACTGTCGATGTCGGGGGCATACGACTACTCCGATCGTCGAGGGGAGGGTTGGGGGTGCCGAGGGGATCAGGGAATGCCGCGCAGCACGGCGGCGCCGACGGCGGCCTCGGTGTGCCCGACGAGTTCCTTGAGGGGGCCCGGCAGCGCGGGGATGAGCACGTTGAGCCGGTGGTGCGCGCGAGGGCCGGCGCTCCACAGCACCTCGCGGGTCAGCCCGGCGGCCACGACCAGGCCGAGCAGCAGCGCGTCCGGCACGCCCGGTGGATCCGGCCGGTCCAGCAGGGCTCGCAGCCGGGTGGCCGGCCAGGCCACCGCGTTCAGGTCGATCGGCAGATAGCTGACCGTGGTGCGCAGCAGCCGTCGACTCTCCTGGCGGCGCAGCACACCGGCGCGGGCCAGCCGCTCCCCCACCGAGGTCGTCGCGCTCTGCGCCAGGAAGCTGAGCCAGGTGCGCAACTCCTGGTGCTGGGGTTCGCCGATCAACTGGTCCAGGACGGTGTGCGCCAGCGCGTCGGCCGGCGGACGCCGGTCGATGACGGTGACCCGCCCGGCCTGAACGGTGATGTGTCCATACAGGAGCAGTTCGCCGAGGAGCCCGCCGGCGAGCCCGAGGCCGGTCGCCGCCGGGTGCAGTTTTGCCTTGCCACGACTGTCGTTGTGAGCGATCAGGAAGAACTCGTCGGCGATGAGCAACGGCCCTCCCGCACAGATGTGTGTCCACAGTGATCGCGACCGGGAAAGGATGCACCGACAGCTACTGCAACGCAACTCCCAGATTTGAAAGTTGCACTCCGTGCAGGCGCGACCTGCGGATCTTGTCGTGACAGACTCGGACGGTGACCGCCACCCCCACCATCCGACCCGCCGCCAGCCCCACCGTGCGCCGACGACGCATCGCCAGAGAGCTCCGCCAACTCCGGGAACGCGCGGGCATGACCCTCGATGTGGCCGCCCGGCAACTCGACATGTCGAAGAGCAACCTCTCCCGGATCGAGACCGCGCAGATCGGCATCAAACCGCGCGACGTCCGGGCCGCGCTCGCGCTCTACGAGGTGACCGGCGCGGATGCCGAGGCGCTTATCGAGATCGCCCGGGGGGCGCAGCAGCGCGGCTGGTGGCAGAAGTACAGCGACGTACTCCCCGAGTGGTTCGAGTTCTACGTCGGGCTGGAGGCCGAGGCGGCGGCGCTGCGCACGTACGAGGCCGAGGCGGTGCCGGGGCTGTTGCAGACCGAGGCGTACGCCCGGGAGATCTTCCGGCGCACCGCAGGCGAGGACGGCTTGGAACGCAAGGTCGCCGCCCGCCTGCACCGGCAGGAGGTGCTGCGCCGCGAGGACCCGGTCGACCTGTCGGTGGTCGTCAACGAGGCGGTGCTCCTGCGCCCGGTCGGCGGCAGCGCGGTGATGGCTGAGCAGTTGATCCACATGAGCCGGATCGCTCAGTTACCCAACGTGACAATCCAGGTACTTCCATTCGCTGTCGGCGGGCATCCGGCGATGAGCACCCCGTACGTGATCCTCAACTTCGCCGACGCCGCTGACGCGTCCGTGGTTTACCTGGATAACCTCACGATGGGGCTGGCGTTGGAGGATGCCGATCAAGTGCTCGGGTATAGCCTTCTGCACGAGGAGCTGTGCCGGATCGCGCTTGATCCAACGGCGTCGTTGACCCGTATTGAGCACGCTTCTCGTAACTTTGCGTGACCGCGTCTGCGGCACGCCGACGCAGACGAGAGGTACCGCGGATGACGGCGTACGACCTGACCCGAGCAGACTGGCGCACCAGTACGCGCAGCAGCGGCAACGGCAACTGCGTGGAGGTCGCGACAGTCGACGGTCAGGTCGCCGTCCGCGACAGCAAGGACCGCTCCGGTCCGGTGCTCGCCTTCGGTGCGGCGGCCTGGCGGGCCTTCGTGCTCGGCGTCGACGAGGTCCGTCGCTCCTGAGCCACCAGCGCGTCGGTGCGAGACTGGGCCGTGCTCTCCGACGTAACCATTGACCTGCCGGTCCGCCCGGTGCTGCCGGCGCTGGTCGCGGCACTCGACGCGGCCGGCGCCGGTGTCCTGGTGGCCCCGCCGGGGACCGGCAAGACCACCCTCGCGCCGCTGGCGGTGGCCGACCGGGTGACCGGTCGGGTGGTGATCGCCCAACCCCGCCGGGTGGCGGCTCGTGCCGCTGCCCGGCGAATGGCCGAGCTGCTCGGCGAGCGGGTCGGTGAGCGCGTCGGCTACGCGGTGCGCGGCGAGCGCCGGGTCGGCCCGGCCACCCGGATCGAGGTGGTCACCACCGGCCTGCTGGTCCGCCGGCTGCACCACGACCCTGAGCTGCCCGGCACGGGCGCCGTGCTGCTCGACGAGTGCCACGAGCGCCAACTCGACGCCGACCTCGCGCTGGCGTTCACCGTGGAGGCGCGGGCCACCCTTCGGCCGGACCTGTGGCTGCTGGCGATGTCGGCCACGCCGGACACCGACCGGTTCGCCGCGCTGCTCGGCGGGTCCGCCCCGGCCCCGGTGGTACGGGCCGACTCGGCGCTGCACCCGGTGCAGCGGATCTGGGCGCCCCCGGCACGCCCGATCGCCCCGCCCGGGGCCGGGCCGGTGGACCGGGCCCTGCTCGACCACGTGGCCGCCACCGTCCGCCGGGCGCTACGCGAGCACGACGGCGACGTGCTCGTCTTCCTGCCCGGGGCCGGCGAGATCGCGGCGGTCACCAGCCGGCTGGCCGACCTGCGCGACGCGGTCGCGCTGCTGCCGCTGCATGGCCGTCAACGCGGCATCGAGCAGGACGCCGCTCTGCGGCGGGCGGACCGACGGCGGGTCGTGTTGGCCACCGCGCTGGCCGAGACCAGTCTGACCGTCCCGGGTGTACGGATCGTGGTGGACGCCGGGCTGTCCCGGGTGCCCCGGATCGACCTGGCCCGAGGGTTGGGCGCGCTGGTCACCGTGCCGGTCTCCCGCGCCGCCGCCACCCAGCGGGCCGGCCGGGCCGGCCGGGAGGCCCCCGGGTACGTCTATCGCTGCTGGTCTGCCGCGACCCACGAGCGGCTACCCGCCCGCGCCGAGCCGGAGATCGCCACCGCCGACCTGACCGGTTTCGCGTTGGAGCTGGCCGCCTGGGGTCGGCCGGACGGTGTCGGGCTCGCGCTGCCCGACCCACCGCCGAGCGCCGCGATGACGGTGGCCCGGGACACCCTGGAGACGCTGGGCGCGGTCGACGCCGACGGTCGGATCACGGCGCGGGGGCGGTCGATCGCCGCCGCCGGCGCGCACCCACGGCTGGCCCGCGCGCTGCTCGACGGCGCCGGCCGGGTGGGTGCCGACCGGGCGGCCGAGGTGGTCGCCCTGCTCGCCGAGGAGAGCGCGGCCGGCCCCGGTGACGATCTGGTCGCCGGTTGGCGTCGGCTGCGCACCGGCGTGGACGCGGGCGCGACCGCCCGCTGGCGCACCGAGGTACGCCGGCTGCGCGCCGCGCTGCCGACCGGCGCCCCATCCGACGCTCGGGCGGGAGCCAGCCAAGTCGGCTCGGCTGGGTTGAGCGACGATCTCGCCGCCGGGCTGCTCGTCGGTCTGGCGTACCCGGAACGGTTGGCCCGGGTGCGGCGGCCGGGCGGTTCGGCGTACCTGATGACCGGCGGGACCGCCGCGGAGCTGGCGGCCGGCTCGGGGCTGGCCGGGTCCGACTGGCTGGCGGTCGCCGTCGCGGACCGCACCCCCGGCGCACCGTCGGCCCGGATCCGCCGGGCCTGCCCGGTGGACGAGGCCACGGCCCGGGAGGCGGCCGGTCCGTTGCTGCGCACCGGCCGGGAGGTCGGCTGGTCCGACGGGGACGTGGTGGCCCGGGAGGTGACCCGGCTGGGCGCGATCGAGCTGGTCCAGCGACGGCTGGACCGGCCGGACCGGGCGGAGGTGGCCGCCGCGTTGCTGACCGGTCTCCGTCAGGAGGGGCTGGGGCTGCTGACCTGGACGCCAGCGGCACGGGCGCTGCGCGAGCGGCTCGCGTTCCTCCGGCACCACCTGGGCGATCCGTGGCCGGAGGTCGGCGACGAATCGTTGCTCGACGCCGCGCCGAGCTGGCTGGGCCCGGAGTTGGCCGCCGGGCGACGCCGGGCCGACCTGGCGCGGGTGGACGTGCCGTCGGCGCTGCGTCGGCTGCTGCCCTGGGCGCAGGCCGCCCGGCTGGACGAGCTGGCCCCGGAGCGGATCGAGGTGCCGAGTGGTTCTCGGGTCCGGCTCGACTACAGCGACCCGGCCGCGCCGGTGCTCGCCGTGAAGCTCCAGGAGACGTTCGGTTGGCCGGCGGCCCCGCACATCGCCGACGGTCGGGTGCCGGTGCTGCTGCACCTGCTCTCCCCCGCCGGCCGACCGGTGGCGGTCACCGCCGATCTGGCGTCGTTCTGGCGCACCGGCTACCCGCAGGTCCGCTCCGAGCTGCGCGGGCGCTATCCCCGGCACCCGTGGCCGGAGGATCCTTCAACGGCGACGCCCACCCGGCACGCCACGCCACGCCGGCGCTGACCTACTGCTCGGCGCGTCGACCTACTCCTCGACGACGTCGGCCAGCACGACTGTGACGTTGTCCGGCGCACCGGCGTGCAGCGCCAGGTCGATCAGCTTTCCGGCGCAGGCGTCCCGGTCCGGATAACCGGTGAGCACCTCGGTGAGGGTGTCCGGTCGGACCACGTTGGAGAGGCCGTCGCTGCACAGCAGCCACCGGTCGCCGGCCCGGGGCACCATCGTCGCGTAGGACGGGGAGACCTCCTCGCCCTGCAACGCCTGGGTGACCACGGCGCGGCGTGGGTGGCTGCTGGCCTGGTCCGCGGTGATCACGCCCTGCTCCACCAACAGCTGAACGAACGTGTCGTCCCGGGTGACCTGCTTGAGCACACCCTCGCGGAACAGGTAGGCCCGGGAGTCACCGACGTGGGCGAGGGCCAGGCAGCTGCCGGTACGGGCGAAGAGCAGCGCGGTCAGCGTGGTGCCCATGCCCTGGCGCTCGGGATCCTCGGCTACCGCCTGCCGGATCCGGGAGGTGGCCAGCGCGATGCCACCCTCCAGCGCGGCCACCAGAGCGTCCTCGGGTGTCTCCAGGTCCAGTGGGGAGACCGCGTCGATGGTGAGGGCGCTGGCCAGGTCGCCGGCGGCCATCCCGCCCATGCCGTCGGCGACGGCGACGAGCCAGGTGCCGGCGTACAGGGCGTCCTGGTTTCCGCTGCGGATCAGCCCACGGTCGCTCGTTCCCACGGAACGCAGCTTCAGGGTCATGGGAGGCAGCCTGCCAGGCGAAGGGCGCAGTTGTCTCTAGGAGATCAGGACGACGGCGCGTGGCGCGGCCAATCTCACGTCCGCGCGGCGGCGCGTCGCGGGGCGCCCGCCGGGCCGACCGCCCTTGTCGGATGCCACAACCCATCCAACCAGATCAATTGACATGGCGTACCGACGCTGGAAATATCGAGCCGACACCTGGGAGCGCTCCCAAGATCTCCCCGCCACCACCGCCCTACTTCCCGTCCCGGAAGGACTCCCCGTGACGTCATCCCGACGCCGCCTCCTGTTGGCCGCGGCGACCACTCTGGCCCTCATCGGCGCGGGCGCCGGCACGGCCTACGCCGCCCCACCACCGGACGCCCCCGAGCAGATCGACAACGGCGACTTCAGTGCCGGGGTGAGCCCCTGGTTCTCCTTCGGCACCGGCTCGCTGGCGGTCACCGACGGCAGACTCTGCACCACCGTCGCGGGCGGGCTGGCCAACCCGTGGGACGCCGGCATCGGCCAGGACGGCGTGCCGTTGATCGCCGGCGCCGAATACACCCTCGGCTTCGCCGTCTCCGCCACCCCCGGCGCCGCCATCAAGGCCGTGCTGCAACTCGGCAGTGCCCCGTACACCACGTACGCGGCTGTGGACGCCACCGCGACCGGCACCGCCCAGCGGGTCGAGCAGACCTTCACCGTCCCGGACGACAACCCCAACGCCCAACTGATCTTCCAGGTCGGCGGTGCCGCCGCGGCGCAGATCATCTGCCTCGACGACGTGTCGCTGCGCGGCGGCGAGCCACCTGAGCCGTACGTGCCGGACACCGGGCCCCGGGTGCGCGTCAACCAGGTCGGTTACCTGCCCGGCGGCCCGAAGAACGCCACTGTCGTCACCGAGGCCACCGAACCGCTGCCCTGGCAGCTGCGCTCCAGTGCCGGCACCGTCGTGGCCAGTGGCACCAGCACCGCGCGCGGTGTCGACGCCGCCTCCGGGCAGAACGTGCAGACTGTCGACTTCTCCAGCTACCGCACCCCCGGCAGCGGCCTGACGCTCACCGTGGACGGTGAGACCAGCCACCCGTTCGACATCTCCGGGGCCCTCTACGACCAGCTGCGCTCCGACTCGTTGCAGTTCTTCTACGCCCAGCGCAGCGGCATCGCCATCGACGGCGACCTGATCGGCGACGAGTACGCCCGACCCGCCGGCCACCTCGGCGTCGCACCCAACCAGGGCGACACAAACGTGCCCTGCCAGCCGGGTGTCTGCGACTACTCCCTGGACGTGCGCGGCGGCTGGTACGACGCCGGCGACCACGGCAAGTACGTGGTCAACGGCGGCATCGCCACCTACCAGCTCTTGAGCACCTTCGAGCGGACCAGGACGGCGGCCACCGCCAACGGCGGCGCGGAACTCGCCGACAGCACCCTGCGCGTCCCCGAGCGCGGCAACGCCGTGCCGGACATCCTCGACGAGGCCCGCTGGGAGCTGGAGTTCCTGCTGCGCATGCAGGTGCCCGCCGGCAAGCCGCTCGCCGGCATGGTCCACCACAAGATCCACGACCAGAACTGGACCGGGCTGCCCCTCGCCCCGCACGCTGACCCACAGCCGCGCGAGCTGCACCCGCCGTCGACCGCGGCAACCCTCAACCTGGCCGCCACCGCCGCCCAGTGCGCCCGGCTCTTCGCCCCCTACGACGCGGCGTTCGCGACCCGTTGCGGCACTGCCGCGAAGACGGCCTACGCCGCGGCCAAGGCCCACCCCGCGGTGTACGCCAGCCCGACCGACGGCACCGGCGGCGGCGCGTACGACGACAGTAACGTCACCGACGAGTTCTACTGGGCGGCGACCGAGCTGTACCTGACCACCGGCGCGCAGAACTACCTGACCGACCTGACCGCCTCAGCGCACCACACCGGGAACGTGTTCGACGCGCGGGGCTTCGGCTGGCAGAGCGTCGCCGCGCTCGGCCGCCTCGACCTGGCCACCGTGCCGAACGGGCTGCCGGCCACCGATCTGGCCCGGGTCCGCGCCTCGGTCACCACCGCCGCCGACGCGTACCTCGCCGAGCTGCGCCGCCAGGCGTACGGGCTGCCGATGCCCGGTGACGCCAACAGCTACTTCTGGGGCGGCAACAGCAACGTCATCAACAACGCGGTGGTGCTGGCCACCGCGTTCGACCTGACCCGCAACCCGGTCTACCGCGATGGCGCTGTGCAGGCGATGGACTACATCCTCGGGCGCAACGCCCTGAACATCTCCTACGTCACCGGGTGGGGAGAGCACGCCGCGCAGAACCAGCACAGCCGGATCTTCGGCCACCAGCTAGACCCGAGCCTGCCCCGACCGCCAGCCGGCTCCCTCGCCGGTGGCCCGAACGCGGCCCTGCAGGACCCGTTCGTGGCGCAACTGCTGGCCGGCTGTGAGCCGATGTTCTGCTACGTCGACGACATCAACTCGTACTCGACGAACGAGGTGGCGATCAACTGGAACTCGGCGCTGACCTGGATCGCCTCGTTCCTGGCCGACCAGGGTGACGCCGGCGCGGTGCCAGCCCCCACCTGCTCGGTGAACTACACCAACTACGGCGCCTGGCAGGGCGGCACCGGGTTCACCGCCCAACTGACCATCCGCAACACCGGCGCCGCCGCCATCAACGGTTGGAACGTGCGGTTCGCGTTCACCGGCGACCAGCGGGTACGCGAGGCGTGGCTGGCGAAGGTCACCCAGTCCGGCGCGACGGTGACCGCGCGCAACGAGTCGCACAACGCCAAGATCGCACCCGGTGGCACGGTGATGTTCGGCTTCAACGCGACGACGGCCGGCGGCGCCAATCCCGCTCCCGGCCTGGTCACCGTCAACGGCGGAGCCTGCACCCTCTCCTGACCCACTGCTGGTGGCCGCTCTTCCCGGGCGGCCACCGGGATCGCATGATCGCGCGGCCGGCGGGTCAACCGCCGGCCGCGTTGTGCTCCGCGACCAGGCTCGGGAGTTCGTCGAGCGAGTCGATGCGGAACAGGCACTGCTCGGCCACGGTGGAGGGGTCGAGGATGTGCCCCCAGGGGCCACGCCGGATCAGGCACGTCTTCATGCCAGCCGCCAGGGCTGGGCGTACGTCGTTGTCGGGCCGGTCGCCGACGTACAGGATCGAGGACGCGACACCTCCGCCCGCCTCGACGACCCGGTCGAAGAACGCCGGTGCCGGCTTCGCCACCCCCCAGCCGTGCGACGTGCCGATCACGTCCACCGGGAGGTCGAGAGCGCGCAGGGTCGCCTCCGCATGCGCCGGCTGGTTGCCGGCCAGGCCCACGAGCAGGCCCTGGTCCTTCAACGACTCCAGGCAGCCCCGCGCGTCCGGGTAGAGATCCTCCTCGGCGAACGACTCCGGCTGACCAGCAGCCTCCCGACGCTTTAGCTCGGCCGTGAGGTCGAAGTCGGGCCGGAAGACCCGAAACGTCTCCTGGTAGTCCAGACCCCGGGCGATCACCGCGCCGAAGACCGCCGAGAACGTGTGCCGGGGAACACCGAGCCAGTCCGCCCAGGCCGCGAACTCGTGGGATTCGTCGAGAATCGTCCCACCGACATCGAAGAAGACCGTGGCAATCATGTCCGCTGTCGAGCTGATGACGGTCAGCCGATCTCCTCGTCGACGAAGCACCAGCGCCAGGCCTCGCCCGGCTGCGCCGAGCGGATCACCGGGTGGCCGGTGGACGCGAAGTGCTTACTCGCGTGCTGGTACGGCGACGAGTCGCAGCAGCCGACCTGCCCGCAGCTCAGGCAGGTCCGCAGGTGCACCCAGTAGGTTTCCCCGATGGCGACGCAGTCCGCGCACTCGTCGGGGGTGAGTGGCTCGGCGGCACCGGCCTCGGTCAGATGCTGACAGCTCACTTCTCTACCTCCCGCAGCAATGACTCCTCCAGGTCCAGGTCACGATAGGCCCGCACCAACACCTCCTCAGGGATCCGACCGGAGTCCCGGGCAGCCCGGAACACATCCCGCTCGGCGTCGATCATCTTTTGCCGCAGCCGACCGTACGCCTGCGACGGGGTCTCCCGCTCGTCGCCACCGAGTCGTTCCCAGGCCAGGTTGGTGCGGTCCTCGACCGCTCGGCGCAGCCGGTCCACCACCGCATCCGGGGCACTGTCGGCCAACTCGTCGAGGCGGTCCTGGGCGGCCTTGCTGGCCTGCTGCTGCACGCCGGCTGCGGAGAGCGCGTCCTGCACCGGGTCGTCCTGCGGCAGCTTCAACCGGCGGGCGACCAGCGGCAGTGTGGCACCCTGGCCGACCAGGGTGAAGACGATCACCGCGAACGCCAGCCAGATGAACAACGCCCGGGGGTACGGCTCGTCGTCGGCCAGGGTCAGCGGCAGCGCGAGCGCGGCGGCCAGGGTCACCACTCCCCGCATGCCGGCCCAGCCGATGATGATCGGGAACTTCGGTGACGGCCGGGCGTCGCGGCGGCGGACCCGGGGGACCAGCCGAGCCAGGTAGGTGGCCGGGAAGAGCCAGATGAACCGGGTCAGGAAAACGGTGGCGAGCACCGCGAAGGTGATCAGGATGAGCGACCCGACCGGCTCGTCGAGGTTGCGCAGCACCTCCCGCAGTTGGAGCCCGACCAGCAGAAAGACCAGACCTTCCAGCAGGAAGCGGACCAGCCGCCAGAACGCGCCGATCTGCAACCGGGACGCCGCCGACAGCAGTTGCGGCAGCTTGTGGCCGAGCACCAGACCGGTCACGACCACCGCCACCACACCCGAGGCGTGCAGGTGCTCGGCGGTGAACACCACCGCGAACGGGATGATCAGCGACAGCGCGTTGTCCAGCAGCGGGTCGCTGATCCGCCGGTGCAGGAAGCCGAACACCAACGCTCCGAGCGCCCCGATCAGGATGCCGCCGCCGGTGGCCCGCAGCACCTCGATGGCGACGTCGGCCGTGCCGACCGCCGAGCCGATGGTGGCCAGCGTCGCGACCCGCAGCAGCACCAGCGCTGTCGCGTCGTTGACCAGGCTCTCGCCCTCCAGGATGGTGACCACCCGGCGGGGCAGGCCGACTCGGCGGGCGACGGCCGTGGCGGCCACGGCGTCCGGTGGGGCGACCACCGCGCCGAGGGCCAGGCAGATCGCGAACGGCAGCTGCGGCAGCAGCAGGTGCAGCACGAACCCGACCACGAACGCGGTGAACAACACCAGGCCGACGGCGAGCAGCAGGATCGGCCGGATGTTGTGTTTGAACGCCGGCACCGAGGTCTCCAGCGCGGCCACGTAGAGCAGCGGCGGCAGGATGCCGATCAGCACCAACTCCGGGTCGAGTTCCACGTGCGGGACGCCCGGCACGAACGAGAGCGCGAGGCCGAGGACGACAAGCACGATCGGCGCGAGCAGGCCGAGCCGGCGGGCCAACGCGGCGCCCAGGGTGGCGATCGCCAGGAAGACGACCACCGGGAACAGGCTTTCCATGGGGTACGAGCCTAGGGGTACGGTCGTCCGGTCTCGATCAGCCGCCCGGCCGCAGCTTCGGCAGCACCTCGGCGCCGAACGCGTCGATGAAGCCGCGCTGCTCCTGCCCGACGTGGTGCACGGCGATCTGGTCGAAGCCGAGCTGCGCGTACCCCTCCAACCAGCCGACATGCCGGCCCAGGTCCGCCGAGACGTTCACCACCTCGGCGACCCGCTGCGCCGGCACGTCGGCGGAGACCACGTCGAAGTGCTCGACGGTCTCCAGGTCCCAGCAGACCGGCGGGGCGAAGACATTGCTGCGCCACTGGTCGTACGCGATCGCCTCGGCCTGTGCCTGCTCCGGCGCCCAGGAGACGTGCACCTGCAGGTGCAGCGGCCCGCGTCCACCCGCGTCCCGGTACGCGTCGATCATCTCGCGCAGGTGCGCCACCGGGGCGTTCACGGTGATCAGCCCGTCCGCCCACTCGGCGCACCAGCGGGCGGTGGCCACGCTGACGGCGGCGCCGACAAGCGCGGGCGGCTGCTCGGGGCGGGTCCACAGCCGGGCCCGGTCGACCCGGACCAGGCCGTCGTGGCTGACCTCCTCGCCGGCCAGCAGGGCACGGATCACGTCCACGCACTCGCGCAGCCGGGCGGAGCGGAGGTCCTTGCGGGGCCACGGGTCGCCGGTGATGTGCTCGTTGCTGGCCTCGCCGGTGCCCAGCGCGGCCCAGAACCGGCCCGGGTACATCGCGCCGAGGGTGCCGATCGCCTGCGCGATGATCGCCGGGTGGTAGCGCTGACCGGGTGCGTTGACCACGCCGAACGGCATGCCGGTGGCCTGCAACGCCGAGCCCAGCCAGGACCAGGCGAAGCCGGACTCGCCCTGCCGGGCGCTCCACGGCGAGAAGTGGTCGGAGCACATGGCGGCGTCGAAGCCGGCCCGCTCGGCATGCATCACCGCCTCCAGGAGGGCGCGCGGACCGATCTGCTCATGCGAGGCGTGGAACCCGAACGACGTCATGGGCGCACTTCCTACCCACGACGGCACCGGCTGATGCGTGCCGTGCCCGACCTACTCGGCGTGCGCGCCGGCACCGGCCGAGGCGGCGCCCTCACCCACCCAGACCGTCTTGGTGTTGCAGAACTCCCGCATGCCCAGCGCCGACAACTCCCGCCCGTACCCGGAGTTCTTCACCCCGCCGAACGGCAGCTCCGGGAAGGACGTGGTCATCCCGTTGACGAAGACGTTGCCGGCGTCCAGGTCGGTGGCGAAGCGCTCCTGCTCGGCCGGGTCCCGGGTCCAGGCGTTGGAGCCGAGCCCGAAGCTGGTGCCGTTGGCGACCTCGATGGCCTCTTCGTACGACGACACCCGGAACAGGCTGGCGACCGGGCCGAAGACCTCCTCCGACCACATCCGCATCTGCGGGGTGAGGTCGGTGACCACGGTCGGCGGGTAGAACCAGCCGTCGCCGGCGGGCACCTCGCCGCCGCAGAGCACAGTCGCGCCGTTGTCCACCGCGTCGCGGACCTGGGCGTGCACCTCGTCGCGGCCCCGCTCACTGGCCAGCGGACCGACGTCGGTGTTCGGGTCCATCGGGTCACCGACGCGCAGCGCGGCCATGTTCGCGGCGAACTTCTCGGCGAAGGCGTCGAAGACGTCGGTGTGCACGATGAAACGCTTCGCGGCGATGCAGGACTGGCCGTTGTTCTGGCAGCGGGCGGTGGTGGCCACCTCGGCGGCCCGGTCCACGTCGGCCGAGGGCATCACCACGAAGGGGTCGCTGCCGCCGAGTTCGAGGACTGTCTTCTTCAGCTCCCGCCCGGCGATCTGCGCGATGGACCGACCGGCGGACTCGCTGCCGGTGAGCGTCGCGGCGCGGACCCGGGGGTCGCTAAGGATCCGGTCGACCGCCTCCGAGCCGACCAGGACGGTGGTGAAGGCCCCCTCGGGGAAGCCGGCCCGGCGGAACACGTCCTCCAGCAGCAGCGCGGTCTGCGGCACGTTCGAGGCGTGCTTGAGCAGGCCGGTGTTGCCGGCCATCAGCGCCGGGGCGGCGAAGCGCATCACCTGCCAGAGCGGGAAGTTCCACGGCATCACCGCGAGCACGACGCCGATCGGCTGGTAGCGGATGAACGCCCGGGTGGCCTGCACGGCGGCGGCGTCCGCCGGCTCGTCGGCGAGGAACTCGGGCGCCTTGTCGGCGTAGAAGCGGGCGGCGGTGGCGCACTTGGTCACCTCGGCCTGCGCCGAGACGTACGTCTTGCCCATCTCCGTGGTCATGATCCGCGCGATCTCGTCGCGCTCGGCGTCCAGCAGGTCGGCTGCGGCGCGCATCCACCGGCCGCGCTGGTCGACGGTCGTCTGGCGCAGTTGGTGGAACGCGAGGTCGGTGCGCTCGATGGCCCCGTCGAGTTGCTCGGTGGACATCGCCTCATAGGTCTTGAGCACCTGTCCGGTGGCGGGGTTGGTGGTGGCGATGTGGGGCATCTCGTCCTCCTGTCACTCGAACAACGAGTGTCGTACGCCCGGCTCCTCGCGGCGGCGCGCCGCGCGGCGACGCTGGATCACGACCAGGTCGACCACGGCGACCACGGCGAAGATCGCGCAGAGCACGCCGAGCCAGGCGATGCCGGCCCAGAACGCCAGCACCGCGAAGACCACCATGATCACCAACCCGAAACCGGCGAGGGTGAGACGGAGGTTCAGCGCGCTGTTCGCGTGGCCGACCGTGCCACGGGCGCGCCGGGGCTGCGATCTCGTCATGCCCAGGGACCTACCCCCGATCGGCCGGGTTAACCGGCGCCACGCGCTCCCAGACCCGGGTACGCCGGTGTGCTCCGGCACATCCGTTCGCCCCCGCGGCCTCGCCGACGCACGATGGGCGCATGTCAATGACCCTCGCCGTGCCGGTGACCGTCTCCATCGCCCGCCGCGTCGACCCCGGCCGGGCCAGTGAGATGGTGGCCTGGATGCGGGCCGGCACCGCGCTGGCCGAGGCGTTCCCCGGGTTCCTGGGTGCCGGCTGGGTGCAGAGCGGCCCCGGTTCGCCGGAGTGGCACATGCTCTACCGCTTCGCCGACGCCGAGACACTGAGCCGGTGGGAGGAGTCGCCGCAGCGGCGCTGGTGGCTCAGCTCGGCGCAGGGCATCGTCGAGCACACCCGCATCGAGCGGCGTACCGGGATCGAGGGCTGGTTCGACCCGCCGCTGGAGCACTCGGTGGACCCGGTGGAGCCGATGCCGCCCGCATCGCCGCCCCGGTGGAAGCAGGCGGTGACCATCTGGCTGGCGTTCTTTCCCCTGAGCCTGACCGCCACCCTGCTGACGAGTCACTTCCTCGACGCGGTGCCGCTGGCGGCCCGGGTGTTGCTGATGACGCTCTGTCTGACCCCGCTGATGACCTATCTGGTGCTGCCCCGGATCACCCGGGCGTTGCACTGGTGGCTGCACGGCCAGCGTGCGCCCTGGCGGGGCGTATAGCACCCTGACGGCATCCACGTCGGCGCTCTGCCGCATACCCGACAGCAACTTCCCGGCAAACCATCTCCTGCGCATAGAGTTACCGCGCTGTCGCTCTGTGCTGCGGGAACGGGAGACGTCATGCCTCGACGCTGGGTCGCCGCCCTGGCCTGTCTCGCGGCGCTGGTCGCGCTCGCCTGCGAAGGCGGCAACTCCGCGACACCCCGCCCCACCACGAGCGCCCCGCCGTCGACCGGGCCGGGCGGCATCGCCGCGCTCGGCGACTCGATCAGCACCGGCTTCGCCTCCTGCCTGGTGCTCACCTCCTGCGAACGCAACTCCTGGTCGACCGGGGACGGGCTGCGGGTGCGGAGCCACTACCGGCGGCTGCTCGAGGAGAATCCGGCGATCCGCGACCGGACGTACAACCATGCCCGTCCCGGCGCCCGCGCGGACGCTCTCGTTGGTCAGGCCCAAGCGGCGGTACGCGACCGCGTCGACTACGTCACCGTGCTGATCGGCGCCAACGACGTCTGCCGGGGCGGGGTGGACGCCATGACGCCGGTCGCGCAGTTCCGGGCCGACGTCGACCGAGGGCTGCGGGTGCTGCGGACCGGCCGGCCGAAGGCCCGGGTGCTGGTGGTGAGCATCCCCGACCTGTACCGGCTCTGGGAGGTCGGGCACGACGACGCCCGGGCGACCCGGGCGTGGCGGCGCGGCATCTGCCCGGCCCTGCTGGCCGAGGCGACCTCGACCGCACCCGCCGACCGGGCTCGCCGGGCCGCCGTCCGTGACCGCATCGACGCCTACAACGCCGAGTTGACGGCGGCCTGCCGGGCGTACGGGTCACGGTGCCGCCACGACGGCGGCGCGTTGCACAAGGTCCGGTTCACCCTGGACCAGCTCAATCCGCTGGACTGGTTCCACCCCAACGCCACCGGCCAGGACCGCATCGCCGAGGTGACCTGGCGCTCCTCCGGCCTGGCCGGCTGACACCCCGGACGGGCCGTCAGGGCTGGCGCGGCTCCGGGACGGCGCTGCCGCGGGAACGGTAGAGGGCCCGGGCACGCTGGGCCAGATCCTTTGTAGCCGACGAGTTGGCCCAGGTGCCGAGCACGACCGCCGCACCAGGGACGATCTTGGCAACCATCCGCTTGGCGGCCCGGACGCCCGCCATCTGGGCCAGCCGGATGCCAAGGTGCAGCATGACCCGACCGAGCGGACGCTGGCCGCCGAGGCCGAAGAGCGCGTCGGCGCGTTCCCGGCCGGCAGCCACGCCGAGCGCCAACCGGGCGCTCTCGGCGACCTTGTGCACCCGCTGAAGCACCAGCAGGTCGGTGGCCCGATCGTGGTGCAGGGGGTCGACGTCGTACGCGGCGGCGATGTGCAGCGCCATCCGCGCCTGGGTCCAGGCCAGCACGCCCACGTCGATCACGGCGCCGGGCAGCCCGGCCACTCCGGAGACCGCGCCGGAGAGACGGGCCAGGTTGACGAACTTGCGGGCCGCCTGGTCGGCCAGGACGTCGGCCGAGACCCCGGGCTGCTCGGCTCGGGCGCGGCCGACCCACTGCACGGCCTCCGGCCCGAGGCGGCGCACCGCCTCCAGGGCGAGGTGCTCCGGCGCGTACTGCGGGTCGTCCCGCATCCGGTCCCAGAGACGGGCCGGCGGACCCTCGGGGGCGTCCACCGGCCCGGCCGGCAGGCTGACGGACGGTTGTGGAGTAGGGGTGGCGGGCTGGCCGCCAGCGGGTGGGGTGTCGGTCACCAGGTCTCCCCAGGGGTGGAAACGGTGGGCAGGGCGGCCGATGGAGCGGTCAGCGGCGGCGGTTGGACAGCTTGGCCGCCAGCCCCTTCAGCTTCTGCTGGTTGCCCGGCTTGGCCATCTCTCGACGACCTCGCTCGACCAACTGCTGCCCCTTCGGTGATCTCAGGAACGTGGTGATCCGCTGCATCAGTGACATGGCGTCCTCCTGTCGGTGATCCCGTAGTCATGTGTACCCCGAACCCGCAACACATGTACCCGGGATGCGACAGCCTCAACCCTGACCGTCCATAGTGGGCGGTAGGTTACCGCCCTGCCGGCACGATGGCGTCGACCACCCGGGTCGCCCGCCACTCGTGCTGCTGGTAGTACTCGGGGTAGGCGGAGACCTGCACCGCCTGAGCGGCGTCGGTGAGCCGCATCCCCTGCCAGCCGGGCACCTGCTGCAGCGCGGTGAGGAACTGCCGGGTGGCGAACTCGGGGTCCATCAGCCGCCCGACCGGGCCCCAGCCGCTGCTGGAACGCTGCTGGAACAACCCGACCGAGTCATGATCCCAGCCGACGCCCTGGTGCGGATAGTCCTGTGACTCGGGCAGCACGCCGCTGGCCACGTTGTAGAGATTGCTCTCCTGCATGGCGGTGGCCACCGCGATCACCAGAGCCCGGCGCGGCACCCCCATCTTGCGGCCGGCGCGGACGATCGCCTCAGCGTTCTCCATCTGGTCCTCGTCCAGCCCGGCGACGGGCGCCGGGTCGGTCGGACGGGCCGGGGCGACCTTGCGGGCCGGCGCGGTGGTGTCCGGGTCAGCGGGGCTCGCCGCGACGGACGGGGCAGCGGCGGACGTGCTCGGGGCCGCCACGCGTTCGAGGCCACGGGAGGCGCGCTGCTGCTCGGCGCGCTGCGCCAGCTCGGAGCTGGAGAGGGACCCACCCCGAGTAGCCGCGTCGGCGTCCTCGTTCCGAACCTGGGCGACGGCGGCCAGACCGAGGCAGCACACCACACCGGTGGCCAGCGCCACCTGCGCCCGGCGTCGACCGGCCAGGTCCCGGGCGTACGCCCGGAGCCGGCTCGCGGCAGTTGTCCGTTCGGTTGAGGTGCCATCCTCCGTATCGGTAGTGGGGCTGCTCGGGGCGTACGGGTCGTCGAGGGTGCCGTCGTCACGCATCAACCGAGGCTAGGCAGGTGGAAACCCCGATCACGCACGGTGATCACGTGGTACTCGACACAGAACTGGCCCCTACTGGTGGACGCCCCGGGCGGGTCGACCCGCCCGGGGAACGGACCTCGCGTACCGGATGAAGCTGGCGTCGCACGCGGACCGGCACGGCCGGGACAGGGCTGGACATCGGGCCCCCGAGCCTGACTTGATCGACAAACTCGGCCTTTGGGCCGAACCACCCCTCCACCGATCGGCCAAGAGGGTCGGCCCGGTGGCGTAAACAGGCGATTAGTCCGGTCGTGCCCACCAGCCGGCCAACGGATCGCCCGGCGCAGGAATGCGCCAGGATGGCGGGTACGTTGCCCGAACGGGTGCCCTCCGTCGCGACGGCACCCCGCAGGCACATTTCAGGGAGGTCCGCACCTGTGCTCGACCCACACGAGCTCTACCAGCTCACCGACGACTTGCCCGACCTCGGGCAGCCGGTCCTGATCCAGGCCCTCACCGGGTTCGTGGACGCCGGAAACGCCAGCCGACTGGCGCGTGAGCAGCTACTCACCTCGCTGGAGGGTCGGCCGATCGCCACCTTCGACGTCGACCAGCTCTTCGACTACCGATCGCGACGACCGGTGATGACCTTCGTCGAGGACCACTGGGAGAGCGTCGACTCCCCCAAGCTGGAGCTGCACCTGCTCCAGGACGACGACGAGACCCCGTTCCTGCTGCTCACCGGCCCCGAACCGGACCTGCAGTGGGAGCGTTTCGTGGCCGCCGTCGCCGGGCTCGCCGCCCGGCTGGACGTCCGGCTCACCGTGGGGCTCAACTCGATCCCGATGGCGGTCCCGCACACCCGGCCGACCGGGGTGACCGCGCACGCTACCCGCCCGGAGCTGATCAGCGGCTACGAGCCCTGGCTGCAGCGCGTCCAGGTGCCCGGCAGCGTCGGTCACCTGCTGGAGTTCCGCCTCGGCGAGCAGGGCCGCGACGCGCTGGGCTTCGCCGCCCACGTGCCGCACTACGTGGCGCAGACCGAGTACCCGGCCGCCGCCGAGGTGCTGCTCACCTCAGTGTCGCGCAGCACCGGGCTGCTACTGCCCGGCGACGGGCTGCGCTCGGCCGCCGAGGTGGTCCGGGTGGAGATCGACCGGCAGGTCGCCCAGACCGAGGACGCCGCGGCCCTGGTCCAGGCCCTGGAGGAGCAGTACGACGCGTTCGCCCGAGGTCGGGGCGAGAAGAGCCTGCTCGCCCCGGATGCCGGCCCGCTGCCCACCGCCGACGAACTCGGCGCGGAGTTGGAACGGTTCCTGGCCGAACAGACCCGTCCCGGCGACACCCCGGGCAGCTGACCCGGCGTCGCGGGGGCGAATACGGCAGGCTGGGGGTATGCGCCTGGCGACCTGGAACGTCAACTCGGTGAAGGCCCGCCTACCCCGGCTGCTGCAGTGGCTGGCCGACACCGGGCCGGACGTCGTCTGCCTCCAGGAGACCAAGTGCCCGGACGGCGCCTTCCCGGTGACCGAGGTGGGCGAGCTGGGCTACACCGTGGCCAGCCACAGCGACGGCCGGTGGAACGGGGTCGCCATTCTGTCCCGCATCGGGCTGGACGACGTGCGGGTCGGGTTCGCCGACGAGCCCGGCTTCCCCGAGCCGGAGGCCCGAGCCATCTCCGCCACCTGCGACGGAGTGCGGGTCTGGTCGGTGTACGTGCCCAACGGCCGGACGCCGGACGACCCGCACTACGCGTACAAGTTGGCCTGGTTCGCGGCACTGCGCGACGCGCTGGAGGCCGAGCTGGTCGGCGGGTTGCCGCTGGCGGTCAGCGGCGACTTCAACGTCGCCCCGACCGACGCCGACGTCTGGGACCCGGCGGTCTTCACCCACTCCACCCACGTCACCCCGGCCGAGCGGGCGGCCCTCGCGGCGCTGCGCGACCTCGGCCTCAGCGACGTCGTGCCCACCCCGATGAAGGGCCCGCACCCCTTCACCTACTGGGACTACCGGGCCGGCATGTTCCACCAGAACAAGGGCATGAGAATCGACCTGGTGTACGCGTCCGCGCCGTTCGCCCGCGCGGTACGCGGCGCGTACGTGGACCGCGAGGCCCGCAAGGGCAAGGGCCCCTCCGACCACGCGCCGATCGTGGTCGACGCCGACCTGGTCCCTGCGGTCGAGGCGTTCTGAGTGGCTAGGGTGGGCAGATGGCAGTCGTGAAGATCAACGCAATCGAGGTCCCGGCCGGCAGCGGCGCGGAGCTGGAGAAGCGGTTCGCCGCCCGGGCCGGCGCGGTGGAGAACTCCCCCGGTTTCCTCGGCTTCGAACTGCTCCGCCCGGTGGCCGGCGAGACCCGCTACTTCGTCTACACCAAGTGGGAGAGCGAAGAGGCGTACCAGGCGTGGGCCGCCGGCCCCTCGCGCGCCGCCCACGCCGCCGCCCCCGGCGACAAGCCCCGTCCCCCGGTCTCCACCGGCGCCAGTCTGCTGGAGTTCGAGGTGGCCCTGCACGTCCCTCAGCCCTAGCCATCTTGATCGTGCTCGATCCTGGATCCAGTCCCCTCCCCGCAGGGCGAGACCACTACATCCTGGTTCGAGCACGATCTTGAGCGGCTCGGCCCTGACCGACGAGCGGCCTGGGCGGGGTCGATTCAGGACTTGCGGGAGGACTGCAGGGTGGCGAAGGCGATGACGTTGTCGGCGTAGCCGGTGCGGCCCCCGATGAACTGCCCGCCGCAGGTGATCAACCGCAGCCCGGGTGGCCCGTCGTGACCGTAGATCCGCTCGGCGGGTAACTGGTCCTTCGGGAAGTGCTCGACGGTGTCGACCCGGAACACCACCACCGACTCGTCTGCCCGGGCCACCTCGATCAGGTCGCCGGGGTGCAGCTTGCCCAGGTCGTAGAAGACCGACGGGCCGGTCTTCGTGTCCACGTGCCCGACGATCACCGCCGGGCCGGGTTCACCGGGTGTGGGCCCACGGTCGTACCAGCCGGTCTCGTTGTGCCGTTCCAACGGCGGTACGGCGATCGAGCCGTCGCGCGCCTGCCCGACTGGTGCCACCGGCGCGGCCACCTTGATCGACGGCACCGATAGGCGAACCGGACGACTGGCCGACAACCCGACCGACTCACTGCGGGCCGGCCGGTCACCGCCGGTCGGGGCCAGATCGAACGGGCCGACCGAGCGGCCCAGCCCCGCCCCGGTGGCGAAGACACCAGCCAGCACCAGCACCACGGCCACCGGTACGGACCAGGGGCTGCGGCCGGGCGGCCGACTTCGTCGAGGGGCGACTGCGGTCGGTGGACGCGCGGCCACCGACGGGCGGTCGGGATCCAGCGGACGGTCGGGATCCGGCCAATCGTCGTCCAGCGGCGGACGCACATCATCGGGCGGTGAAGCCGGACGACCGGCAAACGGCTGCCGGTCACCATCGGGCGGTGAAGCCGGACGACCGATGAACGGCTGGCGCGCACCGTTGGACGGCCCGGCGGGACGGCCGGGCGACGGCTGGCGGTCACGATCGGGCGGCGGCGTGGGGCGGAAGATCTCCATGGCGGGCTCAGCGACGCGCGGCGGCTCGGGGGCGGCGCAGCGCCAGCACGGCGAGGACCAGCCCGGTGATGGTCAACGCCGCGCCGCCGGGCAGCAGCAGCTTGCCGGTCATTCCGCCGGTGCCCCCGCCGAAGCCGGTTGCCGGACCCCGACTGGGCTGGACGGGCACCTTCTTGACCACCTGAAGCATGGTCGAGGCGGTCTCGCCGTCGCGGCACTCCAGCTTGACCCGGTAGTTGCCGGGGCGGGTGCGTTCGCGCACCATCGGCGCGGCGGTGAGCCGGCCGCCCTGCGGCTGCACGCCGATCTCCCCGAAGGCGTCGGAGACCACGGTGGCGCCGACCGAGTTGTCCCGACAACTGGCCCGGATGCCGACCAGGTAGCCGGGCTGCACGGTGCTGGGGCTCACCTCGACGAAGATGTCCACCGCCGGCGTCGGTTGGGGTGCGCCACCGGGTGGCCCCTCGGGCTGCGGCGCAGGCGCGACAGCGACAGCGACAGCCCGCTCCGGCACGGCGAGGGCGGCAGGCACGGCACGAGCGGCAACCCGCTCCGGCGCGGCGAAAGCAGGCGCGGCGGCCAGCAGCGGGCCGGCGAGGACGGCCACCACGGACAGGGTCACGACGCCACGGGAAACTGTCACGATGCCCCCTTCCGACGCCGTGCGGCCGGGACGGGCAGCGGAGCACCCGACCTGCCGTACCAGTTGGATCCTCTCATTTCCGGTCGCACATCACATCCGATTCGTCGGCGGCTTCGCGTAGGCTCGGGTCGCTGTGAGCGCCATCGACCATGACCCCGCCGTCCCGCCCGCGAGCCGGACGATCCGCACGTTCCACCCCCGCCGGGGTCGGATGAGCGACCGGCAGACCGACGCGCTGGGCCGGCTCTGGCCCGCGTACGGCCTGGATGTGCCGGACGGCCCTGTCGTGCCCGTCGACCTGGCCGACCTGTTCGGTCGCCGGGCGCCGGTGGTGCTGGAGATCGGCTCGGGCATGGGCGACACCACCGCGATGATGGCTGCCGCCGACCCGGATCGAGATTATCTGGCGGTCGAGGTGCACACGCCGGGAATCGCCAACCTGCTCGACCTGGTGGATCGCGGCGGCCTGCGCAACGTGCGGGTGGCGCAGGGCGACGCGTTGTCCCTGGTCAGCGGCTTGCCCGAGGGTGTGTTGGACGCCGTGCACGTCTTCTTTCCGGACCCGTGGCCGAAGTCGCGCCACCACAAGCGGCGGATCATCCAGCCGACGCATGTGGCGCTGCTGCGGTCCCGGCTGCGACCGGGCGGGATGCTGCACTGCGCGACCGACTGGGCCGAGTACGCCGAGGCGATGCGGGAGACCCTGGAGGCGGACCCGGAGCTGGTGGACGCGTACGGCGGTTTCGCGCCGCGGCCGGCGCACCGGCCGGTGACGAAGTTCGAGCGGCGGGCGATCACGGCCGGTCGGCCGGTGGCGGACCTGCTCTACCGCCGACGGTGACCGGCGAAACGCCCGAACACGAGCATGTCTGGGCGTTCCGGGCGCCCGGACGGGGGTCCGGCGGAAGCCGGGTTGGCGTAGCGGGGCATGATCCAGGCACCATGGACAGGCTATGACGCTCACCGCCGCGCTGCCGACAAGCGCCGACCCCGACACCCTCTTCGACGCGTTCGCCGGTTGGGCGAAGGAGCGCGGCCTCGACCTCTACCCCCATCAGGAAGAGGCGGTCATCGAGATCGTCTCCGGCGCCAACCTGATCATGAATACGCCCACCGGCTCGGGGAAGAGCCTGGTGGCCATCGCCGCGCACTTCGCGGCCCTCGCCGACAGCCGGACGACCTTCTACACCGCGCCGATCAAGGCCCTGGTGTCGGAGAAGTTCTTCGCGCTCTGCGAGGTCTTCGGCGCCGAGAACGTCGGCATGCTCACCGGCGACGCCAGCGTCAACGCCGACGCCCCGATCATCTGCTGCACCGCGGAGATCCTGGCCAATCTGGCGCTGCGCGAGGGCGTGAAGGCCGACGTCGGCCAGGTGATCATGGACGAGTTCCACTTCTACGCCGAGCCCGACCGGGGCTGGGCGTGGCAGGTGCCGATCATCGAGCTGCCGCAGGCCCAGTTCATCCTGATGTCCGCCACCCTGGGAGACACCACCCGCTTCGTCGACGACCTGACCCGGCGCAACGGACGGCCGACCGCCGTCGTGCGCTCGGCGGAGCGGCCGGTCCCGCTCATCTTCTCGTACGCGATGACGCCGCTGCACGAGACACTTGAGGAGCTGCTGGAGACCAAGCAGGCCCCGGTCTACGTGGTGCACTTCACCCAGGCCGCCGCGCTGGAGCGGGCCCAGGCGCTGACCAGCGTCAACGTCTGCACCCGCGCCGAGAAGGACATGATCGCCGAGGCGATCGGTGGTTTCCGGTTCACCGCCGGTTTCGGCAAGACGCTCTCCCGGCTGGTCCGGCACGGCATCGGCGTGCACCACGCCGGCATGCTGCCCAAGTACCGCCGCCTGGTGGAGACCCTCGCCCAGGCCGGCCTGCTCAAGGTCATCTGCGGCACCGACACCCTGGGCGTCGGCATCAACGTGCCGATCCGCACCGTGCTCTTCACCGGCCTGTCCAAGTACGACGGAGTCCGTACCCGGCTGCTCAAGAACCGGGAGTTCCACCAGATCGCCGGGCGGGCCGGCCGGGCCGGCTACGACACCATCGGCCGGGTCGTGGTGCAGGCACCCGAGCACGTCATCGACAACGAGAAGGCCCTCGCCAAGGCCGGTGACGACCCGAAGAAGCGGCGCAAGGTGGTCCGCAAGAAGCCGCCGGAGGGCTCGATCGGCTGGGGCCAGCCCACCTTCGACCGGCTTGTCGACGCCGAGCCGGAGCCGCTGACCTCAAGCTTCCAGGTCAGCCACTCGATGCTGCTCAACGTCATCGGCCGGCCCGGGGACGCGTTCACCGCGATGCGGCACCTGCTCACCGACAACCACGAGGAGCCCGCCGCCCAGCGCCGGCACATCCGCCGGGCCATCGCCATCTACCGGGCGCTGCGCGCCGGTGGGGTGGTCGAGGAGCTGCCCGAGCCGGACGAGACCGGCCGACGGATCCGGCTCACCGTCGACCTCCAGCTCGACTTCGCCCTCAACCAGCCGCTCTCCCCCCTCGCGCTGGCCACCATCGAGCTGCTCGACGCCGAGTCCCCGTCGTACGCGCTCGACGTGCTGAGCGTGATCGAGTCGATCCTCGACGACCCCCGGCAGATCCTCTCCGCGCAGCAGTTCAAGGCCCGCGGTGAGGCGGTCGCCGCGATGAAGGCCGAGGGCATCGAGTACGAGGCCCGCATCGAACTGCTCGACGAGGTGACCCACCCGAAGCCCCTGGCCGAGCTGCTGGAGGCCGCGTACGAGATGTACCGGCAGGGGCACCCCTGGGTCGCCGACCACCAGCTCTCCCCCAAGGCCGTGGTCCGCGACATGTACGAGCGGGCCATGACCTTCACCGAGTACGTGCAGTTCTACGGGCTGACCCGCTCGGAGGGTCTCGTCCTGCGCTACCTGGCCGACGCGTACAAGACGCTGCGCCAGACCGTGCCCGAGGACGCCAAGACCGAGGAGCTGATCGACCTCATCGAGTGGTTGGGCGAGCTGGTCCGCCAGGTCGACTCCAGCCTCATCGACGAGTGGGAGCGGCTGCGCAACCCGTCCGACGTGGCCGAGGTGGCTCAGGCACACGCCGCCCTGACCGACCGGCCACCGGCGGTGACCCGCAATGCGCGGGCGTTCCGGGTGCTGGTGCGCAACGCGCTGTTCCGTCGGGTCGAGCTGGCCGCGCTACGCCGCTGGGACCTGCTCGCCGAGTTGGACGCCGAGGACGGCTGGGACTACGACGCGTGGGCCGACGCCCTGGGGCCGTACTTCGAGGCGTACACCTCGCTTGGGGTTGGTCCGGACGCCCGAGGCCCGGCGCTGCTCATGATCGAGCAGGGCCGGGAACGGTGGACCGTCCGGCAGATCTTCGACGACCCGGACGGCGACCACGACTGGGGCATCAGCGCCGAGATCGACCTGGCGGCCTCGGACGAGGTCGGCGCGGCGGTCGTCCGGATCACCGACGTCGGCCAGCTCTGACGCGCACCGATCAGCGGGCCTGGGCGGCGGCCCTGATCCGGCGTACCGCCTCGGCGGCGCCCTCGTTCCAGGGGGCGCCGTGGCCGGGGAGGATCCACGTCGCCCCCAGGTCCTCGATGCGGGTGAGCGAGGCCAGCGCCAGGGTCGGGTCGTCGGTGAACGGCGCCGGCTGCGGGCCGGGCCGGCCGGTAAGCACGTGTCGGGTGGTGAGCGCGTCGCCGACGAACACCGCGTCCGCGATCGGCACGTGTACGGCGATGCTGCCCGGCGAGTGACCGGGCATCCCGATGACGCGCGGAGCGCCGGGCAGGTCGAGCACCTGACCGTCCTGCACGGCCACCACCTCGCTGAGGTACGTGGTGCGCAGCCCGCCCTTGCGGCCGGCGTACAGCATGAAGCGGGCCGTGGCACCCACCTTGAACGTCCCGAAGGACGCCTTGGGCCTGACCTCGCCGCGGGCGCGGGCGGCATCCGCTTCGTGCACGTAGACCGGCACTGCGTGGTCGCGGCGGAGTCGCTCGGCGAAGCCGATGTGGTCGGTGTCGCCGTGGGTGAGGATCAGACCTCGGATGTCGGCGAGCGAGCGACCCATGCCGGAAAGCTCCGCCACCAGCTCCGACCAGTGACCGGCGAGGCCGGCGTCCACCACGGTGACGCCCTCGTCGGTCTCGATCAGGTAGGCGGCGACGATGTCGTTGCCGATGCGGTGCAGGTGTGGCCCGAGCTTCATGGTGTCCTCCCGAGGTAACGTCGCTCTCTGATAGCTATGATAGTTAGCCATCATGGCTAAGGTCCATAGCTATCATGAGTGACGGTCGTCGCCCACCCGCAAGGAGCCACCACATGCCGACCCCCGACCGGACGTCCCTCGCCGACATCGTGACGGCTGCCCGCCAGATCCTGGAGTCGGAAGGCCTTCCACGCCTGACCATGCAGGCGGTCGCCGAGCGGGTGGGCGTCCGCGCCCCCTCGCTGTACAAGCGGGTCCGCAACCGCGACGCCCTCATCCGGCTCGTCACCGAGGCCACCGTGCACGACCTCGGCGAACAGCTCAGCGCCGTCACCGGCAGCGGCGATCCGCGCCAGGACCTCGCCGAGCTGGCACGCGCCTTCCGCACGTTCGCGCACGCCCAACCGGCCAGCTACCACCTCATCTTCGCCAACGGCCCGGCGGAGACCCGTCCCAGCCTCGACGCCCTCACCTTGGCCAGCACCCCCGCCCTCCGCGTCGCCGCCGACCTCGCCGGGCCCGAGCACGCCCTGGCCGCCGCCCGCACATTGACCGCCTGGGCCAACGGCTTCATCAGCATGGAGTTGGCCGGCGCCTTCAACCTCGGCGGCGACCTCGACGACGCCTTCGAGTTCGGCATCGACCGCCTGACCGTCGCACTGAGGGCCCGGGCTGGATGACCACCGCCGCAGCGCTCGTCGGATCACCGATGCCGGCCACCCCTGGCGTGCCTCCCACCAACGGGCCGTCCGACGTGGACCGGCCGTGGTCCGAACAGTGTCGGGGTACGCCGGGCGGCGACGTCCTCGATCCAACCGAACAGCAGCACCGCCCCGGCGGTCAGGAGACACACCCCGGTCAGCCGTAGCGCGATCGAGGCGACCGAGTTGTACGGGAGCACCGGCGCGAGCAGCAGGAACATTCCGAGGGTGGCCGGGATGTGCCACAGGTAGATGGTGACCGCTCGGGCGTTGACCAGCCGGAGCGCGCCGCCCAGCGGCACCCGGCCGACGAACCGAGGCTGAACTCTCAGCAGCACGGCGACGAGGGCCATCGACCACAGCGTGGTGCCGCCCGCGATGTGGTTGAGGTCGGCGGCCCGGCCGGTGACGACGGCGGACACCACCCACGTCCCGCCCGCCCCGGCGAGGCCGGCGACGAGACAGCCGTACCAGCGCCACGGGACGCGGCGCAGCAGCCGATCGTGGTGGGCGAAACCCATCAGCCAGCAGGACAGGTAGGCGGCGACGAAGTAGCCGGCGTGCACTCCGGCGAGGTGCATCCCGATCGGCAGCGCGGTGGCGACCGCGATGCTGGGCCATGGCCAGCGGCGGAACACGCGCAGCAGGACCGGGGAGAGCAGCACCAACCACAGGTAGGTGACGACGTACCAGAGCCCGATCTGGAACGCCCAGGCCCAGGACGGCCCGCCCACCGGGGGCACCCGCAGCGGCAGGACCCACCAGAGCAGTTCACCCCAGTCGGCCATCCCGTCCGGCAGCGGCCGCCATCCAGCAGTGCAGAGCACCGCCAGGGTGATCACGCCGAACACCCAGAACGGCAGCAGCAGCCGGCGCAGCCGGCGGAGCACCGCCGACGGGCCGTGCCGGTCCAGCGACGCCGCCATCAACGAACCGGCGATGCCGAACATCAGACCCATCGCCGGCACCAGCAGGCTGAGCCAGAGCCAACCGGTGACGTGGTAGAGCATCACCCGGACCAGTGCGACCGCGCGCAGCAGGTCCAGGTAGCGGTCCCGGTCCGACGCGGGCTCGCGGGACCGGACGGCTCCTGCCGTCGCCCCGGTGCCAGGAGCGATCACCCTGGGCGCCCAACCAATGACCACAAGGCACATTAACGCCACAACTGGGACAATTTACGTTTCTCGCTATAAATCGGCTGACCAGAGCCTCAGCACCCCGACGCTCGTTCCGGGCGCAGCGCGGTGCCGACAGCCGACCTATGTCCGGGGTGGTGCCGTCGAGGCACGGACCACGACCTCGGTCGGCAGGATCAGCGCCGTCCGGGTGAGCGCCGGCCGCAGGAGCATGCGGACCGCCTCCGCGCCCTTGCGGGCGTGCGGCTGCCGCACCGTGGTCAGGGCCGGGCTGGCAGCGGCTGCCGCCGGCACGTCGTCGAAGCCGACGACGGAGAGATCACCAGGGACGTCGATGCCGCGACGGGTGGCTTCGGCGATGACACCGAGCGCCAGCCGATCGCTCATCGCCAGGATCGCCGTGGGCGGCTCGGCGAGATCGAGCAGGGGCACCGCGGCAGCGGCCCCGTCGGCCTCCTCGACCCCGCGGGCCGCCACGACGACGATCCGGCCACCGCCGCCGAGCGCGGGGCCGAGCGCGTCCCGGTAGCCGTCGAGGCGGGCCCGATTGGCGACGTACCCGGTGGGCGCGTCGAGCCCGGCGGTCACCACCGTCGTCGCCGAGTGGCGGGCCAGGGCGAAGCTGATCACGCCGATCCGGCGGTGGCCGAGGTCGACCAGGTGCGCCGCCGCCGCACGGGCCGCGGCCCGGTCGTCGATGCCGACGTACGGCTCCCCCGGCGTCACAGGAGCGTCGAGCCCGACGACCGGCAGCCTCCGGGCGCGCAGCAACTCCCGCCGCTCGGGCTCCAGTGGATCGCAGAAGGCGACGAACCCGTCCACGAGCGCGGTGGGGACGACGTCCGGAAGGCCGGGCTCGGCGCGGGGAACCAGCACCAGTGAGGAGCCGCGCTCGCCGCAGACCCGGGCGACGCCGGCCATGGTCAGACGCGCCGCCGGGTCCTCGAAGAGGTATTGCAGCGGCTCGTGGATGATCAGCCCGACGGCGCCGGTCTGGCCTCGGCGGAACGTGTTGGCGATCGGGTCGGGACCGGGATAGCCGAGGTCCCGTGCCGCGATCAGGATCCGGTCGCGCAGCTCGCGGCTGAGCTGATCGGGCCGGTTGAAGGCGTTGCTCACCGTGGCCTGGCTGACACCGAGCGCTCGCGCGACGTCTCGCATCCGAGGGGGTGGGTCGCTGGGCATTGGAGCACCTCCCTGCGTTGTGCCGGTCCTCTGATACGTATAAGTTAGCCAGATGACCGTCGATGTCGCGGACGGCCTACACGGCCGTACCAGCGGCGAGTGGCGCGTGCCGGCGGTCGCCTTCGCGGTCAACGGCGCACTCTACGGGAGCCTGCTCACCCGCTATCCCGAGATCGCCGACCGGGTGTCCGCCAGCGAGACCCAGTTCGGCGTGGTGCTCTTCGCAGCGGCGATCGGTGGGTTGCTCGGTTCGCTGGTCGCCCCGCTGCTAGCCCGCGCCGTCGGTGAGCGCTCGGCCACGCTGCTCGCCGGGGCGGGCTACGCCCTGCTCGCCGTCGGCGTGGCGTGGGCGCCGCAACTGATCCTGCTGGGCGGGTCGCTGCTGCTGCTGGGCATTCTCGACGGCGCGCACGACGTGGTGATGAACGCCTTCGCGGTCCGGGTGCAGCAGCAGCGGGCCACCACACTGTTGGGCCGGATGCACGCCACCTGGTCGCTCTCGCTGGCCGGAGCAGGCGTGCTCGGAACGATCGCCGCCGGGCTCCGGGTGCCGGTGGCCCTGCACGTCGGCATCGCCGCAGCGGTGGCGCTGATCGTCCAGCTCGCGATCGCCCTCGGCCGCAAGGGGATGGTGGCCGAGGGCCCGCCCGCGCCGGCCCCGACGGTTGACGGTCCGGAGCGACCGGCGCGTTCCGGCGGCCGGCTGCTCTATGTGCTGCCGGTGCTGGGGCTCGCGGCGGTGGCCGCCAGCTACGTGGAGAGCCCGGGGCAGGAGTGGACCGGGCTCCTGCTGAGCCGCGGGTTCGACGCGACACCACAGGTGGCGGCCGTGGCGCCGGTGCTCTTCGGCGCTGGCCTGCTGGCATCTCGCCTGTTGCTGGACGCGGCGGCGTCCCGGGTCGGCCAGGCGAGAGTCGCCGCGGTCAGCGCCGCCACGATGATGGCCGCCGTGGTCGCCGGCCTGCTGTGCACACTCGCCGGCGCTCCGGTGTGGTGGGCGCTGGCCGCGGTGGCCGTGGCCGGCTTCGGGGCCGGGCCGGCCTTCCCCCTGCTCTTCGGCGCGGCGGATCAGCTCAGCGTGCGACACGGCATCCCCCCGGCCCGGACGGCGTCCATGGTCTCGGCGTTGTCCCGGGTCGGCGCCATCTCGGCGCCGATCGTGGTCGGGCCGCTGACCGACGCTTTCGGGATGGTGATGGTCTTCGCGATCATGGCAGTCGGCGCCGCGCTGGTGCTGGGCGCGCTGCCACGGGCGGTCCGGTGACCCGGCCGCCCACACGACACGGTCCACGTACACCGGCTGGTGGCTGCCCACCTCGACCCGGTTGGCGGAGGTAGCCGACGCCGCCCCACGGCCGCGCGTCAACGGACAACTTCCAGTGTCCGGTCCAGTTCGAGCTGGCGCACGGTGAGCGCTGTGACTAGGGCTTGGACAGGATGACGCGGACGAACGAGTACGTTCTTGTCTAGATCTACTTGGCACTTTCTATGGCCTGTGCCGCTGCTGGGTGCTCGACTCGGGTAGCCTCGCCTGCCTTCCCTCGCCAAAAAATAAGACGATTGCGGGTGGTGAGGGTGTGGGGGTGGTCGGGTCCGAGGACCCGCACCTGGTCGGTGAGCAAGTCGGCGCAGGCGGTGGCGGCACTGGCCGGATCCCCGGCCTCCCCCCGCCAACGGGCGAGGTTGCCGCGGGTGGCGAGGGTGTGAGGGTGGTCGGGTCCGAGGACCCGCACCTGGTCGGTGAGCAAGTCGGCGCAGGCGGTGGCGGCACTGGCCGGATCCCCGGCCTCCCCCCGTCCCCCCGCCAACGAGTGAGGTTGCCGCGGGTGATGAGGGTGCCGGGGTGGTCAGGTCCGAGGACCCGCACCATGTCGGTGAGCAGGTCGGCGCAGGCGGTGGCAGCGCCAGCCGGATCCCCGGCCACGCCCTGCCAATAAGCGAGGTTAGTGCGAGTGGCAAGGGTGCCGGGGTGGTCAGGTCCGACGACTCGCACCATGTCGGTGAGCAGGTCGGCGCAGGCGGTGGCAGCGCCAGCCGGATCCCCGGCCACGCCCTGCCAATAAGCGAGGTTAGTGCGGGTAGTGAGGGTGTCGGGGTGGTCGGGTCCGAGGACCTGCAGCCGGTCGGTGAGCAGGTCCGCGTAGGCGGTGGCGGCGCCGGCCGGACCTGCAGCCGGTCGGTGAGCAGGTCCGCGTAGGCGGTGGCGGCGCCGGCCGGATCCCCGGCCTCCCCCCGCCAGCGGGCGAGGTTGTGGCGCGTGGTCAGGGTGTCGGGGTGGTCGGGTCCGAGGCAGCGCGCGGTGGTAGTCGAACGCGGCGCTGACCTGACCAGTCTCACCGAGACTGCGTCCTGCCCTGAACAGCACCCGGTGGCCGCCGTTGTCGGAGTCCCACAGCAGTAGGCCGGCGTGGGTGTTGAGGGCGTCGGTGTTGGCGCGCAGGGTCTGCCCGAGTTCAGGGTCGCGTTCGATGTCTGGCCAGATCTCAACTAGGGCGTTAGCGGTGGTTATGGCCAGCGCGGCAGCCTGAGCGGTTGGGGTGGCCTCCCGCACCACGCGTTGTAGGAGACCGTGCACCCGTGCGGTCCGGTTAGCCGGATCGTGGGTGATGAGGTTGAGCCGGTCCAGGTTATCCAGGGCGTCGGTGGCGTCCTCACCGTCGGCTGGCCGACCGGCTCGGGAACGGGTGGCGAGGTAGCCAAGGATGGCGGTAGTGGTGAACACGTCGGTCGGGATGCCGTTGGGGTTGAGCAGCGCGGCTAGCTCCAGCACAGGGCGGGCCACCCCCACTGGCGCGAACTCGTCGGCGCGTGCGATCGACAGGGACCAGGCCACCGCGATCGGGCCAGAATGCTCGTCCGGTAGCGCTTCGGGGGTTAGGTCGGCGAGTTCGCGAGACTGGTCGGCGAGCCGGCGGCGGTAACCGGCACAGGTCATGCTCCTGCGGTCGAGGATGTAGGCGGCTGCCTGCGCCAGGGCGAGGGGTAGGTGCCCGAGGTCCTCGGCCAACTCGGCGGCCTGGTCCAGCCGTGCCGGGTCGCTGCCGAGTTTGGCACGCAAGTAGGCAACGCACTCGGCGGAAGTGAACAGGCCCACGTCGACTACTCGCCGGCCGGCGACCAGAGCCGCGTCCCGGCGTCGGGTGGTGACCACTGTCCGGCCGAAGGAACCGGCCGGCGGCCACAGGCCCCGCAGGTCGTTCGGGTCGGCGACATCGTCAAGGACGACCAGCCACCGCCGTCGCGTGGCGGCGAGCCAGGCCAGGAACCGTGCAGCGCCCTGATCCGGATCCTCATCCACCACTCCGTGGACATCCGCAGCGGCCTGCGAGTACCCGGTGATGGTGTTCGATCGTGAGGTTGCAGTGACCCAGACGAGCAGGTCGAGTTCTCGACGCTGCCACATCCTGTGCGCAAGCCCGGCGGCGAGCTGGGTTTTGCCGACGCCGCCCAGGCCGGTCAACACCTGACACACGACCACCGCATTACCACCGGCGGTGGCGGCGTCCAGTTCCCCATCGGCAGGGCGTTCCTGCCGGCAGTCGACCAGCGCCGGTACCACACCGACCCGGTGGGGCCAGATGACCTGCTGGCGACCGTTGACCGTGACCGGACCATGGAAGATGCCGGCCAGCCCTTGATTGGTGCCGATGCTGAACTGCGCAGGGTCGGTGTTGGTGTTACCGGGGGCGGCTGACCCTAGACCGTCCCCGGTGCGGCCGGGGGGATCTGTCTCCCCTGGTTGAAGGTCACCGGGGCGTGGAATCCACCGACCGCGCCATAGTTGTTCGTCACCGTGTAGGTCCCAGCCTGCGTCCCGATCGGGTCCGCCAGCCGGAGCACGGCCCGCGCCGCCGTGAGAACCTCGCTGTCGAAGGCGGCCCCGGAGGCTGTCAAGTCGTCGCCGATTCGGGCCTGCCACACCCCCGGCTGCTCCTCATCGGCTGCGAGCGCGGCCACCACCTGAGCACGGCCAGCCAATCGCCGAACGAGCAGCCTCTTCAACCCGGCGTACGCGTCCTGCACCCCGCTGCCAATGCCTGCGGTCGCCGCAGCGGCCAACGCCGCCACGATCAATTCCACACCGGTCACAGGAGCCCTCCACCGAAGTCTCGAACAGGCCACCCATTGTGACATCACGTTGTCACGTGATCACCATCAGGAGTTTGGATACGTCCCGGCAGGCACCCATCCCGGCCTCCTCACCCGGCCGGTGCTAACAGCCTTGGACGGTGCCAACTTCACGTGGACCGGAGTGCGCCACGAAGCATCACGCAATCGAGTGGAGGTGAAAGACCTTCGCCGCCGGGCCGTCGCAGCGGCTGGGTGAAGCTGGGGGCAGCCTGATCCGGGGAGCGCCGGGGAGGGTGGAGAGCAGCCCCGACAACGGCGGGACGTGCCGGTACGACCACACAGGCTGCACCGCGCTCCACGCCGCAGACGCCGGCTGCTCCAACAACCGCCTCAACCGTCCGGTGCCAACACCGGGCACCGGCTGTAACTCGTCGAGCTCACCGGCAAACGCCCAAGCCGCCACCAGCCGCGCCATCGGCCCGGTCGGGGCGAACAGGTCCGACAGCCAGCCACCGCAGCGACACTCCCCGACGGTGCACCTTCGGAGTCACCGCGCCGACCGATGCAACAGCCGATCCATCTCCGCCGCCACCGCGTCAATCCGCTGCACCGCCGTCGCCCAGTCGGCCGCCGCACCGACTCGGACCTGGTTCATCGCAGTCCGCGCCACGAACAGCCCACGCTGGACCGCCGCCAGCTCAACGATGGTGACGCTGCTACCGGTGGTGCCGCCGTCATCGCCGGGCCGGGCCGCGGCCAGCGCCATCTCGGCGACGTAACCCGTCGGCGTCAACCCACCGCCGCAGCAGCCTGCCGTACCCCGACGTACTCGTCCTCGCCCAGCCGCAGGGGGCTCCGACGAACTCGACCTGAAGCCCGCGACCGGTTCTGACCCGCCCGGACAGCCCCACGATCCATCGATGCCATCGCGGCACCGTAGCGAGCCATGACCCCAAGGCGACGGACACCGTGTGCCACTTAGCCCGGATTCGTGCCACTGTCCGTGCCACCTAGCCCGGATTGTGCCAACTTCGCGCGAACAGGACATCCAGCGCCCAGATTCGCTGGGCGATGTCAGACCCGTCGATTAGAATGTATGTACTAATCGAGTTCCTGACCTGGGAGGACGCCCATGACCGCGCCCGCCTCCACGCCCCTCACCCCCTACGCCACGCTGCTCGGTTTCACCCGCTACGTCGACCGCACCGGCCCCACCAAGGCGACCTTCGTGGGCGGGCTGCGCAAGCAGCGCGCGAGCCGGTCCGGCTTCAACCCGCACGGCCAGTTCGTCAAGGCGCTCAAGGCCGACATCGCCTTCCACACCGGCGGCACGCACCTGACCGGGGTGGTCGACGTGGTCAAGCCCCGCTGGCGCCCGCTCTACCAGGCGCTCGTCCCCGGCGCTACGACCTGGCTGCACTCCCTCGGCGAGCCGGCCGCCGTCGATCTCGCCCAGACTCGCGACGCCCTGGCCATGCTGGGCGACCTGCCCGTCAAGATCAACCTCCACTTCGGGGTACGCCACGCTGACGGCCACGCCGAAGCGGTCCGCCTGCACTTCGACGAGACCCCACCGAGCGAGGAGTCGGTGCTCGCCACCCTGCACCTGATGGCTCGACACATGGACGCGGTGCTCCCGCACGCCGAGCCGGTCCTGGTCGACGTCCGACGCGGCCAAGCCCACCGCATGCCCACCGACGCCAAGCCCGACCAGATCGAACGTTGGCTGTCCGGCGAAGCCGCCGCCTTCCGCGCCATCTGGTCCACCGCCGCCTAACCCCCACCCTCCCCACCGTCGCCCCTCGCCCTCGCCCGGCACGATCGCGCTCGAACATGGAAGTAGTGGCCTCCCCATCCAGGGAGGCCACTACTTCATGGATCGAGCGCGATCACGAGCGGGTGCCCTCGGCGCTCGCGGTGCCCGCGATGATTAGGCGGCGGGAAGGTACTTGGTCAGGTCGTCGAGGATCTTGTTGGCGGCGCCGACGCCGATGCCGGTCATCCAGATCTCGTCGGAGACGGGGTACGCCTTGCCGGCCTTGACTGCGCCGAGGCCCTTCCAGAGGGTGCCGCCGGCGACCTTGGTCTGCTCGGCGGCGGCCTTGTCGCCGTACGCGGTCACGAAGATGACGTCACCGTCGACCTCGTTGATCCGCTCGGGGCTGACCAGGTCGAAGCGCTTGTCCTCTTTGTTGGCGAGCAGCTGCCGCTCGGGGCGGCCCAGGCCGGTGTCGCCGATGACGATGCCGGAGAACGAGTCCGGGCCGTACACCCGAATGTTGCCGGGCAGGAAGCGCACGATGGAGACCTTGCGGGAGGCGGCGTTGCCGAGCGTCGCGCCGAAGTCCTTGGCCCGCTTCTCGTACGTGGCGAGCAGATCCTTGGCCTGCTGCTCGCGGCCGAGCGCCTTGCCGTCGAGGAGGAAGTTCTCCTTCCAGGTGATGCCCACCTTGTCGGTGAACACGGTCGGCGCGATGGCGGCCAGCTCGTCGTAGAACTTCTCCTGGCGGAACTTGCTGCCGAGGATGAGGTCCGGCTTGAGCGCGTTGATCGCCTCCAGGTCGGGCTCGGCGAGCACCCCGACCTCCTTGATGCTGGCGAGCTTGTCCGCGCCGAAGTACGTCGGCCAGCTCTTCGCCTCACCGGCGGTGGCGGCGCCGACGGGCGTGATGCCCAGCGAGAGCGCCGTGTCGATCTTGTCGGTGTCGAGCACCACGACGCGCTTGGGCTCCGCCGGGACCTTGGTGGTGCCCATGGCGTGGGTGATCTCCCGGGTCTCCCCGGTGGTGGAGCCGGCGACCGGGTCGCTCTCACCGCAGGCGGTGAGTCCGACGCCGAGGGCGGCGGCCGCGGCGAGAGCGGCGACGAGACGACGCATCAGAGTCCTTTCGAGGGGTACGAGCCGGTGAGCGGGTTGGCCGCATCGCCGGTGGGGGGTCGGGCGTCCGGCACGGACGCCGTCGACGAGGAGGGGTCACCCGCGCCAGCGGACACGACGACCGGGCCGCCAGGAGCGCCAGCGGGCGGGGCGGCGGGGCCACCGGTGTACGCGGGCACCACCAGCGGCGCGCCGGTCACCGGGCAGGGCACGACCACGCAGGCCAGCCCGAAGACGTCGCGGACCAGGTCGGCGGTGAGGATCTCCCGGGGCGCTCCGGCGGCGACCACGGTGCCGGCGCGCATCGCGACCAGGTGGTCGGCGTAGCGGGCGGCCTGGTTCAGGTCGTGCAGCACGGCGACCACGGTGCGGCCCCGCTCGGAGCGCAGCCGGTGCAGGAGGTCCAGCACCTCGACCTGGTGGGCCAGGTCGAGGAAGGTGGTCGGCTCGTCCAGCAGCAGGGCGTCGGTGTCCTGGGCGAGGGTCATGGCGATCCACACCCGCTGCCGCTGCCCACCGGAGAGGCTGTCCACCGGTCGGTTGGCCAGGTCGGTCACGTCGGCGAGGGCCATCGCCTGGTCCACCGCCGCGCCGTCCTCCGACGACCACTGCCGCCACCACCGCTGGTGGGGCTGCCGGCCACGCCCGACCAGGTCAGCCACGGTGACGCCCTCGGGCACCAGCGGGCTCTGCGGCAGCACGCCGAGGCGGCGGGCGACCTCCCGGGTCGGCAGGTCGCGGATGGCGGTGCCGTCCAGCAGCACCGTGCCACGGCGGGGGGTGAGCAACCGGGCCATCGTGCGCAACAGGGTGGACTTGCCGCACGCGTTCGGCCCGACGATCACGGTGAACGCGTCGGTGGGCAGGTCCAGGTCGAGTCCGTCGAGCACCGTCCGCTCGTCGTAGCCGGCGACCAGGTCGCGGGTGGAGAGCATCACACGACTCCTTGAGGCGTCACGACGACCGCCGCCGACCACGCAGCAGCAGGAAGATCAGGTACGGGCCGCCGATCGCGGCGGTCAGCACACCGGCGGGTAGTTGGGTGGGTGCTAGCAACCGCCGGCCGGCCAGGTCCGCCAGCACCAGCAGGAGCGCGCCGAGCAGCGCCGCGCAGACCAGCGGTGGCCGTTCGGCGCGTACCAGTCGACGAGCCACCTGCGGGGCGACCAATGCCACGAAGTCGACGGCGCCGACCTGGGCGGTGACCATCGCGGCGATGAGCACGCCGGTGCCGGCGAGGCCGATCCGGCGGGCCACCGGGCGCAGGCCGACGCCTCGGGCGGTGTCGTCGTCCAGGGCGGTGCTGTTCAGCGCCCAGCCGGCCCAGGCCAGCACCGGCAGCAGCACCAGCAGCGTGCCGGCGATCCAGGCGGCCTCGGTCCAGCCCTTGCCGGCCAGGGTGCCGATCAGCCAGATCTGCGCGCGCAGCCCGTCGATCGGGTCGGCGGTGAGCATGACCACCTCGGTGAGCGCCCGGAAGCCGAACGCGACCGCCACCCCGGCGAGCACGAACCGCTGCGCGGCCAGCCCGTGCCGAGCACCGAGGGCGAACAGCAGCACCGCCGCGAGCAGCCCGCCCACCAGTGCGGTGGGTGCCACCAGCACCGCGGCCATTCCGCTGGTCAGGGCAATGGTCGCGGCGAGGCCGGCGCCCTGGGTGATGCCGATGACGTCCGGGCTGGCGAGGGGGTTGCGAGCCACGCTCTGGATCAGCGTGCCGGCCACCCCGAAGGCGGCGCCGGCCACGGCCGCGAGCACGACCCGCGGCAGCCGAAGATCAAAGACCACCAGGTCGTACGGGGTGCCGGCGCCGGAGAGGGAGCGCAGCACGTCGGCCGGGGCGACGTACGGGGTGCCCAGCGAGAGGCTGAGCACGACGGCCAGCAGGAGCAGCACGGTCAGTACGGCGGCCACCAGCACCGCGCGGCGGCGGATCAGCAGGCTGATCGGGCCGACCCGCAGCAGCGTGCGCCCCGGCAGCCCGGCGCGGACGACGCCAGCCGGGCCGGCGGAACGGTTGGTGGTCGTCACGCGGTCACCACCCGGGCGCGGCGGACCAGCACGGCCAGCAGTGGCGCGCCGATCAGCGCGGTGACGATCCCGGCCGGTATCTCGCCGGGCGGGGCGACGAGCCGACCGACGATGTCGGCGGCGAGCAGCAGCGCCGGCCCGAGCAGGGCGGAGACGGCGAGGGTCCAGCGGTGGTCCGCACCGACCAGGGCGCGCGCCAGGTGCGGCACGGCGAGCCCGACGAAGGCGACCGGCCCGGCGGCGGCCACCGCGGCACCGGTCAGCAGCACGGCGGCGAGGCCACCACCGAGGCGGACCAGGCCGATACGGTGGCCGAGACCACGGGCCACGTCGTCGCCGAGTGCCAGCGCGTCCAGACCACGTGCCACCAGGGCGGCGAGCACCAGCCCGACGAGAACGAAGGGCAGCACCTGCGCGACGACCGACAGGTCCCGGCCGGCCAGCCCGCCGACCACCCAGAAGCGGTACTCCTCGAAGGTGCGGGCGTCGATGCTGAGCAGCGCGTACACCCCGGAGGCCAGGCTGGCGTCGAGCGCCGCGCCGACCAGCGCGAGGGTGACCGGGCTGGCGCCGTCGCGGGCCCGGGTGGCAATGGCGAAGACCAGCAGGCCGGCGATCAGGGCCCCGGCGATGCCGAACCAGACGTACCCGGCGAGCGTGCCGATGCCGAAGACGGAGATCGCGAGCACCACGCCGAACGACGCTCCCGCGCTGATGCCGAGGATGCGGGGCTCGGCGAGAGGGTTGCGGGTGAGCGCCTGGAACAGCACCCCCGCCACGGCGAGCGCGAGCCCGACGGCGAGGCCGAGCGCGGTACGCGGCATCCGCAGCTCACGGACGATGGTGCTGGCGTCGCCACCGTCCGGCGCGACGAGCGCGTGCCAGACCTGGTCGACGCCGAGTTGCCGGCTGCCGAGCGCGAAGCTGGCCAGCACGGTGAGCAGCAGCACCAACGCGGCACCGACGGTGACGACCACCCGGCGACCGGTGCGGGTGCCGGACCGGTTGCGGGCCGGGGCCGGCCGGGTGGCGAGGGTGGTCACGAGTCTCCTGCATGTTC
Organism: Micromonospora chokoriensis; assembly: GCF_000718555.1. GTDB lineage: Bacteria > Actinomycetota > Actinomycetes > Mycobacteriales > Micromonosporaceae > Micromonospora > Micromonospora chokoriensis_B. The sequence continues at coordinate 113,426 of NZ_JOAN01000011.1, forward strand.
ACGCTTAGGTTCGCCTAACCTTAGCCGAGCTGCGGAAAGGGGCCTAACCGGAGTCTGTCAATACCGCCCCGGGTCACCCCGACCCGCCCGACGAGCCACCGTCGCCGCCCGACGAGCCGCCGTCCCCGGCCGCCGCGCCACCGCGCGGCAGCACGTTCAGCGGTCGCATCATCTCGTTGTCCTCGTGCTCCAGGAGGTGGCAGTGCCAGGCGTACCGACCCGGCAGGTCGAAGTGCGCCTTGATCCGGGTCACCTCCCACGGGTACGCGAGCACCGTGTCCATCCACCCCCGCTCCCCCGGGCCGGGCTGCGCGCTGCCCGAGTGCCCCCGGCCGAGCAGCTCGAACTGGACCTGGTGCAGGTGGACCGGGTGCACGTGCCGGGTGAAGTTGCGCACCTCCCAGACCTCGGTGTCGCCGAGGACGGGCTGCTCGGTCACCGGGTCGCTCCAGCGCAACGGCCGGCCCCGGCCACGCTCGTCGAGGACGCCCAGCAGCATGATCATCGAGCCGCCGGAGATCCGCTCGTTGAGCGACAACCGGCGCACCCGCTGGGCCGGGCCGAGCCGTGGGTGCGACGGCAGCTGTAGCCGCTCCGGTGGCACGCTCGGGTCCGCGCCGGTCGCGTCGGTGACCACGAAGCGCAGCACCTGCCCGGTGGTGTGCGGGTCGGCCGGCGGGAAGTCGACCCCCGGCCGACCGCCGCCGTACATCCCGTCCGGTCCCTCGTTGACCAGGTACAGCTCGGTGCCGGCCGGCACGTCGGTGAAGTCGACGATCGCGTCGACCCGCTGGGCGGGACCGAGCGCCAGGCGCTCGTGCGGCACCGGCTCGGGCAGGAAGCCACCGTCGCTGCCGATCTGCCAGACCGGCAGCACCGGGCGGGCCGGCCGCGCGGTGGCATTGGCGACCACGCCGAGCAGCAGGAACCGGCTGTTGCACCCGTTGAGCAGCCGGAACCGGTAACGGCGACGCTGGACCGTCAGCGAGGGCCAGGTGCGCCCGTTGACCACGATGGTGGAGCCGGAGTACCCGGGCACCCAGATCGGGCCGTCGGGGTGCGCCGAGTAGCCGCCCGGATAGAAGAGCTCACCGTCGGCGCTGAAGCTGCGATCCTGGATCATCAGCGGAATGTCGTGGTATGAGGTGTTCGGCGGATCGCCGGGGGTCGGCGCCGGGCCGGGCAGCACCGCGTCCGGCAGGTCGTCCCCGCTGAGCAGGTAGAACCCGGCCGGCCCGGCGTAGACGTTCTGCCGGGTGAGCCCGAGCGTGTGGTCGTGGTACCAGAGGGTGCAGGACCGCTGGTCGTTCGCGTACTCGAAGGTGGCCGAGCCCGGCGCCCAGCGCAGGCCGGAGTGCTCGGCGAAGCGGGACCGGAACTCGCGGTACGCGCTGCCGGTCACGGCGAAGTCGGGCGGCAGGTCGCGGGCCGCCGGCAGGTACCACGCCTCGGAGTGCCCGTCGCTCTCCTGGGCGCTGTGCGCCCCGTGCACGTGCACAACCTGGGGCACCGGCCCGCGATATCCCTGCGGGCCGCCGTCTGACTGCCCGTGGCGGTCCCGGTACTCGGTGCCACCGGCCGGGTTGGCCCAGTGCAGGGTGGGATCCACCGGCAGCAGGTGCGGCAGGTAGTCGCCCCGGTCGTCGACGAGCTGGTTGACCCAGGTCACCCGGACCGGGCGGCCAACCCGGGCCACGATGCTTGGCGCGGGGCAGCCGAAGCTGCCGGGGTGGGCGGTGGAGCCGTAACCCCACACGGTGGTGCGCGGCCACGACGGCGGCAGGATCTGCTGGCGGAACTGTCGTACCGCGATCACGTACTCGTCCCGCTCCGGGCCGGTCGCCACCGCCGGCATGGCCGGCGGGATCCGCAGCGGCGTGACGTACTTCGGGATCTCGCCGGCGTCCAGCGCCGCGAGCGCCCGACCGGACGCCGAACCGCCCGCCGGGACCAGAATCGCGGCGCCGCCGGCGGCACTGGCCGCGAGCAGCTGTCGCCTGGTGACCATGCCGCACCTCCGAATCGCACCGGACCTCGGTACGAGAATGAGATTCGCAAACTGCGACAGGGCGGATAGAAGGCAGATGACACCCAGAAGAGGAAGATTTGCGTCATAGGGTGTGGGCATGCGATTCGACCAGCACACGGTCGTCCTGCTGACCCGACCGTCGGATCCGCCGGAGCTGCCGCAGGACGCGATCGACCGGTTGCAGGACGCGCACCTGGCCCACCAGGCAGGGCTCGTCGAGCAGGGGTTGGTGCTCGCGACCGGGCCGTTCCTACACCCCGACGACGATCAGTTACGGGGCTTGGTCGTGCTCTCCATCGCCCCGGACGAGGCACGTGCCCTCTACGCCAACGACCCGGCCGTACGGGCCGGACGCCTGGTCGCACACGTGACGAGTTGGCTGGTCCCCGAAGGCAACCTGCGATTCGAGGGCGTGCCGATACCGCGCTCGATGCTGGAGGCGGCCTCCGGCGACTGACGCCGCGCCGGTCAGGACACCGCCCGTCAGGATTCGGCCCGTCAGCCGGCTGAGCCGCTTTCGGCCTGCGCCGGCAACTCCCCGAGCGGGACCACCCGCAGGTCGTCCACCGGGCCGACGATCACCCGCAGCGCCGGGAAGTACTCCCGCAGCACCTGCCGGCAGTCGCCGCACGGTTCGCTGACCTCGCGACCCCGGTCGGCGACCGTGACGATCGTCTCCAACGCGGTGACGCCCTGCGTCGCGGCCGTGCCGATCACGACCAACTCGGCGCAGGTCCCGGCGGTGGGGTGGTGGACGTTCACGCCGGTGAAGACCCGCCCGTCGGCGGTTCGGGCCGCCGATGCGACCGTGTGGTGCTGGCTGCGGCAGCGCAGCTTGGCGACCGCCGTGGCGGCCTGCACCAACGCGCGGTCGGTGTCGCGCATCTCCATCCCGGCCCCCAACGCTCGACGTCGGCCGCCAACTCTAGGTCCCGCGACCGTCGCGGGACCGGCCGGGCGGTAACCCAGGGGCGGTCCGCCGCCGGGCTGCCTATCCTTGCGTACGACATGCAGACTCCAGCCGCATCCGCCGCGACCGACCCGGTTCGCGAGCTGCACAGCCGCCTCGCCCCACTGATGTTCCGCGACCAGCGCCGGCTCCAGCGGCGCCTCGACGGTGCCCGCAAGCTGCGCGACCCGCAGCGCCGGGAGGCGGCGCTGACCGAGATCACCGCTGACCTGGTCCGAGCCGAGCAGCGGCTCGCCGCCCGCCAGGCGGCGGTGCCCGTGATCACGTACCCGGTGGGGTTGCCGGTCAGTGAGCGCAAGGACGACATCGCCGCCGCCATCCGCGATCACCAGGTGGTGATCGTGGCCGGCGAGACCGGCTCGGGCAAGACCACCCAGATCCCCAAGATCTGCCTGGAGCTGGGGCGCGGCGTACACGGCCTGATCGGGCACACCCAGCCCCGGCGGTTGGCCGCCCGGACGGTGGCCGACCGGATCGCCGACGAACTGGGCACCGAGCTGGGCGACGTGGTCGGCTACAAGGTGCGCTTCACCGACCAGGTCAGCGAGCGCAGCCTGGTGAAGCTGATGACCGACGGCATCCTGCTGGCCGAGTTGCAGACCGACCGGATGCTGCGCCAGTACGACACGCTGATCATCGACGAGGCGCACGAGCGCAGCCTCAACATCGACTTCATCCTCGGGTACCTGCGGGAGTTGCTGCCCCGACGACCCGACCTCAAGGTGATCATCACCTCGGCGACCATCGAGACCGACCGGTTCGCCCGGCACTTCGCCGGGTCACCCACCGCCGAGGAGCCGGAAGGCGTCCCCGCGCCGGTGGTCGAGGTCTCCGGGCGCACCTACCCGGTGGAGGTGCGCTACCGGCCGCTGGTCGAACTCGCCGAGGGCGAGGAGGACGGCGACGGGGACGAGGAGAGCGTCCGCGACCAGATCCAGGCGATCGGCGACGCCGTCGAGGAGCTGGCCGCCGAGGGCCCCGGCGACATCCTGGTGTTCCTCAGCGGCGAGCGGGAGATCCGGGACACCGCCGACGCGCTCGCCAAACTGGTGCAGACCAAGCGCTCGCTGCTCGGCACCGAGATCCTGCCGCTGTACGCGCGGCTCTCCAGCGCCGAGCAGCACCGGGTGTTCGCCGCGCACTCCTCGCGTCGGGTGGTGCTCGCCACAAACGTCGCGGAGACCTCGCTTACCGTGCCCGGGATCAAGTACGTGGTGGACCCGGGAACCGCCCGCATCTCCCGCTACTCCAGCCGGCTCAAGGTGCAGCGGCTGCCGATCGAGCCGGTCTCCCAGGCATCGGCCAACCAGCGCAAGGGCCGCTGCGGCCGTACCTCGGACGGCATCTGCATCCGCCTCTACGACGAGCAGGACTTCCTCTCCCGGCCCGAGTTCACCGACCCGGAGATCCTGCGGACCAACCTGGCGTCGGTCATCCTCCAGATGACCGCGATCGGGCTCGGCGACCTCGCCGCGTTCCCGTTCATCGACCCGCCGGACAAGCGCAACATCACCGACGGCGTCAACCTGCTGCACGAGTTGGGCGCGTTGGACCCGACCGAGGCGGACCCGGCGAAGCGGCTCACCACGCTGGGCCGGCGGCTGGCCCAACTGCCGGTCGACCCGCGCCTGGCCCGGATGGTGGTCGAGGGCGAGCGCAACGGCTGCGCCACCGAGGTGCTGGTGATCGCCGCCGCGCTCTCCATCCAGGACCCGCGCGAGCGGCCGGCGGAGAAGCAGGCCCAGGCGGACCAGGCGCACGCCCGGTTCACCGACAAGGAGTCGGACTTCGTCGCCTTCCTCAACCTGTGGCGCTACCTGCGCGAGCAGCAGCGGGAACTCTCCTCCAGCGCGTTCCGCCGGATGTGCAAGGCGGAGTACCTGAACTACCTGCGGATCCGCGAGTGGCAGGACATCGTCAGCCAACTGCGCCAGGTGCTGCGTACCCCGGCCGACGGCGACCGGCGTGGTGGGCGGCCGGCGCGCGACGAATCGGGCGACGCGGACGCCGGCCGGGGTGCGAGCCGACGCGGTGGCGCGGACCTGCCGGAGGAGATCGACACCCCGAAGGTGCACCAGTCGCTGCTGCCCGGCCTGCTGTCGCACATCGGCCTCAAGGACGCCCAGAAGCACGAGTACCTGGGTGCGCGGGGTGCCAAGTTCGGGCTGTTCCCCGGGTCGGCGTTGTTCAAGAAGCCGCCGCGCTGGGTGATGGCCGCCGAGTTGGTGGAGACCTCCCGGCTGTGGGGTCGCATTGCCGGGCGGGTCGAGCCGGAGTGGGTCGAGCCGCTGGCGCAGCACCTGGTCAAACGCAGCTACAGCGAGCCGCACTGGGAGAAGAAGCAGGCCGCGGTGATGGCCTACGAGAAGGTCACCCTGTACGGCGTCCCGCTGGTCAGCTCCCGCAAGGTCAACTTCGGGCGGATCGACCCGACGCTGAGCCGGGAGCTGTTCATCCGACATGCCCTCGTCGAGGGCGACTGGCAGACCCACCACCAGTTCTGGGCGGACAACAAGCGGCTGCTCACCGAGATCGAGGAGCTGGAGAGCCGGGCCCGACGCCGGGACATCCTGGTCGACGACGAGACCATTTTCGCCTTCTACGACCAGCGGATCCCGGCCGACGTCTCCTCCGGCCGACACTTCGACAGCTGGTGGAAGACGACCCGCCGGGAACGGCCCAACCTGCTCACCTTCACCCGTGACGTGCTGGTCAACGACGGCCGACCCGGGGTGGACGAGGACGACTACCCGGACGAGTGGCAGGCCCACGGGGTGAGCCTCCCGCTGACCTACCGGTTCGAGCCGGGCACGCCGACCGACGGCGTCACCGTGGACATCCCACTGCCGCTGCTCAACCAGGTGCCGGCGGAGAGCTTCGACTGGCAGGTGCCGGGGCTGCGCGAGGAGACGGTGATCGCGCTGATCCGCTCGCTGCCCAAGGCGATCCGCCGCAACTTCGTCCCGGTGCCGGACTACGCGCGGGCCGCCCTGGCGGCGATCACTCCGGGCGAGGAGTCGCTGCTGGACGCGCTCACCCGACAGCTGCGCCGGATGACCGGGGTGACCGTGCCCCGCGACGCCTGGGAGCCGGGCAAGCTGCCGGCGCACCTGCGGGTGACCTTCCGGGTCCTCGGCGACGACGAGAAGCCGGTCGCCGAGGGCAAGGACCTGCCGGCCCTGCAACGCCAACTCCGCCAGGAGGTACGCCAGGTAGTGGCGGCCGCCGCGCCGGAGATCGCCCGGACCGGGCTGCGCGAGTGGAGCATCGGCACGCTGCCGCGGACCATCGAGCAGGTCCGGGCCGGTTACGCGGTCACCGCGTACCCGGCGCTTGTCGACGAGGGCGCCACGGTCGGGGTGAAGGTGTTCGACTCCCCCGCCGAGGCGGAGGCGGCGCACTGGGCCGGGACCCGCCGACTGCTGCGGCTCACCGTGCCGTCCCCGGCGCGGTTCCTCCAGGGCCGGCTCAACAACGAGGCGAAGCTGGCACTGAGCCGCAACCCGCACGGCGGCGTGCAGGAGCTGATCGAGGACGCGGCAGGCGCGGCCATCGACCGGCTGATCGCTGCCGCCGGTGGGCCGGCGTGGGACGCCGACGGGTTCGCGGCGCTGCGCGAGAAGGTCCGCGCCGACCTGGTCGACACCGTCGTCGAGGTGATGGACCGCGTCCGCAAGGTCCTGGCCGCCTGGTACGCCGTCGAGCAGCGTCTCGGCGCCACCCGCGACCTCGCCGTGGTCGCCGCGCTGGCCGACGTCCGCAACCAGCTCGCCGGGCTGGTGCACGCCGGGTTCATCACCGAGGCCGGGTACGCGCGCCTGCCCGACCTGCTGCGCTACCTCACCGCCATCGAACGTCGACTGGACCGGCTGGGCGGCAACCCGCAGCGGGACCGCCAGCAGCAGGACCGGATCGCGGTGGTGCAGAAGGAGTACGCCGACCTGATCGCCAACCTCGCGCCGGCTCGCCGGCAGGAGACGGCCGTCCGGCAGATCCGCTGGATGATCGAGGAGTTGCGGGTGAACGTCTTCGCCCAGGCGCTCGGCACCCCGTACCCCGTCTCCGAGCAGCGGATCTACCGCGCGATGGACGACGTCGAGGGCCGCTGACGCCGACCGGGCCGGTCCCTGACCGGCCCGGTCAGGTCAGTGGCTCCACGCCGGGCGGCAGTTCGCTGAGGCTGATCGCCGCCTGGATGTAGTCGAGCAGGATGCGCCGAAGCTCCCGACCGGCATGGGTGGGTACGACGTCGCGCCGGCGGGCCACCGCGATGGTCCGCCGCACCCCGGGCGGGGCGAGCGGGGTGATCCGCACACCCGGCCGGCGGGCCAGCACGATGCCCGGCACGAGCGCGATGCCGAGCCCCGCCTCGACGAAGCTGAGCACGGCGTCCATCTCGCCGCCGTCCACCGCGAAGGTGGGCTCGAAGCCCGCCTCCCGGCACGCCTGAATTGTCGCGTCGCGCAGGTCGTAGCCCTCCCGGAACATCACCATCGGCTGGTCCCGCAGGTCGGTGATGCGCAGCTCCCCGGTCGTCGACGCGGTCGGCACCTCCCCCACCGAGGCGACCACCAGGCTCTCCCGCAGGATCGGGTCGACCCGTAGCCCCGGGTCGGCCCCCTGCGCCGGCATGATGATCAGGGCCAGGTCGAGGTCGCCGCGGAGCAGGTCGCGTACCAGGTCCTGGGAGCCACCCTCCTCGACGCGGAGGTCGACGGTGGGGTGCGCGTCGCGGAACCGGCGCAGCACCGGCGGCGCGAGCGAGGTGGCCAGACTCGGGGTGGCCCCGAGCCGGACCCGACCCCGGCGCAGCCCGACCAACTCCTGGACCTCCCGGGTCGCGGTCTCCACGTCGGCGAGGATCCGGGTGGCCAGCGGCAGCAGCACCTCGCCTGCCGCGGTGAGCGTGATGTTGCCCCTTACCCGCTCGAAGAGTGGTGCTCCGAGGTCGGCCTCCAGAGCGTGAATTTGCTTACTGAGCGAGGGCTGTGTGATGCCCACGATGTCGGCGGCTTGGGTGAAATGTCGTACTTCGGCCACCGCGACGAAGTACCGGAGCTGATGGAGCTGCATCTACATAGCCTACGGCTATCAACACTGCGAGTTTGATGCATTGGACGACTGATCGAAGTGCTCCTAGCGTCGGTCTCGTGGTAATCACGAAAACTCGGTCGCCCATCCGCTCGAACGTCGGCCTCAAGGCCGTCATGGCGGTGACGGGCATCCTGCTGGCGCTGTTCCTCATCGCCCACATGCTCGGCAACTTGAAGGTGTTCACGGGGGAGACCTCGTTCGACCACTACGCGCACTGGCTGCGCGACATCGGCAAGCCACTGCTGCCCGGCGTCTGGTTCCTGTGGATCCTGCGCACCGTGCTGGTGGTGGCCGTCGTCGCCCACATCGTGGCCGCCACCGTGCTGGCCCGGCGTGCCCGCGCCGCCCGCCCGGTCAAGTACGCCCACCGCAAGAAGGTCAACGGCAGCTACGCGGCCCGCACGATGCGCTGGGGTGGAGTGATCATCCTGCTCTTCGTGATCTACCACCTCCTGGACCTGACCACCGGCACGCTGAACCCGGTCGGCGACGCCAGCAAGCCGTACGGCAACGTCGTCGCCGACTTCGCGCCGGAGCGCTGGTACGTCACGCTCTTCTACACGCTCGCCATCCTCGCGGTCGGCTTCCACCTGCGCCATGGCGCGTTCAGCGCGTTCCGCAGCCTCGGTCAGCAGACGCCGCGCGGCGAGCGCCGGGCACGTACCGCAGCTCTGATCTTCGCCGTGCTGCTCTGCGCCGGGTACCTGGTGGTCCCGTTCGCCGTACTCACCGGATTGGTGTCCTGACATGGAACTCTTCACCGAGGGCGACCCGATCGCCGACACCAAGGCTCCCGCCGGCCCGGTCGAGAAGCGTTGGGAGACCCGGCGCTTCGAGGCCAAGCTGGTCAACCCCGCCAACCGCCGCAAGATGACGGTGATCGTGGTCGGCACCGGCCTGGCCGGCGGCTCGGCCGCCGCGACCCTGGCCGAGCAGGGCTACCACGTCAAGTCCTACTGCTACCAGGACAGCCCGCGTCGGGCGCACTCCATCGCGGCACAGGGCGGCATCAACGCGGCGAAGAACTACCGCAACGACGGCGACTCCGTGCACCGACTGTTCTACGACACCGTCAAGGGCGGCGACTTCCGCTCCCGGGAGTCGAACGTGCACCGGCTCGCCGAGGTCTCGGTCAACATCATCGACCAGTGCGTCGCCCAGGGTGTGCCGTTCGCCCGCGAGTACGGCGGCCTGCTGGACACCCGCTCCTTCGGTGGCGCCCAGGTGCAGCGCACCTTCTACGCCCGGGGCCAGACGGGCCAGCAGCTGCTGCTCGGCGCGTACCAGGCGCTGGAGCGGCAGATCGGCCTGGGCACCGTGGAGATGAACACCCGGCACGAGATGCTGGAGCTGGTCCTCATCGACGGCAAGGCCCGGGGCATCGTCGTCCGGGACATGGTCACCGGCGAGATCAGCACCGAGATGGCCGACGCCGTGGTGCTCGCCTCCGGCGGCTACGGCAACGTCTTCTACCTCTCCACAAACGCCAAGGGCTGCAACGTCACCGCCACCTGGCGGGCGCACCGCAAGGGCGCGTACTTCGCCAACCCCTGCTACACGCAGATTCACCCGACCTGCATCCCGGTCTCCGGCGACCACCAGTCGAAGCTGACCCTGATGAGCGAGTCACTGCGCAACGACGGCCGGGTCTGGGTGCCGAAGACCAAGGGTGACGACCGCAGCCCGAAGGACATTCCGGAGGACGAGCGGGACTACTACCTGGAGCGGATCTACCCCTCCTTCGGCAACCTGGTCCCCCGCGACATCGCCTCCCGCGCCGCGAAGAACGTGTGCGACGAGGGCCGCGGCGTCGGGCCGACCAAGCTCGGCGTCTACCTCGACTTCGCCGACGCGATCGGCCGGCTGGGCCGCAAGGCCATCGAGGCCAAGTACGGCAACCTCTTCGAGATGTACGAGCGGATCACCGGCGAGGACCCGTACGAGGTGCCGATGCGCATCTACCCCGCCGTGCACTACACGATGGGCGGCCTGTGGGTCGACTACGACCTCCAGTCGAACATCCCCGGCCTGTTCGTGATCGGTGAGGCCAACTTCTCCGACCACGGCGCGAACCGGCTCGGCGCCTCGGCGCTGATGCAGGGCCTCGCCGACGGCTACTTCGTGCTGCCCACCACCATCGCCAACTACCTGGCCTCCGGGCCGCTGGAGAAGGTCGACGCCAGCCACCCGGCGGCCGTCGAGGCGCGCACCGACGTCGAGGACCGCGTCCAGCGGCTGCTCGGGGTCAACGGCGACCGGACCGTGGACTCGTTCCACCGGGAACTGGGCCAGATCATGTGGGAACACTGCGGCATGGAGCGCAGCGAGGCCGGGCTCCGCAAGGCGATCGACGAGATCCGTGCCCTGCGCGAGGCGTTCTGGCAGCGGGTCAAGGTGTCCGGCACCGGCGAGGAACTCAACCAGTCGCTGGAGAAGGCCGGCCGGGTGGCCGACTTCTTCGAACTGGCCGAGCTGATGTGCATCGACGCCCTGCACCGCGAGGAGTCCTGCGGCGGCCACTTCCGGGCCGAGCACCAGACCCCCGACGGCGAGGCGCAGCGCGACGACGACCGGTTCGCGTACGTGGCGGCCTGGGAGTTCACCGCCGACGGTGAGCCCTCGTTGCTGCACAAGGAAGACCTGAAGTTCGAGTACGTCCACCCCACGCAGCGGAGCTACAAGTGAACCTGACCCTGCGCATCTGGCGCCAGAAGGGCCCTGAGGACAAGGGTCGGATGGTGACCTACCCGGTCGACGACGTGTCCCCGGACATGTCGTTCCTGGAGATGCTCGACGTCCTCAACGAGCGGCTGATCCTCTCCGGCGAGGACCCGGTGGCGTTCGACCACGACTGCCGCGAAGGCATCTGCGGCATGTGCGGCCTGATGATCAACGGCGACGCGCACGGGCCGCAGCGCGGCACCACCGCCTGCCAGCTGCACATGCGGCAGTTCTCCGACGGCGAGACGATCGACATCGAGCCGTGGCGGGCCAGCGCCTTCCCGGTCGTCAAGGACCTCGTCGTCAACCGGAGCGCCTTCGACAAGATCATCGCGGCGGGCGGTTACGTCACCGCGCCGACCGGCAGCGCACCCGAGGCCCACTCCACCCCGGTCGCCAAGGCCAACGCCGACGCCGCCTTCGAGTCGGCAGCCTGCATCGGCTGCGGCGCCTGCGTCGCGGCCTGCCCGAACGGCTCCGGCATGCTCTTCACCGCCGCCAAGCTCACCCAGCTCTCGCTCCTGCCGCAGGGCCAGCCCGAGCGCTACACCCGGGTGATCGGCATGGTCGACGCGCACGACGAGGCCGGGTTCGGCGGTTGCACGAACGCGGGCGAATGCACCCCGGCCTGCCCGAAGGGCATCCCGCTGAACACCATCGGCCGGCTCAACCGCGACTACCTCACGGCCACCGCGAAGGGCGCCAACAACACCCCCGGTTCCTGAGTTCCCTCGCTCGACCGCCGTATCCCTTCTCCGGGGGTACGGCGGTCTTGCGTTTGGCTTTGGCTTTGGTCTTTGGTTGCGGTGGGAGGGCTGGGGTGACCGTCCCCGGCTCCGGGCGGTCAGGCTTGATCCCTCCGCCGGGGACGGTCGCCCCAGCCCTGACCCTGGTCGCGGCTCGTCCGCAGGTTGCGCTCCTGCTGCTGTACGCCGACTCGCCGACTCGCCGACTCGCCGACGAAACTCAACCAACGCAGCTCGTCCACTCCGGCCCGCGCCGTGCCCCGGCCCAGCCCTACCCGTCGCGCCTGGTCATGTCTTCCCCGCCTCGCACGGGCCCGCTGCCCTGCGCGCCTCACCATCCCGCGCCTCACCGCCCCGGCGCGCCTGTCTTGTCGCCCCGCCGCCCGCCTTGCCGCCCGCCTTGCCGCACCCGTCGAGCCGCGCTGTGCGTGATCGACTCCGCTTTCAGGAAGTCGGGCTGTCGGCGGGCCTCGGATACCGCAGCTTCAAGGAAGGCGAGTCGATCAACTCGGCTGTGCCTAGAGATCGCGCACGCCAGCACGACAGAAGAGATCAAGGCGAGCGTATTGGCGCTCGATGTGGGCTCGCCAGCCGGCGGACGGCGGCACCCACGAGGCTGGGGGGCGACCGTTCCCGGCGTAGGGATCAAGCCTGACCGCCCGAAGCCGGGGACGGTCGCCCCCAGCCCCGACCGCAACCATCGGGGCGCTGCCGGTTCAAGTGCCTGAGCCCGGGTAGCAGTCTTTCCAGACGGCGGCGAGGGAGGACGAACGACATGAAGGCGCTCACCTGGCAGGGCAAGCGAGACGTACGGGTCGAGGAGGTCCCGGACCCGCGGATCGAGGAGCCGACCGACGCGATCGTGAAGATCACCTCGACGGCGATCTGTGGGTCCGACCTGCACCTGTACGAGGTGCTCGGGCCGTACCTGAAGCCCGGTGACGTCCTGGGCCACGAGCCGATGGGGATCGTCGAGGAGGTCGGGTCGGGGGTGACCCGACTCAAGCCGGGCGATCGGGTCGTGGTGCCGTTCAACATCTCCTGCGGCAGTTGCTGGATGTGCTCCCGGCAGCTCTACGCACAGTGCGAGACCACCCAGGTCAGTGGCGAGGGCAAGGGAGCGGCGCTGTTCGGGTACACCTCTCTCTATGGTTCGGTGCCGGGCGGGCAGGCCGAGTACCTGCGCGTCCCGCAGGCCCAGTTCGGGCCGATCGTCATTCCGCAGACCGGCGCCGACGAGCGTTACCTCTACCTCTCCGACATTCTGCCCACGGCGTGGCAGGCGGTGAAGTACGCCGACACCCCGCCGGGAGGCACCCTGGCCGTCTTCGGGTTGGGGCCGGTGGGACAGCTCTGCGCGCGGATCGGCCGGCACCTCGGCGCGGGCCGGGTGATCGGGCTGGACCTGGTGCCCGAGCGGCTGGAGTTGGCTCGCCGGCACGGCGTCGAGGTGCTCGACGTCAGCGAGCTGTCCGACGTGCCGGGCGCTCTTATCGACCTGGTGGACGGCCGTGGCCCGGACGCGGTGATCGACGCGGTCGGGATGGAGGCGCACGGTTCGCCGGTGGGCAAGTTCGCCCAGACCGCCGCCGGGTTGCTGCCGGACAAGCTGGCCCAGACGATGACCGACCGGGTCGGCGTGGACCGGCTGTCCGTCCTGCACGCCGCGATCAAGGGGGTCCGCCGCGGGGGCACCGTATCGGTCTCCGGGGTGTACGGCGGCGAGGCGGACCCGATGCCGCTGATGGAGATGTTCGACCGGGGTATCCAGCTGCGGATGGGGCAGTGTCACGTGCGCCGGTGGACCGACGAGATCCTGCCGCTGCTCGCCGGCGACGACGATCCGCTGGGCGTGGAGGACCTGCGTACCCACCGGTTGCCGCTGGCTCGGGCGCCGCAGGCGTACGAGATGTTCCAGAAGAAGGAGGACGGCTGCATCAAGGTCGTGCTCGAACCATGAGTGCGAGAGTAAGCCGGGCGGGCGACAGGCCTCAGTGGACGGCCGATCGCCGGCCACGACGGCTCGGTTGACCTGTTCGGTCCTGTTCGGAACGGTTCGGAGGGCATCATGCGTCGATCAACTCGCCTAGGGTGGTGGGCCAGCAAGCGCTCTGGCACACCACGATCGGGGAGACGATTGACCATGCGACTGAACCGTAGGACGGCACTCGGGTTGGGCACGGTGGCCACCGCCACTACGGTGCTGGGCGCTGCCGCCCCGGCGAGCGCCGCCGAGAGCACCGAGGCGTCGCCGACCACCCCCGCTCGGGCCGCCCGTCGGGTCGCCTCCGCCTTCACCAAGCACAGCGCTGAGGCCGGCGGCAACTGGCAGGCGTACGTCAGCGTCGCCGACCCGGCCGGCACGCCGGTGGTCGCGGTGGAGGCCGACGCGGACCGGCGGATCGAGGCGTACAGCGTCAACAAGATCGCCGTCGCCACGGCGGTGCTGGACAAGGTCGACCGAGGGCTGCTCACCCTGGACCAGCAGGTCGAGGTGAGCGCGGCGATCGTCGTGCCGGGCGGCGACGGCATCTTCAGCCTCGACGGCGCGTACCCGAGCATGGTGACCATCGGGCACGTGCTGGCCAACCTGCTGACCGTCTCGGACGACACGGCGGTGCGGCTGTGCGGGTTGGTCGCTCCAGCCGCCGAGATCAACTCCATCCTGGTCGCCAAGGGCTTCCCGAACACCCAGGTCCAACCGGTCGCCAACCCGAACCGGTTCTTCCTCGGCACCAGCACCCCCCGGGAGACGCACGACCTGCTGCGCGCACTGGTCGCCGGCACGCTGCTCTCCCCCGCCTCGACGGCGTACCTGTTGGGCATCCTGCGCTCCCCGGTGGCGTTCACCGACGGCATCCGGCGCACCATGTCCTCCGACGCGCGGGCCCGGATCGCCACCAAGGCCGGCTGGTACGCCGACGCCCGGCACGAGGCCGGCGTGATCTTCGACCGCTCCGGCGCGGCGGTGCTCACCTACGCGCTCTTCGCTGACGGGCAGGCCAACCCGGACGACTTCGGCGCCACCCACCCGGCAGTCCAGGCTCGGGCCGCCATGGGCCCCAAGTTCCTGGCCGCGGTGGACCGGATCGCGGGCGTGGGCAAGACGTTCCGGATCACCGCCCGACGCCCCAGCAACGGCGGCTAGCGCACGCCGTGAAACCGTCCCGGGTCGGTCGCCGTTTGTCGGTGACCGACCCGGCGTGGCGACCACCGAGGCACGGGTCGGTCCGGGTGACTACCGTGTAGGGCGGACACGTCGGAGGGACGGCTATGGCACGAGCGCAGAGCACGGACGTCGAACGGTCGCTCGGGCGGCGGATGCGGGGCGCGGCTGGGCTGGCCGCGCTGGCCGGCTTGGCCTGGGTCGCCCGGGACATTCCGGCGGCGCTCGGTGGCCGGCTCAGCGGGGCCCGGGCCGAACGGGCGGCCCGCTCGCCCCAGTTCCGCGAGGGCACCTTCCACAACCGGGCCGGCACCCGCACGATGGTCGCCGACCCTGGCCGCAACCTGCTCCGCGAGCTGATCTTCGGCAAGCAGAAGCGGCGTCCGACCGCGCCCGTGCCGCTGCTGCGGCCCAGCGCCCCTGGGTCCGCCGACACCGCCGACGAGCTGAACATCGTCTGGTACGGCCACGCCTCGACGCTTATCGAGATCGAGGGCCGGCGGGTGCTGCTCGACCCGGTGTGGAGCGACAGGTGCTCCCCCTCGGGGCTGGTCGGTCCGCGTCGGCTGCACGAGCCACCGGTACGCCTCGACGAACTGCCCCCGCTGGACGCCATCCTGATCTCGCACGACCACTACGACCACCTCGACATGGCCACCGTGCTGGCGCTGCTCGCCGGGCAGTCCGCGCCGTTCCTGGTGCCGCTCGGCGTCGGCGCGCACCTGGACCGCTGGGGCGTACCCGCCGAACGAATCATCGAACTGGACTGGTCCGAGTCACACCAGGTCGCCGGCCTGGAGATCACCGCCACCGCCGCCCAGCACTTCTCCGGCCGGGGGCTGCGCCGCGACGGCACGCTCTGGAGTTCCTGGGTGGTGGCCGGCGCGCGGCGCAAGGTCTTCTACACCGGCGACTCCGGTTACTTCGACGGGTACGCGGAGATCGGCGCCGAGCACGGGCCGTTCGACGTGACGCTGATGCAGATCGGCGCGTACGACCGGGCCTGGCCGACGATCCACATGTTCCCCGAGGAGGCGGTCAGCGCGCACCTCGACCTGCGCGGCGGGCTGTTCCTTCCGGTGCACTGGGCGACGTTCAACCTGGCCCTGCACGACTGGTCCGAGCCGGTCGACCGGCTGTGGGCCGAGGCGAAGGCCCGCGACGTGCGGCTCGCCGTGCCCCGACCCGGAGAACGGGTGGTGGTCGACGAGCCGCCCGCCGTCGATGGTTGGTGGCAGGCCGTCGCCTGAGGGCCGGCATCGCCGGAGTCGGGACAGCGCAGGTCAGGTCAGAGCACGAACGCGTCGGTCCAGAGCGCGCCGGACCGGCCGGAGAGCGCGTCCAGCATGGCCACCGCCTGCCCGTCGGTGAGCTGCGCGACGAAGTCCACGATGGCCCGCCCTCGGGCCCGACCGATCCGGTCCGGGGTACGCGGGTGCAGCTCCGCCTCGGCCAACTCGACCAGGTCGTGCAGCCGGCGGGGCAGCCGGGACTCCTCCTGCGGGTCGAGCAGCCACTCCCAGAGCGCTTCGACCAGGGTGCCCAGCAGCCGGGCCTGGCCGCGCTGGTGCAGGGCGAGATCCGGGCGGGCCAGCACGAACCGGTGGTGGACGAACTTGAGCACCTGCACCTCGTGCCACTGCGCGCAGCCCAGCAGCACGTACCCGGAGCGCACCGACGGCCGGTCGGTGACCGTGATCGCCTCGACGAACCGGGTGGACCAGCGGGCGGAGAACCGGGCTACGTACTGCTCGGCCTCGATCGAGCCGTCGAACGGCATCGCGAGCAGCCCGTCGACCAGCTCCTCGCGGACGTGCTCGACGGCGGCGGCGAACGCGTCGTCGTCGGCGATCCACGCGTCCTTGCGGTGCAGTTGCCGACGCAGCCGCTCGATCGCCGCCCCGGGTCGCCGGGCCGCCGTGACCAGCGCCGCGTCGGTGATCGCCCGCAGCTGCCCGCTCTCGCGCTGCCAGGCCATCAACTCCGCGGCGACCGAACCCTGTTGGAGCACGCCGACCCGGTAGAAGTCCTCCACGTCGTGGATGGCGTACGCGATGTCGTCGGCGGTGTCCATCACGGACGCCTCCACGGTCTGCTGCCAGTCCGGGATGCGGCCGGCGAACGGCGCACGGGCCTGCCGCAGGTCGTCCAGCTCGGTCCGGTACGCGCCGAACTTCGACGAGCCGCTCTCCGGGTCGTCCGGCGGCGGGGTGGCCCCACGCGGCGGGGGGTCCATCGTGCGGGGGTGCGGGTCGGGGTGGTCCAGGCGGGTCCACGGGTACTTCAACATCGCGGCGCGGACCGCTGCGGTCAGGTCCAACCCGGTGGTGGCCGCGCCGCGGATCTCGGTGCTGGTGACGATCCGGTACGACTGCGCGTTGCCCTCGAAACCGTCGGAGAGGCCGAGGCGCTGACGGGCCAGCCGGTCCAGCACCCGCTCCCCCAGGTGCCCGAACGGTGGGTGGCCGAGGTCGTGGGCGAGCGCCGCCGCCTCCACCACGTCGGGGTCGCAGCCACCGAGCTTGTCCAGCAGGTCACGCCACCGCTCGTCGGCGCTCAACCGCTCGGCGACCGCCCGCGCCACCTGGGCGACCTTGAGGCTGTGGGTGAGCCGGTTGTGCACCAGCAGCCCGGAGCCGACCGGGCTGATCACCTGGGTGACACCGCCGAGGCGGGCGAAGAACGGCGAGCCGACGATCCGGTCCCGGTCGGCGCGGAACGGGTTGGCCGTGAGGTCGCCGAGGGCTCGGGCGCTGCCGCCGAAGAGCCGCCGGGCGCGCGGCTCCGCAGCAGATTCCATGATCGCCACGCTAGCGCAGGCCCGACGGGACCGCCGCCGGTCACCCCGGCCGGGTGCGGCGGTTCGGTCCACCGCCCCGGCCGGGTGCGGCGACAGCGCGTCGACCCGCCCGGCAGAATGCAGGCGTACCCGCTCTTTGAAGGCGGATCGAGTCGAAGGCGGATCGAGATCGTGACCCAGTCTGTTCATCAGCGGATCGCCGACGAGCTCGGCGTGGCCGAGCGTCAGGTGCGGGCGGCCGTGGACCTGCTCGACGGCGGCGCCACCGTGCCGTTCATCGCCCGCTACCGCAAGGAGGCCACCGGCCTGCTCGACGACACCCAGCTGCGCACCCTGGAGGAGCGGCTGCGCTACCTGCGCGAGCTGGACGAGCGGCGAGCCGCGGTGCTGGAGTCGATCCGCGGCCAGGGCAAATTGGACGAGGCCCTGGAAGCGCAGATCATGGCCGCCGACTCGAAGTCCCGGCTGGAGGACATCTACCTCCCGTACAAGCCGAAGCGACGGACCCGGGCGCAGATCGCCCGCGAGGCCGGGCTGGCACCGCTGGCCGAGACGCTGCTGGCCGACCCGAGTCAGGACCCGCGCGCCACCGCCGCCGGGTTCGTCGATGAGGAGAAGGGCGTCGCCGACGCCACCGCCGCGCTGGAGGGCGCCCGGGCGATCCTCATCGAGACCTTCGCGGAGGACGCCGACCTGATCGGCACGCTGCGCGAGCAGATGTGGTCGCGGGGCCGGCTGGTTTCCCGGGTACGCGATGGTCAGGAGGCGGCCGGCGCCAAGTTCGCCGACTACTTCGACTTCTCCGAGCCGTACCCGAAGCTGCCCTCGCACCGGATCCTGGCGATGTTCCGGGGCGAGAAGGAGGGCATGCTCGACCTGACCATGGAGTCGGAGGAGGCCGGCGAGGCGGACGCCGCACCGACCGGCCCGACCCGGTACGAGGCGGCCATCGCCGGCCGGTTCGGAGTCTCCGACGCGGGCCGCCCGGCCGACCGCTGGCTGACCGACACGGTCCGCTGGGCCTGGCGTACCCGGATCCTCATCCACCTCGGCGCGGACCTGCGGATGCGGCTGTGGCAGGCGGCCGAGGAGGAGGCCGTGCGGGTCTTCGCCACCAACCTGCGGGACCTGTTGCTCGCCGCGCCGGCCGGCACCCGCCCCACGATGGGCCTGGACCCGGGCCTGCGGACCGGTGTGAAGGTGGCCGTGGTGGACGCCACCGGCAAGGTGGTCGCCACCGACACCATCTACCCGCACGAGCCGCGCCGGCAGTGGGACGCGTCGGTGGAGACCCTGGCCCGGCTGGCCGGGGCGCACGGGGTGGAGCTGATCGCGATCGGCAACGGCACCGCCTCCCGCGAGACCGACAAGCTCGCCGGTGACCTGATCGCCCGGCACCCACAGCTCAACCTGACCAAGGTGATGGTCTCCGAGGCCGGCGCGTCGGTCTACTCCGCCTCCGCGTACGCCTCGCAGGAGCTGCCCGGGATGGACGTGTCGCTGCGCGGCGCGGTCTCCATCGCCCGCCGCCTCCAGGACCCCCTCGCCGAGCTGGTCAAGATCGACCCGCGGTCGATCGGGGTCGGCCAGTACCAGCACGACCTGTCCGAGGTGAAGCTGTCCCGGTCGCTGGACGCGGTCGTGGAGGACTGCGTCAACGCGGTCGGGGTGGACGTCAACACCGCCTCCGCGCCGCTGCTGACCCGGGTCTCCGGGATCGGTGCTGGCCTGGCCGAGAACATCGTGCTGCACCGCGACGCCAACGGGCCGTTCCGTACGCGTACCGAGCTGAAGAAGGTGGCCCGACTCGGGCCGAAAGCGTTCGAGCAGTGTGCCGGCTTCCTGCGCATCCCCGACGGGGACGACCCGTTGGACTCCTCCAGCGTGCACCCCGAGGCGTACCCGGTGGTGCGTCGCATCCTCTCCACCACCGGGCAGGACCTGCGCTCGGTGATCGGCAAGAGCGGGATCCTGCGCGGGCTGCGGGCCACCGACTTCGTCGACGACCGGTTCGGCCTCCCCACCGTCACCGACATCCTCGCCGAGTTGGAGAAGCCGGGCCGTGACCCCCGCCCGGAGTTCCGTACCGCCACCTTCGTCGAAGGGGTGGAGAAGATCAGTGACCTGACTCCCGGCATGGTGCTCGAGGGTGTCGTCACCAACGTGGCCGCGTTCGGCGCGTTCGTCGACGTCGGGGTGCACCAGGATGGTCTGGTGCACGTCTCGGCGATGTCCAAGACCTTTGTGAAGGACCCCCGCGAGGTGGTGAAGTCCGGTGACGTGGTCAAGGTCCGGGTGCTCGACGTGGACGTACCCCGCAAGCGGATCTCGCTGACCCTGCGCCTGGACGACGAGCCCGCCACCGGCGACGGTGGTGGTAGCAGCCGGACCGGCCAGGAGGGCCGGGGCCCGGCGCAGCGTGCGCCGCAGGGCGGTCGCGGCGGCGGCCAGGGCGGTCGCGGCGGGCAAGGCGGTCGCGGCGGGCAGGACAGTCGTGGCGGCCAAGGCGGTCGCGGCGGCCAGGACAGTCGCGACGGCCAAGGCGGTCGCGGCGGCCAAGGCGGTCGCGGCGGCCAAGGCGGTCGCGGCGGCCAGGACAGTCGTGGCCAAGGCGGTCGCGGCGGCGGGCAGGGCGGCCGCGGCGGGCAGCAGCGGCAGGGCGCACCGGCGCCGGCCAACGACGCGATGGCCGAAGCCCTGCGCCGCGCCGGCCTGGCCTGACCCCGTCAGCACGTCAACCCCGCGCCGCCCCGTCGATCATGGAGTTGTGGTGGGTGACAAACCGCCCGCATAACGCCAAGCCAGGCACCACAACTCCATGATCGACGGCGCGGGCGCGGCTGGCGCGGCCGGCGGAAATCCGATCGCGTGGCCGTGGGCTTCGGGGTGATGATCTCGCGGTGAAGATGCACGCCGATCAGGTGGACGTGAGCGTGGACGTGGTCTCCGCGCTGGTGGCCGAGCAGTTTCCCCAATGGCGGGGCCTGCCGATCCGGCCGCTGACCTCGACCGGCACCGTGAACGCCCTGTTCCGGCTCGGCCCGGACGTCGTGCTGCGGTTTCCGCTGCTCCCCTCGGCCAATCCCGAGCTGCGTGCCGAGCTGCGGCGCGAGCAGGAGTACGCAGTCCTGCTCGCCGCGCACCTGCCGGTCGAGGTGCCCGAACCGCTCGGCCTCGGCGAGCCGGGCGACGGTTACCCCGGGCCGTGGACGGCGTACCAGTTCATTGCGGGGGAGACGGCCCAGCTCGGCCGGATCGGGGACCTCGACGACTTCGCCGGTGACCTGGCCGGTGTGGTGACGGCCCTGCGCGGCATCGACACCGGCGGGCGGGTCTGGCCGGGGGTCGGGCGTGGCGGGCCCCTGGCCGCCGAGGACGCCGACGTGCGGGCCGCACTCGCGGTCAGCGGCGCGCTCACCGACACCGCCGCGCTAGCCGAGGTGTGGCAACGGTGCCGGGACGCGCGCCGCGACGACCTCGCCGACGGGTGGATCCACGGCGACCTGATGCCGGGCAACCTCCTGGTCCGCGATGGCCGGCTGGTCGCCGTCATCGACCTGGGCACGGTCGGCGTGGGCGACCCCGCGGTGGACCTGATGCCGGCGTGGAACATGCTCGACGCCGGGTCGCGGGAGACGTACCGGCGGGCGTTGGGCGTGGACGACGCAACCTGGGAGCGCGGGCGGGGCTGGGCGCTGGAGCAGGCGATCAACGCGTTGCCCTACTACGTCGAGACCAACCTGGTGATGGCCGCGATCGCCCGACGCACCCTGCGGGCCGTACTCGAATGAGCCCCGTCGCGTACCGTCGGCGTCGTGAGTGAGCCGGACGGCCGGACGTGGCGGGAGCAGCAGCAACAGGCGGTGCGGGCGCACGCCGACGCGGACGCGCGGCGGCGGGCCGCCGAGCAGGCCGAGGCGGCGAAGCTGGTGGCCTGGTTCGTGGCCGAGGCGACCCGGCGAGGGCTGCGCACCACCCGGCTGATCGCCCGGGGTTACGACGGGCGCGGGCGCTACCGGACCAGGCTGACCGGCTGGTACGTCGACCGGGCCGAGACCCGGGCGGTGGACGTTGCCGGCCGGTTCCACCTGCTGACCGTGCCGGGCGGTCTGCGGGCCCGGCTGTTCGGCGCTGACCCGGAGCCCAGCCCGGCGCCGTTGGTGGTCGGGGCCGGTGGCCGCGACGGCGAGTCGATTCCTTTGCGGACGCTGCTCACCCGGTTACTTGACGACGGGACCGGCGAGCCAGACCCCACCACCAGACCTGCTGCACCACGAGGGTGAGCAGTCCGGCCAGGACGATCGCACCCAGGTTGATCACCAGTTGGAGTGCCGAGCCGCCCGCTTCGTCCCACACTCCGTAGGCGGCGGCCACCGCCACGTTCGCCGCGGCCGGGACCGTGGTCACCGAGATCAGCACCCCGACCAGGCTGCCGGACTTCTTCGACGTCAACGAGAGCATCCCGGCCACGCCGGCGAGTAGACCGACCACCCAGGACAGCGCGTCCGGCCGCCAGATGAAGTCGGTGAGCGGGCGTTCGGCGAGCAGCATCTCCCGACTGACCAGGCCGGCTGCGGTCAGCGCCCAGGTGCTCAGCACGGTCGCCACCATGGCCGCCAGGAAGCCGACCACGAGAGCCTGCACCGAGCGGCCGATCACCCCGAGCCGGCGGCGCAGCAACGCCACGCACAGCGCGGCGAGGGGGCCGAACTCCGGACCGACGACCATCGCCCCGACGATGAGAATCGGCTGGTCCAGCAGCACCCCGATGCCGGCGATCATGGTGGCCACCACGATCAGCACGAGGTACGTGCCGGACAGTTCCGTCTGCTCGCCGGTCTTCGCGGCGATCTCGTCCCAGACCACCGCGTCCGCGCCACTGCCCGGTGCCCGGTCCGCCGCCCGGTCGGCCGCTGCGGAGATGGTCAGCTCAACGTCCTCGGCGGCGATGCCGCCGCTGGTGTCCACGCCGATCCGCCGCAACTCCCGCAGCACGCGGTCGGCGCTTTCCCGCACCACGTCGCAGAGGATGAGATCACCCTGCGGTTGCCGGGCGGCACCAGGCAGCACGGCGAGGTGAGTCACCCCCGCCTCTGCGGAGAGCAGGTCGACGACCTCCGTCGACCTGCTCTCCGGGGCGATCACCCTCAGGTGCAGCACGCGCCATCCCCCTCGCAGGTCCGGCCGTTTCTTCCCTCACTCGCCGGTCGCCGCGACTCTACAGCTCGCCCCGTCGAGGCCAGGAACTGCACAAGGCCGAGGTCACAAGGTGCCGGTGCTACACCGAGGTCATCGCCGCCGGTGGCTCTCCACCGCCTCGCACAGCGCCCGCTCGACCCGCTCGGCGCCCGCGGCGACGGAGAAGACCCGGTCGTAGTGCACCCGGCCGGCCTGGCCGAGCAGCTCGAGCTTCTCCCGGCCCAGGTCGCAGAGTTCCCGCAGGGCGTCGGCGATCGAGTCGGGGTCACCCGGTCGGGCGGTGATACCGGCGCCGCTGTCCCGCGCGACGGCGGCGGCGTCTCCCTCCGCGGCGACCAGCAGAGCACGTCCGGCGGCGAGGGTGGCCTGCACCTTGCTCGGCATCGTGTACGCCGACATGCCACCGGGTCGCAGGCTCACGTAGTGCGCGTCGCCGGTGGCCATCAGCGCCGGCATCCGTTCCCGGGGCACCCGCCCGAGGAAACGCACGTGTGTCGCGTTCGCCTCCTCGGCCCGGCGGCGCAGCCGCTCCTCGGTGGTGCCGGAGCCGGCGATCAGGCAGACCAGCCTCGGGTCGCGGATCCGGGCGCAGGCGTCGATGAGCGAGTCGAGCCCCTGCGCCTCGCCGAGCGTGCCGGCGTACACCAGCACCACCTGGTCCTCGCGGAGCCCGAGTTCGGCGCGGAGGTTCGTGCCGCCCGAATGAGGTGTCTCGTCGGCCCACACCGGAATGTGGACGAGCTTCTCCCGGGGCACGCCCCGGCTGGCGAGCAGGTCGGCGGCGCCGGGCGAGACGTACGCGACCCGGCCGGCGCTGCGGTACATCCCACCGCACCAGCCGGCCATGCCCCGCTCGATCATCCGCGACACCCGGTCGGTGCCGATGAAGCCACTGGCCAGCGCGCTGTCGGGCCACAGGTCCAGGACGTGCAGCAGCACCGGCACCCGCTGCACGTACCGGGTGAACCACATCGGCAGGGCGACGCTGATCGGTGAGTTTCCGACCCAGAGAGCGTCCAGGCCGCGCAGGGCTGGCGTACCGGAGACCAGGGCGGAGGCGGCGAACGAGCCGTAGTTCGCCATCCGCCGCAGCGCGGAGCGGTCATGGCTGGGATAGAGGGCCACCCGACGGATCTTGGTCGTCCCGTCGACCTCGTCGAGGCGGCGGGTCACCCGGTAGCCGGGCGCCAGCTCGCCGGTCGGGTAGTTGGGGAAGCCGGTCAGGACCTGGACCTCGTGCCCTCGGCCGGCGAGGGCCCGGGCGAGCATCCCAGGGAGCGCGGCGGCGCCCGGCTCCGGGTCGAACCACTGGGTGAGCAGGCCGATCCGCATGCGCCTCACCTCGCCGCTGAGCCGGCGACGGGGCGGGCGGACTGCTCGCCGTCGGCCTGCCACAGCGTGGTCAGCGACTCGCCGAGGTCGTACCCGGGCGCCCACCCGAGCACCCGGTTGGCGCGTTCGATGTCGGCGCACATCCAGGGCACCGCGGCCGAACGGCTGGCGTCCGGCGTGAAGCTGCCGTCCCGGATGCCACCGGTGAAGCCGGACACCTCGGCCAGCAGCTGGACGACGTCACGCGTCGCCACCGCCCTTCCGCTGCCCACGTTGAAGACCCGCTCGGGCCCCGGCCGGCAGCGCGCCGCCGCGAGGACCGCCGAGGCGACGTCGCGCACGTCGACGAAGTCCCGGTACGTGTCGTGCAGGCCCACGGCGATCTCCCCCATTCCGGTGGCGACCGCCGACCTCACCATCGCGGTCACCCGAGTGAGCACGTTGCCCGGTGGCATTCCCGGCCCGACCGGGTTGAAGATCCGCAGCACCACCGTGTCGAGCCGACCGGCTCCTGCCGCCAACTCCGCCAACCGGGTGGCGGCCAGGTGGCTGAGCCCGTACTCACTGACGGGTGTGCCCGGGTACTCCTCGCTGACGGCGAGGCCGTGCGGTACGGCGCCGTACTCGGCGGCCGAGCCGATCCGGATCAGGCGGGCTCCGGGGGCGGCGGCGGCCACCGCCTCGATCAGTTTCGCGGTGGCGACGACGTGCGCCTGCACGAAGTCGTACCCGGTGCCGACGATCCGCCCGGCCGCCGTCACCACCACGTCCGGTCGCTCCCGGGCGACGAGCGCGGTCAGGTCGCGCAGCTCGATGCGGACCAGGTCACACTCCGCGCGGGTGATCGACCGGACGGTGCTGTGTGCGGCCAGCGCCGCCCGGATGTGCCGGCCGAGGAATCCGTCGGCGCCCAGGAGTAGGACCCGGTTCATCGTCGGTGAGCGGAGTCGTGGTCGGCGGTCGCCTGCGCCGGCGGGTTGCCGGTGAACTCGTGCCAGGTGGCCGCGCCCGGCGCGGAGATTCCCTTGCGGCCGAGCACCACCCAGATCGTGGCCAGGACGATCCGCAGGTCCAGCAGGAAGGAGCGACGGTCGACGTACTCGACGTCGTAGGCGAACTTCGCGTCCCACTCCAATGAGTTGCGGCCACGCACCTGGGCCAGCCCGGTGATGCCGGGTCGCACGTCGTGCCGACGGGCCTGTTCGGCGTTGTAGAGGCTGAGGTAGCGGACGAGGTGCGGGCGGGGACCGACGACGCTCATCTCGCCCCGCAGCACGTTCCAGAACTCCGGCAACTCGTCGAGGCTGCTGGCCCGCAGCCAACGGCCCACCCGGGTCAGGCGATCCGCGTCGCTCACCAGCCCCCGGTCCGGGTCGGGGTGGCGCATGGTCCGGAACTTGACCACCTCGAACAGCTTGCCGTGCAGCCCGGGGCGGGTATGCCGAAACAGCACCGGACGCCCGTGCGCCAACAGCACGACCAGAGCCACCAGGGCCAGCACGGGAGCGCCGAGCAGCAGGACGAGAGAAGCGCCGAGCACGTCGAGGAGCCGCTTCCAGCGATCGTACGGCCGCTGGGTCGTAGTGCCGTCCCGAGGTGTTTCCTGACCGTTCGCCGGGCCGGAATCACCGGCGCGCACGTGCGCCGCGTGGAGAGCAACTTTTGACATGGAGTACGCATACCACCTTTCCAGAGCACCAACTCCGTCTTTAGCGCTAACGACTAGCGGCGCGTCGACAATGGGGGGCCGAACGGCTACTTCGGCAACGCCGAGCGATGTTCGCGTATGTCGACACGGCATCCATGAACAGCGAACGCGATTCGATTTCCGTTTAACGGAAGAGGCAACAGCATCTCTTATGCAAGCGTAGGGTCGCGTTCGATGAGAATCCGATTCCCGAGGACGGCACCCCGGGAAACAGGCAGGAGAAGATGTGGTTTCCTCGCTTTCGGACCGGCGATTCCTGATCACCGGTGGCACCGGATCCTTCGGCCAGACGATGGTCACCCGACTGCTCGACGCCGGCGCCGCCGAGGTGCGCGTACTCAGCCGTGACGAGTCGAAACAGGACGCGATGCGGCACCGCCTCGGTGACGACCGGGTCCGCTACTACGTCGGTGACGTCCGGGACTACGACAGCGTCTTCAAGGCCGCGCGGGGAATGGAGTTCGTCTTTCACGCCGCGGCTCTCAAGCAGGTGCCCTCCTGCGAGTTCTTCCCCCTGGAGGCCGTCCGCACCAATGTGCTGGGCAGCGCGAACGTCGTGGACGCGTGCGAGCGTGTCGGCGTCGAGGCGCTGGTGCTGCTGAGCACCGACAAGGCCGTCTATCCGGTCAACGCGATGGGCATGTCCAAGGCCCTCATGGAGAAGGTCGCGCAGGCCCACTCCCGCAACAACCCCGGAGCCCGGACCAGAGTCTGCTGCGTGCGCTACGGCAATGTCATGTACTCGCGCGGATCGGTGATCCCGCTGTTCATCGACCAGATCCTGCGGGGCGGGCTGCCGACGGTCACCGAGCCGTCGATGACCCGGTTCCTGATGTCCCTGCCGCAGTCGGTCGACCTCGTGGAGCACGCCTTCCGGTACGGCCAGCCGGGTGACGTCTTCATCCGCAAGGCCGACGCCTGCACCATCGGCGATCTGGCCACCGCGCTGTGCAACCTGTTCCGGGTGCCGGCGAAGTTCAACGTGCTCGGCATCCGGCACGGCGAGAAGCTGTACGAGACCCTGGCCAGCCGCGAGGAGCTGGCCCACGTCGAGGATCTCGGCGAGTTCCTCCGGGTGCCGGTGGACAGCCGTGACCTCAACTACTCCCTCTACTTCGAGGAGGGCGACGTCGAGGGCGGCAACATGGCCGACTTCCACTCGCACAACGCCCGACGGCTGTCCGTACCGGAGATCGAGGCGCTGCTGCTGACGCTGCCCGAGGTACGGGCGCAGGTCGAGGCCGCGGCGGCGGCGGTCGTAACGGCATGAGCACCGGCCCCGGCGAGCGGCGACCGGAGCTGGTCCCCCGCCGACGCAGCGGCCCCGACGAGGAGGAGCCGCGCCCGACGCGACGCGTCCTCGTCGTCGGCGTCACCGGCATGCTCGGCCACGCGGTCATCCGCGAGCTCAGCGACGACCCGGACCTCGACGTGCACGGCGTCGCCCGGAGCATCGAGGACCGCGCGGGATGGTACCCGCAGCGCCTGCTCAGCCGGATCACCCCGGCCGTCGACGCGACCCGGTTCGGCCAGGTTCGGCAGCTCATCGACGACCTGCGACCGGACGTCGTGGTCAACTGCGTCGGCGTGATCAAGCAGCGGCCGGACGTGCAGGACGCGGTGCAGACGGTCACGCTCAACGCGCTCTTTCCCCATCTGCTCGCCGACGCCTGCGGGCAACTCGGCAGCCGCCTCATCCACGTCAGCACCGACTGCGTCTTCTCCGGCCGGCGGGGTGGCTACGTCGAGGACGACCTGCCCGACCCACCCGACCTCTACGGGCGGTCCAAGCTGCTGGGTGAGGCACGCGGGGTCTGCGCGCTCACCCTCCGCACCTCGATCATCGGACATGAGCTGGTGACGAACCGCTCACTTGTGGACTGGTTCCTCTCCCAGCGGGGGCAGGTGCGCGGGTTCACCCGGGCCATCTACAGCGGCGTGACGACAGTCGAGTTCGCCCGACTGCTCCGTACGGTGATCCTGCCCCGGCAGGATCTGACCGGGCTCTACCACGTGGCCGCCGAGCCGATCACGAAGTACGACCTGCTCCGCCTGATCGCCGAGGTGTACGGGTGGCCCGGTGACATCGTGCCGGACGACGAGTTCGCCTGTGACCGATCGATGAACGCGGACGCCCTCGCCCACGCCACCGGCTATCGACCGCCGAGTTGGCCGGACATGATCCGGGCGATGCACACCGCCAGGGCCCGTTGGGCTGTCGAACCGGCCCAGCCGGGCCTACAGGACGCGCCTCGCTGAGGGCGGACCACCCGACGACCGCCAGCAACGCCTGCGGCCGGAATTCAAAGGACATCACGTGGGAAACCGGATGGGCCAACTGGGCCTGCTCGTCGGCGCGACGTGTCTCGTGGTGGCCACCACCATCGCTGCCATCAACGTCCCGTTGATCGCGGGCGGGGTGGTGGCGCTGGTGCTGCTGCTCGCCTTCAGCCGGCGGGTGGACGGCTGGCAGTGGATGCTGGCCCTGACCATGGGGCTCCTGGTCTGCGCCTCGTCCAATGTGCCGGCCCTCGTCGAGGCCAGCTTCTACCCCCGGTACGCGGCGGTCGCCGGCCTGGTTGTCTGGGGGCTCTGCCTACCGGGCCGGACGCCGTCGCGCACCGACGTCTGGACCCGCGTGTTCGTCGCCGCGCTCTGGGCGATGGCCGGCCTCGCCACAGTGAGCTCCACCTGGTCGGTGGTCCCGATGGAGACTCTTCAGCGAGGCGTCGCGCTGCTGCTGCTGGCCGCCCTGGTGCACGTACTCATTCGACGTCGGTGGCCCGACCGTACGGTCATGATGGCCGACCTGCGCGTGGTCTACCTTGTCCTCAGCGCGTCCATCGTGGTCAGCCTCGGCATCGGCTTCGCCGACGGCACGCTCGTCGCGGCGACCTCCAGCGTCGCGCGATTCCAGGGCCTCTACAACAACCCGAACATGCTCGGCATCGTCTGCGCTCTGACGATCCCGCTGGGCTGGGCGGTCTACCGGCAGTCCCGGCGGCACGTCGCACTGCTGGGCATGGTGCCGGCCGCCGCCAGCCTCCTGCTGTCCCAGTCGCGCACCGCGCTGATCGCCGTGCTCGTCGGCGCGCTCTGGCTCGTGCTGCGCTACGGGCTCGGCCGGCTGGTCCGCCTGGCCGCGGGGGCGACCGCGCTTCTGCTGGTGGCGCACCTGCTCAACCTGCTGCCCACCATCTTCGCCGCACCCTGGATGCGCCAGTTCATCCTGCGCTTCACCGACCCCACCGGCGGTGATCTGTCCAACGGCCGGACCCAGATGTGGCAGGCGACCATCGACCTGTGGTGGCAGAACCGCCCCACGCTGGGCTTCGGGTACGCGTCGCGCAACCACCTGTTCGAGCTTGCCAGCGCCGACGAGTTCTTCGGGACCACCGGCGTCAGCGTGGTGCACAACAGCTACCTGCAGTTGCTGCTGGAGTTGGGCCTCGCCGCCGTGGTGCCGCTGGTGCTGCTGCTGGTGGCCGCCGGGCGGGTCGTGCTGCGGGCCCGGGTGCGCAGAGCCGACGCGGGTCTCGTCTGGCTCGTCGTCACCGGCCTGCTGATCCAGGTCACCGAATCGGCCATGTTCGGCACCGGCCAGGCGTATCCGTACGTCTTCTGGACCGTGGTCGCCGCGGCGCTGCTGCATTTGCCGACCAAGCGGGACACCGTCGGCCGGGATGCCGCCGTCCGCGCCGACCTGCCCCACACCGAGGCCCGCCAGCAGCGGGCCGGGATTTTCGACGACAAGGCGCCGCGCCGACCCGCCGCCGTGCTCCGCTGACAGCCCGCGCACCGCGCGAACCCGGCTAGCGCCGGTCAGTGCACCCGGCCCGCCGTCACGAAGGCGCTCACCCGGCTCCGCCAGGCCCGGTGGTCGAACGACTCGCGGGCTCGCGACCGGGCCGCCGCGCTCATCGCCGTCCACTGCTCGTCCCGTAGCCGCAGCGCCCGCTCGATCGCCAACCGGACGTCGTCCGGGCCGTTGCCGTCGAGCACCAACCCCTCGACCCCGTCGTGCACGTACGCGGCCAGGTCACTTGTGTGGTTGAGCAGCACCGGGCATCCGGCGGCGAGACTCTCCGGCACCTTGGACGGGAACCCGTTGGCCGCGTACCCGCCGGTGGGGCGGACCAGCATCGAGAAGTGCGACTCCGAGAGCAGGGTCAGCACGGTCTCGCGGGGGACGCGACCGAGGAACCGAACGTCGGCCGAGACCGCGTCCAGCACCGCGACGTCCAGGTCCGAGTGGGCAGCGGCGTCCTCGCGGCTGACGCCGGCGATGGTGAGGCTGACCCGCCGCTGGTGCTCCGGGGCGAGTTGACTGATCCCACGCAGGATCACGTCGAGCATGTCCTTGCGCTCGGGGGTGCCCGCGTAGAGCAGGCGCAGGCCGTCGGTGATCGGGGGCGGCTGCGGCGCCTGGAACTCGTCGCAGTCCACCTGCGGCGGCACCACCAGCACGTCCAGACCGTGGCCGGTCAGGTAGTCGGCCAGCGTGGTGGAGACCGCCGTGGCCCGGTCGACGAGCCGGGTCGCCAGGAACGTCGACCAGCGGTGCCGCAGGAAGTACGGGGTGAGCCAGCCGCGGCGGAACTGCCGTCGGTCGTGACGCTCGCTGGCGTCCACCACCACCGGGCAGCGCAGCACGAGGCGCAGGGTCGCCCAGTTGCCGAGGGTCAGCAGCGCCATCGGCAGCAGTACGACGCTCACGTCGCCGCGATCCACGCCGGCCTGCCGCACGGCCCGCAGCACCCGTACCGGTCGGGCCAGCCGGGCCGTCATGCGGGTGAGGTGGTGCCGACCCCGGATCCGCATGGTGACCAGGTCGATGCCGGCCACACCGGGCCGCCCGGCCGGGAAGGCCACCTCGCAGGGCCAGTCGTTGACGACTAGCGTGTGCGCGCCGTCGGGCGCCGCGCAACGAGCGAGTTGCAACAGGCGGTTGGAGGTGGCGTCCCCGTGCGGAAAGGCGTACGCGCCCACGAGCAGCGGACGTGGCCGGTCAGCCGGCCCGGTCGACCCCGCGTCCAGCCGCGGTTGCCGGCCGAGCACCGTTGTCTGATCGTTCATCTCTCTCCCCGTTTCGCGAAGGCTGGCCGGCTGATTGCCCCTGGCGGGCCGACGCCCACCGTCGGTAGATGGTCAGGTGGGTGGTGGCCGCCGTGTCGATGGCGAAGACGCTTCGCGTGAACCGCTGCGCCGCCGCCGTGGCCGAGGTCTGTTCGGTGTACGACGCCGCCGCGCACACCGCGCTCGCCCATGCCTGCGGGGCGGCATCGGTGTCGACGACTGTCACGCCGGGCAGGTGCTCCTCGATGAAGCGCACCCCCGGGAGGTCGGCGGCGACCGTGCCGACGCCCAACGCGACGGGCTCCAGCACGCCCCCGGGCAGCCCTTCCAGGCAGGAGGGGTGGACCACCACGTCGGCCTGGCTCAGCAGCCCGCCCACGTCGTCGCGCGGGCCCAGCAGGTGCACTCGATCGGCGAGACCGGCGGCGGCAGCCGCCGCCCGGACGCGCTCGTCGTCGGCGTCGTCGCCCGGCCCGATGAGGACGGCGTGCGCCTGCACTCCCCGGGCTCGCAGCTCGGCGAGGATCGGCGGCAGGAGCCAACGCCGTTTCTCCGGCGACGCCCGACCGACGCTCACACAGACCAGCTCGGCCGGGCGTGCGCCGATCAACCCCCGTAGGTCGTCCTGGCTGGGGCGGCGCAGCCGGTCCAGGTCGAGTCCGTTGAGGACCACCCGGCAGCGCGGGTCGTCGCGCCAGCGGGGGTCGTACGCGAAGGTGAGCGAGCTGGGCGAGACCCCGAGGATGTCGGTGGCGGACATCCGCAGCAGCCGTTTGCAGACCCAGCGGTAGACCCGTCGGCGCAGGTTCCGGTGCTGGTTGTCGTCCCCCCGGAAGTGGGCGACCCGTCCGGGCACGCCACACAGGGCGGCGAGCGAGAGCAGCACCCCGGAGAAGTTGGCGCAGTCGACGTGCACCACGTCCGGGCGCAGCCGGCGCAGCAGGCCCAGGAAGCGGGCGGCGAAGCGCAGGTCGAGCGGTATCGGGTGCACGGTGCCACCATGCTGGCGGACCACCCCGGCCAGTGGGCCGGGACCGACCGTGGCGCTGAGCGTCACCAGGTGCACCTGGACCCCGTCGGCCGAGAGCCGGGGCAGCAACTCGGCCGTGCGCATCTCGGTGCCGCCGAAGTTCAGCTCACCGACGACCCGCAGCACCCGGCACTCCCCGGTCACGTCGACGCTCCCCTGGTGACCGCCCGCCGGTATCCCACCAGCACGGCCGGCCACATGGTGAGCACGTACGCGACGCAGGCCGCCACCGGCAGGCCGGCGAGCCCGAACTGCCGCAGCGCCCAGATCTTGAGCGTGGTCGCCAGCAGCAGGAACGTGGCCCAGCCGACGAACTGCGGCCGGAGCAGCCCGATGCTGTTCTGCACCAGGATCAGCGGGGAGGTGACCGCGATCAGCAGCGACCAGCTCGCCAGCCCGATCAGGACCGTGACCGGGATCTCCGCGGGGTCGATGCCGCCGACCCAGAGGTCGATCAGCCGGTGGCCGTAGACGACAAGCACGACCCCGACCGCCCCCACGATCAACCCGTAGAGCAGCACCATGCGCCGGGTGTTGCGACGCACCCAGGCCACCTCGCCCCGCGCCAGAGCGGCGCCGTTGACCGGCCAGACCGTCATACCGACCAGCCCGACGAAGATCGAGAGGACGCCGAACAGCTTCCCCACGACCGCGTAGTGCGCCGCTGTGCTGGGCCCGAGCACGTTCGCGACAAGCGGGCTGTCCACGTTCAGCGCGATCGCCGACATCGTGGTGAGCGCGAAGAACCGCAGGCCCAGCCGGAGCAGGCCGACGGCGGTGGCACGGTGCACGAGTCTCGGGCCCGGGCGCCGCCCGCGATCCTGGAACCAGAAGTAGGTCACGCAGTTGAGCAGGTTGGTCACCGGCACGGCCAGCACCGCGCAGGCGATGACCGCCAGGGGTTTCCATCCGGCGGCGATGGCGCCGAGCACGGCCGCCAGGCCCGCCAGCGCCCCGGCCGACTGCCAGACGTTGCTCTGCACCACCTGGCCACGGGCGTACTGGATCCGTTGGATCAGCGAGAGCGGAATGTTGACCACGAAGGCGCCGAAGCAGAGCAGGACCAGGGCGGACGCCTCCGCGGCGACACCCGGGTCACTGACGTTGAACAGCCCGGCCCAGGGCACCACGGGGGCGACCAGCACGAGACCCGCCAGCAGCGCCACCGCGACCACCCCGAGGGTGGCGAACGCGCTGGAGACCTCCCGGGCCTGTTGCCGGGGATCGTCGGCCAGGTGACTGAGCCGGGTGAGCAGCCCGTTGCCCAGCCCCAGATCGGCGAACCACGCCATCCCGGTGAGCGCGGTGACCGCCATCCACAGGCCGTACCGTTGGTCGCCGAGATACCGGAAGCAGGCCGGGGTGATGACCAGGGGGGCGGCCAGGCCGACCCCCTTCGCCACCATCGCGGCGGCGATGCCCACCGTGACCGTGCGGTCCCGATCCTTCGACGCCGCAGGGGTCAGCGTGCTCGGTGCGACAGTGGTGCCGGCGGTGGTGTCGGCAGGTGGCGCGGGGGCCGAGGTCACCGAGGTGCGGCGACTACGGCACGTTCGGCATCCAACCGCCCGGCCATCCACTCGACGGTCGCGCGCAGGCCTTCGGCGCGGGCGACCGGCGCGACGTCCGGGAACAGGTGCCGCAGCGTGGCGTTGTCGGCCAGGGAGTGCGCGACGTCGCCGATGCGCGACGGCGCGTACTCACGGGCGATCGGCCGGCCGGACAACCACTCCAGCTCGTCGAGGACCCGCAACAGGCTGGCCCGGGCCCCGAAGGCGAGGTTGACCGGGTGCGGATGGTGTACCCGGCGGCGGAGCGCGTCGACGATGACGTCGCAGACCGTGCCGACGTAGGTGAAGTCGCGCGACTGCGTCCCGTCGCCGTGCACCACGACGGGTTCGTCGCGCAGGGCGGCGTGCACGAAACGGGGGATGACGGCCGCGTACGCGTGGTCGTGGCGCTGCCCCGGGCCGAACACGTTGAAGAAGCGGAAGGCCAACGTGGGCAGCCCGAACGACGCCTGGTGGGCCAGGGCGTACGCCTCGGTGGCGAGCTTGCTGGCCGCGTACGGACTCATCGGGCGGGTCCAGGTCAGCTCGGTCTTGGGCAGCGCCGGGTTCATGCCGTACACCGACGAGGAGGAGGCGACGAGGACGTGCGCGACGCCGTGTCGCCGCGCCGCCTCCAGCACCATGAGAGTGCCGGTCGCGTTCGCGTGGTGGGAGGCCAGCGGGTCGCTCAGCGAGCGGGGGACGCTGGGCAACGCGGCCAGGTGGACCACCGCCTCGCGGCCCACCATCGCCGCGTCCAGGGCGGCCGGGTCCAGGATTGAGCCCTCGATCAGCTCGACGTCCAGACCGTCGAGGTTGGCCCGCAGCCCGACGGAGAGGTCGTCGAGGACGGTGACCTCCCCGATGGTGGGCTCGACCATCGCGGCGCGGGCCAGGTTGGACCCGATGAAACCGGCTCCGCCGGTGATCAGAATGCGCATGAAACCCCCCGTATACGCCAGAACACCTGTTCATCGAGTGAGCACCGGCCGCGTGACGGCGTCGGTCGCAAATTCACCCTGTCCGGGTGCTGACGGAGAGCTGCCGCCCACGCCCCGGCGGCGCACAGTGAGGTTCGTCGTGTGTGCGTTCGTGGTGGAGGTGCCGAGCATGCCCGAGCTGATCGTCTACCGATTCAACGCCCTGATGTCCGTCAGGTCGCGCTTCGACAGCACCCGTGACCTGGTCATGCCCGCCAACCTCGCGTACGCCGAGGCCATGGTCGGGATGTGGCACTCCGGTCTCCCCCAGGTCACTCTCGTGCCCTCGACCGCGACCGACGCCCAGGTGTGGCCGGTGATGTCCGCCGTCGGGACGAAGATCCACGACACCTCCGACGACAACTGCCCGATCAACACCGGCTGGTCGTACGTGGGCGGCAACCACGGCTACAACGTCGGCAACCAGATCGTCGTCACCAACCACGGCAAGACGACCGCCGACGTGGGCTCGCAGTGGACCGACGGGACGCGCATCTTCACCCTGCTGGCCATCACCAGCGTCGACAGCCTGCTCTTCGGCAACCCGTACACGGTCGTGGACGGCATTGCGCAGGGTGCCCGGGTCAAGCCGGCCGCGCCACTCACCCACGTCTCGGGGGCGACCCACCCGAGCACCGTGCCGATCACCGGTCTGACGCCCGACGTGCAGATCCGCCCGGCCACCCACTCCCACACGGTGACTGTCGAGCTGGACGGCCGCCCCCTGCCCGATGGCCGGTCCACGGGCCAGGAGCTGACGATCCGGGAGTCCTACCTGATCCCGTCCTACCGGCCGATGATCGATACCGCTCGGGCGAACATCGGCACGCCCATCGCCACGATCATGACCCGGATCCCGTCGCTGTGCCGCGTCTCGAACGTCTACCGCTGGTCGCAGGGAGGCCTGCTGGTTGAGCAGACGGTGACCGCGCTGGAGCGCTTCACCCTGAACGCCGGGGTGACCCAGTGCACGCCGCTGACCCCGGTTGCTGGCGGCACCCGCCGACAATTCATGCCGAACGTCGGCACGGCCGGTGGCCTGAACTGGTCGGTGTGGGCCAACATCGACACGCTGGCCGCCCTCACCGACTTCACCCCGGCGACCCTGAAGAACCGGCTGATGCCGGCGAGCAGCATGACCCAGTGGGTGCTCAACAGCGGCCAGGTCCAGCAGTGGGGCATCGCCGTCGGGCTGCTGCCGGTCGCCGACGGCGTGCCCGAGATCCGGGCCCGACACACCACGGCCAAGGGCTGGTTCATCACCTCCAGCCTGAAGAAGAACTACCCGCAGCTGGTGTGGGGTCGCACCCTGGAGGCCGGCGAATCCGTGACCGGCACCGCCTACCGGCGCTACCTGGCGCCGCCCTCGGCGGCCACCGAGATCGTCGTGTCGGACTCCACCCAGGACTTCGTGATGATCGAACGGGTCGAAGCGGTCGCCCAGGCCCAGATGGCGGCTCCGCA
This sequence comes from Micromonospora chokoriensis, assembly GCF_000718555.1. Lineage (GTDB taxonomy): Bacteria > Actinomycetota > Actinomycetes > Mycobacteriales > Micromonosporaceae > Micromonospora > Micromonospora chokoriensis_B. The sequence continues at coordinate 149,291 of NZ_JOAN01000011.1, forward strand.
ACTGTTCCACCGGCTGCTGGTTCCGGCCGGCCCGACGAACCTCACCGTGCCGGACCGGGTGGCCGTTGGCGGGATCCCGTACAGCATGGCGGTCCCCACCGGGTACGGGATGTGGCGCGCGGAGCCCGGCCCGGCGCGGGTGGGGCCGCTGCCCGGGGCGACCTGCCCGCGCGGCAGTTACTTCCTGCCCCTGGCCGGCCCGACCCAGAACGTCACCTACACCGGCACCTACCAGTCGCTGTTGCTGCACCCGGTGTACCTGGCGGAGCCCACCCCGGTCGACCGGGTCTGCGTCGAGGTCACCGCGGCGGGCACCGGCGTGCTGCGGCACGGCGTGTACGCCCACGATCCCGCGACCGGTCGTCCCGCCGCCCTCGGCCCGATCGCCGAATTCGGCAGCGTCGCCGTCACGTCCGTCGGGGTCAAGGAGTCGGTGTTGGCCGCCCCCGTGTTGCTGCCCGCCGGCTGGCACTGGTACGGGCACGTGTGGCAGACCAGCGGTACCACCCCGCCCATGTTGCGGGCCAGCAGCGCCGGTGCCGCCACCACCCTCAACCTCGGCACCAGCTCAGCGGCGATGACCGGGGACCGGTTCGGCTACGAGGTGACCGGGACGACCGGCGCGTTGGGAGCGATCACCATCTCCGGCGTCCACCAACTTCCGCCGCCGCGAGTCGCGTACCGCAGGGCCTGACCTGACGCGCGGGGTCAGACGGTGGTGACCCCGTAGATCCTCTTCATCGCCTCGTGCTTGGCCGGCACGGGGAGGTGCCCGATGCCCAGCGACTTGGCCTGCAACCGTTCGAGGTACTCGTCGGTGGTCCGCAGCGGTCGCGCCGGCACACCGGCGGCCACCGTGTTGTCCGGGATGTCGCGCGTGACGATCGAGCCGGCCCCGATGACGCACCGGTTTCCGATGCTGACGCCGGCCAGGATCATCGACCGCATTCCGATGTAGACGTCGTCGCCGATCGTGATCGGGGCGGTCCAGTCCAGGTCGGGGTGGTCCTTGCGCAGAATCAGGGTGCCGCCGTCGTGGGTGACGAACTGCACCTCGGAGGTGATGTAGACGTTGTTCCCGATGGTGATCAGCCACGGCTCCGAGCCGAACATCGCCCGACTGATCCCGTAGAACCTGACCCGTCCGGTGAGATTCACCCCGAGGGACCGCGCGAACGCCTCGGGGTCGCGGGTGGCGGCCAGGTGGTCCAGGACTCGTCGGACCATCGTACGAACGCGTCTGGGCACGTGCTGTCCTCGCTGATCAGGTCTCACGCGGTGGCGGATGACGGACCCGCCCACACGGGCCCCGCCTGTGCAACGACGCAGTTCCAGCGCGGGTGACGCGGCCAGCCGGGTCAGGCGCAGAACCGCCGGGCGTGGTCGAGCACGTTCAGTTCCTGACGCTGCTGTCGCCAGAGCCGGTACCGCCGGCCCGCGGTCTCCTTCGCCTTGGCGCGCTCTCCGGCCGACCGGTCGGCCAGCCGGTCGAGGGCCTGGCTCAGCGCAGCAGCCGTGGCGGGCCGGACCACCGCTCCTCCGCCGTCGGCGATCAACTCGCTGAACGGCGTGGCGTCGGAGCAGACCACCGGGCAACCGGACGCGAGACTCTCCAGGATGACGTGCCCGTAGTTCTCGCCAAGCGTCGGGAAGAGGAAGGCGTCGTATCGGCTGAAGGTCGCCAGCACCTCGTCGGCCCCGAGTTCACCGAGGTAGCGGACCCGGACATGGTCGGGCATCGCGTCGATGAGCCGGCGGCAGCGCGCCCAGTACTGCTCGTCCTCCCGCGGACCGTAGATGTCGAACTCCAGCGGGTGCGTGGCGCCGGCGACCGCCTCCAACGCCCTGGTGAGGTTCTTCATCGGGGAGATCCGGCCGACGAACACCAACCGCAGCGGCCCGTTGTGCGCGACGGCTCGGGGCGCCGGCTGTTCCGGGATCGGGCACTCGTTGCCGTTCACCATGATCTGCGCCCATGGCATGTTCGCGCGGATCTGGTTCTCCTCCAGCCAGCTGCACGCCTGCCACCGCACGTCGAGCCGGCGCAGCAGCGGGGCCCAGACCGCCAGGAAGAGCCGCTTCTTGCGGGCCTTGATGGCGAGCGCGCCGGGCGAGAGCTCGCCGCGCGGGGCCAGCATGATCGCGCGGACCCGCACCAGCCGCAACGCCACCGCCAGGATCGGCAGCACCGAGAAGAGCGACCAGAGGCTGTTGACGTAGATCAGATCGACCGGACGGGACCGGATGTGCCGCGCCAGTCGAACCCAGTGCCGCAGCGCGAACGGACCGAGGTAGAAAACCTTGCAGCGGTCGTCGCGCCGCACCAGCCGCCCGGACAACCCCGGGTACGGTGTGGGCGAGGAGAGGTCGCGATCGCCGGTGACCAGGGTGACGTCGAGATCCTCCGGCAGGGTGTCGAGGATGAACCGCAGGGAGCGGATCGGCCCGCCGCCACGGAAGCCCGGCTCGAACACGCGAGCGGTGGCGAGCACGCGATATCCGGCCGTGGTCGCGGATCGCGTCGTCTCCGTCGGTGTCCCGGCGCTGTCGGGCAGACGCGTCCTTGCCAGCTCGTTCACCTTCGGCTCACCTTCCCAGACTGCTGTCCCGGCGTCCGCGCGGGCACACCGCGGCACCTGGAACGCGCGAGAATTGACGAGAGCGCCAGCACGCACCCGTCACCATCGACACCGATGATCGGTTCAGATGACGGGGAGCGGCCCGCGTTCTCCGTATTCGAGGGAGCCGCGGTTGACGACCGACGTAGTGATCGTAGGCGTGGGCGGGATGGGCCGTGAGGCATATGGGGTAATTCGGCTTTTGAACGCCATCGCGGAGGGTGCGCCTCCCTGGCGGGTTCTCGGGTTCGTCGACGACTACCCCACGGAGCCCAACGTCGAGTTGGTACACCGCCTCGGCGCGGCCTTCCTCGGTCCGACCCGGTGGATGGCCGCCCAGCCCACCAGCACCCACGTGCTGCTCGGCGTCGGGCATCCGAGGTTGCGCCGCGAGACCGACCAGGCCATCGCCCGGTACGGCCTACCAGCGGCCACAGTGGTGCATCCGGCGGCCGACATCGGCCCGGACTGCGTCCACCAGCAAGGGCTGTTCGCCGCCGGTGGCGCCCGGGTCACGACGAACGTGCTGTTGGGGCGGCACGTGCACCTCAACCAGAACTGCACGGTGGGGCACGACACCGTGCTCGGCGACTACGTCTCGGTCAATCCGCTCGCCGCGGTCTCCGGATACTGCCGGCTGGAGGAGGGCGTCCTGGTAGGCACCACGGCCGCGATCCTGCCGAAGCTGACGGTCGGCCGGGACGCGACAGTGGGCGCGGGCGCCTGCGTGACCCGCGATGTCGCCCCGGGCGACGTCGTCACGGGTGTGCCGGCCCGGCCGGTGGACCGGTCAGCGGCGGATGCCCGCCCAGTCGTGATGGCGGCGCACGGTCGACAGGATGAAGTCGACGACCCGGCGTGATGTGTCGGGCACCTGGTAGTCGAGCGGGCAGGCGACCGAGCTGTCGGCCACCTGCGCGACCACGACCCGGATGGCCTCGACGACCCCGTCCGGCTCCAGGCCGGTCATCACGATCGCCCCGCTGTCCAGCGCCTCGGGACGCTCGATGGACTCGCGCAGGGTCACCGCCGGGAAGCCGAGGATCGCCGCCTCCTCGCTGACCGTGCCGCTGTCGGAGAGAGTGCAGCGGGCATGCCGTTGCAGCGTCACATAGTCGAAGAAGCCGAACGGCTCGTGGAAGGCCACGCCGTCGAGGTGCAGGCCGTCGCCGGCGAGCGCCTCCAACCGCTTGCGGGTACGCGGATGCGTGGAGACCAGCAGCGGCAGCCGCCACTCGTCGCGGACGACCCGCAGGCATTCCAGCAGCCGCCGGAGCCGGTCCGGGTGGTCCACGTTCTCCTGCCGGTGCGCGCTGACGACGAAGTAGCCGCCCGGTTCGAGTTCGAGTTGGGCCAGCACGGTGGACCGCTCGATCTGCCGCCGATAGTGGTCGAGCACCTCACGCATGGGTGAGCCGGTGTGCAGGATGCGGCGCGGGTGCAGCCCTTCGGCGAGCAGGTTGCGCCGGGCGTGCTCCGAATAGACCAGGTTGAAGTCCGCGATGTGGTCGACCATGCACCGGTTGGTCTCCTCCGGCACGTTCAGGTCGAAGCAGCGGTTGCCGGCCTCCATGTGGTACACCGGCACGTTCATCCGCCGGGCCATCAACGCCGAGATCGCGCTGTTGGTGTCACCGAGCACCAGCAGCGCGTCCGGGCGCAGCTCGGTGATCGCCTTCTCCGTGCCGACCAGGACGGCCCCGAGGAGGCTGCCGAGCGATTGGGTGTCGGCCCGCAGGAAGAGATCCGGTGCTCGGACCCCCAACTCGCTGAAGAAGACATCGGAGAGCGAGGGATCCCAGTTCTGCCCCGTGTGCACCAACGTGTGGTCCACGGTCCGGTCGAGCGCGTCGATCACCCGAGCCAGCCGGATGATCTCCGGTCTGGTTCCGACGACGGTCATCACGCGGGTCACTTGGCGCCTCCTGATGGCAGATGTGCTGTTCGTGGTGGGCAGGGGCGAACGCGGCTCACGGTGTCCGCCCCTGCGGGGGCACCCGGCACGCCGGATCGCGAATCACCTGCCACGCCTGGTCGAGAACGCTGACCGGAGCCCTGCTGTCCCGCCAACGGCGGTAGGCCTCGCCCGCCTCGACCCGGGCCGTGTGCCGCTGTTGGGGGGTGGCGGTCGCCACCTGCGTGATCAGGGCGCCCAACGCCGTCGCGGTCAGCTCGGTGAGGACCAGCCCACCCCCGTCGCGCAGCACCGCCGTCCAGGGTGTCCGGTCGGAGCAGAGCACCGGGCAGCACGCCGACAGACTCTCGGCGATGGCGTTGCCGTAGTTCTCTCCCCGGGTCGGTAGCACGAACGCGTCGTACCGGGCGAAGGTCGCGCGGACCTGCTCGGGTGGCAACTCACCCTGGTAGCTGACGGCGACCGATTCGGGCAGCTCGGCCAGGTGCTCTCGGCAGCGCTGCCAGTACGCCTCGTCCTCCACCGGGCCGTAGATGTCCAGCCGCACCGGCACCGGCACGAAGGCGAGCGCGGCCAGCACGAGGTCGAGGTTCTTCATGGGGGAGATCCGCCCGATGAACACCAGCCGCGCGTGGTGGGTCGCGGGCAGCTCGGCCGGCGCTTGTTCCGGCTCGGGGCCCCGGCTGACCGCGACGACACCGATCTGGGCCCGGGGCAGCACCCGCCGGATGTCGTTGGCCTCGACCGGGGTGGTGGCGTGCCACAGCACCCGACGGTCTTGCAGCATCCACCGCCAGGCGGCCAGGAAGATCCGCTTCCGGAGTCGGTGCACCCGGAGAGCGGCGGGGCCGAACTCACCCCGGGGGGCGACCAGGACACGGCCCACCCGCAGCAGACCGAGCCGGGCCGCGGCGATGGGCAGGATGGAGAACGTCGACCAGACGCTGTTGACGTACAGCAGGTCGAAACGGCCGGCGCGCAGCGAGCGCCAGAGCGACCGCCAGTGCCCCAGCCGACGCACACCCAGATAGAAGACGTTCGTCCGGCCGACCCGGGACCAGCGACCGGAGAGCCCCGGATAGGGGTCGCTGCAGCCGAGGTCGCGGTCGCGGGTCAGCATGGACGTCTCAATGTCGTCACTGGCCAGAGCGAGCACTTCGGAAATGGACCGGACCGGCCCTCCGGCACGCCAACCGGGAGCGAAATAGCCGGCAGTGACAAGGACGTGGAATTTATTCCCGTCAACAGTCGCCGATCGTTCTCGGGTGTCCGCCGCGGGGGTGAGTTCGCCGGCCATCCTCGCTCCTCGCTCGTGCCACAGGATCGATCCATCTAACGATCGGATGCTCGATCCGTGACTGAGCCATTCTCTGAACTGCGCCGCGCAGAATAAATTCCGCCAGATACATGAAACCTCAGAAGTGCCGGCCCCGAGAGCGATATAAGGAACCCGCGGGGAATATTGGGCCAGCAGAAGAGGGACTTCATGTCACGAGTGGCACTCATATCCGGCATCACCGGTCAGGACGGCAGTTACCTGTCGGAGTTCCTGCTCGACAAGGGATACACGGTGCACGGCATCAAACGGCGGTCGTCCTCTTTCAACACCGAACGGATCGACCATGTCGACGTCCATCCGCGCAGCGGCGACGCCCGCCTCTTCCTCCACTACAGCGACCTGTCCGACCCGGCCTCGCTGACCGCGCTGATTCGGGACATCCGCCCGCACGAGATCTACAACCTGGGCGCGCAGAGTCACGTCCGAGTCTCCTTCGACATTCCCGGGTACACGGCGGACGTCACCGGGCTCGGCGCGCTGCGCATGATGGAGGCGGCCCGGTCCGCCGACATCGGCTGCCGGTTCTACCAGGCGTCGTCGTCGGAGATGTACGGCTCGACCCCACCGCCGCAACGCGAGGAGACCCCGTTCCACCCGCGCAGCCCGTACGCGTGCGCCAAGGTGTACGCCTACTGGTCCGCGGTGAACTACCGCGAATCCTGGAACATGTTCTGCGCCAACGGCATCCTGTTCAACCACGAGAGCCCACGCCGGGGCGAGAACTTCGTGACCCGCAAGATCACTCGCGCGGTGGCCAGGATCGAGGCCGGCATCCAGGACAAGCTCTACCTGGGTAACCTCGACGCCGTTCGGGACTGGGGTTACGCACCGGAGTACGTCGAGGCGATGTGGCTCGCCCTTCAGCAGGACACCCCGGACGACTACGTGGTCGCCACCGGCGAGGGCCACACCGTGCGCGAGTTCGTCGAGGCCGCGTTCGACCGGGTCGGGTTGGACTGGCAGCGGTACGTGGAGTTGGACCCCGCCTACTTCCGCCCGGCGGAGGTCGATGCCCTCATCGGCGACTACTCGAAGGCCCGACGCACCCTGGGGTGGGCGCCGAAGACGCTCTTCAGCGACCTGGTCCGGGTCATGGTCGACGCGGATCGACAACTCCTCGAGGACGAACGGATGGGGCGACTGATCCGGGTGGACCGGTGAGGGTCGCGGTCGACGCCGCACCCATCCGTCCCGGTCACGCCGCCGGGCTCGAAGCCTTCACCTACGGCCTGCTGACCGGCATGGCCGTCGACGAATCCTGCGACCTGCGGGTGAACGTCCTGCGTGGCACCCTGGCCCAGTGGCGCGATCAGGTGCCCGACGCGCGGATCGCCTGGACCGAGGTGGCCCAGCCGCTGCGCTCCGACAACCCCACCGGCCAACTGTTCCGACGGTGGACGCCCAGGGCGATGCGCAACTCACGCGCGGTCCGCACGGCCGTGAACGCGGTCCGGCAACGGTCGGTCGTACGGCACGTCGACACCGACGTCACTCTGTTCCCGGTGCACGGCGCCCCGATCGGGTCGGGCACCTCGGTCGTCGTCCTGCACGACACGCGTCATCTGCGGGCCGACTTCCACGCCCCCGGGTACGCGGCGGTGATCCGGGCGAACGTGGCCCGCGCGGCGGCGGTAGTGGTGACCTGGCCCCATCCGTACCGGGAGACCCTGCGCCTCTTCCCGGAGGCCGCGGAGCGGACCGTGCTCATCCCGACCCCGGCGTTCCAACCCGCGCCGGATCGCGCGCACACCCGGCCCGAACCAGGGCTGCTGGTCTACCCGTCCTCCACGGCGGAGCACAAGAACCACGCGACCCTGCTGGAGGCGATGGCGCTGCTGCCGGAGTGCCGGCTGATCTGCCCGGGGCCGCTGGTCGAGCCGGAGGCGAGTCGGCTGCTCGCCCGCGCGGCCCAACCCGACCTGCGCGGCCGGGTCTCGTTCCCCGGTTTCGTCAGCCTGGACGAGCTGAACGCCATCTATGCCCGAGCGGACGCGGTGGTCGTACCCTCGCTCTGGGAGGCGGCCAGCGGCGCGATGCTGGAGGCGTTCACCTGGGGGCTCCCCGTCGCCTGTGCGGACGTCGAGCCGCTGCGTGACCAGTTGGTGTTCAACCGCGCCGAGGCGGTGGTCTTCCGCGCACGGGATCCGCGGTCCCTCGCCGACGCGGTGCGGCACCTGCTCGGCGACCGGGAGCGCTACGCTGCCGCCTCCCGGCGGGCGAACGACCGACTGGCCGGTCGCACCTGGGCAGCCACCGGCCGCGACTACCTCGACGTCCTCAGCTGGGCGGCGCGGGGCGGATCGGGGCCGGTGCCACGGTCGCCGTTCGTCGCGGAGGCCGCGAGCGGCACGGCGGTCGCCGGAGGGGATGGATCATGAGTATCGCGGACGACACCTATCCGGTGGCCCGACCGAGCCTCTCCACCTTGGAGGAGCGGTACGTCGTCGACGCGCTGAGGAGCGGCTGGATCTCCTCGCAGGGCCCGTACCTGCGGGACTTCGAGGAGCGTTTCGCTCGCCGCTGCGCCGCCGACACCGCCCTGACGACAAGCAACGGCACGGTGGCGCTGCACCTGGCCCTCGCAGCGGCCGGCATCGGTCCGGGCGACGAGGTGATCGTGCCCGCGCTGACCTACGTGGCGACCGCCAACGCCGTCGCGTACTGCGGGGCTCGTGCCGTCTGTGTGGACGTCCTGCCGGAGAGCTGGTGCGTCGACCCCGCAGCGGTACGCGCCGCGATCGGACCACGCACCCGGGCGGTCATCGCCGTCGACCTGTACGGGCACCCGGCCGACTACACCGCGCTACGCGAACTCTGCGGCCGGCACGGCCTGCTCCTGGTCGCCGACGCGGCAGAATCGTTCGGCGCCACCCTCGACGGGCAACCCACCGGCTCGCTCGCCGACGTCACGACCTTCTCGTTCTTCGGCAACAAGGTGCTCACCTCCGGCGAAGGTGGCGCGGTGACCACCTCCGACGCGGCCCTGGCCGACCGGATGCGCCTGCTGCGTAACCAGGGCATGGATCCGCAGCGGCGCTACTACTTTCCGGTACTGGGCTACAACTACCGGATGACGAACCTGTGCGCCGCGGTGCTCTGCGCCCAACTGGACCGGGCGGACGAGATCATCGCCCTCCGGGACCGGGTGATCGCCGGGTACGAGGAGCAGTTGGCCGACGAGCCGGCGCTGTCGGCGCAGCCGGTGGTCCCCGGAGCCCGCCGCGCGCCCTGGATGGCGGCCTTTCTCGTCGGGGCCGAGGGGGACGCGACGTCCCGGGACGCGCTGGCCGGAGCGCTCGCCCGGCTCGGCGTGGAGACTCGTCCCTTCTTCGTGCCGATCCCGGACCTACCCGCGCATCGTGATCCGGACGCGGACTGTCCGGTGACCGAGGACCTGAGTCGGCGCGGGATCAACCTGCCCACGTACGCCGATCTGGCCGAACCGGCGGTCAAGGCCGTGGTGGAGCGCATCCGCGCCGCGCTGGCGACCATCGCCTGACCCGCCGCCCGGACCCGCGCCGGCCACGTCGGCGCGGGTCCGGAGTCAGACCGGCTGGACCGCCGGGGGGCGCTCCGGCACGCGGGCCCGCAGCAGCAGGAGATAGCTGCCGCCCCAGGCGACCGCGCTGACCAGGGCCAGCACGACCAGCGCGCCGGCTGCTCCGGGCGCACCGAACAGGACAGCCCCGGCGACGACCGCCGGAACGCGGAGCCCACCGAGCAGGATGCCGAGCACGATCGCCCGCCGGCTCGCCTGCTCGACCCGCAGCCCGGCGAAACCGATCGTGGCCGGCACCGCGAGCAGGCTCTCCAGCGCGAGCAGCACCAGCAGACTCCGGGCGACGGTCCAGTTGGCGCCGAGCAACTCCTTGCCGACCGCGTCCGGCAGCAGGGCGACCGCGATCGTCAACGGCAGGACGGCGCCGGCCACGAGCAGTGCGAGCCGGACCGCCGTACGGGTCCGCACCGCACGGGATTCGGCGCGGGTGCGGGCCAACTGCGGCAGGATCAGCGTGGCGGCGGTCGACAGCACCAGGTTGACCGGCCCCAGCAGAGTGCGTCCGGCGCTCAACGCCCCGACCACCGCCGTGCCGGCGACCAGCGCCACAGCGGTCAGCGCGAGCTGCGCCGAGCCGGTGGTCAGCAGGAACTGCGCGCCGAAGCCCGCCGCGACACGGGTCTCGGCCCGTCCGACCCGCCAGCCGGGCACCAGCGCGTACCGGCGCCGGGCCGCGACGACCAGACCGAGCAGAGCGCCGCCGACGGCCCACAGGGCGAAGACGTACGGCACGTCGATCACCCGGAGCAGACCGGCCAACGCGGCACACCCGGTGAGCGCCGCCCAGGCGATCTCCTGGGCCATCGCCGCCGAGGGAGCGCCGATGCCGACGGCGACCGCCTTGGTGTAGTCGTAGAGCACCAACCCGGGCAGGGCGAGGCCCGCGAACAGCAGGTAGGGCGAGCCGTACGCCGCGCCGGCCGCGCTGATCAGCGTGCCAGCGACGACGCCCAGCAGGATCGCCCGCCGGGCGGCCGACGCGACGACCCCGACCCCGGTGGCCAGCACGGTGTCGGTCACCGTGCTGCGCACCAACCCGGAGCCGACGATGTAGAACGAGAAGGCCAGGGCGAACTGGCCCAGCCCGCCGACCGACTCCAGTCGGGTCACGGTGATCGCCAGCAGCAGGTTGCCGCCGCTGGAGAGCCCGCCGACGACAAGCGCGAGCAGAGCACGGCGGCCGGGCCGTGGAGCGTCCGGGGCTGCGGTCCGGCCGACCACGTGCCGACCTACCCGTACGGTCACCGGGTTGCGCCTCGCGCGGCGGGCAACCGAGCGGTGGCCGGGTGTCTGCGGGCCCCGTGCAGGGATCGGCGGCTGAGCCCCAGGAGAACGAAGACCGGCGTCGCCGCCACCACGTGCTGCAGAAAACCGACCGTGGAGTCCGGGTAGGTGTTGGACCAGAGCAGCGGGTCGAAGAGCACCAGGCAGAAGAGGCTCAGCCGGATCGGGCCGGGCGTGCCACGCCAGCGCAGCAGCACCGCCGCCACGGCAGCCCAGAAGGCGTGCACGGCGACCACGCCGATCGCGCCGTCGAAGAACCAGATGTTGCCCAGCAGCAGGAAGGTATAGGCCGACGTCGGGCCCCCGCCGATGTACTGGTTGATCCGCTGCCCGGTGGAGATCGCCGGCCGGTCCGGATCCAGCACCCGGGGCACCAGCCCGTAGCGCAGGTAGTCGGTGACCCCGGGCTGGCCCAGGTCGACCGGGACGTCGAAGCCCGCCACCAGACTGAGCTGACTGTCCAGCCGGAGTCGGTCGGTGGCGGTGACCTTGGTGTCCACCGCGACGCCGCGATCCTCCCGGAGGGCGTTGCGGTGCTCGAACACGGCCGGCCAGGCGACGAAGAGCAGCACCGCACACAACGCCAGGTAGCGCAGTCGGAAGACGCCGCAGAGCGCTCCGGTGGAGGCCACGAAGAACAACAGCGCGACCAGCGGCGCGGATCTGGCCGTCAACACGGCGATGTAGGCCTCCGCGCCGACGAGGACGGCCAGCCAGCCGAACAGCTTCGCCCGCGACAGCCGACCGCTGAGGTGGCTGGCCACCAGCAACGCGAAACCCAGGGCCGTCCAGCCCGAGAAGAGCGTGCTCACCATGGCGAGCGACCCGCCGGACAGGTCGCCGGAGACCTGGTTGACGATGGTTCCCCGACCGAGGTGGGCCCCGAGCACGTTCGCGAAGACGCTGATCAACGTGACCACGACGGCGATCGGGTAGAGCCACGGATACCGTGCGTGCGCGCGCCGGAAGCCCTCGCGCCAGCGGGAGTCGGGACGCCCGAACAGCCGGCCGACCGTCTCCACGGTGACGCTGCCCAGCAACGCGAGCCCGACCAGCGAGACGATGAAGCCGGTCTCCGGATTCCGATAGAAGACCGCCGTCGGCAGGATGAGCAGCGCGTACGGGGCGAGCACGACGACGGTCACCGGGTAGCGGCGCAGCGCCCGACCGAGGAACTCCCGGTGGGCACGTGACGCCCTGTCCCCGGTTGGCCGATCCATCCACGCCTCGGTGCCACCGGTCGCCTCGCCGGGGTCGAGGGCAGCCCCGGGCCAGGTCATCTCGGGCGCCCCCTTTGGGATGTGGTTGGTCGCTCCTGGCCCAACGAACCAACCGACCGGGCGAAACGCCCTTGCGTATGCGGTCGTTGCCCGTAGGGCCGTGCCGGCCGCCCAAACTGTGATGAGCTGGGCACATGGATCGGATCCGGCTCGGGCTGGTGCTCCATCCCACCCGGGACGTGTCCCCGGTGGTGGGCACGATCGTGGCCTGGGCCGCCCAGCACCACGCCGTCCTGGCGGTCCGCGAACAGGACCGGCACCGGGTGCCCGAGCCGGTCCGCGCGGTGCCGGAGGCGGAGCTGGCCCACGGGTCGGACCTGCTGATCAGCATCGGCGGGGACGGCACGATGCTGGGCGCGCTGCGGATGGCCGTACACGACCCGAAGCCGGTGCTCGGCGTACACCTGGGCAAGCTGGGGTTCCTCGTGGAGGTGGAACCGCCGGACCTACCGGCGGCGCTGGCCAGACTGCTGACCGGGGAGTACACGGTCGAGGCACACAGCTGCCTGGCCTGCACCGTGTGCGGCGACGACGTCGTCGCGTTCAACGACGTCGCGCTGGTCCGCCATCCGGGACAGGGATTCGTCAGCGCCAACCTGTCGGTGGACGGGCAGCAGTACGGCTACTACCGCTGCGACGCGGTGGTCGTGTGCACCCCGATCGGGTCGACCGCCTACAGCTACGCCGCCGGTGGACCGCTGATCTCCCCGGCGACGCGGGCCGTGGTGGTGACGCCGAGCGCCCCGATGGCCGGCATCTCGCGGTCGGTGGTGCTCTCTCCGGAGGAGACGGTACGGCTGGATCTGCGCCCCGGGTCCGGGCCGGTCTCGGTGGAGGTGGACGGGCGGGTGATCCGCAACCGGTCGACGACGGGCGCGGTGGAGGTGCACTACCGCCACGACGCCGGCCTGGTGGTCCGCCTCGACCCGCGCCGCCACCAGGAACGCAACCAGCTCAAGCTGAGACTGCTGGACCTGCCCCTGTTACCGGAACAACTGCGTGAGTTGCTCCCCGAGAGCCTGCGTCGCCAGCTCGGCCGCCGCGAAGAGCCTCGCCGGTAACGGCATTTACACCGGCTTCGTCGACACTTAATCAGACATCCGGTCATAGAAATGTGAAAACCGGATTCGGGGGCGCATATTCCGCTAAGCAGTTAGGGGACGTGCGTGGCCCCCTGACCTGCCCTGGGTCAACGCCGGCCACGGACAGGACAGGGAGTCGTAGATGCCGCCGGAGATACAGCAGCCAACGACATCAACAGCCACGGGCCGCGCCAGGGTGAGTCGCCGTCGGACCGCCATCTTTCTTGCCGCCGACGCCCTCGGCTGGGTCGGCGGGTTCACGGTCGCGGGCTGGGCGAGGTACGAGCTAGCTCTCACCGTCGATCAGGCGGTCAACGCGGTACTGCTCGGTGGCGGGGCCGCCGTGCTGCACGTCGGCGTCAGCGCACTGCGCCGCATCCGATCCGGTCGCCAGCCCCTCGGCACCGTCGAGGAGGTTCGTGGCCTCGCCGGCACCACCGCCACCACGGCCGCGGTGGTGCTCGTCGCCCTTCTCGCGCTGGGCGAACGCCCGGTGCCGGCCAGCACCCCCGTGATCGGTGCCGCGCTGGCGCTGCTGCTGATGCTCAGCTGCCGTCTGCTGCACCGGCACCGCCGGGACCGCGCGATGCGACCGGACGCCCGCTCGGCGACCCCGGTGCTGCTCTTCGGTCTCGGCGAGGCCGGGCAGGGGCTGGTGCGCGCGATGCTCAGCGACCCGAAGGGCCGCTACCTGCCCATCGGCGCGCTCGACGACGACCCGGGCAAACACGACCTCCGCATCGCCGGTGTTCCGGTGCTGGGCAGCCGACAGCACCTCGTCGACGTGATCCGCCGCACCGGCGCCACCACCGTGATCTTCGCGGTGGCCAACGCCGACGCCACGCTGATCCGCGAGGTGCGGGAGGCGACCCTGCGCACCGGCGCGGCGTTCAAGGTCCTGCCACCGGTCCGGGAGCTGGTGGACCACCGGATCACGGTCAGCGACGTGCGGGACGTCCAGATCAGTGACCTGCTCGGCCGACGCCAGGTGGTCGGCGACCTGACCCTGGACGACAACGGGCTCACCGGTCGACGCGTTCTGGTCACCGGCGCCGGGGGCTCGATCGGTTCGGAGCTGTGCCGGCAGATCATGCGCGCCAACCCCGGTGAGCTGATGATGCTGGACCGGGACGAGTCGGCCCTGCACAGCCTCCAGATGTCGCTCACCGGGCGCGCGCTGCTGGACGGCCCCGAACTCATCCTCGCCGACCTGCGCGACGACGAAGGCATCCGACGCATCATGCGGGAACGCCGCCCCGAGATCGTCTTCCACGCCGCCGCGCTGAAGCATCTGACCCTGCTGGAACGCCACCCGGGCGAGGCGGTCAAGACAAACGTCTGGGGGACGCTCACCGTCCTGGACGCGTGCCGGGACGTCGCCCGCTTCGTCAACATCTCCACCGACAAGGCCGCCGACCCGATCAGTGTGCTCGGCTACTCGAAGCGCATCACCGAGATGCTTACCGCGCACGCGGCCGCGACCTACCCGGGCACCTTCCTGAGCGTCCGGTTCGGCAACGTCCTGAGCAGCCGGGGCTCGGTGGTGACCGCCTTCCAGCGGCAGATCGAGGCGAGGCAGCCGCTGACCGTCACCGACCCCAACGTGACGCGGTACCTGATGACGGTGCAGGAGGCGGTGCACCTGGTCCTCCAGGCGGCCGCCATCGGCCGCGACGGGGAGGCTCTGGTGCTCGACATGGGCGAGCCGGTCCGGATCGACGACCTCGCCCGCCGCATGGTCGAGCAGGCGGCCAGCGCGGTCCCGATCGTCTACACCGGGTTGCGCCCCGGGGAGAAGCTGCACGAGGACCTACTCGGCCAGGGAGAGGCCGACCATCGGCCGCTGCACCCGTTGATCTCGCACGTGACCGTTCCCGTCCTGGACCCGCTTGAGGTCAGTGGACTGGATCCGTTCGATGAACCTGCCAAGGTCGTCGATCAGCTCGCCCGGCTCTGCGGCATCCTGCACGGCCCACTCCCCCAACGTCGCGGGAGCATTCCGCTGGCCCGCTGACCTCGCTGAAACGGGGCCGACGCCATCCGGCGTCGGCCCCGCTGCGCGTCCTGGCCGTTCAGCTAAGAACCTGTGTGACCAGGTCCTGTGCCTCCTCCTGGAGACGGCGAAGGTGCTCCGGGCCCTGGAACGACTCGGCGTAGATCTTGTAGACGTCCTCGGTGCCGGACGGGCGGGCGGCGAACCAGCCGGACTCCGTGGTGACCTTCAGGCCGCCGATCGGCGCGCCGTTGCCGGGGGCGGTGGTCAACGTCGCGGTGATCGGCTCACCGGCCAACTCGGTGGCGGTGACCTGCTCCGGGGAGAGCTTGCCGAGCACAGCCTTCTGCTCCCGGGTGGCCGGGGCGTCGATCCGGGCGTACGCGGGCGCGCCAAAACGCTCGGCCAGCTCCGCCCAGTGCTCGCTCGGGCTGCGGCCGGTGGTGGCCTGGATCTCGGCGGCCAGCAGGCAGAGCAACAGGCCGTCCTTGTCGGTGGTCCAGGTCGACCCGTCGCGGCGCAGGAACGACGCCCCGGCGCTCTCCTCACCACCGAAGCCGACCGCGCCATCCAGCAGACCGGGCACGAACCACTTGAACCCGACCGGCACCTCCAGCAGCGGCCGACCCAGGTCGGCGGCGACCCGGTCGATCATCGACGAGGAGACCAGGGTCTTGCCCACCGCGGCGGCCGGCCCCCACTCGGTGCGGGTACGGAACAGGTGACGAATCGCCACCGCCAGGTAGTGGTTGGGGTTCATCAGGCCGGCGTCCGGGGTGACGATGCCGTGCCGGTCGGCGTCCGCGTCGTTTCCGGTGGAGATCTGGTAGTCGGCCCGCGCGGCGATCAGCGACGCCATCGCGTTCGGCGAGGAGCAGTCCATCCGGATCTTGCCGTCGCCGTCCAGGGTCATGAACCGCCAGGTCGGGTCGACCGTCGGGTTGACCACCGTCAGGTCCAGTCGGTGCCGCTCGGCGATCTCACCCCAGTACGCCACGCTCGCCCCGCCCAGCGGGTCCGCGCCGATCCGGATCCCCGCGTCGCGGATGGCGTCGATGTCGATCGCCGCCGGCAGGTCGTCGACGTAGTTGGCGAGGAAGTCGTACTCCCCGGTGGTGTCGGCGGCCCGGGCCCGCGCGTAGGTGATCCGGCGGACCTCCTTGAGCCCGGCGGCG
This sequence comes from Micromonospora chokoriensis, assembly GCF_000718555.1. Classification (GTDB taxonomy): domain Bacteria; phylum Actinomycetota; class Actinomycetes; order Mycobacteriales; family Micromonosporaceae; genus Micromonospora; species Micromonospora chokoriensis_B. The sequence continues at coordinate 165,536 of NZ_JOAN01000011.1, forward strand.
AGGATGGTGTTGGCCCGGTCCTGGATCCACCGGGTCACGTCGGTGTCGGCCGGCCCGCCGTTGGTGGGGTTGTACTTGAAGCCGCCGTCGTCGGGCGGGTTGTGCGACGGGGTGATCACGATGCCGTCGGCGAGCCCGCTGGTACGCCCCCGGTTGTGGGTGAGGATCGCGTGCGACAGCGCCGGGGTCGGGGTGTAGCCGTCGCGGCTGTCCACCAGCACGGTGACGCCGTTGGCGGCGAGCACCTCCAGGGCGTCCACCGCGGCCGGCGCGGAGAGCGCGTGGGTGTCCCGGGCGAGGAAGAGCGGCCCGTCTAGCCCCTGCTCGCGTCGGTAGTCGCAGAGCGCCTGGGTGACCGCCAGGATGTGGTCGGAGTTGAACGCGTTGCGCAGGCTGGAGCCGCGGTGGCCGGAGGTGCCGAAGGAGACCTGCTGGGCCGGGTCCGCGGGGTCCGGGTGCTCGGCGTAGTAGGCGGTCACCAGGCGCGGCACGTCGACCAGGTCGGCGGGCTCAGCGGGCTGGCCGGCACGGGGGTGGGTCACTGCGGGATCCTCCTCGGGGAGTGCGGGTCGGTCACGGCACGACCTTCTGGCCCTTGCCGATCACCACGATGCCGTTGTCGGACACGGTGTAGCGCTGCCGGTCCTTCTCCAGGTCGACGCCGATCTCGACGCCCTCCGGGACGAACACGTTCTTGTCCAGGATGGCCCGCCGGACCACCGCGTGCCGGCCGATCTCGACACCCTCCATCAGCACCGAGCCCTCGACGTGCGCCCAGGAGTGCACCCGCACCTTCGGCGAGACGATCGAGTTCTCCACCAGCGAGCCGGAGATCACCACCCCCGGGGAGACCATCGAGCCGACCGCCCGGCCGACCCGCTCACCCCACTGGTGGACGAACTTGGCCGGTGGCCACGGCGGCTGCTCGGTATAGATCGGCCAGTCGAAGTTGTACATGTTGAAGACGGGGTGCACGTTGATCAGATCCATGTGCGCGTCGTAGAACGAGTCGAGCGTCCCCACGTCCCGCCAGTAGCCGCGGTCCCGGTCGGTGCTGCCCGGCACCTCGTTGTCGCGGAAGTCGTAGACGTTCGCCTCGCCCCGCTCGACGAGCATCGGGATGATGCTGCCGCCCATGTCGTGCTTGCTGCTCTTGTCTTCCGCGTCGCGCTCGACCGCCTCGCAGAGCGCCCGGGTGGTGAAGACGTAGTTGCCCATCGAGGCGTAGATCTCATCCGGCGCGTCGGGCAGGCCGACCGCGTCGGTGGGCTTCTCGCGGAACGCCCGGATCCGCTTGCCGTCCTCGCCGACCTCGATGACGCCGAACTGGTCGGCGGTCGACAGCGGCTGGCGGATGCCGGCGACGGTCACCGCGGCGCCGGAGGCGATGTGGTCCTCCACCATCTGCCGCGGGTCCATCCGGTAGATGTGGTCGGCACCGAAGACGATCACGTAGTCGGGCTGCTCGTCGTTGATCAGGTTGAAGCTCTGGTAGATGGCGTCGGCCGAGCCGGCGAACCACCACGGGCCACGACGCTGCTGCGCGGGCACCGGGGTGACGTAGTTGCCGAGCAGCGTGGACATCCGCCAGGTCTTGGTGATGTGTCGGTCGAGGGAGTGGGACTTGTACTGGGTCAGCACGACGATCTTGAGATAGCCGGCGTTGGCCAGGTTGGAGAGGACGAAGTCGACCATGCGGTACATCCCGCCGAACGGGACGGCCGGCTTGGCCCGGTCCGTGGTGAGTGGCATCAGGCGCTTGCCCTCACCACCCGCCAGGACGATCGCGAGAACCTTGGCAGCCATGCCCCGACGCTATCCACCCGCGTCGGACTTCACCACTCGTACGGGGACTCTTCTGCACTAGGGTGCGAGGTCATGACGGAACCCACCCCGCTACGCGTTGACCTTCTCACTCGCGAGTACCCGCCGGAGGTCTACGGCGGCGCCGGGGTGCACGTCGAGTACCTGGCCCGGGAGTTGCGTCGCCTCACCGACGTGCGCGTGCACTGCTTCGGCCTGCCGCGCACCGAGCCGGGCGTCACCGCGTACGCCGAACCGCCGGGCTTGACCGGCGCGAACGCCGCGCTGCGCACGATGGGCGTGGATCTGGAGATGGCCGCCGGCGCGGCCGGCACCGACGTGGTGCACAGCCACACCTGGTACGCGAACCTGGCCGGGCACACCGCGAAGCTGCTGCACGGGGTGCCGCACGTGGTGACCGCGCACAGCCTGGAGCCGCTGCGGCCGTGGAAGGCCGAGCAGCTCGGCGGCGGTTACGCCCTCTCCTCCTGGATCGAGCGCACCGCGATGGAGGCCGCCGACGCGGTGATCGCGGTCAGCGGGGGGATGCGCAACGACGTGCTCACCGCGTACCCGCAGATCGACCCGTCCCGGGTCCGGGTGGTCTACAACGGCATCGACACCATCCAGTACGCCCCGGACTCCGGCACCGACGTGCTCGACCGGCTCGGCATCGACCCCGCGCTGCCCAGCGTGGTGTACGTGGGCCGGATCACCCGACAGAAGGGCCTGCCCTACCTGCTTCGCGCCGCCCGGGAGCTGCCGACCGACACCCAGCTCGTGCTGCTCGCCGGTGCGCCGGACACGGCGGAGATCGCCGCCGAGGTGCAGGAGCTGGTCGCCGAGTTGCGGACCAACCGCTCCGGCGTGGTCTGGGTGGCCGAGATGCTGCCCAAGCCCGAGGTGATCCAGGTGCTCACGCACGCCACCGTCTTCGTCTGCCCGTCGGTCTACGAGCCGATGGGCATCGTCAACCTGGAGGCGATGGCCTGCGAGACGGCCGTGGTGGCGACTGCGACCGGTGGCATCCCCGAGGTGGTGGCCGACGGCGAGACGGGCCTGCTGGTGCCGATCGAGCAGGCCACCGACGGCTCCGGCACCCCACTGGCCCCGGACCGCTTCGTGGCCGACCTGGCGGCCGCGATCAACACTCTGCTCGGCGACCCGGCGCGTACCGCCCGGTTCGGTCAGGCCGGTCGGCGACGCGCGGTGGAGAACTTCTCCTGGGACGCCATCGCCCGGCAGACGCTCGACGTGTACCGCTCGGTCGGCGCGGCCTGAGGGCAGCGGGCGACATGCGGTACGACGAACTCGAAGCGGCGATCCGCCAGTTGGTCGTCGCGGCGCGGGAGGACGCGCTTCGCGCCTTCGGCCTGGACACAGTCACCCGGCTGGTCCGCAGCGAACTGCTCGACACCGCCGCGGACGACGAGTTGGACGAGGACGCGTGGGCGGCTCTGGCCACCGCCCGCGAGAACGTCCGCACGGCCAGCGCCACGGAGCTACGCGCACAGCTGGAGCGGATCGACGCAGGCGTCCTCGCCGACGGCAACCTGGATCAGGGGCTCCTGATCGTCATCACCGCGCTCGAACACTGGACCACCTACCTGGAGGAGAACCAGCGCGGGGAGCTGTACGAGCTGGCCATCCGCTCGGTCGAGGAGGTCGACTTCCAGGTCTCGGCGGACCTGGACGACTTCCTCGCCACCCCGGAGATGACCGCCGAGTACGCCCGGATCACGCGCCTGCTCACCACCGACCTCAGATCGCCGTTCCCGGAGGCGACTTGAGCAACGACGTCGCCTCGGCGGAATAACCACCACGCCCCTCCCGGAGTGCGCTGGCCGCGATGCGGACGAGGTCGATGTTGACCCCGGCGGCACCACTGGGATCGTGCACCTTCAGCTTCACGTCGAGGCTCACTGCGGTCTCACCCCAACCCTGCGCCTCAAGGTTGAGGTGAGCCACCTTCTGCGACGCGAGATGCGGCAGGTACCCGAGCGGGGCCATCTCGACTGTGTCAACCGCCGGCAGGGCGTTGAGCTTGGACTGCTTCTTGGTGTTGGGGTTCTCGACCAGGTTGCGGAAGTCCTCGGTGCCGCCCAGATTGACCTGGTATGAGCTGACCAGGGTGAGGCCCCGCTCCTTCAGTAGCCGCAGCAGCGCGTTGTGCAGCACCGAGGTGCCGAACTGGCTGGCCAGGTCGTCGCCGAGCAGCGGCAGGCCAGCCGCCGCGAACCTGTCCAGCAGGTGCGGGTCGCGGGCGACCGGGTCGGCGGTGGTGTTGATCAAGGCGATACCCGCGGTGAGAGCTGCCTCGGCGTACGCCTGGGCGGTCGTTGGCCGGCCACTCGGTGCCGAATAGAGCAGCACCTCCGCCCCGGCCAGCGCCGCCGCGACCCGTCGCACCCCGGTCGCGTCGGTCGTGTCGACGAGGCCCTTCGTGACCGGCACACCTGCTCTGGGCAGGTCGCAGTTCAGCCGAGGGAAGTTGTTGGGCGCCAGGAAGATCGCCTCGGTCAGGTCCCGACCGATCTTCTCCTCGGAGGTGGCGAAGGCCGCCACGACGTCGATGTCGCCCACCCCGAGCCCGTCGATCATCGGCCGGCGGATGCCGACCAGGCTGCCGCTCTGGCGGTAGAGAGCAAGCCCCTGCACCAATGCCGACGTGTTGTTACCGACACCAACGACCGCGACTCTCACCCGTTCGATCATGGCGGGAGGTTACGTCACCCTCGCGCATTCCGGCGGTCCTGATGGTCCGCTGCGGCGGGACGATCAACGGCGCCAAAGCGTGTCGCACACCTGCTCTAGTCCCTGCTTGTGATCGATGCGTTGGAGCAGGCGGAAGCCGCGGTGGCGGCCTGCTTCGACACGCCCGCCTGGGCTGCCTCCGAGCGCGATCTGGTGGCGGCACTGGACGCGGCGCACCGCATCGAGCAACGCCTGGCGGCGGTCAAGCTCACCCTCGTGCGTGAGTTGGACGGTCGAGGCACCGCGACCGCGCAAGGCGCGTCCTCGACCGCCGTGTGGCTGCGCGACCGGCTGCGCCTCGGGGTCGGTGCCGCCCGCCGTCTGGTCGAGCTGGCCACGGCGCTCGACGCCGCACCGGCCGGCGTGCGGGACGCGCTGGCCGGTGGAGCGGTCGACGTGGAGCAGGTCCGGGTCATCGCCGCCACGGTCGAGACCGTCCACACCGCCGCCGGCACGGAGGCTGCCGACAAGGCCGTCAGTGTCCTCGTCGAGTGGGCGGCACAGTTCGATGCCGCCCTGCTGCGCAGGCTCGGCACCCGCATCCTCGACCACATCGCCCCGGAGGTCGCCGACGCCGCCGCCGACGCGGCGCTGCGGGCGCAGGAGTCGCGGGCCGCCCGGGACCGGCACGTCACCATCAGCGAGCAGACCGACGGCCGGTTACGCCTCTGCGGCATCCTCGACACCGAAGCCGCCGCCGCGTTGCGCGCCGCCATCGACCCGCTCGCCACGCCCACCGGGCCCGACGACTCCCGCACCCCGGGGCAACGCCGCCACGACGCCCTGGCCGACGTGTGCCGGCTCGCCCTTCGTACCGGTGAGCTACCCGAGAACGGCGGCGACGTCGCCCAGGTCGTCGTCACCACCGGCTACGACGGGTTGACCCGACAGCTGGGCACCCCCGCTCTCGACACCGGCCTGCACCTCAGCGCCGACGCCGTGCGTCGGCTCGCCTGTGACGCCGCCATCCTGCCCGCCGTGCTCGGCGGCGCCGGTCAACCACTCGACGTCGGCCGACAACGCCGCCTCATCAGCGGCCCGCTACGACGCGCCTTGGTGCTGCGCGACCGCGGCTGCGCGTTCCCCGGCTGCGACCGACCACCGCGCTGGCGCGACGCCCACCACATCCACCACTGGGCCGACGGCGGCGACACCAGCCTCAACAACGCCGTCCTACTCTGCGGCCACCACCACCGGCACCTCCACCACAGCGACTGGAAAGTCCAACTCAGCGGCGACGGCCACCCGGAATTCATCCCACCCGCCTGGCTCGACCCCGACCACCTCCCCCGCCGCAACCACTACCACCGACGCAACTAGTGCCGCGACCACCAACGTTCGCCGGGCTGTTGGTTACGCCAACGCCACTTCGCCCGTCTGCTCGGCGGTGCCACCCGCTGCCGCTCCACCGTGCCGCTCCGGCAACGGCTTTCTCCGCCGGCCACGACGGTTTCCTGCTCACCCGCCTGGCCGTGGCTGCCATCGACTCGTACCGGGCTGGCTAGTCCGGGTAGGAGGGGTCGATCACCATCTCCCGAATCTCGATGATCCCGGGCCAGAGCCGGGAGACCGGGTCGGTGCCGCGGCGCAGCCAGAGAGTTGTGCCGTCGGCGGCCGTCGCGGTCTCGATGACGTGGTCGGCATCCGCCTCGATGCGGCCGGTCTCGACCCGGCCCAGGCCAAGCCTCTCCGCCTCGGTCCGCAGGTCGGCGCGGGCGAGGAACAACAGGGCCGCGCGGCCCGGGTCCACGCCGACCGCGGCGGGCTCGACGCGGGCCAGCCACGGATCCAGCGCCTCCACGGTCCGGGCGATCGTGGTCGCCGGGACGCTGACGAAGAGCCGGGCGACGACATCGGCCTTGGCCGGCTCGATCTCCAGGTTGCGGTCGGGGGTGAGGCCGGTGCCGTGGGTCGCGCCCTCCCAGCCCAGTTCCTGGTCGGCCCGGTCGATCACCAGCCGGGTGGCCGGGGGGCCGGACGGGGGTGCGCTGGTCTCGGCGTAGCGGACGTTTCGCATGTAACCGAAGTCCTGCTCACGCCAGCCGAAGCGGTGCAGCAGCCGGTGTGCCATGGCGTGCATGGCGCGTTCCTCGTTCACCGCGACGAGGGAGCCCGACAGCAGCAGGTCCGCGCGTTCGACGTCGACGTCCACCCCGTCAGCGCCGATTTCCTCTGCGAGCGGAGCGTATCGGCGCAGAGTGTCCGCGGCATTCGCGGTGCCGCGTTCCAGCCTGAGCATCGCCTTCGTCGCGAACGGCGGCTTGCTCCTCTTCGTCACACGTGCTCCTTGGTGGAGAGCCTGGCGAACCGGGCCCTATTGTCCATGTCCCAATTCGCCCGGTGTCATCCGACATGGCGGGTGGCGGCGAGTTGGGCCAGGCCGGCCGGAGCGTCGGCGGACCGCCACACGACAGCGACCAGCTTCCGTACCGCCGGCCGGTCGTGCACCTCACTGCGGGCGGTGCGTTCTGCGTCGAGGACCGCCCAACCCGCGCGGTGCATGTCGCCGGCCCGGGCCGATGTCGCGGGCGATCTCAATTGCCTGGTCGAGCGCCTGGCGGGCAGCACGTTCACTTCCCCCGCCTGCGGCGGCAAGGGCGGCTTGAAGGAGCAGCGTCCCGCGCAGCGCCACGCTGGCCGAGGATCCGTCGTGTGTACCGAGGCGGTCAGCGGCGACGAGCGCGGCATCCAGAGCGGACCGCCGTCGACCACGGGACCGCAAAGCCTGACTCAGTGACACGGTGGCGATGCCGGCCACCTGCGGGTCGTGGGTCGCCAGGGCGACTGTCATTCCCCGGTCGGCGGCCAGCCAGGCCAACTCCCCCTGGTCGACCTTGACCAGCGCCAGCGCGATGAGCGCGTACACCGACACCAGCAGCGCGGGCGGCGTGCGCTTCGCGGGCGGTGTGCGCTTCGCGGGCCGCGTCGAGCAGGTCGGGCAGCAGTGCCAGCAACGCCGGGTACCGGGCATGCCGATAGCTCTGCTCGGCATGCTCCAGCCGGGCCCGCAGCTCCTCGACCAGCGGCGGTCGGTCCCTGCCCGGCAGGTGATAGCGGGCCAGCGCCGTCCGAATCCCGTCCACCCCAGCGGCGACCGGAGTCGGTCGCACGGGCCGGGTGGCCAGCAGAACCTCCACGTCGACGCGCAGCGTCTCGGCGACCTCCCGCAGGTTGGACACCCGCTCCAACCGGCGTACCCCACGCTCGACCTTGTCCACCCAACTCTTCGACTTACCGAGCCGGTCGGCGAACTGCTGCTGCGTCATGTTCCGTCGTACCCGCCACTGCGCGACCCGGCGACCCACCGGCAGCTCGTTCACCGCCGGCCCGTCGCGCTCACCGCAGGACCCCCACCACAAACAGCACGAGTACGACCACCGCGATCGCGACGCCGTAGGAGTACTGCCGCCGGGTGAGCGGCGCCCGCGTCGGCTGGGGCGGACCGGGCACCCGGTCCCCGTCCGGCTGCGGAGGCCGCGCGCCAGCAATGGGGTACGCGGGCGGCAACGGCCCGTCCGGCAAACGCTCGTACAACTGTGCCTCCTCGCGGCACGACGGATTGGAACCCGCCCGCCTGACGCCGTTCAGGACCCTCGCACAACCTAGATCCACTCGGGTTCCAGGAAGCCGCCGCATCCGGCTCGCGCCCATGCCGCGCTTTCATTGAACACGAGTGGATCTTGACGGCGGCCGGGCAGCGGCCGGGCCGGCGATCATTCGTCCGGCGTGGTCAGCGTCAAAGTCGGGAAGTACGTGCGGTACCAGGCCCCGTCACGGGTCAGCAGGTGGTATCGGCACACCGCCACATGCGCCCCGACGTAGAAGTCGGCAAGCGCGGACCGCTTCACGCCGCCCAGTTTCCGGTACCGCGCGTACGCCTTGCCGGCGAGGGAGCCCGCCAGGTAGGGCAGCTCCTCGCGAAGGAAGTCCCCCGCCGGCAATGCCTCGTCCAGCTCTTCGATCCGGTCGAAACGAACCGACACCTCGGCGTACACGATGGGGTTGATCACCAGATCGCCCGCGTCGCGGGCCTCAGCGAGGGCGGTGCCGGACCACTCCGCCCACTTGGGGTCGTCGGTGAGGATGTCCAGCAGCACGTTTGTGTCGACCAGGGTCGTGGTCGCGTCTGGTGAGCGGGCAGGCAGGGCGCGGTCACGTAATACCAACGACACGCGACACGTGTCGATTCGCGATCCGAGCGATGTCACTGCGGGAGCGGCACCTGGGGTGCTTGGCCGCGCGCGAACGGATCTCGCGCAGTAGGTTGGCGGGGTGACTGGACGGTTCCCGATCGAAGACGTCTCCCCCGTCGTCTCGTGCGGGCGATACCCGGCGAAGGCGGTGGTCGACGAGCCGGTTCCGGTGTCGGCGCGCGCCTACCGGGAGGGGCACGACGCGCTGGGCTGCAACGTGGTGTGGGCTGGTCCGGACGGCGTGAGCCGACCGTTCACCCGGATGCGCCCCGGCGAACCCGGCCAGGACCGTTGGCACGCCACCATCGCACCGGACGCCGTCGGCTCCTGGACCTTCTCCGTCGAGGCGTTCCAGGACCCGTACCTGACCTGGCAGAACGCGGTGACCAAGAAGATCGCCGCCGGGCAGGGGCCGGAGGACCTGGCCAACGACCTGGCCGAGGGCACGCGGGTGCTCGCGGCCGCCCGGGATCTCGTACCGAGCGCCGACCGGCCCCGGGTCGCCGACGCGCTCACCGCGCTCGTCGACACCGACCTGCCGCTGGCGCAGCGGGTCGATCCGGCGCTGGCCCTGGCCGACCTGCTCTGGGAGCACCCGGTACGAGAGATGGTCACCGCCGGTGACACGTACTCGATCTGGGTTGACCGCAAGCGGGCGCTCTACTCGGCCTGGTACGAGTTCTTCCCCCGCTCCGAAGGAGCGGTGGGGGACGTCTCCGGCACCTTCGCGACCGCCACCGAGCGGCTGGCGGGGGTGGCCGCGATGGGCTTCGACGTGCTCTACCTGCCGCCGATCCACCCGATCGGCCGGGTGAACCGCAAGGGCCGCAACAACGCGCTCACCGCCGGGCCGACCGACGTGGGCTCACCGTGGGCGATCGGGGCCGCCGAGGGCGGCCACGACACGATCCACCCCGATCTGGGTACGCCGGCAGACTTCCGGGCCTTCATCCAGGCGGCGGCCGCGCAGGGCCTGGAAGTGGCGATGGACCTGGCGTTGCAGTGCGCGCCGGACCACCCGTGGGTCACCGAGCACCCGGAGTGGTTCACCACCCGGGCCGACGGCAGCATCGCGTACGCGGAGAACCCGCCGAAGAAGTACCAGGACATCTACCCGGTCAACTTCGACAACGATCCGGAGGGCATCCGGGCCGAGGTGCTGCGGGTGGTCCTGCACTGGGTCGGCGAGGGCATCCGGATCTTCCGGGTGGACAACCCGCACACCAAGCCGTTCGACTTCTGGCACTGGCTGATCGCCGAGGTCAAGGCGGTCGATGAGGACGTGCTGTTCCTGGCCGAGGCGTTCACCCGGCCCGCCATCATGCACGGCCTCGGCAAGATCGGCTTCACCCAGTCGTACACCTATTTCACCTGGCGCACGACGGCCGCCGAAATGCGGGCGTACTGCGAAGAGCTGATCGAGGCGGCCGACTACATGCGGCCGAACTTCTGGCCGAACACGCCGGACATCCTGCACGAGTCGTTGCAGCACGGCGGCCCGCCGATGTTCAAGATCCGGGCGGTGCTGGCCGCGCTGCTCTCCCCCTCCTGGGGCCTGTACGCGGGCTACGAGCTGTTCGAGCACGTGGCCCGGCCTGGCGCGGAGGAGTACCTGGACAACGAGAAGTACGAGCTGCGGCCCCGGGACTGGGCCGGCGCCGAGGCGCAGGGCCGCTCGCTGGCGCCGTTCCTGGCCACCCTCAATCGGGTACGCCACGACAACCCCGCCCTGCACCAGCTCCGCAACCTACGCTTCCACGAGATCGACAACCCGGCGCTGCTCTGCTGGTCCAAGCACGACCCGGAGACCGGCAACACGGTCATCGTGGTCTGCTCGTTCGACTCGCGCGAGGTGCAGTGGGGCAACACCACCCTCGACATGCCGGCGCTCGGCTTCGACTGGCACGAGCGGTTCACGGTGCACGACGAGCTGACCGGCACCAGCTACGACTGGGGTCAGCGCAACGCGGTGCGGCTCGACCCGTACCTGCAACCGGCGCACGTCCTGATGGTCCGTCGCCCGACCCCACCGAGCGTGCCGCTGCCGGCGGGCGCCGAGCCGGCGGACCTCACCGTCGCCGATGTGCCGGACGACCTGTCCGGCGGCACCGCGCCGGCAGCACCCGCACCGACAGCTCCCGTTCCGACTCCGCCCCGCCGGTCGGGCCCGGTTCCGACCCCACCGCGCCGATCGGCGACCCGCCCGCCCGCCTCCGCACCGACCGACGCCGCCCCGAAGGACGCCCGATGGACCAGCTGATCTCCGGCGCGACGCACGACCCGCACGCGCTGCTCGGCGCGCACCCCGCCGACGGCTCGACGACGATCCGCACGATGCGTCGGGGTGCCGGCGACGTCGTGCTGCTCGTCGGCGACGAGCGGCACCCGATGAAGCGGGTGCACGACGTGGGCGTCTTCGAGGCCCAGGTCGAGGGCACTGTGCTCGACTACCGGGTGGAGGTCGACGGCACCGCCCACGACGACCCGTACCGCTACCCACCGACCCTCGGTGAGCTGGACCTGCACCTGATCCGCGAGGGCCGGCACGAGCGGCTGTGGGAGGCGCTCGGCGCGCGGGTCTTCGACGAGGGCGTCGCGTTCAGCGTCTGGGCGCCCAACGCCCGTGGGGTCCGGGTCATCGGCGACTTCACCGGCTGGTCCCCCGACGACGGCTGGCCGATGCGGTCACTCGGCTCCAGCGGGGTGTGGGAGCTGTTCGTCCCCAACGCCCGGGTCGGGGCCCGCTACAAGTACCGGGTGCTCGGCGCCGACGGGCAGTGGCGGGACAAGGCCGACCCCCTGGCCGCGTACGCCGAGGTGCCGCCGGCCACCGCCTCGGTGGTGCACCACTCGACGTACCGGTGGGACGACGCGGACTGGCTGGCCCGGCGGGCCGAACGGCAGCCGCACCAGGAGCCGATGAGCGTCTACGAGGTGCACCTCGGCTCGTGGCGGCCCGGCCTGGGCTACCGCGAGCTGGCCGAACAGCTCACCGCGTACGTCACCGAGTTGGGCTTCACGCACGTGGAGTTCCTGCCGGTGATGGAGCACCCGTTCGGCGGCTCCTGGGGCTACCAGGTGACCGGCTACTACGCGCCGACCTCCCGCTTCGGCGACCCGGACGAGTTCCGCCACCTGGTGGACCGGCTGCACGCCGCCGGCATCGGCGTACTCCTGGACTGGGTGCCCGCGCACTTCCCGAAGGACGAGTGGGCCCTCGCGCGCTTCGACGGCACCCCGCTCTACGAGCACCCCGACCCGCGGCGCGGCGAGCACCCCGACTGGGGCACGTACGTCTTCGACTTCGGCCGCAACGAGGTGCGCAACTTCCTGGTCGCGAACGCGCTCTACTGGTGCGACCAGTTCCACATCGACGGGCTGCGGGTCGACGCGGTCGCGTCGATGCTCTACCTGGACTACTCCCGCAACCACGGCGAGTGGGCCCCGAACAAGTACGGCGGTCGGGAGAACCTGGAGGCCATCGCGTTCATGCAGGAGGTGAACGCGACCGTCTACAAGCACCACGCCGGCGTCGTCATGATCGCCGAAGAGTCCACCGCCTGGCCGGGTGTCACCCGCTCCACGGCCGAGGGCGGGCTGGGCTTCGGGTTCAAGTGGAACATGGGCTGGATGCACGACACCCTGCTCTACACCTCGAAGGACCCGATCTACCGCCAGCATCACCACCACCAGCTCACCTTCTCCCTGGCGTACGCCTGGAGCGAGAACTACGTGCTGCCGATCAGCCACGACGAGGTCGTGCACGGCAAGGGCTCGCTGGCCGCCAAGATGCCCGGCGACACCTGGCAGCGACTGGCGAACGTGCGGGCGCTGCTGGCGTACATGTGGGCGCATCCCGGCAAGCAACTGCTCTTCATGGGCTCCGAGCTGGCCGACGACCGGGAGTGGAGCGAGGAGCGCGGCCTCGACTGGTACCTGCTGCACGACCCGGCCCGCGCCGGCGTGCAACGCCTCGTCGGTGACCTCAACCGGGTCTACCGGGACACCCCGGCGCTCTGGGCCCAGGACACCGAACCGGCCGGGTTCCGCTGGATCGCCGGCGACGACGTCGCCAACAACACCGTGTCGTTCGTCCGGATCGCCCCGGACGGCTCGACGCTGGTCTGCGTGGCGAACTTCTCCGCCCAGCCACTGCATGACTACCGGATCGGGTTGCCGGCCGGCGGGACCTGGCAAGAGGTGCTCAACACCGACGCGCACCACTACGGCGGGTCCGGGGTGGGCAACCTGGGCGCCGTGCACGCCGAGGACGTGCCGTGGCACGGCATGGTGGCGTCAGCGGCGCTCCAGGTCCCCCCGCTGGGAGCCGTCTGGCTCCGCCAGAGCTAACCGGGGCCACCGAGTCGATCATGGAGTTGTGGTGGGTGACAAAGCGCCCGCACAACACCAAACCAGGCACCACAACTCCATGATCGACGGAGCAGCTCCGCCCCTTCTCCGCGATCTTGCACTTTCTGTCGCGGCATAGGAGGCATTACGCGCAATTCGGCGACCGAAACTGCAAGATCGGCGCGGGCGGGGCGATCCCGTCAGCACCGGACCCACAAATGACGCCGTCCGCTTGATCACTTGATGCTGAGTAGCTCTGTGGATCTCCTGGCAACTACTCACCATCAAGTGATCATGGGTGCGAAGCGTGCGCTGGCGCTGAATTAGCCTCCTTCCGAGAGGGTTCACCGAGAAGGGGCTGCTGGATCGCGTCGGTCACGATCGCCACCACCAACATTGCATGACTGTCATCGACTCAAGGCACCCAATTTTGCTCGAACGAAGTCCGCGACCGCTGCTACGAGCTTGCCTTCGGCGAAACCTTCGCGTGTCGCCCCACTTTCTCGATCGGCAAGGCTGAGCAGCACGAGGAACTGCCCGAATCTGAGCCAGAAGGACGAAACTCTGCATTCCCCGTTCTGGCCGTGTACGCAAATCTCCTCAGCATTGTCGGCGCTGGCGAGAGTAAGTGTCGAAACGGTGACCTGGGAGAAGTCTTCCCGATAACCGCCCTCCGGCCCACCATTTCGCCAAGAGACATCGCCCCAGAACAAGTTTCTGGCCTTTGACACCTCGAGGCGGAGGACAACGCCGCTGTCACCGACCTGCCAGCGCCTGACTTTAGTGCCAGCCGCACCGGGTAGATCGAAATTCTCTTCACCGACCAATGGGGCAGGCACAGAGTCGGCGACGACGGCCGCAGGAACGAGCAGACCCTCCACGTTGAAGTTCCGATTCTCCTGTCGCACTACAGGGCGCAGCCCCCACAGCAGGGCCAAGGCCACGACGACAACGAAACCCAGGAGAAGTGTCGCAGCCCTCTTCCCCGCCGCTGCGCTATGGAAGATCATCACGCGCACGATAGTCGATTACCTGCGCCAGCCTCGGAAGGGCCTTTCGGGTGCGGTCAGACCAGGCCGGCGTCGCGCAGCAGCATCCAGAGGCCGGCGCCGTCCGGGGCGGACAGCCACTTCTGCCCCACCGGCCCCGAGGATGGACGGCCGGCCGGGGCGGGCAGGCTACCGGCCAGCACCGACTGGGTCGGGGAGAGACGGCGGATCGCCACCCCGGCGACGTTCTCCGGGTGGGCGGCGGCGAACTCCCGGTAGATCTCCTGGTCGTGCTGGCCGTCGTCGCCGACCAGCAGCCAGCGCACGTCGGGGAACTCCCGGGCCAGCCGGGCCAGCGTGACCCGCTTGTGCTCCATGCCGCTGCGGAACCAGCGGTCGGCGGTCGGGCCCCAGTCGGTGAGCAGCAGCGGCCCGGCCGGGTAGAGGTGCCGGGACAGGAAGCGGGTCAGGGTGGGCGCCACGTTCCACGCGCCGGTGGAGAGGTAGAAGACCGGCGCGCCGGGGTGCGCGGTGACCAGCCGTTCGTAGAGCACCGCCATGCCGGGTACGGCGGCGCGGGCGTGCTCGTCGAGCACGAACGTGTTCCAGGCGGCGAGTAGCGGCCGGGGCAGCGCGGTCACCATGACCGTGTCGTCGATGTCGGAGAGGATGCCGAACTTGACGTCCGGGTCGAGGATGCGCACCGGCGCGTCGACCGGCTCGGCGTCCGGGACGCTGAGCCGGACCGTGCCCCAACCGGGTGGCAGGTCGGCCTCGACAAGCGTGTCGACGAAGCCACTGCGGTCGGCCTGCGTCTCGTGTCGCACCCCGCCGGCCTCGATGGTCACGGTGACGTGCTTGTTGGGCAGGGTGGTGAAGCTGCGCCAGCCGCGGACCTTGTCCAGCCGACCCCGCTGGCGGGTGTCCGGACGGCCGAGCAGGACCCGGCACATCACCCGCACCCAGCCCGGTGCGCCATAGCCGGTGTACGCGACGATGTTGACCCGCCAGCCGGTGCGCCGCAGCCGACGCTGGACGAGCTGGTGCACGGCGTCCTCGATCCGCGCAGCCCGGTGCAGGTTCGGAACGGCCAGTTGGCCGGCGGGAGTGGGTGGCACGCGCCAACCCTGCCACACGCCGTCAGCCACGGCCACGCGAGCCGGTCACGGCCACGCCGACTGAAGCCGAGCTGCGGCCCGCGAGCCAGCCCCGGCAGCGCCGATCCAGCCCGGCGGCCTGGTCGAACGTGAAACACTCCGGTCGGGACGACGACGGGGGCGTTGGTCGTGTCGCATCCAGAGCAGCACCGTGGGCGATGGCGTCCACGACTCGACCGGCCGGCGCTCGTCGCGCTGCTGTTCGGGCTCGCCGGTGTCGTCTACCGGCTGGTCCTGACGCTTTTCACGGTGCCGGTGTCGAACAGCGACGAGGCGACCTTCGGCCTCGCCGCACTGCACATCGCGCAGGGCCGGGAGCGCCCGGTCTTCCTCTACGGCCAGCACTACATGGGGATGCTGGAGTCGTACCTGGCTGCTCCCCTGGTGGCGCTGGCCGGGCCGAGCTGGCCGGTGTTGCGGCTGCCGATGCTCGCGCTGTACGCGGTCTTCCTCTACCTGATCTACCGCCTGGCCCGCCGGCTCTGCACCCCGTGGTTCGCCGCTTTCGTGGTGGGTCTGCTCGCGCTCGGGCCGGAGCGGGTGGTGCGCGACCAGCTCACCGTCGTCGGTGGGCGGCCGGAGGTGAAGCCGGCGGTGCTGCTGATGCTGCTGATCACCGTGGGGTTGGCTGCCGGCACGGTGCGCCGCCGACGACTCGCGATCGGTCTGTTCGGGCTGCTCGTCGGGTTGTCCGTCTGGTCGGACTGGCTGATCCTGCCGTACCTCGCGGTGGCCGGGCTGGCCCTGCTCTGGGCGGTGCGGCGCGAGTTGCTCGGCTGGTCCGGTCTGCTGCTGGTGGCGGGGGCGGTCGTCGGCGTGGCCCCGATGATCCTGGACAACCTGCGAGCCGGGCCCGGGGACGACTCGCTGTCGGTGTTCCGGGAGGTCAGCACCAAGGCCGGGCCGCTGCCGCCGTGGTCCGACCGGATCCGGGGCGGCCTGCTGGAGGGGGTGCCGCTGGCACACGGGCTCTGCCCGGTGAACGGATGCGCACGCTGGCAACAGTGGTTCGGCGTGCTGTACCCGCTGCTGCTACTGGCCGGCGCGGTGCTCGCCGTGCTCGCGTACCGCCGGGCGGGCGCAACGCCGCGCGGGGAGCAGGTCGGCCGCGCGGCCGCAACGCCGCGCGGGGAACGGGTCGGGCCGGTCGTGCAGCTCGCTCTGGTCGTCGGCGCGGCGTTGACCCTGCTGTCGTACGTGCGCAGCCCGCTGGCCGCGACCAGCCCGCTGGACAACGCCCGCTACCTGTCGGTGCTGCAACTGTCGCTGCCGGCGGTGCTGTGGCCGCTCTGGGTGGCGGCGGTGGCCTGCTGGCGGGGCACGGCCGGGGCGTTCGGGCGGTTCACCGGCGCGCTCTGCACCGCCGTGCTGGCCGCGCTGGCCGCGACCACGCTGGTGATCACCGTGCTCTTCGCGGCCACCGGCACCGCGCCGTCGCGGACCGAGGAGCGCCAGGCCCGGGAGTTGGCCGCCGCGCTGCGCGCCGACGGACCCCACGAGGTGTACGGGGACTACTGGACCTGCAACCGATTGATCTTCAACACGGACGAGTCGGTGGTCTGCGGGGTGCTCGGCGCAGACCTGTCCCCGGGGCAGAACCGCTATCGGCCGTACTGGCGGCAGGTGGGGCGGGCCGAGCGGCCGGGCTACGTGGTGGAGGCCGGCTCGCCGATGGAGCGGCGGTTGCGCGGCCTGCTCGCCGACCGGGCCGACGCCGCGCCGGTGCGGGAGGTCGGCGGTTATCGCGTGTACCACCCCGACACCCCGGTGCGGCCCTGGCGGTAGCTGCGGGTCGTACGCTGGCCGAGCCGGCGCGCGGGGCGCCGCCGTTTCGCCCGTCGAGGAGACCCATGCTCATCCTGCTGCCGCCCTCGGAGGGGAAGGCCGACGCCGGCACCGGACGGCGCTGGGCCCCGGACCGGCTCGCGCTGCCCGAGTTGAACCCGGCCCGCGAGCGGGTGCTGGACGCCCTGGTGGCGCTGAGCGCCGGGCCGGACGAGGAGGCCGCACGGGCGGCGCTGGGCCTCAGCGAGGGCCAGCGGGGCGAGCTGCGGCGCAACGCCCGACTGCGGGAGGCGGCCACCGCGCCGGCCGAGCGGCTCTACACCGGGGTGCTCTACGAGGCGTTGGACCTGGCCTCGCTGCCGGCCACGGCGCAGCGGGCGGCCCGCCGGTCGATCCTGATCAGCTCCGGGCTGTGGGGCGTGGTCCGCCTGGCCGACCGGATCCCGCCGTACCGCTGCCCGATCGGCGCGCGCCTGCCCGGGGTCGGGGCGCTGTCGACGTACTGGCGGGGGGAGCTGACGCCGGCGGTGGACGACGCCGCCGGACGCGGCCCGGTGCTGGATCTGCGCTCCGGCGCGTACGCGGCGACCTGGACGCCACGCGGGGAGCTGGCCGAGCGGACGGTCACCGTGCGGGTGTTGCACGAGCGGGAGGTCGACGGCGTGCCGGTCCGCTCGGTGGTCAGCCACTTCAACAAGGCGAGCAAGGGGCGACTGGTCCGCGACCTGCTCGTCGCCGGCGCCCGGCCGCGCACCGCCGCGGAGCTGGTGGGCGCCCTGCGGGAGTTGAAGCACACCGTCGAGGAGCAGACCGCCGCTCCTGGCCGGGTGCGGCAGGTCGATCTGGTGGTCACCGACCTGTAACGGCCGGGCAGCCGCAAGATTTGCTCAAGGCTGGGCCGGAGCGGTTCCGTAACGGCGACGCAGGAGCCACGGTAGGGAAAACCAGACTCCGACAAGGGAGCTTCGTTGACCCGCGAGACCGCCCTGCTCGACCGGCCCCGCTCCCCGACGCCGCCATCCCCGCTGGACTGGCTGACCCTGGGCGACGCGTTCGAGGCCGCCTGCCTGCTGCGCTGCACACCGCCGCCGACCGCCGCCCGACCGAACGAGGCACCTGCCGCGCACACCCCGGGGGTGGAGTTCAACCGGGAGGACGCCGCCCAACGGATGCGGCAGCTGCTCGCCCGGCTGGACATCCCGGTCACCCACGAGGTGGCCGTCGGCGGCCTGCGCCGCCGCTTCGAGCTACACCAGCTGTGGGTGCCCCGGGAGCACCGGGACGCGTACACCCGGATCTTGGACGCGGGTTGGTGGCAGGGGCGGCGCGAGCTGCTCGGCGGGCCGCTGCCCGGCGCCTCGCCGGCCCGCCGGCGGCTGGTGACCCGGCTGGCGGAGGCGGCCTGGCGTTCGGCGCTGCTGGCCGCCGGGCGGCACGTCCGCCGACACATCCTCGGTGTGCGGCTCACCGATCGGGAGTTGGCCGCGGTGCTGATCCGCAGTGCCGCCGTGCTCGACGTGCCGGCCCGGCTCCGCCCCGGCACCGGCTGCTTCCTGGTCAGCGTGGCCGACGGCTCGGACCGGCAGCGGATCCTGAGCAGCGCGGCGTTGGAGCCGGCACGCGGCCCGGTGACAGCGCGCCGGGCGGCCCCGTCGTCGGCGCGCGGTGCGGTCATGGCGCCGGCAGGTCGCGCAGCCTGCTGAACGGGATCCGAGCACGCCCGCCCGGCAGGGGCTTGCGCGCACTGGTCCGACGGCGCACAGTGCACCGCGTGAGTCGTACCCCGTCGAGCCGGCCCGGCCACCGCCGCGCCGGGCCGGCCGCCCTGTTGACGGTGCTGCTGATCGCGAACCTGGCCGCCGCCAGCTGCCGGGACGCCCCGACCGAGCCGACGACGATCCGGATCGCCACCGGCAGCCCCACCGCGGTCTACTACGCGTTCGGGCAGTCCCTGGCGGCCATCCTCAACCGGGAACTCCCCAACGTGCGGGCGAGCGTGGTGATCACCGCTGCCTCGGCGGAGAACGTCCAACTCGTCGGCTCCGGCGGGGCCGAGCTGGGCTTCACCCAGGCCGACGTGCTGCCGACCAGTCCGCAGAGAAGCCCCACTGTCGAGGCCGTCGCCCGGGTGTACGACGACCAACTGCACCTGGTCACCACGAGCGGCGGCCCGGTCCGCACGGTCGCCGACCTGCGGGGCCGGCGGGTCTCCGTCGGCGCACCCGGATCGGGCACCGAGATCACCGCGACCCGGCTGCTGGAGGTGGCCCGCCTCGGCGGTGACGAGGTGCGCCGAGAGCGGCTCGGTCTGGACGACTCGATGACGGCGCTGCGCTCCGGGCGGATCGACGCGTTCTTCTTCTCCGGCGGGTTACCGGTTCGGGGTATCGAGGCGTTGGCCGAGGCCAGTGCCATCCGGATCGTGGACCTCAGCGAGTGGACCGAGCCGTTGCGCTCCCGCTACGGCCAGGTCTACGTCTCCCGGGACATCCCCCGCTCGGTGTACGGCGTGGACGCGGTGACCACGGTGGCCGACCCGAACTATCTGATCGTCCGGCCAAACCTGCCGGAGCCGTTGGTCCGGGAGGTGACCCGACTGCTGATGGAACGTCGGGCCGAGTTGGCCGCCGCGCATCCGGCGGCGGGGCGGATGAGCCCTCGCTCAGCGATCGTCACCGCGCCGCTGTCGCTGCACCCGGGGGCCGCCGCCTGGTACCGCGCGGCCAAACCGTGACGGTCGAGCTCAGCGCGCCGGGCTCGGTCGCAGCTCGGCGACCGGCTCCTGCTCCGCCGGCTCCACCGAGGGGTCGGGCGTCGGGAACCACAGCGCGGCGACCAGCCCTCGCGACGTCCCCGGGCGCATGGTGAGTCGCCCGTCCGACGCGTCCACGAGCACCGCGGCGATGGTCAGGCCGAGCCCCGCGCCGTCCACGTTCTGCGCGTCCGGGGCCCGCCAGAACCGCTCGGTCGCCTGGCCAAGCTGACTCTCGGTCATGCCGGGGCCGGAGTCGCGCACCTCCAACGCCACCCCGCCGTCGCGGCGGGCCACGGTCACCGTCACCGCCCCGCCCGCCCCGCTGAACTTCACCGCGTTGTCGATGAGCGCGTCCAGCGCCTGGTCGACGGCGGTCGGCACGGTCTGGGCGTACGCCGGGGCGTCGGTCGTGGCCAGCCGCAACGCGACCGAACGGTGCCGGGCCAGTGGCGCCCACGCGGCCACCCGGGAAGCGGCCACCGCGGCGGCGTCCACGGTGACGCGTTCGTTCTCCTCCCGTTCGGCCCGGGCGAGGGTTAGCAGCGCGTCGAGCACCAGCGCAAGGCGGTCGGTCTCCTCCAGGGCGAGCTGGTGCTCGGAGCGACCGTCCGGGTCGGTGAGGCTGGGCCCCAACTCCTCCACCCGCAGCCGCAGCGCGGTGAGCGGGTTGCGCAGTTGGTGGCTGGCGTGCGCGACGAAGGCGCGCTGCCGGTCCATCACGTCGGAGACCACGTCGGCCATGTGGTTGAAGCTGGCCGCGAGGCGGCGCAGCTCCGGCGGGCCCAGGCGGTGCTGCACCCGGGCACTCCGGTCGCCCTCGGCGATCTCGTGGGTGACCGCGTCCAGCTCAGTGACCGGACGCAGCACCCAACCGGCCAGCCCGAACGCGGTCAGCACGCAGGCCAGCACGGCGAGCAGACCGGCCAGGGCGAGCAGCAGCCACCACGCGACGACAGCGCGACGGATCGGGCCAGCCGGGGTCACGATCACCACCGCGCCGAGCACCTCACCTCCGTCGTTGATCGGTACCGCCACCACCACCGGGTCAGTCGTCCAGGGCCAGACCGACTCGGGGGCGCTGGTCTGCTGCCCGGACAGCGCGGTGTCCAGCACCGTCGCGGTCCCCGAGCCGGGCCGCCACCTCGGCGACGAGACCGGGATGTTCCGGTCCCGGTCGACGATCGCCGCGCCGATCCCGTACAGGTCGTCGTAGCTGGTCAACTCCGACTCGATCGGGCCCGGCCCGCCATCACGCAGCGCCGGCCCGGCCAGCGAGGCGAACCGGGTGGCGTCGGCGAGCCGGTCGGCCCGGACCCGTTCGGTCTCGCGGCTGGCCATGGTGGCGGCCAGCGGGGTCTCCAACGCGATGAGCACGAGGACCATCAGCAGCAGGTAGCTGATCACCAGTCGACGGCGCACGTCAGCTCCTCACGCGTCGCGCAGCCGGTAGCCGACGCCGCGGACGGTCTCCACCAGGCGTGCGTCGCCGAGCTTGCCGCGCAGCGACCCGACGTGCACCTCGACCGTGTGTCGGTCGGCCCAGGTGGTGCCCCAGGCGTCGAGCAGGATGCGGTCGCGGGGCACCGCCACCCCGGGCTGCCGGGCCAGCGAGAGGAGCACGTCGAACTCCTTGCGGGTCAACGTGACGGCACGGCCGTCCACGGTCACCGTCCGCGCGGCCACGTCGATGCGGACCGGACCGGCCTCGATGAGGTGCCGCTGCGGCGCGGCGTTCGCGGCGCGGCGCAGCACCGCCTCGATCCGTGCCTGCAGCTCCACCATCGAGAACGGCTTGACCACGTAGTCGTCCGCGCCGAGGCGCAGACCCAGCACCCGGTCACGTTCCTCGCCCCGGGCGGTCACCGCGATGATGCCGAGCTGACTGCTGCGCCGACGCAGTTCCCGGCACAGGTCGGTGCCGTCCCCGTCGGGCAGGGTCAGGTCGAGCAGCACCAGGTCGCACGGGGCGGCGGAGAGCGCGGCGGCGACGGTGGCCGCGTGCTCGACCTCGTAGCCGCGGCGGGTGAGGGCGGAGGACAGCGCAGCGGCCACCCGGCGGTCGTCCTCCACCAACAGGATCCGCACCCGTGCCCCCGTCCGTCGCAGCGCTGTTCTGCGAATGGTGGCAGAAGCGCGCGCAGACCGGGAGGCCGCCCGCCCGCGCTGGGCGGGCTACCGACCGAATACGCGGGTCACAGGCCGAAGGTGTCGTCGGCGATGGCGTCCCGGACGCCGTCGGTGAACCCGCGAAAACCCGGGTCCTCGTGGCTGGCCGGCACGCTGGTGACGGTGACCCCGCTGGCCTGGGTCACCGCGTCGACCAGGGGTGGATAGTCGATCTCGGCATCCTGGAAGGCATCATCGTCCGCCTCGGCCAGGTTGATCACATGCTGTACGTCGTCGGACGGAGTGTCCGGATCCTCGGCCCACTCGCCGCCGGCCCGGTAGCACTCGTCGTACAGCGCGCGCTGGCTGTCGGTCCAGTCATCGTCGTAGCTCTGCATCGCCCATCCCTCCGCGGCCCTTGACCTGAGCATGCCCGGCGGGAGGCGACGGGCGCGGCGGTACCGGCGAAAACCGGGCGAGCGGGCCGACGACAGCCCCGTAGGCTGCCCCTTGTGATCTACAAGCTGCTGTCCAGCGCGGAATGGGACGACGCCCTCGCCGCCGGTGCCTTCGCCGGCTCTGCCGTGGACCGCCACGACGGTTTCATCCACCTCTCCGGCGGCGACCAGGTGGTGGAGACGGCACGGCGGCACTTCGCCGGGGCGACCGGGTTGACCCTGCTCAGCGTCGAGGAAGAGCGCCTGGGTGACGCGCTGCGGTGGGAGCCGTCGCGCGGCGGGCAACTCTTCCCGCACGTGTACGGCCCGCTGCCGGTCGCTGCGGTGGTGGCGGCGCGGGCATTGCCGGCGGACCTTCCGGCCGCCGACGCGGTGGCCGCCCTGCTGGGCTGACCCGGTCGCGCCCGGCCCGACAGTGTCGGACCGGGCGCGTGCTGCCGTATGCGGCTCAGCGGCAGAGCCGGTCGATCTCCTGCTGGAACCGGTCCATCGGGTTCGCGTCGGCGGGGCCGAGCAGGTAGGTCTTCAGCTCCCGGCGGGCCTCGGTCATCGGGTCGTCGCCGGCCCGGGTGACCGTGACGATCTTCTCCAGCTCACCGCAGTCCTTGGAGAGCAGGTACGCGGCCCGAGCCGTCGGATAGTCGCGGCGGAAGTCGTCCTCGGAGAGGCCAGCCGGGTTGGCCACCACGTACGGCCGCTGGCTCTGCACAAAGTCGGAGACCACACTGGACACGTCACTGATCAGCAGGTCGGTCTGGTTGAAACAGTCGAACAGCGCCGGCGTACGGCCGGTGACCACCAGGTGCGCGGTGCCGTCCAGTGAGGACGCGTCCGGGTTGCCGCCGGCAGCGCGGATCGCGGCGACGATCCGGTCGTGCACGGTCTTCGCCGCCTTGGAGCGCGACCCGGTGAGCGGGTGCGGCTTGTAGATCAGGCGGACCCGAGGGTTCGTGGCGAGCAGCCCCTTGACGATTCGCGCACCCATCAGCACCAGCGAGGTGTGGTACGGGTCGTCGTCGAGCCAGCCTTCCCAGGTGGGCGCGTAGAGCACGGTGAACGGGCGGTCCACCGACTCGGCGCCGAAGGTGTGCACCCCGGCGAGCTGCGGCCGGCCAACCTCGACGATGTCCGAGTCGAGGACCCCTACTCCGGCCCGCGCGTAGCGTTCCCGGCCGGCCAGGCCGGCAACCCAGACCTCGTCGTACACCTTGCTGTAGGGGTTGACGCTGGCCTGCTTGTCGCTGTCGCCGTGCCCGACGAAGACGTGCTTCGTGCTCGGCTCGCGCAGCATGTGGATGTTCGCGCCGACGTTTGCGGAGTAGAGCGCCGCGCGGATGCCGCCGAGGTCGAGGTTCATGAAGTCGACCCCGGCCGGTACGCAGATCACCGGCAGCCGCGTGTCGGCCAACTCCAGGAACGCCTCCCGGTTGCGCATCAGCACCACCGCGCGCTGCTGGAGCGCCTCGGTCGGGGCGAGCCACATGTTCGCCTGGTAGACGTCCTTGGCCGGGCCGGCGAAGTAGAGCGCCACCTCGGGCCGGTGGGTGTCCAGCCAACGCTGGACCGCCGGCAGCAGCGGGTCCTGCCCCGCACCCCGGCCCCGGAGCCAGGTCAGCGCGATGATGGCGCCCACCACACCGGTCGCCGCGACCGCCACCGCGGCGGCGACGAAGAACGGCGTCGGATCGTGCTGCACCGCGGCGGCCACGGCCGCCGGCACCAGCAGCAGGTTGAGCAGGGGCATCCGGTCACCGGCGACCGCCGCCGCCCAGGCGGGCGGCTGGGGGGCACCGGACAGTGGACCCAACTCGATGTTGCGCACCATGGCGGAGAACGGGTTACGACGCTCGATCATGGTGGAGAACGCCCCGGCGAAGACCGACACGACCCACACCGCGGCCGGCAGCGCCAGCAGCAGGGTCAACTCCTCGCCGCTGAGCCGCACCTCGGCGGCGACCAGCAGCACGGCGGCGAGGTCGCGGGTCAGCTGTCGGTACGACCAGTGCAGGCCCACCTTCTCCAACAGCAACTGCGACGGGGGTGACCAGCGGGCGACGGCGAACTCGCCGATGATGGCGGCCAATCCGGCGACGGCGAACAAGCCGATCCAGCCGAATACGCCACTGACGAGCATGACCAGGTAGGCCAGTACCAGTAGCGCACTCTGGGCGGCCACTCCGAGGCGTCCTGTCAACGTGCCGAACAACGAGTTTCGCTCCCTACGAGGTTGATGACCGGCTCGGGGCGGGTGGTCCCGACGCCTGGGGGCGTCGGGAACGCGGGCGAACCGAGCCGACATGGTGCGCCGCGCAGCAGCCCGATGTCCCGTGGGCCGGCCTCCAGCGTGTGACTGCGACCTTAACGCGAGAGGGCAGAGAGGTAGCACGTGGGTATCGACGACATTTCGGTCAAAAGCCCTCCGCGTTCCCCCCGAACGGGTCGCGGGGCGGCTCGGCTGTCCAACCGAACCGCCCCGCACACCGCTGTTTTCGCTGCTCAGCCCCCGCTGGTGGTCGATCCAGACGCCGTGGTGCGGTAGCAGATCATGCCGCCCGGAGATTTACGCGAGGCGACGGGAACCAGACCGAGCGCCGGCGCGGCGTCATTGGCGATCGTGTTGGTTCTCCACAGGCAGACCGCGCTCACGTCGACGCGGTCCAGCGCGGCGGCGACCTCGGGAACGGAGGGGACCGGGTCGCTGCCGTCGGCGAACCTGCCCAGCAGCAGCCGATCCGTGGCGAACTGGGTCTGCATGCCGTAGTCGGTGAGGTAGAGGTCCCGTGCCATGACCACCCGAACCCGCGTGGTGACCTGGGGCATCGCCCGCATGACCGAGGTCGGGGCCAGTACCAGGCCGGCCGGCAGGTCCTGCTTGGTGATCCAGAAGGTCACGTTCTTCCGGGTTTCCGGAAGGCGCCAACTCGGCTTGTCCGCGACGACGATGCCCGTCCACATTGGCGCGCCCAGGCTGTAGAAGGCGAGCACCAGGGCGACCGGCAGCCCGAAGGCGAGCACCCGGTTCGCCACGGCGAGCCGCGGCAGCTTGATCACCGCGAGCAGGCCGACGAGCATGGGCAGCGGCACGATCCAGGGCACCCGCCAGAGCACCGCCGCGAGCCCACTCAGGTCAGCGCCCAGCACCAGGACACCCGGGATGAGCAGGACCGTCACGCTCAGCGCGGCGCTGGCGCTCAGCAGGCGCGGGACTCCCGGCCGCAGCAGCAGCGGCGAGGCCCACATGGCCACCCCGGCGATGACGCCGAGCACGCCGAGCCACAGGCTCAACCCGTAGATCTCGCGCGGCGGCAGCACCTCGGCGTACGTGGCGATCACGTTGTCGAGGCCGCTCGTGGTCAGCCGGGTGAGCAGAGCGGACAGGAGCGGGTACGCCGCCGCGGCGGCGAAGCACAGGGCCGCCTCCCGTGGACGGCGCATGACCAGCAGCATCGCCGCGGCCGTCGCCGCCAGCAGTGGCAGCAGGATGACCGCGGTCGTGGTCAGGCCGACAGCGGCGACGGACAGCAGCGCGAGCAGGCCGAGGGCACGCCGGGACCGCGTCTCCAGGTAATCGGTGAGGTACACCCAGGCCAGCGGGACGAGCCCGTGCACGAAGACGCTCTTGCCCTGCGTCAGCCGCGGCAGGTGGTAGGTGTTCAACACGTCCGGCGAGCCGGCCACCAACAGGATGTACGCCAGGGCCACGCCGAAGACCAGCAGCGGACGCCGCGGCGCCCAGCGCAGGACCAGCCGCCACAACGCGAAGATCACGAAGACGGCCAGCAACGGCAGCATGAGGTACCAGGTCACCGAGGCCGCGTGCACGTGCAGGACACGGGCCAGCGCACCGATGAACACCTCGAACGAGGGGATCGGCGGGTTGGCCGACCCGCCGGGGAGGGCACCCTCGGTGAAGAGGAAGTCCCGGAACGGAATCTGGTCGCGTTCGGCCACCCAGACCGACTTACCGACGTAGAAGACATCGTCGAGGGAGACCCGGGTGAGCAGCGTCGCGTAGTACGCGCCGGCCAACGACACGGCGAGCACCACGTAGCCCTGCAACGGCGTGGTCGTCGGGCCGCCGGTCGCGGAGCCGGCGCCCACGGAGGCGCTGCCGCCGGGCATCCCGCCTCGCAGTGACGTCCACGTGGAGACGACCGCGACCACTCCGAGGGCGATCGCCAACCACCAGGTGAGCGAATCGGTGCCGAACGACGCGAGCAGCCCCGCGCCGAGGGCCGCACCGACCGGAAGCGCGTACCGACGCAGCAACGCCGGCCAGCCGAGGCCGGCCGTCGCCGACTCAGGCTCCGCGGCGGACGGGATCTGCTCCTCGACCCTGCGACGCGAGCGCAACCGCCAGCCAACGGCCACCGCGATCACCACGGCGACGACCCACGCGGCGAAGACGACGGAGGGACGCAGGTCCAGGGCCAGGTTGAGGTGGTACAGCAACGTCCACAGGGCGAAGCCGGCGATCGCCGCGTCGGTCAGGACGACGGGCGCGGCGGCCACCCCGGCGTTGAGCCGCCGGATCAAGCCACCGCCGGCTGCGGCCCGAGGGGCGCTCGTACCGTCGCTACGCTCGGTGGGCGTGGGTGCCACAACAACGTCGTCCACTTTCGTCACGGGGCGTCCTTGTCGTCCGGCGGATCAAAGGCGAGGAGAGGTGTCGGCGTGGTGACGGCCGAGTGTCATCGGAGCTTAGCGGAGACGAATTGAAGATCCGGTTCCGCGTACAGCGGGTGTCGCGGGCCTGGTCAGCCGCCGACGGACGCTGCCCGGGGCCGGGGTACGGCGCTGTCGGCGCCGAGTCCGGCGGCCACGGATTCGACCAGGTTGTCGAGGTAGTCGTCGGTGAGCGGTAGGCGGGCGATGGCGAGCCGCCAGTAGAGCGGGCCCACGATGAGGTCGATGGCGGCGTCCAGCTCGGTGTCGGCGGGCAGTTCGCCGCGCCGCACGGCACGGGTGACCAGGTGGCCGCCGATCTCCTGCTGCCGGGTGTGCAGCAGCTGGCGCAGGGTCGCGTCGATGCTGGGGTTGCGGGCCGCCTCGGCCAGCAGGTCCGGGATGATCTGCGACGCCAGCGGGTGACGTAGCGCATGGGCCACCACCTGGAACAGCAGCGCGAGATCACCGCGCAGGCTGCCGGTGTCCAGGGCGGGGAGTTTGCCGTGCGCCGCCGCGGCGACGATCTCCAGCACCAGCTCCAGCTTCGAGCTCCACCGTCGGTAGATCGCCGTCTTGCTGACGCCGGCCCGTCGGGCCACCGCCTCGATGGAGAGCCGGCCGTAGCCGACCGCCGCGAGCTCCTGCATCAGCGCACGGCGGATCGCCGTGGTGATCTCGTCGCGCAGCACCGCCGCCCCGGCCGGGGCCCGCCGCTTCTCGGTCGTCATCGAGGGCTCTCATCGCAGGTCACGCCGGCTAGCGTAGCGCAACGACGGTACGGTTGCGTCCCGACGTGTTTCGGACTACTGTCCTCGCAGCGACGAGGCGACGCCCCGCGCGCATTTCCCACTAGGATTCGATCGTCGCGAGCAACCCCGTCTGCACGAAAGATCGGAGCGCCATTTCCATGGCCACCACCGCGCTGGTCGACCCCGACACGGGCCTGACCCAGGCGCAGCTGGCCGCTCGGCACGGGCTTCGGGTCGCCGGTGAGCGACCCAGCCTCGTCGAGTACAGCCGCCGACTATGGGCCTACCGGCACTTCATCGCCGCGTACGCCAACGCCAAGCTCGTCGCTTCGTACAGCAACGCCAAGCTGGGTCAGCTCTGGCAGGTGCTCACCCCGCTCACCAACGCGGCGGTCTACTACCTGATCTTCGGGGTGGTGCTGAGTCAGAACGAGATTCCGAACTACATCGCGTACCTGACCACTGGGCTGTTCATCTTCAACTTCACCCAGAGCGCGGTCCTGGCCGGCACCCAGTCGATCAGCAGCAACCTGGGGCTGATCCGGGCGCTGCACTTCCCCCGGGCCAGCCTGCCGCTGTCGACGACCCTCACCCAGTTCCAGCAACTGCTGGCCTCGATGGTGGTGCTGATCGGCATCGTGCTGGCCACCGGCGAGCCGCTCACCTGGGAGTGGTTGCTGCTGGTGCCGGCCCTGTTCCTGCAGGCGGTGTTCAACGCCGGGGTGGTGCTGGTGGTGGCCCGGTTGGGCTCCAAGTCGAGCGACCTGAAGCAGGTCATGCCGTTCATCATGCGCACCTGGATGTACGGCTCCGGCGTCCTCTACAGCGTCAGCCTGTTCGAGCGGCTGCCCAGTTGGGCGACGACGCTGGTCCAGTACAACCCGCTGCTGGTCTACATCGAGCTTGCGCGGTACACGCTGCTGGAGAAGGCACCGCTGCTCAACGAGTCGCTGACCCAGCTCTGGCTGGTCGGCGCCGGTTGGGCGCTGGTGGCCGGCATCGGCGGTTTCATCTACTTCTGGCGCGGCGAACAGGAGTACGGCCGTGGCTGACCACTTCGACGCCCCCACCGAGGCGAGCGCGACGATGACCCAGACGCAGGAGCGCATCCCGACCGTGGTCGTGGACGACGCGCACATCATCTACCGGGTGCACCAGGGTGCCGCCGGTGGCACCACGCCGGTGGCCGCGCTGCGCCGGCTGGTCAAGCGCACCCACGCGCCGAACGTCCGGGAGGTGCACGCGGTCAAGGGTGTCTCCTTCACCGCGTACCGGGGTGAGGCGATCGGGCTGATCGGCAGCAACGGCTCCGGCAAGTCCACAATTCTGCGGGCCATCGCCGGCCTGCTGCCGGTCAACCGGGGCGCCATCCACACCCAGGGGCAGCCGTCGCTGCTGGGCGTGAACGCCGCCCTGCTCAACGACCTCTCCGGGGAGCGCAACGTCGTCCTCGGGTGCCTGGCCATGGGCATGCACCCCGACGACGTGGCCAAGCAGGCCGCGGGGATCATCGACTTCTCCGGCATCAACGAGCGGGGTGACTTCGCCAGCCTGCCGATGCGGACGTACTCGTCCGGTATGGCGGCCCGGCTGCGGTTCTCCATCGCCGCCGCCAAGAAGCACGACGTGCTGCTCATCGACGAGGCGCTCGCCACCGGCGACAAGGGCTTCCGTAAGCGCAGCGAGCAGCGGGTGCGGGAGCTGCGGGAAGGCGCCGGCACGGTGTTCCTGGTCAGCCACCAGCTCTCCTCGGTACGCGACACCTGCGAACGGACGATCTGGCTGGAATCGGGCCTCATCCGGATGGATGGCCCCACCGACGAGGTCATCCGGGCGTACGAGGCGTACGCGAACAGCAAGTAGGGTTCCGGCGAACGTCCGGCATCGACACAGCACCTGGGGACCGCGTCGCCCGCGTGGGGGCGGCGCGGTCCGCGCGTTAAGGTTCATTCCGTCGCCGCCCCGGCGGAACCTTCCGTTAACGCATCCGAAGAGAGTGAGGATCCGGCAATGACGCAGGACCAGACCACTGGCCCGGACGCCGAAGCGGAGACCCCGACGCCGTGGCGGCCCTCGCGGACAGTGGCGGTGGTTCTGGCCGGCGGCACCGGGACCCGGTTGGGCCTCGGCATCCCGAAGCAGCTGCTGAAGATCGCCGGTAAGCCGATCATCGAGCACACCCTGGCGGTCTTCGAGGCGGCACCGGAGATCGACGAGATCATCGTGCTGATGGCGGCCGGGCACGTCGACGACGCCCAGCAGATCGTCGAGAAGGCCGGCCTGCGCAAGGTCACCAAGGTGATCGAGGGCGGCGACACCCGCAACGCCACCACCCGGATCGCGCTGGACGCGGTCGGCCCGCAGGACTGCAACATCCTCTTCCACGACGCGGTACGCCCGCTGCTCAGCGGCCGGATCGTGCGCGAGTGCGTCAACGCGCTCTGGACCTACGACGCCGTCGACGTGGCCATCCCGTCCGCGGACACGATCATCCAGGTCGACGAGAACGACTGCATCACCGACATTCCGGTGCGCTCCCGGCTGCGTCGCGGGCAGACCCCACAGGCGTTCCGCTCCCCCACCATCCGGGAGGCGTACCGGATCGCCGAGGACGACCCGGACTTCGCCGCCACCGACGACTGCGGCGTGGTGCTGCGTTACCTGCCCGGCACCCCGATCAAGGTGATCGACGGCTCGGACGAGAACATCAAGGTCACCCACCCGGTCGACGTGCACCTGGCGGACAAGCTCTTCCAGCTCGCCGCGGCGCAGGCGCCCCGGTTGACCGACCACCGCAGCTACAGCGAGGAGCTGACCGGCCGCACCATCGTTGTGTTCGGCGGCAGCTACGGCATCGGTCACGAGCTGACCGAGCTGGCCCGGCGCTACGGCGCCCAGGTCTTCCCGTTCAGCCGTTCCAGCACGGGCACCCACGTGGAGCGGGCCGAGGACGTCAAGGCCGCGTTGACGACCGCTTTCGAGGCCACCGGCCGGATCGACCACGTGGTGGTCACCGCCGGCATCCTGGAGAAGGGCGCCCTCGCCGAGATGGACGAGGAGACCATGGACCGGCTGCTCCAGGTCAACTTCGTCGGCCCGGTGACCATCGCCCGCCAGGCCCTTCCGTATCTCCAGCAGACCAAGGGCCAACTGCTGCTCTACACCTCCAGCTCGTACACCCGGGGTCGGGCCCGCTACGCGCTCTACTCGGCCACCAAGGCCGCTCTGGTCAACCTCACCCAGGCGCTCGCCGACGAGTGGGCCGACGTCGGCGTCCGGGTCAACTGCATCAACCCGGAGCGCACCGCGACCCCGATGCGCACGCGGGCCTTCGGCGACGAGCCGGAGCACACCCTGCTCGCCGCGGAGGCCGTGGCGCAGTCGTCACTTGACGTGCTGATCTCCGACCTGACCGGTCAGGTGATCGACGTACGCCGGGCGCCCGGGGACGGGCCCACGCCGACCGTGCCAGCCCAGTCCGGGCCGGGTCTCCTCGACGCGCCGGCCGCCGCGACGTCCCTGAACTGACGCCGACGGCTGCGGAACCACGAACGGAGCGACATGCGCGGCGACCTGGTCCGAAAGCTGGCTGCCCGGTGTCTGACCACCGGGTTGGCGGTGCTGGCCTTTGTCGTGCTGGCGCTCAGCGGCGCCACCGGCTGGGGGCTGGCGCTGGCCGTCGCCGCGCTGGCCGCCTGCGCCGCCGAGCAGCGGATCCGGCCCAGCGCTGACCTCGTGGCCGAGACGACGTTGATCGCCGCCGCGATCCTGGTCGGCTACTCCCGGCGACTGGACGACGGGCTCGACCTCGCGCTTGTCGCCACCGGGTTGGTTCTACTGGGGCTGGTGCTGCTGGTGGGGCCCCTGCGCACCGCCGGCAACCTGGAGATCCGGGCGGCCAATCTGCCGGTCCGCGCCTGGACGCCGCTGATCGCCGACCGGCTCGGCACCGCCCTGCTCGGGCTGCTCGCCGCGGTGGCGCTCGCCGCCGCGCTCGCCCTACCGGCCGGCGTGGCGCTGGCCGTCAGCCTGCTGGTGGGGGCGGGCGCCGGGGCGGTGGCCCTGGACCTGGCCCGGCGGCGGTTCCGACCCCAGGTCGGCGGCGGGCCGGTGGCCCGGGCGCTGCGCCGACACCAGCCGGAGTTCCTGCTCTACTTCTCCGCGCCGCCCGGGTCGGAATACCAGGTCACCATGTGGCTGCCGTACCTGCAACGGATCGGTCGGCCGTTCCTGATCGTGCTGCGCGAGCCGGAGTTCCTGGCCCCGATCGCGGCGGCCACCGACGCGCCGGTGGTCTACTGCCCCACCCTGAAGACGATGGACGAGGCGTTGGTGCCGAGCCTGCGGGTGGCGTTCTACGTCAACCACGGGGCGAAGAACAGCCACTGCGTCCGCTTCACCCAGCTCACCCACGTTCAGCTGCACCACGGCGACAGCGACAAGGCGCCGAGCGCCAACCCGGTGTCGGGGATCTTCGACCGGATCTTCGTGGCCGGGCCGGCGGCGATCGAGAGGTACGCCCGCGCCGGGGTGCGGATCCCGGCGGAGAAGTTCGTGGTGGTCGGTCGCCCGCAGGTCGAGTCGATCGAGGTACGCCCGGAGCCGGCGCGGGGGTTGGCGCACCCGACGGTGCTGTACACCCCGACCTGGACCGGGCACCACGCCGACGCCGACTACTGCTCGCTGCCGGTGGCCGAAGGGCTGCTGCGCCGGCTGCTGGAGCGCGGAGCGACGGTGATCCTGCGGGCCCACCCGTACACCGCGCAGAACCCGGCATCGGCCCGCCAGCTGGGCCGCCTGACCGAGCTGCTCGTCGCCGACCGGGCCCGCACCGGCCGCCAGCACGTGGTCGGGGCGGCGGCTCGGGAGCTGAGCCTGACCGAGTGCGTCAACTCCTCCGACGCGCTGGTCTCCGACGTGTCCGGGGTGATCTCGGATTACCTCTACTCCGGCAAGCCGTACGCGGTCACCGACATGGGTGACGCGGGTGACCGGTTCACCGAGCGCTTCCCGTTGGCCGGGTCGGGTTACGTCCTGCGGCGGGACATGTCCAACGTGGACGACGTGCTGACCGCGCTGCTGGACACCGACCCGCTGGCCGAGGCCCGCTGGGCCACCCGCCGCCGCTACCTGGGCGACTTCCCGGCCGAGTCGTACGCCGATGCGTTCCTGACCGCCGCCCGCCAGGAGCTGACGCCCGCGCAGACACTCACCGCGTCCGCGCCGGCATAGTCGCTCAGCGGTACGGGTCGAGCAGCGCCAACACCGCCGCCGGGTCCTCCACGTGCGCGTTGTGCCCGAGACCGGGCAGCGTGGCGACCGGTACGCCGTACTCCTTGAGCTGCTCGTCGGTGACCATCGGGTCGTGTTCCCCGCGTGCCAGCACCACCGGCACGTCGGTCGCGGCCAGCAGCGCGGCCAGGTCGGGCTCGCCGACGGCGAAGGCGGTCGGGTCCATGGCGAGACGCCACCGGCCGTCGACCTGGCGCAGCCCGGCATCCACGACCGGGTCGTCCGGCCCGACCAGCCCGACCAGCCCGGAGACGCGCAGGTAGCGGCGAGCCGCCTCGGCTCGGCTGGCGAACCAGCTCACCGGGCGGGCGGCGACCTCGGCGGCACGGGCCAGCTCCGCCGGTGACCAGAGCGCCTTGATGCCCAGCCCGACCACCGCGTCCACAGGCGTCCCGGCGTTCCGGGCGGCCAGCGCCAGGCCGACCACCCCACCGAGCGAGTGCCCGAGCACGACGAGCCGGTCGTCGGGGGCGAGGGCCTGCGCGACCCGCTGGGCGAAGCCCGCGAACGAGTACGACGGCAGCGGCGACGCCCAGCCGTGACCGGCGAGGTCCGGTGCGAGCCACCGCCCCGGCCAGTGCTGCTCAAGGTGCGGCGCCCAGGACAACCACACGTCGCCTGTCGCGCCCATGCCGTGCAGCAGCAGCAGGACCGGCCTGCGGCCGGTGTGACCACCCGATTCATCCACCACGGCCGCAGTCTCCCACGGTTCATGGCCCGTTTACGAGAGCAGAGTGGCAGCACGGAACACAGACGCCGCGGGCGCCGCCCCCTCGTGGGAGACGGCGCCCGCGGCGGTCATCCGCCCGGGTCAGGCGGAGTAGCCCCGGCTGGCGATCCAGTTGGCCAGGTCGATCGTGGTGATCCAGTACGACGGGTCGGCCGGGTTAGCCGAGTCGGCGATCCGCACCGTACGACCGTTGTCCTTGTAGCCCACGACGGCGATGTAGTGCCCGCCGCCGTAGGAGTGCCAGCCGCCGTCGGTGTCGGTGGCGTCCCCGACGACGTTGGCCACCACGCCCCGGCCGTCGGTGACGGCCTTCACGACGTCGGCCTGGAGCTGGTCCATCTGCGCCGGGCTGGGAGCGCCGGCGAACATCCGGGTCCGGTACGGGGAGCCCTTCACCTCGGCGTTGAGCACCCGGGTGGTGTCCTCGGCCGAGTTGGTGCCCATCTCGGTGGTGCCCAGCTCGGCGCCGAGCTCCTCCTGGGTGCGGTCGATGCCGGTGGCGCTGAGCGCGTTACGGGTGGCTGCCGGACCGCAGTTGTAGTAGGTGTTCTGCGCCTCGTACTCGTAGTCGAGCACCTTGGTCGCGGGCGGCTTCGGGGGGGCCGGCTTGCGGGTCAGGTCCGGGTTGCTGCTGGCCTTGGCGGCGGGTGACGCGGCGGTGGTGGCCGGGGCGGCCGTGGTCGGCGCGGCGCTGGCCGAGGGGGACGCGTCCTGCACGTCGACGCCGGAAGCGGCGACGTCGCTGCGCATCTCGGCGACCGTGGTCGCGGTGCGCTGGCTGGCCGGGGCGTCGTCGGCCGTGGTGAGCAGGGCGCCGGTGGTGGTGGCGATCGCGAGGGCTGCGGCCGAGGCGGCGACGATCTGGTACGGGCGCTCGGTGGCGAGGCGGCGGAGCTGACGCTTCAGGGTGTGCTTCACGGGGTCCTCCACGGATCGGGGGGAGAGCGGCACACCGGGGCCGGACCGGTATCCGGGCAGGCGCCAGCGCGCGGACCGTGGTCCGCGGATGGTGAACCGCTCAGGGGAACGCCCGGCGCGGCCGGGCGGTAAGGCGATGACCCGGGGGTCAGCTCACCGTCACGCGACGATTGAGCGGGTGCACCGCCGCGCCGTGGAGGCGAGGGAACAACCGAGGGGTGGAAAGGTGCTGCACGAGGATGGGACTCCTTCCGACACCGCCTACCGGGTTAGCTGACGGATTCGGGCGGGAAGATCGCCCTACCGCGGGCCGTGGCTCGCGGATTCACCCCGGACTTACTGATGGTTCCCCGGTTCGTTGATCACGATTAAGCGGGTCGATGCGGCGTCGCCTATTGCGATCGGTTACCGCACCGGACGGGACGACACTACTGGCCGCTCAGCGCCCTGCCAAGCCAGGTTCACCTGTGCAAACCTCAATTGGCACAACAATTTCTGCGCGTATTGCCGATGATGTGACTCGATGGGACAACCGGTTACGGTGACGCCTGCGGGCGACAACCGGACAGGCCGCCGAGAATGTGACCACAATCGCGGGAACAATCGCGCCGATCGCGCCGGACGCCCGATTTCGTCAATGCGTGACCGGGAACACAGCACGGATTGGGATCAACTCGCCCGCGCTGGGCGCCAGCGGGCCACCACTGCGGGACGCCACACACCGGCCACCTTGCGGCGAACCGGCACCGTGTTCGGGCGCAGCCGGGCAGCCGCCGCGTACGCCTCCTCGGCGAGGGTACGGGCCGACTCGGCGGCCAACTCCGCATCCCGCCAGGCGGCCCGCTCACGGCCGGCGGCCACCTGGTAGTCGGCCAGCCGCGCGTCCCGGATCACCCGGCTGATCAGCACCTCCTGCTCGACCGGGTGTCGCCGGGGATCCCAGCCGTGCCGGTGCCCGAACACGTCGCCGAGCTGCGTCATGGTCAGGTCGCCCCGCCAGTACGCCGCCATCGCCGCGCGGTGCAGATAGCGCTCCCGGGCGGCGTACTCGATGGGGGTTCGCGGGGTCTGCGGGGTGGGCAGCGCCCCGGCACCCGAGAAGCGACGCGCGGCGGTGTCCGCCTCGTCGTACCCGATCCAGGCCTGTTCCATCCGCTCCTGAGCGGTCAGCCAGGCGGCGCGACGCCGCCGGGCGGTCGTGGCCGCGCCGGCCGCGGCGACGGCCACCTCCTCGGCGTACCGCTGCCTGTCGACGGCCTCGGCCGCGGCCACCTCCCGAGCGGTCGGCGCGGTCGGAAGCGGGTCGTCCGCGGGCAGGTCCCGTTCGGGGCGGGCGGCCAGCACGGTGAGCAGGCCCAGGGTCAGCAGGAACAGGGTCGACCAGATGGCGGCGGCCTGCGGCACCTCGGTCACGAACTGGTAGAAGACGACAGTCTCCATGGTCGGCACCTCGGGGAGAGAGCAGTGCGATGGGGCCGCACCGACCAGCGGGCCACGGTGGCCACGGGTCGGCGGGGGTACGGAGTGGGTGGGTCGACAGGGCACGGCGGCGGGACGGTCGTCCCGGTGGCTCAGCGACCGGGTGGGGCCCGCGGCGCGCGGCCGCTCGCAACGTCGAGGAGGGGCCGCCGGTCCGACTCGGCCGCGCGCACCGGCAGCACGCCGGCCGCGATGGCGCCCTGGTCGCCGGGGAGCGTCGCCGATGCGTCGACCGACCAGGCGAGGGCGGAATCCTCGGCGGCCTCCGACGGGATCGCCGCCGCCGAGCGTGGCGCACCGTACGCCTCGGTGTGCGGGCAGGAGGTCACCAGCGGCCCGACAGCGAAGGAGGCCGGCACCGGGCTGGGCGTGGGCGCGGCGGCCGTGGCCGGGCCTGCGCCGAGCGCCAGGGCCGCGACGACGGCGAGGCTGGTCAGCACCCGCGTCGCCCAGCGCGCCACCCACCACAGCGGACAGGTGAACGCGACCGGAAGCACGTCCCCACGCTACCGTCCGCGCCGACCCCGGCACACCGACCACGGGCGTGTCGGATCGCGCCGCGCCGACCCCGTTGACCAGGGTGGACGGTGTCAGCGCGAGTCGACGTACGGTGCTCGACTGCCGGCCTGACCGGCCTCGCTGGCGGCTTGCGGGTCTGCCGTGCGTTGTCGGGGGACGGGCGTGGGGCGGGCCGCGCGGCGCGGCGCGAGTCGGCGCATCATCGGGGTCTCGACGAAGCGGTGCAGCAGCCCGGCGAGGAGCAGGTTCACCACCAGGAAGCCGAGCACCACGGCCGGGCCGCGCCAACCCGTGAAGCCGGTCCCCCAGTGCCCGCTCCAGCGCAGCACGCTCGTCATCACCAGGACGTGGACCAGGTAGAAGGCGAAGGAGACCTCACCGAGCCAGACCAACGGCCGGGACCGCCACGGTGAGCGCTGACCCCGCACGTCCGCGTCGGCGGCGGCGGCGATCACCAACAGGTACGCGACCGCGAGCAGCGTGGTCCACAGCTCGGCGCGGATCCACTGCGCGGCCGCCACCCAGGTAGCCAGGAAGATCCCACTGGCCACGCTCAGATTGGGACCGCGCCAGAGCCCTCGGCGCATCAACTCGGCCGCCACCGCGCCCAGCCAGAACTCCAGCGACCGCACCGGCGGGAAGACCTGGGTGAACCACCACCGACTCACCTCCGGCACCAACTCCTGGGCCGGCCAGAGCGCGAGGATCAGCAGCGGCAACGCGACGATCAGCGCCCAGAGCAGCTTCGGCCGGGCCCGACGCAGCAGCGGCAGCGCCAGCGGCAGACAGAGGTAGAAGAAGAACTCGCAGGAGAGCGACCAACTGACGGTGTTGATGCTGTAGAACCAGCCCGGTCGGGGATCCCAGGCCTGCAACAGCAGCAGGTTCTCCAGGGCGGCCGCCGGCAGGACCGGGTCCGCGAACCACCAGGCGACAATCAGCGCCGCCCCCCACAGCACCAGGTGGTTCGGGTAGATCTTGGCGATTCGTCGCCGCCAGAAGGTACGCCGAGAGTCGCCCTCGCGCGCCGACCAGACCAGCACGAAACCGCTGAGAATGAAGAAGAACTGCACTCCGGAGAGGCCGAGGGTGAACATCGCGTCGACCACGGCCTTGTAGTCCGGCTCGACGATGATCCGCATCGTCCCCGCGTGAAACCCGAAGACCAGCAGGGCGGCGATCCAGCGCAGCCCGGTCAGCGAGGGCAACCGGGGTGGGGCGGGTGCGGGCCGGACGGCCGAACCGGCGGCGGTGCTCGTCATGCCGGGAACGCCACGCTCGGCAGGGTCACCAGCACGGTCGTATCCTCCTCGGCGCGGCGTCGGACGGCGCGACGGCGACGCCCGCGACGGCCCCGCAGGGCCGGCCCGAGGCACCTTACCGGGTGACTCCCGGGTGAACCGGACGCATCCCACCCGCCCAGACCTCTGCGGACTGGAACCGCCGCCGGTCGGCGTTAACCTTCCGCTCGGCGGGAGTTCAGAGACTCCACCATCGGCGGCAACGCCAGGTTCCGGGGCCGGCCACTCGGGTCGTCGAAGGTGGCGGACGTGGTCAATGAGCCGACGCACGCACCGCTGCTGAGCATCGTCGTGCCCGTCTACGGCGTCGAGGCGTACCTGTACCAGTGCCTCGAGTCGATCCGGGCCGACATCCCCGCCGGCGAGTCGGACGCGGTCGAGCTGATCGCCGTCGACGACGCCTCCCCGGACGGCTGCGGTGACATGCTCCGCTCGTACGCGCTCGGCCGCGACGGCGTACGCGTGGTGCACCTGAGCAGCAACGTGGGTCTGGGGCTGGCCCGCAACGCCGGGCTCGACGTGGCCACCGGCCGGTACGTCTGGTTCATCGACAGCGACGACTGGTTGCCGCCGGGCACGATCGCGGCGGTGCTGGACCGGCTGCGCCAGCACCAGCCCGACGTGCTGATGCTCGACCACCTCCGGGTGTACGACGACGGCCGGCGGGAGATCGACGCGAGCAGCCCGCTGCTGCGCGGGATTCCCGACGTGACCCGGCTGGCCGACCAGCCGCAACTGCTGCGGGTGCAGCACACCGCCTGGAACAAGGTGGTCCGCCGCGACTTCATAGACGAGCTGGAGCTGCGCTTCTTCCCCGGCTGGTACGAGGACATCCCGTTCAGCCACCCCCTGCTGATCGGGGCCGAGAAGATCTCCGTGCTGGACCGGGTCTGCTACCTGTACCGCCAGGGCCGACAGGGCGCAATCACCTCCACCCGCAGCGGCCGGCACTTCGACGCCTTCGCCCAGTACGAGCGGCTGATGGACTGGGTCGCGCGCAAGCACCCGGACGAGCGGTTGCAGGCCGAACTGTTCGAGCTGATGATCAGCCACTACCTGGTGGTGGTGGGCAACGACGGCCGACTGCACCCACACCTGCGGCGCGACTTCTTCCACCGGGCCGCCGCGCACTACCGTCGGTACCTGCCCACCGCCGGCTACCCGCTGCCGGCGGGCGTGACCGGCCTCAAGCACCGCCTCGTCGGGCGGGGTGACTGGTTGGCGTACTCGGCACTGCGCCAGGCCCACCGGGTCGCTGGACGCCTGCGTCGGCCCGGCCTGGTGGGTGGCGCCGACCCCGGTTCGGCCGCCGCCGACGAGGACCCGGCCCGAACGGTGGGCACCGCGACGATGCGCGACGGTGGGCTCGCCCCGGAGCTGCGCGATGCGCTGGCCGGTGGCCGCCTGCCGTGATCGCCCCCACCGCTGAGCACGCCGGGAGCCGGGGCGGCTCCCGGCGCCCCCGTTT
Source organism: Micromonospora chokoriensis (assembly GCF_000718555.1). Classification (GTDB taxonomy): domain Bacteria; phylum Actinomycetota; class Actinomycetes; order Mycobacteriales; family Micromonosporaceae; genus Micromonospora; species Micromonospora chokoriensis_B. The sequence continues at coordinate 205,010 of NZ_JOAN01000011.1, forward strand.
TCCAGGTCGTCCGCCCGCCGGGTGGACGACGACAGCACCACCGCACTTCGGTGCGGACGTACCTGAGCAGAGGTCGGAATGACGGCGACAATCAAGATCGGACCGCACGCGGTCGGTGCCGGGGAGCGACCGTTCGTGGTCGCCGAGATGTCCGGCAACCACAACGGCGATCTGTCCCGGGCGCTGGCCATCGTCGACGCGGTGGCCGAGAGCGGTGCGCACGCGCTGAAGCTCCAGACGTACCGGCCGGACACGATCACCATCGACGTCGACACCCCGGCGTTCCGGATCTCCGGTGGGCATGAGCTGTGGGGCGGCGAGAACCTGTACCGCCTCTACGAGCGCGCGCACACCCCGTACGAGTGGCACGCCCCGATCTTCGAGCGGGCCCGTGAGCGGGGCCTGACCGTCTTCTCGTCGCCGTTCGACGCGACCGCCGTGGAGCTGCTGGAGTCGCTGGACGCGCCCGCGTACAAGATCGCTTCGTCGGAGCTGGTCGATCTGCCGCTGATCCGGCTCGTGGCCAGCACCGGCAAGCCGATGGTGATCTCTACCGGGATGGCGACGGTCGCCGAGATCGACGCCGCTGTGCGTACCGCCCGGGACGGTGGCGCGGCGGGCATCGTCCTGCTGGCCTGCACCGCGTCCTACCCGGCGCCACCGGCCGACAGCAACCTGCGCCGACTGCCGGTGCTGGCCGGTGCGTTCGACGTGCCGGTCGGGCTCTCCGACCACACGCCCGGCATCGGGGTGGCGGTCGCCTCGGTGGCGCTCGGCGCCTGCTTCATCGAGAAGCACGTGACGCTGGACCGGGCCGACGGCGGCGTGGACTCCGACTTCTCGCTGAACCCGGCCGAGCTCACGGCCCTGGTGGAGGAGTCCGGTCGCGCGTACGCGGCACTGGGTGGCACCGCGATCGGCCCGACCCCCGCCGAGCAGGAGGGGCTGCGGTTCCGCCGGTCGCTCTTCGTGGTCGAGGACGTCCGGGCCGGCGACCCGGTGACCGCGCAGAACGTCCGTTCGATCCGGCCGGCCGGCGGGCTGGCCCCGGTGGAGATCGACCGGGTCCTGGGCCGCACCTTCACCACCGACGTCCCCCGAGGCACCCCCCTGACCTGGAACCAGATCTAACCCACCCCGCCCCGCCCCGCCGGTCTTGCAGTTTCGGTCCCGACTAACGGCGTGAATGCCGCGATTCGTCGTCCGAGAGTGCAAGATCGCGGGGCGGGAGGGTCGGGGCGTAGCCGACGGTTACCACCAGGTCGGCCATGCGCAGGGTCCGCCAGAGCGCCGATCCGTCGGCCGGGGCGCCGAGGCCGTGCCGTCGCCACCAGGTCGCGATCGGCACGTCGGCCAGCTTGCAGCAGCATTCGGCCCGGGTCCACCGGGCCCAGAAGTCACCCGCGCCGAACCGGCGGGCCAGGGCCGGCGGCACCGGCGCGTCGGCGCGCTCCGCGTCGATGGCCACCCGCCAGCCGGGCGCCGGTGGGCCGTACCAGCCGACGCACCGCCCGTCGTCGAGGTGACTGCGGGTCACCGCGTCGGCCATCTCGGCCGCTGATCCGACACGCAGGTGCTGCTCGGCGGCGACGAGCAGCCCCGGCACCGGACGCGGCACGGCAGTGCTGCCGTGCCGCGTTGGTTCCACCGGAAGGGGAACCGGCCGCAGGTCAGATGGCGGCGGCACCATCCACCACGATGACCTGGCCGTTGATGTTGGTGTGCTCCCGCAGCAGCATCCGCACCACCGGCGTGACCTCCTCCGGCTCGGTCAGGTGACCGGTCGGGGTGCGGCGCACGATCTGGTCGAGCTGGGTCGGGCCGAGCACGGCCGACATCTCCGAGGCGAAGAAGCCGGGCGCGACCGAGTTGACGAGCATCCGGCCGCCCAGCTCGCGGGCGAGCGAACGGGTGGCGGCGTCCATGCCGCCCTTGGTGGCCGAGTACGCGACCAGGCCCGGGAAGCCACGCTGCCCGCAGATCGAGGTGATGTTGACGATCCGCCCGCGCAACCCCTTGGCGAGCATCCGGCGGATCACCAGCCGGGTCAGCTGCAGCGGGGCCGTCAGGTTGGTCTCGATGATCCGGGCGATGTCGTCGGTGGCGGTGTGCGCGTGCAGGGAGTCCTGCCCCATGGCGGCGTTGTTGACGATGCCGTCGATCGGGCCGAGGCGCTGCTCCACCTCACGGACGAAGCTCTGCGCGGCGCGCAGGTCGGTGACGTCCACCGAGCCGACGTGCACCCGGTCGGGGTGTTCGGCGGCGAGCTTCTCCAGCTCCGGGGTGATGGTGCGGGCGAACGCGGCCACGCGTACGCCCGCGTCGAGCAGGTCGGTGACGATGGCCAGGCCCAGGCCACGGGAACCGCCGGAGACGAGGACCACGGAGCTGGGCGGGACGAGTGGGGTGTCGGCGGGCTCAGACATCGCTCTTCAGGGTCTCCTTGACGGGAATGTCGGTCAGGACGCGGATTCGGCGTGGCACCGCGTGCTCGGGAAGACGGTCGGCGCACCAGCGCACCAGCGCGGCCTCGTCGGTGACGGCCGAGGCCGGCTCGGACGCATCGGCGGGGGCGAGGACCACCTCGGCGACCACCATGTGCCCGAGCACCGGAGCGCGGCGGCCGGTCACGCGGGCCCAGGCCACCGCCGGATGCCCGGCGAGCACGCCGCGGACCACGCCCGCCGAGACCTTGCTGCCCCCGACGTTGATCTCGTCGGAGTCGAGTCGGCCGGTGATCAGCACCCGGCCGTCGAGCACCTGCACCCGGTCACCGGTGCGGACCGGACCGGCGAGACCGGCACCGTGGTACGGAGAGGTGACCACCAGCTCGTCATCGCGCACGGAGAGCGTCGGCCGGCCAGGGGTTTCCCGGTCCAGCCAGGCGAGGGGGAATCCGGCCCGCCCGTCGTGCACCACAATGGACGCCCCCACCTCGGAGGACGCGTAGATCCAGGAGATCCGGGCCGTCGGGAAGACCTCCCGCAGCTGGTCCAGGATCGCCTGGTCCACCGGCTCCCCGCCGAGGGTGAGCTGGCGCAGCGGCACCCGGGCCAGCGCGTCGGCGTCGCGGTAGAGGGTGCGACGCCAGAAGGTCGGAGTGCCGGAAGCCGCGTCGACCCCGTGCGCGGCCGCGACCGTGGGCCAGTCGTCCAACTCGTCGGGCTCGACCACCACCAGGTGCTGGCCGGGTTGGGTCAGCGACAGGGTGACGACCTGCCACCAGGCGTACGTGCCGGGGGCGTACGGGCAGAGCCAGGTCCGGTCGGGCTGGTCGGCCCGCACGGTGGTCAACGTGTCGAGGGTGTGTCCGACCCGCTTGGGACGCCCGGTGGAGCCCGAGGTCAGCAGCCAGAGCCGGCCAGGCTCGGCGGCTCGCGGCTGGGCCGGGACACTCGGGTGCGCGCCGTCGTCGTCGAGGACGCTGACGGTGAACCCGGCCTCCAACAGCTCCGTACGCATCGCCGCGTCGACCCGACTCGCGGTGCTGAGCAGCAGCTCAGTGCCGTGCACGGCGTGTTGCCGCGCCGCGGTGAGCGCGTGCACGGCGCCGTGGGCGAGCACCGCCGCCGGGTCGGGCAGGGTGGGGGTCGGCAGCGAGCGCCAGGTCAGCGCGGTGCCACCGACGACGAGTCGGTTGTCGACACCGGCCGGCTCCGGGTGCGTCAGGTGGCGCGACGTCGCGACGGTCACTGGTGCTGAAGCTCGACGAGGAAGTCGAGCACGTCCCCCACGGTGGCGATGCGACGCAGCCCGGGGGCGTCGAAGTTGAGCTCCTCCCCCGTCTCGTCCTCCACCCGAAGGGCCAGCTCGGAGAAGTCGAGCGACCGGAAGCCGATCTCCCGCAACTGCGCCGCGTCGTCCGCGGGCAGCTCCTTGTCCTGGTTCTTCAGCACCTGAGCCATGAGGTCGCGGATCTGCGTGCGACTCAATTCGTTCATGCGCCGCAGTCTACAACCCAACGAATGGATATCTGATTTCCCGGTAGGCCCGGGTAAGGTGCCGGAACCCGACGAGTTCAGCTAGGAAAGCGAGACGCACGTGCTGCGCGAAGCGACGGCGGACGACGTTCATCTGATGTTGTCCTGGCGTAATCAGGAAACCAATCGACAGGTCAGCAAGACCAGTCACGAGATCACCGCCGAGGAGCACGCCCGGTGGTGGTCGGCGGTCCGCGACGACCCGTCGCGGCGGGTCCTGGTGTACGTCCGCGACGACCTGGCCTGCGGTGTGGTCACCTTCTTCGACCTGCGGTTGGACGGCCCTCGCACCGGCGCGTGGGGCTTCTATCTCGACGCCGACGGGCTGGCCGGGCGAGACGAGACCCTGCCCGCCTGGCTGGGGGTCATGCGGGAGGCCGTCGAGTATGCCTTCGACGGGCTGCACCTGGACCGACTCGACGGCGAGGTGCTCGGCCACAATACCGTCGTACGACAGATGAACCGGCGTTTCCGATTCGTCGAGGGCACCCCGCGACAGGAGTTGTCCGACGGCCGGGAAATCACCGTCATCCCGATTTCTCTGGCTCGGGCCGACCGCCGTCAGCGCTGATTCACAGGCACTTTTCCGCAATGGACGAAAGTCATTAACCGACCGTGCTCCCGGTGGACATCCGCCGTTCACGAATAGCGGTGTCCACCGGGGCGTGGCGGGTCAGATGCGCCGCCACGCCGCCCAGTGCTGCTCCGGGTTGCCGCCGAGTCGGACGAAGCCGTACGCCGTGCCGTCCCAGTCGTCGGCCTGACCGGGCGCCCAGCGGGCGAACACCACCTGTGCCCGGGCCGGCGGCTGCTTGACCCCGAACCACCGGACATCGGTCCAGGTCACCTGGTGGCTGAGGTTGAACCGGAGGACGTAGTGCACCCCGGTCGAGGCCCACACCCGCTCGCCGGGACGCACCCCGACGTCGGCCACCCGGGGCGTCGGCGCGGTGGTCGCGGCGGTCGGCTGCACGATCCGCTGATCGATCACCTGCATCGTGACGAGGTTGACCACGATGAGGGCGCCGAGGATCGGCAGCCGCAGGCGGGGCACCCGGGCCGCGGCGACGAGCAGCACACAGCCGGCGATGCCGATCAGCGACCCGACCACCGGCCGCATCTCCCGCAAGCCACCGGTCAACGCCACCAGGTCCGGCGCGCTGAAACCGCCGTAGCGCAACGCGTGGCCCTGACTGGCCACGTACGCGAGTCGGACGGCGATCAGCGCGCCGCCGCCGACCAGCAGCGCGACCGCGACGGACACCCGGCGCAGCACCAACCGCCAGCCGGCGGTGCAGAGCATCCCCAGCCCGACCAGCAGCCAGAACGGCGCCAACATCTGCACGTAGCGGCCGTAGATCGCGTCCAGCGGCTTGCCGGTGATGCCGGACAGGATCACCGACGCGCCACCGGCCACCCCGACGGTCGCCACCAGCGCCACGCCCATCGTCCAGCGGCCCGCGTCGCCGTGCCGTGGGCGCCACAGCTCGCGGACAGCGCCGGCCCAAGCCACCCCCGCCAACCCGAACGTGATCACCACGAGGTACCAGAGCTGGGTGGTGACGGCCGCGCTCACCCGGACCATCCCCTGGGCGGAGGCGACCGCCTCGAACGTGCTGCCACCAGGGGTGCTGCCGAGCAGGTAGACCTTGCCGCCGAGGTGGCGGATGGCGGCCTCGTTGACCAGCGCCATGGCGAGCACCGGCAGCAGCGCCGCGAGCACCGCGGGCGGGTTGATCCGGCGGCGGACGAACAGCAGCAGGACCAGCCCGGCGTGCACCACCACGATCACCAGGCCGCGGGAGTGCAGCAGGTGGAACCCACCGACCAGCAGGCCGACGGTGGCGGCGGCGAGGAGACCGGGCCGGGCGATCCAGCGGTGCACGGCGAGCAGCCAGGCGACCACCAGCGGCGCCATCACCGCGTCGATCATGGCGACGCCCGCGTAGAAGGCGGTGGCCGGCAGGGTCGCCGCCGCGACCGCGCCGAGCAGCGCGTACGAGCGGCGCAGCCGGAACAGACTGCGACCGAACAGGTACGCCAGCGGCAGCAGCGTCGAGTTCACCATCGCGTTGATCAGCTGGACGATCCGGTAGCTGTCGGTGAAGTCCCGGTCCCCGAGGAACGCCGGCGAGATCAGCATCGGGTAGCCGACCCGGCGCAGCAGCTCGTTCTCGCTGCTGAAGCCCCCCGGCCCGCCGGCCAGCGCGCGGGCGGTGTTGAGGTAGCTGTCCTCGTCGGTGTGCGCGATCGGCAGCACGATGTGCCGGGACCACCACATCCGCCAGGCCACGCTGAGCACCCACCCGACGACCAGCAGCAGCGGCACCAGCCACCGCCGGGCGGGCGCAGCGCTCGGCGTCTCGGCCACCACCGGCCGTTCGATCACGTCACTACCGGATGCCATCAACGCCTCCAGAATTACCGGCCGGACCGGGCCCACGCGGACCCGACGGGCCCGCTGGCCGGCATCGGTGACGCTCGGGATGGCCCGCTCGCACCGAGCTGGTGTGAATGTCGGGTGAACGCGAAAACCGGCTGCGCGCAGGGCCGCCGGGTCGTTCGCGCGGTCACTGTAGCGGCCCGGTCCGGCCAGTTCAGCCCACATCCCGAGCGGTCGGAAGTGTTCGCCTACGCGGTGTCCGGCATTCACGGGAGCAGAGATTGAGGTTCACCCACGAGCGCCGAGGAATTAACCCGCCATGGCTAGCGTCTCACCCCGGTCGGCCGGCCCTGGGCCGCTCGTTCATCCACGAACACGGGAGCACCAAATTGAGTGAGTTGAATGGATCGTCCATTCTGATCACCGGGGGAACTGGTTCCTTCGGCAGGACGTTCCTGCGGCACATCCTCAACGAGGCCGACCCCGCCCGCGTGGTGGTGTTCTCCCGCGACGAGCTCAAGCAGTACGAACTGCGTCAGCAACTCGGCGACGACCCGCGACTGCGCTGGTTCATCGGCGACATCCGGGACCGCCACCGCCTCACCCGGGCCATGCACGGCGTGGACCACGTGGTGCACGCCGCCGCGCTCAAGCAGGTGGACACCGCGGAGTACAACCCCTCCGAGTTCATCGCCACCAACATCACCGGCTCCCAGCACGTCGTCGACGCGGCGATCGAGGCCGGCGTCAAGAAGGTCATCGCGCTCTCGACCGACAAGGCGTCCAGCCCGATCAACCTGTACGGCGCGACGAAGCTGGTCGGTGACAAGCTGTTCGTCTCGGCCAACCACTACGCCGCCCAGCACCCGACCCGGTTCTCCGTCGTCCGCTACGGCAACGTGGTGGGCAGCCGCGGCTCGGTCGTCCCGCTGTTCCGCCGCCTGGCCGCCGAGGGCAAGAGCCTGCCGATCACCGACAAGCGGATGACCCGCTTCTGGATCACGCTCGACCAGGCCGTGCAGTTCGTCATGGACTCGTTCGACCAGATGCAGGGTGGCGAGCTGTTCGTGCCGCGCATCCCGAGCATGCGCATCCTCGACCTGGTCGAGGCCGTGGCCCCGGACGCCACCACCCACGAGATCGGCATCCGGCCGGGCGAGAAGCTGCACGAGGAGATGATCGCGCCGGACGACAGCCGGCGGACGCTGCGCGCCGACGGCCGGTTCATCGTCCAGCCGACCATCGCCACCTGGGGCTACCAGGCGCCGGTCGACTGTGACCCGGTGCCGGACGGCTTCGCGTACCAGTCGGACACCAACGACGAGTGGCTCACCGTCGAGCAGTTGCGCGACATGCTCGGCATCAACGGATGACAGGGATGCTCCCGTACGGCCGGCAGTCGATCAGCGAGGACGACGTCGCCGCTGTGGCCGACGTGCTGCGCGGCGACTGGCTCACCACCGGGCCGCAGGTCGACGCCTTCGAGGCCGACCTCGCCCGGTGGACCGGCGGGGTCGGTGTCGCCGCCGTCTCCAACGGCACCGCGGCGCTGCACGTGGCGTACGCGGCGGCCGGGGTGGGACCTGGCGACGAGGTGGTCGTCCCGCCGATGACGTTCGTGGCGACCGCGAGCAGCGCGGTCGCCCTCGGCGCGAAGATCGTGTTCGCCGATGTCGACGACGAGACGTTCTGCCTCGACCCGGCGGCGGCCGCCGCCGCGGTCACCTCGCGGACGAAGGTCGTCGCCGCGGTCGACTACGCCGGCCACCCCGCCGACTACGACGCGCTGCGCAAGTCGGTCGAGGGCACCGACGCGCTGCTGCTCGCCGACGCTGCGCACTCGATCGGCGGGACGTACCACGGTCGGCCGGTGGGTTCGCTCGCCGACCTGACCACGTTCTCGTTCTTCCCCACGAAGAACCTGACCACCGCCGAGGGCGGCGCCGTCGCGGCGCTGGACCCGGAGGTCCTGAAGCGGGCCCGCCGGTTCCGTGGTGTGGGCGTGGTCCGCGAACGCGACGAGCTGCGTTTCCCGGACGAGGGTGGCTGGCATCAGGAGGTCCACGAGTTCGGCCTGAACTACCGCCTGCCGGATGTGCTCTGTGCCCTGGGCCGCAGCCAACTGCGTCGGCTGGGCGAGTTCACGGCTCGCCGCAGCGCCCTGGTCGCCCGTTACAACGAGGCGCTGGCCGACCTGGACGGCGTGCTGCTGCCGAACCGCAAGTCGTGGGCCGACCCGGCCTGGCACCTCTACCCGATCCGGGTGCTCGACGGGCGTCGCCGCGAGGTGTACGACCGGATGCGCGCCGCCGGCATCGGCGTCCAGGTCAACTACATCCCGGTGCACTGGCACCCGGCCTTCGCCGATCTGGGTTACCGACGCGGATCCTGCCCGGTGGCCGAGTCGTTCTACTCCCAGCAGCTGTCGCTGCCGCTCTACCCGGGGCTCAGCGACGCCGACCAGGATCGCGTCATCGACGCGCTGACCGCCGCGGTACGGGTCGGCTCGGTGCGTTCCGCCGCCTGATGGGAACCTGATGCACCACGCCAACCACTTCTACGGCCACGCGCACGTGCTGGCCCGGTACGCCGGCCTCGGCGACCGGCATCCACCCCGGATCAACGGGTACGTGCAGCACGGCTGGAACATCGGTGACGGTCTGGCCCCCGGCCACCCGTACGCCGAGCGCACCCCCAGCCTGCTCTGGTCGGAACAGACCCGCCGCCGCGCCTGGTCGGTGGGGCGACGCAACGTGGTAGTCATCGGAGCGCCGTTCAGCTACCTGCTGGCCATGCGACCCGAGGATCCACCGGCCGAGGAGCGTGAGGGCACCATCTGGTACCCGTTCCACGGCTGGGAGGGTCAGCACGTCAAGGGCGACCACCGGAAACTGATCGCCCTCATCCAGGCCACCGAGCCCGGCCCGGTCACGGTCTGCCTCTACTGGCACGAGTACCGGATGCGCAACGTGCGCCGGCTCTACGAGCGCGCCGGCTTCCGGGTGATCTGCCACGGTTACCGTGGGCACTGGTGGAAGGACACCGACCCGGAGTTTCTCGACCGACAGCTCACCGAGCTGCGCCGACACCGCCGAGTAGCATCCAACCGGCTGACCAGCGCGATCTTCTACGGCATCGCGGCGGGGTGCGAGCCGGCGGTCTACGGCGACCCGATGATCCTGTCCAACGAGGACCCGACCTTCGGCGGCACCGCTCGGATCCGACGGCAGTGGCCACAGCTGCACGGCACCACTGTCGACCTGCCCACCGCGGTCGAGATCGCCCGCGCCGAGCTGGGCACCGACCACCGCTGCACCCCGGCCGAGCTACGCGAGCTGCTCGGTTGGGCGAACCTCCAGGAGGAAGAGGAAGACCGTGACGACTGAGACGGCACCCGCCGGCCGGATCACCCTGCCGGGCGGCGAGATGCTGGCCTGGTCGGACCTGCCGCAGGAACGGCTGGCCAACGGTGGGCCCCTCGCCGCGCTGGCCACCCGACTGGTGCCGCCCGGCGCCCGGGTCCTCATCGCCGGCCCGCACGACCCGGCGCTGCTCGACCAGCTCACCCACGCCGAGGTGACCTGCCTGCTGCGCAGCCACCCGGACGCGGTGGCGCTGGCGCACCGGGCCGCCCGCGTGGTGGTGGGTGGCCCGGCCGGGCTGCCCGACGACGAGACGTACGACGTGGTGATCGCGCCCGCCGGGCTGGACCCGGTGGAGTCGGTGGAGGGCGCCCGGCTCGGCTGGGACGGCGTGCTGGCCCGACTCGTCGCCGCGGTGCGACCCGGTGGCGCGCTGCTGCTGCGCCTGGAGAACCCGCTGGGCCTGCACCGACTTGTCGACACCACCCCCTGGTACGCGAGCCGGGACGATTCCGCCTGGGCGATCGGCGGCGTGCTGGACCGCGCCCACCCCGCCAACCGGGACCAGCTTCGTGAGCGGCTCACCGCGGCGGGGCTGCGACCGACCGCGTGCTGGGCCGCGTACCCCGATGTCAGTGCCCCCACTGCGCTGCTCGACGCCGACCACCTCGACCGGGACGCGGGCTCCGGCCTGTTCGACGCGGTGCTGCACGGCGCCTGCGCCGGCGGTTTCACCAACGCCACCGTGCTCCAGGACCCGGCCCGGCTGGCGGTGGACGCGCTGCACGCCGGACGCGCCGCCGACCTCGCACCGGGCTGGCTGACCCTCGCCCACCGGCCCGCCGATTCCACGGACCCGACCACGCCAACCGCCGAGGCGGACCTGCCGGTGGCTCTCGTGCAGACCGGTCGGCCCGGAATCGGCGTCATGGAGGTGCTGCACGGCCCCTCCGGATGGCGCTGGGGGCTCACCCCGGCCACCGACGCGACGACGCCGGCCGTCGCGCCGTTCGCCAGCCGCGAGGCCGCGTACCGGGACGCGGACGCGCTGTCCGGGCCGATCCCGTCCGGCCGGCTGCTGCGTACCCTGCTGCTCGACGCGGCCCTGCGCCGCGACCTGGCCACCCTGCGGACGCTGCTGCACGGGTACGCGGGCTGGCTCGCCGACCAGGCCGACACCGACGGCCGGATCGCCGGCGCGGCGGCGCTGGCCGGCACCGACAACGTGGTGGTCGACGACGAGCGGTACGCGGTGCTCGACCCGAGCTGGCGGGCCACCGCCACGCTCCCCGCCGACGTGGTGCTCGCCCGTGGGCTGTGGCGCTTCGCGGCGGGCCTGCTCACCGGTGGGTACGCCCATCCGTGGTCGTCCACCCTCGACGTCGCGGGCCTGACCGTGGTGCTCGGCGGCCTCGCCGGCCACGACCTAGACCGGGCGACCGTCAGCGAGGCGGTGGAGGCCGAGGCGGCCATCGCCACCGCGCTGCACGGGCTGGACACCGACGGCCGGATCGACCTCGCCACCGAGCTGCACGCTGTCACGCCGACCGACCCGCCGGTCGGCGCGCACAGCTACCAGCAGTTGCGCGAGGCGTGGCTGCGCCAGCGCGAGGAACTCACCCGGCTGGCCGCGCTGACCGCCTGGACCGAGGAGCTGCTCACCTCGCGGGAACGGGCACTGCGCCGGGCCGAGGCGACGATCGGCCTGCTCAGCGGGTCACTCAGCTACCGGGTGGGCCGGCTCGCCATCACCCCGGCCCGGCTGGCCAAGCGAGGCGCCCGCGCCGCCAAACGCCGGGCCGTCGCGGCGCTCGCCCCCAAGCAGGAGGAGCAGCAGTGACCGGCGTACGCCCCACGGATGGCTCCGGGCCACGGATCGTCGGCATCGTGCAGGCACGCATGGGTTCGTCCCGGCTGCCCGGCAAGGTGCTCCGCCCGCTCGCCGGGCGTTCCGTGCTGGGCCGGGTCGTACGCGCCGCCTCCGACAGCGGCGTCCTGGCCGACCTGGTGGTCGCCACCAGCACCGACGCGGTCGACGACGAGGTGGTCGCCGAATGCGCACGGCTGGACGTGCCGTGCCACCGCGGACCGGTCGACGACGTGCTGGATCGATTCGTGGGCGCCCTCGCGGCGCACCCGGGGGACGCAGTCATGCGGTTCACCGCCGACTGTCCGCTGCTCGACCCGGAGATCATCACTCTGGTCGCGTCGGTGTACCGGGCGGTCCCCGGGCTGGACTACGCGAGCACGTCGATCGCCCGGACCCTGCCCCGCGGGCTGGACGTCGAGATCATCCGAGCGGAGACGCTGCGCACCCTGGGCCGGCTCGCCACCGACCACCACCGGGTGCACGTGACCTCGTACGCGTACAGCCACCCGGAGCTGTTCCGGGTGCTCGGGGTGACCCTCACCCCGGACCGGTCCGCGCTGCGGCTGACCCTCGACACCGAGCAGGACTGGGCGCTGGTCAGCGCGATCATCGACCACTTCGGTGACGTCAGTGTGCCGCTGGCCAAGCTCGCCGACTGGCTCGACGGTCAACCCCGGCTGCGCGCGCTCAACGCCGACGTACGACAGAAGCAACTGGAGGAGTCCTGAGCACCCTGCGGGTCGGGTTGCGCTGCGACGCCGGTCCACGGCGCGGCGTCGGCCACCTCGTCCGCTGCCTGGCGCTCGCCGAGGAATTCCTCGCCCGTGGCGCCGAGGTCGCCGTGCTCGGCACCGTCGAACGGCTCGACTGGGCCACCGCGCAGCTCGCCGCGCGGGGCATCCCGCTGCTGCCCGGCCCGGACTCGGCGACCGAACTGGTCGAGGCAGCCCGCCGACACGACCTGGACGTGATGGTCCTCGACTCCTACGAGCTGGACCCAGCCGGGGCGGGCGCCCTGCGCGCCGCCGGCGTGTACACCCTCGCCATCATCGACGGGGACAGCCGAGGCCAGGTCGCGGACCTCTACCTCGACCAGAACTTCGGAGCGGAGCTGCCGGGGCTGGCTGGTCGGCTGCTCGCCGGCAGCGGGTACGCCCTGCTGCGCGACACCGTGATCAGCGCGCGGCCATCGGTCGCCCCGCCCGCCACGGCGGTCAACCGTCCCCGGGTGCTGGCCTTCTTCGGCGGCACCGACGCGGTCGGCGCGGCCCCGGCCCTGACCCGGGTGCTGGTGGCCACCGGCCACCCGATGGACCTCACGGTCATCGTCGGGCGACCCGAGATCGAGGCGGAGGTCGAGGAGGTCACCCCCGGCCGAGGGCAGATCATCCGGCCGGTCCCGCCCACCACGTCGCTGCCGGCCCTGATCACCGAAGCCGACCTGGTGGTCAGCGCCGCCGGCACGTCCACCTGGGAACTCTGCTGCCTGGGCGCACCCAGCGCACTGGTCTGCGTGGTCGACAACCAACGTGAGTCGTACACCCGGGTGGTGCGGCACGGCCTGGCCGCCGGCCTGGGCGAGCTGCCGGAGCTGACCGCCGCCGGGGTCGCCGGACGAGCCGCCCGCGCGACGGCGGCGCGGACCCTGCACGGGCTACTCAGCTCACCGCAGCGACGCGCGACGCTCGCCGCGCGCGCCTGGTCCACCGTCGACGGGCAGGGCCGGGCGCGGGTCGTGAACGCGGTGTTCGACGCCGTAGTAGAGCGGGTCCACAGCTAGCACGGGTGTACGAAAGTGCTGCTAGGGTGGCCGCATGACGCCTGTCGCCTACCAGCCGTCGATGCTCGACCTGGCCGATGCCGGGCCGACCCTGGGGCCAATACCTGGTCAGATCCGCCGGCACCAGCTCAGCCGGGGTGCCTGGGTCGACCACCTCCCCGGCTGGGTGCACGGCTCGGACACGATCCTCGACACCCTGCTCACCGAGGTGCCCTGGCGTGCCGAACGACGCACCATGTATGACGCCGAGGTCGACGTGCCCCGCCTGCTCTGCTGGTACGACGGTGCGAGGCAACTCCCCCACCCCGTGCTCACCGCCGCGCGGGCGGCACTCACCAGGCACTACGAGCCCGAGTTGGGCGAGCCCTTCGTCACCGCCGGCATGTGCCTCTACCGCTCCGGGCGCGACAGCGTGGCCTGGCACGGCGACACCATCGGCCGCTCAGCGCACACCGACACGATCGTCGCGATCGTCTCCTTCGGAGCGCCCCGACCGCTGCTGCTACGCCCCCGAGGCGGCGGCGACAGCCTGCGCTTCCCGGTGGGCCACGGCGACCTGATCGTCATGGGCGGCTCCTGCCAGCGCACCTGGGAACACGCCATTCCGAAGACCACCCGCCCGGTCGGCCCCCGGGTAAGCGTCCAGTTCCGCCCCATCAACGTCGCCTGACCTGCCCCCGCCTCGCCCCGCCCCGCCCCGCCCCGCCCCGCCCCGCCCCGCCGATCTTGCACTTTCGGACGCCGTTATGCCCCCTTCACGGTGCATTTATCGGAGCAGAAAGTGCAAGACCGGCGCGCGCGGGGGCGGGGACGGCACGGGGGGATGGGCTAGAGGAGGCCGGCTAGTTTGTAGAGGACCAGGGAGCCGGCTACCGCCACGTTCAGGCTGTGGCCGTGGCCAACCATGGGAATCTCCACCGCCGCGTCCAGATGGTCGAGCACCTCGGGCGGGATGCCGGTCGCCTCGTGGCCCAACAGCACCACGGTGCGGCCCCGAGCGGCGGGCAGATCACCGAGCCGGACGGCCTCGTCGGCCAGTTCCACCCCGAGGACTCGGGTGCCCGCGGCCCGTTCGGCGGCCAGCCAGCGCAGCGGACTACCGACCCGGTGGACGCAGCCCGGCCCGCGCAACGTATTGCCCCGAGCCACGGCCTCGTCCACCCAGCGAAACGGGGGTACGGCGAGGCACGCACCGACCGCGTCGCAGGTACGTAACAGGGTGCCCAGGTTCGCGCCGTGCATCGGCCAGAGTGGCGCGGCAATCAGGTGACCCCAGCAGCGGTGTGGCCGGGGACGGCGGGCGGCGCGTAGCTCACGCCTCGGCCGGACCCGGATGGCGGCGCTCACGCCGCGCCGGCGACTCCGCCGGACAAAGAAGAGATCATGTTGAGGGGTGCTTAGCGGCGCACCCAGACCCTCACCGACAACAGAGCCCTCACCATACCGCGCCAACTGACGCCCCACTCCGCATGATCGTGCTCGATCCTGGAAGTAGTGGCATCACCGACGCGGCGACGCCACTCGATCCTGGATCGAGCGCACGATCATGCGGGCGCACTGGGGGCGGCGCGACAACCCGAGGCGGGTGGGTCAGTCGCGTTCGATGAGGTGGCCCACCACCGTTGGACCGAGCATCACCGCGAAGCCGCTGCCGTCGCGGCGCGGGTCGGCGGCCGGCAGCTCCACCGGGTCGCCGGTGGCGGTCGCGCCGACCGGTCGCGGGCCCACCCAGGCAACGGCCACGTCCGTCTCGCCCTTGAGGAAACGATGCGCGCGCACGCCGCCGGTCGCCCGGCCCTTCGCCGGGTACGCCTTGAACGGCGTCACCTTGACCGTCGCGCCGGTGGAGGTGACCACCATCGGCTCACCATGCCCCGGGTCGTCGGTGCGGACCGCGCCGAAGAACGCGACCTGCGCCCCGGCCGGCAGGTTGATTCCGGCCATTCCGCCGCCCTTGAGGCCCTGCGGACGGACCAACCCGACGGGGAAGCGCAACAGCGACGCCTCGGACGTGACGAAGGTCAGCGTCTCGGTGCCGTCGGTCAGCCAGGTCGCCCCAACCACCTCGTCACCGTCGCGCAGACCGATCACCTCGAACTCGTCGGAACGCACCGGCCACTCCGGCGCGCAGATCTTCACCGCGCCCTGCCGGGTGCCCAGCGCCAGCCCCGGTGAGCCCTCCGCCTGCCCGCCGAGCGGGGCCAGGCCGACGACCGTCTCCCCCGCCGCCAAGGGCACCAGCTCAGCCGCGGACATGCCGCCACGCAGGGACACCGTGCCGGCCTGCTCGGGCAGCACCGGCAGCGGCAGGACGTCGACCTTGAACGCCCGACCGGCGCTGGTCAACAGCAGCACCCGACCACGGGCGGTGGAGTGCACGATCGCGCGTACCGTGTCGTGCTTGACCCGGCCGTTGCGTCGGCGCCCCTCGGCGCTCTCCTCCGACTCGGCCGCGGTCCGGGCGACCAGCCCGGTCGCGGAGAGGATCACCTGGCACGGGTCGTCGGCGACCTCCAGCGGGCCGGCCGGCGCGGACGCGGCCAACACCTCCTTCAGATCACCGTCGACAAGGGTCGTACGCCGTTCGGTGCTGAACTGCTTGACCACGGCGGCCAGCTCGTCGGAGACCACCTTCTTGAGCACCCGCTCGTCGTCGAGGATCTTGCTCAGCTCGGCGATCTCGGCGCGCAGCCGCTCCTGCTCGGTCTCCAGCTCGATCCGGTCGAACTTGGTCAGCCGGCGCAGCGGAGTGTCCAGGATGTAGGTGGCCTGGATGTCGGAGAGGCCGAACCGGGTCATCAGCCCGTCCTTCGCGGCCTGCGCGTCGTCGCTGCCTCGGATCAGCCGGACCACCTCGTCGATGTCCAGTAGAGCGATCAGCAGACCGTCGACCAGGTGCAGCCGCTCCTGACGCTTGCGCCGACGGTACGAGGTGCGCCGGGTGACCACCTCGTAGCGGTGGGTCAGGAACACCTCCAGCAGCGCCTTCAGCCCCAGCGTGCGCGGCTGCCCATCGACCAGGACCAGGTTGTTGACGCCGAACGACTGCTCCAGCGGGGTCAGCCGGTAGAGGTCGGCGAGCAGCGCCTGCGGGTTGACGCCGACCTTGCACTCGACGACGAGCCGGGTGCCGCTCTCCCGGTCGGTGAGGTCCTTGACGTCGGCGATGCCGGTCAGCCGCTTGGTCTTGGTGACCTCATTGGTGATCGCGGCGATGACCTTCTCCGCGCCGACGCCGTAGGGAAGCTCGACCACGGTGATGGCCTGGCGGCCCCGGCTGCCCTCGATCGGGCCGATCTCCACCTTGCCGCGCATCCGCACCACGCCGCGACCCGTCTCGTACGCCCGGCGCACCTCGTCCAGACCGAGCAGCACCCCACCGGTGGGCAGGTCCGGGCCGGGGACGAACTCCATGAGTTTATCCAAAGTGGCGTCCGGATGGTTGATCAGCCAGCGGGCCGCAGAGACGACCTCCGCCAGGTTGTGCGGGATCATGTTGGTGGCCATCCCGACCGCGATCCCGGACGCGCCGTTGACCAGCAGGTTGGGGAAGGCCGCCGGCAGCACGGTCGGCTGGGTCAGCGACCCGTCGTAGTTGGGCTCGACGTCGACGGTGTCCTCGCCCAGCTCACCGACGAGCAGCATGGCCTCGCGGGACATCCGAGCTTCGGTGTAGCGCGACGCGGCCGGGCCGTCGTCTGGCGACCCGAAGTTGCCGTGCCCGTCGATGAGGGGAACGTTGAGGGAGAAGTCCTGTGCGAGGCGGACCATCGCGTCGTAGATCGCTGTGTCGCCGTGTGGGTGGTACTTACCCATCGTGTCGCCGACGATGCGCGCGGACTTCACGTGCCCGCGATCAGGTCGGTAGCCCTGCTCGTACATCGACCAGAGGATGCGCCGGTGCACGGGCTTGAGGCCGTCGCGCGCGTCGGGCAGGGCGCGGGAGTGGATGACCGAGAACGCGTACTCCAGGTAGGAGTCGGAGACCTCGGTGACCAGCGGGTTGTCGAAGACCCGCGCGCCGGCCTGGTCGAACGAGGAGAGATCGACCTTGTTTTCCTTACGGCGTGCCATGACTCAGCTCTCCACTCGAGAAAAACGCTCGCTCATGCGTCGATCGCATCGCGGTCGACACGGTCGGCGGAGTCGATCAGCCAGTTGCGGCGCGGCTCGACCTTCTCGCCCATCAGCAGTTCGAGGATCCGCTCGGCGGCGTCCACGTCGTCGAGGGTGATCCGGCGGACGGCGCGGGTGGCCGGGTTCATCGTGGTGTCCCACAACTCGTCGGCGTCCATCTCACCGAGACCCTTGAACCGTGGGATGGGCGTGACGATCTGCTTGCCGGCCTTCTCCAGCTTGCGGACCGTCGTCTCCATCTCGGCCTGGGTGTAGGTGTAGACGGTCTGCGGGCTACGCCCCTTGGTGGTGATCTTGTGGAGGGGCGGCATCGCGGCGTAGAGCCGACCGGCCTCGATCAACGGCCGCATGTAGCGGGCGAAGAGGGTGATCAGCAGCGTCCGGATGTGGGCGCCGTCCACGTCGGCGTCGGCCATGATCAGCACGCGGCCGTAACGCAACGCGGAGAGATCGAAGGTACGCCCCGAGCCGGCGCCGAGGACCTGCACGATGGCCGCGCACTCGGCATTGTCCAGAACCTGCTGGAGGTTGGCCTTCTGCACGTTGAGGATCTTGCCGCGGATCGGCAGCAGCGCCTGGTATTCCGAGGAGCGGGCCATGCGGCTCGTCCCCAAGGCGCTGTCACCCTCGACGATGAACAGCTCGCTGCGGTCGATGCCGGTGGCCCGGCAGTCGACCAGCTTCGGCGGCATCGACGCGCCTTCCAGGGCGGTCTTGCGCCGGGCGGCGTCCTTCTGTTGCTTCTGGGTGAGGCGCACCCGGGCGGCGTCGACGATCTTCTGAAGGACGGTGCGCGCCTCGGCCTTGGTGCGCTTGTCCTCCAGCCAGGCCTTGACGTGCGCGTCGATCAGGGTCTGGATGACCTTGGTGATGCCGCTGGTGGAGAGTTCGTCCTTGGTCTGCGAGGTGAACTGCGGCTCGGGGATCCGCACGTGCACCACGGCGGTCATCCCCTCCAGGACGTCGTCCAGGGTGGGCGGCTCCTCCTTGGCCTTGAGCAGACCGCGGGTGTTGCGGATCGCGTCGGCGAGCGCGCGGACGAGGGCCCGCTCGAACCCCTTGCGGTGGGTGCCGCCGTGCGCGTTGCGGATGGTGTTGGTGAAGCACTCGACGGTGCGCTCGTAGCCGGTGCCCCACCGGAACGCCACCTCGACCTCGGCCCGCCGCTGCACGTTCGACTGCATGACGCCGTTGGCGTCGGCGGCGTTCTCCCGGTAGGTGCCCTCGCCGTTGACAAGCAGCGTGCCGGAGACCGGCCGGTCGCCGGCCGGGGCGAGGAACTCCACCATGTCGCTGAGCCCGTTGGGGTAGTGGAACCGCTCCTCGGCGGGCGCCTCCCCGGTCAGGTCGCGCAGCAGGTAGGTCACGCCAGGGACCAGGAACGCGGTGTTGCGCAGCTTCATGCGGACGGCGTCGACGTCGAGTGCGGCGCCGGTCTCGAAGTAGCGGGCGTCGTGCCACCAGCGGATCGAGGTGCCGGTGCGCTGGTTGCGCTTCATGGCGCCGGTCACCTGGAGGCCGGGGCCGGCGGTGAAGGCCGCGTCCGGCCCGTCGCCGTCGAAGATGCCCGGGACACCGTGCCGGAACGACATCGCGTGGACCTTGCCGGCACGGCGGACGGTGACGTCGAAGCGGCGGGACAGCGCGTTGACCGCCGACGCGCCGACGCCGTGCAGGCCGCCGGAGGTCTTGTAGCCGGAGCCGCCGAACTTGCCGCCGGCGTGCAGTCGGGTCAGCACCAGCTCGACGCCGGAGATGCCGGACTTGGCGTGCACGTCGGTGGGGATGCCCCGGCCGTCGTCGTCGACCTGCACCGAGCCGTCGGCGTGCAGGATCACCTCGACGTGGCTGGCGTGACCGGCGACTCCCTCGTCGGTGGAGTTGTCGAGGATCTCGTTGACGAGGTGACCCACGCCACGGCTGTCGGTGGAACCGATGTACATGCCGGGCCGCTTGCGAACAGCGTCCAGCCCCTCAAGGTGGGTGAGGTCATCGGCCCCGTACAGGGTGTCAGGCTCTGCGGTCAACGCGTCGTACTCCCCGGTCTCGGCGGTGTGCTGCCGGTCACCGGCGACATCAGCCGGCGTGGCGCGCCGCAGCGAGCCTAGCCCGAGGCTAGGACAAGTCCCGGAGGACCTACGCGACCCGCCGCGCGTCGGGGCCCGGACGTGAGCCAACGAACAACCGACTGGTGATCATGGGACCACGCAGAGGCACCGTCACCGGTACTCTCCCGCATAACGTGGTCGGTTGAGCGCAGAGGGTGGCACCGGCCCGGAGTCGGGGAGATCGGGGGGCGGTCGAGGTGGACGAGACGACACGCGAGGCCCTGCGGCGCTCCCTCGGCACCCGGGCCCGGCGATGGCTGCTCGTGGGCACCCTGGTGGCGGGGCTGCTGGCCGCCGTGGCGCTGGTCGCAGCGGTGGCGCCCGCCGACCGGACCTTCGCCGAGCTCTCGGGCACCGTGCAGAGCCTGATGTCGGTTATGACGCCACTCTTCGGCATCCTGCTGGTCCGCGATCTGCGCCGAGCGCCGGTCCGCGTCCCGGTCCTGCCCACCGTGCTCGCGGTGGGGCTGCCGGCGGTGGTCATCGGCGTTGTCGGTGTGCTGATCTGCGCCGCGACGCTGGCCCTCACCCCGGCCGAGGTCGCCGACGAGCCGTGGCGGTTCGCCGGGACGGTCGCGGTGGGCAGTGTGCTGGTGCAGATCGTCGCCGGCCTGGTCGGCACCGGGCTGGGCCTGCTGCTGCGCTCAGTGGTGGTGGCGTTCCTGGCCACGATCATCCTGCCGCTGGGCTTGTTCGCGCTGCTGGGCGCCGTGGACGCCCTCCGTCCGGCGCAGCCGTGGCTCACCCCGCTCGGCAGCGTACGCAACCTGCTCTCGGGCGAAATGAGCCCAGCGCGGTGGGTGCAGTGGCTGTGCGTACTCCTGATCTGGGGTGTCGGTCTGAACACCGTGGGCGCGGCTCTGCTGCGCCGCCGCAGCGGCCCGACCGGTCGCTAGCTCCGCGCGCCGACGGGCGCGGGTCAGTGGGGTCGACGACCCGGCGCGCGGGCGCATAGGACGTCGCGCCTACACGCACGTGTCTTTCATCGAACGATTCTGTTACGGGCCATTGACGCCCGTCGCACGGGGGTGATCTGATCGCGCTCTCAGAGAATCTTTCATCTTTCGATGGATGGGGGCCCCATGCCCAGGATCCGGCGTACCGCGCTCGCCGCGGCACTGACGATCGCCATGGCCGCGTTGTCGACCGCCGTCGCGCTGCCCGCACCCGCGTCCGCCGCGCTGCCCACCGCCGCGGTGGCGCTCGGGGACAGCTTCATCAGTGGCGAGGGCGCCGGGGCGTACACCCCGGTGGTCGACGCCAACGGCGTCAGCCAGGGCTTCCCCGGTTGGACGGCGGCGAACAACAACGCGTTCTTCTGCCACCGATCGGCGAACGCCTCGCTCAACCAGGCCAACCTGCCGGGCATCCAGAACCGGTTCAACCTGGCCTGCTCCGGCGGCCAGCCACACGACATCGCCAACGCCTCCCAGGCGCGGACCAACGGCCGCACCGTGGCCTCGCAGCTGAGCCAGCTGCGCGCCGTCGCGCAGACCCAGGACATCGACCTGGTGCTGATCGGCCTCGGCTCCAACAACAGCTCGTTCACCTTCGGCAGCGTCGCGGAGAAGTGCGCCAACCGGTTCATCGCCGACGCCTGGACCGGCTGGTGGGAGTTCTGGGCGTACCTGAACGGACCGGTCGAGCAGAAGCCGTGCAGCGACGCCGACCTGGCCACCGCCGCGCAGCTCAGCGCCGCGACCGCGGAGACCACCGCGGCCGTACGCCAGATCCTGACCACCCTCGACCAGGTGGACGCGGACGGGCAGCACCGGGTGGTGTTCCAGGACTACACGAACCCGCTGCCGCTGGACCTGAACCAGCAGTTCCACGAGGAGGACAGCCGCGACGACACCCGGGACAAGTTCCGTGACCTGGGCGCCGAGCGTTACGCCGCTGGTTGCCCGATCCACCGGGCGAGCCTGGCGCCGGGGCACCGCTTCTCCCAGGGCCTCGGCGGCATCGTGAAGTCCACCCGGGACACTCTGGCCGCCGAGTTCCCCGCTGACGACCTGGTCTACCTGAACGTGCAGCAGGCGTTCAACGGGGCCCGGCTCTGTGAGCAGACGAGCAGCCCGAGCGGCGCGCTGGCCACGCCGATCCGGCTCCAGGACGGCGCGACCGGCACCTTCGTCACCAGCCTCTCCGGCAAGGACAAGATCGCCATCCAGCGGATCGCCAACACCTGCGTGAGCTACTTCCAGACCTGCCAGGAGTCGTGGCACCCGAACGCCACCGGGCACCAGGTGCTCGGTGCGTGCCTGAGCGGCGCGGCCTCCACCAGCGCCCGATCAGTGGCCTGCGTCCGCGCCGGCAACGGGACGATCTCGGTCTCCTGACCGCCGCGTCCTTCGGAGGCCCCGCCACTCGGCGGGGCCTCCGTCGCGAACCGACCGCCGGCCGCTACCCGCCGGTCGGCTCACTCGTCCTGGTCCAGCGGCACCAGCTCGCCGTCGCGCTCCACCTGGATCTCCGCGTGATCCTTACGGGGTGCGACCTCGGCCGTGTTCCGATGTGGGTCGTTGTCGGGGTGCATGAGCACCGCGTCTGTTTTGGGGGTCTTCTCCCGGCTCTCGTCCGGCTGCGACATCGCGTTCCCCTCTCGTCGGCGTTGCTTGCGGATCTACCCGCCACCGGGCGAACGACTCCTGCCGAGGCGATGCCGGCCCACCGGCACCACTGATGTCAGGTAGCTCCCCGGCACAGCACGTAGCTCCCCACCCCGGCGCGGGTCGGCCCGTCCGGGGCGGGGTTAGCCGCCCGACCGGCGGGTAAGCCGCAGCGCCCGACACGGCGGAAGGGGATCACATGTCCGAACGGCATACCGCACTGCGCTCGATGCACGACCTGGGCCTGGCGGCCTGGTTTGGCGGCTCCCTCATGGGTGCCTTCGGCGTCAACGGCGCAGCGGCGAAAATCAGCGACTCGACCCAGCGGCTTCCGGTCGCCTCGGCCGGGTGGTCCAAGTGGACCCCGGTCAACGCGGCCGCGATCGGCGCCCATCTGGCCGGCGCTGTCGGCGAGTTGGTGACCGAGAGCCCACGGGTGGCGGCCCAGTCCGGCGTCGGCCGGGCCAGCGCCATCAAGACCGCGTTGACGATCGGCGCGCTGGCGGTGACCGGCTACAGCCGGTTGATCGGCATGCGGTTGGAGAAGGCGGGCGGCCCATCGGTGAGCGGTGCCACCGAGCCGAACCACCAGACCCCAGCCAGCGTGGCCGCGTCGCAACGGCAGATGAAGCTGCTCCAGTGGGCCATTCCGGCGCTGACCGGGACCCTTGTCGTGGTCACCGCGTACATGGGTGAGCAGCAGAAGCCCGGCCAGGTCTTCCGAGGAATACTCGGGCGAGCCGGCGGGGCGAAGGGCGCCTCGAAGGGCGTGATCAAGATGGCGGGAATGAGCAACGGCAAGCGGCCGATGGCGATGGCCGGACGCTGAACGTCGGGCCGGCCGGCGCCCCGCCGCCACCTCGACGGCGGGGCGCCGGTCGGCCACGGACGGCACATCGTCCGCCGGTAGCGGCGGACCGACGAGCGGGGTGGCCATGACGGCGCACAAGGGACGCAGCGGCGACAACGACCGGCTGGAGCCGGAGGCGGTGAAGCCGTGGGGCACCGGTGACGGCTTCGACGCCGACGCGCCCTGGGGCACGGATGAGGACTCACCGATGGACGAGGGCAGCGAGGAGACCGCGGTGCCCCAGGGACAGCGTGGAGATCGGCGCGCGGGCGCCCCCGCGGGCCCGTCGAACCCGGCCGGACGCCACGGCTTCGGCTCGGTCGAGCCGACCCGTACGACGATGGCCGGACCGGGTGCCCCACCCGACCCCGCCCCGAGCGGCCGGACCTTCCCCGACGACGCGGACATCGGCGAATCGACCCAGGACGCATTGCGCAGCCGGGGACGGCGTTCCTGAGCCGGCCGCACAGGCGCGACGATCAGCCGGTCGATCCGACGGCGTGATCGGCGAGCATCGTCTCGGCGAGCAACTGCGCCAGCCGGTTGGCGTCGCGTTGCGCCTGCCCGGCGCAGCAGTTGTTGAACAGCACATGCAGATCGTCGGTGCGACCGGCGAAGTCGGCCAGCAGGCCGGCCCAGTGTCGAAGCTCGTCCTCGGCGTACGCGTACCGGAACTTGTCCTGCTTGTCTCCGTCGCCCCAGGCGTCGCTGTGGCCATGGAACCGGATGATCGCCGGCTCTGCCGTGCTGGTCAGGATCGGTGGCACCGACGACGGATGCCCCTGCGGCATGTCGACGCAGACCAGGGACAAATCGTGGGCGCGCAGCAGATCCTGAGTGTCCGCCGCGGCGGCGTCGTCGAACCAGGAGCGGTGTCGCACCTCCACGGCGACCCGCCACGGCCGGCCGCGCTGCGCCAGCTCGACGATCCGGTGTTCGGCTGCGGGGCTGCGCACCAGCCAGGGCGGGAACTGCAGCAGCACCACACCCAGCTTGCCGGCCGCCGCGATCGGGTCGAGCGCCGCGCGGAACCGGGCCCACAGCTCGTCGTACGCCCGCTCGGGCAGGTCGCGGCGGCGGATCCGGCTCGGGCCGGTGGCCGGACGCAGGTCCCGGGGTAGCGCGGCGACCGGCGTCGGATGGCCGGTGAAGAGGCTGAACGCCTTGACGTCGAAGGTGAAGTCGTCAGGTGTGGCGTCCACCCAGCCCTGCGTGATCTCTGGTGTCGGAATGGCGTAGTAGGACGTGTCCACCTCGACCAGCGGGAACCGGCTGGCGTAGAAGCCCAGTCGACGGGCCGGGGTGCTGGCCGAGCGCGGGTACCACCCGGCGCGCAGCAGCGACTGGTCCGCCCAGGACGACGTGCCCACCTTCATCACACCCATGTCATTCAGTGGACCGCCACGGGCCCGGATCGGCAACCGCTGGCGGGCTTCCACGGCCCCCGTGTCGAGCCGCGATTGTGTCGGTGGCTGGTCCTAGGTTGGCAGGTGGACATCTACGAAGGGCTTCCAAATGACCAGCACCGAGCAGCTCACCGGCGAGCGGGCCGACCTGTTGCAGACACTTACCAAGCACCGTGGCTTCCTGCTGCACACGGTCGACGGCCTCACCGACGAGCAGGCGGCCACCCGCTCCACCGCCAGCGAGCTCTGCCTCGGCGGCCTCATCAAGCACGTGACCGGCGTCGAGCACCGCTGGATGCTCTTCGCCGTGGGCGGCGCCGAGGCGATGGAGCGCGAGGAGGTCGACTGGGTCGGTCAGTTCCGGATGGCGCCGGACGAGACCCTAGCCGGGCTGGTCGAGCGCTTCCAGGAGGTGGCCGCCCAGACCGACGAGCTGATCGCCACCCTCGACCTGGACTCGGCGCACCCGCTGCCGCAGGCGCCCTGGTTCGAGCCGGGGGCGAGTTGGACGGTCCGTCGGGTGCTGCTGCACCTGATCGCCGAGACGTCCCAGCACGCCGGGCACGCCGACATCCTGCGGGAGTCGATCGACGGCGCCAAGACCATGGGCTGACCCCGGCGGTCCGCATCGCCGACCCCGCCGCCGCGGATCTCAGCGGAGGCGGGGTCGGTGCTGGCCTTCGGTGCTCCGGTCCCTCGCGTAGGCGTCGGAGTGGCCCCACCGGCCCGGGATGTCCAGCAGTTCCAACCGACCGAACCCCTCGGGCACGGCCGGGTTCACCAGCAGGTTGTCGCCGATGGGTCGCAGCCCCAGCGTGGTGCCCAGCAGCATCAGCAGCGCTCCCGACGACCACGACTGCGGGCGGCCGCCCGATGCCAACTTGACGGGATACTTCGTGAGGCTGCGCTCGTAGCCGGCGATCACCTCGGGCACCGCCCCACCGAGCGTCTGCGCCATGTCGAAGATGCCGCCGGCGATCCGTGCCGCTGGCACGTCGAGGCGATAGTGGCGCAGCCCGGCGGCGATCAGCGCGTTGTCCGAGGGCCACACCGCGCCCAGGTGCAGGCCCACCGGGTTGTACGTGCGCTGCCCGGTGGCGAAGGTGCGTACCCCCCAACCGTTGAACAGTCGCGGCCCGACCAGGTGCTCGGCGACCGCCTCCGCGCGGTCGTCCGTGACGATCCCGCTCCACAGCAGGTGCCCGATGTTGGAGGAGAGCGCATCGACCGGCTCGCCGTACGGGTCGAGCGCCAACGCGTAGTAGTCCTGCTGCGGCAGCCAGAAGTCCCGGTTGAAGCGGTCCTTCAGCGCTGCGGCTTCCCGCTCCAACCGGTCGGCGTACGCGGGGTCGCCCCAGAACTCCCGGGCCAGCCGCGCGCCGCGCCGCTTCGCGTCGTACGCGTAGCCCTGCAACTCGCAGGTCGCGCGGGGGAAGGCGGGTTGTCGGCCGTGGGCGTTGACGATGCCGTCCGGAGAGTCCTTCCAACCCTGGTTGATCGTGCCGTCGCGCTCGTTGCGCCGCTGGTAGCGCAGGTAGCCGTCCCCGGTCAGGTCGCCGTAGTCGTCGATCCAGTCCAACGCCATCCGGGCCGGGTGGCGCAGCTCGCGGACCAGGTCGGCGTCACCGGACCAGCGTTCGTACTCGTCGAGCAGGACGACGAAGAGCGGGGTGGTGTCCGCTGCCCCGTAGTACAGCGCGCTCGACCGGTCGCCGAACGCCCCCGTCTCGCCGTAGCGCAGCTGAGCGAGGATCTTGCCCGGCTCCTCGTCCAGCGCGTCGTCGAGCTGGCCGCCCTGCATGAGCGCGAGCATCCGCAGCGTCGCGGGGGTCAGCTCGGGCGTGAACGCCATCGTCTGGAGGCAGGTGATGATGCCGTTGCGGCCGCACAGCCCCATCGCCCACGGCAGACCACCGATCGGCACCCGCTCGCGGTACGACAACGGCTTGTACCGCAGTGCCGCCAGGTCGGCGAGGCTGCCCCGGTAGGTCTCCTCCAGCCCGTTGCGTTCGGCCACCAACCGCGGCGCCCGGTCCAGCCACTCCGACAGGTCCTCACGCATCCCCGTCCGCACGGCCTGCTGGTGCGACTGAAGGTCCTCGCGCAGGTCCCGGCCCTCCTCGCCACCGATGGTCAGGCTGACGTGCAGGTCGGTCTCCCACTTGCCCTCGGGTGCGATCCGGATCCGGAACGTCATTCCCCCCTCGTCGACCTCGGCGGGGACGGTGCTGCGCACGGTGGTCTCGCGGATGAACCGCTCCCGCTGGTAGCGCAGCACGAGCCGCTGGCTCGCCGAGTCGGCGGAGATCTGGACGGCCCGCTGCCGGAGGTGCCCGACCTCGATGATGTCGGTGAAGTCGCTGGCCATCTCCATGCGGACGGTGAACTCGGCATGCTGCGACGAGTGGTTGAGCACGGTGATCTTCTCGTGGAAGCAGTCGTGCACCGAGCGGTGCCTGATGATCGACACATCGGCGTCGACGTAGTGGCTCGCGGCGCCGGGCACCAGGAAGAACCGGGTCTCGAAGTACGTCATGTCGTCGCGGGAGAGCGCGTTGATCCGTTCACCGTCGATCCTGAGCACCCAGTGGGACAGAAACCGGGTGTCGTACGCGAAGAGGCCGACCGGTGTCTGCGGATCGACCTCGATGTCGCCCTGGGCGTCGCTGATCGCGAACACGTTGCCCGCGATGACGTGCACCAGTTCCTGCCTCACGGCTGCTCATCACGCAGCGGCGTCGCGGCCCGGCCGACCAGCGCGGCCCGGCCCAGCTCACGCGGATGACGTGCGCCGCGCGGCCCGGAGAAGATCCGCCGCAGCAGCATCAGCAGTTGCATGTTGCCCTGCACGGTCAGCTCGTTGCGCAGCAGGCCGGCGCCCGGATGCAACTCACCACGGGCCATCCGGTCGAAGACCGCCCGATCGGCCCGCACCACCAGCTCGGCGTCGTCGGCCGAGCGGGTCACCCGGACGTGTTGGTCGGCGATGGTCAGGTACCAGTGCTCGGTGCAGCCGTCGCTGCGGACATCCAGCCGCAGTGTGCCCGCGGTGGTCTCCGGCAGGTCGGGACGCCGGCCGGCGTCCAGCTGTTGCAGGTGCTGCTCGACCGTCGTGCCCATCAGGTCCCCTCCCCACGTCTGGGCAGGATCGCCCATGTCGGGGTGAGCGCGGTTCACCCGAAGCAGGTGAGGTGCCAGATCCGCCCTGACATCGGCCCTGTTTGCTCTGAGATGTGGTGGGCACGCCAGTGGTTCGGCCGAGACGGACGGGAGCACCGCTATGCGCGCGCTGCGGTTACGAGAGTGGAAGTCGGAACCGGAGTTGGTCGAGGTTCCCGACCCGACGCCCGGGCCGGGTCAGGTGGTGGTCCGGATCGGCGGTGCCGGCGCCTGCCATTCCGACCTGCACCTGATGGACGAGTTCGAGCCGGGCACGATGCCCTGGAACCCGCCGTTCACCCTCGGGCACGAGAACGCCGGTTGGGTGCACGCCCTCGGTAACGGGGTGACCGGGCTGTCCGTCGGCCAACCTGTCGCCGTCTTCGGCGCGTGGGGCTGCGGCACCTGCGCCCGTTGCCGGGTCGGCGTGGACCCGTACTGTGAGAACCCATCCGGCGCGCCGGTGCCGAGCGGGGGTGGCGGGCTCGGGTTGGACGGCGGCATGGCCGAGTTCGAGCTGGTCCCGGACGCGCGGCACGTCGTACCCCTGCCGGAAGGGCTGGATCCGGCGGAAGCCGCCCCGCTGACCGACGCGGGACTCACCCCGTACCACGCCATCCGACGCTCCTGGCCGAAGCTGCCACCGGGCAGCACGGCCGTGGTGATCGGGGTCGGCGGGCTGGGGCATGTGGGTGTGCAGATCCTCAAGGCCACCACGGCCGCGCGCGTGATCGCCGTGGACACTAGAGCTGAGGCGCTGCGGCTTGCCGAGGAGTGCGGCGCCGAGCGCACCGTGACCTCCGGGCCGACCGCCGCCGAGGAGGTCCGGGACGCCACCGGAGGGCGCGGCGCCGACGTGGTGCTGGACTTCGTCGGCACGGACAGCACCCTGGCGCTCGGCGTGGCGGCAGCCCGCACCGTGGGCGACCTGACCATCGTGGGGATCGGCGGCGGCACCGTGGGGGTGTCGTTCTTCTCCGTGCCCTACGAGGTGAATATCGCCACCACCTACTGGGGCAGCCGCCCCGAACTGGTGGAGGTGCTCGACCTGGGTGCCCGAGGCCTGGTCCGCCCGAAGACCACGACCTTCGCGCTGGGAGACGCCCTGGACGCGTACCGCCAATTGCGCGACGGGACCCTGGAGGGTCGCGCGGTGATCGTGCCGTGAGTCCGACGTTCAGTCGGCCTGGATGAGGCCGCGGACAAAGGCGGCCTGGCCCACGTGTTGCAGGTCGTCCTCGGCGACGCTGATCAACCGGACGCCGAGGGTCACCGGCGGATCCCACGCCTCGTCGACCACCCGGTCCAGGTCCGCAGGGCGCAGGCCGGTCAAGAACGATCCGGTACGCGCCGCGACCGCCTCGTAGTAGTCGATCAACGCCGGCGCGCTCTCCGGCCGCACCGCCGCGACCTGCGCGGCCGAGTGCCCGTAGCCGGTGTCGTCCGGGTCGGCAGCGAGCCCGAACCGCCCGGCCCAGTCGCCGTTCACCCAGATCTGGTCGGTGTCGAGCAGCTGCGCGACGTGGTGGTCCTGCACCCGGGTCAGGTGCCAGACCAGCCAGCCGATCGAGTTGGCACCCGGCCCGGGCTGCTGGCGCAGTTGCTCCGGGCTGAGGCCGTCGACCGCCGCGCGGACGAGGTCGGGCAGCCGGTCGTACGCCTCGGTCAGCAGCTCACTCACATCCACAGGTGTTCAGGTACCGCCGAATCCGGGCGCGCAAACCTCGGCCGCTACGGTGATCGAATGGTCGCCGCGTTGGAGTTGTACCTGGACCCGGACGCCACTCGGCGGATCCGGGTGCTCTGGGACGCGCTGGAGGCCGAGGGCGTGCAGAGCATGCGCTCGCTGCTGGAGCAGCGCCACCGCCCGCACGTCTCGCTCACGGTGGCGCCCCGCTTCGACCCGGATCAGGTCGCCGAGGCGCTACAGGGGACGGTGGTGGCCGCCCCGCTGCGGCTCGACTTCCAGCACGCGGGCCAGTTCGTCGGTCGGGTGCTCTGGCTCGGCCCGGCACCCACACCGGAGTTGCTGGCGCACCACCGGCTGGTGCACGACCGGCTCGCGGCCGCCGGCATCCCCCTCGCCGAGCACTACCAACCAGGGCGCTGGGTGCCGCACTGCACGCTCTCCATGCGGGTGCCGAACACGCTGATGGCCGCCGCGGTGCGCCGCTGTCTGGAGGTGTTGCCGCTGGCCGCGACCGTGGTCGGCGCGGCGATCACCGACCACGCGCGCGGCATCGCCCATCCACTGCCCTGACCGTCGATGGCGTAATGTCCGGTTTGGCGGGCGGCAGTCGGAAACCCGAAAACAAGCGGTGCGGATGCGGCCGGGCGTGGGATGGTTCGAGTGGCTTCGACGAGGAGAGGCAGGGCCCCATGCAGGCTCAGCGCAGGCCACCGCGCACGGAGCGGAGCAAGACCGGGGACGACCGGACCGGCGGCGGGATGACCGGGGCGGCCACGCCACTGACGATCTGGGCGGCCGCCGTCCTGCTCGGCCGGATCAGTGCTGGCGACGACGACGTCGAGGACGAACGACACATCCTGCGCGGCATCGAGTGAATCCCGGCAGCGCGGCTCAGAGCCAGCCGCGCCGCTTGAAGATCACATAGAGGGTGCCGCAGACCAGCAGCATCAACAGCAGCGCGAACAGGTAGCCGAAACGCCAGTTCAGCTCCGGCATGTGGACGAAGTTCATCCCGTACACGGTGCCGATGAGCGTGGGAGCGAAGAGGATCGCCGCCCAGGAGGAGACCTTCTTCAGCTCCTCGTTCTGGGCGTAGCTGGCCGCCGTGAGGCTGCGCATCTCCTCGTTCTGCTGCTGCGAGACGAGGGTGGCGTTGACGGTGAGGATGTTCTGCAACAGGTGCCGGAAACCGTCCACCCGCTCCACCACCTGGGTCAGGTGGTCGGTCACGTCACGCAGGTAACGGCGCAGTTCCTCGTCCGCGCTGGCGCTGCCGGCGCCGTCGGCCAGCGCGTCGAGCACGCTGAGCAGGGGGCGGGCGGCCCGCTGGAACTGGATGACCTCGCGGCTGAGGCCATAGATGCGCCGGCTGGCGTTCGGGTCGCCGCCGAACACCTGGGTTTCGATCTCGTCGATGTCGTTCTCCAGCCCGGCCACCACCGGCGCGTACCCGTCGACGACCTGGTCGAGGATCGCGTACAGGACCGCCTGCGGGCCCCGGGCGAGCATCTGCGCCTCGGTCTCCATCCGCCGCCGCACGGCGGCCAGATCCGGTGCCTCGCCGTGTCGGACGGTGACCACGAAGCCCGG
The DNA here is from genome assembly GCF_000718555.1 of Micromonospora chokoriensis. Taxonomy (GTDB): domain Bacteria; phylum Actinomycetota; class Actinomycetes; order Mycobacteriales; family Micromonosporaceae; genus Micromonospora; species Micromonospora chokoriensis_B. The sequence goes on from NZ_JOAN01000011.1 coordinate 235,934, forward strand.
CCCGATGAACAGGTGCAACTCGGAGAACTCGACCTCCTCCCGCAGGTCGTCGTAGCTGGCGGCGCGCAGCACCACGAACAGGGTGTGCCCGTACCGTTCCAGCTTGGGCCGCTGGTGGGCGTTGATCGCGTCCTCGACCGCCAGGTCGTGCAGCCGAAACTCCCGGGCCAGCGAGGTGATCTGGTCGATGTCGGGCCGGTACAGCCCGATCCAGGCCATCGCGCCGTCCTGCTCCTGGAGGCAGCGGTACGTCTCGGCGAGGCCGGACGGCGAGGCGAACCGGTGCCCCCGGATGTAGACCGCGCTGTCCACCAGGCCGCCGTGGACCACGGCGGGCGACTCCGTGGACGCGGCCGTCACGCCGACCCTCGTCTCGTACTCGTCGAGTTGGCGACCGAAGCCGTCACCCGGGCGGAAGCGACGGCCGCCGACCATGCCCTGTCCCCTCCCCCGGTGCCGCCCGGTTCGGCGCACGCCCGCCAACCCGGGGGCGCTGCTTCCCCCCTGTCCTGGGCCCGAAACCCGCCGTGGCGTCGGCTGGGTTCCGCGCACCGGCGGACGGGAGCGGCCCGACGGGCGGATACTCACGGTGACCGTGAGCGGGATGACGGGGGACGCGCCGGTGACTGTCGACAGACGCGCCGGCCGGTTGCGGAGGTGGCTGCTCGACGCCGGCTCGGACCAGGCCGTGCAGCACCCAGGGCCGCACGGGCGCCCGCCGGAGCACCGGCACCACCCGTGGTGGAAGGTGATGTGCCTGACCGGTGTCGACTACTTCTCCACGCTGGGTTATCAGCCGGGCATCGCGGCGTTGGCCGCCGGGGCGCTCTCGCCGGTGGCGACCCTGGTGCTGGTCCTGGTGACCCTGCTGGGCGCGCTGCCGGTCTACCGGCGGGTGGCGGTGGAGAGCCCGCACGGTGAGGGCTCGATCGCGATGCTGGTACGCCTGCTGAGCTACTGGCCGGGCAAGTTGTTGGTGCTGGTGCTGCTCGGTTTCGCGGCCACCGACTTCATCATCACCATCACCCTCTCCGCCGCCGACGCGACGGCGCACATCGACGAGAACCCGTTCTTGCCGAGCGGGTTCAAGGGTCACGAGGTGCTGGTCACGCTGTTGCTCGTGTCGCTGCTGGGCGCGGTCTTCCTCAAGGGATTCACCGAGGCCATCGGGATCGCCGTCGTCCTGGTCGCGGTCTACCTGACCTTGAACGCGGTGGTGGTGGCCGACTCGCTGTGGCGGGTGGTGACGCACCCGAGCGCGGTCGGAGACTGGACCACCGCGCTGACCACCGGGCACGGCGATCCCTGGCTGGTGGTCGGGCTGTCGCTGCTGGTCTTTCCGAAGCTGGCGTTGGGCCTGTCCGGCTTCGAGACCGGGGTCGCGGTCATGCCGAGCGTACGGGGTGACCCGCAGGACTCGGAGGCACGACCGCTGGGCCGGATCCGTGGCGCGCGCCGGCTGCTCACCACCGCCGCAGTGATCATGAGCGTCTTTCTGATCACCAGCAGCGTGACGACCACCGTGCTGACCCCGCCGGAGGCATTCAAACCGGGCGGGCCGGCGAACGGGCGGGCGCTGTCCTACCTGGCGCACGCGCACCTCGGAGAGGTGTTCGGCACCATCTACGACCTGTCCACCATCGCGATCCTCTGGTTCGCGGGGGCGTCGGCGATGGCCGGTCTGCTCAACCTGGTGCCGCGCTACCTGCCCCGCTACGGCATGGCACCGACCTGGGCTCGGGCCGTCCGACCACTGGTGCTGGTCTTCACCGCCGTGGCGTTCCTGATCACGATCGTCTTCAAGGCCAGCGTGGACGCGCAGGGCGGCGCGTACGCCACAGGTGTCCTGGTGTTGATCACCTCGGCCGCGACGGCGGTGACGCTCGCGGCGGCGCGGCGTCGTCAGCGTGGCCGCACCATCGCGTTCGGAGTCATCGCGGTGGTCTTCGTCTACACGACGCTGGCGAACGTGGTGGAACGCCCGGACGGCGTCAAGATCGCCGCTTGTTTCATCGGCGGCATCATCGTCGTCTCGCTGCTCTCCCGGCTGTCCCGGGCCTTCGAGCTGCGGGTCGACCACGTCGAGTTGGACCCGGTCGCGACCCGCATGATCGACGAGCGCGCGGGGCGGCGGATCCGCCTCATCGCGCACGAGCCCGACCGGTGCGACGTGGCGGAGTACCGCGCCAAGCTGGCGCAGACCATGGCGGACAACGACTTCCCCGACGACAGCGACGTCATCTTCGTCGAGGTCCAGGTCACCGACCCGTCCGACTTCGAGACCGAGCTGCTGGTCCGTGGCGGTGTCGCGGGCGACCGCTTCTCGGTGCTCAGCCTGGCCAGCTCGTCGGTGCCCAATGCGCTCGCCGCCCTGCTGCTGGAGATTCGCGACCGCAGCGGCCGACGCCCGCACATCTACTTCGAGTGGGCCGAGGGCGGCCCGGGCCGCAACCTGCTGCGCTACCTGGCGTTCGGGCAGGGCGCGATCGCCACGGTCACCCGGGAGATCCTGCGTCGCCAGGAGCCCGACCAGCGACGCCGGCCGCACGTGCACGCCGGCTGACCTGCGGCCGGCGCCCGGTCGGGCACGGTGAGCGTGGTCATAACGACTGGACGACCTACCCGTCGCTGCTGCTAGCCTCGGCGCAGGTCATGAGTGCCAGCGCGAAGCCCCGGCTCGCTGGCCGGCAACCCTCCTCCGCGGTGGGGTGCCCCGGGTGAAGACCAGGCACCGGCACGACGTCGGCGCAAGCGTGGCCTGGCACCCAGGTCAGCACAGACCCGGGAGAACCATGCGCATCCTCAGCACCCTCGCACCGATCGACGACGCGGACGTCCGCGCCGGTTGGCCCTCGCCGGCACTGACCCGGCGACGGCACGTGGACATGATGCGTTTGTGCAGCGCCGCCTGTCGCGGCACCACGCACTAAGCGCAGCGCTTCTCCCGAACCCTCTCCCTCACCGGTACGCCCATCGGGCGCACCGTCGGCGACGCACACCCGTGCGCGCCGGGACACCACCCTTCGGAGACACCCGTGCGACTTCTTCCTGCCCTGACCCGTGCCGCCGCCCTCGGCGCGGCCACCATCCTGGCCGCCACCGCGCTCACCGCGTGCGGCGACGACAGCTCGTCCGACGCCACCACCAACCCGTACGGCCTGGCCCAGCCGGGCGTGCTGCGGGCCGGCACGCTCACCGACGCCCCGCCGAACGTCTACCTCGAGGACGGCAAGTTCACCGGCTTCGACAACGACCTGCTGACCGCCGTGGCCGGCAAGCTCGGCCTGAAGGTGGAGTTCGTCGGCACCGACTTCTCCGCGCTGCTCTCCCAGGTCAACAACCACAAGTTCGACGTCGGCAGCTCCTCGATCACGATCACCGAGGCGCGGAAGAAGACCGTCGACTTCGGCAACGGCTACGACTTCGGCTACTTCGGCCTGGACGTCCCGGCCGGCTCGCCGATCACCAGCTTCGACCAGCTCACCGGCAAGCGGGTCGTGGTGGTGCAGGGCACCGTCCAGGACGACTACGCCACCGGCAAGCAGCTCAACCCGGTGCGGGTGCCGGACTACAACGGCGCGATCAACCAGCTGAAGGCGGGCACCGCCGACGCGTGGATCGCTCCGGCGGAGATCGGCGAGAAGTCGGCCGCCGACAGCAAGGGCAAGATCACCGTGGCGGCCAAGCAGCTCAGCCCGGCACCGACCGCGTACGCGGTGGCCAAGGGCAGCGACGAGCTGCGCAAGGCGCTGAACCGGGGCCTCGACGAGGTCATCGCCGATGGCACCTGGAGCCGGTTGCAGGCGCAGTACTACCCGGGTCGGCCGATCCCGGCGGACTTCAAGCCGGGCAGCGCAACGGCTTCGGCCACGCCGTCGGCGTCCGCGTCGGCCGCGTCCTGACCTGGTGACGAGCGAGCGGGGCGGTAGGAGAGGCGACCGATGGATCCGTTGAGCACTCTGTGGGAGACGTTCTTCGACGTCGACGCGATGCGCGAGGCGCTGCCCGAGATGTTGACCGTCGGGCTGCCCAACACGCTGATCCTCGCGGTCTCCGCCGCCCTGCTCGGCTCGGTGCTGGGTCTGCTGCTGGCCGTCGCCGGGATCTCCCGCAGCCGCTGGTTGCGCTGGCCCGCGCGGGTCTACACCGACGTGTTCCGGGGGCTGCCGGCCGCGGCGACGATCCTGCTCATCGGCGTCGGGCTGGCTCCGCTGGGCATGCAGGTGTGGGGGCCGGATCCCTACCCGTTGGGCATCCTGGCGCTGTCGCTCATCGCTGCCGCGTACATCGGGGAGATCTTCCGCTCGGGCATCCAGTCGGTGGAGGCCGCCCAGTTGGAGGGTGCCCGGGCGCTCGGCTTCTCCTGGACCGAGGCGATGCGGCTGGTGATCATCCCGCAGGGCATCCGGCGGGTGCTGCCCGCCTGGGTGAACCAGCTCATCGCGCTGATCAAGGATTCCAGCCTGGTCTACTTCCTCGGCCTGGTGGCCAGCCAGCGGGAGCTGTTCCGGATCGGGCAGGACTACGCGGCCACCACCGGCAACGAGTCGGCGCTGCTGCTGGCGGGGCTGTTCTACCTGGCCCTGACCGTCCCGCTGACGCATTTCGTCAACTGGATCGACGGGCGGCTGCGCAACGGTCGGCCGGCCACCGCGTCGGCGGACGAGGACGACGACACCGCGACGGCGCCGTACGCCGCGACGAAAGGAGACCGGCGATGACCACTGACACGACAACCTCGGTCAGCCTCGACGTACGCGACGTGCACCTCGCCTTCGGGCCCAACCGGGTGCTGCGCGGCGTCGACCTCACGGTGCCCCGTGGCGCGACGGCCTGCGTCATCGGCCCATCCGGGTCGGGCAAGTCCACCCTGCTGCGCACCATCAACCGGCTGATCGAGCCGGACCGTGGCGACGTGCTGCTGGACGGGCGCAGTGTGCTCGGCGACGACCCGGACGCGTTGCGCCAGCGGGTGGGCATGGTGTTCCAGCAGTTCAACCTCTTCCCGCACATGAGCGTGCTGCGCAACGTCACTCTCGCGCTGCGCCGGCTGCGCAAGCTCGGTGAGGACGAGGCGGAGATGGTGGCCCGCGCCCAGTTGGAGCTGGTGGGGCTGGCCGGCAAGGCGAATTCCCGGCCGGCGCAGCTCTCCGGTGGTCAGCAGCAGCGGGTGGCGATCGCCCGGGCGTTGGCGCTGCGGCCCGAGGTGATGCTCTTCGACGAGGCGACCTCGGCGCTCGACCCGGAGCTGGTCAAGGGTGTCCTCGGGGTGATGGCCGACCTGTCCGCCGCGGGCATGACCATGGTGGTGGTGACTCACGAGATGGGCTTCGCCCGACAGGTCGCCGACACCGTCGCGTTCATGGACCGGGGCGTGGTGCTGGAGGCCGGGCCGCCCGAGGCGATCTTCGAGCGGGCCGAGCATCCGCGGCTGCGCCGCTTCCTCGACCAGGTGCTCTGAGCCGCGCAGGCCGGCGGCGTTCAATCGTTGGGCTCGCGTCCCAGCAGCCGGATCTCCTCGTTGTCCAGCGCCGATTGCAGCTCCTGGAGCACCAGGTCGTCGATCTCCCGGTTGTCCCGCAGTCGGGTGACCTCCCGCCGCTTGTGGGCGAGAACCCCGAGGCGTAGTCGGCGTTCCAGCCGGCGCTCCTCGGCGGTGCTCCCGCCAATCTCCTTGAAGTCCTCCAGGTGCCGTTGGTACTCGGCTCGCAGCCGACGTACTGAGTCCGCCTGCGCGCCGACCTCGGCGGCGACCTGGGGTAGGGCGGCCAGGCCGACCTCGGTGGCCCGCCGCCGGGCGTTGCGGGCCTCGTCGACGCGTTCCGGGTCGCCGACCAGCCCGGCCCAGTGCACCACCAGCGGCAGGGTGGTGCCCTGGACCAACATGATCAGCACGATCACCAGCGCGGTGACGAAGATGATCAGGTCGCGTTCGACCACCGGTTGGCCAGCGACCGTCACCGTCGGAACGGCCAGCGCGGCGGCGAGCGACACGGCGCCCCGGAAACCGGACCAGCCCGCGACGGTCCCCACCCGCCAGCCGGAGGGACCACGGCCGTCGTCCACCATCCGGCGACGCCGCAGGCGCGCCGACTGCGCGGTCAGGTAGATGAAGAGCAGTCGGGTGGCCACGACGACCAGGGTGACCACCAGCACGATCACCAGAGCCCGTTGGGGCGAGGTGCTGGTGATGCCGCGCACCGCCTGGGGAATCTGCGTGCCGAGCAGCACGAACAGCCCACCGTTGATCAGGAACGTGGACAGGTCCCAGAACGCCAACGCCAGCACCCGGGACCGGGCGCGGATCACCCGTGGGCCGGCGTAGGACAACACCAGACCGGCGACCACCACGGCCAGCACACCGCTGGCGTGCACCGAGTCGGCGAGCAGGAAGGCGCCGAACGGGGTCAGCACGCTCAGCGCGCCCTCGCGCAGCGGGTCGTCGAGCCGCTTGCGGATCAGCACCACGGCGACCCCCACCAGCAGACCAGCGAGCACACCACCGACGCTGGCGCCGACGAACTCCTCACCGATGCCGAGCACGCCCGGCTTGGCGCTCTGGCTGAGCAGGCCCACGGCCACCGCGAAGACCACAAGCGCGGTGCCGTCGTTGATCAAACTCTCCGCGTGCAGGGTGGTGAGGAGCTTGCGGGGCAGCCGCTTGGCCAGCCCGGTTACCGCCGCGGCATCGGTCGGCGCGAGGACCGCGCCGAGCACCCAGGCGGCGGCGGGGTTCACCCCGAGTGCCTGCGCGGCGAACGACACCGTGACCATGGTGAGCACCACCAGCACCACGGCGAGCAGCCCGATCACCGGCAGGTTGGCCCGGATCTCGCGCAGGCTGATGGTGAGGCTCTCCCGGTACAGGATCGCCGGCAGGAAGATCAGCAGGACCAGGTCCGGTTCCAGGCTGACCTCGGACAGCGGCGGCGTGAGCCCGAGCAGCACGCCCAGCCCGATGAGCAGGACCGGCGGGGCGACCCGGTATCGACCGCCGAGAGTGGTGCCGACGAGGACGGTGAGGCCGAGCGCCACGATCAGGACGAGCGCCTCCACGCGTACCTCCCCTCGGGCCATGGCCGACGGTGGACGCGCCGGTGGTTCCATCTGACCGCACCCGCCGGCTGGTTCCGGCCCAAACCGGCAAGTCGCGGTGACGGCGGAGGACGCTCAGGGCCCGGAGGCGGCGGCACGGGCGCGGGCGGTGACCGCGCGGGCCGTACGCCGGTGCCCGGCCGCTTCCTCGTCCCGGCCCAGCGCGGCGGCCAGGTCGGCCAGATGCCCGGCCACCGGGCCGACGGTGAGCACCCCACTGCCGGCGGCCAGTTCGTCGGCGGCCGGCAGCAGTTCGGCGTAGACCCGGGTCATCGTGGCCCGGTCATCGAGGGCGCACGCCGCCCGGCCGACGAGGCAGAGTCGCACCTCGCGCAGCAGATCGTGCGGCCCCTCCGGAACAGCCCGCAGCGCGGCCGCGGCCGCGTCCCGGTCATCGGCGGCCAGCAGCAACGGCCGGACCCACGGCTCGTGCGGACCCCAGTCCAGAGCCGCCCAGTCCTGCGCGCCGGACCCGGGGGTCGGCCCGGCGGCAGCACCGGGCCCGGCGGTCGGCTGGTCGTCGCCGATGGTGTCGGCCAGCCGCAGGCCGAGCAGGGCGAGCGGAAGCAGCCCCCGGGTCAACCCCGGCATGTCGTCGGCGCTCACCTGGTCGGCAGCCAGCCGGTACGCGTCCGCCGCCGCGGCCGACCGGCCCATCAGCGCCAGGCGCAGTGCGGCGTACCACCGGGTGAAGACGCCGACCAGCGGCAGCTCGTACCGCTCGGCGAGGCGGTCGGCGGCGCGCGCGTGCGCGTCGGCGCCGGGCCCGTCGGCCAGCGCGCAGTTGGCCTGGACCAGGATGAGGTGGCCGAGCACCTCGAAGGTCACCAGGTGGTGCCGGGCGGCCAGGTCGACAAGCTCGCCGCCGATCCGAGCCCGCGCACCGGCCAGACCGACGCGGTGGAAGGCGTGCATGAAGCGGGCGTTGAGCGCAAAGGCCAGCAGCCCGGAATCGCCGACGGCCCGGGCGATCGTCTCGGCCTCGTCCGCAGCACGACGGCCACGGTCGGTGGTGGTGCCGCGCAGCTCCAACGCGAGGGTGCTCAGCAGCCGGCTGCGCTGCGCCGAGCCGGTCGACCCAAGCGCGGTCAGGGCGTGTTCGGCAGCTCGAACGATGTGCACGGAGAGCAGGTCGTCATCGTTGCGCGTCCAGATGGCGGGCACGTCGAAACCCGCCAGCACCTCCTGGATCAGCAGAGGATCACCGACGGACTCGGCAGCGCTGATCGCCTCGGCTCGCCGCCGCCGCGCCTCGACCAGCCGACCCGTCACCGCCAGCGAGCGGCCCAGGCCGAGCAGCGCGGTCAACCGTTCACGCGGCTCGACTCCACCGGCGCGGTCGTACGCGTCGATCGCCTGCCCCCACAGGCGGGCCGCCTCGTGGGGGTTGCCACCCCGTTCGGCCCGCTCGGCCGCCGTGCGGGCGTACGCCGACGCGCGAGCGGCGGCAACCGGCCCACCCGCGCGCAGCAGGTGGTACGCGAGAGCTGCGGGTTCGGTGGGTTCCCGCCGTCGCAGCACCTCGGCGACGGCCGCGTGCCAGGCGGCGCGGCGCGACGCGGACAGGTCGGCGTAGAGCGTGTCGCGGACCAGGATGTGGGTGAAGCGCAGCAGGCCGTCGGATTCCCGTTCGGTGAGGAACCCGGCCTGTAGTGCGTGGTCCACGGCGTCCAGCGCTGCCGTCGGGTCACCGGTCAACGCGCTCAGCACGTCCGGGTCGAGGTCCCGGCCGAGCACGGCTGCCTGCCGCAGCACGGTACGGGTCGAGTCGGGCAGCTGTGCCAGGCGGTGCCGGATCACGTCGCGTACCCCGGGCGGCACGGCGGCCAGCGCCGCCTCTCCCTCGCCCGCGTAGAGCTGGGCCAGTTCGCGGACGAAGAACGGGTTGCCGCCGCTGCGGTGATGGATCAACCGGGCGATGGCCGGGCTCAGTTCCGTCCCGACGATGGCCCGGACCAACTCGCCGGTCGCTGGCGCGGACAGGCCGGCCAGATATTCCCGGGTCGGCTCCAGTCCGGCGACGCGGGCGAGAGTGGCGGTCAACTCCGGGCTGATCTCGGTGGCCCGGTAGGTGCCGAGGATCAGCACCGGCCCGCTGGCCGGCTGCGGGCCGGTGAGCAGCGCGGTCAACAGGTCCAGGGTGTCACCGTCGGCGCGGTGCAGGTCGTCGAGGACCAGGAGAACCGGCCCTCGCTCGGCGACCGCCGAGATCAGCGACGCCACCGCCCGGCGTCGACGAAACCGTGCCCCGGTCGGGTCGGCCGGGCCGGTGGCCGCGGCGGTGTCAGCCGGCTCGGCGAACGTGTCGACGATCTGCGTCCACGGCCAGGCCGGTGGGGCGCCCTCATACTCCGGGCTGCGTCCCCACGCAGTGGTCCAGCCCTCGGCGACGAGTTGCTGGGTCAACGTCTCGGCCAGCGCGGTCTTGCCGGCGCCCGGGCCGCCGCTGAGCAGGGCGAGGGTCGGCTGGTGGCGTCGGGACGCGGCCTCGGCGGCTCGCCGCAGCCGTCGCAGCTCCGCGTCGCGGCCGACGAACGGCCGCTGTCCCGCCTCGACGGGGGGAACGAGTTCTGCGGGGCTGGACGTGACGATTCGGTCGAGGGGCGGGGTGAGGTGCGGCGCCTGAGCCAGGATGTCGGCTTCCAACCGCCGCAGCTCGGGACCGGGGTCCACACCAAGCTCGGCCACCAGGACGTTGCGGGCATCCCGCAGCGCGGCCAGCGCGTCGCCCTGCCGGCCGGCGCGGTACCGGGCCACCGCCAGCAGCCGCCAGGCGTCCTCCCGCAGCGGGTAACTGGCCAGGTGCGCCGGTAGGTCCGCCGCGGCCTCGTCTGGCCGGCCCAACGCCAGGAGCGCCTCGGCCCGCCGCTCGACGGCGAGCATCCGCAGCTCGTTCAGTCGGTTGATCTCGGCGACCGCCCAGGTCTCGTTCGCGCAGTCGGCGTACGCCGGCCCGCGCCAGAGCCCGAGTGCCCGGTCCAGCGCGGCCAGGGCCGGCGCGGGACGTCCGGCCGCCAGTAGCGGGGCTGTCTCCCCGACGGCCGCTTCGAACTGTCCGGCGTCCACCGCGTCCGGGGCGGCCTTCAGCACGTACCCCGGTGGCTCGGTGACCAGGATCCGGGGCGGCTGTCGGGGTGGCCGGTCGGGCTCCAGGGCCCGGCGCAGGTCGGCGACGAACGTTCGGATGGCGCCTACCGCGCCGTCCGGTGCGACCTCCCACAGGTCGTCGACGAGACGATCCACCGGCACCACCCGGCCGTGTGCGATCAACAGCCGGGCCAGCACCAGGCGCTGCCGGTGCCCCCGCAGCGCGACCGGGCCGCGCTCGGTCGCGGCGAGCACCGGCCCGAGCACGCCGAAGGTCACCGCGACGGGCACCGTCAGCTGCCTGGTCATGGCACCAATCTAGGCGCGACGGCCGGCCGGCACTGATTCGACGCTGACCGTCTGCTGATCACCGCCGGGCAGGCTCGACGAGGTACGGCGGCGACGGGCCACCGCACTGCTCACCAGGAAGGTTCCCCATGGACTCCAGGATCATCGGATTCGACTACCGGCGCGTCACTGTCGCCGATGGTGTGACGCTGAACGCCGCCGTGGGCGGTTCCGGCCCAGCGATCGTGCTGTTGCACGGCTTTCCGCAGACCCACCTCATGTGGCGGCACGTCGCGGCCGACCTGGCCGCCGACCACACCGTCATCTGCCCCGACCTGCGCGGCTACGGCGACAGCGACAAACCCGTCGACACCGACGGCACCGGGTACGCCAAGCGCACCATGGCCGCCGACATCGTGGCGCTGGCGGGCACGCTCGGCCACGAACGGTTCGCGTTGGTCGGGCACGACCGGGGTGCCCTCGTCGCGTTCCGGGCCGGTCTCGACCATCCGGCGGCGATCAGCCAGCTCGCCCTGCTCGACGTGCTGCCCACCCTGGACATGTGGGACGTGCTGCACGGCACCAGCGCCGCGGTCGGTTTCCACCTGTACCTGATGGCCCAGCCGCCTGGCCTGCCCGAACAGCTGATCGCCGGCAGCCCGGACGCCTTCTTCGGTCATTTCCTGGACGTCTGGACGCGTGATCGGGAGGCCCTGCCGGCGGACGTGCGGGCCGCGTACCTGCGCGCCTCCCGGAACGCGGTTCCCTCGATCGTCGCCGACTATCGGGCATCGGCCGGGGTCGACGTGGACCACGACGCCGCTGATCGGGCGGTCGGCAACCGGCTGCGGATGCCGGTGACCGTGCTCCAGCAGGACTGGGGTGCGGCACTGGGCTACGACGCGGCCGCGGTGTGGCGGGCCTGGGCTCCTGATCTGGAGCACCGGACCGTCACCTGCGGGCACTTCATGGCGGAGGAAGCGCCGGCTGAGGTGCTGCGGGCGGTGCGGGCCCTGCTCGGCCGCTGACCGCTCGGCGGCCCGGTCACGCCACCATCGCCTTAAGTAATATATGCGACACGTTACGTAATGGGCGAAGCGGCGCGGCCGGGCTGCCCGCACTCGATTGGACCAAACCGTTCGACACGGCTCTGACCTGCTTATATGCGACGTAACACCAGGTGGACGCTAACCACTCAACGGTGATACACAGGCAGATATCGGCAGCCAACGACGGCGCGTCGCCTCATCTCCTCAACCAATCGATTCTTCGCACGCGCCGCCAGCACGGGCTCAACCGCAGACCGGCCTCCACGCTCGGGAACCTCGACGCGGCCCCGGCCCACGAGCCGCTGGCGGTCGAATGCCGGTTCTCGACCAGGGAGTTGCCGTGAGAAATTTACGAGTACGGGCCAAGCACCAACCGTTCGAGGTGGCCGCGCTGGTCATGACGCCCATCTGCGGTGTGCTGCTGCTCGTGCTGGACGTCCGGCCGCCGTCGGTCCAGTTGTCCATGCCGGAGCCCCTCCAGGCCGGCTGGGAGATCGCCCTGATCGTCGTCGGCCTGGGCGGCCTACTGGGCATTCTGTGGCCTGGCCAGCTCTCCACCGGCCTCGGTGTCGAGCTCGCGGCCGTCCTGGTGCTCGGCACCATCACCGGCATGTACGCGGTGGCGCTGGTGGCGGTCGCGGGTCAACAGGGCATCGTCGCCGCGTCGTTGATCGCCGCGGTGCCTGCCGGGTCCTTCTGGCGTGCCGCCCAGATCACCATCGACCTGCGCTGCATGGCCAAGGGCCACCAGTGCTCGACGCATCGACGGGTAATAGGAGGTGTGACGTGATATCCGCTCCGGCGCCCGAAGCGCCGCACTGGGTCCAGGTGCTGCTCAGCCTGCTTGGCGTGCTGGGTGGCACCACTGGCCTGGCTGCCATCGCCACCGTGGTGTCACAGCGCGGCAAGTTCAAGGCCGACGCTGCCGACACCCTCACCGAGGCCGCCCTCACCCTGGTCCAACCGCTCCAGATGCGGATCACCGAGTTGGAGGGCGAGGCGTTGAGCTCTCGATCCGAGCTGGGGCTGCTGCGCGAGCAGGTCAACCAGTTGCAGTTCGTCGTCCGGGTGCTCAGCCGCACGCTCGACCGGTGGCGTACGGCGGTGCACGCCCCCGACGCCACGTTGCGCAAGATCCGCACCGTTGTCTCGGAGTCGGAACGGATGGCCGAGGACCGCTGAGCGGCTTCGACGACTCAGCCCCGACCACGCAGGCGTCCGGCGAGTTCGCGCACGGCCGCCCGGAACTCGGGATCGGTCTCGCCCGGATGGTGCCCCCGCAGCGGCGGCGCAGACCGCTCCCCCGGTGCCGGCAGCAGGTCCCGAGGATCGCGCAACCGCCGGTCGACCTGACCCGCCGGGTCGGCGGGGTCCGGGGGCGGATCGCCAGGCCGGCGTGCGGCGAAGACCCAGCCGCCAACCGGGTCGGTGTCCCGCCAGAGGTTGAGCCACCGCCACTCGACCCGCTCTCCCACCTCGCGCAGCACCTTCTCGTTGAGGTAGGCCGGGAACAGCCGGGCGTACAGGCGGTCCAACGGTGACCCGTAGGTGAGCAGCGCGACCCGCTGGCGTACGCGCGGAGGCAGCCGCAGCACCGCGAGGACGAGCAGCGCGGACCCGTGGCTGTGCCCGCAGAGCAGCACCCCGCTGTGCCGCTCGGCCAGTCGACTGATCCGGTCGGCCAACTCCGGCACCGCACGGTCGGCGTAGCTCGGGGGTGCGAACGGGTGTGCGGCCCGGGGCCAGAAGGTGCCCAGGTCCCACAGGATGCCGACGTGCCGGCGGAACCACGTGCTCCGGTAGGCGAAGACGCCACTCGCGAACAGGGTGAGAAGCACCGCGGCAACGAGGTAGGCACCTCCCGTGAGCCCCATCTGGACAGCTCCGGCCGGCAGCCCGAGCAGTTGCCGCGCCAACTCCTCCGGCTCACGCCCGGCACCCCCCAGCAGACTCGTGGCCAGTCCGATCACCGCGAGGACCGCGTACGTGGCGGCCAGCAGCCCCAGCCACTCGGTGAACCGTGCCCGCGCGACGGCCCGCGTCACCAACCGCAGCCGCCCGGCCGCCTCCGGCGGCACGACCGGGAAGTCGCGACGGCTGATCGCCGCCGCCGCACGACGCCGTCGACGTCGCGACAGGAGGGTCAGGGCACCACACAGCAGCGCCGCCGCGACCACATGCAGGAAGAAGGCCAGCAGCGTCCAGCGGTACGCCGCTGGCGGCCCACCGTCGGCGCGGTACCCGCCAAACAGTTCCCCCGCCTGGTAGACGAGGCCGGCGGCGAGCGCGCCGGCCAGGCCGACGGCGAGGGCGGCGATGACCGCCGCACCCAGCCCACGCCGCAGCGCGGCCCGGCCGCCCGTACGACCCCGGTGCCACAGCACCAACCCGCTGAGCAGCACCAGCAGGACCATCTGACCGAGCAGCGCCCCACCCGCGATCCCGCCATAGCCGGGGAGCCCTGCCGACGACGACCAGTCACGCTCGGCGCGCGCGACGATGACGAGGGTCGCCACGCTCAGGCCGACCGCCACGACGCCAGTGGTGCGAGCGGTCAGTTCGGCCGCTCGCGCGGTCGCGGCCCGGTCGATCAGCCCCGGGGTGGCGAGCAGAATGACGCAGGCCAGCAGCACCGCCGCGCTGAGTGTCAGCAGCAGCGTCGTCACCAACGTCGCGCCACCGGCGCGGCGGGCCGTGAGCAGCACGAGATCGAGTACGGCGAGCGCGGCGGCGACGTGGATCGCTCGCAGCCGCCGCACCAGCGGCTCCACTGCCCACAGCGGGTTGCCGGCCGGGCGGGACCGGCGGGTGCCGAGAAGTCGGAGGAACCCGATGGCGGCGATCGGCAGGAGCGCCAGCAAGGCCAGCCGCTGCCCGACGTGCCGGCCGTCGAGCCCGGCCGTCGTGTCGAACGGGGCACGGCAGCGGGCCGCACCAAGACACTGCCAGGCGAGCAGGTCGAGGGCCACCCCGGCGATGGACACCACGTACAGCACGGTGAGGTTGAGCGCGAGGAGCCGGCACAGCACGGTCACCCCGGCGGCGCTGCGGCCCGTGGGCCGCATCCACACCGCCACGTTGCTGAACATGAACGGCAGCAGGAAGACCAGGGCGAGGGTCCGGGCCACGGTGCCCGACGGCAGGTCACCCCAGCGGTACGCCTCAAGCGTCACCCCGGCCGGGTCGGTGCCGTCCGCCCGGTCGGCGCGGTGGAAGCCCCCACTGTCGTCGCCGGCGACCTGGTGGACCGGTGCCCGGTCGAGGATGACCGCGGGGTTCGCCCCGGACACTCCGTGCACCCGCAATTCCACGATGTCGTGCCTTCGCGGTTTGTCGCCGCGCTCGCCCGCCATCGCCATCCTTCCCCGGCCCGCGGCTGCCACCGCCGCCCCAGTCGTACCACCCGGACGGCCGGGCCCGAGTCGGTTCCGCCGAGCCCAGCGGCCGGCGGCGAGCGGTGCGGTCGGCTAGCGGTTGGCCGCCCGCTCGGCGACCACCACCGAGATCCCGTCGAGGACGCGTTGCAGACCGAACTCGAAGGCGTACTCCGGGCCGTACGCGGCGCCGTGCTGCTCGCCGGCCGCGGTGCCGACCCGGGCGGCGGTCGGGTACGCGCCGGCCGTCATGAACGTCTCCAGCCAGGGCGCGTGCGACTGCCACCACTGGCCGTCGGTCATGCCGGTCTCGCGCTCCAGGTCGACCACCTCGGAGGCGGCCCGCGCGGCGCTCTTCACATGGCCCAGCACGAGGGTGAGCACCGCGTCGATCTCGACGTCGGTGAGCCCGATGTCGACGATCGCGCCGAGCTCGTAGTCGTACTTCGCCATCAGGTGTGGGCCGAGCACCGGCCGGGTCGTCTCGGCCCGCAGCATCCAGGGATGCCGCTGGTAGAGCGCCAGATTGTCGCGGGCGATCCGCTCCAGCCGGGCCCGCCAGTCTCCCTCGACGGTGGGGCGTGGCATCTCGCCGTACACGGTGTCGATCATGACGGCGACGAGTTCGGCCTTGCCCGGCACGTAGGTGTAGACCGACATCGTGCCGACACCCAGCGCCGCACCGACCCGGCGCATGGTCAACGCGTCGAGGCCCTCGACGTCGGCGATGTCGATCGCGGCGCGGACGACCCGGTCGACGCTGAGCCCCGGGCCGGCGCTGCGGCTGGTCGGCTCCCGGGTGCGCCAGAGAATAGCCAGGCTGCGAGCCGGGTCCGCGGTCGCCTTGCGCTCACTCGCCATGGTGCGGCCATCCTAACAACGCGGCCGTACGCGGTACGTCTGCGCGGCCGGCGTTGCCCGAGCGTGCGCGCCGAGGCGTGCGTCAGGTTGCCTCGCGGTCGTCGGAGAACGTCGGGCCGGCGGCGGCGGGCAGCAGGTGTCGCACCACCGGTTCTCCGTCGGTCAGCTCCTGGGCCCGTAGCTCGGCCGCGCGGTCCTCGCCGGTCAACCGGCCGCCGTGCTGGCGCAGGTGCTCGTCCCAGGACGGCACCAGATACACCTCGACGAAGCGGTCCGTCGTCTCGGCCGGCCGGAACAGCCCCCAGCGCATCGCGCCGGTCCGCTGCCGCGCGCCACGCACCAGGTCCATCGCCGCAAGGAACCCCTGGGACCGCTCCGGCCGGACGGTGTACTGCACCGTCACCAGCACCGGCCCCACCCCCGGGTCTGGCTCGTGCGCCAGGTGCAGTTGTGGCCAGTAGGCCGCCGGTTCACGGTTCGCCATCGTCCGCAGGTCCGGCAACGGCCAGAGCCGACTCGTCGCGGTGCCGATGAGCATCACCACCGCCGCCGCGACATAGGCGGCGACCAGCCCGGCCATGTCGGCCACCAACCCCCAGAGCAGCGCGCCGGCCGCCTGTCCACCGGCGAAGCACACCTGGTAGACGGCCAGCCCGCGGGCCCGCACCCAACCGGGCAGGAAGAGTTGCATCTCGGCGTTGACGTTGGCCAGCACCGTCACCCAGGCCATCCCGGCGGGCAACAGGACGATGAGCACCAGCGGCACCACCCGCACCGTGCCGACCACGACCAGCGCGGCGGTGAAGACCGCTCCGGCGATCAGCAGGAGTTGGTTGGCCGACAACCGGGTGCGAATCACGGCCAGCAGCAGCCCACCCACGATGGCCCCGATCCCGAGGGCGGCCAGCAGCAACCCGTACCCGCCGGAGCCCAGCCCCAGCCGACGGTTGGCCACCAGCGGCAGCAACGCCCAGAGCGCGTTGGCCGGGATGACGAAGACCAGGGCACGACGCAACAGCCGGCGTACGGTCGGCGAGTGCCGAACGTAGCGGCTACCGGCGCGCAGCGCGGCGGTGAACCGCTCGGGCACCTCGACCGCGCTCGCGTTGCGGGGTCGCCAGCGCCACAACGCGTACGCGAAGATCAGAAACGCGACGGCGTTGAGCCCGAAGACCGAGGCGACGTTGGTCCGGGCGATCAGCACGCCGGCCACCGCCGGCCCGACCGCCCGCGCCATGTTGACGCTTATCGAACCGAGCGCGGACGCCGATCGCAGCTGGTCCTGCGGCACCAGCTCCGGGATCACCGCCGCCCAGGCCGGCAGGGTCAATGCCTGCCCGACCCCGAACGCGAAGGTGAGGGTGAGCAGCAGCGCTGGCGGCATCCGGTTGGTCAGGGTGAGCAGCGTCAACGCCACCGCCACCGCCACCAGGAACAGCTGCACGGCGATCAGCAGGTGCCGGCGGTCGAAGCTGTCGGCCAGCACCCCGGCGGGCAACGCCAGCAGCAGCACCGGCAGCAGACTGGCCGTCTGCACCAGCGCGACCAGGGTGGAGGCGTTGGAGTGGTGGATCAACAGCCACTGCGCGCCGACGGTCTGCATCCAGGTGCCGATGTTGGCGGCGAGCAGGGCCAGCCACAGGTTGCGGTAGACCGCGGTACGCAGCGGCGCCCACGCCGAGGCCGGACGGTCGGCGGGTCCGGCTGCGGCCGTCACCACCGCCCGTCCGCGCGCAGCACGCGCTCCCCGGAGACGTAGAGGTCGTCGGGTTCGAGCAGCAGCAACCGGACGACCTCGCTGGCGACCTGTTCGGGCATGGCGTACACCTCGTCCAGGAACTCGGCCCCCACCCGTTCCTGTAGCCGCGTCGGCATCGGCCCGGGATGCAGCTGCATCACCTTGACCCGGTTGCTGTGCTGGGCCTCGGCCAGCGAGTCGACAAGGCTGTTGCCGTAACTCTTGGTGGCCCGGTAGACGGGGATGCCGGGCCGGGGTGCCGCCAGCGCCAGCGCGCCGATGTACACGACGTTCCCGTGCCCCTGCCGGTGCAGGTGCTGCACCGCCTCCCGCAGCAGGTAGGTGATGCCCAAGACGTTGATCTCCACGGCCCGGCGGATGTGCTCCACCGACAGGTCCCCCAGCTCGCCGCCCGCCCACATCGAGGCGCAGGCCGCCACCCCGTCGATCGTGCCGTAGCGCTGCACCACCTCGGCGAAACCGTCGCGGACCTGCTCGTAGGAGGAGATGTCGCAGACCACCCCATCGCAACCCAGCCCGTCGGTCGCCGCGGCGACCTCGGCCGGCACGTCGCCGAACACCACGACCTGATGTTCATCGACAAGCAGTCGGGCCACCGCGAGGCCGAGACCGCTGGTCCCGCCGACCACCACGAAGGTTTTGGCACCCATGTCTCTCCAGCCGCCGCCAGCACGCCGTCACGCGGGCCGCGTGACGGCGCGTTCTTCCCGTTTCCGGACCGCGCACACCCGTTCGACGGGTAGTGCTGGGCATACCTGGAAAAGTGGATCTGGACGGCTGGGGTCGGCCCTCGCCCCCGATTAGCGTCTGTCGCATGACCCCGGAACACCCCTCGCACCTGGCCGAGGCGCTGCGCCGCCGCCGCTGGCTGCTCTCCGCCTGGCCCTGGCGGGCGCTGGCCTACCTGGTTACCACCGTGCCGATCGCCGGTGTGCTCGGCGTCGGGCTGCTCATCATCGGCGGACCCATGCTGCCCGTCATCAGCACGCTCCGGCAGCACGGCCGACCGCCGAGCATCGCGCTGATGCTGTTCCTGATCACCGGCAGCATCATCCTGCTGGCGTTGGCCCCGCTCCTGAGCTTCGCGGTGGCCGCCGTCGAGCGGTGGCGGGTCCGGCTCGTCGACGACCGACCGCTGCCCTCGTCGCCGTGGCCGGGCCTGGTCGCCCGCTACCGCGGCGCCGCGACCTGGCGGGAGGTGGCGTACCTGTTCTGGCTGGGCGGGTTCACGCCGATCGCGTACTGGGTGTTCCTGATCCTGGTCCTGCTCGACCTCGGGATGGTCACCAGCCCCTGGCTGGCCGGCGACGCCAACGAGCCGGTGGTGATCTGGCAGCCGATCGACAGCACCGGCGAGGCGATTCCGTACGCGATCGTAGGGGTGTTGCTGATCCCGGTGCTCTGGTACGCCCTCGGTCTGCTCGCCGCCGTCCAGGCAGCCGTGGCCCGGTGGCTGCTGGCCCACCCGGTGGACGCGGCTGCTCTGCGCGAGGTCACCCGCTCGCGCACTCGACTGGTCGGCGCGTACGAGGCCGAGCGACGCCGCATCGAGCGTGACCTGCACGACGGCGCCCAGCCCCGACTCACCAGCCTCACCCTCCAACTGGGCCTGGCCCGACTGGACGTGCCGGCGGACTCCCCCGCCTCCCGACCCCTAGCCGTGGCGCACGACCAGGCCCGGGGCCTGATGGTGATGCTGCGGCAGTTGGTGCACGGCATCCGCCCGCAGAGCCTCACCGACCTCGGCCTGGCCGGCGCCGTACGCGAGCTGGCCGACGCCGCCACCATCCCGGTCACCGTGCACGTCGACCCGCACGCCGACCCGCACGTCGACCCGCACGCCGACCCGCACGCCGACCCGCACGTCGACCCGCACGTCGACCCGCACGTCGAGCTGCCCGAGATCGTGGAGACCACCGCCTACTTCGTGGTCTCCGAAGCGCTGGGCAACGTCGCCCGGCACGCCCAGGCGACCCGCGCCGACGTACGCCTCACCCGGGCCGGCGGTGACCTCGTCGTCGAGGTGTCCGACGACGGCCACGGCGGCGCCGACCCGGCCCGGGGCACCGGCCTGACCGGGCTCGCCGACCGGGTCGCCGCCGTGGACGGTCGGCTGCTGCTGTCCAGCCCGCCCGGCGGTCCTACCCTGGTCCGGGTGGAGCTGCCATGTCGTCGCTGACCCGGGTGGTGCTCGCCGAGGACGAGGTGCTGCTGCGGGAGGGCCTTGTCGCGCTGCTGACCCGCTTCGACTTCACGGTGTGCGCGGCCGTCGGCTCCGCCCCCGAGTTGCTGGCGGCGGCCCGCGAACACCAACCGGACCTGGTGCTGACCGACATCCGGATGCCGCCGGGCCGCCGCGACGACGGGTTGCGCGCGGCCGTCGCGCTGCGCGCCGAGCGTCCCCACCTCCCGGTCGTGGTGCTCAGCCAGTACGTGCAGACCGGGTACGCGGCGGCGCTGCTGGACAGCGGCGACGGTCAACGGGTCGGCTACCTGCTCAAGGACCGGGTCGCCGAGGTCACCGAGTTCGTCGACACGCTGCGCCGGGTCGCCGCTGGCGGCACCGCCATCGACCCGGACGTGGTCCGGCAACTCCTGCACCGCCCGCGCGACCCGCTCGCCGCGCTGTCCGCCCGGGAACGCGAGGTGTTGGCCCTGCTCGCCGAGGGGCGGTCCAACGCCTCGATCGCCGGCCGGTTACACGTCAGCGAAGCGGCGGTCGGCAAGCACGTCGGCAACATCCTGCTGAAGCTCGACCTGCCGCCCAGCGACGACACCAACCGTCGGGTGCTCGCGGTCCTCACCTACCTGCGCGCCGACCCAGTGGGCTGACGGGCCGAGATCACCTCCGATCATCCCGGGCGTAGATTCTGCACAGCGGTACCAGCGCCAGATCGAGGCGCGGACCAGGGGAGATGGGGGCACGGCATGGCGGAGGCGCTGCGGGTTGGTCTGCTGGGGTATGGGCTGGCGGGGCGGGTGTTCCACGCGCCGCTGATCGCCGCCACCCCCGGGCTGCGGCTCGACGCCATCGTGACCCGCGATCCGCAGCGACGCGAACAGGCCCGACAGCACTTCCCGGACGCCCGCCTGGTCGACGACGCCGACGAACTGTGGCGTACGCCGGACGCTCTGGACCTGGTCGTGGTGGCGACGCCGAACCGGCAGCACGTGCCGATGGCGCGCGCGTCGCTCGCCGCCGGCCTGCCGGTCGTCGTCGACAAGCCCCTCGCCCCGACCGCCGCGGAAGGCCGCGCGCTGATCGACGAGGCGACCGAGCGTGGAGTGCCGCTGACGGTCTTTCAGAACCGGCGCTGGGACGGTGACTTCCTGACCGCCCGCCGCCTCGTCGAGAAGGGCGAGTTGGGGCAGGTGCTGCGCTTCGAGTCCCGGTTCGAGCGCTTCCGTCCGACGATCAAGCCGGGCTGGCGGGAGCTTGCCGCTCCGGAGGAGGCCGGCGGCGCTCTCTTCGACCTCGGCGCCCACCTCGTCGACCAGGCGGTGCAGCTCTTCGGCCGGGTCGATCGGGTCTACGCGGAGGTGGACCGTCGCCGCGCGGGCGCGGTTGCCGATGACGACGCCTTCGTGGCGTTGACCCACGCCAACGGGGTGCACTCGCACCTGTGGATGGGCGCAGTCACCGCTCAACTCGGGCCGCGACTGCGGGTGCTGGGCGACCGGGCCGGCTACACCAGCTACGGGCTGGACGTGCAGGAGGCGGCGCTGCACGCCGGCGGCCGACCGGGCCAGCCGGGCTGGGGCGAGGTCCCGCCGGAGCGTTACGGCCTGCTCGGCGTCGACGGTGACCTGCGGCCGGTGCCGACCGAGCCCGGCGCGTACCAGAGCTTCTACGCGCAGGTGGCGGCGGCGCTGCGCGACGGCGCGCCGATGCCGGTGGACCCGCGGGGCTCGGTCGAAACTGTCGAGCTGATCGAGCTGGCGCACCGTTCGGCGGCCGAGGGCGTGGTGCTGCCGGTCCCGACCGCCTGACCGGAGCCTGACCGGAGCCTGGGCGGCGCGTTGCGCCACCCGGGCTCTTGGGGTGCGCGCGAAAACCAGTGGAACGGCGCTCTTGTGCGCCGCTACGGTGCTGCGCAACCAGGTCGTCTAGGCAAGGACGTGCCGTTGTACACCCTGTGAGACCTCCCGAGAGCTGATCTGTCGCGCGTCGCGCACGAGCGCCGCGCTCCTTTTTGCTGCGGACTTCTCACTGAAACCGGTGTACTTCTGTGCTCAAAAATTGGGCCGTCGTGCCCACCTGCCTGCCCATCATCAACCGTCGTTGCCACGCGTGCGCATCCCTACGCCTTCGGGCGAACGGCAAGTTCCGCGTCAACGCCAACCAGAAGCTCCTCGACGTCTGGCTTCTCGCGCTCTGCACCGAGTGCGGGGACACGGCGAAGCTCACCGTCCTGGATCGGATGACCGTGCGCTCCATCCCACCCGAGTTGCTGGACCGGCTTCATGCCAACGATCTTGGCCTGGCCGCCGAGCTGCTTCAGGATCCGGCCGTTCAGCGCCGTAACCGATTCGTCCTGGACTGGACCGGCGCCTGGCGTCTCGACACCGGCCGATCGGATCACCTGGACCACGACGTGATCGACGTCGCGGTCCGCAACGCGGCGCGGATCCCGGTTCGGCCGACCCGACTGATCGCAGCGGGTTTCGGCCTCTCCCGGGCCGAGGTCGATCGACTGATCACGGAGGGGAAGGTCGTTTCGGCACTCCGGTTGAGCGGCAAGCTCTCCGGGGACTTCACCTTCACGCTCAAGCGCTGAGCCCTTCTAGGGCCTGTCCGGCCGGGCAGGCCCTAGTCGGCGCTCTCCTCGGAGGGAGCGTCGTCCGGCACCCGGGCGTCGTCGTCGGTCAGCGCGTCGTCCGACGAGGTGGCGAGGTTGGCGAGCCGACGCTCGGCCTCCCGGACCTCTGCGTCGAGCCTGGGGTTCTCCTCGTCCGGGCCCTGCGACATGAGCGACCTCCATCGGGCGCGACCGGCAACTCTCCGTGTACCCGGGCTGACGGCGGAGACACGAGCGTCCGCCGCCGCCCCTTGATCAAGTGATGAAAAGTAGCTGAATCCGCTCACCAGGACCTATTTTTCATCACCTGATCACTCGATGCTGAGTAGTCGAATCGGTCCACCAGGAACTACTCCTCATCAAGTGATCAAGGAGACCGGATGTCCTCGGCGACCCACAGGCCGCGGCCCTGAAGCCCCACCACCAAGCCGCGTGTCTGAAGAACAATGATCGCCCGTTGGACCGTGGTCACACTGACGTCGTAGAGGTCTGAGAGTTCGTTATAGGTGGGCAAACGCTCCCCTGCCGCGTACTCGCCGCTCTTGCTACGAGCGGCGAGGTCCTCGGCCACCTCGCGGTATCCGCCGGTAGGTATGGGGCATGTGAAGGTTCCTTCGTTCGGCACCTTCCATCGGATCACGCTGCGGCGGTGACCGCGGAGCTTGACGTGATCTGCGAGCTGAGCGCTTTCGGCGACCCGGTGTACCGAGCGCCGGGCCGGTCGGCGGAGCGCGCCGGGCTGAAGCCCGGGAGCGTTGCCGACCCGGCCCGGTGCCGGATCAGCGCTGCTTTAGCTCGCGCCAGGATGGGTGGGTGCCGCGCCAGGCGTCGGCGAGGATGGCCGCCGAGGCCCGGCTGGGGCACTGCTGCACCCGCTCACGGCCCGACGCCCCACCAATCTGGGCGCGAACCTCCCAACCCTGCCCGTCAGTACGGATGTACACGTCCCTGCGCCCGCGCGGGGTCGTGTCTCCGTTCCACCAGTGCTCCTCCACCTTCATTCGCCGACCGTATAGCAATTCCCGCGCCGAGGGTATGGCGCAGGTATGCCCAGACCAGGGTAAGGCCGACAATTCAGGCGTATTTCGGGTCAACCGTTGGGAGTTCGAAACCACAACGGGCAGTTATCCCGCCCCTGACTTGCAAATCAGGAACTCCCACCCCTCAGCCCCTGTTGATCAAGAGGTTTGCGTCATCGGGGTACGCGATCCGTGACGCAAACCTCTTGATCAACGCACGCAGGCCGGGGTCAGGGCTGGGTTTTCAGGAGGTAGTCGTCGGCTTCGGGGCTCCAGCGCAGGTCTAGCACGCCGGCGGTGGCGGCGGCCTTGCAGAACTGGAGGAAGCTGCGGTAGCCGAGCTTCTTCTCGCTGAAGTCGGGGCGGGCCCGGCGTACCTGGTTCTTCAACCCGGACAACGCCACCGGGTTGCCGCCGCTGCCCAGGTCCGCCACGACGCCTCGGAGCAGGCCGAACGCCACCTCACGGTCGCCGTGTTCGGGCAGCGAGACCTCGGGGTCACCCTTCGCCGGACCCTCGGCCAGCTCGATCACGTTGCGCTCGGCGAGGTGGCGCAGCAGTTCGCCGAACGTGCGGAAGCCGTAGTCGGACTCGCTGAACGTCGGGTCCTTGCGCAGCAGGGTGCGCTTGAGCCGGGAGGCGGTGACGTCACCGTTGGCGCTGCCCTGCAACCCGGCGACCGACTGGGCGACCAGCACGGCGAGGGCGTCCACGTCCCGTTCGGGTTCGTCACCCTCCGGGCGACGGTCCACCTCCCGCTCCGGCTCGGCTGGGCGCTGCTCCGCGCCGGTCTGCCGGGTGGCGGGACGAGCACGCCGACCCCGGGCCGGCGGGATGTCCACGCCCTCCAGCCGGTCGTAGTAGAGGAACTCGTCGCACGCCGGGGGGAGCAACCCCGACGTGGACCCCTCGACCCCGACGCCGATCACCCGCTTGTTCAGCTCGCGCAGCTTGTGCACCAGCGGGGTGAAGTCGCTGTCCCCACTACAGATCACGAACGTGGAGATGTAGTCGCGCTCGAACGCCAACTCGATCGCGTCGACGGCCATCTTGATGTCCGCGGCGTTCTTCCGGGATGCCCCCATCCGCTGCGGGATCTCGATCAGCTCGACGTGGGACCGGGTGAGCATCCGGCGGTCCTCGTCGAAGAAGGACCAGTCGGCGTACGCCCGGCGGACCACCACCCGGCCTCGTTCGGCCAGCGCGTCGGCGATGGGCCGGAAGTCGAAGGCCGCGCCACCGCGATGGTCGCGCGCGCCCAACGCCAGGTTTTCGTAGTCGAGGAACAGGGCGATCCGGTCTTCTTGATCCACGCGGATCAGCCTACGCCGGGCATGAGCTGGTCGGGGCGGACGACGCGCGACACCTCAACTCGACGACCGTCCATTTCTTGCGGCCTGATAGTCGTTTATTTTCGTTGTTCGATAGGCGTCTTGCAGCGCCATGCCCGGTGCTGCATCATGACGATCAATGTCGGGCGTCGGGGGAGCGCCGGACGGACCTCCACCACCACCCACCCAGGAGGGTCACCGATGTTTCGCAGCCTCATGCCGGCGCGGGGACGCCCCGGCCGGCCCAGCGGCACCGCCGCCGCGCTCGCGGCCGGGCTAGCCGTGCTCGTCGCCGGGCCCACCATGGCCGCCGCCAGTCCACCCGTGTCCGCTGGCGCGCAGCCGGTGGTCACCCGGGCCGCCCTCGATCCGGCGCTGGTCGCCGGACGCGGCGCAGACGTCGACTTCCTCGAGCAGGAGGCGGAGAACGCCCGCACCAACGGCGAGATCATCGGGCCCGACCGGAGCGCCTACACGCTGCCCGCCGAGGCCTCCGGCCGCCGGGCGGTCCGGCTCACCCCCGGGGAGTACGTAGAGTTCGTCCTGCCCAGCGCGGCGAACGGGATCACCGTGCGGTACAGCATCCCGGACGCCCCACAGGGTGGTGGGATCACCGCACCGCTGCGGGTCGCGGTCAACGGCAAGCACGTGCGCACCATGACGCTCACGTCGCAGTACTCGTGGCTCTACAACCAGTATCCGTTCACAAACGACCCGCAGGCCGGGCTGCTGCACCCGGACTGGTGGATCACCGAGTGCCAGTGCGTGCCGTCGGCCACCACGCCGTACCCGAGCATCAACAAGCCGTTCCGGCCCACCCACTTCTACGACGAGCAGCGGCTGCTGCTCGGGCGTACCTACCGGGCCGGTGACAAGATCCGGCTCACCGCGCCGCCCGGTAGCGCTGCCGCCTGGACCGTCATCGACCTGCTCGACTCCGAGTTGGTCGCGCCGCCGCACGTCCGGCTGCTCGCGGCGAACGTGCTCGCCTTCGGCGCCGACCCCACCGGCCGACGAGACTCCGCAGACGCGCTGGACCGGGCCATCGCCTTCGCCCGGCGCACCCACCTCAAGGTGTACGTCCCGCCGGGCACCTACCAGGTCAACCGACACATCATCGTCGACGACGTGACCATCGAGGGCGCCGGCAACTGGTACACGATCATCAAGGGCCGTGAGGTCGCCCTGCCGACCCCCGCCCCGGACGGCTCGGTGCACACCGGAGTCGGGTTCTACGGGCGGGACGCCGCCGACGGCGGCAGCCGTAACGTGCACCTCTCCGGCTTCGCCATCGAGGGTGACGTGCGGGAGCGCATCGACACCGACCAGGTCAACGGGGTCGGCGGGGCGATGAGCGACTCCACCATCGACGGGCTCTACCTGCACCACACCAAGGCGGGCCTGTGGTTCGACGGGCCGATGCGCAACGTCCGCGTCACCAACAACATCATCGTCGACCAGATCGCCGACGCGCTCAACTTCCACACCGGCGTGACCGACTCCCTGGTGGCGCACAACTTCGTCCGCAACACCGGCGACGACGGCCTGGCCATGTGGTCGGAGAAGACGGCAAACGCGCGGAACACGTTCGACCACAACACCGTGCAGTCACCAACTCTGGCCAACGGCATCGCCATCTACGGCGGCACCGACACCACCGTCTCGCACAACCTCGTCGCCGATCCGGTACGCGAGGGCAGCGGTCTGCACGCCGGGGCCCGCTTCGGCGCGGAGCCGTTCACCGGGCACCTGCGGTTCACCAACAACACCACCGCCCGCGCCGGCACCTACGAGCTGAATTGGAACATCGGGCTGGGCGCGATCTGGGTCTTCGCCCTGGACCGGAGCATCGAGACGCCCATCGAGGTGACCGGCGACGCGTACCTGGACAACACGTACAACGCGATCATGCTGGTCAGCGACTGGCCGGTGAAGGATCTCTACTCGATCGACAACGTGCGCTTCCGGGACGTCCGGGTCGACGGCACCGGCACCTCGGTCGTCAGCGCCCGCGCGGAGGGGTCCGCCTCGTTCGCCAACGTGGACGCCCGCAACGTTGGCGCGGTCGGCGTCAACAACTGCGGATCGTTCCACTTCAGCCCGGCCGGTTCTGAGTTCACCCTGACCGACCTCGGCGGTAACGACGGCGGGTGGCTCGCGCCGTGGCTGCTGCCCAACACCATCACCTGCGACGACCGGCCAGCCGTGTCGCCGCCCCCTCCTCCGGCGCAGTGGTGAACGCGGTGGGCGGCCCGATGCTCGGGCCGCCCACCGCACCCACAGATCAGCGCGTCCTGGCGTACGCCAGCGGCACGGTCGTCGACTGACCGTCCCAGCTGCCGCTGAGCATGGCCCCGGCTGACCCGGTCGCCCCGGTGCCCGGCCGGCGCACGACGACCAGCTCGACGGTGTCGGTGGCGATGAGCGTGCGGTCCTCGTCGACCACCCGTCGCAACGCGCCAACGGCCGGCTGCTGGGCGTCGGTGGCGCCGTCGACGACGACCGTCACCGTCGGCTCACGCACCTCGCGCCGGCCATCGACCTCGACGTACTGCTCCGCCTGGCCGGCGCCGCTGAGGATCGCGTGGGCGAGCGCGGCGGCGTACACCGGGTCGGCGCAGCCGTCGTACACCCAGCGCCGGCCGAGCACCGAGTGCTCGGTGGTGCCGACCAACCAGGAGTCCGCACCGTCGAAAGGCGCGGCGCGGTAGGTGAGCGGAACATGGTGGACCGGCCCGTCGGCGACGCCGACCAGCATCGTCTCGATGCCGACCTCGCCGGCCGGGTCGTCGAAGCGGTAGGCGCCTCGGCTCATCACCTCGACGCCGGTCGGCCCGGCGAACCAGGGTCGGCCGGGCAGCCAGGTCGCCAGCAGGTCGAGCTTCGTGGGGCGCAGGGTCGCCTTGTGCAGCAGTGCCATGCCGGCAGCCTAGTCAGAGGCCCGCGCAGGGGTTTCCCTCGAACGTACAGCTCTCCGGCTCCCGAGCCTTCGGCCGGCTGTCGCGGACGTCGAAGCTGATCCGCTGGGACCCCCGGGCCACCACGGAGATCCCGAAGAAGGTGATCGTCCGCCCGTTCTGTCGCCAGTTCGCCCCGTCGACGTCATCGACCGTGGTGCCCTCGGCGAGGGTGATCACCACGGACCGATCCGCTATCGGTGCGCCGCTCGGGTTGTCGACCACGATCTCCCCGGTGTAGCCGAAAAGTCGAGTGGATTCGGTCTCGTAGCGAGCGACTGTGCCAGCTGACGCCGAGGGTGGCGCCGCCGACGTCGGGGTGGGCGTGGGCTTCAACGACGGGGTACGACTCGGGCGGGTGGTCGCCGAGGCGGTGGTGGTCCGCGAGGGACGCGCCGAGGTGGTCGCGGTGGGCACGACCGTGGCCTTGCCGACCGTCGCGGTCGGAGACTCGCCAGCCGTCGTCGGTATCAGCGCGGCGGACGTCGGCGTCGACTCGTCGGGCGGCAACGTTACCCATGCCGCCGTCCCCGCCACCAGCACGGCCCCGGCCACCACGGCGATCAGTGTGCGACGCCGACGGGGGTTGCGGCCGGCCCTGCCACGAAGGCCGATCAACGGCAGCTCCGCGGTCAACCCACCGTCGCCGCGCCGCAGGTCGACCTGCTGGAAGGCGAGCCAGTCGAGGATGGCCGGCAGCCGCACGGTAAGCGCCTGCCGAAGCTGCTGCTCGCGTGGCCCGTGCTGCTCGGCGGACCACGCGCCGTGCGTGCTGACCTCCCGTAGCTCCAGCCGGCAACCCTGGTTCGTGGCCGTGACCGTGCAGGTCAGCTCGCTGAGCCGGCCGGCCTGGTCGCAGGCCAGCACGAGGAGTTCCGGCTCCTCGCGCTCGGTCACCTCGACCTCGACGTTGGCCTCGAAGCCGGGCAGGCCGGCCGTGCGCAGCACCATCCGGTCCGGTACGCCCTCGACCGTCTCGGCCTCGGCGAACCACCGGCCGAGCAACTCCCGATCGGTCAGCGCGAGCCAGACCCGGCCGGGTGGGTGGGACAGGTCGACCTGGGCACCGATCTCGATCACGGCGAGACTCTAACGGGTTGCCCGAGCGGTCTGTCCCGCCCGCCCTGGCCGGTTGTCGGTGCCCCTGGTCAGCCCCAGCGTCGCGACCGATCGGCCACTGTGGACAGCGCGGCCCGGGCGTCGGCGCTCACCTCGGCGACCACCTCCGCCGCCGGCAGCTCCCGGGCCAGCGGATGCGCCTGCCCGGCCCACAGGTTGGCGACCGATGCGTCCCCGTCGCTGCGGGCAGCAGCGAGCAGCGGACGCGTCAGGTGCAACACCTGGGGGTAACCGCGCGGTGCCACCGCGTCGTGCTGGCGCAGGAAGTCGTTGGCCACGCCACGAGCCCGCTTGCCGGTGAACGACCGGGTCAACGCGGTCGGCGCGGCACCGGCCACCGCCGCCCGGTGCATCGGCGAGCTACCCGCCTCCGGGCAGCGCAGGAAAGCCGTGCCGAGCTGCGCGGCGGCGGCGCCGGCGGCCAGCACGGCGGCCACCGCGGGGCCGTCGACGAGGCCACCCGCGGCCACCAGTGGGCGATCGCAGCGAGCGGCGGCGAGCCGGAGCAGCGGCAGCAGCGCGTAGTCGTCATCGTCCGGCAGACCGCCACGATGCCCACCGGCCTCGGTGCCCTGCACCACCACCGCGTCCACGCCCAGGTCGGCGGCGGCGGTCGCGGCGTCCGGGCGGGTGACCGTGGCCCACACCTCGGTGCCCCGCTCGCGCAGGGCGGCCACTGCCGCCCGGTCGGGCAGCCCGAACACGAAGGACACGACCGGGACCGGGTCCGCGAGAAGCACGGCCAACTTCTCCGGGTACGCGTCGTCGCCGCCCACCGGCTCGCCCAGGCGCACCCCGCGCCGCGCGGCCTGCGGGGCGAGCAGCTCGGCGTACGCCTGGATGGCGGCCTCGTCGACGCCGCCAGAGTCGGGCAGGAAGAGGTTGACGCCGAACGGCCGATCGGTGCGCGCGCGGACCTCGGCGACGTCGGCGACCAGCCGGCCGGTGTCGATCATCCCGGCGGCGAGGAAGCCCAGCCCTCCGGCTGCGGATACGGCCGCCACGAGCGCTGGCGTGGACGGCCCGCCAGCCATCGGGGCGGCGATGATCGGGTGGCGCAACGTGGACAGGACGGACATCCTCCCATCCTGCCGCACGGCCCAGTCCCGCTCACCGACGCGCGGTGTACCTCCACCGCAGCACACCGGCCAGCCCGAGCAGGACCAGCAGCGTCCCGGCGCCCACCGCCAGTAGCCAGGTCCGTCCATCCCCGCCGCCGGCCTCAGCGGCGGCCGGCCGGACCGCCGTGGGCGCCACCGGGGCAACGGACTCCGTCGGAGGTGTGGCGGTGGCCGCGCTGGCCGTGGCGGGGTAGCGCAGGATCGTCGGGCGGGTGGCCGGTTGACCGGCGGATTCGGAGACGGTGAGCAACGACCCGCCGTCGCGGCTGTAGGTGATCGACTCGCCCTGGGGCTCGTCCGGCAGCGGGGTGATCCGGGGGGTGCCGGCGGTCAACGCGCGGACCACATCGCCGTCGGGCACGTCGTACTCGAAGGCGTCGGCGTAGCTGCGCAGCACCACCCGCCGGCCGTCCGGCGCGCTCGCCGCACCGGTGATCACCGCACGCCCCAGGAACGAGAACGGGTTGCTGGTCGTGGTCGTCGGCAGGGTCACCTGGCCGAGCGCGGCCAGTGGCGTCTGGGCGTCCGGCCGCAGCGCGGTGGTCGGCGCGTAGAGGAAGACGGCGCCACTGCCGCCCTTGGTGATGATCAGCGGCCGCCCGGACGCGTCGAGCAGCAGCGCCTCCGCGTCGTGCGGACGGTCCGGGTAGGTCATCCGGTGCAGCACCGGCTGCTTCGCCCCCGGCGCGAGCCGCCACACCCCGACCGTCGGCCGGGAGCGGTCGTTGTCGCCGATGTCGGCGACCCAGATGGTGCCGTCCCGGCCGATGGCCAGGTCCTCGGTGTCGCGGGGCTGGGACGGGAAGGAGACCGTCCGGACCACCGCGCAGCGCTGGTCGAGGAAGAAGATCCGGCGGCGGGCCTCGTCGTCGGCCCCGTCGTTGATCACCACGTACCCGTCGTCGGTGGCGACCATCCCGGAGATCTCGCGGAGCCGGTCGTCGCGTACCTGGCAGACAGGTGTCCCGGCCGACGCCGCACCCGCCACCGCGGCGGCCGGCGTCAGCACGACGGCCGGCGGTACCGCGCCAGCGAGCAGCGCGGTCAGCGCCGCCCCCGCACGAGCGCGCCGCCCCCAGGTCAACCGTCCACGTACCCGCATCGCCCACCCTCCTCGTCGCGGCCGTGACCGGCCACCCGCCCATCCTGGTCGATCCCGGCTACCGGTGGCGGTCATCGGGGTGACGCGCCGGGACGCACCGCCCCCGGATCTGTCGTACCCGTGGTCCATGATCGTGTCGTCGCAGCGGTGCCGGCAGGGGCCGACGTGCGCATCACCCTGGGCATTTTCGATGGTGGGAGGGCGTGACGTGACGGAGGCCGACGGAGCCGGATGGCGACGGCGCAGCGTGCTGGCGGTGGTGCCGCCCGCCCGGCCCCGCAAGCTGACCAAGGTGCCCTTTGTCGAGCTGGCCGACGGGCGGTTGCAGGGCGTTGTCTCCAGTGGGTCGGACGTCGAGCGGGTCTACGTCTCGTCGGTCGCCGCCGGCACCCACGCCTACCAGTGCAGCACCAACAACAACCGGCCCTGCGGTGGTCTGCGCAGCGACCCGTGCAAGCACCTGCAAGCGCTCGTCGACGAGGCCCTGCTGCAGTACGGCGTCGACCGGGTCGCCCGTTACCTTCGGGTCGACGTCGGCGACGGAGTGTCCGGTGGCACCGAGCTGCTGGCCCGGCTGAACGGCCAGCCCGAGCCGGCCTCAGCGGCGGTGGTGTTCAGCCGCTTCCTACGTCACCTGTCCTACCTGGAGCTTGCGGGCAGCACGGTCACACTGCCCGAGCTGCACTGGTTCCCGGCGACCGGGGCGGGCCGCTAATGCGCGGCGTCCAGGTCGCGCAGCTGCGCGAGGTGCCGACCGGGTTGATCGACACACTCGAAGTGGTCGCCGGCTTCGACGACGCCCTCGCGGGCGGCTTCGGCCGGATCGGCGAGCAGGGCGCCACGGCGCTGGCCGCGTTCGCCGACGCACTGGCCGGCACGCCGCTCGCCGACCCGGTGGCCGCCGCAGTCGACGCGGTCATCGCCGGATCGATCACCCCGGAGCACCTCGCCGCCCTCGCCGGGGCGCGTTCGGCGCTGTTCGGCGCGGCACACGACGCCCTGCTCGGGCAGCTCGACACGGCGCTGGGCCGGGCCCGGTCACCGTGGACGGCGCCGGGCATCCGGCCCGCCGAGACGCCGTCCGCCCTGGCCGGGGCACTCGCGTGGTGGCACGAGGTGGCGGTCACCGGCTGGCGCGGCGTCGACGACGAGCTGCTCTCCGCCGCCGCCACGGTGGTCGAGGCCACCCTGGCCATTCCGGAGCTTCGCCGCCTCGCGGTCCTTCTCGACGGTTTCGCCGCGGAGCTGCGGGCCTGCCTGCCGGTCGCCACAATGACCGAGGTGCCGGCTCGCCGGTGGGCCGATCTCTGGGCCCGGGGCGTGCTACTCACCGAGGGCGTGCCGCCGCCCGACGAAGCGCCACGAGTCTCCGGTCGGCTGCTGCCGCTTGGCGTAGACGTGCACACCCACGACACCGTCGTGCAGGTCCAGTTGCACGCCATCCTGGAACCGGCAGGTGGCGACGCGGCACGTCTGGTGCGCGCCGCGGTCGCCGCCGCGAAGGTGGACACCATCGTCGGGCCGGCGATCTGGCGACTGTTGTCGGGGCACCCGTCGCTCCTCACCGCGTTGGCCGAGCGGCGGGCACTGAGCGTTACCGACCTGCCGCTGCGCGGCGGCGACCTGGGCTGGGTCGAGGATCGGGTCCGCCTCGACGAGCCTGCCGACCCGTTCGCCACCGCCCGGGTGCTGTTGCCCGCGGCGAGCGCGGCAGCGACCGCACCGCTGGACCGGCACCCGGCGGGCATCGCCGAGCCGGTACTCATCGAGGGCACCCCGGTGCGCGACGACAATGGCCGGCTCACCGTCGAGGTGGACGGCGAACGGGTTCCGCTGGCCGTCGACCGGTTGCCAGCCGCCGGTCCGCTCACCGTCGACCTGCTCGCTGCCGCGTCGGCCCTGCTGGGTCTGCTCCGCTGGGACGACGGTCAGTGGCAGCTCCAGCCGTTGG
This sequence comes from Micromonospora chokoriensis, assembly GCF_000718555.1. Lineage (GTDB taxonomy): Bacteria > Actinomycetota > Actinomycetes > Mycobacteriales > Micromonosporaceae > Micromonospora > Micromonospora chokoriensis_B. Next base: position 268,846 of record NZ_JOAN01000011.1, read on the forward strand.
CGGTGTGCGCCACCGTGAAACGGCGAGCGGTGCAGGCGCACAACGGCGACTGGGCGTGTGGCGTCACGGATCCGAAGATCGCCAAGGAGGAGGCCCGGGCGGGCGACGCCGTGGCCGTGCTGCGCGAGCGCGCGGGACGGTTGCTGCGCCGATGAACGCGCCCATCCCCACCAGCGGGCTCGCTGACGCCAACCGTCGCCAGGTCCTCTACTGGCGACTGCTGTCCCGCCTGTTCGACCGCGACGAGCAACCCGGCCTGGAGTCGGCGAGCATGGCCGTGGTCGACGACCTCGACCTGCCGGCCGCGCTGCTGGACCCGGCGGTCTCGGTGGACACCATCGTGCAACGCTTCCCGGCACTCAGCGCCGAGCTGCGCGGGCTGCTCACTGCCGACGAGGCCCGACCGGACGACCACGGGCCGGACGACGACGGGCCAGACGACGACGGCACCGCCTACCGGCCCGGTGCGGCCGAGGTGCGCCGGGCCGCCCTGGTGTCGAAGGTGCTGCTCAACGTGTTCGCCACCGGCTCCGGCCCGGTCAGCGCCACCCAACTGGCCCGCTGGCAGTCCGACGCCGGCTGGTTCGAGCAGGCCCTCGGGTGCGAGCCCGGCGAGCTGCGCCGCCAGGGCGGCGAGCTGGCTGCCACCCTCGCAGGGCTGGAGGGCGACCTGGTACGGCGGATGCACCTGCGAGAGGTGTTGGCGGACCCGGCGCTGGCCAGCAGGCTGACCCCGAGCATGTCACTGATCGAGCAACTGCTGCGCGACAAGGCCAACCTCTCCGGGGTGGCCCTGGCCAACGCCAAGGCGCTGATCCGACGCTTCGTCGACGAGGTCGCCGAAGCGCTCCGGACGCAGGTGCAGCAGACCAGCGTGGGCGCCCTGGACCGCTCGGTGCCGCCCAAGCGCGTGTTCCGCAACCTGGACCTCGACCGGACCATCTGGCAGAACCTGACCAACTGGAGCCCGGAGGACGAGCGACTCTACGTCGACCGGCTCTACTACCGGCACACCGCCCGGCGCACCACCCCGGCTCGGCTCATCGTCGTGGTCGACCAGTCCGGCTCCATGGTCGACTCGATGGTCAACTGCACGATCCTCGCGTCGATCTTCGCCGGTCTGCCGAAGGTGGACGTGCATCTGGTGGCCTACGACACCCGGGCACTGGACCTCACCCCGTGGGTGCAGGACCCGTTCGAGGTGTTGCTGCGTACCCGGTTGGGGGGCGGCACCGACGGCACGGCAGCGCTGGCGCTAGCGCGGCCGAAGATCGCCGAGCCGAAGAACACCGTGCTGGTGTGGATCTCCGACTTCTACGAGGCCAACCACCAGGCGGTCTTCGACGGTCTGCAGGCCGTCCACCGCTCCGGTGCCCGGGTCATCCCGGTCGGCTCGGTCAGCAGTTCCGGGCAGCAGAGCGTCAACCCCTGGTTCCGGCAGCGCCTCAAGGACCAGGGCACCCCGGTCATCTCCGGCCACATCCGCAAGCTCGTCGTCGAGCTGAAGAACTTCCTCACCTAGGAGAGCCAACCCTCATGTCCGAGATGCTGCGCGCCCCCGCCGAGGTCACGTACGCCGACGAGCTTGATTTCCTCGAGTCGGTCGACACCGGCCCGAAGCCGTTCTCGTGGCGCCTGAGCCCGCGCATGGTCCGGCTGTTCATCCTCGGCTCGGAACGGGCCGACAGCCTGTCCCGGGAGATCCCGCAGAAGTGGTTCGGCGACCGCAGTTTCGTCGAACGCGCCATCGTCACCCTCGCATCGGACCGTGGCCTGCTGCTGATCGGTGATCCCGGTACCGGCAAGAGTTGGCTGGCCGAGCTGCTGGCCGCCGCGATCTGCCGCAACTCGACCCTCGTGGTGCAGGGCACCGCCGGCACGACCGAGGACCACATCAAGTACTCCTGGAACGTGTCCATGGTGATCGCCAAGGGGCAGTCCCGGGAGTCGATGATCCCGTCACCGATCATGACGGCGATGGAGCGCGGCGTGGTCGGCCGCTTCGAGGAGTTGACCCGCTCCACCAGCGACGTCCAGGACGCGCTGATCTCGATCCTGTCCGAAAAGTACGTCGCCATCCCCGAGCTGGACCAGGACAACATCGTCTTCGCCCAGCCCGGCTTCTCGATCATCGCGACGGCGAACAGCCGCGACCGGGGCGTCAACGACCTCTCCTCGGCGCTCAAACGACGGTTCAACTTCGTCCGCATCCCGGTGGTGACCAACAAGCGCAGCGAGGCCGAGATCGTCCGTTTCCGCACCGAGGAGCTGCTGCGCCGGCACCGCATCGAGCTGGACGTGCCGCCCACCCTGCTGGACATCCTGTTGCAGAGCTTCGCCGACCTGCGGGCCGGCGCCGCCGCGGCGACAAGTGACGACGAGAAGCTGGAATCGGCGCTGTCCACCGCCGAGCAGATTGGTGTCCTGGAGGACGCCATCCTGCACAGCCAGTTCTTCGGCGACCGTACCCTGCGTTCCTCGACCCTCGCCGGGTCGCTGGTCGGGTCGCTGGCCCGCCGTAGCCCGGAGGACCTGGCGATCCTCAACAAGTACCTGCACGGCGTGGTGGAGCCACGGGCGCGCAAGGACGACGACGGGTGGGCGGGCTTCCTCGACGGCGGTCGCCAGTCGATCGCGTCCCTGTCGTGACCGCACCCACCGTCGCCAACGCATTCGGGGCACTACGCGAGCAGCTCACCAGCGCGGCCGCCGCGTTCGCGGGCAGCCCCGACGCGCTCGGCGCGATCCTCGCCGGGATGGTCGACGATGTCGACCGCGCACTCGGCGAGCGACTGGAGATCTTCCCGGTCTGCCACCACTCGCCAGCCTCCGGGCTCGCGATGGTGCGTCGGCTGCGGGCCAAGCAGCCCCGGGTGATCTACCTGGAGTTGTGCGAAGATCTCCAGCCGCTGCTCGGGGAGCTGCGCAACTGCCGCCTCCCGGTAGCGGTGCAGGCGTTCGCCTCGGAGCTGTCCGGCTTCCCCGCCGACGCCGGGCCGCTCAGCGTCGTCGCGCCGGTAACCGAGGCGTCGGCGGAATACCAGGCCATCGCGTACGCGCTGGAGACCCCGGGCGTGGAGCTGGTGCTGGTGGACCGCTCCACCGACCATGTCTTCCAGTGGTCCCCGAGGGACCAGCCGCCCCCCGCCGACGCTGGCCCGGCAGCCGAGGGCGGGGACGTCGGGGCGGCCCCGGACACCGGCGACGACTCCGCCCTGCACGGCGACGCCGTCGGGGTGGAGATCGGTGACCTACGACCCCGGTTCGCGGAGCTCGAGGCATACCTGCTGCACCACGGCAAGGTGCGGCACTGGTCGGAGTGGTGGGACCAGTACATCGAACGCCCGCTGGCAGACGCCGACCACGACACCTACCGGCAGGTGATGGTGCTGGTCGGCAGCCTGTTCCGGCGACTCCGCCCGGCCGACTCCGACCGGCTGGACCGGGACGAGGACCGCGAGCGGTACATGTGGACGCGGATGCGTCAGCACCTGGCCACCTCCGGCGTCGATCCGGCCGACTGCCTCTACGTCTGCGGCGCGTTCCATGCCGCCAGCCGGGTCGAACAGTTCGGGCTGGGCTCCACGGCCGACGACTTCGAGATCACCCCGCGCACCGGGACCCGATGGCGCTACGGGCTGATCCCGTCCAGCCACTCCGCGATCGAGACCCAGTTCGGCCTGGCGCCCGGCTCGGTGTCGATAGCGGCGGCGACCTGGACAAAGGCGGTGAGCCGGCACGGGCTATCCCCGTACCGGCTGGACGGCCAGCGCACCTCGGCCGCCCAGAGGCGGCGGGGCCAGGCCACGGCGGCGCCCTCCCCCGCCGCCGGGCCGGTCAGCGACCGGCTCACCGGCTTCCTCGCCGCGCCGCCCGACCTGTTCGACCTGGACGAGGCGGAGCTGCGCGGCTGGTGCGTCGACATCGTCCGGTTGGCCCGGCGCAACGGGTACCTGGCCAGCACCGCCGACGCGATCGCGGTCTTCGAGACCTCGGTCCTGCTGGCCGGTCTGCGCAACCGGGCCCGACCCACCCCCTACGACTTCGCCGACGCGGCGGTCACCTGCATCGAGAAGGACGTGGTGCCCGGCCGGCGGGACGTCCGGCGGCTCTGCGAGATCCTGCTGGGCGGCGACCGGCTCGGTCAGGTCGGCTACGACGCCCTTCCGCCGTTGGCCCGCGACGTGCTCGACCGACTGCAGCCGCTCGGCCTGGCCCTGGAGAAGCGAACCGTCCAGCGGGCGCTGCTGGATCTGGCCGGCCAGCCGGAGCTGGCCCGCTGCTCGGACCTGCTGTGGATCCTTCGGCACCTGCTGCCACCGGACGCGGTCCGCCCGATCATGGGCGAGCGTCGGCTCGGGCACCGCTCGATCCAGGAGAGCTGGGACCTGGCGCTCGGCCGCAATCAGCGCGCGCTGATCGAGCTGGGCTACGAGGGGGTGACAGTCGAGCAGGTCCTGGAACAACGGCTGCGCCGGGCGGTACGCGGCCCCGATGCCACCGCCGCCGGTGCGCTCGCCGCCGTCGAGGACGCCATCCGGCTGCTCGACAGCCCGCGGCTGGTCGACGAGTTGGGCGCCCGGGCTGTCGACCTGCTCGCCGCCGAGCGCACCGTCGACGACGCCCCGGACGTGCTGCGCCGCATCCGCCGCCTGCTGGCCCACTACCGGGCCACCGCGCCGACCCTGCCGCCCTGGTGCGAGGCGTTCGTGACCACCGGGTACGCGCACTACTGCACCCTGCTGCCGACGGCCATCGCTGCGGAGGAGACGGAGGTCCGGCAGGTCGGTGCGATGCTCGGCTTCCTGTTCTCCATGGAGGGCCTCGCCCTGTCGCTGGGTTGCGACCGATCCCAGTTGGAGCTGGCGGTGGCGCAGGCGCACCCGACGGCGCCGGCGAAGGTCGCCCTGCTCTGGGCGGGCCAGCACCAGCTCGGCCTGCTGCCGCTGGCCGAGCTGCGGGCCCGATGTGCCGAACTGCTGGCCAATCCGCTCGTGGTGCCGGCCTTCCCGCAGTACCTAGCCGGGCTCGTGCACGCGCTGGAGCCGGTGCCCGGGCTGGCGCCGTTCGTCGTCGAGACGATGTCCAACGCCTTCGCCCGGCTGCCCGACCCGGTCCTGCTGCCCTGGCTGCCCACCCTGATCTCGACCCTGCGGGATCAGGGGCCGGAGCTGGTCCCGCTGCTGATCCGCGAGGCGGGGCGCACCTTTCCGACCGCGCTACCCGAGCTGGATTCCTGGGTGCCGCCGTGGGTGGCGCCCTCCTCACCCACCCGGGCGGTCACCGTCGCCGCGCCGCAGCGGCGGGTGGGCGTACTGCTCGCCGCCCACCCGGAGGCCGTCGACGCTGTCGCCGCGCTGCTCGGCTGCCCGGCTGGATGGCAACCGTTGCCCGACCCGCCCGCCGACCGGTCCGCGATGTCCGCCCTGCTGGCCGGGCACCCCGACACCGCCGCAGCGGTGGCCGCGCTCCTGGGGGTGTGACCGACCACGACGTCCATTGAGGGTTACCTGTCGGCCCATCGGCCGGTACGGTCCGAAGTGACCACGGTCATGGCACACCCGGACGACGGCGCCCCAGCCGGGCCCGGCGCCCGGCGTTGCCGGGACCGGCCGGCACACGGGAGGGGCACAGGGTGCGGATCAGAGCGGGGTTGTGCGTGGCGGCGCTTGTCGCGGCGGGGCTGACGGTCGCCACACCGGCCGCCGCCACACCGGCCGCCACCTCGGTGGACAGCGCCACCGTGGTGCCGATCCAGGTCACCGGCGACCCGGCGACGCGGTTCAACCTGGTGCTGCTGGGCGACGGTTACACCGAGGCGGACCTGCCCACCTTCCGCGCACACGTGGACCGGCACCTCAACACCCTCTGGACGATCGAGCCGTTCAAGTCCTACCGCAGCTACTTCAACGTCTACGCCGTCGAGATCGTCTCGGCGGAGTCCGGGGTGGACTGCGACCCCGGCCTGTCCGCGCCGCAACGCGACACCGCGTTGGGCATGGGTTTCTGGGGTGGTTGCAACCCGGCGAGCGTGCAACGCCTGCTCACCGTCGACGGCGCCACCGCGAACGCGTACGCCGATCTGGCCATCGGCACCAACCCGGGCAACCGGCAGCTGATCGCGCTGGCCAACAGCGACACCTACGGTGGGGCCGGTGGCAGCAACGCCACCGCCTCCGGCGGCAACGCGCTCTCCGCGCTGATCAGCCCGCACGAGCTGGGGCATTCGCTCGGTGGCTTGCAGGACGAGTACGACTACTACGGTCGCGGGGTGCCCGGCGACACCTACAGCGGGCCGGAACCGGATTCGGCGCATCACACAGTGCTGACCGAGCGGCAGATGCGCGACACCCGGTCCAAGTGGTGGCGCTGGCTGGGTGAGCCGAGCGAGTCGGGCGGGACGATCGGCCGTTACGAGGGCGGCCTGTACCTCCAGCGCGGAGTGTGGCGGCCGAGCCGGCACTCGATGATGAAGTCGCTGGGCTTCTACTTCGACCAGGTCGGCCGGGAGCGGATGACCGAACGGGTCGCCGGCCGGGTCGGCATTCTGGAGGGCGGCACGGCCACCGACCAGGCCGTCGGCACGGACCGACTGCTCTGGGTGGACACTCTGCACCCGGTGAGCCACGCGTTGACCGTGACGTGGTCGGTGGACGGCCACGCGGTGCCGCGCACCGGTAACGCCCGCCACCTGGATCTGCGGGCACTGCGGCTCTCCCCCGGTCGGCACACGGTGACCGCCACGGTGACCGACCCGACGGAGTTCGTCCGCGACCCGGCGGTCCGCAATTCACCCGCGCTGACCCAGACCCGCACGTGGACCGTGGACACTGCGGTGCGTACCCCGGCGGTGTCGCCGCCGCTCGCGATCACCGCGTCCACCGCGACCGATCGGCCGGTCGGGGCACGCGACGTGGTGTACGTACGGACCAGCCAGCCCACCGATCGGGCGCCGCGCGTGCGCTGGTCACTCGACGGACGACCGGTGGCCGACACCGGCACCGACCGGGACGTGGATCTGGGGGCGCTGCGCCTGTCGCGGGGCACCCACCGGTTGACCGCCCGGGTCAGCGACCCGGCAACCGGCAAGGCGGTGACCCGCACCTGGACGGTCGACGCGACGCGGCCCGACGTGACGTACGCGCTCTCCGAGCCGCTGCTCACCACGACCCGACCCGGCCGAGCGCCCGAGTACGTGTACAACGGCCCGTTCACCATGGGGTTGACCGGCACGGACGACGGCACCGGGCAGGTCACCTCGGAGTTCCGGCTCGACGGCGACGGGTGGCACAACTACTACGGCTGGCCCACCGACGCCCGATCGCCGTTTCTGTTCACCGCCACCGGCACCGACGTGGACGGCCTGGTCTACGGCAATCTCGGCTCGGGTGGCCTGTCGGTGTCCCCGTTCGCCGAGCGGTCCCCCGGGTACGGTCGGCACACCGTCGAATACCGGGGCATCGACGCGGTCGGCAACATCGGCACGGCGCGCGCGTTCGTGGCCACGCTGATCCCGCCACCCCCGGCCTGCACCACCGTGCTCAGCGGCCGACAGGCCGGCCCGCTGACGGTCACCGCAGGTGTCACCTGCCTGCGCGCGGCCACCGTGACCGGCCCGGTCACCGTCGCGCCCGGCGCCGCGCTGGTCGCCGAAGGCTCCTCCATCGCCGGAAATCTGGCGGCGTCTCGCGCCACCGCCGTCGAGTTGCTGAACACCGAGGTACGCGGCGCGGTGGCGCTGACCGGCACCACCGACCACGTCACGCTGGTGGGGGCGCGCGTGGCCGGTCGACTGGCGCTGACCGGTACGGCATCGGCGCCCATCCTCGCCGGCGGCCAGGTGGGCGCGCTGGCCTGCTCGGGCGGCCCGGCCCCGGTCGACCTGGGGGCGCCGACCACGGTGCGGGGGCCGACCGGGGGGCCCTGCCGCACATCTTGACCGGCGTGGGCGGCCTGAGTGCGGCGGTGGCGGGTAGGCAGCGGCCCGGCGGCATGTCGACACCCGCCGGGCAGGAGGCACCGATGAGCACGTACCGGGACGATCAGGGCGACACGTTTCCCCCTCCGGAGGCGGATGCCCTGGAGCAACGACAGGACGCGTTCGACGTCGGGCCGCCGGACCGGATGTCGGGTGACGTGGACCCGGAGGCGGCCGAGGCCGACCTGGCCGAACAGGGCGCCTTCCCGGCGGGCACGCTTGAGGAGGCGACGTCGCTGCCCGCCGACGCCAACCCGGCGGACGCTCTCGAACAGCGTCAGGAGATCCCGGCCCGGGACGAGGGCCGTCGCACCTGAGCACGCCCGCTCCCGCCGGCCCGACACGGTCGCGCCACGAGCGTGATGCCTGTGAGTCATCGTGATGACTCACAGGCATCACGCTCGTGGGAGTGAGCGGCCCCAGGCAGCCAGCCGGCTCACCCGGTGACTACCTGCCAGAGCAGGAACGCGTTGAGCGCGACCACCAACACGGCCACCAGGGACGCGGCGGCGGTGGTGAGGGGGTGGTTGACCAGGTTGCCCATCAGGTCGCGCCGGCGGGTGAAGGCCACCACCGGAATCAGCGCGAACGGGATGCCGAAGCTGAGGATGACCTGGGACAGCACGAGCGCCCGGGTCGGATCGAGGCCGATGGCGAGCACCGCCAGAGCGGGCAGCAGGGTGACCAGCCGACGCAGCAGCAGCGGCACCCGCCGCCGCAGGAAGCCCTGCATGATCACCTCTCCGGCGTAGGTGCCGACGCTCGTCGAGGCGAGCCCCGAGACCAGCAACGCGACGGCGAACCCGAACGCCGCGACGGTGCCGATGCTCTGACCGAGCCCGGCGTGCACTCCCTCCAGGCTGTCCGCGCCACCCGGGCCGCCACCCCGGAAGCTGGCGGCGGCGATCAGCAGCATGGCGAGGTTGACCGCGCCGGCCGCGCTCAGGGCGAGCAGCACGTCGGTGCGCTGGCCGCGGAAGAGGATCCGGCGCTCAGTGTCGTCGGCGGCGGGAATGCGGTCGCGGGTGAGCGCGGAGTGCACGTAGATGACGTGCGGCATGACGGTCGCGCCGAGGATGCCGGCGGCGAGCAGCACGCTGTCCGTGCCCTGCAGGCGCGGCACCAGGCCGGCCATGGCGGAGCCGGGATCGGAGCCGGAGGCGAGCAGGTTGGCGGCGAAGGCCAGGACGATCACACCGAGCAGGATGGCGATGGCGATCTCGAAGGCGCGGTACCCGCGCGAGCGCAGCGCGAGCACGGCGAACGCGGCCGTGCCGATGATGATCCCGCCGGGCAGCAGGGGGATGCCGAAGAGCAGGTACAGGGCGACCGCGCCACCGATCACCTCGGCCAGGTCGGTGGCCATTGCCACCAGCTCGGCCTGCACCCACATCACCCGGTTCACCGGCCGGGGCAGGCGCTCCCGGCACAGCTCGGGCAGGCTGCGCCCGGTGGCCAGACCCAGCTTCGCGGTGAGCGTCTGCACCAGCATCGCCATCAGGTTGGCCACCACCACGACCCAGACCAACAGATAGCCGTAGCGGGCACCAGCGGCGGAGTTGGTGGCGAAGTTGCCAGGGTCGACGTAGGCGACGGCCGCGACGAACGCCGGGCCGAGCAGGATCAACCGCCCGCGTACGCGACCACGGGCACGAGCGGCCTGTAGTGGAGTCGCCCTCGACGTCGTCAGTTCGTTGGTGACCATCGAACACCTCCCCGTCCACACGGATTGCCAGCGCGTTCTTCCCATCGGGCTGACCCGTCGGTGCCAACCTCTGGCCTGCCGGTGCCACCACGGTCGGCACGACGGCACGGACGAATCGCGCCGCGCCGCGCCGCGCTGGCCTTGACAGCCGCCCGCCTGCCGGTGAAGCTGTCTATTAGTCCTACTGTCGTAGGACAACAGGAAGGATCCTCGGGAGTGATCGAGTTCGTACTGGACAGCCGGTCGAAGGTGAACACCTACATGCAGCTCGTGCAGCAGGTGAAACAGGCGCTGCGGGTCGGCCTGCTGACACCGGGCGACCAGTTGCCGAAGGTTCGGGACGTCGCGCAATCCCTGGCGATCAACCCGAACACGGTGCTGAAGGCGTACCGGGAGTTGGAGATCGAGGGTCTGGTCGGCGGCCGACCCGGGGTGGGCACGTTCGTCCAGCGCACCCTGGCCGGCGCCTCCCTGCCCAACCAGGCCGAGCTGCGCGACGACCTGGTCGCCTGGCTGCACCGGGCGCAGACGGCCGGCCTCACGGCCGAGGACGTCATCGCCCTGGTGGAGACGACGCTGCGCGCCACCCTCGCCGACGACGCCCCAGAGAAGGAGCCCGCATGAGCGCAACGAGAGGACAACGGATGGACGTGGTCTTGGAAGCAGACCGGCTCGGCAAGCGGTACGGCAGCACCTGGGCGCTGCGGGACTGCTCGCTGCACCTGCCGGCTGGCCGGATCGCCGCACTGGTCGGGCCGAACGGTGCGGGCAAGAGCACGCTGCTGCACCTGGCTGTCGGCCTGCTGAAGCCGGACGCGGGCACGGTCCGGGTGTTCGGCCGATCGCCGTACGGCGACACCGAGGGCCTGGCCGACATCGGATTCGTGGCCCAGGACACCCCGCTGTACCGGGACTTCACCGCCGCCGAGCTGGTCATCGCGGGCGGCAAGCTGAACAAACGCTGGGACGCCGCGCTGGCCCGCACCCGGCTGGCGCAGCTCGGCATTCCACCGGACAAGCCGGTCGGCAAGCTCTCCGGCGGTCAACGGGCCCAGGTCGCGCTCGCCCTGGCGCTGGCCAAGCAGCCCCGGCTGCTGCTGCTCGACGAACCGGTCGCCAGCCTCGATCCGCTGGCTCGACGGGAGTTCCTCCAGTCGCTGATGGGCAGCGTCGCGGAGTCGGGCACCACCGTGCTGCTCTCCTCGCACCTACTGGCCGACCTGGAACGGGTCTGCGACTACCTGATCGTGCTCAACGCCTCCCAGGTGCAGCTCACCGGCGCGGTCGACGACCTGGTCGCCGAGCACCGTCAACTGGTCGGCCCCCGGCACGACGGCGGCGCTATCGGGGGCGTCACCGCAGTGGTCCGGGCCAGCCACACCGACCGGCAGTCCACGCTGCTGGTCCGCACCGACGGGCCGGTCACCGATCCGGCCTGGACGGTGCGCGAGGTCAGCCTGGAGGACGTCGTGCTGGCCCACCTGGCCGACGGCACCACGCAGACCAGTCACAGCGAGTGGGGAGTAGCGGCATGATCTGGTTGACCTGGCGGCAACACCGCAAGCAGGCGTTCTACACCCTGCTGGGGTTCGCGGTGCTCGCCGCCGTCATGGTGCCGATCGGCCTGTCGATGCGGCACACCTTCGCCGACCTGGGTCTGGCGGACTGCGTCAAGCCGGTCGCCTTGAGCGAGGCAGCCACGGAGGCCTGCAACGCGGGCTTCCACCGCTTCACCAACCAGTACGGCAGCCTGAACCTGGTGGCCGTACTGTTGATCACTCTGCCGGTGCTGGTCGGCCTCTTCTGGGGCGCTCCGCTCGTCGCCCGGGAGGTGGAGCAGGGCACGCACCGGTTCGTCTGGACGCAGGGTGTCGGCCGGACCCGCTGGGCTCTGGTGAAGTTCGGGCTGGTCGGCGCGTCCGTGCTGCTCCTCGCGGTCGGCTACGGGCTGGGCATGTCCTGGTGGGCCGAGCCGCTCACCCAGAGCGCGCACGAGGGCCGATTCGGTCTGATCGTCTTCGACCTGCAGGGCGTCGTCCCGATCGGTTACACCCTGTTCGCGGTGGCGCTCGGCGTCTTCGCTGGCACCGTGTGGAAGCGGATGCTGCCCGCCATGGGCATCACCCTCGCCGGTTTCATCGGCGTACGGGCGGCGATCGCGATCCTGGCCCGACCGCACTACCAGCCGGCCCGCACCCAGACCTTCCCGATCGAGGGTGGCGGGATACCCGAGGGAGACCGGGGTGACTGGGTCCTCTCCGTGGGCATCCGCAACGCCGACGGGACGATGGTCGCGGAGGACACCCGGATCCAGTGCCCGCCGGGCGGCAAGGGCCCGGACGGCCGTGCCTGCGGCGCCGAGCTGGGCCTCAAGCCGGGCGCGTACAACTGGGAGCTGTACCAGCCGGCGGACCGGTTCTGGCTGTTCCAGGGCATCGAGACGGGCATCTTCGTCGCCCTGGCCGTGCTCTTGCTCTACCTCGCGGTGCGCCGGGTTCGCCGGATCGCCTAGCTGGGCGACGGGTGCTCGTCGGGGAGCGAGGGCCTCGGCGAGCACCCGTCCGCGCAGTCGGATTCCGGCCCGTCGCCAACACGACTGAAAGCGCCCACCTGGTCACGCTGAGTGCTCCGATGTGGACCGCAGGGTCCGCGTTCGGCGGGCCGCAGCGATGGGAGCGCGCGTGTGAAATCCACAATTCTCCGTCGGGTCGCCACGTCCGCCGTGGCGCTCGCCTGCGCCGTACTGGGTGCGGTGGCACTGCCAGCCGCCCCAGCGGCGGCCAGCCCGATCCGCAACGCGACCCCGTGGTCGGTGCTGCTCTGCAAGTTCAGCGACAAGCCGGCGGAGCCGCAGCCGCCGTCGCACTTCGCCAACTTCCTCACGGCGGCCGGCGTCGGAACCGGCGGGGTGGCGGACTACCTGGCCGACCAGTCCGGCGGCCGGGTGTCGCTGGCCGGCTCGGTGGTTCGGGGCTGGTACACGATGCCGTACACACTGGCGCAGTTCCAGACGACCGACCGGTGGACCCGTACCCAGCGCTGCGTGGACACCGCGGCGGCCGCCGGCTACGCGGTGCCCGCTGGGAACCGGATCGCGGTCATGCTCAACGACTGGGTGGACTCCGGCGCGGCCGGCGGTCGGGTGCTGCTCGACCCCGGTGCCTGGAACGTCGGCTTCGCCGCGCACGAGATGCTGCACGGCTACAACCTGGGCCACTCGTTCTCCAACGACACCACGTACCAGAACGCGCCCTGGTCACAGCCGGGCGAGTACGACGACCCGTGGGACGAGATGAGCGCCATGCACATCTACGCCTTCGGCACCGCGAACTACGGCACCAGCGCGGTCGGGCTCAACGCTCCCAACCGCGACGAGTTGGGCTGGCTGCCGAAGAACCGGATCTTCACCATGGCCGCCGACGGGGTCGGCTCACGCTCGCTCACCCTGGCGCCGCTGGAGGTGCCCGCCGCGAGCGGCCCACAGCTGGTCCGCATCCCGTTCGACCCGGCCGACCTGTTCCGCTACTACACGGTGGAGTTCCGCAGGAAGACCGGCTGGAGCGCCGGCATCCCCGCCGACACCGTGCTGCTGCACGAGGTCCGCAACGGCACCCCGACCCTGCTGCGTACCGGGCCGGGCGGCGGCCCGGCGCAGTCGCTGAACGCCAACGGCGTGCAGATCAGCGTCAACTGGATCTCCGGCAACGCCGCGTCGGTAAGCGTGAGCACCGACGTGGTCAACCGCTGCCTACAGGGGTACGTCTGGCGGGAGGCCCGCGCCGGCGACCTGGTCTGTGTCACCGGGGCGACCCGCAGCCAGGTGTGGGCGGACAACGCCGCCGCGCCGAGCCGCTGGGTGAACGGCCCGTACGGCCCGCACACCTGCGTCTCCGGCTACGTGTGGCGCGAGGCGTACGCCGGCGACGATGTCTGCGTCACCGGAACGCAGCGCAGCCAGGCCGCCGCGGACAACGCCGCCGCCGCGTCCCGGCGCAATCCGGCCCGGCTGGTGTACGGCCCGAACAGCTGCGTCAGCGGGTACGTCTGGCGCGACGGCGACCAGTCCGACTACGTCTGCGTGACCGGCGCGACGCGATCCCAGGTGCTCGCGGACAACGCGGTCGCCGCGAGCCGCTGGGTCATGTGGCCCGTACGGGCCACACACCTGCGTCTCCGGCTACGTGTGGCGCGAGGCGTTCCTCGGCGACGATGTCTGCGTCACCGGAACGCAGCGCAGTCAGGCCGCGGCGGACAATGCAGCCGGCCCGAGCCGGGTGCTGCGTCCCGGCGGCTGAGCCGACGACGACCGACTGGGCGGGGAGATCCCGCCCGGTCGGTCGCCCATCGTCCCGTGCAGAGGAAGGGCCGACCGGGCGCGCAGCGGCAAGCAGTCGCGGCTATCCGGGCTCGGCGGCCCCGACCTGGCCCGCCACGCCGACGTTCAGCGGGTCGGCCAGGAGTTTGTCGAAGGCCAGCTCGGCGGCGCCGATCAGGACGGCGTCGCGACCGAGCGCCGCCGCGCGCAACCGCAGGTGCTCGCGGGAGGCGGGCAGTGGCATGGTGTCCAACCGTTCGCGGACCACGTCCGCCCCGGCGGTGAAGATGTCGCGCAGTGAGCCGCCGAAGACCACAGCGTCCGGGTTGACCACGTTGACCAGGTTCGCCACGCCGAAGCCGAGCCAGTCCGCCACCTGCTCGACCGCCGCGCGGGCGGTCGGGTCGCCTTCCGCCGCCGCGCGCAGCACCTCGGCCACCGCCGCGCGGTCGCTCGGGTCACGGCCCGCGTGCCGCAGCAGCGCGGCTTCGGAGATCTCGGTCTCCCAGCAGCCGCGCGAACCGCAGCCGCAGGGCAGGCCATTGGGGTTGACGACCATGTGGCCGACCTTGCCACTGTGCCCCCGGTGGCCGATCATCAGTCGGCCACCGACGATGATGCCGGCGCTGATGCCCAGGTCGCCGTGGAGGTAGATGACGTCACCCACGCCGACCGCGACGCCGCGGACGTGCTCGGCCAGGCCGGCGATGTCGGCCAGGTCGCCGGCCACGAAACCGGGGCCGGCGCGGAACTCCGCCTCCAGCGCGGCACCGAGCGTCTCGTCGATGCTGGCGACCCGGATCCTGCCGTCCGGGTCCCGGGTGGTGTCGGTGACCGCGGCGGCGCCGCCGACCAGCAGCGCGTCGCCGGCCACCGAGCTTTCCATGTCCCGGACCAGGTCGGCGAGGGGCCCGACGGCGTCGATCGCCGACATGCCGCTGGGTCGGGGGATCTCCCGCAGGTCGAGGATCTGCCCACCGAGGCCGACCCGGGCGGCACGCAGCCGGTCCGCGTCGATGCTCAGCGCGTGGGCGTAGACCCGGTCCGAGCGGGGGCTGACCACCAGTGAGGGGCGGCCGGCGCGGCGGGTGGTGGTCGGCGCCTCCTCGGTGACCAGGCCGCTGACGACCAGGTCGGCCGCGAGGGCGCCGATGGTGCTTCGGTTGAGGCCGAGCCGGCTGGTCAGCTCGGCCCGGGACGTCGGCCCGTGCAGGTGGACGTAGCGCAGCACAGCGCCGAGGTTCTGCCGCCGGATCTCCTCCTGGCTGGCGCCGGGGACCGGCGGCAGCGGGGACTCGCGGTTGCGGCCGACGCCGGTTGGCCTGGCCCGGACTGGTGTCGCCACGGTCAGACCTCCTTCCGGGTCGGTGCCGATGGGCGCGGGGGTGCGGAGACGACGATGGGTCCCGGTAGAGGAGACCCGGGACCCATCGGCGTTACTGCCTACCGTGCGGTGATTACTTGGTGAGCGGCGCGAGCTTCGGGTCGGTGGCGTACGCCTCAGCCGCGTTCGCCTTGGTGACGGCGACCGGCGGGAGCAGGAACGTGTCGACGACCTTGCTGCCGTTGTTGTAGGACTTGGTGTCGTTCACCTGCGGGGCGTTGCCGGCCTGGAGAGCCTTGACCATGTTGATGGTCTCCTTCACCAGGTTGCGGGTGTCCTTGTTGATCGTCATGTACTGCTGACCAGCCATGATCGACTTGACCGACTCAACCTCGGAGTCCTGACCGGTGACGACCGGGGTCGGCTTGCCAGCACCCTTGACCGAGGTCAGGATCGCGCGGGCCAGCGTGTCGTTCGGGGAGAGGACGCCGTCCAGCTCCTTGTTGCCGTAGGTCGAGGTCAGCAGCTGGTCCATGCGGGCCTGGGCACCCTCGGGCTTCCAGCCCTGGATGGCGGTCTGCTTGACGTCCTTCTGACCCGAGGCGACGACCACGTTGCCCTTGTCGATCTCCGGCTTGAGCACGTCCATCGCGCCGTTGAAGAAGACACCGGCGTTGTTGTCGTCCGGCGAGCCGGAGAAGAGCTCGATGTTGTACGGGCCGTTCGGCTTCTTGGCCTTCATGCCGTCCAGCAGGGCCTGGCCCTGGAGCTGGCCGACCTTGAAGTTGTCGAACGCGACGTAGTAGTCGAGGTCCGGCGTGTTGGTGATGAGCCGGTCGTACGCGATGACCTTGACGCCGGCCTGGTGGGCCGCGGCGACCTGGGTCGAGAGCTGCGCGGCGTCGGTCGCGCCGATGATGATGACCTTGGCGCCCTTGGTGACCAGGGCGGTGATCTGGGCCTGCTGGTCGGCGACCGTGGTCGACGCACCGGCGTACTGCACCTCACCCTGGAAGCCGGCGTCCTTGAGGCCGTTGGTGAACAGGTCACCAGCGAGGACCCAGTTCTCCGAGGTCTTGGCCGGCAGCGCCACGCCGATCAGCGAGTTCGCCGCGAAGCCCTTGGCCTCGCCCTTGGTGCCGGTGTCACCGTCACGGCCGGAGCCGCAGCCCGCGAGGGCCAGCATGGCGGCGGCGCCAACGGCGACCACCGACGTGCCAAAGAATTTACGCATGTGAGGGCTTGCCTTTCTGGAAGGTAAAACGGGGTGGTGAGGTCGGTGACCGTCAGCCGGACACCGCTGCCTTGGCGGGCTCGCGCTCCGCGTCCGGCGGTGAGGCGGGGGGTACGGAGTCCTCGCGGCGGAACGGCCGCATCAGACTTCCGACGATGGAGAACCGCCCCTGGCTCTTGTTGTAGACGTCGATCGCGACGGCCAGCAGCAGGACCAGGCCCTTGATGATCTGGACGCGGTCGGTGCCGACGCCCATCAGCTGCAGGCCGTTGTTGAGCACGGCCATGACGAGACCACCGACGATCGAGCCGCTGATGGTGCCGATACCGCCGGCGACGGCCGCGCCACCGATGAAGACCGCGGCGATGGCGTCCAGCTCCCAGCCGTTGCCGTCCTGCGGCCCGGAGGCCGCCGAACGGGCCACGAAGATCATGCCGGCCAGCGAGGCCAGGACGGACATGTTCATCATGACGAAGAAGTTGACCCGCTTGAGCTTCACGCCGGACAGCTCGGCCGCCCGGGAGTTGCCGCCCACCGCGTAGATGTGCCGGCCACCGGCCGTGTTGCGGGTGTAGAAGGAGTACGCGATCACCAGCACCACCAGGATCAGCCCGGAGATCGGGAAGCTGGTGCCGACCCGGCCGCTGGCGAAGCGCAGCGCCGCGAAGGCGATCACGCCGACCATGACGGCCATCCGCAGGATCGAGACCCACATGGGCGCCGGGTCGGCGTCCATGGCCCGGCGGGTCTTGCGGGCCTGCAGCTCACGCCAGACCACGGCGAGCGCCGCGACCAGACCGAGCAGCAGCGTCCCGTTGTTGTAGCCGGTGTTCGGGCCGAACTCAGGCAGGAAGCCGGAGCCGATCTCCCGGAAGCCCTCCGGCACCGGGATCGTGTTGGCGTTACCGATGTACTGGTTGCCACCACGGAACAGCAGCATCCCGGCCAGGGTGACGATGAACGCCGGCACCCCGATGTACGCCACCCAGAAGCCCTGCCAGGCGCCGATGATCGCGCCGATGGCGAGGCCGAACACGATGGCGGCGGGCCAGGGCAGGTCCCACTCGGTCATCGACTTGGCCACCAGGATGCCCGCGAAGGCGGCGACAGAGCCGACCGAGAGGTCGATGTGCCCAGCCACGATCACCATGAGCATGCCGATGGCCAGAATCAGAATGTACGAATTCTGCTGGAACAGCGCGATCAGGTTGTCCGACCGCAGGGTGAGGCCATCGGTCAGGATCTGGAACAGGACGACGATCGCCACCAGGGTGAAGATCATCCCGAACTGGCGAGCGTTGGAGGTGGTGCCTCCGAACAGGTTCTTCTGAAGGTCCTTCAATCGGCTCATCGTGTCAGCATCTTCTTCGTCGAGGTCATCTGCTTCATGAGGGTTTCCGGGGTGGCGTCCGCGCGGGCGATCTCGCCCGTGATGGCGCCTTCGAACACGGTGTAGATGCGGTCGCAGAGCCCGATCAGCTCAGGCAACTCGGAGGAGATGACGACGACGCCCTTCCCCTGCTCGGCGAGCCGCTGGATGATGCCGTAGATCTCGTACTTGGCACCCACGTCGATGCCGCGCGTCGGCTCGTCGAGGATCAGCAGGTCCGGGTCGGTGAACATCCACTTGGCCAGGACGACCTTCTGCTGGTTACCGCCGGAGAGCTTGCCGACGTTCTCGTCGACAGTCGGGGCCTTGGTCCGCAACTCCTTGCGGTACGCCTCAGCCGCCTGGTACTCCTCGACCTCGCTCAGGACGCCGCGGTGCGAGATCTTGGACAGCTTGGCGGCCACCGTCGACGACTTGATGTCATCGAGCAGGTTGAGGCCGATCGCCTTGCGGTCCTCGCTGACGTAGGCGAGGCCGTGGTCGATGGCGTCCGCCACCGACTTCAGGACGATCTCCTTGCCGTCCTTGATGATCGTGCCCGACTCGTACACCCCGTAGGAGCGGCCGAAGACACTCATCGCGAGCTCCGTGCGGCCCGCACCCATCAGACCGGCGAAGCCGACGATCTCGCCGCGGCGCACCACGAAGCTCTCGTTCTTGCAGACCTGCCGGTCGGCGGAGATCGGGTGGCGCACGTTCCAGTTGCGGACCTCGAAGAAGACCTCGCCGATCTTCGGGGTGTGGTCCGGGAACCGGCTGCTCAGCTCGCGGCCGACCATGCCCCGCACGATCCGGTCCTCGTCGACCCCGTCCGCCTTGACGTCGAGGGTCTCCACGGTCCGGCCGTCACGCAGGATCGTGATCTGGTCGGCGATCGCCTCGATCTCGTTCAGC
Source organism: Micromonospora chokoriensis (assembly GCF_000718555.1). GTDB lineage: Bacteria > Actinomycetota > Actinomycetes > Mycobacteriales > Micromonosporaceae > Micromonospora > Micromonospora chokoriensis_B. The sequence goes on from NZ_JOAN01000011.1 coordinate 287,686, forward strand.
TTGTGCGAGATGATGATCGAGGTGACGCCGCGGGAACGGAACCCACGCAGCAGGTCGAGCAGGTGGCGGGAGTCGGCCTCGTTGAGAGCTGCGGTGGGCTCGTCGAGGATGAGCAGCTTCACGTCCTTGGCGAACGCCTTGGCGATCTCCACGAGCTGCTGCTTGCCGACGCCGATGTCCTTGATCAGAGTGTCCGGGTCTTCTTCCAGACCGACCCGGGCCATCAGGTCCAGCGCCATCCGGTTCGCGGCCTTCCAGTCGATCGCGCCCCGCTTGCGCGGTTCGTTGCCGAGGAAGATGTTCTCGGCGATCGACATCCCTGGAATGAGCGCGAGCTCCTGGTGGATGATCACGATTCCGGCCTTCTCGCTTGCCCGGATGTCGGAGAACTTGCTCTCCGACCCCTGGTAAACGATCTTGCCGTCGTAGGTGCCGTGTGGGTAGACCCCGCTGAGCACCTTCATCAGCGTGGACTTGCCCGCACCGTTCTCACCGCAGATGGCATGGATCTCGCCGGCGCGAACCACCAGGTTGACGTCGGAGAGGGCCTTGACTCCGGGGAACTCCTTGGTGATGGAACGCATCTCAAGGAGGGTCGGCACGTCGCTCATCGCTCGTACCACCTCGCCAACGTCATCGGTTGCCTCCGGAAGGTTGAACCTTCACTTGGTTTGTTGTTGACGGCAACGTATTGCGGCCGGTGGGCCATCCGCAAGGCGAGGGACTGTTGAAAAGGTAACAATACGGCAATATAGATGTAGCAGAGTGTTCGCTTGCCCCAGCGGCCACCGTAGCCCCTCGCGATGCCCCAGGACCAACCGCGAAACCCACGCCGACCTGGGACAACACGCCGATCGACCCCGACCGTTGCCCACGGCTTTCCCACCAGGCAAGACACGCTCAGGGTGCGGCGTCGGGTGGCGCAGCGCACACCCCGCACCATCGAACGATCTTGATTGGGTGTCGGCCCGTCCCCGTACGCCAGGTGCCACCGCGACCCTCGGACCGCTGATGTGACCCACGCCTCTACCGACGCCACGCATCAGCCATTGCCACTTTGACGAGACGGCACCGGACGACGGGTCAGCGCCCTAGCGTCCGTTAAGCGCGGTTCGTGACGACACACCGTCTCGCGCGCCGACCCGTCAGCGGGGGTGCAGCACCGCCTTGATCACACCGTGCTCCCGCCGGTCGAAGCTCCGGTAGAGCTCGGGAGCGTCGGCGAGGGTGCCGTGGTGGGTGACGATCATGCTGGGGCGGGCTCGGCCCGCGACGACCAGATCCCGCAGCAGCGTCGTGTAACGGCGGTCGTGGGTGCGGCCGAATCGGACCGTGACCCCCTTGCTGAACAGCGCTCCCCACGGCGCGACCAGGTTCTCGTGGCCGTCCGCGCCGGGGCCGGGGTGCGGGTCCCGGTCCGGGTACACGCCCGCGACGGCGATCGCGCCAGCGGCGTTGACCAGCCGGGACGCGTCGGAGATGACCTGGTTCGGACACTCCCGGTCGGGGTGCTCCCGGTCGCGGGCCTGGAACCCGACCGCGTCGATGACCTTGTCGACCCCGCCCAGCTTCTCCTCACCCAGCGGCAGCCCGGTCCGGGCCCGGTCGGCGCGGATCTGCTCGACCGGGTCGCCCCGGCGAAAGTCGATCGGCACCGCGCCGATCTCGCCGGCCTTGTCGAGTCGGGCGTCGACCCCGTCGACGGAGTACACGACCCGGGCACCGCGCAGCAGCGCCGAGTACGCGCCGAGCAGACCGACGGCACCGGCGCCGAACACCGCCACGGTGTCGCCGGGCTCGACTTCGGCGAGGGTGGCGGCGGCGTGCCACCCGGTGACGAACGCGTCGGCGAGCAGCACGAAGTCGTCCTCGTACGCGTCCCCCGGCTCCCCGGGCAGGGGTACGCAGTTGGCGTCGGCCCACGGCACTCGCAGCAGTTCTGCCTGCGCACCCCGGTAGGGGCCCATTCCGGCGTAGCCGTACGCCGCGCCCGGCCCCTCGGCCCGAGCCCGCAGACAGGCCGCCGAGAGCCCGCGAGCACACATGACACACGTCCCGCAGAACAGGTGCGTGGGGATCACCACCCGGGTGCCCGGTCGGACGGTCTGCACCGCGGCGCCCACCTCCTGCACCACGCCCAGCGGTTCGTGACCGAGCACCAGGCCGGGCTCGGCGCTGGTCCGTCCGTCGTACATGTGCAGGTCGGTGCCGCACAGGGCGGTGGCGGTGATCCGCACGAGAGCGTCGGTCTCCGCCTCCAACGTCGCGTCCGGCACCTCCCGCACCGCGACGGTCCGGACGTCCTGGTAGACGACGGCTCTCATCCCGGCTCTCCTGTTCGGCGGCGGAACGGCCGGTCTTCCCCCGGGTGGGCCATTCATGCCTGCCGGGCCAGAACGACACCCATCCTGGCCGTCGACGAGCTGCGGTGGTTCCGCGTACTGCGCGGGCGGTCAGTAACATCGGCGTGGCGCGATATTTAGGTGGCTCACTCCCCGACCGGATCGAGCACTCGACATGACTACCGAGCAGACCACGTCTCCCCCACGTGCCGGTGTCGGCATCGCCGCTCGGGGGCTGGGCCAACGCGTCCGCAGCGGTCGCCAGATCCTGCACGACATCTCGCTGGGCATTGCGCCGGGAGAGCTGGTCGCCATCATCGGCGCCAGCGGTGCCGGCAAGACCACCCTGCTGGAGATACTCGCCGGGGTACGGACCCCGACGGCGGGCACCGTGACGTACGACGGCATCGCCACGGCGGGCGCCATCGGTGTCGTCCCGCAGGACGACATCGCCATCGGTGTCGTCCCGCAGGACGACATCATCCACCGGGAGCTGCCCCTGGCCCGCACCCTGCGCTACGCCGCCCGGCTGCGCCTGCCCTCCGCCACCGGGCCGACCGAGATCGGTGACCGGGTCGCGGAGGTGCTCGCCGAGCTGCGGCTCACCGAACGGGCCGCCACGCCGGTCGGCCTGCTCAGTGGCGGTGAACGCAAGCGCGCCAGCATCGCCGTCGAGCTGCTCACCAGGCCCGGCGTGTTCTTCCTGGACGAGCCCACCTCCGGCTTGGACCCGGCGATCGCCGTGGAGCTGCTCCGGGTGCTGCGCGCGATCGCCGACACGGGAGCCGCCGTCGTGCTCACCACCCATCAGGTCACCGATGTGGACCATTGCGACCGGGTCGTCGTGCTGACCCGGCAGGGCCGTCTGGCGTTCAGCGGCACCCCCGCCGCCGCCCGGGAGTTCTTCGGCCTGCGGTCCCTCGTCGAGGTGCACCTGCGGCTCGACGAGGCGACGCATCCCGCCGAGTGGCCCGATCGCTTCGCCGAGCTGCAGCGCGACGCCGATCCGCCGGCCCGCACCACCGACGATTGTGACATCGCCGCGCCGAGGCCCCGGAGCGTCGGCCGGCTACGCCAGTGGGGCGTCCTCACCGCGCGCAACGCGGAGATCGTCGTGCGCAACCGGCTGACCCTGGCGATCCTGCTCGGCTCCCCGCTGATGGTGCTCGCCATGTTCGCGCTGCTGTTCCGTCCGGGGGCGTTCGAGCCGACAAGTCCCAGCCCGACGGTGACCGTGATGATCCTGTTCTGGATCGCGTTCGGCGGCTTCTTCTTCGGGCTGACCTACGGGCTACTACAGATCTGCACCGAGCTGCCGATCCTGCGCCGGGAGCGGCTGGCCGGTGTCCGGCTGGTTCCGTACCTGTTGGCGAAGGTCGCGGTGCTGCTGCCGCTGCTGGCCCTCGTGGACCTGGCCCTGCTCGGGGTGCTGCGCGGCATCGACCGGCTGCCGCCGGTCGGCGGCGCCGACTTCGCCGCCCTGTACGCGACCCTGCTGCTCTCCTCGGCGGCGGCGCTCGCCCTCGGCCTGCTCTGCTCGGCGGCCGTGTCCGACGCGGCCCAGGCGACGCTCATGCTGCCGATGCTCTGTTTCCCGCAGGTGCTGTTCGTCGGCGCGATCCTGCCGGTCCCGGCCATGGCGGTCGGCGGTCAGTGGCTCAGCTACGCGATGTCGAACAGGTGGGCGTTCGAGGGGCTGGGGCACACCGCCGGGGTGGAGCGGCTCTGGCGCGAGGGTGGCTCCCCGCTCGGCCCGCCGCTGCTGGCCACGTACGGCGACAGCTTCTCCCGGCCGGTGTGGGTCGACTGGCTGGTGCTCGGCGGTTTCGTGGTGCTCTTCCTGAGCGCGACCTGGGCGGTCCTCGCACGACGGGACTCCCGCCGTGCGTCCTGAGCCGACCTCGCACGCCTCCCCCACAGCGCTGCCGGGGTACGCCGCCACCGGCCGGATCGACGAGCTGCGCGCCACCGAATATCGACACCTGGACACCGACGGGCAGGTGTACCTCGACTACGCCGGCGCCGGGGTGGTGGCCCAGGCCCAGGTGCGCGAGCATCACGATCGGCTGCTCGCCGGCCTGTACAGCAACCCGCACTCGGAGAACCCCACCAGCGCGGCGGCGGCTTCGCTTGTGGAGACGGCGCGACGCGCGGTGCTCGACTTCTTCCACGCCGACCCGGCCGAGTACGCGGTCGTCTTCACCCCCAACGCGAGCGGCGCCTGCCGGCTGGTCGGCGAGGCGTACGACTTCGGCCGGGCCACGCCGCTGGTGCTGACCTGGGACAACCACAACTCGGTCAACGGCATCCGCGAGTACGCCCGGTCAGCCGGCGCGTCCGTCCGCTATGTGCCGCTGAGCGGGCCGGAGCTGCGGGTCGCCGAGTCTGACCTGGTCACGGCGTTCGACGCCGGCCGGCACCGCCTGGCCCGTCGGTGGGGTCGGCCGGGTCGTCGCGGGCTGTTCGCCTACCCGGCGCAGAGCAACTTCTCCGGGGTGCAGCACCCGCTGAGCTGGGTGGAGTTGGCCCACCAGCAGGGCTACGACGTGCTGCTCGACGCTGCCGCCTTCGCGCCGACGAACCGACTGGACCTCAGCGTCGTCCGGCCGGATTTCGTGTGCCTGAGCTGGTACAAGCTCTTCGGCTACCCCACCGGGGTCGGCGCGTTGCTGGCCCGCCGTGACGCGCTGGCCCGGCTGCGCCGGCCCTGGTTCGCCGGCGGCACGATCCGCGCGGTAAGCGTGCAGGGCGACTGGCACCGGCCGATGGACGACGAGTCGGCGTTCGAGGACGGCACGCTCAACTTCCTGAGCATCCCGGACGTGGAGTTCGGGTTGCGCTGGCTCGACTCGATCGGCGTGGACCTCGTCCACGCCCGGGTCGGCCTGCTCACCGAATGGCTGCTGGAGCGGCTGACCACGCTGCGGCACGACACCGGCGGGCCACTGGTCCAGGTGTACGGGCCGACAACGGGTGCGGGGCGCGGCGGCACGGTGACGTTCAACCTGCGCCACCCGGACGGCACGCTTGTCGACGAACGGCTCGTCGCGCGGGAGGCCGCAGCGGCCGGTCTCTCCCTGCGTACCGGCTGTTTCTGCAACCCGGGCGCGGGCGAGGGCGCGTTCGGGATCAGCCGGACGTCGACGCGGCGGCGACTGTTGGCGGGGGCCGACACGATCGACAAGTACCTCACCGCGCTGCGTCTGCCGACGGGCGGCGCGGTCCGTGTCTCGTTCGGACTGGCCTCCACGGCGACCGACGCGCAACGCTTCGTCGCCTTCGCCCAGTCGACCTACCTCAACCGTGCGGTCGGCACCGAGTCACCACTGCCACCTCGGCTGCGTTGCTGACCTGCCCGGCCGGGGCTAGCTGACCTGGGCCACCGGCGCCGGGCGGTGCTTGATCTCCTCCATGAACGGGAACCGGGCGGTCAGCTCGGCGAACGTCAGGCCGGCCCGCCAGGCCGCGGCCACCTGGGCGACCTGCATCAGGTCCATGACGTCACCGCGCGCGAGGACCTCGCCCGCGACGCGAAGGTCGATCATGAAGTATCGGGCCTGTGACCCCAGCCCCACGCAGATCACGCCCTCGTCGGAGTGCAGCTCGGCGCAGGTGAACCGGGCCCGCCCCTGCTCCGGCGCGGTAACCCGGCCGACATCGAGCCCGTGGCGGGCAGCGGTTTCGATGAGCGCGGGGGCCAGACCACCCCGCTCGACCAGATCCGGGTAAAGGCGCACACCCAGCGCCGTCGACGCCTCGCTCATGACTGACTCCCACTTCCTTGTGACAGAGACCAGCAGCGCGCAGGTTACGGGAACGTTTCCGGCACGCCTCGTCATCCTGTCCCGCCTGGACACCCCACGGCAATAGGAAGGGTCGATTCGACCGCTATCGAGTAATGCTCGGCCACGCCGAATTTCTTCGATGGGTCAGCGCCGCCCATCTCGTGATATTGGAAACACTCTTGACAGAAAGCGACGATATCGACATGCTTCGCTCTAGAGAGCGCTCTCCATCCCACTGCGCAGCCTCCGCCACCCCCCACGCTGAGGAGCCTCCCGTGTTCACAGCCCGACCCAGCCTCCGCTTTCGCCCCCTCGTACTCCTGGCGGTCGCCCTCGTCGCGACCACGACGGCGCTCGCCGTCCCGGCGCACCCCGACCGGGCCGAGGCCGCCATCGGCCCGATCAGCTGGCAGGACGAGTTCAACTCCCCCGCCGGCACGCCCGTCGACCAGAACAAATGGCGGTTCGACATCGGCGGCGGCGGCTGGGGCAACAACGAGCGGCAGTACTACACCAACAGCACCAGCAACGCCGTCCACGACGGCCAGGGCAACCTGGTCATCACCGCCCGTCGGGACAATCCCGGCAACTACCAGTGCCACTACGGGCGCTGCGAGTACACGTCGGCGCGGCTGCTGACAGCGGCGACCTTCACCCAGACGTACGGGCGATTCGAGGCCCGGATCAAGATCCCGCGTGGTCAGGGCATCTGGCCGGCCTTCTGGATGCTCGGCACCGGCGGCGGATGGCCCGACGCTGGCGAGATCGACGTCATGGAGAACATCGGCCGGGAGCCCAACACCGTCTACGGCACCGTGCATGGGCCCGGCTACTCCGGCGGCGGCGGCATCACCGGCAGCCGCAGTCTCTCCTCGCCGCTCGCCGACGGCTTCCACACCTACCAGGTGGACTGGGAGCCGAACGTGATCACGTGGTACCTCGACGGCGTGCAGTTCCACCGGGTCGATCCCGCCCGGCTCGGCGGCAGCCGTTGGGTGTTCGACCACCCCTTCTTCATGATCCTGAACGTGGCGGTCGGCGGCAACTGGCCCGGCTACCCGGACGGCTCGACGCAGTTCCCGCAGCAGATGCTCGTCGACTACGTCCGGGTGTCCAGCTACACCTCGGGCGGGGGCAACCCGACGCCCGGCACCAGCCGGATCAGAGGAGCGCAGAGCGGTCGCTGCATCGACATCCCCAGCGCCAACCCGGTCGAGGGCGCCAAACTCCAGATCTGGGACTGCAACACCTCAGCGGCTCAGAGCTGGACCTTCGCCTCCGACGGGACCATCCGCGCGATGGGCAAGTGCATGGACCCGGCCTGGGCCGGCACCGCCAACGGCACCGAGGTCAACCTGGTCAGCTGCAACGGCAACACGGCACAACGCTTCACCCTCAACGCCGCCGGCGACCTGGTCAACCTCAACTCCAACAGGTGCGTGGACGTGCGGGAGGCCAACCCCAACAACGGCGGCAAGCTGCACCTGTGGGACTGCCTCGGCGCGGCCAACCAGAAATGGTCTCGCATCTGACGACGCGAGCACGAGTGGGTGGGCCGTCCGAGAACAGCGCGGACGGCCCGCCGTCGTGGAGCCTCTCCGCGCACCTCGGCGGGCCTAGATTGGCGCGATGAGCGGGGAGGCCAGGCTTACGCCCACTATGGTCGGATTGGTTCGAAATCCGGCATTCTGGGAGTGAGCACATGTCGCACCACCTCGACACCCCCCTCGCCGCCCAGGGCGGTCAGCTCTACATCGACGACCTGTACGTCTTCAACGGCGACCGCGCCACGGTGTTCGTCATGGACGTCAACAGCTCGGTGACCAAGGCTGACATCAAACGCGGCTTCCACGCCGAGGCACGCTACGAGATCAAGATCCATATCAACGGTACGGAGCTGGAGGACCTGACCTATCGATTCGCCTTCGGCGAGCCGGACGGCGACGCCAGGCAGGCCCTCCAGCTCTACGAACTCACCGGAGCCGACGCCCGCGACGACGCCGCGATGGGCACCCCCGTCGCCGAGGGGCGGACCGGCGAGGTGTGCACCGGCAGCAACGTCCGGATCTGGGCCGGGCGGATCGCCGACCCCTTCTTCATCGACCTCGACGAACTCGCCACCATCAACGGCGCGGTCAAGAACGGTTCGCGGGTGGACCGCTCGGCGTGGCGGGTCGACCAGGCCAAGAACAGCTTCGCCGGCACGACCGTCGAGTCGATCGTCCTGGAGGTCTCCCATGACGAGCCGCTGCTGCGCGACGGCACCGAGATCGGCGTGTGGTGCCGCACCCTGCTGGCCACCGACGCTGGCGGATGGCGGCAGATCAACCGCGCCGGCCACCCCATGATGTGGCCGATCTTCTGGCCGCACGACACCGATTTCTCGGACCCGGCCAACTTCCGGCACCCCGGCGTCGACCTCACCGAAGGCGGCGAGGAGATCGCGAACGCGGTCGCCGGGGTCGTCAAGGCGAACGGCACCGCACCGGACCCGCAGGCGTACGGCTGGAGCGTCGCCCGGCAGCTCTACCCCGACCTGCTGTCGTACAAGGTCGGCACGGCCGCGAACTTCGGCTTCGCGGTCCGCAACGGCCGCGCTCTGGCCGACAACGCACCCGAGGTGATGTTCTCCCTGGTCCTCAACACCGGCACCACGTCCGGCCTCACCTCGGACGTGACCAAGGCCGCTCGTGCCGCCGCGTTCCCGTACGTGGTTCCGGCCTGAAATCCGCCCCCAGGGCTCGGCGTCGGAAGCGGCGCCGAGCCCTTACTGTGCACGCCCTGCGAGACGGCCACGAGCACGCGACGCTTGTCACCGAAAGCTCGTGCACGAGCACCGCCAGACCACCGGGTGACGCTGGCGTTATTCGTCCCACGTTGGGTGTTTTGCGTAGTTAGTCTCAAAGAGCTTCCTATGGGTTCTTTAGGACAAAGGAGACTCGATGCGTAGAAAGCTTCTCGCGGGTATGGCCGGTGTCGCCGCCGTCGTCGCGCTCGCCGGGCCGGCCGCCGCGGACACCACGGGCGACACGATCGTGACCCTCACCGTCGACGCCGCAGGTGGTCTGGCGATCACGGTGCCGGCGACGGCGAACATCGGGCACGGCGTGGAGGGCTCGACCATCACCGGTCAGCTAGGCCCGGTCACCGTGCTGGATCAGCGCGGGGCGCTCACCCCCAACTGGACCGCCAACGTCATCTCCACCGACTTCGTCACCGGCGGCGGTTCCTCCGGGGAGACGATCCCCAACATCAACGTCCTGTACTGGTCCGGCCCCGCGACGGCGACCGCTGGTGGCGGCACCTTCACACCGGGTCAGCCGACCGCCGCCCAGCAAGTGATCATCAACGTCCCCCAAACGGCGATGACCCACACCGGCGGCACCGGCAACAACTTCGCCTCCTGGAACCCCACCCTGTCGGTTAACGTGCCGACCGGCACCGTCCAGGGTGTCTACACGGGGACGGTGACACATTCGGTGTTCTGAGCCGCTCGGCCGGCTGGCGCTGCTGGCCTCGGTCGCCCTCGTGGCGCTCGGGGTTTCGGCGGCGCCAGCCGTTGCCGTGCGGGAGCAGCGACAGGAGCCGGCCGACGAAGCCGCGATCAGCATCCGGATGCTGGACATCCCCGCCAGTCGGGTGCAGGACCCCCGTGCCCAGGTCTACATCGTGGATCACCTCAAGCCGGGAACGACGATCAACCGCCGCGCCGAAGTGCAGAACACCTCCGGTGCGACGCAAAAGGTCGAGTTCTACTCCGGCGCCGCGTCCGTCGAGAACAACGCCTTCGCCGTGCCCGAGGGGCGAACCGGAAACGAGCTCAGCGGTTGGATCCGCCTGAAGACCGCCGCGATCGAGCTGGACCCCGGCGAGCGACGGCCGGTCGAGGTCGAGATCGCCGTCCCGAAGAAGGCATCGAAGGGCGAGCGCTACGCGGCGATCTGGGCGCAGGTCACCAGCGCGACGGAGCGCACCGGCAACGTCACCCAGATCCACCGGGTGGGCATCCGGGTCTACCTCGACGTCGGTCCGGGTGGTGAGCCGCCGACGGACTTCCGCATCGACGGGTTGGCCGCGGAGCCCGGCACCGGCGAGTTCCCCGTGGTCACCGCAGAGGTCACCAATACCGGCGAACGCGCACTGGACATGACCGGCACCCTGTCGCTGACCAAGGCAGCGGTCCAGGCCGGGCCGTTCAAGGTGACCAACGGCGTGACGATCCTGCCCGGCCAGCGCGGCCAGGTGCGGATCGAGGTCAACCAGGCGCTGCCCGCCGGCACCTGGGAGGTGCACGCGAAGCTCGCCAGCGGCACCGTGGAACGCACCGCGACCGGGACGATCGTCCTGCCCGTCGCGGCCCCGATGACTGTCGCGACGGGCACCGGGCCGAGTTGGCTGGTCTACACGGTCGGCGGGTTCGCCCTGCTGGTGCTGGTCACCCTCGGTGGCTGGTACCTCGTCCGCCGGCAACGAGCCCAGCTGGCCTGACTGTCACCACACCGGAAACTGCCCGGCCGTTCCCCAGGAACGGCCGGGCAGCAACGTCTCACCGCGTCGATCATGGAGTTGTGGTGCCCGTCTTGGGGATAGTCGAGTGACTTGTCCCCCACCACAACTCCATGATCGGCCGGGGTGGGGTGGGGGGTGGGTGGGGTGG
>NZ_JOAN01000012.1 GCF_000718555.1 Micromonospora chokoriensis
CGCGCATCGCCTGGGCGAGCGCGTCGCCCACCCCGCCGATCTTGCACTTTCTGCGCCGACAAATCGGGGCTCAAGGCGCATTACACCAACCGAAACTGCAAGATCAACGGGGCAAAGCGGCGGGATAAGCCCCCGCACCGCACCTAGACCCGGTCGATCATGGAGTTGTGGTGCCCCACAAAAGGCACAACTCGCCAAATCACGCCCACCATAAGTCCTTGATCGACGAGGGCGGGCGGGGCGAGGGCGGGTGGGTATGGATGCGCGACGGCGGGCGTCCCGAGGGGCGCCCGCCGTCGTTCGTTTCGTTAGTTCTGTGCGGCCGCGTCGCTGGGGGTGAGGCGGTCCGGGGTGGCGTCCAGGCCGGAGATCCAGCCGGTGACGTTGCGAGCCACATCCTGGGCGGTCAGGCCCAGATCGGCGAGGATCTGCGCACGGGTGCCGTGCGGGTGCCAGTCGGCAGGCACACCCAGGTCCTTGAGCGGCACCCGGACGTCGGCGTCGCGCATCGCCTGGGCGAGCGCGTCGCCCACCCCGCCGACCCGGACGCCGTCCTCGACGCTGACCACCAGCCGGTGGCGGGCGGCCAGCTCGACCAGCTCGGCCGGGACCGGACGCACCCAGCGGGGGTCGACGACGGTGACCCCGTAGCCCTGCTCAGCGACCCGGGCGGCCACCTCCATGCCCAACTGGCCGAAGGAGCCGATGGCGACGAGCAGCACGTCGGTACGGGCGGACTCGGCCAGCACGTCGACAGTGCCGACCCGGCGCAGCGCCGGCAGGTCCGCGGCGACCGCGCCGGTCGGGAAACGCACCACGGTCGGGCCGTTGTCGACGGCAACCGCCTCGCGCAGCTCCTCGCGAAGCGTGGCGGCGTCGCGGGGGGCGGCGATCCGCAGCCCGGGCACCACCCCGAAGACCGACATATCCCAGATGCCGTAGTGGCTGGGCCCATCCGGGCCGGTGATGCCCGCCCGGTCCAGTACGAAGGTCACCGGCAGCTTGTGCATCGCCACGTCCAGCAGGACCTGGTCGAAGGCGCGGTTGAGGAAGGTGGCGTAGACCGCGACCACCGGGTGCAGGCCGCCGAGCGCCAACCCGGCCGCCGAGGTGGCGGCGTGCTGCTCGGCGATGCCCACGTCGTACACCCGCTCGGGGTACTTGCGGGCCAGCTTGGCGATGCCGGTCGGCTCGGCCATCGCGGCCGTGATGCCCACCACGTCCGGGCGCTCGTCGGCGACGGCCAGCAGCTCGTCGGCGAAGACGTGCGTCCACTTCACCGACGGGGCGGCGAGCAGCGCCCCGGTCTCGACGTCGAAGGCGCTGCCCGGGCCGTGCAGGCAGTCCGCCTCGTCCTCCTCGGCGGGACGGTAGCCGTAGCCCTTGCGGGTGACCGCGTGCACGATGACCGGGCCGCCGAAGTTCTTCGCCGCGCGCAGCGCCGCCTCGACCGCCACCACGTCGTGCCCGTCCACCGGGCCCACGTACTTGATGCCGAGGTCCTCGAACATGGCCTGCGGGGCGACCGCGTCCTTGATGCCCTTCTTGACCGCGTGCAGCACCTCGTACATCGGCTTGCCGACCAGCGGCGTGGAGCCGAGGGCGTCCTTGACGGTGTCGAGGACCTTCTCGTAGCCGGGGTTGAGCCGCAGCGAGGAGAGGTGGTCGGCCAGCCCACCGATGGTGGGCGAGTAGGAACGGCCGTTGTCGTTGACCACGATCACCAACGAGTTACCGGCGGTGGCGATGTTGTTCAGCGCCTCCCAGCACATGCCGCCGGTCAGCGCGCCGTCACCGACCACCGCCACGACGCTGCGCGCCTCGCCCCGCAGGGCGTACGCCTTGGCGAGGCCATCGGCGTAGGACAGCGCGGTGGAGGCGTGCGAGTTCTCGATGAGGTCGTGCTCGCTCTCCGCCTGGCTGGGGTAGCCGGAGAGGCCACCGCGCTGGCGGAGCTTGTCGAAGCCGGCCTGACGGCCGGTAATGATCTTGTGTACGTACGCCTGGTGGCCGGTGTCGAACAGGAGCCGGTCCCGGGGGGAGTCGAAGACGCGATGCATGGCGAGCGTCAGCTCGACCACACCGAGGTTGGGCCCGACGTGCCCGCCGGTGCGGGAGACCTTGGTGATCAGGAAGTCCCGGATCTCGGCGGCGAGGACGTCCAGTTCCTCGCCGGACATCCGCTTGACGTCCTGCGGACCGCGAACCGTCCCCAGCAGCCGGCCGTGGTTGGCCGTGTCCTCTTCAACACTCATGACCGGAGAGTCTATCGGCCGCGTGGTACTCCGCAGCCCGGGCCGAGCGCCGCGGGCCCGGGCTGCGCCGGGAGCCGGTAGCTGAGCACCCGGTCAGGCACCGGCCAGCGGTACCCGGGCGACCATCGACACACCTGGTCAGGCCCGGGTACGCGCGGCGGGTGAAGCCGATCACCGACGCGCTGTGTTCTACCGCTCGTCGGGCGGGAGCAGCAGCCCGACCTGCTCGACGTGCTGCGTCATGGGGAAGAGGTCGAAGGCCCGGAGTACGGCCAGCCGCCAACCAAGCTCGGCGAAGGTGCGCACGTCCCGGGCGAAGGCGGCCGGGTCACAGGCCACGTACGCGACCGCCCGTGGGCCGGCGGCGACGATGTCCCGCACCACCTGGGCGCCCGCGCCGGAGCGCGGTGGGTCGAGCACCACCACGTCGACCGGGCCGGTGATCCGTCGGCGGGTCAGCGCGGTCTCCACCCGGGCGGCGACCACCTCGATCTGGGGCAGGTCGGCCAGGTTGGCCCGGGCCGCGTCCACCCCGTCCCGGCTCGATTCGACAAGGGTGATCCGGGCATCGCCGACCCGGCCGGCGAGGGCCGCGGCGAACAGCCCGGCTCCGCCGTAGAGGTCCCAGGCGGTCTCACCCGGCTGCGGGTCCAGCAACTCCAGCACCGCCGTGCAGAGGGTGTCCGCCGCGGCCGGGTGCACCTGCCAGAACGCCGACGCGGGCAGCTCCCAGTCCCGTCCGGCGGCGACCTCGCGGACCTGGGTCGGTCCGCTGACCGGGGTGGGCACCCCGTCGCGGACCTCCGTGACGCTCACGTCCCCGCCGGTGCTGGCGATGGTCTCCACCGCCTCGGCGGCCGGCCAGAGCGCACCGGTGGGGGTGAGCACCGGCAGCTGCTGGATGGCCGGGTGGGCGATCCGGCACCTGTCGATCGGCACCACCTCGTGTGAGCGGTGCTTGAGCAGGCCGGCCCGGTCCGCCGCGTCCACCGCGTAACGGACCCGGGAACGCCAGCCGAGCAGCCCGCCGGGCAGCGCCTCGACCCGGACGCCGAGCCGGTCCAGCTCGACGTCGGTCAGCCCACCGAGACGGACCAGCTGTTCGCGCACCACGGCGGTCTTCCAGGCCAACTGCGCGTCCGGGGCGACGTGCTGCAGGTCGCACCCGCCGCAGGCGCCTGGCTTCGCGTACGGGCAGGGCGGCTCGACCCGGTCCGGAGAGGCTTCCAGCACGGTTACCGCGTCGGCTCGGACGAACCCCCGGTGCACCTCGGTGACCTCGGCGACGACCCGTTCGCCGGGCAGCGCGTGCCGGACGAAGACCACCTGCCCGTCCACCCGAGCGACACAGTGCCCGCCGGGGGCGACCGCGTCGACGGTCAGCTCGACCCGGTCCGCCTCGGCCAGGCCCCCCTCGAAGGCCGGCACCGCCAAGGCCGACGTCGATGATGACGCCGGTCGCAGCCGGGGGGTGACGGTCTGCTGTCCGCCTGGATCAGTCACGAGCGTTCCCCGCCCTGCCGCTGTCCGCGGGGCCGCCCTCGCCGGGCGGCGCGGAGGCTACCGGTGGCACGGCGCTGCGCGGCCCCCGCGCCGGTGTCCGGGACAGCGCGGCGTCCAGCCGGTCCAGATTCTTGCTCGCGGTCGACGCGAGCTGCCATGGCACGCTCACCACCATTACCCCCGGTTCGAAGAGCAGCCGGCCCTTGAGGCGCAGGGCGCTCTGGTTGTGTAGCAGGTTCTCCCACCAGCGCCCGACGACGTACTCCGGAATGAACACGGTGACCACGTCCCGGGGTGACTTGCGGCGGGTGGAGGCGACGAAGTCGAGGATCGGACGGGTGATCTCCCGGTACGGCGAGTCGATCACGGTGAGCGGGATGGCCATCTCCCGTCGCTCCCAGTCGGCCTGCAGGTCGCGGGTGTCCTTCTCGTCCACGTTGACGGTCACGGCGGTAAGCGTGTCCGGTCGGGTGGCGCGGGCGTACGCGATGGCCCGCAGCGTCGGCTGGTGCAGCTTGCTGACCAGCACGATCGCGTGGTTGCGGGCGGGCAGCACGGCCCGGCTCTCGGCCGGCGGGGTCAGCTCGACGGCGATCCGGTCGTAGTGCCGGCGGATCCCCAGCATCAGCACGTAGATCACCGCCATCGCGGCGATCGCGATCCAGGCGCCGAGCAGGAACTTGGTGATCAGGACGATCACCAGCACCGTGCCCGTGAGGCCCGCCCCGAACGTGTTGATCGCCCGGGAGCGGTACATCCGGCGACGTGCCTCCGGATCCCGCTCGGTGCGCAGGTGCCGGTTCCAGTGCCGGATCATGCCGGCCTGGGAGACGGTGAACGAGACGAAGACGCCGACGATGTAGAGCTGGATCAGCCTCGTCACCTCGGCCTGGAAGCCGACGATCAGCACGATCGCGAAGAGGGCGAGGAAGGTGATGCCGTTGGAGAAGGCCAGCCGGTCGCCCCGGGTGTGGAACTGGCGGGGCAGGTAGCGGTCCTGGGCAAGGATCGAGCCGAGCACCGGGAAGCCGTTGAACGCGGTGTTCGCGGCCAGGAACAGGATCAGGGCGGTCACGCCGGCCAGCACGTAGAGCAGGATCGACCCGGAGCCGAAGACCGTCTCACCGAGCTGGGTGGTGACCGTCTTCTGCACGTACCCCTCGGGGCCGGAGACGATCTGCAGGCCCGGATCCTCGACGAACTGCAGGTGGGTCAGCCGGGCCAGCCAGATGATCCCGACCAGCATGCTCACCGAGATGGTGCCGAGCAGCAGCAGGGTGGTGGCGGCATTGCGGCTCTTCGGCGCCTTGAACGCCGGCACGCCGTTGGAGATCGCCTCCACGCCGGTCAGCGCGGCGGCGCCCGAGCTGAACGTCCGCAGCAGCAGGAAGACCAGCGCGAAGCCGGTCACGCTGTGCTCGGCCTGGATCACCAGGTCGGCGCTCGGCGCGCGGAGTTCGTCGCCCAACACGAAGACCCGGAACAGCCCGGTGAGCAGCATCCCGAGCATCACGATCACGAAGCCGTAGGTGGGGATGGCGAACGCCGTGCCCGACTCACGCAGCCCGCGCAGGTTGACCGCGGTCAACAGGACCACCGCGCTCACCGCGATCAGGACCTTGTGGGTGGCCACGAACGGCACCACCGAGCCGAGGTTGGCCACCCCGGAGGAGACCGACACCGCCACCGTGAGCACGTAGTCGACAAGCAACGCGCTGGCCACCCCGACGCCGAACTTCGGCCCCAGGTTGACCGTGGCCACCTCGTAGTCGCCACCGCCGGAGGGGTAGGCGTGCACGTTCTGCCGGTAGCTCGCCACCACGGTGAGCATGACCACGACCACGGCCAGCGCGATCCAGGGCGAGAACAGGAACGCCGAAGCGCCAGCGATGGAGAGGGTCAGCAGGATCTCGTCAGGCGCGTACGCGACGCTGGACAGCGCGTCGGAGGCGAAGACGGGCAGCGCGATGCGCTTGGGCAGGAGGGTGTGCTGAAGGCGGTCGGACCGGAACGGTCGACCGAGGAGGAGTCGCTTCAGCAGCGAGGTGGGACTGGCCACGAACGCCAAGAGTACGACCACCCCGGCGGGAGCGCCGGGGTGGGCGATCACCGCCGTCCGACGCGACGGGGTACGGTCGGTCCCCGCTCACCACCGGGACGTGGCAGGCTCGCAGTCAGAAGGCCACCGGCAGCGGGACCGGTACGCACTTGGGAGGGACAGCGTGCACGTCGTGATCATGGGGTGTGGTCGGGTCGGGTCGACCCTCGCCCACAGCCTGGAATCCCGAGGGCACTCGGTGGCGGTGATCGACCAGGACGCCGACGCCTTCCGCCGGCTCAGCCCCGACTTCGCCGGGATCACCGTCACCGGGGCCGGTTTCGACGGCGAGGTGCTCCGGCAGGCCGGCATCGAGCGCGCGGACGCCTTCGCGGCGGTGTCGAGCGGCGACAACTCCAACATCATCTCGGCCCGGCTGGCCCGCGAGACGTTCGGCGTGTCCCGGGTCGCCGCCCGCATCTACGACCAACGGCGAGCGCAGGTCTACGAGCGGCTGGGCATCCCCACCGTGGCGACCGTGCGATGGACCGCCGACCGGATGCTGCGACACCTGGTGCCGGAGGGCAACGTGGAGATCTTCCGCGACCCCACGAGCACCGTGTCGATCGTCGAGGTGCCGGTGCACAAGGACTGGATCGGCCGGCCGGTGCGAACGCTTGAGGACGCGGCCGGGGCTCGGGTGGCCTATCTGATCCGCTTCGGCATCGGCACGCTGCCCACCGGCTCCACCGTCGTGCAGGAGGGCGACCAGGTGTTCATGCTGGTCAGCGACGACATCGTGGCGACGGTCACGTCGGTGGCGGCGACGCCGCCGGAAGGAGGGCACTGAGCCATGCGGGTCGCCATCGCGGGCGCGGGCAACGTGGGCCGCTCGATCGCCCAGGAGCTGATCGACAACGGCCACCAGGTGATGCTCATCGAACGCCAACCCAAGATGCTGCGCCCGGACCGGGTGCCGGCCGCCGACTGGGTGCTGGCCGACGCCTGCGAGCTGAGCAGCCTGGAGGAGGCCAACATCGCCGGGTGCGACGTGGTGGTCGCGGCGACCGGCGACGACAAGACCAACCTGGTGCTGTCGTTGTTGGCCAAGACCGAGTTCGCGGTGCCCCGGGTGGTCGCCCGGGTCAACCGGGCCGAGAACGAATGGCTCTTCACCGAACAGTGGGGCGTGGACGTCGCGGTGAGCAAGCCGCGGGTGATGGCCGCGCTCGTCGAGGAGGCGGTCACCGTCGGCGACCTGGTTCGGCTGATGACCTTCCGACAGGGCGAGGCGAACCTGGTCGAGATCACCCTGCCGCCGACCGCCCCCTACGTCGGTCAGCCCATCCACGCCGTACCGCTGCCCCGAGACGCCGCGTTGGTGGCGATCCTGCGCGGCAAGCGGGTCCTCGTGCCCAGCCCGGACGACCCGATCGAGGCCGGCGACGAGCTGATCTTCGTCTGCACCGCAGAGGTGGAGGACGCGGTCCGCGCGGTGATCCTCGGGCCGGACAGCGTCGAACGGACCCGCAGCTCACGCTGAGCCAACGGGCGCCGCTGAGCTGACCGGCGGCGCTCCTGGCGTTCAGGCGCCGGGCAGCGGCGTCGGTTGCGACTCCCGGGTGACCCGGCGCACCGTCCAGACCGTGATCAGCAGCAGCAGCGCGTACGGCGGGTAGCCCAGCGCCAGCCGAGCCACGCCCAGCGCGGTGTCCTGGTGGGCCAGGTAGAGCCCGGCCTGCACGCCCACCTTGGCCAGCCAGACCACGCCCCAGAGCACGGTCAGCTGGGTGAAGACGCGCACCAGCTTCGGGTCGTCCCGCCACTCCGAACGGCCCTTGGCCACCAACACCGACCAGATCCAGCCCACCAGCGGCTGCCGGATCGCAGCCGAGATCAGCAGGGCGATGCCGTATCCGATGCCGTAGAGGATGCCGGGGAGGTAGAAGTCACGCTCGTCGCCGGTGCGCCACGCGATGGCCGCGCCGATGCCGACCCCGAACAGCCCGTTGACGGCGTGCCGGATCGGCCGGCGCTGAGCCAGCCGTAGCCCGGCGATCAGCACGGCGACGGAGACCGAGGCGATCACCGCGGGCTTCAGCTCGCCGATGATGTTGGCGAGGACGAAGACCACGACCGGGATGCTGGACTCGACCAGCCCGCGCCAGCCGCCGAGCTGGTCGGCCATCTGCTCGGCGATCGTCGGCAGACGCTCCTCGTCCTGAGGGCCGACCTCCGGCTGTGCCGCCCGGTCCTGTCCCGTCGTCATCGCCGGCCTTCCGTCCGCAGTGCCGTCACTTGGGCGAGTCCAGCTCGTAGTAGGGGTTGTAGATGACCTTGCGGTCGTCGCGCACCGCCACCCGGCCACGGGCGGTCAGGTGCCGGCCCGGCTCGATTCCGGCGATGTGCCGTCGACCCAGCCAGACGAGGGTGACCACGTCACTGCCGTCGTACAGGTCGGCCTCGAGGGTGGGTAGGTTGGTCCGCGGGGTGTAGACCACCGTGCGCAGCCGCCCGGCCACCGAGACGAGCTGACCTCGGGAGCACTGCTGGGCGGGGATACCGCCGCACTCGGCGCTCTCCCGACGCAGCTCCTGCGCGTCTATCTCGGCCTCGCTGGCGGTGAACCGTTGCAGGATGCGCCGCAGCGACACCCGGCTCTCGTCGGTCGTCATGACCTCCGCGTCACCCTCTCCACGCTCGCCGTCCCCGCCCCGGCCCCGGCGACGCCGGAACCGTGCCGCCAGCGTACGCCGACGGGGCTGGTTCCGGCGGGCCGGTGCGCGCTGGTCAGACCTGGCGCGGCTCGGCGGCGGCGTCGCCCGCCTCGGCGTCGGCCTGGTCGGCGATCTCCCGGGGCAGCCTCAGCGGCAGCGGCTCGCGGACCGGCTTCGCCTCCTGCCCCCGGTCGACCACCAGGCCGTCCAGGCACTCCACGAGCGGCCCGGCCACGGCCGGATCGACGGCAACCGGGCCCTGGAACACGCCGCGGACCATCCAGCGCGGCCCGTCGATTCCGACGAACCGCAGATTCGTCGGGCCGTCCGGGGTACGCACCTGGGCGTGCAGCTCCGGGCCGTACTCGCCGGCGACCTCCTGCGCGCTCGCGCCGTCGCGGAGCAGCGACTGCCGGATCTCCTCGCGCACCTCGTCCCAGATCCCCTCGGACCGGGGGGCGGCAAAAACGCCCAACTGGAGCGCGTTGTCGCCATGCACCAGCACCACCTGCTGGACCACACCCTGCGGGTCGGCCTGCACCCGCACCTCGACGTCGGCGATCGCCGGGATGTGCAGGCTGCCCAGGTCGAGCCGCTGCACGTCGTCGTAGCTCTCGGAGATGTCGTACGGGCCGCGCTCCAGCGTCGGCGTCGCATCGCCCTGGTCCGGAACCGGGGTGGCCCGCTCGTCACGGGTCTGCCGCTCGGCATCGGCCCGCTTTCGGGAGAAGATCACTGCGCCTGCCCTTCGCTGTTCACACTCACCCTGCCACCTCTTCCGTCTGCCCGCGGCCCGGCTCGTTCGGCCGCTGCTCGACCCGGTCCTGACTCGTCGACGACGACACCAGCCCGGCGTGCCCACCGGTGGACCCGTGCCCACCGGTCCCGCGCCGGGACGCGGGCAGCTCGACCACCGGCTCGAACCGAGCCCGTGCGACCTGCTGGACCACGAGCTGCGCGATCCGGTCGCCGCGGGAGATCTTCGCCGGCACATCCCGATCATGGTTGATCAGGTTGACCAGGATCTCACCCCGGTAGCCGGCGTCGACCGTACCGGGCGCGTTGAGCACCGTCACGCCGAGCCTGGCCGCCAGACCGGAGCGGGGGTGGACCAGACCCACGTACCCCTCCGGCAGGGCGATGGCAACGCCGGTGGGCACCAGGGCACGTCCGCCGGGCGGCAGCTCCACATCCGCGGCCGCCACCAGGTCGGCCCCGGCGTCGCCGGGATGGGCGTACGTCGGCAGCGGCAGCTCAGGGTCGAGCAGCTGTACGGGCACGGGTACGACGTCGGTCACAGGTCCCCTCTTCCGTCCGGTTCTCGGGGTGACCCTGCCATCCTGCCGGTTCGTCGAGCCGCCGTGCGCCGTACCCTCGCAGGAGTGAGCATGTCGCCCTCCCCGTCCGCCGATCAGCCGCCGGTCGCCGCCCGCTCGGCGTACACCGAGCGGTTGGATCTGCCCTGGTGGCTGTGGCTGGGCGGGCTGGTGGCCGCCGCGCTGCTGGCCGTCGAGATCTGGATGGGTGCCGACGGCGTCCGCGCCTGGCTGCCGTTCGCCGTGCTGTTGCCGCTCGCCGCGGTCGGGTTGTGGTGGCTGGGCCGGATCCGGGTCGGGGTGACCGACGCCGAGCTACGGGTGGACGACGCCCGCCTGCCGGTGCGTTTCGTGGCCGACGTGGTGCCGCTGGACGCGGCCGGCCGACGTGAGGTGCTCGGGGTTGGCGCGGACCCGCTCGCCTTCGTGGTGCAGCGACCGTGGATCGGTGGCGCCGTGCAGGTGATCCTCGACGACCCCGCGGATCCGACCCCGTTCTGGGTGGTGAGCACGCGGCACCCGGTCGAGCTGGCTGAGGCGGTGTTGGCCGCGCGGGCCGCTCTGGCGGTGTCCGGTCCAACGGCCGGCGAGCCGGGCTGACCCGACGGCCGTAGGCCCGCTCAGGTGCCGGTCGGCGGGCCCGGCAGGGCCGCCGGTGGCGCGGGCCGGGCGATGCCCCGCCGACGCAGGTCGACCTGAAGCTGGTCGGCCATCTGCTGGGTGGCCCGGCGGTTGAGGAAGCTGGCCACCGCCGCGCCGGTCAGGAACGGCCCGAGCGTGGTGAGGTTGCGACCGAAACGCCGCAGCAGCATGTCCCGCAGTTCCTTGCGGGCGGCGGTGCCGAGCACCGCTCCCACTCCCACGCCGGGGACCATCGGGTTGACGCCGCGCTGCGTGGCCCAGGAGTGCACCAGCGCGACCGCCCGTTGGCTGCCACCGGCCGGTAGGGCCACGCCGTGGATCTCGTGCAGCTCACCAACCAGTTTCAGCTCCACCGCCACCACGGCCACCGTCTCGGCGGCGAGCAGCACCGGCGCGGAGAGCAGGGTCGGGGCCACCGCCCACTCGACGGCGGCGACACCCCCACCGGCCGCGCCGATCGCGGCGGTGGTCCGGGACGCGTTGCGGATGAGCCGATCGGCCAGGGCGACGTCGTCCAGACCGGGGAAGTGCCGGCGCAGCGTGTCCAGGTCCCGTACCGGCACGTGCGGAGCGACCTCGGCGACGGTGTCGACCATCCAGCGCACGGCGGAGCGGGGCTTGAACAGGTCGGAGATGCCCCGAGCACGGGCCTGTCCGACCATCCGGGTCAGCAGTTGGCGGCGTCGGGCCGGCTCGATGTCGTCCGCGGTCAACGCCGCGACGGTGGCACCGAGGTCTTCCGTGCCGCCACTGGCGGCACCGAGGTCATCCGTGCCGCCGCCGGTGGTGTCGCCTCGATCGCTCATCGGACCTCCCGGTGCTGTGGCTACCCGTTACGAGTCAAGCAGGTACCCACCGCCGGCGCATGCCTACACCAGCAGCGGCGGCCCCGTTCAGGAGGCCGCCGCCGATGTCGTGATTGTCAGACGCACTCGCGGCAGATCAGCTCGCCGTTACGCTCGACTGCCAGCTGGCTACGGTGGTGGACCAGGAAGCAGCGGGCGCATCGGAACTCGTCCTGCTGCATCGGAAGCACCTTGACCGTGAGCTCCTCGTCGGCCAGATCGGCACCGGGCAGCTCAAAGCTCTCGGCCACCTCGGCCTCGTCGACGTCCACCGCGCCCGACTGTGAGTCGACGCGCCGTGCCTTGAGCTCTTCCAGGCTGTCCTCGCCGAGGTCGACCTCGTCGCGACGCGGGGCGTCGTAGTCGGTGGCCATCGGTTTCACTCTCCCATATCGATGTTGTCGCTTCCGGTTGTAACGCCGGACGACGCTGTTTCGGTTCCGCTGGCCGGCCACCACTTGTGTCGGGCACCCGACCCGAGGACCGAACGGGCCGAGCTCGCTGGGGCGACTCCCCTGCGAGCGCGGAACCTTACCCCCCCTTAGGCGAGGCATGTATACCGCCCTTGCGGCTGAGATGTACGCCCCCGCACGCGAAGTTGTTCCCAATGTGATTCAGGCGACACGAAGATAGGGGTAGTAGTACCTGGTTCGTGGTCGGCGCGCCGGCATGTCGGGCTGTTTCCACGCGACGGCCGGACAACCGTTAACCTCAGCGGCGTATTCGACGGCCGGCGGCCTGAGCGATCGCTCCTGGCCGTCACCACCCACCTGAGGTCCGGGGAGTGCCCTGATGAGTTTTGCGCGCGTGCGAGCACTCGTCGTCGTCGGCCTGCTGGCGGTCATCGCCCTGGTCTTCGTCGTCGTGGCCGTGGTCCGCGACAGCCAGGGCAACGCCGGCACCACGGCGGGTTGCCCCGAGGGCTGGCCGCTGGCGGACCTGACCCTGCGCGAGCGCAAGGACGTCAAGATCAACGTGTTCAATGCCACGGACCGGCCCGGACTCGCCCACACCGTCGGCGACGAGTTCCGCAACCGGCAGTTCCAGGTCGCGAAGACCGGGAACGAGAAGAAGCAGGTCGACAGCGTCGCGGTGCTGCGCTTCGGCCCGAAGGGCGTCGGTTCCGCGCACCTGCTCCAGGCGTACTTCCTCGGCGACGCGGTGGAGGGCTACGACGCGAAGCGCGCCGACGACACCGTGGACGTGGTGTTGGGCAACAACTTCCAGCAGCTCGCCACCACGACCGAGGTCAACCAGTCGCTCGGCGACTCGGGGCCGGCGAAAGCACCCCCGAACTCCTGCCCGTCCCCGCCCGCCAAGTGACGGCGTAGCCGGCCCGCCGCACTGCGGGCCAGCCGGTCACACGCCGGCCCGGTCAGCCTGATCACCCGCCGACCGGGGCCGGCCGGTCACGGGCCGCCGGCGGCGTCCAGCGCGGCCAACCGGTCGTGCAGTGGCACGAAGAGCGCAGGCGGGGCCGCGACCACCAGATCCGGCCCCGGCGGTCGACCAGCCAGTCCGGCTACCCGCACCCCCGCCTCGGCGGCCACCAGCCCGCCCGCCGCCAGGTCCCAGGCCGCAAGACCCTTCTCGAAGTACGCGTCGAGCCGCCCCTCCGCGACCAGGCAGAGGTCCAGCGCCGCGGCGCCGAGCCGGCGGATGTCCCGGACGTGTGCGATCAGCCCGGCCACCACCTGCGCCTGGTGCGCCCGGCGGCCAGCGTCGTAGCCGAAGCCGGTGCCGACCAGCGCCTGCCCCAGGTCGACCTCGGCGGAGCAGCGCAGCCGGACACCATCGCGCCAGGCACCGCCGCCGGCCGTGGCGGTCCATTCCTCGCCGGTGTTCACGTTGCGCACCACGCCGGCGACCACCACCCCGTCCACCTCGGCGGCCAGCGAGACCGCGGAGTACGGCAGCCCGTACAGGTAGTTCACCGTGCCGTCGATCGGGTCGACGATCCACCGCACCCCGCTACGGGCCGCACCGGAGGCGCCCTCGCCGTACTCCTCGCCGAGTACCGAGTCGTCCGGGCGCAGCACGGCCAGCGCGTCGAGAATCTGCCGCTCGACCGCCCGGTCGGCGGCGGTGACCACGTCGGTGACGGTGCTCTTGGTCGCGGCGACGACGACCCCCTCGGCGCGCATCCGGTACGCGGTGTCCGCCGCGTCCCGAGCCACCCCGACCGCGATCGTGAGTAGCTCCCGTGGCGTCGTTGCCGAATTGGTCATGGTTCGCCTCTTTCCGCTCCGGGTGCATGTGGGCAGGTGGGAACTACCGCCCCGGCCGCAAAGATCATCGTTCCCGACGCCGCCCCACGGCACCAGACCAGGATCTTCGGCGCGACACTCGCCAGGAGTGGGCACGCCGGCAACCATTTGCGCATCTTCAGCGGCCAAGCTTGGCGAATATGCCCCTTTAGGTTGGTAATGTCGCTTAAGTGCCTACCGCTCTGCCGACGCGCGGCTCACAGTCGTTGCCCAACCGCGACCTGGTGAGGACGCCACCGGCCGGACCACCAATGACCTTGGTGATCCACACCCGTGCCCCCGCAACCGCGACGCTGACTCGATATTGGCTGCTCAAAGGCCACTTCGGGGGTGATCTGCTCGCCCCCGGGCTCGCCGACCGAAGCCCTTCGCCAACCGCGCGGCTATCATTACCGCAAAGTTCACATCTCCGCCGCACTGACGGCCCCCACCGGCGGTACGCGGTGCGGAGCAGGATGATCGCCGTAGTCGGCGTTACAATTCACCCCTGCCCACGCGGCACGGACCGCCGACCACCGGCCGGACCGTGACACGAGGGTCCCTCAACCACCTCGCCCGGCACGGTAACCCTCGCTGCGCTGGACGAACCCGCCGTGCCCGCTCTTCGCCTCCGGAAGGTCATTCGTGACAGAACCCCGCCAGCCCGGCGCCGACGTTCGCTCGCTCACCGACACCCTGATCGCCCACGCGCAGAGCGCTGGCGGTCAGCTCACGTCGGCCCAGCTCGCGCGCACCGTCGAGACCGCCGAGGTGACTCCGGCCCAGGCCAAGAAGATTCTGCGGGCGCTCTCCGAGGCGGGCGTGACCGTCGTGGTGGACGGCTCGGCGAGCACCCGCCGCCGCGTCGCCGCGGCCCGCTCGACCACGCCAGCGTCCCGGGCGACCACCGCCAAGACCACCAAGAAGGCCGCCGCACCGGCCCCGAAGCAGGCGCCCGCCGCCGACGACGCCCCGTCGACGTCGGCCCCGCGCAAGGTGGCCGCCCGCAAGGCGACCGGCACCGCCGCCGAGGCGACGAAGGCGACCAGGTCGACCCGAGCCACCAAGGCGACGGTGGCCGCGGCCGCCGGCGCCAAGCCGACCAAGGCTGGCGGCAAGGCCAAGGGTGAGGGCGCCGAGGGAGAGATCGACCCGGAGGAGCTGGCCGCCGCGATCGAGGACGTGGTGGTCGAGGAGCCGGCCGAGCTGGCCCAGGCCGCCGAGACCGACGCCGCCGCCTCGGCGACCGACAACGACTTCGAATGGGACGACGAGGAGTCCGAGGCCCTCAAGCAGGCGCGACGCGACGCCGAGCTGACCGCCTCCGCCGACTCCGTCCGCGCGTACCTGAAGCAGATCGGCAAGGTTCCACTGCTCAACGCCGAGCAGGAGGTGGAGCTGGCCAAGCGGATCGAGGCCGGGCTCTACGCCGCCGAGCGGTTGCGGGCTGCCGACGAGGGCGAGGAGAAGCTCGTCCGGGACATGGTCCGTGACCTGGGCTGGATCTCGCGGGACGGCGAGCGGGCCAAGAACCACCTCCTGGAGGCGAACCTCCGACTGGTGGTGTCGCTGGCCAAGCGCTACACCGGCCGTGGCATGGCCTTCCTCGACCTGATCCAGGAGGGCAACCTCGGTCTGATCCGGGCCGTGGAGAAGTTCGACTACACCAAGGGCTACAAGTTCTCCACGTACGCCACCTGGTGGATCCGACAGGCCATCACCCGCGCCATGGCCGACCAGGCCCGCACCATCCGCATCCCGGTGCACATGGTCGAGGTCATCAACAAGCTTGGCCGCATACAGCGTGAGCTGCTCCAGGACCTGGGCCGCGAGCCCACCCCGGAGGAGCTGGCCAAGGAGATGGACATCACACCCGAGAAGGTGCTGGAGATCCAGCAGTACGCTCGGGAGCCCATCTCACTGGACCAGACCATCGGCGACGAGGGCGACAGCCAGCTCGGTGACTTCATCGAGGACTCCGAGGCCGTGGTCGCGGTCGACGCGGTCTCGTTCTCGCTCCTGCAGGACCAGCTCCAGCAGGTGCTGCAGACGCTCTCCGAGCGTGAGGCGGGTGTGGTACGCCTGCGCTTCGGCCTGACCGACGGCCAGCCGCGGACGCTGGACGAGATCGGCCAGGTCTACGGGGTGACCCGGGAGCGGATCCGGCAGATCGAGTCCAAGACGATGTCCAAGCTGCGTCACCCGTCCCGGTCGCAGGTTCTCAGGGATTACCTGGACTGAGTGGGTTTCGTCAACCGAACGTGTCGTTTTGATCACCTGGTGTGCAACACCAGATGGTGATCGTCCGGATGCACGAATGTGATCGTTGACGTGGCACCCTGGGTGCACGGCACACTGTCCCTTCCAGGTGTGACCTCGGTCCCCCGCGGGCACACAGGGAAGGCAGTGCCTAGTAAGGGTGTTGCACCATAGGTGAGCAACGACCGAAGAGATTGTTCATCGGTGACGACCAGAGGAGGAAGGCGATGACCCCGACCCTCACGCCGCCGCCCGTGACGGCGGCTCCCCCAGCCGCCGATGAACGGTGCGACCGCTGCAATGCTGCCGGGAAGCTCCGGATCACTCTGACGGGTGGGAGTGAGTTGGTGTTCTGCGGGCACCACGCGAACAAGTACGCGGAGGATCTCGTGAAGATCACCGAGCGGTTCGCAACGGAGCCCGATTTCAGCTGGCGTGGCGCCGATCTGATGGCGAACTAAATCCGCAAACCGACATAGTCGGCCGGAGGCACCCCGAGGGTGCCTCCGGCCGACTTTTTCTGTCCAACCGCCCTGCGCCCTGCGCCCTGCGCCCTGCGCCCTGCGCCCTGCGCCCTGCGCCCAAGATCGTGCTCGAACCAGGATGTAGTGGCCTCACCGCCGCGCCGATACCACTACATCGCGGATGTTGCGCGATCTTGGGCTCGGGACGCCCAACCCCGCCCGAGCCCGGTCAGCGCCGCCCACTCCGAGACCGCGTGCGTCGGACGGTGCCGGTGGGGTGAATGCGGCCGGGGCGCAAGCCGCTCACCGGCGGAGTGGCGTGGGGGTGGGGGTCTAGAGGGTCTGCACGGTGGCGATGCGTTCCTCTAGCTGCTCGATGGTGGCCTGGGCGCTGGGCGGGCCGCCGCAGAGCCGGCGCAACTCGGCATGGATCTTGCCGTGCGGCTGGCCGGTGCGGTGGTGTCGGGCAGCCACCAGGGCGTTCAGTTGGCGCCGGAGCGCCACGCGACGCTGGGCGGCGCTCATGGGTGCCGGCGGCGCTGCTGTGGTCGCAGCGGCCGGCTGAGCGGCCCCGTCGGCCGTACGACGGCGTTGGGCGGCGAGCTGTGCGGCCTGCCGCTTGGTCAACAGCAGCGAAACCTGGTCGGCGGTGAGCAGGCCGGGCAGGCCGAGGTACTCCTCTTCCTCGGGGGTGCCGGCCTGGGCAGCGGTGCCGAACGACGCGCCGTCGAAGATCACCTGGTCCAGCTCGGCGGTGGCCGAGAGCGCCAGGAACCGCTTCTCCAGCTCACCGCTGGCCTTGTCGTCGCGCTGCGCCCGTTCCAACAGGTCGTCGTCGAGCCCGTCGGAGTCCTTGGGTTTGCCGAGTACGTGGTCGCGCTCGGTCTCCATCTCGCTGGCCAGCCCGAGCAGGTGCGGCACGCTGGGCACGAAGACCGACGCGGTCTCACCGGGTCGGCGGGCCCGCACGAATCGGCCGATCGCCTGGGCGAAGTAGAGCGGCGTGCTGGCACTGGTGGCGTAGACCCCGACCGCCAGTCGCGGGATGTCGACCCCCTCGGACACCATCCGCACCGCAACCATCCAGCGCTGCTCGGACGCCGCGAACGTAGCGATCCGGGCGGACGCGCCCTGGTCGTCGGAGAGCACCACGGCGGCCTTCTCGCCGGTCACCTGCTCGATCAGCTTGGCGTACGAGCGGGCGGTCTGCTGGTCGGTGGCGATGATCAAGCCGCCGGCGTCGGCCATGCCCGCGTTGCGCAGCACGGTGAGTCGGGCATCGGCGGCCCGCAGCACCTGTGGCATCCAGTCCCCGGCCGGGTCGAGGGCGGTACGCCAGGCCTGCGCCACCAGATCCTGGGTCATCGGCTCGCCCAGTCGGGCGGCCAACTCATCCCCCGCGTTGGTACGCCAGCGGGTCTCCCCCGAGTACGCCAGGAAGAGCACCGGCCGCACCACCCCGTCGCGCAGCGCGTCGGAGTAGCCGTACACCGAGTCGGCGCGGGAGCGCAGCAGGCCGTCCCCGCCCCGCTCGTAGCTGACGAACGGGATGGGGTTGTCGTCGGAGCGGAACGGCGTCCCGGTGAGCATCAGCCGGCGTACGGCGGGCTCGAAGGCGTTCTTGACGCCGTCACCCCAGGATCGGGAGTCGCCGGCGTGGTGGATCTCGTCGAGGATGACCAGGGTGCGTCGGGTCATGGTGCGCCGCCGGTGCACCTGCGGAGCCATCCCCACCTGCGCGTAGGTGACGACCGCGCCGTGGAAGTCGGCCGCCGAGTGCAGGTCGGCGTTGCGGAACGCGGCGTCGAGTTGGATGCCCACCCGAGCGGCGGCCTCGGCCCACTGGTTCTTCAGGTGCTCGGTCGGCGCGACCACGGTGACCGCCTCGACGGTGCCGTCGGCGAGCAGCTCCGCCGCGATCCGCAGGGCGAAGGTGGTCTTGCCGGCGCCCGGCGTGGCGACCGCGGTGAAGTCCTCGGTACGGCGACGTAGGTACTCCACCAGCGCTTTGCGCTGCCAGGCGCGTAGTGCCGGGAACGTCTCGAGCACCGGCGTCCGGGCTGCCACGCGAAGCTCCTCTCCGACCGCACGATGGCGGACCCCGGGCGAGGGCCACGAGTATCCGCCGCCCATGAAAACGCCTCCGCGCAGAAGCTGCCGCGAAGGCCGACTCAGCATAACCAGCGCGGGCCGTAGGACCCAGGCGACGCCACGCCTGTCACATCTGTCGACCGTTTCACCACTCCCGGTCGGTGCGGGGATCCGCCCCACCGGTACGCGGCGGGCGCAGCGTGGCCACCGGCGCGGACCAGCGACGACGCAGCGCGATCAGACGCAGCCCGAAGACCAGGACGGCGGCGGCGGTGAGCGGTGCCGGCCCGGTCCGCCCGGTGACGTACAGCAGCGCCACCAGGACCGAGCCGGCCAGCGCGGCCAGCGCGTAGATCTCCCGGCGCAACACGACCGGGATCTCGGCGGTGAGCAGGTCTCGGCCGAGCCCGCCGCCGATCGCGGTGAGCATGCCGATAAGGCAGGCACCGACCGCCGGCACCCGCGCGTCGAGCGCCTTGAGCGTGCCGGTGACGGTGAACAGCGCCAGGCCAGCCGCGTCCAGCACCAGCACGGTGGTGCGCAGTCGGGCCAGTTGCGGGTGCAGCCAGAAGACGGCGAGCGCGGTGATCGCGGCGGCGGCCGCGTACCGCCAGTCGGCGAAGGCTAGTGGCGGGACCTCGTCGATGACCAGGTCCCGGAAGATCCCACCGCCCAGGGCTGCCACGAAGCCGACGAACGCGACGCCGAACAGGTCCAGTCGCTTGGCCACCGCCGCCGAGGCCCCGGACGCGGCGAACACCGCGACCCCGGTCAGGTCGGCGAGGAGCAGGGCGGTGGAGGTGGTCACCGCCGCAGGCTACGTCGCCGGCCGGGACCCGGACCGAGGTTCACTCACGGTACGAGTCGTAGATCTCCTTGCACTTGGGGCAGACCGGAGAACCCGGCTTGGCCGCCTTGGTGACCGGGAAGGTCTCGCCGCAGAGAGCGACGACGAAAGTGCCCATGACGGCGCTCTCGGCGATCTTCTCCTTGCGGACGTAATGGAACATCTCGGGACCGGTATCGGCGTCCTTCAGCTCTGGACGCTCGAGAACCTCTGTGCTCACGTCTGCACCTCCAACCGTCAAGTTTGGCAGGTCATCACGGCCGGGTCCACTTGAGGCCGGTCGAGGCCCAACCCCGTACGGTGCCCGGGTGACTGACTTTCGCATCAGCTACGGCACCGAGGTGGCCGCAGCCCTGCGCGACGGCCGGCCCGTCGTCGCCCTGGAGAGCACCATCGTCTCGCACGGTCTGCCCCGGCCGGAGAACCTGCGGGTGGCCAGGGAGATCGAGCAGACGGTACGGGACGCCGGGGCCGTTCCGGCGACGATCGGCATGATCGCGGGTGAGTTGGTGGTCGGCCTGGACGACGCGCAGTTGACCCGGCTGGCCACGGTCGACGGCGTGACCAAGCTCTCCGTCCGCGACCTCGCGGTGGCGGCCGCGACCGGCGCGGACGGCGCGACCACGGTGGCCGCGACCAGCGCGGTGGCTGCCGCCGCCGGCATCGGGGTGTTCGCCACCGGCGGGCTGGGTGGGGTGCACCGGGAGGCCGCGCACACCTTCGACGAGTCGGCGGACCTGGTCACCCTGGCGCAGACGCCGATCGCGGTGGTCTGCGCCGGGGTCAAGTCGATCCTCGACGTGGGCGCGACGCTGGAGCGCCTGGAGACCCTCGGGGTCGCCGTGGTCGGTTACCGCACCCGCCGATTCCCCGGCTTCTACCGCACCGACGCCGGCTTCGACCTGGACTGGTCGGTGGACTCGCCGGAGCAGGTCGCCGCCGTGCTCGCCGCCCGGGACGAGCACGCCCTGCACACCGGTGGGCTGCTCATCGCCAACCCGCTGCCGGTCGACGAGCAGCTCGACCCGGAGCTGCACGACCGGACGCTCGCCGAGGGCCTGGCCCTGCTGGAGCGGGACGGGATCACCGGCAAGGCCGTCACCCCGTACCTGCTCGCGCACTTCCACTCGGCCACCGAGGGCGCGAGCCTGACGGTGAACGTGCGGATCATCCTGCGCAACGCCGACCTGGCGGCGCGGATCGCGGTTGCCATGGCGGCCCGCAACAGCGCCGTCCCGGCATGACCCGACCGGCCCGGGTGGTCGTCGTCGGCGACGTGATCACCGATGTGGTCGCCGTGCTGTCCGGGCCGCTCGCGGCCGGCTCGGACACCGGGGCCGAGATCAGTCTCGGCGGCGGCGGTCAGGCGGCCAACACCGCCGCCTGGGTCGCCGCGCAGCGGGTGGACGTCACGCTCGTCGGCGCCATCGGTGACGACGATGCCGGGCGGGACCGAGTGGCCGAGCTCGACCAGGCGGGGGTCGACTGCGCGGTCGAACGGGTCGAGGGCCTCCCGACCGGCACGGTCATCGTGTTGGCTGCCGACGACGAGCGCACCATGGTCAGCCAGCGGGGTGCGAACCTGCGGCTGAGCGCCGCGCACGTCGAGCAGGCCCTCGCGGCGGCGCCCGACGCTGGGCATCTGCACCTGTCCGCGTACACCCTGTTGGACGCCGAGTCGCGCGGCGCGGGGCTGCGGGCGTTGGCCGCCGCCCGCGAGCGCGGGCTCACCACAAGCGTCGACGCGGCCTCCGCGGCGCCGCTGCGGCGGGTCGGCGCGGCGGCGTTCCTGAGTTGGGTACGCGACATCGACCTGCTCCTGGTCAACGCGGACGAGGCCACGGTGTTGGCCGGCGGGCTGGACCCGGCGGCGCAGGGGCGGGCGCTGTCGGCGACGGCTCGGCGGGTCGTGGTCAAGCGCGGCGCGGCCGGCGCGGTCTGGGTCGACCGCACCGCGGCGGTCAGCGTGGCACCGGCCCGGCGGGTGGCGGTGGTGGACGTCACCGGGGCGGGCGACGCCTTCGCGGCCGGTCTGCTCACCGCCTGGCTCGCCGGTGCCACCCCGAGCGCGGCACTGAGCCGCGCCACCGACCTGGGCGCGCTGGCCGTCTCCACGGCCGGCGCACGGCCACAGCTCTGAGTGCGCGAACCCTGGCCCGTTCGCGGGTCAGGGTTCGACGTCGATGACCTTGTGCGGACGTTCCTCGGCGGAGAGGCTCATCGGCGGGGTGTCGTCCTGCTGGCGGGGGTGGAACCGGTTGGCCAGCCGGTGCTCTTCCTTGGGTGGCCGGTCGTTGGCCAGCAGCACGGCCAGCCAGGGGATGAGCACCATGCCGAGGCCGCACAGCGGCAGCCACAGCCAGAGCAGTGGGGCGTTCGCACCGACCAGGATCGCGCCGACGATGATGCACAGCACCCGGATGCCCATCATCAGGACATAGCGGCGCTGGCGACTGTTGAGCTGATCGTCCTGGCTGCGCGAGGCGTCGGTGATCAGAATCGGCTGGTACGCCTGACGCTTCACCATGGACCTCCTCAAGGGGGTTACGCCTCATCCTGTCACCGCAGGTCCGTGATCAGCGAAATTCGACTCATCCCGCTGCGTGTTACGTGCGTGGTACGCTGCCCGACGTGGGCAGCAGGTTCAGCTTCACCGACGAGGCGTTGGCCAACCTGAGGGTCTACGACGTCACACCCGGGGAAGTCTGGGAGGCGCTGCACAGCGCCCGACGGGTCATCCGCCATCTGGGTGACGACGTGATGGTGGTCTACGCCGCCGCCCGTCGGGGCCGCCGGCTGGCGGTGCTGCTCGCCGAGGCCGATGGCACCGACAACGACTGGGACATCCTCTCCGCCCGCGAGTTGAGCGACGTCGAGTCCAAGCGCTACGACGAGGCCGTGCGGAGATCTCGGTAGATGAGGAGGCCGTGACGATGCACCGTGACGACGCGACCAAGCAGTTCCACGGCGGTGGCGACCAGATCGCCGAGCTGATCGACGAGAGCCCAGCGGCGGACCTGCCCACCCCCGACACCGACGTGCCGATGGTGAGCCGCTCGGTCCGGCTGCCGCTCGATACCTACGAGCGGGTCCGCGCCGCCGCCGACGCCCGGGGCATCGGGGTCACCACGCTGATGCGCCAGTGGATCGAGGCGGGCTTGGCCGACCTGGACGACTCGGCCACCGTCTCGCTGGCCGACGTCCGGCGCGCGCTGGCCTCGCTGGCGCATCCCACCGCCGCCTGAGCGTCAGCCCCTCGCAGCCTTGGCGGCCGCCTTCATCTGCTGCTTGAATTCCCGCACCCGGCGCAGCGAGTCGGCGTCGGTGACGTCGGCCACCGACCGGTACGCGCCGGGGTCGCCGTAGTCTCCGGCCGCCTTCCGCCAGTCCTGCGGGGTCACCCCGAACCGCTTGCCGAGCAGGGCCACGAAGATCTGCGCCTTCTGCTTGCCGAAGCCAGGCAGCGCGGAGACCCGACGCAGCAGCTCCGGCCCGTCGGCGACATCCGACCAGAGCAGCGCCGCGTCACCGTCGTAGCGCTCCACCAGCACCTGGCAGACCTCCTGCACCCGAGCCGCCATCGCCTTCGGGAAGCGGTGCAGCGCCGGTGGCTGGGCGAAGAGCGCGATCAGCGCCTCCAGGTCGTACCCGGCCAGCTCCGCCGCGTCCAGGTCGTGGCCGAGCCGCTGCGCCAGCACGTACGGGGAGGAGAACGCCTTCTCCATTGGCACCTGCTGGTCGAGGACCATGCCGAGGAGCAGGGCCAGCGGGCTGCGCTCCAGCAGTCGGTTGGCCTCCGGGTCGATGGGCAGCACGAGCGTCATGCGGACCATCCTGCCTCGCCCGCCGATCCGGGCGGACACCGACGCTCCGACACCAACCGGCGGGTGACGCTGACCCGGGACGCGACGGCAGGCAGGATGTCGGAGTGGACGAACACGACATGCTGCTCTCCCCCGCCGGCATCGACGCGCTGCGGACCGCGCTGACCCGGACCGGTTTCACCAGCCACGGCATCGCCGAGCGGCTCGGCGCGCAGGCGACCGCCGCCGTCGCTCGCAACGACTATCGGGCCGCGCTGCGCGCCACCGAGGACGGCGACCCGCTCGGCACCCTGATCCGGGTGTTCATCTGCGACCAGACCGAGCCGGAGGCGGCGGTGGCCGCCGCGCTGACACCGCTGAGCCTTCCGGAGGCGCTGGCCGGCGGGTTGGTCGAGCGCTATGGCGACGGCCTGCGTGCCGGCGTCGACCTGGAACCGTACGGGGACGACTGGTGGGTGCTCGCCGACGTGCCGGCCAGCGCACGGCCGGGGCGGCCGTTGCACGCCGAGCACGTCCTCGGCATCGGCGGGGCGACCCACACCCTGATCGGCGCGACCATGCGCCGGCCGGTCGACACCGCACTGGACCTGGGCACCGGCTCCGGCGTCCAGGCCCTGCACCTGGCCACCCACGCCCGGTCGGTGACCGCCACCGACCTCTCCGAGCGGGCGCTGCGTTTCGCCGCCACCAACGCCGCCCTCAACGGTCAGGACTGGGAGTTGCTCCGCGGCGACCTGGTCGCCCCGGTGGCCGGTCGACGGTTCGACCTGGTGGTGAGCAACCCGCCGTTCGTGGTCGGCCCGGGCACCACCACGCACGTCTACCGCGACTCGGGCCGGGTCGGTGACGCGATCGGCGCCGAGTTGGCCGCCGCCGCCCCGGGGCTGCTCACCGAGGGCGGCACCATGCAGTACCTGGCGAACTGGGTGCACGTCGCCGGCGAGGAATGGGACGAGCGGGTGGCCGGCTGGTTCGCCGGAACCGGGCTGGACG
The DNA here is from genome assembly GCF_000718555.1 of Micromonospora chokoriensis. Taxonomy (GTDB): domain Bacteria; phylum Actinomycetota; class Actinomycetes; order Mycobacteriales; family Micromonosporaceae; genus Micromonospora; species Micromonospora chokoriensis_B. The sequence continues at coordinate 24,041 of NZ_JOAN01000012.1, forward strand.
CCTGGGTGATCCAGCGCGAGGTGGCCGACCCGATGGCGTACGTCGACCTGTGGCTCACCGACGCTGGCGAGAGCACCGACCCGCAGCGGATGGCCGCCTGGCTGGACTGGTTCGACGCGCACAAGGTGGAGGGGATCGGCTTCGGCATCGTGTCGCTGCGCCAGGGCGGGCACGCCGACCCGCTGGTCCGGGTGGAGGACCTGCGCCAGCGGGTGCAGCCACCGCTGGGCGATGAGATCGCCACCTGGTTCGACCGCCAGGACTTTCTCCGGGTACGCGACACCGAGGCGTTGCTCGCCGAGCGCTACCGGGCCGCCGAGGGCCTCCAGCTGCGGCAGGAGGCCACCATGGGCGACGAGGGCTGGGCGGTGGACCGGCAGGTCCTCGCGATGCCGCACGGCCTGCGCTGGACCGAGGAGGTCGACCCACTGGTGCTGGCGCTTGTCGGTGGCGCCGACGGCCGGCTGTCGCTGCGGGACCAGCTCGCCCTGCTCGCCGCCGCGCACGACGTGGAGCCCGACGAGATGGCCGAGGCCGCCGGCCCGATCGTGGCCCACCTGGTGGAGCGCGGGTTCATCGAGCCGGTGACCGCCTGATGCGTGCGGTGGTGCAGACCGTCGGGCGGGCCAGCGTGACAGTGGACGGTGAGGTGGTGGGAGCCATCGAGAATGGCCTGCTGGTGCTGCTCGGGGTGACCCACACCGACACCGCGCAGACCGCTCAGACGATGGCCCGCAAAGTGCACGAGCTGCGCATCCTGGACGGTGAGCGGTCCGCCGCCGACACCGGCGCTCCGATCCTGGTGGTCAGCCAGTTCACCCTCTACGGCGATGTCCGCAAGGGCCGCCGCCCGAGCTGGACCGCCGCCGCCCCCGCCGAGGTCGCCGAACCCTTGGTGACAGCGGTAGTCGACGCGCTACGCGAGCGAGGAGCCAAGGTAGAGACCGGCCGCTTCCGCACCCACATGCTTGTAGAAAGCACCAACGTAGGCCCCCAAACCCTCCTCCTAGATCTCTAACCCCCACCCACCTCACCCAACCCCGGTTGATCATGGAGTTATTGCCCGCCGCCTCGGCGTGTCGAGGCAATAACTTCATGATCGACGGACGGACGGACCCCGGGGGACTCACGGACCGGGGGTGGGGTGGGGTTAGGAGAAGAGGCCTCGGCGGGTTAGGGACTGGCGGAGCCAGTTGTCGAGTTCGGTGGTCCAGTCGGTGCGGTCGGCCGTGGCGTGGTCGACGGTGAACCGGCCGAAGGCGTCGCGGCCCTCGGTGAAGACGCCGCCGCGCTTGTCGACCTCCAGCACCACCTGCATCTGCTGCGCGTCGGCGATGAAGGTGACCTCCAACTGGTTGATCGAGCGGGCGTACTGCGGCGCCGGGCTGAACTCGATCTCCTGGTAGAACGGCAACGTCTGTCGTACGCCGTAGATGTGACCACGCTCCACGTCGGCGCGGGCGAACCGGAAGCCCAGCCGCAGCAACGCGTCCAGCAGTCGCTCCTGCGCCGGCAGCGGGTGCACCGATACGGCGTCCAGGTCACCCTTGTCGACGGCGCGGGCGACCTCCAACTCGGTACGCAGACCCATCGTCATCCCGTGCAGGTGCTGCCCGTACAGCTCGGTGACAGGTGTCTCCCACGGCACGTCGAAGCGGAACGGGATGTCGTAGCGCTGACCCGGCTCCAGCCGGAACGCGCCGGTGATCTGCTGGCGGTGGAACTCCTGGGTGGTGTCGTAGTCGTTGTCGCCGCTCTCGACCTCGACCCGGGTGACCAGGCCGAGGGTGACGTGGTCGATGTCGACCTGGTGGTCGCCGCCCACCACCTGGATGCGGCCTTCCAGCTGCCCGCCCGGGTGGCAGTTCGGGTTGGCCAGCACCGTCTCCACCGACGGGCCGCCGACGCCCATCGCCTTCATGAGCCGCTTGAAGACCACACCGTCCTCCATCTGTCGTCTCGACCGACCAGAGTGGCCGACCGTCCGCAACGTAACCGGGTCAGGCAACTACACAGCGCGACGACACACCGCGCCAACGATCCGACGGAATTGCTGTCGGGTGCCCGATCGCCTCACTCCCGTTTTACGCCCCGCCCGCCAAGCTGTTGTCACACCGGCACCGTTGGGCCGGGAACACGGCACAGACGTGGAAACGGGGAGACAGAGATGGTCCTGCAGATGACGGAACACCGGACGCGCCCGGCCACCACGACCGACACCGACGGGCCTCCGAGGTCCTCGTCGACCTGGACGCCACCGACGAGCGCGGCATCTCCACCGACCTGGTCCGGGCCTACCTCAACGGCATCGGCCGGACGAAGCTGCTGACCGCAGCGCAGGAGGTCGACCTGGCTCGCCGCATCGAGGCCGGCCTGTTCGCCGACGAGAAGCTGGCCACCTGCACCCCGGTCTCCGCAGAGCTGCGCGCCGACCTGGAGCTGATCGTCGCCGAGGGCCGGGCGGCCAAGGACCACCTGTTGGAGGCGAACTTGCGGCTGGTGGTCAGCATCGCCAAGCGCTACACCGGCCGTGGCATGGCGTTTCTCGACCTGATCCAGGAGGGCAACCTCGGTCTGATCCGGGCGGTGGAGAAGTTCGACTACGCCAAGGGCTACAAGTTCTCCACGTACGCCACCTGGTGGATCCGACAGGCCATCACCCGCGCCATGGCCGACCAGGCCCGCACCATCCGCATCCCCGTGCACATGGTCGAGCAGGTGAACCGGATGGTCCGGGCCCGCCGCGAACTGGCGGTGACGCTGGGCCGCGAACCGACGGTCGCCGAGGTGGCCCGCGCACTGGAGGTCCCGGAGATCCAGGTCATCGAGTTGATCTCCTACGACCGGGAGCCGGTCAGCCTGGACCAGGCTGTCGGCGACGACGGTGAGAGCGCGCTCGGCGACTTCGTGGCCTCGGTGGACCCGCGTAACGAGCCGGGCGACACCGCCGCCCAGGGCGAGCTGCGCAACGAGGTCAGCATCGTGCTCTCCACCCTGTCCCAGCGGGAGCAGGCGGTCATCCGGCTCCGGTTCGGTCTGGACGACGGCCGGCAGCGCACCCTGGACGAGGTGGGCCGCGAGTTCGGTCTGTCCCGGGAGCGGATCCGGCAGATTGAGAAGGTGACGCTGCTGAAGCTGCGCGCACCCGAGCGGGCCCAGCGCCTGGAGGCGTACGCCTGCTGACGCACCCGGTTCCCACGGAAGGCCCCGGCGGTTCGCCGGGGCCTTCCGTGCTGCCGGGGTGTTGACTCAGAGAGCGGCCCGTCAACCAGCGACGTGAGGAGAGCAACGATGAACTGGACGTTGGAAGTGGTGATCGTCCCGGTCTCTGATGTGGACCGGGCGAAGAAGTTCTATGCCGACCAGCTCGGCTTCACCGTCGACCACGACACGGTGATCAGTGACGAGGCGCGCATCGTCCAGCTGACCCCGCCCGGCTCCGGCTGCTCGGTCGTGATCGGCAAGGGCGTCGTTCCGGATATGCCACCCGGCTCACTCAAGGGCCTGCAACTGGTGGTGCCCGACCTGAAGCGGGCCCACCGGGAGCTGGTCGAGCGGGGTGTGGAGGTCAGCGAGATCCAGGTGGTGGGTCAGAACCCCCGGCCGGTGCCGGATCCGCTGGACAACGTCGGCTTCGTCTTCTTCGCCGACCCGGACGGCAACACGTGGGGCGTCCAGCAGATCTCCAGCCGCGCCTGAGCGGACGCGCTCACAGGCGGCGCGGGCCGGTGTCCGGGCGGGCGGCCGCGCCGCCCACCCCCACCTGGGCGTGCAGGACCGAGATGCCGTCCGGGCGGGCGAGTACCGGGTTGAGGGTCAGCGACCGCACCCGGGGTTGTTCGTCGGCGAGCTGACCCACCCGCAGCAGCAGGTCGGCCAGGGCCGCCCGGTCGACAGGTGCGGCACCCCGGTGCCCGCGCAGCAGCGGCGCCGCCCGGGGCTCGTCGACCAGCTCGGCCGCGTCCCGGTCGGTCAGCGGCACCGCCCGCCAGGCCCGATCGCCGAGCAGCTCGGTGGCGACCCCACCGAGGCCGAAGCCGACCACCGGCCCGAACGCCGGGTCTTCCACCACCTCCACCACACAGGCCACCCCGGGCGGGACCATCGGCTGGACCAGCGCGTCCACGCCGAAGGTCGCCGCCAGTTCGGCGTACGCGCGGCGCAGCGCCGGCTCGTCTGGCAGGTCGAGCCGGACCGCGCCGAGGTCGAGCCGGTGTCGCAGCCCGGGGTCGGCCGCCTTCAGGGCCACCGGGAAGCCCAGCCGCGCCGCCGCCCCGACCGCCGCGTCGGCCGAGTCGACGGGCACCGAGGCCACCACATCGATGCCGTACGCGGCCAGCAGCGCCCCCGGGTCGGCGCCGTCGGCCCGGAGCGCGGCCTGCGCGGCAGCTCGATCGAGGCCGGGCAGCTCGGGTGCCACCCCGGGCGGGCGGCGCAGCCACTCGGCGTACCGGTGCGCCCGGGCGAGCGCGCGGACCGCCTCCTCCACGCCGCCGTACGCCGGCACGCCCGGTGGCAGCCGCCCGACCAGGAACGTCGCCACGGTCGGCTTGCCCAGCGCGAGGGCGGCGGGCAGCGCGGCGGTCACGTCGGCGTCCACCTCGGTCGACTGGCCGGGTAGCGGCGGGGCGAAGACCACCACCAGGGCGTCCACCTGCTCGTCGCCGGCTGTCTCGGCGAGCGCGGCGGCGAACTCGGCGGCACCGGCGCTCGGCCCGACGTCGCGCGGATAACCGTCGGCCACGCTCAGGCCGTGCCCGACGCAGGCGGTCGCGGCGAGCCCGGTCAGGGCGGAGGAGTTGCCGACCACACCGACCCGGCCACCGGCCGGCAACGGCTGGTTGGCCAGCAGCACACCGACGTCGAGCAGCTCCGGCACGGTATCCACCCGGATCACCCCGGACTGGGCGAAGAGCGCCGCCACCGCCACCTCGTCCGGCCCGGCGGCGTCGCCGACCCCGAGCGGGCGGGCCGGCGAGGCGAGCGCGACGACCGGTTTGGCCCGGCCGATCCGCCGGGCCAGCCGGGCGAACTTGCGCGGGTTACCGAAGGTCTCCAGGTACAGCATGATCACGTCGGTGCCGGGGTCGTCCTGCCAGTACTGCAGGAGGTCGTTGCCGGAGACGTCGGCCCGGTTGCCGGCCGAGACGAAGCTGGACAGCCCGAGGCCCCGCCGGTCCGCCTCGGCAAGCAGCGCCACCCCGAACGCACCGGACTGACTGAAGATGCCGACCCGACCGGCCGGCGGCAGCGCCGGGGCGAGAGTGGCGTTGAGGCGTACCGTCGGGTCGGTGTTGGCCACGCCCAGGCAGTTCGGGCCGACGACCCGCATCCCGGCGGCGTGCGCCGCGCGGACCAGCGCCCGCTGCGTGGCCGCGCCCTCGGCGCCGGCCTCGGCGAAGCCGGCCGAGATGACCACCAGGCCGTGCACCCCCGCGGCGGCCGCGTCGGCGACCACAGCGGTCGCCGCGTCCGGTGGGACCGCCACCACCGCCAGGTCCACCGGCGTGCCGGCGTCAACCGCTGACGGGTACGCGGGCAGGCCCGCCACTGTCGACGCGCTCGGATGCACCGGCACCACCGCACCGGTGAACCCGCCGTCGCGTAGGTGCCCGAGCACTGCCGCGCCGACGCCCTGGCCGGTGGCGCTGGCGCCGTAGACGACGATGCCCCGCGGGGCGAGCAGCCGGGCGATCGAGCGGGCCTCGGTGCGGTGCTCGCGGCCGCGCTGCACCTCCAGGCTGGCCTCGGTCGGCGCGATGGGGAAGTTCAGGTGCACCACGCCGTCGGCGTACTCGCGCTGGACCTGGTAGCCGAAGTCGGCGAAGACCCGCAGCATCGTCGCGTTGGCCGGCAGCACCTCCGCGACGAAGCTCATGATGTCGTTACGACGAGCGGCGTCGGCCAGGTGCTCCATCAGCACCGAGCCGATGCCCCGCCCCTGGTAGGCGTCCTCCACCACGAAGGCCACCTCCGCCTCCGGGGCCTGCGGGCCGAGCCGCTCGTACCGGCCGACCGCGACGATCTGGTCGGCGGCCAGCACCACGAACGCCTCCCGGTCGTGGTGGTCCACGGTGACGAAACGGATCAGATCCCGTTCCGGGATGCGCGGGTACGGCGAGAAGTAGCGCAGGTAGCGGGTGCGCTCGGAGAACCGGCTGTGCATCGCCACGATGCCCGGCGCGTCGGCCGGGTCGATCGGTCGCAACTGGACCGTGCTGCCGTCGCTCAGCAGCACGTCAACCGGCTGGTCCGCAGCCGTCACCGGATCGACCCTCCCCCGGCCCGGCTCAGTCCCGCGGATCGTGCGGGTCGAGCCCGAGCAGCGGGAAGACGGTCTTGCGGGTGGCCGTGATGGCCCGGTCCACCGCGGTCGGCTCGCCGGTCGGCTGCCACGGCTCGTACGACGGGTCGGCGTCGTCGGTCATCCGCAGCGGCACCTCCCGACCCAGACGACGGGAGGCGACCAGGGCCCGCCACCCGGGTGGGGTGAGCGTGGCCGGGTCGATCGGGTCGCCGGTGGCCACGGCCAGCAGGTGACTCCAGGCCCGAGGCACCACCTCGACGAGCGCGTACCCGCCACCGCCGGTGGCCACCCAACGACCCTCGCACAGCTCGTCGGCGAGCGCCCGCATCGCCAGGTAGGTGGCCCGCTGACCGTCCACCGTCAGATTCAGGTCGGCGAGCGGATCAAGCCGGTGCCCGTCGGCGCCGCACTGGCTGACCAGCACCTGCGGCCGGAACGCGCGCAACACCGACGGCACGATCGCGTGGAACGCGCGCTGCCAGCCGCTGTCGTCCACACCCGGCGGCAAGGGCATGTTGACCGCGCTGCCCTGCGCGCCCGGCCCGCCCGTCTCGTCCGGGAAACCCGTGCCGGGGAAGAGCGCCAGCGGGGTCTCGTGCAGGCTGACCGTGAGCACCCGTGGGTCGTCCCAGAAGATGTCCTGCACCCCGTCGCCGTGGTGCACGTCGACGTCCACGTACGCGACCCGCTCAGCTCCCAGGTCGAGCAGGCGGGCGATGGCCACCGCGGGGTCGTTGTAGACGCAGAAGCCGGAGGCTCGGGCACGCATCGCGTGGTGCAGACCGCCAGCCACGTTCACGGCCCGCCGGGCGTCGCCGCGCCAGACCGCCTCGGCGGCGGCCACCGTCGCACCGGCGATGAGCGCGCTGGACTCGTGCATCCCCTCGAAGACGGGGTTGTCGGAGGTGCCCAGCCCGTACCCGGCGAAGAGCGGGTCGCGCGGCGCGTTGCGCACCGCGGCGAGGTAGGCCGGGTCGTGCACCCGGGTGAGCAGGGCATCGTCAGCGGGCTCCGGCTTGACCACGCGCACCCCTGGCCGATCCAGGATGCCCAGCTCGCGGGCGAGCGCGATGGTCAGCTCCACCCGCACCGGGTCGAGTGGATGGTCACCCATGTCGTAGGCGAGCAGCGACTCGTCCCACACCACCACCGTGTCGTCGGACATCAGCCCATCGTCGCACGAGGACCGGCACCGGCCCACCGCACGCGCTGGTCAGCGGCCGGGTGTCGGACAGGAGGCGACCGGCCGAGCCGGGTCGGCCACCCAGTTGCTCCACGATCCAACGTAGAGCGCGGCGTCCGTGCGGCCAGCCAGGTGCAGCGCGAGCACCGCCTGCGCGGCGGTCACCCCGGAGCCGCAGTACGCCCCGACGGCCCGTCCCCCGGCCACCCCGGCGGCGGCAAAACGCTCGCTCAACACGTCGGCGGCGAGAAAGCGGCCGTCGGGGCCGACGTACTCCCCGGCCGGCAGGTTCGCCGCTCCCGGCACGTGCCCGGCGACCGGGTCGATCGGCTCGACCTCACCGCGGTAGCGAGGTGCCGCCCGTACGTCGAGCAGCACGGCGTCGTCTGCGGCGGCCAGCGCGGCGGCCTGCGCCGCGTCGAGCACGGGGAGATCACCGGGGCGGACCACGACGTCACCGGGGGGCGGGGCGGGCGGGTCGGTGGAGACGGGCCCATCGGCGGCGACCCAGGCCGGGTAGCCGCCGTGCAGCACGCGCACCGACCGGTGGCCCGCCCAGCGCAGCGTCCACCAGGCCCGCGCGGCGGCCATGCCGTCGCCGCCGTCGTACACCACCACGGGGTGACCGGCGCGGACGCCGGCGGCCCGCAGCGCGGCCTGCAATGCGGCCGGGTCGGGCAGGGGGTGCCGACCGTCGACGCCCGGCGCACCGCAGAGCGCGGTGTCCAGGTCGACGAAGACCGCGCCGGGCAGGTGGCCGGCGAGGTAGTCGTCGCGGCCGGGCGGACCGATGAGCCGCCAGCGGACGTCGAGCAGGGCGGGCGGATCGGCGTGGTCGAGCTCGGCGACGAGCCGATCGACCTCGACCAACGGCTCCTGGGTACCGGACATGGCGACCATCCAACACCATTCGCGTCGACGGCACGCGGCTCGGCGGCGGTCGCCAGCCGAACACCCGAGGTAACATCGTGCACCGGAGGGCCGCTGACGTTATGAAGTCTCACGACCTGGTCGATACGACCGAAATGTACCTGCGCACCATCCTCGAGTTGGAAGAGGAGGGGGTGCCACCGCTACGTGCCCGCATCGCCGAGCGACTGCGGCAGAGCGGCCCCACCGTGAGCCAGACCGTCGCCCGGATGGAGCGCGACGGCCTACTCACCGTCGAGGGTGACCGGCACCTCACACTCACCGCGCTGGGTCGCGGCAGCGCCGTCTCCGTGATGCGCAAGCACCGCCTCGCCGAGTTGCTGCTGGTCAACGTCATCGGGATGCCCTACGAGGAGGCCCATGAGGAGGCCTGCCGCTGGGAGCACGTGATGAGCGACGCCGTGGAGAAGCGGGTCTACGACCTGCTCAACCGGCCGACCCGCTCCCCGTACGGCAACCCGATCCCGGGTCTGGAAGAGCTGGGCTCCCCAGAGGCGGAAGCCACCGAGGCTGGCGAGGGTGAGCGCAACCTGGCCTTCCCCGGCCTCTCCGGGCCGGTCGTGGTCCGCCGCATCTGCGAGAGCGTGCAGACCGACGGTGACGTGCTGCGCCAACTGCACGCCGCAGGTGTCGACCCGGGTGCCACGGTGACCGTGGCCCAGGAGCGCGACGGGGTGTCGATCGACCGCTCTGGTGACCGGGTGCGGCTGCCCCGCGAGGTCGCCTCCCGGGTCTTCGTCGCCGCCAACTGACCGAGCGTCGGCCCGGACGTCAGAGCGCCCGGGTGTCGACCTTCTTGGCCAGTACGACCAGGTCGCCGGTCAGCTTCTCGGCGACCTGGCGCTCGGCGCCCCGGGCACCCGTCCAACTCAGGCTGGCCAGCCGCCCGTCCGTGGCCAGCCATCCCACCTCCGCGACCGGCCCGCGCCCGCTCGCCGCGGCGGTGGTCCGCTTGTACGCCTGCTGACCCAGCCCGGTGACCTTCGCCGCCTTGTCGGGCACCACGTCCGCGCCGAAGCTGGCCTTGTCGATCGTGGTCTCGGTCACGCTGAGCGTCAACTCCGGCAGGGTCGCGCCAGCGGCCCGGACCACACAGGTGTGGGTGTCGCCCTGTTCACTGGACGCCGCCACGTCGAAGCGCGTCTTCACCACCTGCTCGATCATCGTGAAATCCAGCAGACGGCAGGCGCCCCCCGAGGAGGCCGCCGCCACGTCCACCGCGATCGGCACCGGCGGCGGCACCGCCACCGGTTCCGCGTCGGCGGCGCAGCCGCTCACCAGCAGCCCGGCCAACCCGGCGACCACGATCCGCCCGCGCACATTCCACCCTCTCGCCGACCGACGGCGGAAGGTGCCCGCCAGATGTCCGTCGGCCACCGTACGGGGTGTCGGTGTCGCACGGAAGTCCTCGTTTACGCCGTTTCCGACGGTGCATCATCCACGTACGGGCAGTGCCGACAGCCGCGTCCGCAGCAGGTGCCACGACGGGCCAGGAAGCCGGCGCTGAGCACGAACAGTCCCGTCGCCGGGTCGAGGTAGCCGGCCTCCCCGGCGGCCAACGCAGCGGCGTGCGCGGCGAGGATCCGGGCCCGGTCGGGGTGCTCGGGCGGCAGCCGGGACGAATGCGGCTCGGTGAGCGGCCGAGCGGCCAGTGGTCGTCGCTCTCCGCTCACCGCAGCAGTCTAGGGACAGGTCGTGCTCGGCCTCCCGCTGCCTGGCTGTGCGACATGCACCAGCGAGGTCGGTGATTTCGTCGTAGGGTCCGACGATGCTCGGGATCGATCGCTGTGACGAGCCGGGAGGAGACGCGATGCGGAAGATCGTCGTGCAGATGAGCGTGTCGTTGGACGGGTTCTTCGAGGGCCCGGGCGGCGACATCGGCTGGCACCAGGTCGATGAGGAGTTGCACCAGCACTTCAACGACGTGATAGCCCCGATGGGCGGGTTCCTCAGCGGCCGGGTCAGCCACGAGCTGATGGCCGCCTACTGGCCGACCGCCGATCAGGACCCGACCGCCAGCGGCCCGGAGCGCGAGTTCGCCCGCATCTGGCGGGACATGCCGAAGATCGTCTACTCACGCACGCTCGACCACGCCGACTGGAACGCCACGGTGGTCCGGGAGGTGAACCCGGAGGAGGTACGGCGACTCAAGGCCGAGCCCGGCGGTGACCTGGCGCTCGGTGGGGCCGACCTGGCCGCCACGTTCGCCCGGCACGATTTGATCGACGAGTACCGGATCTACGTCAACCCGGTGCTGCTCGGTCAGGGCCGTCGGCTCTTCCCCGACGCCGACGCCCCGAGGCGTCTGCGGCTCGCGGAGAGCCGCGTCTTCGGCAACGGCGTGGTCCTGCTCCGCCACGAGCGGGCCCGCTGACAGATCAGCGCAACGGCTTGAGTCTCCACCGGGGGGAGACACGAGGGTGGGGTCATGAGCGAGGAGACGCGGTACACGATCGGCGACCTGGCACAGCGGACCGGCCTGAGCGTCAAGACCATCCGCTACTACGCCGACAGCGGGATCGTGCCACCGACTGACCGGAGCCCGGCCGGCTACCGGCAGTACGGCCCGGACGCTGTCTCCCGCTTGGAGCTGGTCCGCACACTGCGTGAACTGGGCGTGGACCTGGCCACCATTCGGCAGGTGGTGAACCACGAGGTGCCCCTGCACGAGGTGGCCGCCGCGCACGCCGAGGCGTTGGCGGTGCAGATCCGGTTGCTGCGGCTACGCCAAGCGGTGCTCACCGTCGCGGCGCGGCGCGGGTCGGGCCCGACGGAGGTGGCCGACCTGCACCGGCTGGCACAGCTCACCACACGCGAACGGGGGCACCTGGTCAGCGACTTCCTGGAGACCGTCTTCGAGGGCCTGGGTGACCAATCCAGCTATTCGGGCGTCGTCGTCTCAATGACGCCGGAGTTGCCTGACGATCCCAGCACCGAGCAGGTCGAGGCGTGGCTGGAGCTGGCCGAGTTATGCCAGGACCAGGCGTTTCGCGTACGGATGCGGCGGCTGTCGCGGCAGCACGCCACGGACCATGACGTCTCGGGGCTGCCCCGCCCGGACGCCGTCGCGGTGGTCCGGGACGCGGTGGCCCCAGCCCTCGCGGCCGGTCTCGACCCGACCGGCCCACGCGCCGATCCGGTGGTCGCAGCGGTCCTCACCCGGTACGCGAGCCTGCACGGTCACTCCGACGAGGCCGACCTGCGGCAACTGCTGCTTGCTCGGCTGGTTCTGGCGAACGATCCCCGCCGGGACCGCTACCTCGACCTGCTATCGGTGATCAACGGCTGGTCGACCGGCGATGCCGTCGCGCCGGCGGTGGACTGGTTCATCCGGGCCCTACACGCCCGCAAGGACCAACCCGCCACCTGAGGTGATGGGCCGGTCAGCCGAACCAGGTCATCGACTGGCCGTGGCCCCGCGTCCAGGCCACCGGCCTCCCGTCGAGCGCGAGGACGTTGTGCAGCGCGTCGCTCGGCGGATCGGGCAGTTCGGCGTACCGGAGCACCTCGGGCCCCTCGCTCGCGACCCAGTGCCCGGGCAGTTCGCGGACCAACCGGACGAACGCGTCCCGGCGCGGGGGCGGCACCTGGTAGAGCACGGACGTGTGGAAGACCACGAGCGTCGCGTCGGCCGGCGCGCGAGCGGCCAGCGCCGGCAGGTCGTCCACCAGATCACCGCGGACCAGCAGCGGCGGATCGGCCGCGGCCACCGCCGCCGCAGCGCGCAGCCGGGCCCGTCGGTGGGCCTGCTCCGGCCAGATCAGCGCGTCCAACCAGGACACGTCGTCGGGGTCGGTCACGTCGAGCGGGTTGAGGTCCAGGCCAGCCCGCCACACCACCTGGGGTACGCGGGCCGGCGGCACCAACCCGTTGGCCACGCAGTCGAGGACCGGCTCACCCGAACCGACCTGATGATCGCCATAGCGGTACGCGTACCGGTCGGGGTAGAGGCACAGCCCGGCCGACGCGCCGACCTCCAGCAGGGCGAGGGGCTGCGGCAACGAGGCGAGCACCGGCAGCAGGACCGCGCACCGGCCCGCCTCGTTCGTCTGGGTGGCCCGGGTGAGCAGCTCCGCCTCGACGGCCGCCCAGTGTGTCACCACGAAGTCGTGGAAGGTGACCGGGTCGTCGACCGGGCCACCAAGCCAGCGGACGACGCCGAACAGCAGATTCGGCTGCCGCTTACCGGGCGGGAGCCTGTCGAGCAGGGCGAGCAGGGCGTCGTCGTGGGCAACGGCAAAGGCCAATCGCTCGTACGTCGGCGACACCCCACGCGCCTCGCGCCGGCCGAACTCGGCGTACGCCTCAGCGGTCGTCATGCCCTCATCGTCGCAGCCCATTCCTCGGTAATTCAGCCCCCATTTCCGTGCGCTGGCTCACCCGCCTCGTAGAGTGCTGCGGCGGCCGGGACGTTGAGCAGCAGCTCAGGGATGCGCCGGCTGGGCAACGGGGAGGAACGTGTCGTGCGGGGTAACGATGTCCGGGTACTGATCGTCGGAGGTGGGGTCGCCGGGCTCGCGGCGGTCGCCGCGCTGCGGGACTGGGGAGCGACGGTCGACGTGGTCGAGCGGGCACCCGGGCCGACCGACGCTGGCACCGGCATCTACCTCACCGGCAACGCGACCCGGATGCTCGACGTACTCGGTCTGCGGGAGCCGGTCGCCGACGTCGCCGTGGAGATCACCCGCCAGCGCAGCGCCAACCAGCGGGGGCGTCGCCTCTTCGACATCGACGTGGCCGCGCTGTGGCAGGGCGTCGGGCCGTGCGTGTCGCTGCCCCGGGCACAGCTGCACCGGGCGATGCTCGCCGGTGTCGGGGACGCCCCGATCCGCTGGGGTCGGCAGCCGGTCGCGCTGGCCCACGAGGGCGACCAGGTCGCCGCCGAGTTCGACGACAACAGCACCGAACGGTACGACCTGGTGCTCGGCGCGGACGGGGTGAACTCGACGGTCCGTCGGCTCGCCTTTGACGGCCAGGCGGCCCGCGACCTCGGCCAGTACGCGTACCGGTGGGTCGCCCCGCGCATCGACGCCGAGCCGGTTTGGTCGGTGCAGTTGGGACGCGGTCGGCAGTTCCTGACGATTCCGATCAGCGCCGAGCAGACGTACTGCTACTACAACGACGGCCCGGTGGCCAACCGGCCCGGCTGGCGCGACGAGGTGAGCGCGGCGTTCACCGAGCCGGTCGCCACCATGCTCAAGGCCCTCGATCACGACGACAGCACCCTGCACGCCGGGCCCAACCAGGAGGTCGTGCTCGACTCCTGGTCGCGCGGGCCGGTGCTGCTGATCGGCGACGCCGCCCACGCCACCTCACCGAACATGGCCCAAGGCGCGGCGATGGCCCTGGAGGACGCGTTCGTGCTCGCTTCGTCGTTGGCCGCCGCCGGGTCCATTGCCGAGGCCCTGCGCGGGTACGAGGCGCGGCGACGCCCGCGTACCAACTGGGTGCTCAGCCAGACGCACCGCCGCGACAAGGCCACCGGGCTCCCGCCCGCGCTCCGCGACCTGGTGATGCGCCGCCTCGGCGAGCAGATGTTCCGCTCGAACTACGGGCCGCTGTTCGTCCAGCCCTGACCGGTCCCGCTCGCGGTTCCGCCGCCCCATCTTCAAGATCACTTGATGCTCAGTAGTCAAAACAGGTCCCCCCACAACTACTGAGCATCAAGTGATCGTGGCGGCTCACTGCCCGCCGGATCAGGCTCACCGGACCCAGCCCAGGAAGTGCCGGTGCAGTAGCCCGGCAGGGCCAGGGCATGGCGCACTCACCGCAGGACACCGGAAGGACCGGGCCATTCGTGGTCACCCCTGCCCCTCCCCTGGCCAGCGGCCTCGGCGGATTGGGATGCGGTGCCGGGCTCGGCACGGCAGGTCCGCCCCGCAGCGACAGAGCACCCTCGGGTCGCCGCACCGGCACTCAAGACAACTCGCGACCGTGGCTCACCTTGATCAAGTGATGAGAAGTAGGCCAGAGACGGCCCCGAGACCTACTTTTCATCACTTGATCATGACAAACGACGTTATGACGAACGGCATCGAATAACGACGCTGCCCCGGCCCTCCGGTGCGGGAAGGGATCGCCGATGACGCTCGCGCCCACGTTGCCAGGCGTGCCACGGCCCCACCCGATGCCGGCGGCCACTTTCCCCTAATGCGGCCCCTGCTTGCAGATGACGCAGCGCATCCCGTTGCCGGTGACATCGACAACCGGCGGAGCGTAGGCGTGCGGGAACACCGGCGCGTCGCCCCATGCGGCCTGGACGCAGGCTCGCCCGTCCGAGCACCGGCCGCAGCACGTGTGACCGATCGCCTTGCTCAGGTGGGGGCGCTGGTGCTTCAGGCATCCGTTGTGCTGACAGGTCCAAAAACCAACCTCTGTCACCGGTTGTCCTCCACATCGACTCCGAACTCAGCCTTCATGCAGGCTGCACTGTATCCGCCGAGGCGGCGGCACAGATGATGGCGACGGCGGTGTGCTTCCAGGACGGCCTCTCGTACCGCTTCTTCCGACTGGTCCCTCAGACCGACATCGACGCAGGACCGAAACAGCCAGGGCGAAGCCGCGGCCCTGCGGCCCCGGCATCGCACGTCCACGCCGATCCATGCCTGATCCGACCCATACGGATGACGTCGCCAAGCGAGCAGCGTTGGGTTTCCCGCCTTGGTAACCGTGGCGCTCGCCATTCCAGCGCCAGGGAAGGCCCGGCGCAGCACATCGTCGAGAGCGCGGGCGGTACGACGAGTCACCAGATCCGGGACGTACCAGCCCTGAGCTTTCCCGATTGCAGCATCCGCCTCTGCATCCCAGCGGTGTAGAACCGCGGTGATTTCACCGGCGAGCCACGCCGTGTGTGGATCCGCAACCGTCCGCCAGGCACCGAAGATCGTAATGAGGCTCAGTGACCGCCACGGTGTGCGCGGTTCGCCATCGAAAGTGCAGTAGAACAATGCCGGCGCCGTGTCGAACGTGGCTGGGGATCCCGCTCGAACAGGTGTCGGCTCCGCCTGAAAACTGACCACGTGGTTCCGGCTGAATCGGGACCACCTCCTGAAGCATCGGGAGGTGCTGAGCGTGGAGGACTGGGCGGAGATCCGGCGGCTGCGGCGGTCGGAGGGCATGGCGATTCAGGCCATCGCACGGCGGTTGAGGATGTCTCGCAACACCGTGAAGAAGGCCCTGGCCAGTGACGAGCCGCCGCGGTATCAGCGGGCGGCGAAGGGCTCGATCGTGGACGCGGTCGAGCCGCAGATCAGGGTGTTGTTGGCGGAGTTCCCGGACATGCCCTCGACGGTGATCATGGAGCGGGTCGGGTGGACCCGGGGCAAGACGGTGTTCTGTGATCGGGTGCAGCAGCTGCGGCCGTTGTTCCGCCGCCCCGACCCGGCCCAGCGCACGGACTATCTGCCGGGTGAGTTGGCGCAGTGTGATCTGTGGTTTCCGCCGGCGGACGTGGCGTTGGGTTTTGGGCAGGTCCGCCGGCCACCGGTGTTGGTGATGGTGTCGGGGTATTCGCGGTGGCTGTCGGCGGTGATGATCCCGTCGCGGCAGTCGCCGGATCTGCTGGCCGGGCACTGGACGTTGATCTCCGGCTGGGACCGGACGCCCAAGGCGTTGGTCTGGGATAACGAGTCCGCGGTCGGGCAGTGGCGGGCCGGCCGGCCGCAGCTGACCGAGGCGATGAACGCCTTCCGCGGGACCCTCGGCATCAAGGTGATCCAATGCCGGCCGGCGGACCCGGAGGCCAAGGGCCTGGTCGAGAGAGCCAACGGCTATCTCGAGACGTCGTTTCTGCCCGGTCGAAGGTTCGGCTCGCCGCAGGACTTCAACACCCAACTCACCGAATGGCTGGTGCGGGCGAACAACCGCCAACACCGGATGTTGGGCTGCCGCCCGGCCGAGCGGTGGGACGCCGACCGGGCCGCGATGCTGTCGCTGCCGCCAGTGCCGCCGGTGGTCGGCTGGCGACAGACCACACGGTTGCCTCGGGATCATTACGTGCGTCTGGACAGCAACGACTACTCGGTGCATCCCTCGGTCGTCGGGCGTCGTGTCGACATCACCGCTGACGCCAGTCGAGTGCAGGTGTTCTGCGACGGCCGTCAGGTCGCCCGACACGAGCGCTGCTGGGCCAAGCATCAGAGCATCACTGATCCGGTTCACCGCCAGGCCGCCGCCGATCTGCGCACGGCCGCCCGACAAGCATCGGCGCCAATGGTCACCGCAGAGGTCGAGCACCGCCAGCTCAGCGATTACGACCGGATGTTCGGCCTCGACGTTGAGGTGGCTGCGTGATGGCAACCAAGACCAGCAACCGCAACGTGTCCTCCGAGATCGCGTTCCTCAGCCGCGCACTGAAAGCGCCCTCTCTCGCGGCATCGGTGGACCGTCTGGCTGAGCGGGCCCGGGCGGAGTCGTGGACGCATGAGGAGTTCCTCGCCGCCTGCCTGCAACGCGAGGTCGCCGCCCGGGAAGCCCACGGCGGTGAAGGGCGCATCCGAGCCGCGAGGTTCCCGGCCCGCAAGAGCCTGGAGGAGTTCGACTTCGAGCACCAGCGATCGTTGAAGCGGGAAACGATCGCTCACCTGGGCACCCTGGACTTCGTGGCGTCGAAGGAGAACGTCGTCTTCTTGGGCCCGCCCGGCACCGGCAAGACCCACCTGTCCATCGGCCTCGGGATCCGGGCCTGCCAGGCCGGACACCGCGTCGCGTTCGCCACCGCCGCCCAGTGGGTGTCCCGCCTGGCAGACGCCCACCACGCCGGGAGCTGCAGGACGAACTGGTCAAGCTCGGCCGGATCCCGCTGCTGATCGTCGACGAGGTCGGCTACATCCCCTTCGAAGCCGAAGCCGCGAACCTGTTCTTCCAACTGGTCTCTAACCGCTACGAACGGGCCTCGCTAATTGTCACCAGCAACAAGCCCTTCGGGCGTTGGGGCGAAGTCTTCGGCGACGACGTCGTCGCCGCAGCCATGATCGACCGCCTCGTCCACCACGCCGAAGTCATCTCGATGAAGGGCGACAGCTACCGACTCAAGGACCGCGACCTCGGCCGCGTCCCACCGGCCACCAAGACCAACGACTAAAGATCAACCAACCCGAGGTGGTCCAGTTTCAGCCGGACCACGGTGGTCAGGGTTGGGGCGGCGTTGACAACAGGAAGGCGAGCAGATCGCTTGAGCTGTTCTCGTTGGCAGCCAATCGTCCAAGGGCAAGGCCGGGTTCCGACATTCGAAAGCTCCTCAGCGGACGTGGCTTGGACATCTCAGGTAGCGGCCGAGACTGCGCTCACCCCGGGTCATCGGTTTGCCAAGGATGCAGAAAGTCGACGGGCGTGGGCGACGGTCGTGTCCATCACCGGCCGTCGCTGGTGCCTACGACTCGCCGAGCATCTGCCCGAGCGAGTCGTGATCGATGGGAGTTGGAGGGACGACACCCACCGACACGTGCACTGCTCCCCTCGTACGCCCAAAAGCAGATGCCTCCCACCCGAACGCGGATGGGAGGCATCTGTTGTAGGCCTTCACCAGGATCGATGTCAACCAGTGATTCCTCTTAGGAGTTACTCACGGGAGACAGGCATCTACTTCCCGGTTTCAGCTGCAGCCGCTGGTGGAGCCGCAGCCCTCGCAGACGTAGCAGCTACCGGCGGGGCGCATCTTCGTACCGCAGGTGAAGCAGAGCGGTGCGTCGGCGGCCTTGCCGATCACGGCCTCCAGCAGTTCGGTGCTGGAACCCACGCTCGGAGCCGGCTTCGCGGCGGCCACATCGGCCATCTCCTGGGCCGGCTGGGCGAGCGCCTCCGGCTTGGCCGGGGCCTCCACCGGTGCGGACGACGCCATAACGGTCAGCTCCACGCCGGTGGCGGCGGCGGCTTCCGCGTCGGCCTCGGCCCGCAGCTGGGCGGCCCGCTCGCTGGCGGTGAAGATGCCCAGTTCGGCACGGCGCTCGTAGGGCAGGAAGTCCAGCGCCAGGCGACGGAAGATGTAGTCCATCACCGAGGCCGCCATCCGCACGTCCGGGTCGTCGGTCATGCCGGCCGGCTCGAAGCGCATGTTGGTGAACTTGCTGACGAACGTCTCCAGCGGCACGCCGTACTGCAGTCCGATGCTGATGGCCACCGAGAAGGCGTCCATCACGCCGGCCAGGGTCGAGCCCTGCTTGGACATCTTCAGGAAGACCTCACCGAGGCCGTCGTCCGGGTAGGACGACGCGGTCAGGTAACCCTCGGCGCCACCGACGGAGAAGCTGACCGTCTCGGACGGGCGCTTCTTCGGCAGGCGCTTGCGCACCGGCCGGTACTCGATGACCTTCTCGACCGCGGCCGGCGCGGCCGGCGCGGTCTCGACGGCGGCCGCCTCGGTGGCCTTGTTGGACTTGCCCACCGAGAGCGGCTGGCCAACCTTGCAGTTGTCCCGGTAGATCGCCAGCGCCTTCAGGCCGAGCTTCCAGCCCTCGAAGTAGATCTTCTCGATGTCCTCGACGGTGGCCGCCTCCGGCATGTTGACCGTCTTGGAGATGGCGCCGGAGACGAACGGCTGGATGGCCGCCATCATCCGCACGTGGCCCATCGGGGCGATGGTCCGCTCGCCCATGGCGCAGTCGAAGACCGGGTAGTGCTCCGGCTTGAGGCCGGGGGCGTCCACCACGTGGCCGTGGTCGGCGATGTGCTCGACGATCGCCTCGACCTGCTCCTCCGGGTAACCGAGGCTACGCAGGGCGCGCGGAACCGTCTGGTTGACGATCTGCATCGAACCGCCGCCGACCAGCTTCTTGAACTTGACAAGCGCCAGGTCCGGCTCCACGCCGGTCGTGTCGCAGTCCATCATGAAGCCGATCGTGCCGGTCGGGGCGAGGACGCTGGCCTGCGCGTTGCGCCAACCGTTCTTATCGCCGATCTTGTTGCCCAGGGTCCACTGCTTGGTCGCCTCACGGACGATCGCGGTGGCCACCGGGCTGGTCGGCTTGATCTCGTCGTTGGCCGCGGCGTGCTTGCGCATGACCCGCTTGTGCGGCTCGGCGTTGCGGGCGTAACCGTCGTACGGGCCGACGACGCCAGCCAGCTCGGCCGAGCGGCGGTAGGCGGTGCCGGTCATCAGGGACGTGATCGACGCGGCGACCGAGCGGCCCTGCTCCGAGTCGTACGGCAGGCCGGTGGCCATCAGCAGGGCGCCCAGGTTGGCGTAGCCGATGCCGAGCTGCCGGTAGGCGCGGGACGTCTCACCGATCTTCTCGGTCGGGAAGTCCGCGAAGCAGATCGAGATGTCCATCGCGGTGATGACGAACTCGACGGACTTGACGAACTTCTCCACCTCGAAGCCACCGTCGGCGCGGAGGAACTTCATCAGGTTGAGCGAGGCCAGGTTGCACGAGGAATTGTCCAGGTGCAGGTACTCCGAGCACGGGTTCGACGCGGTGATCCGCCCGGTCTCCGGGCAAGTGTGCCAGTCGTTGATCGTGTCGTCGTACTGCAGACCGGGGTCGGCGCACTCCCAGGCAGCCTGGGAGATGGAGCGGAATAGGTTCTTGGCGTCGACGGTCTCGATCACCGAGCCGTCCAGCCGGCCGCGCAGGTCGAAGCCCTTGCCGTTCTCCACCGCCGACATGAACTCGTCGGAGACCCGAACCGAGTTGTTGGCGTTCTGGTACTGCACGCTGACGATGTCGGAGCCGCCGAGGTCCATGTCGAACCCGGCGTCCCGCAGCGCGCGGATCTTGTCCTCCTCGCGCGCCTTCGTGACCACGAACTCCTGGATGTCCGGGTGGTCGACGTCGATGATGACCATCTTGGCCGCCCGGCGGGTCGCGCCGCCGGACTTGATGGTGCCGGCGGAGGCGTCCGCGCCGCGCATGAAGCTGACCGGGCCGGAGGCGTTGCCGCCGGAGGAGAGCAGCTCACGGGACGAGCGGATCCGCGACAGGTTGACCCCGGAGCCGGAGCCGCCCTTGAAGATCAGCCCCTCCTCCTTGTACCAGTCGAGGATCGAGTCCATCGAGTCGTCGACGGCCAGGATGAAGCAGGCGCTGACCTGCTGCGGCGACGGCGTTCCGACGTTGAACCAGACCGGCGAGTTGAAGCTGAACACCTGGTTGAGCAGCATCCAGGTCAGCTCGTGCGCGAAGACCTCGGCGTCGGCCGGGCTGGCGAAGTAGCCGTACTCCTCACCAGCGGTGCGGTAGGTGGTGACCACCCGGTCGATCAACTGCTTGAGCGACCACTCCCGCTCCGGGGTCCCCACCGCGCCCCGGAAGTACTTGGTGGTGACGATGTTGGCCGCGTTGACGCTCCACGACTCCGGGAACTCCACCCCACGCTGCTCGAAGTTGATCGAGCCGTCCCGCCAGTTCGTCATCACGACGTCACGGCGCTCCCAGGAGAGCTCGTCGTACGGGTGGACCCCCTCGGTCGTCCACACCCGCTCGATCTTCAGCCCCGCGCCTGCCTTGCTTCGTGAACGGCTAGTAGTCACGCCGTTGCCCCCCTCGTCTGCGCGGTCACCCACCGCGCGTCCCAATCTCTTGAAAAACTGTGAAGACTCAGCTGGTACGGCCGGCGGCCTCGGCCGCATCGGCCCGGGCCCGCGCCGCGGCCCGCAACGTCTCGATCTCGCGCTCGAAGTCGGCGAGCGAGTCGAACGAGCGATAGACGCTGGCGAACCGCAGGTAGGCGATCTCGTCCAGGTCGCGCAGCGGACCCAGGATCGCCAGGCCCACGTCATGGCTGGGAATCTCGGCGGCCCCCTTGGCCCGGACCGTCTCCTCCACCCGCTGCGCGAGCAGCGCGAGTGAGTCGTCGTCCACCGGCCGGCCCTGGCACGCCTTACGCACCCCGCCGATGATCTTCGTGCGACTGAACGGCTCGGTCACCCCGCTGCGTTTGACGACCGCGAGGACCGCCTCCTCGACGGTAGTGAACCGCTTGCCGCACTCCGGGCAGGACCGCCGCCGTCGAATGAGCTGGCCGTCGTCGGCCTCCCGCGAGTCGACCACCCGGGAGTCAGCGTGCCGGCAGTACGGACACCGCATGGCGTACCTCCCAATCATGATCAACCACGTCGAACCGGACGCACCCGGGCACGGCTCATCACGGCGGTGCCATGCGTTCATGGCGCCCGCCGTGACGAAGGTTACGAGAGTGCGGTCGGTAGTCAGACCCAACCTGTAGGCAACTTGCGCCCGTGTAACTACTACATCTAGGGGTCGACCGTATGTCGCCGAGGAAGCCGGGTCAAGTTGACTGGCGCGTTCGGCGCGTCACGGACCATCCGGCCAGCCACGCCCCGCACCGCGCCCGAAGACCCAACGCCACGACCCCGCCGGGGTTATCGGCCAGCAGGCCGGAGTGGGCCGGAAAACAGGCGATGATCGAACACCAGTGCTACCTGACGTACCATTTATCAGAACATCCGTACGACCGGAGTGCTTTTTCACCCCGACACGCCGGTGAGAGGTCGTACAGATGTTTGAAAATGACCGATCTCACCTATACGGTCATGAACATCGTGGCACCAACCGCACGCACCACGAGCCGACGAGGCACCCAGCGCCGACCAGGGAGGACGGACGTGACCGAGGACCGGGCCAGCCGGCCGAAGAGCCCGCAGCAGATCACCGAGGCGGGCCCGCCGGCCACCCGACGCCGCAGCGCCGCGCGCAGCCGGACGGGTCAGCCCGCCGTGCGCCCGGTCACCCCGGTGGTCAGCGCCTTCCCCGACCCGGCGACGGTCGACCTGACCGCCCGCCAGCGCCGCATCCTGGAATTCATCCGCAACTGGGTGGAGCGACACGGCTACCCGCCGAGCGTCCGGGAGATCGGCGAGGCGGTCGGCCTGGTGTCGCCGTCCAGCGTCGCCTACCAGCTCAAGGAGCTGGAGAAGAAGGGCTTCCTGCGCCGCGACCCGAACCGGCCGCGCGCGGTGGACGTCCGTGCCCCCAGCGAGGCGATCGACGACGAGCTGTCGAGGGCTCAGCGGCCGACCCCGGCGTACGTGCCGATGCTCGGCCGCATCGCCGCCGGTGGCCCGATCCTCGCCGAGCAGGCTGTGGAGGACATCTTCCCACTCCCCCGCGAGCTGGTGGGTGAGGGCGAGGTCTTCATGCTCCAGGTCAAGGGCGACTCGATGCTCGACGCGGCGATCTGTGACGGCGACTGGGTGGTCGTCCGGCAGCAGCCGACCGCCGACTCGGGCGAGATCGTGGCCGCCATGCTCGACGGCGAGGCGACCGTCAAGACCTACCGGCGGCGCGACGGGCACGTCTGGCTGATGCCACAGAACCCTGCCTTCGACCCGATCCCCGGTGACGACGCCACCATCATGGGCCGGGTCGTGGCGGTGCTACGCCGGATCTGACCGGTCGGCGGGTGGGTGCCCTGGGTGCTCACCCGTTCCGCTGGTCAGGGGCGGGAGAGCAGCTCAGCGCCGCTCAGTAGCGGTCGCCCCGGTGACCGCGACCGCCCCCGGGATACGGGTCGCCGGGCGCGTCGTCGTCGCGTCGGCGGCCAGGCCGCTGGCCCCGGTAGTCGGGCTCCGGCCCACCACGCCGGGGCGGTTCCGCTCGACCGGTGCCGGGTTGACCGCCGTCGCCGCCGTACACGCCGCCGCCCTGCGGACGACCACCACCAGCCTGCGGACGACCACCACCAGCCTGCGGACGACCGCCACCACCTTGCGGACGACCGCCAGCGCCCTGCGGACGACCGCCGCCACTGACCGGGGGACGACCGCCACCACCCTGCGGACGACCGCCACCCGCCGGGGGACGACCACCACCCGCCGGGGGACGGCTGCCGCCGCCATACACACCTGCGCCACCGCCGTCCGGCCGTGGCGCACCGTAACCACCATCTGCCGCCACCGGTCGGCCGCCACCGCCGTACACGGCGCCACCCGCCGGGGCCGGGCCGCCGCGAGCCGCACCGCCGCCGTAGACCGCCCCGCCAGCCGGCGCGCCGCCCCCGTAGACACCAGCCCTCCGGTCACCACCGGCCGGCGAGCCGTCGCCGGCTCGGCCGCGCGGGCCGAACGTCTCGCCCTCCGGGCCCGATGTGTCGGACGCGTCGTCGGTCGGCGGCCGACGGCGGGCTTGAACGATGCCGAAGATGCCGGCCGCGACCAACAGCAGGCCGATCAGCCCGACCGCCCCGACCAGGTACGTGATGTCGTCAAGGCCGAGCCCGGCAGTCCAGGAGGACTTGGCGGCGGCCGGCTTTCCGTCATCCTCCGGACCCAGTGGCACGGCGGTAGAGCTGGACGGCGTGTAACTGAGGATGTCGAGCGGCTCGTCGTCGGTGAACCGACCCGCGTCGGAGACGGTGAGGAAGGACTTCCCGTCCGGGCTGTAGCTGATCGCCTCACCGAACGGGTCGGCCAACGGCGTCACCCGCGGCTTGCCGGTGGTGAGCGCGCCCAGGATGTCACCACCGGTCACGTCGAACTCGAAGGCATCCGCGTAGGTGCGCAGGACCACCCGGGAGCCGTCCGGTGACCGGGACGCGCCAGTGATGGCGACCCGGCCGAACGTGTTGAGCGTGTTCTCCGTCTGCGTCTTCGGCAAGGCGATCTCGCCGGCCTTCCGCATCGGCACCGGGTCGGTGTCGCCACTCTTCAGCGCCGCCGACGGGGTGTAGATCCCGGCCTTGCCGCTTGTCACCTTGGTGATGATCAGCGGTTTTCCGTCGTCGCCGATGAGCAGCGCCTCGGCGTCGTGCGGTTTGGCCTCGGGGTAGGCGAGCCGGTGCAGCGTCGGCGACTTGGCGCCGGTGACCGGCATCGACCAGAGCGCGACGCGGGTGCGGCGTTCCTTCGAGTCGGCGTTGTCACCGATGTCGGCGATCCAGAGGGTCTTGCCGTCCTTGGAAAGAGCGAGGTCCTCGGTGTCGAACGGGCCCTGCCCCGAGTAGCGGACCGGCTCCTTCGAGATCTTGCACTTGCTGTCCAGGAAGAAGACCCGCTTGCGCTCCGCGATCTCGGTGCCGTCGTTGATGACGATGAAGCCGCTCTTGGTGGCGACCAGCCCGGACAGCTCCCGTAGGCGCTCATCGGTGATCGTGCACCGCTTCTGACCGGGATTGGCGGCGGGCGGCCCGGACGACCCGGGGGCGGGAGCCGCCGCAGCGACTCCGGCGAACGCCACGGTTGCCCCGAGCAGGCCGAGGGCAACCGTGACCGAGGAAACAGCGCGGCGCATTCGGCCAGTGTCGCATGCCGCACGTTTCCTGTGGATGACGCCGTGGCCGCTCAGGACCGGCTGCCGGCCGCCGCCTGCCCCTGGCGCTCGACGTCGAACGCCGCCAGCTCCGCGGCCAACTCCGCACCGACGCGGACGTGCATCAGGGTGCCCTCCGGCAGGTGCGACGTGCTGAGCACCTCACCCGTACGGTGCACCCGAGCCACCAGGTCGCCCCGGTCGTACGGCAGCACGGCCCGGACCTCCACGGCCGGGCGCGGCAGTCGCTCCTCGATCGCCGCGCGCAACCCGTCGATGCCCCGCCCGGAGTGCGCGGACACGAAGATCGCGTCCGGCCAGAGCCGCTTGAGTCGCAGCAGCGTGTCCTCGTCGGCCGCGTCGGTCTTGTTGATCACCAACAGCTCGGGGAGCCGATCCGCGCTCACCTCGGCGAGCACCTCGTGCACCGCCCGGACCTGCTCCTCCGGATCCGGGTGGGTGCCGTCGACGACGTGCACCACCAGATCCGCCTCCGCGACCTCCTCAAGCGTCGAGCGGAACGCCTCGACGATCTGGTGCGGCAGGTGCCGGACGAAGCCGACCGTGTCGGAGAGGGTGTAGAGCCGCCCGTCCGACGTGGTGGCCTTGCGGGTCGTCGGGTCCAGTGTGGCGAACAGCGCGTTCTCCACCAGCACGCCCGCGCCGGTCAGGCGGTTGAGCAGGCTGGACTTGCCGGCGTTGGTGTAGCCGGCGATGGCGACCGCGGGGACGGCGTTGCGGGAGCGCCGGGAGCGCTTGGTCACGCGTACCGTCTTCATGCTCTTGATCTCGCGACGGAGTCGGGAGATGCGGTGACGAATGCGCCGCTTGTCGGTCTCCAGCTTGGTCTCACCGGGACCACGTGTGCCCACGCCGCCACCGGCGCCACCGCCGCGACCGCTACCGCCGCTCTGCCGGGACAGCGTCTCGCCCCAACCGCGAAGCCTCGGCAGCAGATATTGGAGCTGGGCCAGCTCGACCTGCGCCTTACCTTCCCTGCTCTTGGCGTGCTGGGCGAAGATGTCGAGGATCAGCGCCGTGCGGTCGACGACCTTGACCTTGGTGCGCTGCTCCAGGTTGCGCAGCTGCGACGGGGACAGCTCACCGTCGCAGATGACCGTGTCGGCGCCGGTGGAGAGCACCACCGCGCCGAGATCGTCGACCTTGCCGCGGCCGATGTAGGTGGCCGGGTCGGGTCGGGTACGGCGTTGAATGAGCCCTTCGAGCACCTGGGAGCCGGCGGTCTCGGCCAGCGCGGCAAGCTCGGTCAGCGAGTTTTCCGCGTCGGTCACCGTGCCCTCGGTCCAGACGCCCACCAGGACGACCCGCTCCAGCCGCAGCTGGCGGTATTCCACCTCGGTGACGTCGGTGAGCTCGGTTGACAGGCCCGGGACGCGTCGGAGGGACTGCCGCTCCGACAGCTCCATCTCGCCGGTGGTGACGTCGTCGAGCTCGTCCTCGACGGGGACAAAGCTCTCCTGGTCTCGCAAGCGGTTCTCCTGTCCGATTTGATAAGTAGAACGTAATCCTGACATGACGCAACGCCGAACGCACCTGCTATATGCCCATGGTGAAGGTCGCCAAAAGCGGGGGCGAATGCTGGCCGGTCGCGACAACCCGGTAGAAATGCGGGCGGCGGCCGATCGGCCGCACAGCCGTTACGGAGGGATCCCGTGGCCATCACCCGACTGCCGAGCGCCGGATTTTCGATCACCATCCGGATCGCCGTGACCGCGGACGCCTCCTCGATCGGCCGGCTCACCACCTCCGTCGGTGAGGCCGGGGCGATCGTCACGGCGCTGGACGTGGTGGACTCGGACCCGACCCACGTGATCGTCGACCTGACCTGTGACACCGCCGACGCCGGTCACGCCGACCAGGTGGTCGAGGCGTTGACCGCGCTGGACGGCGTGGACGTGCGCAAGGTCTCGGACCGGACGTTCCTCCTGCACCTGGGCGGCAAGATCGAGGTGACCTCGAAGGTCGCGCTGCGCAACCGCGACGAGCTGTCCCGCGCGTACACCCCGGGGGTGGCCCGGGTCTGCATGGCGATCGCGGAGAACCCGGCGGACGCCCGGCGACTGACCATCAAGCGCAACACCGTCGCGGTGGTCAGCGACGGCTCAGCGGTGCTCGGCCTGGGCAACCTCGGCCCCGCCGCGTCGCTGCCGGTGATGGAGGGCAAGGCGGCGCTGTTCAAGCGCTTCGGCGGGGTCGACGCCTGGCCGGTGGTGCTGGACACCCAGGACACCGACGAGATCGTGCAGATCGTCAAGGCGATCGCACCGGCGTACGGCGGCATCAACCTGGAGGACATCGCCGCGCCGCGCTGCTTCGAGATCGAGGCCCGGCTGCGCGAGGCGCTGGACATCCCGGTCTTCCACGACGATCAGCACGGCACCGCGATCTGCGTGCTGGCCGCGCTGACCAACGCGCTGCGGGTGGTGGGCAAGCGGCTCGAGGACGTCCGGGTGGTCGTCTCCGGCGCCGGCGCGGCCGGTACCGCGATCATGAAGCTGCTGCTGCGCCAGGGCGTCGGCGACATCATCGCGTACGACCGGCAGGGCGCCCTGCACCGTGGGCTGACCGGGCTCAACTCGGCGTGGCAGTGGCTGGCGGAGAACACCAACAAGGAGAACTACGCAGGCGACCTGCCCGGCGCGATCCGGGGCGCCGACGTGTTCATCGGGGTCAGCGCGCCGAACCTGCTCACCGGCGAGGACATCGCGCAGATGGCCAAGGACTCGATTGTCTTCGCGCTCGCCAACCCGGACCCGGAGGTCGACCCGCGGGAGGCGCGCAAGTACGCCGCCGTGGTCGCCACCGGCCGCTCGGACCAGCCGAACCAGATCAACAACGTGCTGGCGTTCCCCGGGGTGTTCCGCGGCATGCTGGACGCGCACGCGGAGGAGTTCACCGAGGAGATGGCCCTCGCGGCGGCTCGGGCCATCGCGGACGTGGTCGGCGAGGAAAAGATCAACCCGACGGTGATCGTGCCGAGCGTCTTCGACTCCCGGGTCGCCCCGGCGGTCGCCGCCGCCGTCCGCGCCGCCGCGCACAACCCGAGCCCGCTGCCGGCCGCCGACCCCGGCCCGGCAGACCTCCCGGAGATCGCGGCAAACGCCAGCGCCACCCCGTAACCCCCCCCCCGGCCCGCCCCGCCCACCTGACCCCGTTGATCAAGAGGTTTGCGTCAGGAGCAGCACGAATCCTGACGCAAACCTCTTGATCAACATGGTGAGGGCTTAGGGGTGCAGGGTGGAGAGGTCGACCTCGCCGGTTGCTACTAGGACGGCGGGGCCGGAGAGCCAGCAGGAGGTCTCGGTGACCGTGACCGTCAGGCGGCCGCCGGGGACGTCGACGGCGACCACTCCGGTGTCCCGTCCGGCGTCGCGCAGGGCCACCGCACCCACCGCACAGGCACCGGTGCCGCAGGACAGGGTCTCGGCGCTGCCGCGCTCGTAGACCCGCATCAGGCTGTGCACGTCGGTGCCGTCGACCGGGTCGCCGGCCACGATGAACTCCACGTTCACCCCGCTCGGAAAGACCGTCGGGTCGAACCCGGGCGCGACGGTCAGGTCCAGCGCCGACAGCTCCACGCCGGCCGGTAGGACGCACACCAGGTGCGGGTTGCCGATGTCCACCACCGCACCGGTCAGGGTCAGCTCGCCGAGGGTGGCGGCCGAGTTGTCGTACACCTGAGGTCGGCGCATCTCGACGGACACGGCGTCGCCCTCGACCAGCGCGCGCACGACGCCGGCCCGGGTGGCCACCGGCAGCGCCGCGCCGGCCGGCGTGGCCAACCCGGTGTCGAGCAGGTAGCGCACGAAGACCCGGGCGCCGTTGCCGCACATCTCGGCGAACGAGCCGTCGGAGTTCCAGTAGTCCATGAACCACTCGGCCTCGCCGGCCAGCCCGGCGCCGTCCGGATGCTTGGCCGCGCGGACCACCCGCAGCACGCCGTCCGCGCCGATGCCCCGACGTCTGTCGCAGAGCGCCGCGACCAGCTCCGGGGTCAAGTCGAGCTGACCGTCCGGGTCGGGAAGGAGGACGAAGTCGTTGCCGGTGCCGTGGCCCTTGGTGAACTCCACCGCCCCATTATCGCGTCTCGGCCGGCACCAGACGCAGGGCGGCCCCGATCAGGTCCGGGGTCGCCGAGTCCAGCCAGTGGATCCGGGGGTCGCGGCGGAACCAGGACCGCTGCCGGCGCACGAAGCGCCGGGTGGCCCGGACCGTCTCGTCGTGCGCCTGCGGCTCGGTCAACTCACCGGCGAGCATGCGCAACACCTGCTGGTAGCCCAGCGCCCGACTCGCCGTACGCCCCTCGGGCAGCCCGTGTGCGACCAACTTGCGGGTCTCCGGCACCAGGCCGTCGGCCCACATCCGGTCCACCCGCAGCGCGATCCGCTCGTCCAGCAGGCCGGTGTCCAGGTCGACGCCGAGCTGCACCGACGGGTAGTACGGCGTGGGCTGCGGCAGCGAGGCGGCGAACGGCGCGCCAGTGAGCTCGATCACCTCCAAGGCCCGCACGATCCGTCGACCGTTGCCGGGCAGGATGCTCTCGGCGGCGACCGGGTCGGCGGCGCGCAGCCGCGCGTACAGCGGGGCCGGGCCGACCTCGGCCAACTCCTGTTCCAGCCGCTCCCGCAACGCCGCGTCGGTGCCGGGGAACTCGAAGTGCTCCAGCACCGCCCGCACATACAGCCCGGACCCACCGACCAGCAGCGGCACCCGCCCCCGGGACAGGATGTCGTCGACCGCCGCGCGGGCCAGCCGCTGGTACTCCGCGACGCTCGCCGGCTCGGTGACCTCCCAGATGTCCAGCAGGTGGTGGGGCACCCCGTCCCGCTCGGCGAGGGTCAGCTTGGCGGTGCCGATGTCCATGCCCCGGTAGAGCTGCATCGAGTCGGCGTTGACCACCTCCCCGTCGAGAGCGTGCGCCAACGCGATGCTCAGCGCCGACTTACCGGCCGCGGTCGGGCCGACCACCGCGACGACCGTGCCGGCTCCGTCGCTTGTCACACCCGCTCCCAGGACGCCACGAAGTAGGCCACACCGTAGGGGGCGGTGTCGTGCAACAGCTCGCCGCGCCACCCTCCGCCGGCCGCCCGGGCCGCGCCGGCGAGCACCTGCCAGGAGGCGCGACCGGCGGCCTTCAGCTCCGCCGACACCACCGGGTCGAGGTCGAGCAGGACGTCCAGGTCCGCGTCGGCAAGCGCCGCGGCAACCCGCTGGTCGTACGGCAGAGCGCGCGCGTCGTCGTACCCGGGAGCTTTCTCACCCCGGCAGGCCGACCCGTCCCCGAGCACCAGCAGCGCCACCCGGTCACCCGCGGCGTCGACCCCGTCCGCGAGCGCGGCCAACTCGGCCGGGCCGGCGTCGGCTGCCACCTGCACGGCCGACACCGGCGCAATCGTCTCGTGCCGGGCCAGCAACCACGCGCCGATGGTCAGGCTCAGCGGCAGCACAGCGCCCCGGTCCGGTTGGCCGGGGACCAGCGGCACGTCCAGGTCGACACCCCACGGCTGGAGGGAACCGGTCGCCGGGGTGCTGATCGGGCCGGTCACCGGGCCGGTGCCCAGCAGCACCACAATGTCCGGTTCGGCGGCCAGCAGCCGGCGTACGGAGGTGTCACAGGCCGCCCGTAGCTCGTCCAGCTCCGGGGCCGCGGAGCCGGCCACCTCGGGCACGAGCAGGGGCGGATGCGGGCAGACGGAAGCAGCGACCAGTGGCACCCGTTCACCGTAGCGGGAATCCCCGGTGCGTCTCCGAGCCGATCCGGTCATTCGGCCCCTAGGACACCGTATGGTCACGGTCGGCGATAGGCGCTCGACGCGGACCGGGTCGGACCTGTGACAATGCCGGAAGCAACTTAGCTGCGCCGTGGCGGCGACGGGGGATCGATCCCTCGACGCCGGGAGAACGAGGATGGGCACATGAGCGACTGGACTGCCTTCGGACGGGTGGACGCGGACGGCACCGTTTACGTCAAGACCACCGAGGGCGAGCGGGTGGTCGGATCCTGGCAGGCGGGAGCGCCGGAGGAGGGCCTGGCACACTTCGCACGCCGCTTCGCCGACCTGGTGACCGAGGTGGACCTGACCGAAGCGCGACTCAAGTCGGGTGCGGCGGATGCCGGACACTCGTTGAGCACGATCCGGCGGATCCGCACCACGCTGCCCGAGGCCAACGTGGTCGGCGACATCGACGCGCTGGCCACCCGCCTGGACAAGCTGGCGACCCTCGCCGAAGAGAAGGCCGGCGAAGCACGCGCCGCCCGGGACGCCGCTCGCGGCGAAGCCCTGGCCCGCAAGACCGCGCTGGTCGAGGAGGCCGAGAAGCTCGCCGCCGAATCCACCGGCTGGAAGACCGCCGGGGACCGGCTCAAGGAGATCCTCGACGAGTGGAAGACCATTCGTGGGGTCGACAAGAAGGCCGACGGTGAGCTGTGGAAGCGGTTCGCCGCCGCCCGGGACGGGTTCACCCGCCGCCGCGGCGCCCACTTCGCCTCCCTGGACTCGCAGCGCAAGCAGGCGCAGACCGCCAAGGAGGAGCTGGTCGCCGAAGCGGAGAAGCTTCAGGAATCCACCGACTGGGCGGCCACCGCCAACCAGCTCAAGGACCTGATGACCCAGTGGAAGGCCGCTCCGCGCGCCTCCAAGGAGGCCGAGCAGAAGCTCTGGGAACGGTTCCGGGGTGCGCAGGACGCCTTCTTCAGCCGACGCAGCGAGGTCTTCTCCGCCCGGGACAACGAGCAGCGCGGCAACCTGGAGCGCAAGCAGGCCCTGATCGCCGAGGCCGAGGCGTTGGACATCGACGCCGACCCGAAGGGCGCCCAGGCCAAGCTGCGGGACATCCAGGCGCAGTGGCACGAGGCCGGCCGGGTGCCCCGCGAGGCAGCCGCCGGGCTGGAGCGCCGCCTGCGCGTCATCGACGACAAGGTCCGTGAGGTGATGGACTCGGCGTGGCGCCGCACCACCAAGGAGGACAACCCGCTGCTCGCCCAGATGCGGGCACAGGTGGCGGAGGCCGAGGACCGGCTGGCCCGGGCGCAGAGCGCCGGGGACGCACGCCGGGTCAAGGAGGCCGAGCAGGCCCTCGCCTCCAAGCGGCAGTTCCTCCAGCTCGCCGAGCAGGCCGGCTGATCTGACACCGTCCGGAGCCCTCGGTCCCACCCGGGACCGGGGGCTCCCACGTGTCCGGCCCTACAGCCGTCAAGGTCACGCTCGATCCAGGATGTAGTGGCCACGACGCGCCGGGATGCCACTACATCCATGTTCGAGCGCGATCACGCGAGTGGGCCCGGCGGCGGGGCGGCGGGGGCGGGGCCGGGTTGACGCATCGACGTGGCCTGATCAGAATGAGCGACGGAGTCAGGTAGGGCCACCGGCACGAGGGCGACGAAGGCGGAGCAACCGCCGTCGAGGGTTGTCGGTGAGCTTCCGCGAGTGTCCACGTCCGCGTGACATGGGCCGTCGCGCACTGTCCGCGTACCCCTGGGGAAGCGTGACGTGCCCACGGCCGCCCGCCGGCGTCGCCAACCGATGACGCCGAGCCTCCGAAGTGGAGCTCGAATGTTCCGTCCCAAAGCTCTCGGCGGCGCGCTTACCGCGCTCGCCACCGTCGCGGCCGGCGTGTTCCTCGCCGCCGCCACCAATACCAGCCCGGCCGTGGCCGCTGGCACCGGCACCGGTTATCTGCACACCAGCGGCAACCAGATCGTGGACAGCACCGGCGCCACGGTCCGGTTGACCGGCATCAACTGGTTCGGCATGGAGACCGACAACAAGACCTTCCACGGGCTGTGGTCGAGCAACCCGTGGCGCGGGCAGCTCGACACGATGGCCCGGTTGGGTTACAACACGTTGCGGGTGCCGTACTCGAACGACGCGCTGAAGGCGGGTGCGACCGCCACCGGGATCAACGACTTCGTCAACCCGGACCTGGTGGGGCTGTCGCCGTTGCAGATCCTCGACAAGGTGATCGACTACGCCGGCAGCAAGGGCATGCGGATCATCCTGGATCGGCACCGGCCGACGGCGGCCGGGCAGTCGCCACTCTGGTACACGTCGACGGTCTCCGAGGCGACCTGGATCAACGACTGGAAGATGCTCGCCCAGCGGTACGCGGGCAACCCCACCGTGATCGGCGCCGACCTGCACAACGAGCCGCACGCGGAGGGCACCAATCCGGCGGCCACCGGCGCGTGTTGGGGCTGCGGTGACACCACTCGGGACTGGCGGCTCGCCGCCGAGCGGGCCGGGAACGCCATCCTCGGCGTCCAGCCCAACTGGTTGATCTTCGTGGAGGGGGTGAGCTGCCCCAGTGGTGGTCTCTCCAACGTGTGGGACAACGACCCGAGCAACGACGAGGACTGCGGTTGGTGGGGTGGCAACCTGTCGAAGGCGGGTCAGTTCCCGGTCCGGCTGAACGTGGCGAACCGGTTGGTCTACTCGCCGCACGAGTACGCCACCTCGGTCTACCGGCAGACCTGGTTCGACGCCCCGGACTACCCGGCGAACATGCCGGCGATCTGGGACAAGTACTTCGGTTACCTCTACAAGCAGAACATCGCGCCGATCATGATGGGTGAGTTCGGCAGCACCCTGGCCGACCCGAAGGACAAGGTGTGGCTGGAGCGGTTGATGGCCTACACCGGCACCGGGGTGACCGGGATGTCCTTCACCTACTGGTCGTGGAACCCCAACTCGGGTGACACCGGCGGTATCGCGTTGGACGACTGGACGAACATCAACACCGCCAAGCAGGCGATCCTCCAGCCGTACCTGATCGCGCCGTCCGGCGGTGGCACCAGCGGGCCGCCGACGGGTGGGCCGACGGATCCGCCGACCGGCGCCTGCACGGCCACCTACCGGCAGGTCAACGCCTGGCAGGGCGGTTTCCAGGGTGAGTTGACCGTGAAGAACACCGGCTCGGCCGCGGTGAACCCGTGGTCGGTCACCTGGGCCTGGCCGTCTGGGGTGACGCTGGGCAGTGGCTGGAACGCGACCGTCACGCAGTCCGGCACGACGGTCACCGCCGCCGCTCCGAGCCACGCCCCATCTCTGCCGGCGGGTGGGTCGGTCACCGTGGGCTTCACCGCCAACGGCACGGCCAGCGCGCCGGGCACCGTGAAACTCAACGGCGCCAGCTGCTGAACTACCGGGACGGCCGGTGCGCAACGCATTGGCCGTCCCGGGCATTTACATCCATAGGCTTCTATGCTTTTATCGGGAAAGCGCTTGCCTCTCCGTCGGTAGGCGCAAGCGCGGGAGCCGCTTTCCTTCACGAACCTGCACTGGCGGGCCCGAGGACCACTGGTCCCGGCCGAGATTCGCCGCCCACGGGCATGGGCGTCGCGACACCTCCGTCCGCCTGATCGAAAGGAAGCAGCATGCGCACAGGACGGCGTCGAATGACGCTGATCGCCAGCACCGCCGCAGCCACCGCCACCCTCGTCACCGCCGGGCTGCTGACGTCCGGCTCCGCTCAGGCGGCCGCCGGGTGCCAGGTGGCCTACTCGGTCGCCAGTCAGTGGCCGGGCGGGTTCACCGGCAACGTCACAGTCACCAACCTCGGCGACCCGGTCTCCGGGTGGACGCTGCGCTGGTCGTACGGGGCCGGCCAACAGGTCAGCCAGGCATGGGGGGCCACCGTCTCGCAGAGCGGCGGGCAGGTCTCAGCGACAAACGTCGACTACAACGGCAACCTGGCGACCAACGGCAGCACCACGTTCGGCTTCAACGCGAGCTGGAACAACTCCAGCAACCCGGCCCCGGCCAGCTTCACCCTGAACAACGTCGCCTGCACCGGCAGCACCACCCCGACCACGCCGCCGCCCACCACCCCGCCACCGACCACCCCGCCACCGACGACCCCGCCGCCGACGAGCAACCCGCCGCAGACCGGCCTGGTCGGATGGGCCACCCAGAACGGCGGCACCAGCGGCGGCGGAAACGCCGCGACGACCACCGTCACCAACGCCTCCGCACTCACCAGCGCGTTGAACGCGACCGGCGCGGCGGTGATCCGAGTGTCCGGAACGATCTCATGCTCGGGCATGCTGCGGGTCCGGTCCAACAAGACCATCCTCGGCAACTCCGGCGCGACAATCGCCGGCTGCGGGCTCAACATCAACGGTGACCGCAACGTGATCATCCGGAACCTGAACTTCCGGGACTGGAACGACGACGCGATCAACGTGCAGGAGTCGGCCACCAACATCTGGATCGACCACAACAGCTTCAGCAACGGGTACGACGGCTCCGTCGACATCAAGCGCGGCTCGGACTTCATCACCGTCTCGTGGAACCGGGTCTTCAACCACGACAAGAACATGCTGCTCGGCCACAGCGACGACAACGCCAGCCAGGACGTCGGTCACCTGCGGGTGAGCTACCACCACAACTGGTTCGACGGCAGCAACCAGCGCAACCCCCGGGTGCGCTTCGGCAACCCGGTGCACGTGTACAACAACTACTACCGGGCCAACGGCGGCTACGGCGTGGCATCGACCGAGAACGCCGGCGTGCTCGTCGAGGGCAACTACTTTGAGAACGTCGACGACCCGTACCACCTGGGTGAGGGCGACTCCGGGCCCGGCAGCCTGGTCGCCCGCAACAACCACTTCGTCAACTCGTCCACCGGCCAGACCGGCGGCAGCGTGGCCAGCATCCCGTACTCGTACCAGCTGGACACCGCGAGCAACGTCAAGTCCATCGTGACGGCGGGTGCCGGCGCCGGCCGGATCACCGTCTGACCGAGGAAGGGCCCCTCGTCGAGGGGCCCTTCCGTGCGGTCAGTGCGTGGCGCAGCCAGCGGTGGGCGCGGGCGCGACCGGCGGTGCGCCGATCGTCGGCAGACCGAGCAACACCCCAGGGGTACGCGGAGAGCGGCCCGCCTCGGCCGCGTCGCCGGCCCGGGTGCGCCGGTGCGCCAGCGGCGCTCCGTCGGCGTTCAGGTGGTGCGGCGCGGCGTAGGTGATCGTGGTGTGCACGATGTCCCCCGGCCGGATCTGGCCAGCGAGGGATTCCCCGCCGGGAGTCTCGGTCGCGAAGTGCACCAGCCGACCGTCGCGGGCCCGACCGGACATCCGGCCGGTCCGCTCGTCCTTACGGCCCTCGCCGAGGGCGACAAGCACCTCGACGGTCTCCCCGACGAGGCGCTTGTTCTCCGCCCAGCTGATCTCCTCGACGCAGGCGACCAACCGCTCGTAGCGCTCCTGCACGACCTGCTTGGGCAGCTGATCGTCCATGGTCGCGGCGGGGGTGCCGGGCCGCTTCGAGTACTGGAAGGTGAAGGCCGAGGAGAACCGGGCCTCGCGGACCACGTCCAGGGTGCGCTGGAAGTCGGCCTCGGTCTCACCGGGGAAGCCGACGATGATGTCGGTGGTGATCGCCGCGTCCGGCATCGCAGCCCGGACCTTCTCGATGATCCCCAGGTAACGCTCGGAGCGGTAGGACCGGCGCATCGCCTTCAGGACGTCGTCGGAGCCGGACTGCAACGGCATGTGCAGCGAGTGGCAGACGTTCGGTGTCTCGGCCATCGCGGCGATCACGTCGTCGGTGAAGTCCTTCGGGTGCGGGCTGGTGAACCGGACCCGCTCCAACCCGTCGATGTCGCCGCAGGCCCGCAGCAGCTTGCCGAACGCGTAGCGGTCACCGAACTCCACGCCGTAGGAGTTGACGTTCTGCCCGAGCAGGGTCACCTCCAGCACACCCTCGTCGACCAGGGCACGCACCTCGGAGAGGATGTCGCCGGGGCGCCGGTCCTTCTCCTTGCCGCGCAGCGCCGGCACGATGCAGAACGTGCAGGTGTTGTTGCACCCCACCGAGATCGACACCCAGCCGGCGTACGTCGACTCACGGCGGGTGGGCAGCGTGGAGGGGAAGACGTCGAGGGACTCCAGGATCTCCACCTCGGCGGCGGCGTTGTGCCGGGCCCGCTCCAGCAGCACCGGGAGCGCGCCGATGTTGTGGGTGCCGAAGACCACGTCCACCCAGGGCGCCTTGCGGACGATCTCGCCCCGGTCCTTCTGGGCCAGGCAGCCGCCCACCGCGATCTGCATCCCGGGGTGCTTGTCCTTCACCGGGCGCAGACGACCGAGGTTGCCGTAGAGCCGGTTGTCCGCGTTCTCCCGCACGGCGCAGGTGTTGAATACGACAATGTCCGGGGTGTCGTCGGTCGGCACCGCGCGCACATAGCCGGCCTGTTCGAGCAGGCCGGAGATCCGCTCAGAATCGTGCACGTTCATCTGGCAGCCGTACGTCACGACGTTGTAGGTCCTAGCCACCCTCTTGGTGCCCCTTCCCCTCGGGCTACCAGGGTAGCGGCCCATTCGGGTGCCCCAACTCACCGGGCATTGACCCGGCGGCCCATGGCGGGCATCCACGACGGGCAGTACGCTGCACAACAAGAATGTGTTCTGGGCGATTTCGGGGGCTTTGCACTCGGTGCCGACGATGCGCGGCTCCGTTCACGGGGGAGCACATGACGACCCGCGGGAGGCCAACCGTGACGCGACAAGATGCGACACAACGCACCGTCACGACGCCGGACGGACGGCATCTCGCCGTGGAGACCTCGGGCTCGCCGGACGGACCCGCGGTCTTCCTGCTGCACGGCACCCCGGGCAGCCGCAGCGGCCCCCGACCCCGAGGCATCGTCGTCTACCGCCTCGGCGTGCACCTCGTCTGCTATGACCGACCCGGGTACGGCGACTCCGACCGGCACGAGGGCCGGCGGGTGGCCGACGCCGCGGCCGACGTGGCGGCGATCGCCGACGACCTCGGCATCGACCGGTTCGCGGTGGTGGGCCGATCCGGTGGTGGGCCGCATGCCCTGGCCTGCGCCGCGCTGCTGCCGGACCGGGTCACCCGGGCCGCCGTGCTGGTGGGGCTCGCCCCGGCCGGCGCACCCGACCTCGACTGGTACGCCGGCATGGCCGAGACGAACGTGGAGGACTACGGGCAGGCCGACGAGGACCTGGCCGAGCTGACGCTCAACCTGAAGGTCCGCGCGGATGAGGCCCGACGGGACCCGATGACGCTGCTTGACTTCCTCCGCCCGCAGTTGCCCGACGAGGACATCCGGGTCGTCGACGACGTCGCGATCCGCCGGCTACTGACCGACATGTACGCCGAGGCGCTGCGACACGGCCCCGAGGGGTGGATCGACGACGTGCTGGCGATCCGGCGCGGCTGGGGGTTCGACCTCGGCGCCATCCGCGCAGAGGTCCGGCTCTGGCACGGCGAGCAGGACCGCTTCTCCCCGGTGGAGCACTCCCACTGGCTCGCCTCGCGGATCCCGCGCGCCGAGGTGCAGGTGCAGCCCGGCGCCGCCCACTTCGGGGCGGTGGAGATCCTGCCGCAGACCCTGACCTGGCTGGCCACGCCGGCCCTCGCGACCAGCCCGCAGGTCTGAGCGCCCGACCCGGCCCGGCGCGTACGGCCGGCCCGGTCGGACACCCGGTCAGATCGTGTGCGGGTCGATCACCCGGACGATGAAGCGCCGTTCGCGCAGCGTCTGCACGGTTGGATGCTCCAGGCCGATCACCTCGGCCAGCCGATCCGCCACGACGCCGACGTCCTCGGCTGCGGGGCCGTCGCCGGCCCGCCTCGCCACCAGGGCGAGATCGCCGAGGCAACGCAGCGTGTCGGGGTGGTCCGCACCGATCACCGCAGCCAGCCGGCCGGAGGTCTCCCGCAGCCGGTCCCGCGCCGACTCCCAGTCACCCTCGTCGGCGAGGCACACCGCGTGGTTGACCTCCGCCGCGAGCGTGTGCGGGTGGTCGGGGCCGAGCATCTTGCGCAACTCGCCGACCGCCCGGCCCGCCGATGCTAGAGCGTCCGACCTGCGTCCGAGCGCGCGCTCCGCTGCCGAGATGTTGCTCAGCGTGGCGAGGGTGTGCGGGTGCTCCGGACCGAGCTTGAGCTCGTCCTCGTACGCCAGGCGCACGGCCGTCATCTCGGTAAACGCCCGCGCCGCGTCGCCGACTGCCAACAGGTTCGCCGCGCGGCTCGACCGGCACGCCACCGTGTCCGGGTTGTCCGACCCGAAGCGTTCGTCGAGCTCGCGGTACGCCGTCTCGAACATCGGCGCGGCCTCGCTGCCCCGCCCGGAGCTGCGCAGGGACACCGCCAGGTTGACCTGTGCGGCGAGAGTCTGGCCGTCGTCCGGCCCGAGCACCTCGCAGTACGTGTCGTACACCGTGCGCAGCAGGGTGGCCGACCTCTCGTACTCGCCGGCTTCCCTCAGGTCGATGCCGAGGCGCACGGCGGAGACGAGGGTGTAGGGGTGCGTGGGGCCGAGCACCAGCCGCCGCCGCTGGTGCACCTCGTCGTCCCACCGCCGGGCCGCCCGGTAGTCGCCGACCAGCCGGTACGAGACGGCGAGGTTGTTGGCCGCGCTCAGCGTCCGGGGGTGGTCCTCGCCGAACACCTGGAGCCAGGAGGCGTAGGTGGACCGGTCCCGTTCCAGGGCCTCGGCGTAGCGGCCGAGCGCCCGCAGGTCACCGCCGAGGCTGCCGGCGGTCATCAGACTGTGCGGGTGCAGCGGGCCCAGCAGCCGGCGCTGCTCGGCCAGCACCGCCTCGTCCAGGTCCCGGGCCTCGTCGAACCGGCCCAGGCTGCGCAGGATGTTCGCCCGGTTGAACCGCAGGTGCAGCAACTGTCGGCCCAGCGCCGACGCCTCGGTCTCCTCCCGCATGTCGCCGAGCCGGGCGCTCCAGAGGTCGTCCACCTCCTGGCTGAACCCGTCGGCCTGGTCCAGACCGCCGCGCTGCCACAGGTAACGGACCCGGTCGATCAGCAGCTGACACACCGGCTCGTCGGGGCAGGTCAGCGCCTCGGAGACCTCCAGGTGCGGCCAGAGCATGCGCAGCCGGGCCCAGGTGGTCGGGTCGTCCACGTCGCCACGGGGTCGGGACGCGGCAAGCACCAGGTGCACCTGGTGTCGGGCGGCGATGATCTCGTCCTCGGTCATCCGGTCGCGGACCACCGCCTGCAACAGCCGGTGCACCTGGACCCGACCGCCCTGCACGTCGAGTTTGAGCAGCGCTAGCCGGTTGATCTGCTGGACCAGGGCGCCGCGTACGAGCCGTTCCGACACCGACGGGTCGAACGGCACGAGGGCCGCCGCCATCTCGTCGCTGTAGATCAGCTCCAGCGCGATCTCCGGGGCCAGCACCGAGCAGAGCTGCAACAGCCGGTACGCGGCGGGCGCTTGTTCGAGCAGGCGGTTCAGCGACAGGTCCCAGGTTGCCTCCACGGAGAGGGCGCTCGGGCCATGCCGCTCGATCTGCCGCAGGTAGTCAGTGACCGATGTGCCGGTGTCGGCGAGCCAGGCGCCCGCCGCGGCCACCGCGATCGGCAGATCGCCGAGCGCCTCGGCCACCCGGTCAGCCTCCTCAGCGCTGATCGTGGGCACCCGCTGGGCAAGGTGCGACACGCTCTCGGTGCGGTCGAAGACGTCCACCTGGATCGGGTTCGCCCGGTCACCCCAGGCGCGGTTGCGGGAGGTCAGCAGGACGTGCCCGGGGCCCTGCGGCAGGAAGGGCTCGATCTGGTCGAGCTCTTCGGCGTTGTCGAGCACGACGAGCCACCGCTCGTAGGGCTCGCCACGGCCGAGCACCTGGAGCACCGACCGGACCGTGTCGGGCAGGGTGGGCCCGACGAGGATGCCGAGGCGGCTGGCGAGGTCGGCGAGGGCGGTGTCCACGAACTGCGGCGGGTCCGCCACGATCCACCAGACCACGTCGTACGCGGCCTTGAACCGGTGCACGTACTCCAACGCCACCTGCGTCTTACCGACGCCGCCCATGCCCTGCAGGGCGACCGGCAGCACCACCGCGCTGCCGCCGCTCTGCAACTGCGCGCGCAGCCGCGCCAGGTCGTCCTCCCGGCCGGTGAACCGGGCGTTCCGGTTGGGGGCGTTGAAGATCAACGGCTCGCTGCCGGGATACCGGGTGCCCCCGCCCGCCGGGCCGTCCGCCGACGACGGCACCGGCCGCCCGACCAGCCGCAACACCCGTTCCACCGCGGTCGCGGCGCTCACATTGACCAGGTTGGTGGAGCTCTGGGACGGGAACTCCGCCAGCGGACGCAGGTCGGCGACGTACACGGCGAGGGCGGTGGAACCGGTGCTCGTGTCGCGGTCGGGCAGACCACCCGACGGCGTCGCCACGTAGGCCGGCGAGACCACGGTCAGCGTGCGCGGGGCCGGCGTGCCGGCCGATCCGACGGCGGCCGTCGGCTCCACCACCCGCAGCCCGGCCGAGCTGAGCACCCGCTCCAGCCACTCGGCCCAGATGGCGTCCTCCGGCGCGTAGCGGAGCACGATCTGGTCGTCGATCGCCTCGGTGCGTCGGCGGAATCGGGCCTTGCCCCGCTCCCGCACCGACTCGTCCATCACCGGCAGCGCGGTCACCCCACCGTCGGTGAGGATCCCGGTCAACGTCTCGAACGCGGCCAGCAGCGACGTCGGGGAGCCGGGCGGATCGCCGAACGTCGCAAGCGTCTCCTCGTACGCGTAGAACGGCCGGTACGGAACCTCCACCGCGGCCCAGTAGCGCCGCCGTTCGGCCTCGGTCATACCGGCCGGCAACCCGGCGAACCGGCGCATGGCCAACAGTCGACCCGCTTCGGCCCGCTCCTTCTCGGCCTGGTCGACCCGCATCGGCACCGGCAGGACCCGGATGTCGCGCCGCCGGTACCGGTCCCGGACCGAGTGCGCCACCCGGGCCGCGCCGTCGATGCCCTGGTCGCTGAGCGTGAAGCAGTCGACAAGTGTGTCCGGCAGGTGCAGGGTGCAGATGTCGGCGACGTCGCTCAGCCCCGTCCGGCTGTCGATGAGCGTGAAGTCGTACTGACGCTTCATGTCCGCCCGCAGCGCCTCGAAGAACTGCGCCCCGCCCAGCCGGTTGTAGAAGTTGTCCCAGTCCAGCCCGCTCACCGAGACGGCGTAGTCGCTGTTCTGCCGGCCGGCGGAGAGGAAGTCGAGGCCACCGCCGTCCGGGAAGTTCCAGCGCAGCGAGAACGCGTGCCGGCCGACCCGGGCGTACTGCTCCATCCAGCGGTCCGGCCGATCGTCGACCCGGGTGGTCTCCCACTCGTAGTCGCGGATCATGTCGATCACACCGCTGGTGCCCTGGATCGCCTCGGCATCGAGGAACGGGTGGAAGAAACGGTGCAGGCCGGGTGACTCCAGGTCCCAGTCGGCGACGAGCACCCGCCGGCCGCTGGCCGCCAGGATCCAGGCCACGTTGGCCAGGGCCATCGTCCGACCCGTCCCACCCTTGAAGGAGTAGAAGGTGACGACCTGGCCTTCGCGATCGTTGTTCATCGGTCTTCTCCGTGGGGACGCGGTGGGGCCGGATCATCAGGCGGGGAGGCGGGGTCGGTGGGAACTGTCGAGCCGGTGGCGGGCAGGCCGTCGCGCAGGCTCGGCACCGGCTCCGGTGGTGGTTCGAAGGGGACGACCGGGCCGTACTTGAGGAACTGGCGGCGGGCCTCGGTGACCAGCGCCGGCATCAGGTCGACGAACTCCGGCATGGTGCACGCCCGCTTGACCTGGGGCAGACCGGCGTCGTGCAGCAACTGGGTCACCTCGGTGGCCCACCGGGTGACGTCCTGGGTGTCGTCGTCGTCGGTCACCACCAGCGGAACGACCCACTCCCGCAGGCCGTGCAGCAGGCGGGCGAGGACTCCGGCCGCGTCCGGCGCCGCCGCGATCCACGGGTCGACCAGCAGCACCGCCGGCCGCCGGTCGAGCAGCGCGGCGGCCTGCGCGAAGTCCTCGGTGCGGGCCGACAGCCCGAGCCGCTCGGCGGTGCTGGCCGCGTACTCGGCGGCGGGCAACTGCTGGCGACTCCCGTACGGCCGCCAGAGCCGGCCGCTTGCGGCGTAGCCGGCGGGGTCGCGATCGGTCGGCAGCCGGTCCCGGGTCGGGGCCAGGACGGCGACGACGAAGTCCGGGTCGGTCGGCGCCGGGCGGGCGACCTCGTCCAGACCGGGCGCCCGGGACGGGCCCATCGGTCGCCGCTCGGCGGTGTGCACGATCCGGGTGGCCAGGCGGCTCAGCATCAGCTCGTACTGGGTGCGGTAGGAGGACAGCATGCAGAACGCGCGCAGACCGTCGGCCGCGTACTCCGGGACGTCCCGGCCCAGGTCCAGGGCGCCGTCCAGCTCCGGATGGGCCTCCCAGGGCGGGAACGGGATCCACAGCACCGGGGTGAGATGGCCGGCGGTGAGCCGGGCCGGCCCGGCGGCGGTCAGCCGGGCCCGGAAGGACTCCTGCTCCCCCATAGCCCACGGGCGACTGAAGTAGCCGGGCGAGTAGAGCGGGACGAAGACCTCGGCGTCACCGAGCGCCTCGGCGAGGGCGGCCTTCCAGTCCGCGCCCAACGGGATGTGCTGGTCGAAGAAGCCGATCCGCATCC
This sequence comes from Micromonospora chokoriensis, assembly GCF_000718555.1. GTDB lineage: Bacteria > Actinomycetota > Actinomycetes > Mycobacteriales > Micromonosporaceae > Micromonospora > Micromonospora chokoriensis_B. The sequence continues at coordinate 67,099 of NZ_JOAN01000012.1, forward strand.
CGGCGACCGGTCGCGCCTGGCGTCGCACCTCGTCGGTCAGGTCGGCGAAGAACTGCCCGACCCAGACGTCGGCGTCGGCACGGGCCCCCGGCGGCGGCGCCGAGTGGGCGTAGCTCAGGAAGAAGTATGTCCCCCGCGACCCCGATCGGCGTCGGTCCGTCGGCGGGCTCACTCCGACTCCTCGGCGAATCGGTTGCACAGCTCGTCCACGCCCGCCGGCACCCAGGGTTCGACCAGGTACGACCGGTGGATCGCCACGATCCGCTGTGCCAGCCGCCAGACCACCGCCCGGTACGCGTTCTCCCATTGCATGGTCAGCAAGCCGTAGACCCCGTCCCGCTGGTAGTGCACCGCGATGTCCGGATCCGGCATCGCGGTCGGGGAGAAGCGCTGGATGTCGCGGAGCACCCGAGGCAGGGCCGTGCCGTTCGTCGGCGACCAGGTGACCGGCACGATCGCCGTCTCGTGGACCGAGGCGGAGCTGTGTCGCGGGATGATCCGTCGGCGGGAGAACGCGTCCCACTCCCGGCCACACCAGTCGCTGCCGAGCAGCGCGCTGGACACCAGCGGAACGAAGACCTGGCAGGTGCCGGCGGCTTGGAGCAGCTCAGGGCTCCAGCGTTCCCCGCCGGCGATGGAGCTGTCCAGGAAGCCGGCGTCCACTCCGGTCACCGGGCCGACCAGCTCGCTGACGTGGACGGAGAGGTCCTCGAAGAAACGGGAGACGTACTCGGCGGGTTTGCCGGTGGCCCGGCCGACGGGCGCCCGCGAATAGCTGATGAAGAAGAGCGGCGCGCGCGTTCTGGAGGGTGCGTCCACTGTGCTCACCGCTGTCCCTCCGCCCTCCCCACGCGGCCGGAACATCAGCGTAGTCCCCGCGTCAACGCCGCGCCGCGAATCGGTTCGTGGCAAACCAGCCAGTCGCGAAGTCGACAGTGGCACGGGCCGGCAGCAGACGAGCGCTGGCCCGCCCCACCCGACCGCGCCGCACCAACGGCGTCTCGTCGAGCGCGGCGCCCACCGTCGGGAAGTCGCTGTCGTCCAGATCGAGCGCCCGGAAGTCGAGGCGGACCCGCCGCCCATCGACGAGCCGGAAGCAGTGGTAGTCGCGCTCGGGTAGCGGCACCGGCAGCCGGTACTCGGCCAGGTGCAGGCCGGTGCACGCCTCGTAGCCGAGGCCGAGCAGCAGGATCTGCCCGTCCGCCGCGTAGAGCCCGCCGACCGGTGAGCGTTCCCCCAGGTGGCAGGCGAGATCATGGCCGTCGGTGAGCTGCCGGGCCCGGGGGCCGAGCGCGGTGAACGAGGTCTGTGGATGATCACTGCGCACGGCACCGGGGGTGCACCTGACGTACTCGGCGAGCGCGCCCATCCGCTGCGAGGGAGTGCTGCGGCGGTCCCAGCCCGGCAACGCCGCCTCGTACCGTTCGCGCTGCGCCTGGTCCATCCCGGCGGTGGCCGCCAGGTGGGCCCGGGAGGTGGTCGAGTTGCCGTCGGTGTGGGTGGGCACCAGCAGCGTGCCGGCCGGGCCGAGGACGTCGCGCAGCGCGCCGGCGAGGGTAGCGGGGCCGTGCTCAAGCGGGCCCACCCGGCGCAGGCCACAGTGCACCAGCAGGCACGCCCCCGGGCGTACGCCAAGCGCTCGCAGGTCGTCGGCGAGATGCGGACGGCCGAGGGTGGGCGGTGGGTGCTCATCTGGACCCGACAACGGTCTCCTCTAGGGCATGCCGCAGCTGGCCGACGAACCGTTCACCGGCCGCGCTGAGCGACCGGCTGGCCAGCAGCGCGTCGACACCGTCCCGGGTCCACCCGAGGAAGTGGGCCGCGTGCGCCGACGCGTCCCCCGGGTCGGTGGCCGCCCGGGATTGCCAGACCTGGGTGACGGCGAGGTGGGCGTACACCCCCTGCAGCACGCCCTCCGGTGGCCGCGGGTCGGGGCGCCAGGGCACCCGGATCCGGGTGCTCTCGCCGGGTTCGACCAGGTCGTACAGGTCGAGCACCGCACCCAGCTTCGCGTGCTGCCACTCGTGCACGAGCAGCACCGCCATCGTCTCCGGATCGGGATGCGGGGTGACGGCGACCGCGCCGAACGCGTGCCGGGCGGTCGCGCTGCGCAGAGGTCGCGCCGGGTCGGGCGCCAACGGCACGACGGCACGCAGACCGCCGTCGAGCGCCGCCGCGTGCGCCGGCACGTCCCGGTGCACGACCTCCCAGGCCGCCGCCAGGGTACGCCCCAACGCCCGCGCCGCCGGGCCCTCCAGGCGGGACTCCACCGGCTGGCCGTAGCAGTCCCGGTACGGGTCGCCGTCCTCGAGGAGCACCCGGCCACCGGGCACCGCCACGTCGCGGGTCGGACGCCAGCTGGCCGACGGTGGCGCCAGCGGATCGAGGAGCACCGTCTGCTCGACCGACCCACCACGAACCTGCAGCTCACCGGGCCGGACGGTCACCTCGGCGCTCTCGGTGAGACCGGGCAGCACCAGGCTGCCGAGCGTGGGCAACGTGATCGCGTCGGCCCGCACCGGGACGTGCAACGTGGCCGGCACGCCGGCCCGCAGCGCCGCAGCGGTGGCGATGGCCGGCAGCGGGTCGACCGCCGCGCTGAGGCCGGGCGGGGCCGACGAGTCGAGGCGATGCACCAGACCCGCTCGGACGAAGGGGTGCTCCAGGACCGCCCGGACCGCCTCCGGCGCAGCCCGGTCGAGGTGGACGAGCAGCTCCCAGGCGGCCGTGGTGCCGGACCTGTCCCGGCAGGCCGCCAGCAGCGCTCGGGTGATGGAGAGCTGGGTGGCGGCGAGCAACGCGAGCGTCGACGCCGACCCGTGCCCGGTCGCCAGGTCGTCAAGCAACTCGTCGACGGGCGAGGTGGCGGACCGGTCGGCCGGGGCGGGTGGGGTGGGCGGCGGGTAGGCGTCCACGGTGTCGATCAGGCGGAGCAGGTCGGGGCAGTACACCGAGGGGTTGTCGAAGCCGGAGCCGGTGCGCCAGCGGTGGGCGTACAGGCCGCCGCCACATCTGTCGACCACCGGGCAGGCCCGGCAGGTCGCGCAGAGCCCGTCCGCGCCGTCCTGCCGGATGGCGACCCCGGGGTGCCGCGCGGCCTCGTCCACCGAATTGTCGAACACGTCGAACCCGGTGTCGGCCGCGCCGTGGTACGCGGTCTTCAACGAGTCGACCTGCTCCCAACTGCCGTCCGCCTCGATCACCAGCACGTCGGCCGGCGCGAGGCCGAACGCCTCGGTGCCGCCGCCACCGGGCCGCAGCGCCTCGAACATCCGGATCGACACCGGACGCCCGTCGTCCACCCACCGCCGGTGCAGCCGCCCCAACCAGGTCGCGTACGGGGTGGGCTCGGAGCCGGGACGCAGCGGGGGGTGATCCCAGGTGGCGTGGGGCAGCAGCAGGTCGACCCGGGGCGGGCTCTCGGCCAGCAGCGCCTCGTAGACCCGGTCGGGATCGTTGCGCACGTCGATCGTGCAGAGGATGCCGGCGTAGCTGGCGCGGAACTCCGGACGCCGGAGCAGGGCCAGCGCCCGCCGGACGTGGTCATGGCTGCTGCCGCCGTGAGCGAAGACCCGGTGCCGGTCGTTGGCGGCGCGGTCGCCGTCGAACGACACACCGACCTGTACGTCGTACTCGACGAACAGCCGGCACAGCTCCTCGTCGAGCAGCACGCCGTTGGTCTGCATCCGCAGGTCGAGCCGCGTCCACGGGGTGATCGCCGCGCGCAGCTCGGCCAGCAGCTCCCGCAGCCCGGCGGCGCCCAGCAACAGCGGCTCACCCCCGTGCAGCACCACGTGCACGACCGGCAGCTCGTGCTCGCGGGCGTGCTCGGCGATGCGCCGTGCGGCGGACTGGGCCGTCGCCGCCGACATCCGCACCGGACGGCCACGCCAGGTCTGGTCGGCGTGCTGGTAGACGTAGCAGTGGTCGCAGCTGAGGTCGCACCGGCTGTGCACCTTCAGCACGAACTGACTGATCCGCCGGCAGGATCCGCCCATTGCGGGTGGACCGCACCGGCAGGCCATCGCTCAGATGGACGAGTTGAAGGCGGCGACGGCAACGCTTCCGGACGGCACGGCGGCGTTCGTGACGACGCGCCTGCGCACCGCCTCGATCAAATCGGCGTGCTCGACGCCGATCCGTTCCAGCGGCGTGTGCAGGCTACGCGTGAGATCGTCGAGGTCGGGACGGGATGGTCGGGCGGGGGCATGGTCCACAATGAGTCTCCGGGGGCCCGGGGCGCTGGGAGCGCGAGCGGCGGCTGTGGCTCGAACGGCTCTGGTCCGTGACCAGGATAGACAACTATCGACCAACTGTCACCGTCGGTGCAGCCGCCGGCACGGCGGGTGGCAAGCCGCGGTCGACGAGAAGGAGCGGATATGTGCCGGAGCATCAAGACCCTGCGTGAGCCGTACACCCCGCAGGTGACCGACGCGGACGTCGAGGCGGCGGCGTTGCAGTACGTCCGGAAGATCTCTGGCTTCCGGGCGCCCGCCGCGCACAACGCCGCCGCGTTCGACGCCGCAGTCGCGGCCGTGGCCGAGGCGACGCGCACCCTGCTCGACCAACTTGTGGTACGGGGCACCGGAGCGGGCACCCCGACCGACCGGGCCTGACCCTGCGAAGGGGTCAGGCCGCGGCGAGCGCTGGGGCGACCGTGTCCGGCGCCCAACGCGATCGGTGGCACTGCGACCAGCCCCGACAACCCGGGTCGCCCAGCGAGCAGAGCCGCAGTTTGCTGAGCACCTCACCGTCGTCGGTGTCCCGCACGTCGAAGTGCACCGGCCGGACCGTGCCGTCCGGTGCGACGAGCAGGTGCCGGCCCGCGTCGAGCGTGTCGTCGCGCAACAGGCAGTTGCGGCCCAGCAATCGGGCCAGCGCGGCGATGCTCGGGTGCTCGGAGAGCTGCTCGGGCACCCCATAGCAGTCGATCACCGTCGAGAACTCGCCCGGCGCCTGCCAGACGTCACACACCACCGCGCACGCCGGCAGCCGCGCCGGGTCGGCCGCCGCCAACGGCATCACCACCCGACCAAGCGCCTCGGCCAGCGCCGGGTAGACCTCCACGGGTCGAGCCCCGTCGATTCTCCAGTTCCACAGCTCGGTCATTCCGCCTCCTCGCTGCGTTCGTCCCCACCGGCCTCCGGATCGGGCCTTACACACGATGGTGGGGGGCATTTGACCCCAGCCGGGGGCAAGTTACCGGTCTGTGACCATTCCGGGCAAAATTTCCCTGAGCGGCATTGCTCGGAGTAGCGGGAAGGTGACAGTTTATCGGGTATGGTGCGCCATCCGCACCACCGCCACCGCGTGTCCTTCCGCAGGTGCGACCGCCCTCAGCCGGTCGGTCAGCGCAGCACGACCCGGTGCTCCCCACGGGGCAACAGCTCGCCCACCACCGGAGCGCCGGGCACCTCACCGGCGACCAACAGGCCACCGGAAGTCTGCGCGTCGGCGAGCAGCAGCCGCTCCGACTCGTCCGCCGCGCCGAAGTCGGTCCACGGGGTCACCCAGTCCAGGTTGCGCCGGCTGCCGCCACTGACGAACCCGTCCCGCAGCGCCTCGCGCGCACCGGCCAGGTAGGGCACCCGGGCGGTGTCGATGGCCACCGTGAGCTGGCTGGCCCGGGCCAGCTTCGAGGCGTGCCCGAGCAGCCCGAACCCGGTCACGTCGGTGCCGCAGCGGATGCCCGCGGCCACCGCCGCGCGGGCCGCGTCCCGATTGAGAGCGCTCATCGTGGCCACCGCCTCCGGGAAGCTCTCACCGGTGGCCTTGTGCCGGGTGTTCAGCACACCCACCCCGAGCGGCTTGGTCAGCGACAACGGCAGCCCGGCCCGCCCGGCGTCGAGAGTGATCAACTCTTCCGGTCGAACCGTGCCGGTGACCGCGAGGCCGTACTTCGGGCCGTCGTCGTCCACGCTGTGCCCGCCAGCCAGGTGACAGCCGGCCTCCCGTGCCACGTCCTGGCCACCGCGCAGCACCTCACGGGCCAACTCCAGCGGAAGCACATCGCGCGGCCAACAGAGCAGGTTGAGCGCCACCAGCGGGATGCCGCCCATCGCGTACACGTCGGAGAGCGCGTTGGCCGCGGCGATCCGACCCCAGTCGTACGCGTCGTCGACCACCGGAGTGAAGAAGTCGGCGGTGCTGACCAGGCCGGTCCGCTCGTCCAGGCGCACCACCGCCGCGTCGTCGCCGTGATCCAACCCGACCAGCAGCTCCGCGGTGCCGGTCGCCGGCCCGAGACCAGCCACCATGATCTCCAGCTCACCTGGCGGGATCTTGCAGGCGCAGCCACCACCGCGGGCGTATTTGGTCAGCCGTACCGGTTCGGTCATCCACCCATGATCTCGGCAACGTGCCTCGATCGCCACCGTTGCGACTCGTACGGTGACCGGAATCGGACCCGCCACGACGATCGTGACCGGTGTTACCGCTCCGTGACCCGCTGAATTGCATTCCGCCACATCAGGCGACCTACAGTGGCCGAACCGGGGGTCAACCGACCCCGATCCGGGAGACGACAGGGGACGGTGGACGACGTGACGACGGGCGAACCGCTCATCGTGCTGGACGCGGTCAACAAGTGGTTCGGGCCGCTGCACGTGCTGGACGACGTCTCACTGTCGGTGGGCCGGGGCGAGGTGGTCGTGGTTATCGGCCCGTCCGGCTCCGGCAAGTCGACGCTGTGCCGCGCCATCAACCGACTGGAACCGATCAGCTCCGGCACCATCACCTTCGACGGTCAGCCGCTGCCGGCCGAGGGCAAGCCCCTCGCCAAGCTACGCAGCGAGGTGGGCATGGTCTTCCAGTCCTTCAACCTCTTCGCGCACAAGACCATCCTGGAGAACGTCACCCTCGGCCCGATCAAGGTTCGCAAGGAGAAGCCGGCCGCCGCCCGCGAGCGCGGCCTGGCCCTGCTCGACCGGGTCGGCATCGCCAACCAGGCGGACAAGTTCCCGGCCCAGCTCTCCGGCGGCCAGCAGCAGCGCGTGGCCATCGCCCGAGCGCTGGCCATGCAACCCAAGGCGATGCTCTTCGACGAGCCGACCAGCGCGCTGGACCCGGAGATGGTCGGCGAGGTGCTCGACGTGATGACCTCACTGGCCAGCGACGGCATGACGATGGTCGTGGTGACCCACGAGATGGGCTTCGCCCGGCACGCCGCGAACCGGGTCATCTTCATGGCCGACGGCAGGCTCGTCGAGGACGCCTCCCCGGCCGAGTTCTTCGACAACCCGCGCAGCGAGCGGGCCAAGGACTTCCTCTCCAAGATCCTCACGCACTAGGCGTCCGTAGTGGAGCGTGCCGCACCTCGGTGGGCTCCGTTGAAGAAGGAGAAGAGTATGCGTATCAAGCGCGTGGCGGCGGTCGCCATGATGGCTTCCCTCGCCCTGTCGGCTGCGGCCTGTGGCAAGGAGGGTGAGCCGACCCCGAGCGCGGGCGGTAGCGCCTCCGGTGGCGCCCAGTCCGACACCTGCAAGAGCTCCGGCGCGACCTTCACCCCCAAGACGGACGCGGCCGTTGCTGGCAGCCCGGCCTTCGAGAAGATCAAGGCGGCCGGCAAGGTCTCCATCGGCGTCAAGTTCGACCAGCCGAACCTCGGCTACAAGGACGCCCAGGGCAAGCGGTGCGGCTTCGACATCGAGATCGCCCAGTACGTGGCGAGCACGCTCGGCATCGACCCGGCGAAGATCGAGTACAAGGAGATCGCCTCCGCCAACCGGGAGACCGCGATCAAGGGTGGTGAGGTCGACTACTACGTCGGCACCTACTCGATCACCGACAAGCGCAAGAACGACATCTCCTTCGCCGGCCCGTACTTCGTGGCCGGCCAGGACCTGCTGGTCCGCAAGGACGAGACGTCGATCACCGGCAAGGACACCATCAAGGGCAAGAAGGTCTGCTCGGCCACCGGCTCGACCCCGATCCAGAAGGTCCGCGACGAGGGTCTGACCGAGCCGAACAACATCGTCGAGTTCAAGACCTACTCGGAGTGCGTCTCGCAGCTGCTCGACAAGAAGGTCGACGCCGTCACCACCGACGACGCCATCCTCAAGGGCTACGCCGCGCAGAGCCCGACCGAGCTTAAGGTGGTCGGCCAGCCGTTCAGCACCGAGAAGTACGGCATCGGCCTGCCGAAGGACGACAAGGCGCTGCGCGACTACATCAACAACCAGATCGAGGCGTCGTTCAGCAACGGCACCTGGCAGAAGATCTACGACGGCACGCTCGGTCTGTCCGGCTCGGCGGGCACCCCACCCACCCTCGAGCGGTACTGACCGACTGGTTCGACACGAGTTGTGGCGCCGGGCGGGGCTCGTCCCCGTCCGGCGCCCGTCCGAGGACTGAGAGCGAGGCATGGGCGAGTTCTTCCGCGTACTGACGGACAACGGGCAACTGTTCGTTGACGGGTTCACCAACACCGTCAAACTTTTCCTGATCGCCGCGGTCGGCAGCCTCGTCCTCGGCACGCTGCTTGGCGCGATGCGGGTCTCCCCCGTACCAGCGCTGCGGGCATTCGGCGCCACGTACGTCAATTTGGTGCGCAACACCCCTCTGACGTTGGTCTTCGCGTTCCTCGTGTTCGCGGTGCCGAAGCTCGACGTCAACATCGACTACGACGACAGCGCCGCCGTCGCGCTGACCGTCTACACCTCCGCCTTCGTGTGCGAGGTGATCCGCTCCGGCGTGAACACCGTCGCCGCCGGGCAGGCCGAGGCGGCCCGCGCGCTGGGCATGACCTTCGGCCAGGTGCTCACCCTCATCGTGCTGCCACAGGCGCTGCGGGCGATGGTCCCGCCGATGATGAGCGTGTTCATCGCGATGCTGAAGAACACCACAATCGCCGCCGGTTTCTCGGTGCTGGAAGCTGGCGCGATCCCCGCGTACATGGCCGAGCGGGGCGAGCCACAGTTCGCCGTCCTGCTCTGGATCACCATCGGATTCCTGATCTTGATCCTGCCGCTGGTGGCGTTGCAGCGGATCCTGGAGCGCAAGTGGAGGGTCGCCCGATGAACGAGCTGGCGAGCCCGACGGCCGTGAGCGGAAGGTGGCTGCGGTGAGCGCGAGGAGTGAGCTTGCGAGCCCCGCAGTCGCGAACGGAAGGTGGCTGCGGTGAGCGCGAGGAGTGAGCTTGCGAGCCCCGCAGTCGCGAACGGAAGGTGGCTGAGTTGAGCCAGGCGTCGATCCTCTACGACCTGCCCGGGCCCCGCGCCAAGCGGCGCAACGCGATCCTGGGCGTCGTCTCCACCGCCGGCATCATCGCCCTGCTCGCCTACATCGGCTACAAGTTCGCCGACACCGGCCAGTTCGAGGCCCGCAGGTGGGAGCAGTTCCAGTACGCCTCGGTGCAGCGTGAACTGCTCGCCGGCCTCGGGGCGACACTGAAGGCGGCCGCCATCGCCGCGGTCCTGGCGCTGCTCTTCGGTGCGGTCTTCGCCAGTGGCCGGCTGAGCGACAAATGGATCCTGCGTACCCCGGCTACCTTCGTGGTGGAGCTGTTCCGGGCGATCCCGCTCCTGATCCTGATCTTCTTCGGCTACTACGTGCCGTTGCAGTACGGCTGGTCGATCGACAAGCTGTGGGCGCTGGTCATCGGGCTGATGCTCTACAACGGCTCGGTGCTCGCGGAGATCTTCCGGGCTGGCATCAACGCGGTGCCGTACGGGCAGACCGAGGGCGCCTACGCGATCGGCATGCGCAAGAACCAGGTGCTGCGACTGATCCTGCTGCCGCAGGCCGTCCGGTCGATGCTCCCGGCGATCGTCAGTCAGCTCGTCGTGCTGCTCAAGGACACCGCGCTGGGTTTCATCATCACGTACCCAGAACTGCTCTTCGTGGGTAAGCAAATCGGTGGCCGGTTACCGTTCGGGCTGCCGTACGTGCCGACCTACTTGATCGTGGGGGCGATCTACATCGCCATCTGCGGTGCGCTGTCGATCCTGGCGTGGTGGCTGCAGAAGCGGATGGGTCGCAGCCGTCGGACGGCCGCAAAGGTGTTGCCCTCCCAGGATGTCGGCGACGCCGCCGGCCGGATGATCTGACCGGGCCGGACGGCGCCTGATCGACTCGATTTACTTGATATCGGGGTGTCCCCTCCTTGGGGACACCCCGATATTGCTGAGCGCGTGGTGATCGGGCCGGTCAGCGAGCGATCTCGGTGACCCGGGACTCGCGGACCACGGTGACCCGGATCTGACCCGGGTAGGTCAGCTCCTCCTCGATCTGCTTGGCCACGTCGCGGGCCAGCACGGCCGCTCCGATGTCGTCCACGTCGTCCGGCTTGACCATCACCCGGATCTCCCGGCCGGCCTGCATGGCGAAGACCTTGTCCACGCCGAGCTTGCTGGCCGCGATCTCCTCGATCCGCTCAAGCCGCTTGACGTACGCCTCCAGGCTCTCCCGACGTGCGCCCGGCCGACCGCCGGAGCAGGCGTCGGAGGCCTGGGTGAGCACGGCCTCGATGGTCTGCGGGGGGACCTCGTTGTGGTGCGCCTCGATGGCGTGCACCACGTCCTCGTGCTCGCCGTACTTGCGGGCCAGGTCCGCGCCGATGATCGCGTGGCTGCCCTCCACCTCATGGGTGAGCGCCTTGCCGATGTCGTGCAGGAACGCCGACCGCTTGATGATGGGCACGTCCAGCCGCAGCTCGGCGGCCATGATGCCGGCGATGTGGGCGGTCTCGACCAGGTGCTTGAGCACGTTCTGCCCGTACGAGGTGCGGTAGCGCAGCCGGCCGAGCAGGGTCACCAGCTCCGGGTGGATCTCGGTGATGCCGACCTCGACGAGGGCGTCCTCGGCGGCGCGGAGGCAGAGCTGCTCCACCTCCTGCCGGGCCAGATCGTAGACCTCCTCGATCCGGTGCGGGTGGATCCGCCCGTCCAGGACCAGCTTCTCCAGGGTCAGCCGGCCCACCTCGCGACGGACCGGGTCGAAGCAGGAGAGCAGCACCGCCTCGGGGGTGTCGTCGATGATCAGGTTGACGCCGGTCACCGACTCGAAGGCGCGGATGTTGCGCCCCTCCCGGCCGATGATCCGCCCCTTCATCTCGTCACCGGGCAGGTGCAGGACGCTCACCACGCTCTCCGCGGTCTGCTCGCTGGCGACCCGCTGGATCGCGTCCACCACGATGTGTCGGGCCCGCTGCTCGGCCGTGTTGCGCGCGTCGGACTCGATGTCCCGCACGAGCAGCGCGGCCTCCCGCTTGGCGGACGTCTCGATGGCGTCGACCAGCTCCTGTCGCGCGGAGTCGGCGGTGAGCCCGGCGACCCGCTCCAACTCCCGGCGGCGCAGCTCCTCCGACTCGGTGAGCTCGATCTCCCGCTGGGCGAGCGCGGTCTCCCGGGCGGCGAGGGCAGCCTTCGCGGCGGTGAGCTGCCGCTCCCGCTCAGCGAAGCGCTCCACCTCCTCGGTGTGCATCCGTTCCCGCTCGTCCATCCGAGCTGCCCGACGTTCCACCTCGGCGGCCTGCTCCCGGGTGGTGGCGGCGAGCACCGCGACCTCCCGCTCGCCGCTGCGCCGCGCTGCCGTCCGCAGCTGTTCGGCGTCCGCCTCGGCCTGCTTGTGGGCGCGCTCCAGAACGGTGTCCGCCTCGGCCCGGGCGTCGTCGAGGACCCGACGCGCCTCGGCGCGGGCCGCCTTCGCCTCGGCCTTCGCCGCCGCCGCCTCGGTACGAGCTGCGGCAGCCGCGGACTTCGCCACGTCGATCGTGCTGTTCGCCTCGTCGGCCGCGGTCCGCAGGGCGGCCAGCGACTGCTCCTGGCGGTCCTTCTCGGCGATGAAGGCGGGATCCTCCGGGGCCGGCGCGGCGCCCATCCGGCGCAGTGTCCGGATGCCGACCAGCACGGCCCCGATCACCACCACCGCGAGGACGAGGACTGCCGCGAGGAGCACGACGTCGAAGGCGTTCATGCCGGGACCCCGTCGGGTCTACCGGTGAACCTGTGCCGCCGCCCCGCCATGGCCGCCTCCCCTAACGTCGAGACCGCAGCGACCGTGCCCGGGGCACACTCCTGCGGCTGTGGACGCCCGACCGGAGCGGCTGGCCGTGGATAGCTTTCTCCGCCGGCGGTGCCCGGGAGGCAGCGTCGGCGACCGGGTGCAGTTGTCGCAGAGTTCCGGAACGGCCTGTCCGGAACTGCCGCCAAAGGCCGCGGAGTCGGCCAAAGTGATGCTGTCTTGTTACGCGATCTATGTTGTGCGCTTAGCCTGCGCTGGTCGGGCAATGTGAGCCTGTATGGCGAGGCTAGGTCGCCGGGGGTGCTCTGGTCAAGGACTCATGATCAAACCCCCCGAACGGAGAGAAGTTGCGTCGTCACCGCGCGCTGATATCACGCCGGACAGGAGGGGACAAACTCCACGAGGTGTACGAGCGGCGAAACGAGTCATGCCTGCTCAACCCGGGCCTAACCGACCGTCCGGTGCCATACGGCCTGGGTACGCCGGTCGGTGGGCGGGTGTGACCCAACCGTCCAACTGGCGGACAACCACCGCGCGAACGCCAGACGATCAGTCGGACGAACGGCTGTCGCGCTCCAATTCACCCTCGGCTTCGGCGAGCGCGTCGGCGTCGATCTGCTCGGCGAACTCGGCCGCCTCGGCGCTCTGCGCGGCGAGCGCGTCCTTCACCGCCCGGATCGCCACGCCGGGCGGGTAGCCCTTGCGGGCCAGCATGCCCACCAGTCGGCGGAAGACCGCGTCCGGCTCACCTCGGGCGGTACGCAACTTGCGGTCCACGAGGCCACGGGCGGTGTCCGCCTCGGTCTCCTCGTCCAGCTCACCCAGCGCCTCGGTGGCCACCTCGCCGTCCACGCCCTTGCGGCGCAGCTCGTTGGCGAGCGCCCGACGAGCGAGGCCACGCCCGGCGTGCCGGCTGGACACCCAGGCCCGGGCGAACGCGGCGTCATCGATGATGCCGACCTCGTCGTACCGGTCGAGCACCTCGGCCGAGACCTCCTCGGAGATGCCCCGCTTGGCCAACGCCCCGGCCAGCTCGGCCCGGGTGCGGGGCCGGACGGCGAGCTGGCGCAGGCAGATCTCGCGGGCCACCTCGGACTCGTCGCGAGGGGGGGCCGGAGACTCGACGGTGTCGGTCTCCTCGGACCGACCCCGGCGGCCTCGTCGGGGTCGGGGCGGATCGGTGGCGTCGCCCGTACGAGGCGGACTGGCATCCCAGCCCCGCCCCGTACGAGCGCGTCGTCCTGCCATCAGTCAGCGACCGATCAGAAGTCGACCGGCGGCAGCTCCGGGCCACCGGCGGCGTCACCCGCGCCGACCCCGACGCCGAGCTTCTCCAGGATCTTCTTCTCGATCTCGGCGGCCACGTCCGGGTTCTCCTTCAGGAACTCCCGGGCCTTCTCCTTGCCCTGGCCGAGCTGGTCGCCGTCGTACGTGTACCACGCGCCGGACTTACGGATGATCGCCTGCTCCACGCCGACGTCGATCAGCGAGCCCTCGCGCGAGATGCCTTTGCCGTACATGATGTCGAACTCGGCCTGCTTGAACGGTGCGGCGACCTTGTTCTTCACGACCTTGACCCGGGTGCGGTTACCGACCACGTCGGTGCCGTCCTTGAGGCTCTCGATGCGTCGCACGTCGAGCCGGACCGAGGCGTAGAACTTCAGCGCCCGACCACCGGTGGTGGTCTCCGGGCTGCCGAACATGACGCCGATCTTTTCCCGCAGCTGGTTGATGAAGATCGCCGTGGTGCCGGTGTTGCTGAGCACACCGGTGATCTTCCGTAGTGCCTGGCTCATCAGCCGGGCCTGAAGGCCCACGTGGCTGTCGCCCATCTCGCCCTCGATCTCGGCGCGCGGCACCAGGGCCGCCACCGAGTCGATCACGATGATGTCCAGAGCGCCGGAGCGGATCAGCATGTCCGCGATCTCCAGCGCCTGTTCGCCGGTGTCCGGCTGCGAGACCAGCATGGCGTCGGTGTCGACGCCGAGGGCCTTCGCGTACTCCGGGTCGAGCGCGTGCTCGGCGTCGATGAAGGCGGCGATGCCACCGTTGCGCTGGGCGTTGGCCACCGCGTGCAGCGCCACCGTGGTCTTACCACTGGACTCGGGGCCGTAGATCTCGACCACCCGGCCACGCGGCAGACCACCAATGCCCAGCGCCACGTCGAGCGCGATGGAGCCGGTCGGAATAATCGCGGTCTGGACGACCGGCCGGTCACCCAGCCGCATCACCGAGCCCTTGCCGAATTGCTTGTCAATCTGAGCGAGAGCAAGGTCGAGTGCCTTCTCCCGGTCAGGCCCTGCTGCCATGGTTGCCACCCCTGCCTTCGCCGGCGTCTTTGCTGAGCTTCGCGTCACGCGGACACGCTAGGCGCTAGGTCCGACAGAAAACCAGCCGACGGGCCGCGAGCTGTGGACGAGCACCCCGCTGTGGACAATAGCCGAACAGGTGTACGACTCGAGAAGCGACACGCGGAAGCGACGAAAAGGCTGCTCAGCGTAGTCGAGCGGGCACCCGGTCGGGGTACGCGGCGCAGACCGCCCGCCACACCACGTGCGTCTGCTCCCCCGATGCCAGCGCCTGCTCGATGGTCCGTCCGCCGAGCTGGGACAGCACCTGATCGCGGGCGATGCTGGCCGCGTAGCCGGGCCCGAACGCCTCGTCCAGCCGCGTCCAGAAGTCGGTCAGCCGCACAGTGATCAGCCCTCCTCGTCCGGCGCCCCGGTCGGCACCGGGCGCAACGCTAGCGCCACCAGGGGCACCGCCGCGACCGCCGCGAGCAGGGTGAGCACGGGATATCCGGCGAACTGCATGACAAACCCACTGGCCACGGCGGCCCCGGCCCCGGCCAACCCCATGATCAGGTCGGACAGCCCCTGGACGCTCGGCCGTACCCCGGCCGGCACCGACTCGGACAGCAGGGTCGAGCCGGCCACCATCGTCCCCGACCAGCCCAGCCCGAGCAGGACCAGACCCACCGACAGCCGAGGCGTGTGGTGCCCGGCGGTGCCGGCGACCGCGCAGGCGGCCAGCAGCAGCCCGACCCCACCGAGGATCACCGCCCGTCGACCGAGCCGGTCGGTGAGCCAACCGACCACCGGGGAGAACGCGTACATGCCGGCGATGTGCAGACTCAACACGATGCCGACCAGCCGCAACACGTCGGCATCGGCGTGCGACTCACCGAGCCGGACCGGGGTCATCGCCATCACCGCCACCATCACCAGGTGACCCACCGCCACCGCGGCGATGCCGAGTCGGGCGGCGGGCTGCCCGCGTACCACCGACCAGGCCGCACGCATCCCGGCGCCGCGCGGCGCGCGCACCTTGACCGGCGCGGCCGCCGGTGTCGCATCGCCGCCAGCCGCGGGCGCCTCGGCCGCCACGGCGGTCGCCGTCGCGTCGGCGGCGGGCTCCTCGGCCGCCGCGAGCCGCCGCGCGGTGAGCAGCGGGTCGGGCCGGAGCAACCCCAGGAGTACGACGGCAGCCAGCACGAACGCGGCCGCGCTGAACGCGAACGGGCCGGCCAGCGGGGGCAGCCCCCAGCCGGTGGTGACCCGGTCGGCCAGCGCCGCGAAGTTCGGCGCGGCCACCGCACCGATGGTGGTCGCCCAGACGATCAGGGAGAGCTGCCGCCCTCGTCGGGCCGGCTCGGCGAGATCCACTGCCGTGTAGCGGGCCTGCAGGTTCGCGGCCGTGCCCCCGCCGAAGAGGAGCATGCCGAGGAAGAGCAACGGCACCGAGCGGGTGACGGCGGCCAGCACCACCAGTACACCGCCGACGGCCCCGACCGTGTACGCCAACACCAGGCCCGGCCGGCGACCGTGCCGGGCCATGACCCGGGTGACCGGGACGGCGAGCAGCGCGGCACCGACGACGCCGGCGCTCTGCGCGACACCGGCCACCGCGGTCCCGGCGATCCGTGCCGCGAGCAGCGCGCCGACGGCGATGCCGATGGTGACGCCGATTCCGCCGATGATCTGCGTGGTGAAGAGCAGCCGCAGGGTGCGCCGCTGGATCGACGTGACGTCGGGTCGGGCGGCGGGACGCGGCGCGGTCAGGTCGGTCGCCATCGGCGCTCCTGTCGGAAGGGGTGACTCATCCTCGCGCACCCGCACCGGTCAGCGGCAGTGGGTCTGCCGAGCGCCGAACCGTCCACCGGCTCCGCTCCGTTTGAGCGGGCCCGCCCGCAACGGGGTCGCTGCCGGCGCGACCCACGCCTATGGTGCCCGGATGAGCCCTCCGACAAGCGCTCTCACCTGCGCGATCAGGGTGTTTCCGGTGGGTTGGGCACGGCCAGCAGGGACGCGAGCCGACGGATCTGGGTCAGAGTGCGCGCGGCGACGGCCACACTGACTACCGCGACCACGCCGAAGATCACCGCGAAGCCCTCGTTGTCGGCAGCGAGCAGAGCGAGCAGGATCAGCCCGAGAGAGGTGCCCACGATGGACAGCAGCGCCGCCCAGGTGGCCTGCCGCTGCCCTGCGAGGTACGTGGGCAGTTCGGCCCGTACCGCGTCGTCCTCGGGCACGCTGCCGGTACGCAGTGCCTGGCGCAGCGCGTGGCCCTCGGGATCCCGCCGGGCGTCGCCCAGAAGGCGCTGCGTCAGGGAGATCGTGGGGCCGATCCAGACGGTGTTCAGAGCGGCACCCAGCACGGCCACGGCCAGTGCGTCCTGTCGGTCGAAGAGCCAGCGCACCGGCAGCCCGATGAACACCGTCATCGGCACCCAGTAGAGGGCCATGAGCTGCAAGCCGGGTGCCCGCTCGATGAATCGCTTCAATCTCTCGCGACGCCCGGCGGCCACAGCGGACGCACCCGCACCACGCTCCTTGTTGTCAACGTCCATCGACACCCGTTACCCGCTCACGCGATCCGCGAAGCACTGTCAATCTTGGACGGTTTCCGTTCCGCGCGAACGGAAACTGTCCAAGATCTGGACGGCTCACGGCTGCGGTTGCCGGCTAGCCGGGCAGGGCGCGGGTCACGACAGTGAGGTCGGCGACCAGTCCCTCGTACGCCTTGTCCTGGTCGTCCGCGCGCAGGACTGCGGACGGGTGGATGGTGGCCAACAACCGGGCCGACGGCGCGTCGGTCCGCTTTCCGGCGTTGTCCACCGGCACCTGCTCGAAGTCTGCGGGGTGTTGGGCCGATTCCGGCCAGGGCAGCAGCTCACCCCGCTGGCGGGTGACCCGGAAGGACGGGCCGAGCAGCGCCTTGGCTGCGGTCGCGCCGAGCACCACCACGATCTCCGGACGCAGCCGGGCGAACTCGGCGACCAACCACGGTCGGCAGGCGGTGATGTGCACCTGGTCCGGGGTCTGGTGGATCCGCCGCCTGCCGCGCAGTTCAAAACGGAAGTGCTTTACGGCATTTGTCAGGTAGAGCTGCCCCGGGTCCAGCCCGGCGTCGTCGACCGCGCGGCGCAGCAGGCGTCCGGCCGGGCCGACGAAGGGCAGCCCCTTCTGGTCCTCCATGTCGCCGGGCTGCTCGCCGACCAGCACCACGCGGGCGCTTTCGTCACCCCGACCGAAGACCGTCTGGGAGGCATCCCGGTGCAGCTCACAGCCCCGGCAGCCGCCGGCAGCGGTGCGCAGGTCGTCGATGGTGTCGGCGTCGGGCGGAATGAACCGCTGGGCGCCAGGAGCGCTCCCGGTCTGCTCGGCCATGCCGACTGTTATATACCCGTTCGGCGCCCGCTGTCGGTTACACCCCGGCGCACCACTGCCGCCGCGTCAGTACCCGTTACCGCCCCCATCGCCGCCGGAAGCGATCGCGATCAGCACGATGACGATGACGATGATCGCCACCGCCACCGCGATCCAAATCCCCTTACGAGCCCCACCAGAAGCCATATCTCCCACACCTCCGGCCGGCGCATACCCGTCCCCGCCGCCCCGAATCCCCGCGATCTCGCACTTTCTGTCCCGACCAACATCCACAGGTCCGACATTCAGCCAACACAAACTGCAAGATCGCAGGGGTCAGGTGGGGAAGCCTCGAAGGGGGGTGGGGTTTGCCGCTTCGGCCAGGGCAGCGGCCAGGGGGGCCAGATCGTCTGTGGTCAGCGGGCTGACGGTGATGCGGAGAGCGGGCGGCGCGGCGATCCGGTAGAGGGCGCCGGGGGCCACCGCCCAGCCGGCGTCGCGGAGCGCGGTCACCGTGCTGGTCTCGTCCGCCACCGGCAGCCAGACGTTGATGCCGCTGCGACCATGTGCGGTCAGGCCATGCTCGGCCAGCGCGGCGAGCAACCCGTCGCGCCGCTGCTCGTAGCTCTGCGCCGCCCGCTGCACCAACTCGGTGACCGCCGGATCCCGCCACAGGGCGAGCACCAGGCGTTGCAGCACTGTGGAGACCCAGCCGGCACCGACCCGCGTACGGCCACTCACCCGGGCCACCGTCGTCTCGTCGCCGACCAGCACCGCCAGCCGCAGGTCCGGGCCGAAGGGCTTGCTCACCGAGCGCAGGAACGCCCAACTCGCGGTCGCGCCGGCCAGCGGGTGCAGGGGTACGCGGGCCAGTTCGGCCGCGTGGTCGTCCTCGATCAGCAGCAGGTCTTGTCGGCCGGCGAGCAGCGCCCGCAGCGCCTCGGCGCGGGCTGCGGAGACGGCGGCGCCGGTCGGGTTCTGGGCCCGGCTGGTGATGATCAGCGCCCGTGCTCCGGCGGCGAGCGCCGCGGCCACCCCGGTGACAAGTGGCCCCTCGTCGTCCAGCGGCACCCCGATCGGACGCAACCCCAGCGCGGCGACCAGGTCGAGCAGGTTGGCCCAGCCCGGGTCCTCGACGGCGACCGCGTCGCCGGGGCGCAGGTGGGCGCCGAGCAGCCGCTCGATGCCGTCCAGCGCCCCGCCGACGAGAGTCAACTCCCCGGCCGGTACGCCGTCGGCGCGCAGCCGGGCGCGGGCCGCCTCCGCCAGCTCGGGGAGCACTCCGGCGTCGGAGTAGCCGACCGACGGGCCGCCGTCGGCGGCGAGCGCCGCCAGGTGCGGGCCCAGCGGGGGCAGCAGCCGGGGGTCGGGTTCGCCCCGGGACAGGTCGCGGGCGCCGGGCAGCGGTGGGGGCCGCAGCGCGGAGCGTCGGGCGGCCACCGGCGGGCGGGGGCGTACCCGGGTGCCGTGCCGCCCGGCGGTGGCGAGCAGGCCGCGTTGGCGCAGCTCCTGGTAGGCGCGGGCGACGGTGGCGGGGCTGACCCCCAGCTCGGCGGCGAGCGCCCGCACGGGCGGCAGGGCAGCCCCCGGTGACAGGGCGCCGGTACGGATGCCCGACTCGATGCTGGCCGAAATCTCGACGGCTGTCGCTCCGGTGAGCTGATAGCGTGCTGACACAAACAAGAGATTGTACTAGAACAAAGGGGCCGCGCGCATGTATCCACCCACCGCCCGGACCACACCACATCGTTCGCGCGACAAGCTGAGCTACGACCAGGCCGCTGCCCACGCCGTGCTCGACGAGGCGTACGACTGCGCGCTCAGCTTCACCGTCGACGGCCAGCCACGGGTGCTACCCACCCTGCACGTGCGCATCGGTGACACGCTCTACCTGCACGGCTCCACCGGCAGCCGGCCGCTGCTCGCCGCCCGAGGCGACGACGGGCTGCCGGTCTGCGTCGCGGTGACCCTGCTCGACGGGCTCGTCTACGCCCGCTCGCAGTTCCACCACAGCGCCAACTACCGCTCGGTCGTCGCGCACGGCACCGCCCGACTGATCAGCGACGAGCGGGAGAAGCTCGCCATGCTCACCGCGCTTGTCGAGAAGGTCGGCGCGGGACGCAGCGCGGCCACCCGCCCGCCCAGCCGGCGCGAGCTGGCCGAGACCGCAGTCCTGGCGCTGCCGCTGCGCGAGGTGTCCGTCCGGGCCCGCACCGGCGGGGTCCGCGAGGACGAAGCCGACCTGCACCTTCCGCACTGGGCCGGTGTGCTGCCGCTGCGCCTGACCGCCGGGGCACCCGAGCCCGACGCCGGGGTCACCGCGCCGCTGCCGACGTACCTGCGGACGCCCCGCACGCCCTGGCACGACCCGGTGCCGCTGCACGGCGAGCACGTTCGGCTGGAGCCCCTGGAGTTGGCGCACACCGACGAGTTGCACGCCGCCACCGCAGACCCGCAGGTGTGGCGACACCTCAGCGTCGCGCCGCCCACCACGCCCGCCGAAACCGCCGAGGTGATCGGCACCGCCCTGGCCGCCCAGCACCGGGGTGAGCGGGTGGCCTGGGCGCAGCGGTGCGCGGCGACCGGGGCGGTGGTCGGCACCACGTCCTACTACGACCTCGATCCGCAGCGGCGGGCGGTGGCGATCGGGCACACCTTCCTCGGCCGGCCCTGGTGGCGTACCGGGATCAACACCGAGGCGAAGCTGCTCCTGCTCGGCCGGGCCTTCGACGAGCTGGGCGCGGTGCGGGTGGTCTGGCACACCGACATCCGCAACGTTCGCTCCCAGGCGGCCATCGAACGACTCGGCGCGACCCGGGAAGGGGTGCTCCGGATGCACCGGCAACGCCCGGACGGCTCCTGGCGCGACACCGTGACGTACGCGATGACCATCGACGAGTGGCCGAGCGCACAGGTCAGGCTGCGAGAAAGACTTCGTCGTACGGCACCTGTGGCGTGATGATGGCGGGCGTGCTGGGAATCACCGACATCTGGACGTACGTGCTGGGCACCGTAGCGATCATCCTGCTGCCCGGGCCCAACTCGCTCTTCGTGCTCTCCACCGCGGCCAAGCGGGGCGTGGGGGCCGGCTATCGGGCCGCCGGCGGAGTGTTCGTCGGCGACGGGGTGCTGATGGTCCTCTCCGCCGCCGGGGTGGCGTCGCTGCTCAAGGCGTACCCGCCGGTGTTCATGGTGATCAAGTACATCGGTGCCGCGTACCTCGGTTATGTCGGGGTGACCATGCTGCTCGGCGCCGTGCGGCGCTGGCGCGACCGCAACGACCCGAGCACGCCGCGCCTCATCGACGCCGCGCAGCCGGCGGAGATGCGCAGCCCGTTCCGCAAGGCGCTGGTGATCAGCCTGCTGAACCCGAAGGCGATCCTGTTCTTCATCTCGTTCTTCATCCAGTTCGTCGACCCCGGCTACGCCTGGCCGGCGCTGTCGTTCCTGCTACTCGGGCTGATCGCCCAGGTGACCAGCGGCCTCTACCTGACCGCGTTGATCTTCGCGGGCACCTTCCTGGCCGCCCAGTTCCGCAGGCGTCGCCGCCTGGCGGCCGGCGGCACCACCGCCGTGGCAGCCCTGTTCCTGGCCTTTAGCCTCAAGCTGGCCACCGCCAGCGCCGGCTGACCCGCCCCGGTCAGGTGCCGTCGCCGCCGCCGGAGCCGCCGCCTCCCACGCCGGCGCCGCCGGCGGTGCCACCAAGGCCGTAGCCGGGCTTGATCGGCTCGTCGGGGTGGCGGCTGACGTGGGCGGACCCGCTGATCCGCGCGGACCAGTCGGCGTGCGCGGCCGCGGCGGCGTGCCGGTTGATCGCCTGGCGGATCCAGCCGTCCACGGTGGCGATCCAGTCCCGCTGGTCGGCGTCCGCGTGCCAGATCCGGAATCGGCTGATGCTCTGGTGCGTGATCCCGGCCAGCGCCAACCGGCGATCCATCCAGAGGATCGCCTCCAGACCCGCCGAGTTGGTCACGAAGATCACCTCCAGCTCGGTGATCGGGCCGGCGTAGAGCGGGCCCACCCAGTAGCCCCAGCGCTGGTGCAACGGCAGGGTGTGCTCCACCCCCGGCAACCCGCCCTCCTGCAACCCGGACTGACGGATCATGAAGCCCAGCGTGTCCAGCGCCGCCAGCACGTGCTGCTGGGTGGGGATCGGGTGCACGAAGATCGGCACCATGGCGCCCTGGTCGAGATCGGGGTCGAGCGAGACCTCGGTCCGCAGGCCCATCCGCAGACTCAACAGCGGCACCCCGCCGAACGTGGTCACCGGGGTCTCCCACGGCAGCGGCAACGCGAAGTCGACCGCCCGCCGCCGACCGGCCGGCACCACGAACCGGCCGGCGATCGGCAACTGATGGAACTGCACGAGGCGCCGGGCAGCGTTCGGGTCATCCGGCTCGACCGTGGTGACGAGGCCGAGCCGGATGTGGCGCACCAGCACGTCCTGCGGGCCCGCCGCGAGGGTCACCCGCCCGGGCAGGCGCAGGCCCGGCCGGGTGCTCGGGTTGGGCAGCGTGGTCTGCACGGCCAGCCCGGTCCGGCCGGACTCCGGGGACACTCCCGTCAGCCGCACCGCACGCCCCCTCCCGGGACGGGGCCCCGCCGGCCCCACCGTGCGCGCCTACCCGGTCGCGGTGACCTCAAGCCCGCCCGCGCCGAGCAGCGCCGACCCGGCCACGCTGACGCAGCGCGGCCGGGCCGGTGAGCTCAGCGAAGTCGCCGCCCGCGCGGCACCGTGTCGGTCTCGTCGTCGAACTCCCCGATGACCTCCTCAAGGAGGTCCTCCAGGGCCACGAAGCCGATCGGCCGGGCCGGGCCGCCGCCGTTGCGTACCAATGCCAGCTGTGACTGCCGGGCCCGCATCGCCGCCACCGCCTCGGTGACCGACGACGTCGCGGGCAGGGTGAACGCGGGCGTCATCAGCTCCCCGGCGGTGGCGACCCGGCCGGTGGTGACCACCCGGACCGCCTCCCGGACGTGCACCAGGCCGCACACGTCGCCCGCCTCGTCGAGCACCGCGAGCCGGGATCGGCCGCTGTCCCGGCTGACCTCTTCGATCCGAGTGGCCGGGTCGTCCCGACGGACGGTGACCATGGTGGCGAACGGCTCCATCACCTGCGCCACCGACGTGCCCTGCAACTCCAGCATGCTGGTCAGCAACTGGTGCTGCTCGGCACCGAGCAGCCCGTGCTCACGGGACTGCTCCAGCAGGATCCGCAGCTCGTCCGGGCCGTGCACCTGGGCGAGCTGATCCTGCTGGGTGACCCCGAGCAGCCGCAGGATCGCGTTGGCCAGGGCGTTGAGCGCGGAGAGCACCGGCCGGGAGACCCGGGCGAAGGCGCGGAACGGCAACGCGAGCAGCGTCGCCGAGCGCTCCGCGTCGGTGATCGCCCACGACTTCGGCGCCATCTCCCCCACCACCAGGTGCAGGAAGGTCACCACCCCGAGGGCGAAGAGCAGGGCGACCAGGTGACTGGCCGCGTCCGGCAGGCCCACCGCGTGCAGCAGAGGGCTGAGCAGGTGCTCGATCGCCGGCTCGGCCAGCGCGCCGAGACCCAGGGTGCAGAGCGTGATGCCGAGCTGCGCGCCGGCCAACATCAGTGACAGCTCGCGTACGCCGTCGAGCGCGGCGCGGGCGGCTCGACCGCCGTTCGCCGCCGCCTGTTCCAGCCGGTAGCGCTTGCTGGCCACCAGGGCGAACTCGGCGGCCACGAAGAACCCGTTCAGCGCCAGCAGGATCGCCGAGCTGAACAGTGCGATTCCGGGGCTCATCGGTGCTTTCCTTTGGTCGCGACTGCGGTGCTCGCAAGCTCACTCCTCGCGCTCACGCAGTCACCCCCGGCTTGGTCAGCTGCAACCGCACCGAGTCGGCCACGTGCCGATCCACGGCCAGCACCTCGACCAGTGCCCGAGGCTCCGCCTCGCCGTCCTCGCCGTCCGATCCCTCGGGCGCCAGGCTGATCTCCAGCCGGTCACCGACCTCCGGCACCCGGCCCAGCTCCCGCATCACCAACCCGGACAGGGTGTCGTACTCGGGGGCCTCGGGCAGGGCGATGCCGGTGCTGTCGGCGACCTCGTCGATCCGCCAGCGGGCCGGCACCACCCAGGACCCGTCGTCCTGCCGGGCCGGTGCCCGCTCCGGTGGGTCGTCCTCGTCCCGGATCGGGCCGACCAGCTCCTCGGCGATGTCCTCCAGCGTGATCACGCCGGCGAAACCGCCGTACTCGTCGACCACGCACGCCATCTGCCGATGCCCGGCCCGCAGGCGATCGAGCACCGTGGGCAGGGGCAACGTCTCCGGTACGAGCAGCGGCGGCCCGGCCACCGCACTCACCGGAGTGGTGGCCCGCTCCCCAGGGGGTACGCCGAGCACGTCGGCGATGCCGACGATGCCGAGCAGGTCGTCGACGCCCTCCGCACCGCGTACCGGGAAGCGGGAGTGGCCGGTGTCCAGCAGCTCGACCACCCGGCTGACCGGTTCGTGTGCCCGTACGGTGTGCACGTCGACCCGGGGCACCATGGCCTCGCCGGCGGTCAGCTCGCGGAAGTCCAGACCTCGGTCGAGCAGCGTGGACATCTCGGCGTCGAGGCTGCCCTCCTCGCGGGACTCGGCGATGATCTGTTCCAGGTCCGCCGGGGTGGCGCCGCTGGGCAGCTCCTCGATCGGCTCGATGCCGAACCGGCGCAGCAGACGCACCGATGCCCGGTCGAAGAGCCGGATCAGCGGCCCGGCGACGGCCAGGTAGATCAGGGTGGATCGGCTCAACGCCCGAGCCAGTTGCTCGGCCCGCGCGATGGCCAGGTTCTTCGGGGCCAACTCCCCGAGGACCATCTGCACGATGGTGGCGATGACCAGGGCCAACGCCACCGACAGCGGCAGGCTGACCGCCTCGCTGACACCGGCCACGCCGAGCAGGTCGGCGAGGCCACCACCCAGGTACGGTTCGGCGACGTAGCCGACCAGCAGCGCGGTGACGGTGATGCCGAGTTGGGCGCCGGAGAGCATGAAGGAGAGCCGGCTGGTGACGGTCAGGGCCCGAGCGGCGGCCGGATCGCCGTCATCGGCGAGCTGGCGCAGCTTGCCGCGGTCCACGGCGACATAGCCGAACTCCTGCGCCACGAAGTAGCCGGTGGCGGCAGTAAGAACAGTGATCAGAAGAAGACCAACGACGATCAACACGGGTTGCTCAGGGCTCCCGGGGTCGTCGGTACGGGGATATGCCGGGCACGACCCGGCTGGCTACTGCTGCCCTCCTGGGCAGAAGAGTCGATCATGCCGCTATTTTATCGGCGCTGGCTGGGACTCCGCTGGGGGTGGGCCGAAGGAGCGAAACGTCCGGTTCAGCGGGTGCCCCGGTCATCCCGCCGACCCACCACCTGAGCCGCGTTCGGCCAGCTCATCGGCGTCGAGCAGGCTTCGGTCGAGCCGCCCCGACCGGTACGCGGCCCGCCCGATCATCTGCGCCGCGACCGGCGCGGTCGCCAACTGGAAGACCGCCACCAGCGCGATCATGCCCAGGTCCGCCGGGGACCGCAGCCGCAACGCGATGCCCAGCAGCAGCAGGAGCACCCCGAGCACCTGCGGCTTGGTGGCCGCGTGCATCCGCGACAGCGCGTCCGGGAAGCGCAGTACGCCGATCGCGGCGGCCAGGCCGAGCAGCGCGCCGGCCACCAGACAGCCGGCGCCGAGCCAGTCCGCGATCGTCGCGATCACTGCTGCTCCCGGACGGCGAAGCGGACCAGCGACACCGAGCCCACGAAGCCGAGCAGGGAGAGCACCACAAGTACGGGCAGCGTGGTGGCGTGCCGGTTGACCGCCGCCTCGGCGCCCACCGCGCCGACCATTGTGGCGAGCAGCATGTCCGCGGCGATCACCCGGTCCACCAGTGACGGGCCACGGTAGAGGCGGGCCAGCGCGAGGAGGGCGGTGACCGACAGCAGGGCGGTGAGGACGACGGCCAGGAACGTGGTCACGGGCGGGTTCCCTTCTCGGGTGCGGAGACGTCGAGCTGGCGCAGCTCTGCGGTGGAGCCCACCGTGCGCAGGATTCGCCGTTCGACGGCGAGCGTGCGTTCCCGGGCCACGTCCAGGTCCGTCGGGGCGTGGGTGTCCAGGACGTGCAGGTAGAGGGTTCCGGAGTCCCGGTCCACCTCGAGGATCAGCGTGCCCGGCACCAGCGAGACCGCCTCGGCGGTGAGCGCCAGGTTCAGGTCGGTGGAGACCCGCAACCGGACCGCGATGATCGCGCCGCGCGGCCGGTAGCCGGGCTGCACGGCGATCCGGGCGATGTGCAGGCTTGCGCTGACCAGCTCGGCGGCGAACCGGCTCGCGAACACCAGCAGCGCCCACGGGCGCAGCCGGCCACCGAAGCTGACCGCCGGCAGCGGGAAGAAGACCAGCACCGCCCCACCCACCAGCAGGCCACCGACCAGGTTGGCCCAGTTGATGTCACCCCAGAGCAGGTTCCAGACCACCACCAGCCACCCGAGCGCCACCGCCTGGTCCCGCCAACGCCCGAACCGGCCCCGCGACGCTTCCGACCCGCCGGAGGTCACGGCCGTCGGCGGCGAGCCGGTCACGGTACGCCGCCCGGCAGCACGGCACGGACGTACGGGGTGCGCAGGCGCAGGTCCGCAGCCGCGTCGGCGGTGACGTCGAAGAGCGGACCGGCCAGCACCGTCAACGCCAGCCCGAGCGCGACCAGGGCCATGGTGGCCCCGACCATCAGCTTCGGCAGCCGGACGACCGGCTCGCTGGTGGCCATTCGAGGCGCACGCCAGAAGGCGATGTTCCACACCCGCGACGCCACGTACAGGGTGAGGAGGCTGGTCAGCGTGCCGGCCGCGACCAGCACCCCGGGCAGCGGCCCGCCGGCCGCCACACCGGCCTGGAGCAGGCCGAGTTTGCCGAGGAAGCCGGAGAACGGTGGCACCCCGGCCAGATTCATGGCCGGGACGAAGAACAGCACGCCGAGCAGCGGCGCCACCCGGGCCAGCCCGCCGATGCGGCGCAGATCGGTGCTGCCCGCACGCTCCTCGACCAGGCCGGCGACGAGGAACAGCGTGGTCTGGATGGTGATGTGGTGCACCACGTAGAAGATCGCGCCGGAGAGCCCGGCGATGCTGCTCAACGACACCCCGAAGATCATGTAACCGATGTGGCTGACCAGGGTGAACGAGAAGAGCCGCTTCAGATCGGACTGGGCCACCGCGCCGAGGATGCCGATCACCATGGTCAGCCCGGCGACGACCATGAGCAGCACGTCGGCCCGCCCGCCGGGAAACAGCAACGTCTCGGTGCGGATGATCGCGTAGACGCCCACCTTGGTGAGCAGACCCGCGAAGACGGCCGTGACCGGGGCCGGCGCGGTGGGATAGCTGTCCGGCAGCCAGGCCGACAGCGGAAAGACCGCCGCCTTGATCGCGAAGGCCAGCAGCAGCATCAGCTCCAGGGCCAGTCGGACGCCGTCGGGCAGGTCGTCGAGGCGCTGGGCGAGCTGGGCGAGGTTGAGCGTGCCGGTGGCCGCGTACACCAGACCCACCGAGGTCAGGAAGAGCATCGAGGAGAGGATGCTGACCACCACGTACGTCGACCCGGTCCGGATCCGGGTCTCGGTGCCGCCCAGGGTGATCAACACGAAGCTGGCGGCCAGCAGAATCTCGAACCCGACGAAGAGGTTGAACAGGTCACCAGCCAGGAACGCGTTGGTGACGCCGGCGGTGAGCACCAGGTACGTCGGGTGGAAGATCGACACCGGCGTGCTCTCGATCGTCTCGCTGCGACCCTGACCGACCGAGTACAGCAACACGCACAGGGTCACCGCCGAGGACACCACAAGCATCAGCGCGGCGAGTTGATCGGCCACCAGGACGATGCCGACCGGTGCCGGCCACGCCCCGACCGCCACCACCACCGGCCCGTGCCGGTACGCCTGCACCAGCAACAGCACCGCCACCGTGAGCGTGCCGCTCAGACACAGCACGCTTATCGCGCGCTGAACTCGGGGCTTCCCGGCCAGCAACAGGGTCAGCGCCGCACCGAGCAGCGGCACCACCACCGGCAGCGGCAACAGGGCGCTCATCACGTCTCTTCCCCGCGTCGTAGCCGTCGGCGGGCCGGCTCGGGATCGACCTGTTCCGGGTCACCGTTCGGACCCTCCCCACCGAGGTCGACCGCACCCATCTCGTTGCGTCCCGCCCGGCGAATGATCTGCCGGTCCTCCAGATCGTCGGGCACCTCGTCGTCGCCGGAGAGATACCAACTGCGGTACGCCACCGCGAGCAGGAACGCGGTGAACCCGAACGTGATCACGATGGCGGTCAACACCATCGCCTGCGGCAACGGGTCACTCATCCGCTGCACCGACCCGGTACCGACGATCGGTGCCCCGCCCGGCCGCCCGCCCAGCAGGATCAACAGGTTCACCCCGTTGCCGAGCATGATCACACCGAGCAGGACCCGGGTCAGGCTGCGCTCCAACAGCAGGATCACCCCGCACCCGACAAGCACCGCGACGGCCAGCACCAGCACCAGCGTCGGCCCCGCGCCAGTGGCCGTCACCGTTCCTCCTTTGTTCGCGACTGCGGGGCTCGCAAACCCGGCTCACTCCTCACGCTCACGGCCGATCCCCCTTGTCGACGGCCAGGCCGCCGGTCGCCGTGCCGGTGGCCTCGATGTGCCGGTCCACCTCGGCGCCGAGGCTGCGCAGGATGTCCAGCACCAGCCCGATCACGACCAGATACACGCCGATGTCGAAGAAGAGCGACGTGACCAGGTGAGCGTCGCCGATCAGCGGCAGTGACCTGTCGATCTTGGCGCTCTCCAGCACCGATCCACCGACCAGCAGCGCCACCACGCCACTGCCCACCGACACGGCCAGCCCCGCGCCGAGGATCGCGCCGGCACCGACCGGAGCCGCCTCGGTCAGCTCGTACCGGCCGCCGGCCAGGTAGCGGACCACCAGGGCGAGACCCGCCACCAGACCACCGGCGAAGCCGCCACCTGGCGCGTTGTGCCCGGAGAAGAGCAGGAACAGCGAGAACAGCACCACGGTGTGGAAGATCAGCCGGATGACCACCTCCAACACGATCGAGCGGCGTCCCTCGTAGAGGGTGGGGCCACCGCGCAGCCACACCGGGCGGCCAGGTCCACTCGCCCCTCGGTCCGCCCCCGGCCGGCGCGGCCGTGGCCCGGTGCGGGACCGCTCGAAGATCAGGCTGGCCACCCCGGTCGCGGCCACCACCAGCACCGCCAGCTCGCCCATCGTGTCCCAGGCCCGGATGTCGACCAGGACCACGTTGACCACGTTGCGGCCGTACCCGTGCGCCACCGCCAGCTCCGGAAACGCGGCCGAGACGTCCGGTGCCCGGCGGGCGCCGACTGCGGTGAGGGCCAGCCCGGCGGCCGCCACACCCACCGCCACCCCGATGGCGCGGCGGGCCCACCGGCTGCGGCGCAGCGGCCGGGCCGAGAACCGCTCCGGCAGGCGGCGCAGCACCAGCACGAAGACCGCGATCGTCGAGGTCTCCACCAGAAACTGGGTGAGCGCCAGGTCGGGCGCCCCGTACAGCACGAAGAGCATCGCCGTGCCGTAGCCGGTCATGCCGACCAGCAGCATCGCGGTCAGCCGGCGGCGGGCACCGACCGCCAGCACCGCCGCCACCGTGATCACCAACACGACCACCGGTTGCAGCAGGCTGTCCCAGAGCGGAATCCGCGCCCGCCACGGGCTGGCGGAGAGCATTGCCGCGCCGGGCACCAGCACCAGGGTGACCAGGATGATGCCCAGATACTGCGGCAGCGAGCCACGCTGGGTCGCGCCGGTGACCTCGATGGCCAGCCGGTCGAAGCGGCCCACCGCCCACTCGTACCCCTGGTTTCCCCCCACCGGCGACCGCAACCGGGCCAGCACCGGGGCGAGCGGCCCGCGCACGGCGAAGAGCAGGCCGCCGCCGACGAGCGCCAGCACGGAGAGGCCCAGCGCCGGGGTCGGTCCGGCCCAGAGCGCCAGGTGCGCGTCGACCTCACCGAGCAGATCGGCGTACGGACGCAGCAGGTCGTCCAGCACGCTCGCGGCCGGACCGGCGAGCAAACCGACACCGGCGAGCACCGCGGGCGGCACCAGCAGCGACGCGGCGATCGGTCCCGGCGGGACCGGCGTCACACCCGGCCGGTCGGCGAACGCGCCCCAGAGGAAGCGGGCGCTGTACGCGACGGTGAGCACCGTCCCGGCGACCAGGCCGATGAGCAGCGCCGGCTGTTCGGTGAACGCCCCGAACACCGCCTCCTTGGCGACGAAGCCGACAAGCGGCGGCACGCCGGCCATCGACGCCGCAGCCAGCACGGCGACCACGAACAGCGGCCGGGACCAACGTCGCAGCCCGGACAGCTCGCGCAGGTCACGAGTGCCGGCACCGTGATCGATGATGCCGACGACCAGGAACAACGCCGCCTTGAACAGGGCGTGCGCCAGCAGCATCGCGGTGCCGGCCAGGGCGGCGTCCGGGGTCCCCGACCCGGTCACCGCGACCAGCAGGCCGAGCTGACTGACCGTCCCGTACGCCAGCAGCAGCTTGAGGTCGGTCTGCCGCAACGCGGCCCAACCGCCGAGCAGCATGGTCGCCACGCCGGCGATCTGCACCACCGGCCGCCACGGGCCGACCGTGGCGAGCACCGGCGCGAGCAGCCCGACCAGGTAGACGCCGGCCTTCACCATCGCGGCGGCGTGCAGGTAGGCGCTGACCGGCGTGGGTGCCGCCATCGCGACCGGCAGCCACGAGCTGAACGGCAACACCGCCGACTTGGACAGCGCGCCGGCAAGGATGAGCAGCACGGCACCCACCAGGTAACCGCCGCCGGGCAGCGGCTGCGCGCTGATCTCCGACCAGCGGTAGGTGCCGGCATGCTCACCCAGCATGATGAACCCGACAAGCATGGCGAGCCCGCCCAGCGTGGTGACGGTCAACGCCTGCGCCGCCGCCCACCGGCTGGACCGCCGTTCCGTGCTGTGCCCGATCAGCAGGTACGAGAAGATCGTGGTCAGTTCCCAGCCGACGTAGAGCAGCAGCAGGTCGTCGGCGAAGACCAGCACCAGCATCGCGCCGGCGAAGGCGACCAGGACCGCGGCGAACTGCGCCAGCCCGGTGGAGCCAGCGCTGAAGTAGCGGGCGCTGTAGACCAACACCAGCGCGCCGATGCCGCCGATCAGCAGCGTCATCAGCCAGGACAGCGTGGTGACCCGTAGCGCGATGTCCAGACCCAATTGCCGAATCCACGGGTACGTCTCGACCACCGCACCGCCATCGGCGACGGCCGGGGTCCGGGCCACCGCCCAGCAGAACGCGGCGGCCGGCGCCAACGCCAGCGGGTAGCACGCGCGCGGACCCCACCAGCGAACGAGCAGGGGCGCGGCGAGGGCCGCCACGAGATGGAGGATGAGCAGTACCAGC
The DNA here is from genome assembly GCF_000718555.1 of Micromonospora chokoriensis. GTDB lineage: Bacteria > Actinomycetota > Actinomycetes > Mycobacteriales > Micromonosporaceae > Micromonospora > Micromonospora chokoriensis_B. The sequence goes on from NZ_JOAN01000012.1 coordinate 98,156, forward strand.
ACCTGCGCGCTCCCGATCGACATGGCCGACGCCCGTGGCAGCGGTGGCGCCTAGCAGCGATCAGACGCCAGTTCGGTGCCCGCCGTGCGGTTTTGCCGGAATTCGCCCACTGCGCCCTAACCCCCACCCCCAACCCCCACCCCGCCCTCTCGTGGTCGATCAAGGGGTTTGCGTCAGGAACGCGGGCGAGGATGACGCAAACCTCTTGATCAACACAGGCGGGTGGGGTTGGGGGTGGGGGTTAGCGCAGGAGGGCCTTGTTTAGGGGTTGGGCGTCGTCGGGGGCGGGGCGGTCACGGCGCAGCTCGACCAACAGGTCGAGGCGGCCGAGTTGGCGGGCGACGCGGTCGACCACCCGCTCTGCGGCGGTCAGCGACCGCACCGAGAGCAATCGGCCGCGGCTCTCGCGCCGCAGCACGAAGTAGTGGACGGCGACGCGGACCTGCCCCCGATCGGCGGCGCTGGCCTGGGCGGTGCAGCGGACCAACTCCCGCAGGCAGCGGGCGAGGCGTTCGGCGAGCTCGAGCTCGGGGCCGTGCAGGCCGGCACGGAGCGCGGTGAGATGGCTGTCGACCTTGCGAATCAGCACGTCGGTGCCCGGTTCGACGGTGCGCTGCTCGCCGGCCATCAAATCCCCTCACCCCGGTTCGCGTTGCGAGTGAAGTTACTTTATGTTGCTCCTTAGAAGCAAGCAGTTAAGTGAGACTTAACGGATTAAGCGCATGTTCCACGCTTTTTGCCTTTTGCGCGCCTATTCCACTCCGGGTCGCTCGTGGATGTCGTACCGGCGGGGCACGATGGACCGGTGACCGGGGCAGACGCAGACGCCGGCGCGGTGCTCGCCGGGTTCGGCCCGGCCACCCGTGCTTGGTTCGACGCCGCCTTTGCCGCACCCACGGCCGCGCAGACCGGCGCCTGGCGGTCGGTCGCCGCTGGCCGCAACGCGCTCGTGGTGGCGCCCACCGGCTCGGGCAAGACGCTGGCGGCATTCCTCTGGTCGCTGGACCGGCTGGCCCGCGAGCCCGCCCCGGCCGAGGCCCGCCAGCGGTGCCGGGTGCTCTACGTCAGCCCGCTCAAGGCCCTCGCCGTCGACGTCGAGCGCAACCTGCGCGCCCCGCTGGCCGGCATCCGGCAGGCTGCCACCCGACTGGGTGTCGCACCGCCCGACATCACCGTCGGCATGCGCACCGGCGACACCCCCGCCGACGAGCGGCGAGCTTTTGCCCGCACCCCGCCCGACATCCTCATCACCACGCCCGAGTCGCTGTTTCTGCTGCTCACGTCTGCGGCTCGTGATTCGCTGCGCGGCGTCCAGACGGTGATCGTCGACGAGGTGCACGCGGTGGCCGGCAGCAAACGCGGCGCGCATCTCGCGCTCTCCCTCGAACGTCTCGACGAGTTGCTGCCTTCCCCGGCGCAGCGCATCGGCCTCTCGGCCACCGTCCGGCCGATCGACGCCTGCGCGCAATTCCTCGGCGGTGCCCGCCCGGTCGACGTGGTGCAGCCGGCCACCCCGAAGACCATCGAGGTCAGCGTGCAGGTCCCGGTCGAGGACATGACCCGCCTGGACGAGCAGGAGCAGCCTGCGGAGGACGACCTCGGCGGCCCCGGGCCACGTCGGGCGTCGATCTGGCCGGCCGTGGAGGAACGGGTCTTCACTCTCATCGGGCAGCACCGCTCGACAATCGTCTTCACCAACTCCCGCCGCAGCGCCGAGCGCCTCTGCGCCCGGCTCAACGAGCTGGCCGCCGAGGCGGTGGCCGCCACGTCGGGCGAGAGCGCGATCGGCGTACCGGAGGGGTTGCCGGCAGGCGACGACGGCCTGGCGGGCGGCGCGCAGCGGTGGGGTGGTCCGGCCGGTCCGCTGCGCAACCGGCCGCCGGCCGAGGTGATGGCCCAGTCCGGCGCGGCCACCGGCGCGGCACCCGTGATCGCCCGCGCCCACCATGGCAGCGTCTCCCGAGAGGAGCGCAAGCACATCGAGGAGGCGCTCAAGTCCGGCCAGCTCCCGGCGGTGGTGGCCACCTCGAGCCTGGAGCTGGGCATCGACATGGGCGCGGTCGACCTGGTGGTGCAGATCGAGGCGCCGCCGAGCGTGGCGGCCGGGCTGCAACGGGTCGGCCGGGCCGGGCATCAGGTGGGCGCCGTCTCCCGTGGGGTGGTCTTCCCCAAGCACCGCGGCGATCTGCTCTCCTGCGCTGTGGTCGCCGAGCGGATGACCGACGGGGCGATCGAGGAGCTGCACTACCCGCGCAACCCGCTGGACGTGCTGGCCCAGCAGATCGTCGCGATGGTGGCCCTGGAGCCGTGGCCGCTCGGCGACCTGGCCGTGCTGGTCCGCCGGGCCGCACCCTTCGCCGAGCTGCCCGACTCGGCGCTGCACGCCGTGTTGGACATGCTCTCCGGCCGCTACCCGTCCACCGCCTTCGCCGAGCTGCGCCCTCGATTGGTCTGGGACCGGGCCACCGACCTGCTCACCGGCCGCCCCGGCGCGCAGCGACTCGCGGTGACCAGCGGCGGCACCATTCCCGACCGGGGCCTGTTCGGGGTCTTCCTGGCCGGCGCCGAGCGGGCCGCCCGGGTCGGCGAGTTGGACGAGGAGATGGTTTACGAGTCCCGGGTCGGCGACGTCTTCCTGCTCGGCTCCTCCTCCTGGCGGATCGAGGAGATCACCCCCGACCGGGTGCTGGTCTCGCCCGCCCCCGGGCAGGCCGCGCGCATGCCGTTCTGGAAGGGCGACCAGCTGGGCCGGCCGGTGGAGCTGGGCCGGGCCATCGGTGCCCGGGTGCGCACCCTCCTGCGCCAGACCGACGAGGCGGCACTGGCCGCGCTGCGCGACAGCGGGCTGGACGAGTGGGCCGCCAGCAACCTGATGGCCTACCTGCGCGAGCAGCGGGAGGCCACCCGCTCGCTGCCCGACGACCGCACCGTCGTGGTCGAGCGGTTCCGCGACGAGCTGGGTGACTGGCGGCTGGCCGTGCACAGCGTCCTCGGTGCCCGGGTCAACGGGCCGTGGGCCCTCGCGGTGGGCCGCCGGCTGGCCGAACGGTACGGGGTGGACGCCCAGGTGATGCCCTCCGACGACGGCATCGTGGTGCGACTTCCGGACACCGCCGACGAGCCACCCGGCGCCGACGTGGTGGTCTTCGAGCCGGACGAGATCACCCAGCTCGTGGAGGAGTCGGTCGGCACCTCCGCCCTCTTCGCCGCCCGTTTCCGGGAGTGCGCCGCGCGGTCACTGCTGCTGCCGCGCCGCGACCCGCGCCGCCGCCAGCCGCTCTGGCAGCAGCGGCAACGCGCCGCGCAACTGCTCGACGTCGCCCGCGAATACGCGGACTTCCCGGTCACCCTGGAGGCTGCCCGGGAGTGCCTCCAGGACGTGTTCGACCAGCCGGCGCTGGCCGGGCTGATGCGTGACCTGGCCACCCGCAAGGTGCGGCTGGTCGAGGTGGAGACCAGCGCGCCGTCCCCGTTCGCGCGGTCGTTGCTCTTCGGCTACGTCGGCGCGTTCCTCTACGAGGGCGACGCCCCGCTCGCCGAGCGCCGCGCCGCCGCACTCGCCCTCGACTCCACGCTCCTCGGCGAACTGCTCGGCCGGGTCGACCTGCGGGAGTTGCTCGACCCGGCGGTGCTCACCGAGACCGACCGGCAGCTGCGCTGGCTGACCGAGCAGCGCCGCCCCCGCGACGCCGAAGACGTCGTCGAGCTGCTGCGAGTGCTCGGTGACCTGAGCGACGCCGAGCTGACCGAGCGCGGTGTGCCGGAGGGCTGGCTGACCGAGTTGGAGGCCACCCGCCGGGTGCTGCGGGTCCGGATCGCGGGCGAGCAGCGCTGGGTGGGCGTCGAGGACGCCGCCCGCCTGCGCGACGCCCTCGGCGTGGCGCTGCCGGTGGGGGTGGCCGAGGCGTACCTCGCCCCGGTGGCCGATCCGCTCGGTGACCTGGTGGCCCGCTACGCGCGCACCCACGGGCCGTTCGCCGCGGCAAGCTGCGCGGCCCGCTTCGGGCTCGGCGTGTTCGTCGTCGAGCAGGCGCTGCGCCGGCTCGGCGCCACCGGGCGGGTGGTCTCCGGGGAGTTCACCCCGGATTCGACCGGCGCCCAGTGGTGTGACGCCGAGGTACTGCGGATGCTGCGCCGCCGCTCGCTCGCGGCGCTGCGCCGGGAGATCGAGCCGGTGCCGCCCCGGGCGCTGGCGACGTTCCTGCCCCGCTGGCAGCAGGTCGGCTCGTCCGGCCGAGGTGTGGAGGCGCTCGCCGCCACTGTGGAGCAGTTGCAGGGCGCGGCGGTGCCGGCGTCCGCCTTGGAGCGGTTGGTGCTGCCCGCGCGGGTCGCGGACTACTCCCCCGCCCAGCTCGACGAGCTGTGCGCGAGCGGGGAGGTGCTCTGGGCGGGGTCGGGTGCGATCTCCGGGGGTGACGGCTGGGTCACCCTGGCGTACGCGGACGCCGCGCCGCTGCTGCTCCCGCCGCCCGACGAGGCGTTGACCCACACTCCGCTGCACGAGGCGGTGCTCGACGCGCTCGGCGACGGGCAGGCGCTGTTCTTCCGCCCGCTGGCCGACCGGGTCGGCTCGACCGACGACGCCGCGCTGACCGGGGCGATCTGGGACCTGGTCTGGGCGGGGCACCTCACCAACGACACCCTCGCCCCGCTACGCGCGGTGCTCGGCGCTGGCGGTGCGCACCGCTCCCGGCCGTCCGCGCCCCGCACCCGTTATCGGCGGCCCGGTCGGGTGGCGCTGCCCACCCGGGGTGGCCCGCCGACGGTCGCCGGCCGCTGGTCACGCCTCCCGGAGCGGGACCTCGACCCGACCCGGCGGGCCGCCGCGCTCGCCGATCTGCTGCTGGAGCGGCACGGGGTGGTCACCCGCGGCGCGGTGATGGCCGAGCAGGTCATCGGCGGGTTCTCGGCGGTCTACCCGGTGCTGTCGGCGTTGGAGGAACGCGGAGCGGCCCGCCGGGGTTACTTCGTCGAAGGGCTCGGCGCGGCGCAGTTCGCCGTACCCGGTGCGGTGGACCGGCTGCGGGCGCTGGCCGACCCGACCGACGGCGCCCGGGGCCGGGGTGCGGCGGCCACTGTGCTCGCCGCGACCGACCCGGCCAACCCGTACGGCGCGGCGCTGCCCTGGCCGGAACGGGTGGTCGACTCCGGCGACGGGGCTGCGCCTGCGACCGGGCACCGGGCCGGGCGCAAGGCGGGTGCCCTGGTGGTGCAGGTCGGCGGCGACCTCGTCCTCTACGTCGAACGCGGGGGCCGGACGTTGCTCTCGTTCAGCGACGACACCGACATGCTCGCCGCAGCCGGCAAGGCGCTCGCCGACGCCGTCCATTCCGGGGCGTTGGGCGCGATGTCGGTGGAGCGGGCCGACGGCGAGGCGGTGCACTCCTCGCCGCTGCGTGACGCGCTGACCGCCGCCGGTTTCCGGGCCACCCCCCGCGGCCTACGCCTGCGCGGCTGACCAGTCAGTTACGGCCCACTCCTAGCGGTCCGGGCTTGCGCGGTCGGGTCCTGCGCGGCCGAAGCTTGCGCGGCCACCGAGGGCAACCTTGCACTGAGCCTGATGACTGTGAGTCATCACGATGACTCACAGTCATCACCCTCAAAAGGACGACACGTCTCGGCCACGCGGACGCCTCGGCGCTCAACGAAGTTCGTTGAGCACCTTCTCGTAGCGCGGGCGGTCAGCGGCCGGGGTCTTCGCCTCCAGGTAGTTCAGCACCACCGCGCCGCGCTGGTACGACTGGCCGCCCCAGGTCCCCGCGATGTCACTGGCGCTGGTCTCGTCCGGAAAGACGTACACGGTGACGGCGCCGGTGGCCATCAGCTCGGAACAGCCCAGGCCCAGGCCGTCCGGCCCACACTCGACCGAGCGGTCCTTCGGGCTCGGCACCTTGAGGCCGGCGGCCCGGAAGGCGTCGACGACCTGCTTCGCCCCGGGCGCACCGGCCGGACGCTTGGGGAGCACCACCGGAGGCGGGCTGGCCGGGCGCCGCTGCGTCGGGCCCTGCGTCGCCGTGGACGGCGAGGTCGTGCCGTCGACGCCGGGCGATTCCGGGGGCGTCGGCGTGGTCGGGGCCGACTCGGACGAGGCGGATGGGGCCGCGTTCGGGCGACCGTCGTCGGCACTGCCACAGCCGGCGGTGAGGGCGACGGCGACCAGCAGGATTCCGATCGCGGGAAGGTTCCGATTTGTCACCAGGGCAGTCTGCCCAACGCCTTCCGGCGGCGGGAGGGGCCGGTCGGCCACTGCGCTGTCCCGTATCCGCCATTCGCCGGTCGATCTCGCGACGAACTCGTCCTGGAACTGCGTACCGACGCCGAGGGTCAGCCTGCGCACATGCCCGCCGCACCCGCCGAGCTGCTCGGTCCGCTGCCGGCCATGGTCCGGGTGAGCGCTCCGGGAGCTGCGCTGGCCTTCCCGGCGGTGCACGGACGGACCTTCGGCGACGCACCGGCCGGCGGCCTGGTGGCGTACGTCGACTCGGCCGATCTGGTCGCGGTCGCGGTCAACGGAGCGCGGGCCGCGGACCTCCTTTCGGCGTCGCCGGGGGACCTCCTGCGGGTATCGGGCTGATGTTCGACTGTGGAATGCTTCTCCGGTGGGTGAACATGTAGTTCCGGTGGGTTGTCCCTGCTGTGCGTCACGGACCGGCGGCGGGACCTGCCCGGTCTGTTTCTGGACCGACGACGGCCAGACCGACGCCGACGCCGACGCCGTACGGGGTGGCCCCAACGGCGACCTGAGCCTCTCGCACGCCCGACTCAACTACGCCGTCTACGGTGCCAGCCACCCGCGCTACCAGGACATGGTGCGCACGGCTCGCCCCGACGAGCGCCCCTGACGGCAGCACCCGACGGGGCGAGCCCGGCTCAGCAGACCGGCACGCTGCCGCCGTACACGCTGGAGATGTACGCGTGGCTGACGTACTGCCCGCTGGCCAGACGGTTCCAGCGGGTGGTGGTCCGGTAGGGCCCGGCGACCGACTGGCCGGTGACGTAGCACTGGATCGGCACGTGGGCCAGCCGGGCGGCGAGGCCACGGCTCGCGTACGACGTGCTGGCCCCGACGCGGATGTTGAGCGGCCCGTCACCGACCACGCCGCGCGGCCCGCTGCCGGTCCACAGGTAGGCGACGTCCACCCAGGCGTTTGTGGTCAGCCGCAGCCCGTCCCAGAACGTGCCGTCGGCCAGGTCGACGCCGGCCGGGTTGAGCACGGTCCGCCCGAACTGGTCCCGTCCGCCGTTGTAACCGGACTGGTACGCGGCCTGCGCCTCGGGTCGACCCTGCGGCAGGTTCTTCCAGTTCTCCCGGACCGATGAGGGGTTCCAGTAGTCGTCGCGGGTGTTCCACGGCCCGACGTCCCAGACCGGGGCGTACTCGCAGCGGGAGCCGCTTGTCGTGCAGACCCGCACGGTGTAGTCGCCGGTGTTGATCGGGGAGAGACCCCGCCGCGACGGCAGCGCCGCGAAGTGGTCCCGGGGCTGCACGATACGACCGTTGGCGGTCTGCTCGCCGACCAGCCCGATGCGGGTGGCGTACACCCGGTAGGTGCGGCCGGGCGTGGCGGCGGAGACGGCGGCGGTCGCGTCGGCGGTGAGCTGCACGCCCCGTACCGTCGCCGTGGCGCCGCCGTCAGGGGCGGTGAGCACCACCCGGGTCTGTACCTGGGTGACCGGCCGGTCGAAGACCGCGCCGCCGGTGGCCGCCCGCCACTCCGTCCAGCCGGCGGGCCGCCAGCCGCGGACCTGCGCCTCCACGGTCGCCCCGGTCGGGACCGCGGCGCTGATCTCGGCGCGGACCCGGGTGGCGGGCCGGGCGAGGGTGCGGGGAGCGGTCAGCAGCATCCCCTCGGCGACCGCGCTGTGCGGGCTGCGGGCACCGCGACCGGTGGACCGGGCCTCCCGTAGTCGTAGGCCGGCGGCGGTGCGCCGGACGTTGACGTCGTCGCGATCGACGATCGTGAGGTCGGCGCTCCATCGTTCGTCGCCGGGTGCGGCGGCGACGAGGGCGATCGGGGCGTCGGTGGATGCGGCCGGGGTGTGGCCGGTGGCGGGCAGGAGCGCTGCGGTGAGCAGGAGGGAGAGGGCGGCGACAAGGGCGACAGATGGGATACGACAATGATGTCGCTTCATGGGCATTCTCCTCAGAACTCCCTGACCCTCGCATGTCCGGAGATCATGAGGAACCTCTGTACAAATAGCGACACATGCGAATCTTGCTCGAAAGAGGGAGGATGGCAGGGTGCCCGAAGGCGACACCGTCTGGAACACCGCGCGCGTGCTGCATCGCGCGCTGGCCGGCGCGCGGATCACCGGCAGTGATTTCCGGGTGCCGCAGTTGGCGACCACGGACCTCTCCGGCTGGACCGTCCGCGAGTCGGCCAGCCGGGGCAAGCACCTGCTGCTGCGCCTCAGCGCTCCGACCGAGGCGCACTGGACCCTGCACTCCCACCTGCGGATGGACGGCGCCTGGCGGGCGTACGCCCCGGGGGAACGCTGGACCGGCCGACCCGCGCACCTGATCCGGGTGGTGCTGCGCAGCCCCGGCGCCGTCGCGGTCGGCTACCACCTGCACGAGCTGACCCTGGTGCCGACCGCCGAGGAAGACGAGTTGGTCGGCCACCTCGGCCCCGACCTGCTCGGCTCGGACTGGGATCCGGCCGAGGCGGTCCGTCGGCTCACCGACCACCCGGAGCAGACCATCGGCGAGGCGCTGCTCGACCAGCGCAACCTGGCCGGCGTGGGCAACCTCTACAAGTGCGAGGTGCTGTTCCTGCGCGGTGTGTCACCGTGGACCCGGGTCGACGCGGTGCCCGATCTGCCGGGCCTGGTGGCCCTCGCGCAGCGGCTGCTCGCCGCCAACCGCGGTCGGTGGACGCAGAGCAGCACCGGCTCGCTGCACCGCGGGCAGACCAGCTACGTGTACGGCCGACGCGCCCAGCCCTGTCGCCGCTGCGGTGCCCCGATCCGCAAGGAGGAGTTGGGCGACCGGGTCACCTACTGGTGCCCGGTCTGCCAGCCCGAGCGCCCGGGTTCACCGTCATCGGGCTGACCAGGGCTCTCGTCGAACCAGACCCGTCGCAGAAACGGACGATTGGGTAATTCCTAACCGGCCGCCGGAGTCGCATGCTGCGGTTGAGCGCTCACCGACCGTCAGCAGAGTGCCGAGGTCCCCACGCCGGGGTGGCGGACCTCGCGCCCCGAACCGGGGAGAGTCATGGCGATGTTCCGCAGACTCCGCTCCACCTTCTTCGAGCGGACCACCCGCGACACCGACGCCCGCGACAACGACCAGGCGGCAGCCGTGCCCGCCGCGCGTACCGCCGAGGAGACCGTCTCGACGCCGAGCCTGGACCCGGCCGTGGTGCCCCGCTACTTCGGCACCGTGCCGAACTTCGCCCACAGCCCCCGTCCCACGCGTGGCCCCGACGGGAAGGTGGCCGCCGGGACCGGGCTGCGCAAGTTCGTCGACCCGCTGCCCATCCCCGGCCAGCCGAGCCGCGGCGATCTCGGCAGCCACCTGCCGGTGGCCGCGCCGGACACGATCAGCTATCCGGGCTGCGACTACTACGAGATCGGCCTCCAGGAGTACGCCCAGAGGCTGCACCGGGACCTGCCGGCCACCCGGTTGCGCGGCTACCGGCAGCTCAACCTGGGCACCGACCCGGCCGGACACAACACGGTGGTTCCTCCGGAACGACAGTGGCACCTCGGGCCGATGATCCTCGCCCGTCGAGGGCGACCGGTCCGGGTGAAGTTCATCAACCAGCTCCCCACCGGCCGGGCCGGCGAGCTGTTCCTGCCGGTCGACGACACCATCGAGGGGGCCGGGCTGGGCCCACTGGACGGACCGGCGCCGTACCCGCAGAACCGGGCCGTGCTGCACCTGGCCGGGGCGCAGACCGGCTGGACCAGCGCGGGCAACCCGGGGCAGTGGATCACTCCGGCCGGGGAGATCACTCTGTACCCGACCGGGCCCGGCCTGGCCCACGTGCCGGACATGCCGGCGCCCGGTGCCGGGGCCACCACGCTCTACTTCCCGAACGAGCAGAGCGGCCGGCTGCTGTGGTTGCACGACAACACTCTCGGCCTGGCCCGGCTCACCGTCTACGGCGGACAGCTCGCGCTCTACCTGCTCACCGACCCGGCCGAGGACCAGCTCGTCGCCGACGGGGTGCTGCCGGCCGACCAGCTACCCCTGGTGATCGAGGACAAGACGTTCGTCCCGGACGACACCCAACTCGCCGCCGAGGACCCGACCTGGGACCGGGAACGCTGGGGCGCCCGGGGAAGCCTCTGGCACCCGCACGTCTACCAACCCCGGCAGAACCCGTACCGGACCGGCGGACGCAACCCGACCGGCCGGTGGGACTACGGCCCGTGGACACGCGGCTGCGCCCCGGACGACACCCGCACCGACGGCTCTGTGCCGAACCCGTACCACGACCCGGTCGACGCGCCGGACGAACCGCCGCTGAGCCCCGGTGTGCCACACCCGTCCGCTGTCCCCGAGGCGTACGGCGACACCCCGCTCGTCAACGGCGTCGCCTACCCGTACCTGGAGGTGCTGCCGCGCGCGTACCGGTTCCGGATCCTCAACGCCTGCCTGGACCGCAGCCTCAACCTCCAGCTCTACCGCGCCTGCTCCGACGCGGCGATGTGGACGGCCGACGGGGCGCTCGCCGACCCCGACGCCGGTGAGGTGCCGATGGTGCCCGCCACGCGGGCGGCGGACCGTCCGACGGGGTGGCCGACCGACGGTCGCGACGGCGGTGTGCCCGACCCGCGCGCCGCCGGCCCGGAGTTCATCCAGATCGGCAACGAGGCGGGCCTCCTGCCAGCGCCGGTGGTGCTGCCGAACCGACCGATCGGCTACCGCTACGACCGGCTCGACCCGACCGTGCTCAACGTCGACGGGCACACCCTGCTGCTCGCCCCGGGTGAGCGGGCCGACGTGCTTGTCGACTTCTCCGCCGTGCCGCCGGGCAGCACGCTGATCCTGTACAACGACGCCCCGGCCCCGCTGCCCGGCTTCGACAGCCGCTACGACCAGCACACCGACGGCCCGGACCGCAGCGCCGAGGGCGGCCCGCCCCGGACCGAACCGGGGTACGGCCCGAACACCCGCACCCTGCTCCAGTTCCGGGTCGCCGGGACGCCCGCGCCGCCGTACGACCTGAGCCGGCTGCGCGAACGGCTGCCCCGGGCGTACGCGGCCAGCCAACGCCCGCCGATCGTCCCGCAGCCGGTGTACGACCCGGCGTTCGGGACCCGGACCGTGGTGGAGACGACGGTGCCGGTGCACGCCACCACTGTGACGTTCACGCCGACGGCCGGCACCGGCCCGGTGACCCTGCCGATCGCGGTCAAGGCCGCACAGCAGCTCTTCGAGCCGGAGCACGGCCGGCTGGTTGGTCGACTCGGCGTCGGGCACCCGCACGCCGGGCCGCTCAACCCGACGACGCTGCCGCTCGGTGCGACCGACCCGGTCACCGAGGTGCTCTTCGCCACCGACCCCGCCGTGCCGGTGGGCGCTCCCACCGACGGCACGCAGCTCTGGCGGATCAGCGGCAACGTCCGGCAGACCGAGCCGTTGCACGTCGGCGGCTGCGACCTGCAGGTGATCAACAGAGTTGGCTGGGACGGCACGCTGCGCCCTCCGCACGGCACGGAGCTGGGCTGGAAGGGCATCGTCCGGGTCAACCCACGGGAGGACGTGGTGGTGGCGCTGCGCCCGGCCGCCCCGGCGCTGCCGTTCAAGCTGGGCGACAGCGTCCGGCTGCTCGACCCCTGTCGCCCGGCCGGGGCCCGGACCGGGTCGACGCCGATCAGCCCGGCCGACGGGCGACCCGCCACGGTCGTCAACCAACTGGTCAACCTGGGCTGGGAGTATCGCTGGCACAGCCAGCTCGCCGGTCACCGCGACGCCGGAATGACCCGGCCACTTGTGCTGCGGGTGGCGCCGAAGGCACCGACCGGGCTGACCGCGACACCGGTGCCCGGCTCGGCCACGGCGCTACCCGCGATCACGTTGGCCTGGACCAGCAACGGCGGCCGACCGCCCGCCACCAGCCACCTGCTGCAACGGTCCACCGACGCGACCTTCGGCGGCGAGGTCACCACGATCACCGTCGCGGCCGCCGCCACCCGGTACACCGACGCGACGGTAACCCCCGGAGTGACCTACCACTACCGGATCCGGACGGAGAACGCGGTCAGCTACTCGTCCTGGTCCAACGGCGTACCCGCCTCGGTGCACCTGGCCGCCCCGAGCGGTCTGGTCGCGACGCTCCCGCCGGCCGCGCCACTGCGGGCGGCGCTGCGCTGGACGAACCGGTCGTTCGCCACCGGCATCGACGTGCAGCGGGCCACCAACCCGACGTTCACCAGTGGCCCGGGCACCACGGCGATCGGGGTCGGCGACAACCACCTGGACGCGACCGTCGCGCCGGACACCACGTACTACTACCGGGTGCGGACCACCTATCTGGGTGCCGCCTCGGCGTGGTCGACGGTCGCCACGGTGACCTCGCCGCCCGCGCCGGGCACCCCGAGCGGGGTGAGCGCCACCGCGAGCGCGCCGGGGCCGGACACCGCGACCGTCATTCTGGCCTGGGCGGCGAGCACACCCGGCGGTCCAGGGTCCGGGTTCACCGTGCAGCGGGCGCTCGACCCGACCTTCGACCAGGAGGTGTCGACCTTCACGGTGACCGGCCGCGGCTTCACCAACACGGGGCTGGCCCGGGGCGTGACCTACCACTACCGGATTCGGTCGTTCAACGTCGTGGGCACCTCGCCGTACAGCGGGGTGGTCCTGGTGACGACGCCACCGTGACCGGCCGGGGTTGGCGCGCGGCGCGGCGCGGGCGCGCGGTCAGCGCGTCGGCGCGCGCAGCGGGGTGCCGACGGCGCGCAGCTCGGCGAGGGCGCCGGCGACCCCGTGCAGCAGGTCGGTCGCTTCGGTGAGCCGGTCGGCCGCCGGGTGCGCGGTCTCCGGTCGGGCGTCCTCGGCCAGGTAACCGGCGGCGGCGACCACCAGTCGTTCGTACGCCGCCACCCCGCCCTCCAGCTGCGCGGTCAGCGCGGCGTGCGCCTCGGCTAGCGGCGGCCGAGCGTCGGGCGGGGCCAGCCGCAGCGCACGTTCGACGCTGGCCACCCGCGCGGCCAGGTCGCGCAGCGAACGGTCGGCGGCAGCGGCCTCCAGCACCGCCGGCTCGGCCAGCCCGGTGAGCCGAGGGGCCATCCCGGCCAGGGTGAGCGCCGCCCGATCCAGTCGGGCCCACTGCTCCCCGGCGCTGGTGCCGCGCAGCGCGATCCGGGAACGGACCCGGCGTACCTCGGCCAGCACACCAGGGCCGACCGGCAGCCGCTCGACGGCGGCGATCAACCGGGCTCGGGACCGGGCCGCCGCCTCGGCCGGGCCGAGCGCGGGCGGCGCCGGCTGGGCGGCCAGGGCGCGCACGTCGATCCAACGCCAGGCGGCGAGCGCCACCGCACTGCCCGCGGCGCCGGCCCAGGCCGCGTCGGGCAGACCAAGGCCGGCGTACGGAGTCAGCACCACCGCGGCGCCGCCGAGCCCACCGGCCAGCACGCTCCACCGTCGGGCCGACCGGCGAAGCCGACCCAGCCTCCGGAAGTACCGCGTCCGCTCGTCTGCCACCCTGACCTCCTCGGTCCGGTCGTTCAGCCGGCGGCGGTCGGGTCGCCGGTGCCCCGCTCGCGGGCCATGCTGGCGCGCAGCTCGTCCAGCCGAGCGGCGGCCGTCGGATCGTTGGCCGGGCCGGCCTTCTCGGCCTGCGGCACGGCCGGTCGCTGCCCCGCGCCGCCGCCGAGCTGCTCCCCCGCCATGCTGGACCGGATCTGCTCCAGCCGCGCCGAGCCGGCCGAGTCGATCGTGGCCTTCTGAATCTCCAACATACGGCCCTCGACGGAGTTGCCGGCCAGTTCGGCGCGACCCATCGCGTTGGCGTACCGCCGCTCGATGCGGTCGCGCACCTCGTCCAGCGACGGGGTGTTGGTGGGCGCGGTCAGCGACGACATCGACTCCAGCGAACGGGCCACCGTCTCCTGCATCTTGGCCTGCTCCAGCTGGCTGAGCAGCTTGGTGCGCTCGGCGAGCTTCTGCTGGAGGATCATCGAGTTGTTCTCGACCGCACGGCGGGCCTGGGCGGCGGCGCCCAGCGCCTGGTCATGCAAGGTCTTCAGATCCTCGGTGGCCTGCTCGGCGGAGACGAGCTGACTGGCCAGCGTCTGCGCCGACTGCTCGAACCGCACCGCCTCGGCCTCGTCGCCCTTGGCCCGGGCCTGGTCGGAGAGGACCAGTGCCTGCCGGGCGTTGCCCTGCAACCGCTCGACCTCGGACATCTGCCGGGACAGCTTTATCTCCAGCTGGCGCTGGTTGCCGATCACGGCGGCAGCCTGCTGAACCAGCGCCTGGTGCTGCCGCTGGGCATCCTCGATGGCCTGCTGGATCTGCACCTTGGGATCGGCGTGCTCGTCGATCTTCGCACCGAAGAGTGCCATCAGGTAGTTCCAGCCCTTGACGAACGGGTTCGCCATCTCCGCGGTATCCCCTCAGTAGCGTCGCTGCACCACGGCCGGGCCGGCTGAAACCGACCGACCGGGACCGGCCGGCCTCCATCGTCCCAGCCGAACGCCAATGAGGCATCCGTACCGGCGGTCGACAGCACCGGCACCTCCTGCGAGCCACCCTACGCGGCCGGGGCCAACCCGCCCATGGTCAACCGGATCGGCGACTCAGGCGGCGCAGACCACGTCCCGGTCGCGCTCCGTCGGGCGAACACGGGTGCTGCGCAGCGTGGCCTTGAGCGGCGAGTCCTGGCGGACCGAGACAGCCACCTTGCCGTCGGAGGTGACCTGACGGACACCCCGGTTGGTGCTCTTGGCTGCGGCGTCGGCCGGCTCGTCCTGCATCGAGACGAGCACCCCGGGCATCTGCTCGGCGAGCGCCACGGTGTCGCTCACCTCGAGCAGCAGCTCGGACAGGCGGGCACCGAGGGCGTCGCAGATCGCGGCGAGCAGCTCGCTGGACGGCTCCTTGTGCCCCCGCTCGATCTCGGAGAGGTAGCCGAGGCTGACGTTGGCGGCGGTGGAGACCTCACGCAGCGTGCGCTGCTGCCCCTGCCGGCGCGCTCGCAGTGCGTCACCGATCACCCGGCGTAGCAGGATCATCGCACCTCCCCCTGAGGGATACCTCGCGCCCGGCGCTGGGCAGCCGGTCGCGGCGGGCCGCGCCGACCCCGAACGTCGGAGCCTTCCCGCAACCGTACCCGTTGCGGGCCCAGCCGACATCCCGCCCCGCCCGTCGGTTCGCTGGGACGGGCTCACCGGGGTACGCCGCAGCCCGTTCCCGCCCGCCTCAGCGGTCCCGGGCACGATCCCGGCCTCGGCGTTCACCGCGTCGCGGCGCTGAGCCGCTCGGCGAGCAGCCGCAGCGCCTCGACCACTGCCGCCGCGCGGACGTGGTCCCGCCCGCCGCCCAGGTCGAGTTGGCGAACCTCGCCACCGTTGGGGCCGGCGACCGCGACGTAGACCAGGCCGACGGGCTTGCCGTCCTGCGGCTCCGGGCCAGCGACGCCGGTGGTGGCGAGCCCCCAGTCCGCGCCGCAGCGTTGCCGGCCACCCTCGGCGAGCGCCGCCGCCACGTCCGGGTCCACCGGCCCTCGCTCGGACAGCAGATCGGCGGGTACGCCGGCCAGGGTGCCCTTCAGGTCGGTGGCGTAGACCACGAGGCCGCCCCGGAAGACCGCACTGACCCCGGCGATATCCACGATCGATGCGGCCAGCGACCCACCGGTGAGCGATTCGACAGTGGCCAGGGTCTCGTGCCGCTCGGCCAACCGATGCACAACCCCCGCCGCAGCACTACCCACCCCAACCCCCTCCACCCAACCCCAACCCCAACCCAAGCGCGTCGATCATGAAGTTAGCGTCACGACACGCCGCCCCGGGTGGCAATAACTCCATGATCACCGAGGGAGAGCGGGGGTGGGAGGGCCGGGAGGGGGAGGTTACGGGGGTTATTAGCGAGGGCGGCGGAGGCGGAGGGCTTGGGCTATGTAGTCGAAGCCGGTGGCCACCGTGACCAGGACGGCGGCGGCCATGATCCACGGGCCGACGGCGGCGAGAGCTGCCGGCATCGGCCAGAGGTACCAGGCGATGGCCAGGATCTGGAGCGCGGTCTTGACCTTGCCGCCTCGGCTGGCGGCGATCACACCGTGCCGGATCACCCAGAACCGCAGCCCGGTGATGCCCAGCTCGCGGACGAGGATCAGCGCGGTCACCCACCAGGGCAGTTGGTCGTACCAGGAGAGCAGCACCAGGGCCGCGCCGGTGAGCGCCTTGTCGGCGATCGGGTCGGCCACCTTGCCGACCGAGGTGACCAGCCCGAACCGGCGGGCGATCCAGCCGTCCACCAGGTCGGTCGCCGAAGCCACCGCGAAGATCAGGCAGGCGGCCATCCGCCAACCGGAGTGGGTCATCCCGGACGCGATCACCGAGGCGGCGAAGACCGGCACCAGCACCAGCCGCAGGGCGGTCAGCGCGTTGGCCGCGTTCACGACCGGCACCACGGGCACCACGGCCACCACGCGGGGCGGCGTCGACTCCGTCGCCCCGGTCACCGCCGCACTCCGCTCGGGC
The DNA here is from genome assembly GCF_000718555.1 of Micromonospora chokoriensis. GTDB lineage: Bacteria > Actinomycetota > Actinomycetes > Mycobacteriales > Micromonosporaceae > Micromonospora > Micromonospora chokoriensis_B. The sequence continues at coordinate 114,818 of NZ_JOAN01000012.1, forward strand.
CGCCCTGGCGTTCCCGGCACCGCACCACCTGGCTCCCCCGCTCCGCTCGGGCCCGCCGTCACCGTGCCGCGCCGGGCGCCGCCGAGATCATCTCATCCGGCACCGCGAGCAGGTCCACCCCTTCGGTGCCGGTCACCGTCGCGCGTACCAGGTCACCCGGGCGCAGCGCGGCCAGGTCGACCCCACCGTCGGCTGGTGCGACCAGGGTGGTGGAACCGTCCACCTCCGGCGCCTGGTGCGCCGCCCGGCCCTCCACCACGCCGTCGGAGACCGAGTCGACAAGCACCTCGACGGTCGAGCCGAGGCGGTCCTCGGCCCGCTGCGAGCAGAGCTCGTCGGCGAGGGCGCTGAGCCGGTCGTAGCGTCGCTTGATCGTCGCCGCGGAGACCTTGCTGGGCAGGCCGGCGGCCTCGGTGCCGTCCTCGTCGCTGTAGTCGAACATGCCGATCGCGTCGAGCCGGGCCTCGGTCAGGAACCGGACCAGCTCGTCGACGTCGGCACGGGTCTCGCCGGGGAAACCGACGATGAAGTTGCTCCGGGCGCCCGCGTCCGGGGCCAGCGCACGGGCACTCGCCAGCAGCTCCAGGAATCGGTCGGTGGAGCCGAAACGCCGCATCCGGCGCAGCACCGGCTCGCTGGAGTGCTGGAACGACAGGTCGAAGTACGGGGCCACGCCCGGGGTCGTGGCGATCGCCTCGACCAGCCCGGGCCGGGTCTCGGCCGGCTGAAGGTAGCTGGCCCGCACCCGGACGATGCCGGTCACCGCGGCGAGCTGCGGCAGCAGCTTCTCCAGGGCGCGCGGGTCACCCAGGTCCTTGCCGTACGAGGTGGAGTTCTCGCTGACCAGCACCAGCTCCCGTACGCCGGACTTGGCCAGCCACTCCGCCTCGGCGAGCAGCTCGTCCGGCGTACGCGAGACGAACGCCCCCCGGAAGGCGGGGATGGCACAGAACGCGCAGCGGCGGTCGCAGCCGCTGGCCAGCTTCAGCGAGGCCACCGGGCCGGTGTCCAGCCGTCGGCGCAGCACCTGACGCAGGTGCGCTGGGGTGTGCTCGTCGGTGTCGACGATGGTGCGGGTCACGGTGCCGTGGCCGGGCAGCGACACCTTGCTGTCGCGGCGCTGCACCGGGGTCAGCGGCAGCAGCTCACGCCGGTCGCGGGGGGTGTGCGCGGTGATCTGCTCGCCGGCGACGACGGCGTTCAACCGGGCGGCGATGTCGGGGTAGTCGTCGAAGCTCAGCACCGCCTGCGCCTCGGGCAGGCTGTCGGCCAACTCCCGACCGTACCGCTCGGCCATGCAGCCAGCGGCGACCACCTTGGCGCCGGTGCCGGCGGCGGCGAGCAGGGTCTGGATCGAGTCCTGCTTGGCCTTCTCCACGAAACCGCAGGTGTTGACGACCACCACGTCGGCGCCCTCGCCGTCGGTGGTCACCTGCCAGCCCTCGGCGTGCAGGCGGGCGGCCAGCTCCTCCGAGTCGACCTCGTTGCGGGCACAACCCAGGGTCAGCAGGGCGACGCGACGGCCCTCGGCGTGGTCAGCGGGAGAAGGAGAGGTGGCAGACACCATCCGAGGGTACCGGGCCGACCGGGGAAGCCCACGCACGCGGGCTCGCCACACGGCCCGGTGTACGCCTCGTCACCGACCCTGGGCAGCGGCACCCCCGTCGGCGGGCGACGGCGCGGCCCGCTGGACGGTCACCCCGAGCACCCGACGGGTCCACGGTCGGACGTGCGCGGTCACCACGTCACCGAGCCGGCATTCGTCCGCGATCTTGTTCGGGAGGATCCAGGCGCGCAGTTGGTCGGCGTGGCCGTCGTCGATGACGAGGTAGTGGTTGATCGGTCTACCCGGCCCGTCGTCCGAGGGCTGCCGTGTCCAGACCTCGTGCCAGAGCACCTCCCCGGTGACCGTGGCCGGGGCGGCCCGGTCGAGCGGTGTCCGGTACCGGGTGAGCCCGCCCGGGTAGCTGACGCTGACCTGCCGCCACCTACCTCCGTACGACGACCAGAGCCGCTCGCGGTCGGCCACGCCGAAGGTGGTCAGAGAGGAAGTGAGGCCGAGCGCACTGCCGTACGCCAGGCGGCGGTCTCCGGCCGGGACGGCGGCGGGCGGCAGGTCGCCGATGGCCTGGTGCCCGGCGAGCCAGGCGCGCAGCCCCAGCCAGCGGGCGGCGGCGGCGCGCCCGGCGGGGGTGTCCCGCTCGCCCAGATCCCGGCGGGCGATGCCGATGAGCACCATGGCGGTGATGAAGAAGGCGGCGACCGCGCCGTACCGGTCCCCGCCAGAGCGGGTCACGTAGTGCCAGGATCCGGCCGCCACCCCGCCGCCGGCGACCGCGCCGAGCAGGCTGAGCAGGCCGACTAGCGGGCGGGAGACCCGGCGGCGGGACAACCCGAGCCGTTGGGCGTCGGCCACCACCGCTCGGCGCAGCCGGGTGGACCAGGCGGTGAATCGAGCGGCGTCGGAGAAGCTCAGCGCGGCCAGCGGGACGACACCGTCGACCGCGCGCTCGGCCACCCGGTCGTAGACCTGGCGCTCGTACCCATTGAGGTCGTCGGGCGCGCGGCCGGTGAGGTGCGCCGTGGTGTTTTGGGGATCCGGGCCGGTCTGGCGCAGCTCCAGATACCGGCGCGCGGCGAGGTCGAGCAGGGTGGACTGGGCGGCGTCGACCGTCTGCCGCCACCGGTTGGTCAGCAGGTTCACCACCGCTGGGGGCTCCTGACCGGGGAGATCCCCGACGGCGGGGCCCGGGGCCACCACGGCGGGTCGGCAGGCCAGCAGGGTGGTCCCGTAGATCACCGCCCAGCCGGCCAGGCTCGCCGCCGGCAGGCCGATCTCGATGACCGGGTCGGAAAGGTTCACTGCGGCGAGGGTCATGGCGCCTCATGTTCGGGTCGCTCCGCCGGCCCGTCGCGGCGGTCCCCCACAGCATGATCGATTAGCGGTGCCGCCACGGCCGCCCGGTCGCACAGGTGGCGCTCCACTGTTCGGCCAGTCCGTCCGCGACGGCGTCCCGGCCTAGCGCGACGCGGCGCCCACCCGGGTCAGCGCGTCGAGCAGGAAGACCTCGGTGCCGGCCAGGCCGGTGGAGCAGAAGACGGAGATCTGGTCCACGGTGGTCCGGCCGGGGACCGCGCCGGCCAGGATGCCACCCAGGTCGCGCAACCGCCCGGCGTACGGGGTTGTGGCCGCGAGCATCGGCGGCTGGTAGTCCGCCGCCTGGGCCGGTGAATCGGTGACCAGCACCCCGGCTACGTCCAGCAGGTCTGTGCCGAACTCGCTGCGGTCGCGCTGCTTGAAGCCGACCGCGTTGACGTGTGTGCCGGGGCTGAGGTCGGCGGCGCGCAGGACCGGGGTCGGGCTGGTGGTGGCGAGCACCACCACGTCCCGCCCGGCGACGGCCGAGCCCGCGTCGGCGACCGCGCGGGCTGGCACGCCCAGTTCGCTGCGGACCCGAGCGGCGAAGGCGTCCCGGCGCACGGCCGAGCGGCTGTGCACCACCACCTCGCGCAACGGACGGACCGCGGCGGCGGCCCAGACCTGGGTCCACGCCTGCCTGCCGGAGCCGATCACCCCGAGGGTGGCGGCGTCAGGACGGGCCAGCGCGTCGACCGCGAGACCGCCCAACCCTCCGGTACGACGGGAGCCCAACTCCTCGCCGACCGCGACCGCCCGGATCGCCCCGGTGCCGGCGTCGTGCAGCACCACCAACTGCTCGCTCTGCGGGTGACCAAAGGTGTCGTACGAGCGGAAGCCGTACCACTCGCCGACCAGGTGCCCGGCGGTGAGCACCATCCGCCCGCCGCTCAGTGGTGCGGCGGCCCGGGGCGGCGCGATGAGGCGTCCCTCGTACGCGGCCAGAAGGGCGGCGCGCATGGCGTCGACCGTGGTGGCGGCGTCCAGCGCGGCGGCAACCTCGGGGTCGGCGTAGAGCATGGTCATGGTGGCGATACTGCAAGTTGAAGTCAGGTGGAGGTCAACCGACCGTGGCGGTGGTCACCGCCAGGCCGCCCGAGCCGGTGCTAGCGTCGGCATCGGTGGCCCCGGATGCTCGTGGCCGCTCCGGACGAGTGGTGGGCGTACCCGGTCAGGCCAAGACGCCCCGCGTGACGTGCAAACTCGACTCGTCCCGGCGCGGCAGCCCCGGGCGCTTTCCGTGAGGTGAACGATGGCCTGGCTCGTATTGGTGATCTCAGGACTGCTGGAGACGGCCTGGGCGATCGCCCTGGACCGCAGCGCCGGTTTCAGCCGACTGATCCCGTCCGTGGTGTTCGTGGTGACAGTGGTCCTGAGCATGGCCGGGCTGTCGTACGCGCTCCGGGACATCCCCGTCGGCACCGGCTACGCGGTCTGGGTGGGCATCGGCGCGGTCGGCACCGCGCTGGTCGGGATGCTGGTGCTCGGGGAGTCGGCGAGCCTGCCCCGAATCCTCTGCCTCCTGCTGGTGGTCGCGGGCGTGATCGGTTTGAAGATCTTCCACTGAGTGCCCCGTCGGCATGCGTGAGCAGCGCCCACAGTGGGTAGTGATCGATCCGTCACGACAGGCTCTCACCCGGAGGAAGACATGGCCGACATGCCGAGCACCGCCCGTCCCCGCAGCAACGCCGCCCGCATCCTCACCATCGTGGGCTTCGTCTTCGCGGTCCTCGCCCTGCTGCTCAACCCGATCATCTTCGGCGTGCTCGGCGTCATCGCGGGCGTCGTCGGCGCGGTGCTCGGTGACAAGCCCCTGGGCTGGTACGCCGCGGCGGCGAGTGTGGTCGCCGCGATCCTCGGCCTGGTGGTCTTCGCCGCGTTGATCAACAACTGACCGCTCCCCCACGGCACGGGCCCGCCGGCTACCGGCGGGCCCGTCGTGCGTCCAGGGTCAACTGTCGGCCAGGCTGTCGGTCAGTCCACGTCGCCGCGGAGGCCGGTCAGGACCTCGTCCAGCTCGTCCGGCTTGACCAGCACATCGCGTGCCTTCGACCCCTCGGACGGCCCGACCACGCCCCGGGTCTCCATCAGGTCCATCAGACGGCCCGCCTTCGCGAAACCGACCCGTAGCTTGCGTTGGAGCATCGAGGTCGAGCCGAACTGCGAGGTGACCACCAGCTCCACCGCCTGCACCAACAGATCCAGGTCGTCGCCGATGTCCTCGTCGATCTTCTTCTTGTTCTCCTGCGCCGGGGCCAGCACGTCCTTGCGGAACTCCGGCTCGCGCTGGTCCTTGCAGAACTTCACCACGTCGGCGATCTCGCGCTCGGTGACCCAGGCGCCCTGGATGCGCACCGGCTTGGAGGCGCCCATTGGCAGGAAGAGCCCGTCGCCCCGGCCGAGCAGCTTCTCCGCGCCTGGCTGGTCGAGGATGACCCGGGAGTCCGCGAGGGAGGAGGTGGCGAACGCCAGCCGGGACGGCACGTTGGCCTTGATCAGACCGGTCACCACGTCGACCGAGGGGCGCTGGGTGGCCAGCACCAGGTGGATGCCCGCCGCCCGGGCCAGCTGGGTGATCCGGACGACCGAGTCCTCCACGTCGCGCGGCGCGACCATCATCAGGTCGGCCAGCTCGTCCACGATCACCAACAGGTACGGGTACGGACGCATCTCACGTTCGCTGCCCGGTGGGGCCTTGATCTCGCCGTTGCGAACCTTGCGGTTGAAGTCGTCGATGTGCCGCACCCCGTTGGCGGCGAGGTCGTCGTAGCGCATGTCCATCTCGCGGACCACCCAGTCCAGCGAGTCGGCCGCCTTCTTGGCGTTTGTCACGATCGGGGTGACCAGGTGTGGGATGCCCTCGTAGCCGGTCATCTCGACCCGCTTCGGGTCGATCAGCAGCAGCCGCACCTCGTCCGGGGTGGCCCGGGTGAGGATCGAGACAAGAAGAGTGTTCAGGCACGAGCTCTTGCCGGCTCCAGTAGCGCCGGCAATGAGAATGTGAGGCATCTTCGCGAGGTTGGCCACCACGTAGCCGCCCTCGATGTCCTTGCCGAGCGCCACCACCATCGGGTGGTGATCGCTTGTCGCCGCTCGTGAGCGCAACACGTCACCGAGGGCGACGTTCTCCGGGTCGGTGTTCGGGATCTCCACGCCGACGGCGCTCTTGCCCGGGATCGGGCTGAGGATGCGCACGTCCGGCGACTTCACCGCGTACGCGATGTTGCGGGACAGTTGGGTGATCCGCTCGACCTTGACGCCGTGCCCCAGCTCCACCTCGTAACGGGTGACAGTCGGGCCACGGGTGAAGCCGGTGACCGCGGCGTCCACATCGAACTGGTCGAACACGCCGGTCAGCGCGGCGATCACCTCGTCGTTGGCCTTGCTGCGGGTCTTCGCAGCGGCACCGGCGCTGAGCATGTTGGCCGGCGGCAGGGTGTAGTCCCCGGCCAGCCCGGTCAACGCGAGCTGCTCGGCCCGGGTCGGGGCGGGCGAGTGCTCCGGCGGCTCGACCGCCGGCTTGCGGCTCGCCGGCACTCGCGGAGACTTGCGCGGCAGCACCATGGTCTCCTGGAGGTCCGCGCCGTCCAGGTCCTCGAAGTCGTCCGGGTCCAGTGGTGCGGGCATCCGCTTCGCCGGTCGCTTGCGCGCCGGCTTGGCGGCCGGCTCGTCGGCCTCCTCGTCGGCCTCCGGTGCGGCGACCAGCCCGCCGGCGAGCAGCCCGAGCCGCTCGGGGATCTTGTTGATCGGTGTCGCGGTCACCACGAGCAGACCGAAGAGCAGCAGCAGGATCAGCAGCGGCACCGCCACCCAGGCCGTCACCGCCCGCTCCAGCAGCCCGCCGACGCCCGCGCCGACCAGGCCGCCCGCGAAGTCACGCTCCAGCGTGTCCGCCGGATCCTGGCCGATCTGGAGCAGCGCGGCGGTCGACACGAGCAGTGAGCCCCAGCCGATCAACCCGCGGCCCCGGTGTTCCGGGTCCGCCGGCTGACGCATCAGCCGCCACGCCCCGATCGACAGCAGCACCGGCACGACCACCGAGATCGCGCCCAGGAAGAGCCGGATCGAGTCGGCCAGTCGCGCACCGACCGGGCCCGCTCCGGAGAACCAGAGCGCCACGGCGGTGAGCAGGGACAGCCCGAACAACAGCAGTCCGGCACCATCGCGACGGTGCTCCGGGTCGAGGTCACGGGCCGACGCGGCCTGGCGGCCGGCGGCGCGCACCGCCCAGCCCATGCCGTGTGCCAGCCCCATCCACAGTGCACCGACCGCGCGGCCCACGTAGACGGCCGGGCCGGGCCGGGGCGGTGTGGTGCGACGTCGGACCGGTGCCCGGGTCTTCTTCGCCGGTTGACGGGCACGACTGTTAGTGCCACCGCGCGGCGACGCGCCGCGTCGCCGGCTCGCCTGAGAGGTACGGCCCGCCATAGAGTCACGGTAACGGTGGGGCCGGGTAGATCCCCGCTTTTCCGGGTCGTGTCCGCGCGTCGTAACACGAACCCCACCGCCGGTCGTGATATCCGCCTCAGAAGGGATGCCCCATGGCGTCGCCGGAAGTCGAGGGCGATCCGGACGACCCGCTGGCCGGGCACCCCGGCGCACTGCGTCCGCTGACCGGCGAACTGGTCGCCGCGGTGCTCGCTGCCCGCGGCCGGTCCGTCGGCCTGACCCCCGACGGCGAGCTGATGGGCCACTTCGACGACAACATGATCTGGTTCCTCCGCGTCGGCGGGGACGGAGAGCTGCTCCAGATCCGCACCATGGTCGATCCGACCTTCGGCATCGAACGGGTGCCCGACCTCTACGCGTTCTGCAACTCCTGGAACCATGACCGGCTCTGGCCCAAGGCGTTCGTGCACGTCGACGACGACGGTCGGGCCCGGGTGTACGGAGAGGTGATCACCGACCTGGAACGCGGCGTGACCCCACACCAGCTCGACCAACTGCTCGACTGCGGCATCTCCACCGGCTGCCACCTGGCCGTGGCGGTCCGTCGGCTGCCCGGCGCGGTGCCGTCGTGACCGGCCGGGACGAGTTCACCGGCAGCCGTACCGGCACGCCACCCGCCGGCTCTGGTGACCGCCCGACGCCGGGTCGCGTAGCGGCGCTGGAGGCCGCGCTCGCCGACGCTCGGGACCTCCCCGACGGCCCGGCCCGGCAGGTGGCCCTGGAACGGCTCGCCGAGCGTGCCGACGCGGCCGGCGACGTCCGGTCCGGGGTGGACGCGCGGTTCGCGCTGATCGAGGCGTACCTGCTGCACGGGGAGCGGTGGCGTCTGGTCGAGCCGGTCCGACGCTGCCGGGCCGCCGCCGACCACCGGCCCGACCTACTCACCAACACGGAGGCCGGGCTGCTGCTGCGCTACCAGCGGTACGCGGTGGAGGCGCTGCTCGGCACCCCCCGGGTCGGGCTGGACCAGACCCGGTCGCTGCTGCACGACCTGGCCCACCGGGTCGGCACGGATGGCCCGGACACCCCGACCGTCGCGGAGCTACACTGCCGGATCGCCGATCACCTGGGCGACGAGCCCACCGCCCGACACTGGTACGAGCGATGGTCCGGAAAGCGGCCCGGCCCGGCCGGCGGCTGCCCGGGCTGCGCCTCGGCCCGACGCGCCGAGCTACTCACCGGCTGGGGCGAGTGGACCGCCGCACTCACCGAGCTCGCCGGATCCGACGACGACCCACAGGCCTGCACCGACCAGCCCGAACGGGACCTGGTCGCCGGTCTGCTGCCCGCACTGCGCACCGGCGAGCCGCAACGGGCGGCGGCGGCACACGTGCGGGCGTACCGCCGGCACCGGGGCGAGCGCGCGGCGTTCCCGCACCTCGCCGCGCACCTGCGGTTCTGCGCGTTGGGCGGGCACCTGGAACGCGGGCTGACCATCCTGGCCGAGCAACTGCCCCGGTTGGACCGGCCGACCGACGACCTCGCCGCCATGGAGTTCGCCGCCGCCGGGGCGCTGGTCTGCGGGCTGGCCGTCGAGGCCGGGCTCGGCGGGCGGACGATGCCCCGCCCGGCGTACGGCGAGCGGACGGCCAGCGAGCCGGACGTCGCCGCCCTCGGGGCGCTGCTGCTCGGGGTCGCCAGCGACCTGGCCGGCAGCTTCGACGCGCGCAACGGCACCGGCCACCACTCCGGACGGATCGCCGCCTGGCTGGCCGAGCGCCCGCTCGCGGCACCGGTTTCGCTGCCCACCGACGATGACCCGGACGGGCTCGACGAGCCCGACGCCGAGCGGTTCGACGACGAGCCCGGGTTGGGTGAGCGGGAGTTGTCCGCGTTGTCCCTCGGCATGATCACCGCGGTACTGGACGGGCGCGGCGACCCGTACCTGATGGACGAGGGCGAGACGGTGGTCGGGCACTGGGAAGGTGCGGTGATCCAGTTCCGGCGGGCCGGTGAACGCGGTGAGGTGCTGCACGCCCGTGCCATGGCCGACCGCCGGCTGCCGGCGTTCCGCCGCGCCGAGGCGTACGCCTTCTGCAACGCGTGGAACCACGACCGGCTGCTGCCCAAGGCGTACGCGCACGACCTCGGCGACGAGTTGGTGCTGGCCGGCGACGTGGCCACGGACCTGACGCACGGGGTCGCCCCGGCACAGCTGCGGGTCCTGATGGACGCCGCCATCGCCACCGGCGTCGCCTACGCCGAGGCGGTCGCAGCGCTCCCCTGAGTCGCGGACAGGGCGGATGGTTGCGCTCCGGGGCACGACTGTGCGACATCCGACAGCACGCAACCGGAGGCGCCGGGTCGATGTGCTACGGCCATCACCGACCGCGCACCCCGGGAGTCACCATGAACCGCCTGTTCGCCTCCGGCCTCCTCGCCGCCGCCCTGCTTCTCGCGCCCACCCTCGCCGGGCCGGCCGTCGCCGCGCCGGCCGCCTCGCCCAGCCCGAAAGCCGCCCCCACGATCACCGCTCGGGGCGACATCGTCTTCCTCGGCAAGGACCCCTGGTCGCCGTCCGGCCCGCTGGAGGTCACCGTCAAGAACCCGGGCAGCACGGCCGCGAAGGGCTTCTTCGTGCTGCGCCTACCGCGCAACGCCGACCTGACCTTGGGGGACTGCCGGACCGTCCAGGGCACGCCGCGTACCTGGGTCTGCGGCGGTGCGGAACTGCCGGCCGGGGGTGAGCGGGTGTACCGGCTGGTGGTGGCCTCGACGGCTGCAGAGCCGGTCTTCGGGGTGCAGGCGTGGGGTTCCGTCGCCGGCCGGGACGCCGCCGGGGTCACCGATGAGTTCTCCGACTTCCGGATCAACTGGCCGGACCGCACCTCCCTGCGGTTGCGGGCCACCGCTGGCCCGGTCGTCAACGCGACGACGACGGTGCGGGTGCGGGTCACCAACACCGGCACCTTCGACATCGGCGGCTACGCGATCGTCATCACCACCCCGACCGGGGTGCGGGTTGCCGCGCCGGCGTGCTCGGACACCGGCCGGATGGTCGGCGTGGGCTGCGAGATCCTGCGGCCGAGCGGGCTCGCCGACGGCGCCACTGACAGCTTCGACGTACGGCTGACGGTCACCGGGGGCACGAAGACCGTGAAGCTGTCGCTCGCCCCCGCCAACCGCTACACCAACAAGGACACCGCGCTGACGCTGCGCCTGAGCGGCGCGGGCGGATCGGGTGCCGGCGACGCCACCCCGCCACCATCGGCCGGTCCGACCGCCACGCCGACCCCGACCGCCACCGCGACCACGTCCACCCCGGACGCGGCGCAACTGCCCCGCACCGGCGTCTCCGGCAGCACGCTTGGCCTCATCGGAGCAGCCCTGCTGGCCCTCGGGGTCGGGCTGCTGGTGCTGCGGCGGCGACTGTTGCGGGGCTGAGCCGGAACACCTCCTGAACGAGCCGGGCCGGCCACCGACATCCACGGGGGATGTCGGCGACCGGCCCGGTCACGCGTGTCAGACCTCGACGACGGTGGGCACGATCATCGGCCGACGACGGTACTTGTCGTTGACCCACCGCCCCACGGTCCGCCGGACGATCTGCTGAAGCTGGTGCGGGTCGGTGATGCCGTCCGCCGCGGCCCGGTTGAGCGCCTCGGTGACCAGCGGGACCACCGGATTGAACGCCTCCGGGTCCTCGGAGAAGCCCTTCGCGGAGAGCGTCGGACCGGCGACCACCTTGCCGGTGACCGAGTCGACCACGACGGTGGTGGCGATGAAGCCCCCGTCACCGAGGATCCGTCGTTCGGTGAGCAGCGACTCGCTGACGTCACCGACGGCGAGGCCGTCCACGTAGACGTACCGGCTCTTCACGTGCCCCACCACGCTGGCGCGGCCCTCGACCAGGTCGACGACGTCGCCGTCCTCGCAGATCACCACCCGGTCGGCGGCGACCCCGGACTCGATGCCGAGTCGGGCGTGGGCACGAAGGTGACGCCACTCGCCGTGCACCGGCATCAGGTTGCTGGGCCGGACCACGTTGAGCAGGTAGAGCAGCTCCCCGGCGGGGGCGTGCCCGGAGACGTGCACCTTGGCCACGTCCTTGTGCACGACCACCGCGCCGGCCCGAGCGAGCCGGTTGATCACCCGGTAGACCGAGGTCTCGTTGCCCGGCACCAGCGACGAGGCCAGCACGACGGTGTCACCGGGAGCGATGGTGATGTGCCGGTGGTCGCCGCTGGCCATCCGGCCCAGCGCGCTCATCGGCTCACCCTGGGAACCGGTGGACATCAGCACGATCTCATCCGGCGGCAGCGTGGTCGCCTCGTCGATGCTGATGACCAGGCCGGCCGGGATGTTGAGCAGGCCGAGGTCCCGGGCGATGCCCATGTTGCGGACCATCGACCGGCCGATCAGCGCGACCTTGCGGCCGTGCTCGGCGGCGGAGTCGAAGACCTGCTGCACACGGTGCACGTGCGAGGCGAACGAGGCGACGATGATCCGACCCTTGGCCTTCGCGAAGATCGAGTCGAGCACCGGCCCGATCTCCCGCTCCGGGGTGACGAAGCCGGGGATCTCCGCGTTGGTGGAGTCGGACAGCAGCAGGTCGACGCCTTCGGCGCCGAGCCGGGCGAAGCCGGCCAGGTCGGTGATCCGGCCGTCCAGCGGAAGCTGGTCCATCTTGAAGTCGCCGGTGTGCAGCACCAGGCCGGCGGGGGTCCGGATGGCCACCGCGAGGGCGTCCGGGATCGAGTGGTTGACCGCGAAGAACTCACACTCGAACGGGCCGAGCCGCTCGCGGCCGCCCTCCCGCACGGTAAGCGTGTACGGCTGGATCCGCCGCTCGGCCAGCTTCGCCTCGACCAGGGCGAGGGTGAACTGTGAGCCGACCAGCGGGATGTCGGGCTTGTGGGCGAGCAGGTAGGGCACCGCGCCGATGTGGTCCTCGTGACCGTGCGTCAGCACGATCGCCTGCACGTCGGCCAGCCGGTCCAGGATCGGACCGAAGTCGGGCAGGATCAGATCCACACCTGGCTGCTCGACGTCGGGGAACAGGACCCCGCAGTCGACGATCAGCAACTTGCCGTCGTACTCGAAGACGGTCATGTTCCGACCGATGGCGCCGAGCCCGCCCAGCGGGATGATCCGCAGGCCACCTTCCGGCAGCGGCGGGGGTAGTTCCGCCTCGATGTGCGCCTCGGTCACGCGTCCACCTCATTCTGCGACGCCGTCACTCGGCGCCCATCGTGTCGTTCGATCATTCGGGCAGCTCCAGGCCCGCTGCCGCGAAGTCCGCGCGCAGCTGGGCGATCTCGTCGTCGGTGGCGTCCACGAGCGGGGGTCGCACCGGGCCGGCCGGCAGGCCCAGCGACGCCAGGCCCGCCTTCACCAGGATGGTGCCCTGGGTACGGAAGATGCCGGTGAACAGCGGCAGCAGTCGCCGGTGCAGGGCCAGCGCGGTCGGCATGTCCCCCGCGTCGTACGCCTCGATCATCTGTGCGGTCAGCGCCCCGGTGAAGTGCGTCGAGGTGCCGACCAGGCCCACACAGCCGACGGCCAGCGCCGGCAGGGTGAGAGCGTCCTCGCCGCTGTAGAAGGCGAGGGCGGTGCGGCTGGTGACCCAGCTGGCTGCGGTCAGGTCGCCCTTGGCGTCCTTGACCGCGACGATCCGGCCGTGTTCGGCGAGCCGGACCAGCGTCTCGGTGTCGATCGGCACGCCCGAGCGGTGCGGGATGTCGTACAGCATCACCGGCAGGCCGGTGGCGTCGGCCACCGCGGTGAAGTGTCGCAGCAACCCGCTCTGCGGCGGCTTGTTGTAGTACGGGGTGACCACCAGCAGGCCGTGCGCACCGGCCTTCTCGGCGGCGGCGGCCAGCTCGATGGTGTGCCGGGTGTCGTTGGTGCCGACGCCCGCGATCACCTTGGCGCGGTCACCGACGGCCTCCACCACGGCCCGGATCAGGTGTTCCTTCTCCGCCTCGGTGGTGGTCGGCGACTCGCCGGTGGTGCCGTTGACCACCAGCGCGTCGTTGCCCTGCTCGTCGACCAGGTAGCTCGCCAGCCGGGCGGCACCGTCGAGATCGAGGGCACCGTCGGGGGTGAACGGGCTCACCATGGCGGTGAGCAGCCGGCCGAAGGGGCGGGACGCCGGTCGGGCCGCGGCGTCGGGGTGGTCGTGCGTCATACCCTCCAACCTAGCGGACGACCAGCCGGGGCCCGCCGGGGAAGGGCTCAGGACGCCTCGTGCGGGCTGGCCGCCACTTCGGTGCCGTCCGGCAGCGTGGAGATCACGAAGTCGGCGAACACGTTCGGGGCGACACTCTGAAGCTGGCGCAGGCACTCCACGGCCAGCTCACGGATCTCCACATCGGCGTGCTCGGTGGCCCGCATCGCGATGAAGTGCCGCCAGGCGCGGTAGTTGCCGGTGACCACGATCCGGGTCTCGGTGGCGTTGGGCAGCACCGCCCGGGCCGCCTGCCGGGCCTGCTTGCGGCGCAGCGTCGGGTTCGGCTCGTCGGAGAAGCGCTGCTCGAGGCCCTCCAGCAATTCGGTGTACGCCCGAACGCTCGCCTCGGCGGCCTCCACGAACTTCTTGTGCAGCTCCGGGTCGTCGGCGATGACCGCCGGCTCGACCATGGCCGCGTCCCGCTCCGGGACGTAGCGCTGGGACAGCTGGGAGTACGAGAAGTGCCGGTGCCGGATCAGCTCGTGGGTGAAGGAGCGGGACACCCCGGTGAAGTAGAAGGTGACCGACCCGTGCTCCAGCACGCTCAGGTGGCCCACTTCGAGGATGTGTGCCAGGTAGCCGGCGTTGGTGGCGGTCGCCGGGTTCGGCTTCTTCCACGACTGGTAGCAGGCCCGGCCGGCGAACTCGGCGAGCGCCTGGCCACCCTCCGCGTCGGTCGACCACGGCACGTCGTCCGGGGCCGCGAATTGGGTCCACGCGATCAACTTGACCTGGGGCTGCACCATGTCCGGCATTCCTGGGACTGTAGTGGCGCACCGCCTTCCGGCCCAACTCAGGCGCGCCTCGTGCAATGTCGATCACTCGCTTCCACCCGCAAGATCGCGCAACATCATGGATGTAGTGGCATCCGTCGCGTGCCAACACCACTACCTCCAGGATCGAGCACGATCTTGGGGCGAGGTGCAGCGGCGGGTCAGACGTAGAGCGAGGTGAACGGCGCCCAGGGCAGGTTGCGCAGCACCGAGAAGGCCAGCCACACGCCCAGGAAACCGCCGATGACCTTAGAGCTGATCCGCAGCTCGGGCAGTCGCCAACCGAACGCCTGGTTGCCCGCCCAGGCCACGAAGAGGTACGCGAGGAACGGCAGCGCGAAGACGAAGAGGAAGTGGTGCCGGGCAGCGGCCGGCAGGTCGGCGTGCAGCACGTACCAGAGTGCGCGGGTGCCGCCACAGCCTGGGCAGTCCAGCCCGGTGGTCAACTTGAGCAAGCAGGTGGGCGACGCGTCCGGGTCGGCGTGGGTCGGGTTGCTGAGCAGCGCGTAGCTCATGCCGATGGCGACGCAGCCGACCGCTGCCAGCGGCACCGCCCAGCGCGGTGAACGGTCGTAGAGTCGCAGCACGAACCGGGTGAGCCGGTCCGGCTCAGGTGCCGCGTAGCCACCCGGCGGGGTCGTCGGCCAGCCCTCCGGGCCCGCCCCGCCGGGGCCGTAGCCACCGAGAGCCGAGCCGCCAGGGCCGTAGCCGCCGGCAGTACCGTCGGCCGGCACAGTGTGGACCACGCCGGAGGCGGGCTGCGGCTGGTCGACCGGTCCGGGAGCGCTCGTCACGCGCTCACGGTACACCGGAGACGCCCGCCAACGCGGCGGTGAGCGGACCGGCCAGGTCGCCGGCTGCGGGCGGTGCCACCACGTCCAGGCCGAGCCAGCCGGCGAGTCGGTACAGCTCGGCGGCGAGCGCCACAGCGGTCTCCCCCGGGTCGGCGCCGGGTTCGAGCCAGGCGGCCGGGACCAGCAGCACCCCGGCCTTGCGGTCGGCCTTCAGGTCGACCCGGGCGGTGAACCGATCGCCCTGCAGAAACGGCAACACGTAGTAGCCGTAGACGCGCTGTGGCGCCGGGACGTAGATCTCGATCCGGTAGCTGAAGTCGAACAGCCGCTCGGTGCGGGCCCGTTCCCAGATCAGCGGATCGAACGGGCTGACCAGTGTGTTGCCCCGCACCCAGCGCGGCAGCCGGGCGGACGCGTGCAGCCAGGCCGGCTGACGCCAGCCCGCCACGGTGACCGGCACCAGCTCACCGGCCTCGGCCAGCTCCGCGACGGCCTGCCGAGCGCCGGCCAACGGCAACCGGAAGTAGTCGCGCAGCTCCGGCTCGGCGGCCACCCCGAGCGACCGCGCGGCGAGGGCCACAAGCGTGCGGTACGCCTCGGCGTCGGTCGGGGTGGGCGTGGCCAGCACCGCCGGGGGCAGCACCCGCTCGGGCAGGTCGTAGCGGCGGGCGAAGGAGGTGCTGCGCTCCGCAGCGGTCACCTCCCCGGCCCAGAACAGGAACTCCAACGCCCGCTTGACCGCCGACCAGTTCCACCCCCAGTTGCCGGTCTCCCGTGGCGCGTCGTGCTCGATCTCGGCAGCGGTCAGCGGCCCTCGGGCGGCCACCTCGTCGCGGACCCAGGCGACCAACTCCGGCTGCTCCTGGGCGATCCGCCGCATGCCGCCCCAGGATTCGCTGTGCGCGCGGGCCATCCGCCAGCGCAGCACCGGGTGCAGCTCGACCGGGACCAGCGACGCCTCGTGGCCCCAGTATTCGAACAGCTCCCGCGGACGCCGGTAGGCGGCCTGGTCGAGCAGGGTCGTCGGGTAGGGGCCGAGCCGACTGTAGAGCGGCAGGTAGTGCGCGCGTTGCAGCACGTTTACCGAGTCCATCTGGATCAGCCCGACCCGGCCCAGCACCCGACGCAGGTGCCGGCGGGTGGGCACGCCGGTCGGCGCGGGGTCGGCGAAGCCCTGAGCGGCGAGCGCCACCCGGCGAGCCTGCGCGAGCGAGAGTGATTCCGGTGCGGTCATCGTCGGCGACCTTAATTCATCGGTACGACGCCGGTGCGGGAAGCTGGACGTGACGACCAACGGGGCATAGAACGGTGCAATGCTGACCATCCGTCGGGAGGAGCCGGACGACGCTGAGGCGGTCGCCCGGGTGCACGTACACGGCTGGCAGGCGGGCTATGCCGGCGTCATGCCGGACGAGGTGCTCGGACGGCTCAACGTGGTGGCCTGGGCACAGCGCCGTCGCGACGTCGGCACCGCCGATCCGGAGCACCCGTTCACCACCCTGCTCGGCGAGGTGGACGGGCTGGTCGTCGGCTTCACCACCTTCGGGCCGTACCGCCGCAACCAGGACCGCGACGACCTGGACCCGACCCTCGGCGAGGTGTTGGCGCTCTACGTGGAGCCGGCCCGCTGGGGTGATGGGACCGCCGCCGCGCTGCTCGACGCCGCCCGTGCCGGGCTCACCGAGCGGGGCTGGACCGACTACCGGTTGTGGGTGCTGGCGGACAACCCACGGGCCCGCCGGTTCTACGAACGGGCCGGGCTGTCACCGGACGGTGAGCAGTCGACCTACCAGGTGCCGCTGGCCGGCGGGAGCCCCCCGGTCGGGCTGGTCGAGCTGCGGTACGCCGGACGCCTCGACGACTGAACCGTCCGGGGTCGACCACCGGCGGATCGGCAGGAAGGCCAGCAGCGCCAGACTGATCCACACGTACGCGTTGCTGCCCAGGAAGCCGTCGACCCCGGTGAAGTCCTTCTCCCAGAACCAGACGGTCCGGCTGATCAGCAGCGCGTACCCGATGGTCGCGGCGACCAGCAGGACCCGCCGACGGCGGCCCGCCGGCGCGGCCATCGCGTTGTCGACCAGCAGGATCAACGCGGGCAGCAACCAGACCAGGTGGTGCACCCAGGTAACTGGGCTGACCAGGCACATCACCGCGCCGGTCAGCGCCAGGCCGGTCGCCTCGTCGCCGACCGCGACGGCGGCCCGGGACCGCCAGGCCCAGAGCGCCACGGTGCCGAGCACCAGCAGCAGCCACAGCAGGGTGCTCGGGTGCTCCGGGTCGAGCCGGGCGACCACCCCGCGCAGCGACTGGTTGGAGACGAACGCCAGCTCGCCCACCCGCCCGGTGTTCCACAGCGCCTCGGTCCAGAACTCCCGGGACGCGTCCGGGAAGAGCGCGCCGGCCAACAGCGACACCCCGGCGGCCGTGCCGCTCGCGGTGAGTGCCGCCCGCCAACGCCCGGTCACCAGCAGGTAGACGATGAAGACGCCCGGGGTCAGTTTGATCGCCGTGGCGAGGCCGATGCCCACCCCGGCCCACCGGTTGCCGGCCGGCAACAGCCGCAGCAGATCCACCGCCACCAGGAACAGCAGCAGCGTGTTGACCTGGCCGAAGTTGACCGTCTCCCGCATCGGCTCGAACGCGGCGGCCAGGCAGAGCGCCACCGCGAGCGCGAACCACCGGGTCCAACCGGCGCGGCGGGCGATCGGGTCGACCAGCCACCAGATCAGCACCGCGGTGGTGGCCACGCTGGCGAGCACGCTCACCACGATCGCGGCCGACCACGGCAGGTACGCCATCGGCAGCATGACCAGCGCGGCGAACGGCGGATAGGTGAAGCCGTACTGGGTGCCCGGCTTGAGATAGTCGTAGATCTCCCCGCCGTCGTGCACCCACCACGTCAACGCGCCGTAGTAGACCTTCAGATCGAAGAACCCGTGCCGGACGGCCGCGACGGCGAGGAACGCGGTGACCGCCGCGGCGAGCACGACCACCCCGACGACCTGCGCGGTCGTCCTGTTGGCACCCTGCGCCACCGTCGTCTCCCTCGCCCTGCGTAGGCTTCCGTCCCATGGCACTCGGGTACGTCCGCCCGGCGCGTCCCGAGGACGCCGGCGAGATCGCACGCATCCAACTCGCGACCTGGCGGGTCGCGTACCGCCGGATCCTGCCTCGGCATGTGCTCGACAACCTGGACGAGGCGTTCCTCGCCCGGCGGTGGAGCGCCGCGGTGCTGGAGCCGCCCTCCGGCGCGCACCGGGTGCTGGTCGCCGTCGAACAGGCCGAGCAATCGTATCTGGTGGGGTTCGCCGCCTCCGGCCCGGCCGACGGCGAGGCCCTCGCTCCGGGCGAGCCGGCCGACGCGCTCGGCCCGGACGTGGCGGCGGTGACCGACCTGCTGATCGAGCCGCGCTGGGGTCGGCGGGGGCACGGCAGTCGACTGCTCGCCGCCACCGTCGACCTGTGGCGCTCCGACGGGATGAGTCGGGCCGTGGCCTGGGCGTTCGACGGTGACGAGGCGACCCGCAAGTTCCTCACCAGCACCGGCTGGGAGCCCGACGGCGCGGCCCGCGCGCTAGACGTAGACGACATGCTGGTCCCCCAGGTGCGCCTACACGTAGGCGTACCAACGGAGAAGGTCCCCACCGAAGACTGACCCACGCCGGGCCCGGCCCAGCCCAGCCCAGCCCGGCGATCTTGCAGTTTCGGTGGTCGGAATAGTAGTGGATGCCCCTTATGCCGCGACAGAGAGTGCAAGATCGCGGGGCTCAGGGGGATTGTTCGGCGATCAGCTCGTCGTCGTCGACCGCTCCGGTGGGGCGGAAGCCCAGGGACTCGTAGAGGGCCGCTGCCGCGGTGTTGTCCGGGTGGTACGAGAGGCGGACCGGGGGGTTCCCCGGGCGGGCGGCCAGCCAGGGGGCCAGGGTTCGCACGGTGGCTCGGCCGACGCCCTGGGCCTGCTCGGCGGCGTCGATGAGCATCCCGCCGATCCAGTGCGAGCCGTCGTCGTCCACGCCCCACATGACGTGGCCGACGACGCTCTCGTCGGCGTACACGGCGAGCGAGTTCCACACCTCGGAGCGCATGCTGAGCAGCAGGTAACGCGCGCCCAGCGCGGCCACGAACCGGCGCTGATCATCGCGCGGGGCCACATCGGCCACCGCCCGCCAGTTGTCGTCGTCGACCGGCCGCAGCGTCACTCGCCGCCCGGCCCGGTCCAGGTGCCCCGCATCGATCATCGGAGCAGCCTAGGGGCGGCCGGGCCCGCGCCGCGACCAGGTTTCGCCCCGCAGAGACCCGCGTCGGTCAGTCGAGCAGGGCGTCCAGGCCGATGGTGAGGCCGGGGCGGTTGCGCACCGCGCGGACGGCCAGCAGCACGCCCGGCATGAACGACACCCGGTCGTACGAGTCGTGCCGGATGGTCAGCGTCTCGCCGATGCCGCCGAACAGCACCTCCTGGTGGGCGACCAGGCCGGTGGCGCGCACCGCGTGCACGCGTACCCCGTCGATGTCGGCGCCGCGCGCACCCGGCACCTCGTCCTTGGTGGCGTCCGGCACCGGGCCGAGGCCGGCCTCGGCGCGGGCCTGGGCGATCAACCGGGCGGTGTGGGTGGCGGTGCCGCTCGGGGCGTCCAACTTGCGCGGGTGGTGCTGCTCGATGATCTCGACGGACTCGAAGTGTCGGGCGGCGCGCGCGGCGAACTGCATCATCAGCACCGCGCCGATGCCGAAGTTCGGGGCGATGACCACGCCCACCTCGGGCTTGTCGGCCAGCCAGCCACGCACCTGCTCCAGCCGCTGCTCGGTGAAGCCGGTCGTGCCGACCACCGCGCTGATGCCCTGCGCGATGCACCACTGGAGGTTGTCCATGACGACGTCCGGCGTGGTGAAGTCGACGACCACCTCGGCGGTGGAGACGGCGGAGCGGTTGTCGCCCTGGTCGATCGAGGCCGCCAGGGTGAGGTCGTCCGCGGCGTCGACCGCCTTGCAGACCTCGATGCCCATCCGGCCGCGCGCGCCAAACACGCCGACCCGCAGCGGCTGGGCCGGGGTCTTCTCCTGCTCGTCAGTCACGGGGCACAACCTATCCCAATCGGGACGCGCCGCTGCGGCGGGACCGGCAGCGCCAGCCCTCAGACCGTGAAGTCGCCAGCGCCGAACGGGCCCACCACGGCCAACGACATCGGCCGGCTGAGCAGCTCGGCGGCGAGGACGTTCACGTCCTCGACGGTGACCTCGTCGACACGGCGGAGCAGCTCGTCGACCGGCATCAGGTCGCCGTAGAGCAGCTCACCCTTGGCCAGCCGGCTCATCCGGGAACCGGTGTCCTCCAGGCCGAGCACGAACGAGCCCTTGCTCATCCCCTTGCCCCGGGCCACCTCGGCCTCGGTCAACCCGTCGGCGGCCACCCGGGCCAGCTCGGCACGGGTCAGGGCCAGCACCTCGTCGACCTTGCCTGGGGCGCAGCCGGCGTAGACGGCGAACAGGCCGCTGTCGGCGTACTGGCTGGCGTAGGAGTAGACCGAGTACGCGAGGCCGCGCTGCTCGCGGATCTCCTGGAACAGGCGGCTGGACATGCCACCGCCGAGCACGTTGTTGAGCACCCCGAGGGCGAAGCGCCGCTCGTCGAGCCGGTCGATGCCGGGGCAGCCGAGGATGACGTGCGCCTGCTCGGTCTCCTTCGGCTCCACCAGGGTGGTCGCCGGCTTGGTGCGTACCGCCGGGGTCGCCGCGCGGTGCGGCGCCGGGCTGGCCGGGTCGCTGTCCAGCGGGGTGCCGCGCACGGCCTGGCGGACCAGCTTGACCACCGTGGCGTGGTCGAGGTTGCCGGCGGCGGCGATGACGATCTGCGGCGCGGTGTAGCGACCCCGGTAGAAGCTCTGGATCTGCCGCCGGGTCATCGGGGTGACGGTCTCCGCGGTGCCGGAGATCAGCCGGCCCAGCGGGTGGTTGCCGTAGACGGCCTGGACGAAGAGGTCGTGCACCTCGTCACCCGGCTCGTCGTCGTGCATGGCGATCTCTTCCAGGATCACGCCACGCTCGGTCTCGACGTCGGACGGCTCGATCAGCGAGTCGGCGACCAGGTCGCACATCACGTCGATCGCCAGCGGCAGGTCCTCGTCCAGCACGCGGGCGTAGTAGCAGGTGTATTCCTTCGTGGTGAACGCGTTGGTCTCACCACCCACCGCTTCGATCTGCGAGGAGATCTCCAGTGCGGTGCGCTTGTGGGTGCCCTTGAAGAGCAGGTGCTCAAGGAAGTGCGCGGCACCGGCCTGCGGGCCGGTCTCGTCGCGCGAGCCGACCGCCACCCAGATGCCGAACGAGACGCTGCGCATGGCCGGAATCGCCTCGGTGAGGACGCGCAGGCCGCTGGGCAGCACGGTACGTCGTACCGTGCCGCCCAGCGGGTCGTCGCTGAGGGTCCGGGTCACCGCCCGGGCGGTGCCGCCGGAGCGGCCCGCCCCGGTGTCCCGAGACGGGGCCACCCCCCGTCGATCCGGTGGAAACGGCGCGCTGATGGCCCGACTCACGTCTTGCTCCCGGTTCGACGAGGGGTGGGTGATGCGATGTACGACGATCAGCTGTGCCGGGTCCGGCGGCGCGGACGCTCGCCGCCCTCACCACCCTCGCCGCCGCCGCCGTTGCCGCCCTCGCCGCCGCGCTCCGGGCCACGCCCGCCACGGTCGCCGCCGCGCTCACGGTCGCCGCGGTCACGCGGAGCCCGGTCGCCACGGTCCCGACCAGCCGGCCGGTCGCCAGCGGCGGCCTCACCGGCGGCCGGAGCCTCGGTGCCCTCCGGGCGGACCTTGTCGAGGTAGATCTTGCCGCGGGCGTCGATGTCCGCGATCTCGACCTCGACCCGGTCACCGACGTTGAGGAAGTCCTCAACACGCTCGACCCGCTTGCCGTCGCCCACCTTGGAGATGTGCAGCAGGCCGTCACGGCCCGGCAGGAGCGAGACGAACGCGCCGAACGCGGCGGTCTTGACCACCGTGCCGAGGAACCGCTCGCCCTGCTTCGGCAGCGTCGGGTTGGCGATCCCGTTGATCCGGTCGACGGCCGCCTGGGCCGACGGGCCGTTGGTGGCGCCGACGTAGATCGTGCCGTCGTCCTCGATGGAGATCTCGGCGCCGGTCTCGTCCTGGATCGCGTTGATGGTCTGCCCCTTCGGGCCGATCACCATGCCGATCTTGTCCACCGGGATCTTGACGGTGGTGACTCGCGGCGCGTAGTCCGACATCTCGGCCGGAGCCTCGATCGCGGCCTTCATGACCCCGAGGATGATCTGCCGGGCCTCGTTCGCCTGCTGCAGCGCGGCGGCCAGCACGTCCGACGGGATGCCGTTGAGCTTGGTGTCGAGCTGGAGCGCGGTGACGAACTCCGGGGTGCCGGCGACCTTGAAGTCCATGTCACCGAACGCGTCCTCGGCACCGAGGATGTCGGTAAGCGTCACGTACTGGGTCTTGCCGTCCACCTCGTCGGAGATGAGCCCCATCGCGATGCCGGCGACCGGCGCCTTCAGCGGGACACCCGCGGAGAGCAGACCCAGCGTCGACGCGCAGACCGAACCCATCGAGGTGGAGCCGTTGGAGCCGAGCGCCTCGGACACCTGCCGGATGGCGTACGGGAACTCCTCGCGCGACGGCAGCACCGGGATCAGCGCGCGCTCGGCGAGAGCGCCGTGGCCGATCTCGCGCCGCTTCGGCGAGCCGACCCGGCCGGTCTCACCGGTCGAGTACGGCGGGAAGTTGTAGTTGTGCATGTAGCGCTTGCGGTTCTCGGGGGACAGCGTGTCCACCATCTGCTCCATGCGGAGCATGTTCAGCGTGGTGACGCCCAGGATCTGGGTCTCGCCCCGCTCGAACAGCGCCGAACCGTGCACCCGGGGCAGCACGCCGACCTCGGCGGTCAGCGACCGGATGTCGCGCGGGCCACGCCCGTCCATGCGGACCTGCTCGCGCAGCACGCGGTTGCGCACCTCGGACTTGGTCAGCGACCGGAAGGCAGCGCTGAGCTCCTTCTCCCGACCCTCGAACCGAGCGCCCAGCTCCTCGGCGACCCGAGCCTTGACCCGGTCCAGGGCCTCCTCGCGGTCGGCCTTGCCGGCGATGGTGATCGCCTCGGCCACGTCGGCGCGGGCCAGCTCGGCGACGGCCTCGTAGACGTCGTCCTGGTAGTCCAGGAAGACCGGGAACTCGGTGACCGGCTTGGCGGCGACCTCGGCCAGCTCGCTCTGCGCGCGGCACAGCTCACGGATCGCCGGCTTGGCGGCCTCCAGGCCGCTGGCGACGATCTCCTCGGTCGGGGCGGTGGCGCCGGCCGAGATCAGGGCGACGGCGTTCGGCGTGGCCTCGGCCTCGACCATCATGATCGCGACGTCGCCGTCTTCGAGCGTACGGCCGGCCACGACCATGTCGAAGGTGGCGCGAGCCAGCTCCTCCAGGGTCGGGAAGGCGACCCACTGGCCGTCGATGTGGGCGACGCGAGTCGCACCGATCGGGCCGGAGAACGGCAGGCCGGAGAGCTTGGTCGACATCGAGGCGGCGTTGATCGCCACGACGTCGTACGGGTGCTGCGGGTCGAGCGCGAGGATGGTCTCGACGACCTGGACCTCGTTGCGCAGGCCCTTGACGAAGGACGGGCGCAGCGGCCGGTCGATCAGCCGGCAGGTGAGGATCGCGTCCTCGCTGGGCCGACCCTCACGGCGGAAGAACGAGCCGGGGATGCGGCCCGCGGCGTACATCCGCTCCTCGACGTCGACGGTCAGCGGGAAGAAGTCGAACTGCTCCTTCGGGTGCTTACCGGCGGTCGTGGCGGAGAGAACGACCGTCTCGCCCAGCTGGGCGATGACGGAACCGGCGGCCTGGCGAGCCAGCCGGCCGGTGGAGAAGGTGATCTCGCGGGTGCCGAAGGACCCGTTGTCGATCACGGCGGTGCGGGATTCGGTGCCGAGTTTGGTCTCGGTCATGTGCTGTCGTGCTCCTTCGCGTCGTGGGCCCACGACATCGGGGAGCTGCTCAGCCGGCCGGTCTTCGATCGAAGCGCCCGGGTGGCCGGCATGATGCCGGGGTTCCCGGGGGCCACTACCGGAGACCGGTACGCTGACCGGCTCCCTCTCGGGTGGTCGCGCGGCCCGTGTTTCTTCAGGTGGGACGCGGTACGGGGGAGCAGCCTCCTCGGCCACTCCCCCGTCACGTCACCGGCGCAGACCGAGCCGCTCGATGAGCGACCGGTAGCGGGCAATGTCCTTCTTCTGGACGTAGTTGAGCAACCGACGGCGCCGGCCGACCAGCAGCAGCAGCCCACGGCGGCTGTGGTGGTCGTGCTTGTGCACCTTCAGGTGCTCGGTCAGCTCGGCAATCCGCTTGGTGAGGACCGCGACCTGGACCTCCGGCGAACCGGTGTCGCCCTCGGCGGTCGCGTACTCCGCGCGGATGCTGGCCTTGGCTTCTTGATCGAGCGCCATGTTCTCCCTGTTTCGATGGGTTGATCAAATGGGTGTCCGTCGTCCCGGTGGACCGGGAACGGACTGGTTACCTCGCACCCGCGGCGTCGAGCAGGCACGCGAGGCCCCACGCCGGTCACCCGACGTCCCGGCAAGACTACCAGCACTCGCTGGTAACACCCGCCGAAGGGCCTCGGTGGCGCCCCGTCACCTCCGCGATGATCAGGCCAGAGCGCGCCGGGTGCGCTCGACGTCCTGGTTCATCTGGGCGATCAGAGGCTCGATCGAGTCGTACCGGATCTGACCACGCAGGTGCGCCACGAAGTCCAGGGCCAGTCGCTCGCCGTACAGGTCACCGGAGAAGTCCAGCGCGTACGCCTCCACCCGCCGTTCTCGGCCGGAGAAGGTCGGGTTGGTGCCCACGGACACGGCCGCCAGCAGCGGCTCACGCTGCCCACGGCGGATCAACCGGGCCGCGTACACCCCGTCGGCGGGCACCGCCGCGTACCGGTGGCAGAGCAGGTTGGCGGTCGGGAAGCCCAGCTCCCGGCCGCGCTGGTCGCCGCGGACCACGACGCCCTCGAGGCGGTGTGGGCGGCCCAGCGCGGCGGCGGCCGCGCTCACGTCACCCGCGTCGACGCAGGAGCGGATGTAGGTGGAGGAGAAGACGGTGCCGGCCTCGGCGACCAGCGGGGCACCCTCCACGCCGAAGCCGAAGGTCTGGCCCAGCCGCTCCAGCAGCGCCACGTCGCCGGCCGCCCGGTGCCCGAAGCGGAAGTTGCCGCCGACCACGACCAACGCGGCGTGCAGGTGCTCGACCAGGACGTCGTGCACGAACTGCTCCGGCGGCACCCGGGAGAACTCCGGGGTGAAGGGCACCACGCAGAGCACGTCCACGCCGAGCGCCTCGATCAACTCGGCCTTGCGGGCCGGCTCGGTGAGCACCGCCGGGTGCGAGCCGGGACGGACCACCTCGGCCGGATGCGGGTCGAAGGTGACCACGACCGACTGCACGCCCAGCTCCCGGGCCCGGGCCACGGCGTGCCCGATGGTCGCCTGGTGCCCCTTGTGCACGCCGTCGAAGACGCCGATGGTGACCACCGAGCGCCCCCACCCGCCGGGCGCCGCGTCGTAGCCCCGCCACCGCTGCATGCCGTTCCTCCCTGCTGTCCCGCCGGCCGGCGGGGTCGACACCGCCGGCTGCGGGCCGGCGGACCTGCGTCCCGCCGTCAGGCCGGGGCGAGCACGATCTCGGCCCGGGCCCGCCCGTCCCGCTCGCTGACGATAGCGATCAGGCCACCGGCCGGCCCGAAGACGGCGTACGGCCCGGTGAGGCCGGCCGGGTCCAGTGGGCCGCCGTGGGCGAGCACCCGGGCCTCGTCGGGCGTGGCCTCCCGGCGCGCGAAGAACCGGTCGGCGGCCGCGTCCAGTGGCAGGTTCACCACGTCCGGAGCGCGCTGCTCCAACTCGTCGAGGGTCGCCGCCTCGGCGAGGGTGAAGCCACCCACCGCGGTACGCCGCAACGCCGTCAGGTGCCCGCCGACGCCGAGCGCCAGGCCCGCGTCCCGGGCGATGGCCCGGATGTACGTGCCGGAGGAGCAGGTCACGTCCACGTCCACGTCCACCACGTCCGGCTCGGTGCGGCGGATCGCCAGCACCTCCAACCGGGAGATGGTGACCCGCCGCGCCGGCAGCTCGACGCTCTCCCCGTCGCGGACCCGCTTGTACGCCCGCTGCCCGTCGATCTTGATGGCGCTGACCGCGCTGGGCACCTGGTCGACCTCACCGCTCAGCCCGGCCAGCGCCGAGCAGATCGCGTCGTCGGTGACCTGGCCGGCCGGCGTGGTGGCGATCACGTCGCCCTCGGCGTCGTCGGTGACGGTGGCCTGACCGAGCCGGATGGTGCCGGCGTAGCTCTTGCCCGCGCCGATCACGTAGGTCAGCAGCCGGGTGGCCCGGCCGACGCCGATCACCAGCACGCCGGTGGCCATCGGGTCGAGGGTGCCGCCGTGCCCGACCCGTCGGGTCTTCGCCAGTCGGCGGATCCGCGCCACCACGTCGTGCGACGTCATGCCGCCGGGCTTGTCGACCACGATCAGACCATCGGTGCTCACGTCGACCAAGCCTGCCAGATGGCCCGCACCTCCCGCTGCCTGGGCAGGCCCGGCGTGACCCGAGCCTCCGCCCAGCTGGCCTGAGCCGGTTGGTCGGGATGCGGCGTCCATCCGACGGTTTGTCCGGCGGGGCAGCAAGCCGACCTTGACGGATGCGAAGATCATCCGCCCGCTGACTGCGCCCCGAGATCAGGACCGCCGATGACCTCCGATCGACCTCCGGGCCACGAGCACCGCGCTCGGGTCGACCTGCCGCAGTGGATGCGGGATCCGACGCCGAAGCGGCGGAGCCCGGCTCGCTACGTCGACGACCTGATCGAGGGTTGGCCGCCGCTACGGGCGGCCCGCCGGGCGGTGTGGCAGTGGCGCGGCCGGCGCCGATGGAGCGAGTCGCATCCGAACATCGTCGCCGTTCTGTCGTTCGTCGTGGCCGCGCTGCTCGGCACCGTGTTGGTGACCGGCGCCTACTATCTGCTCGCGCTGGCCACCAGCGGCGAATACTGACGGAGGAACCGTGGCGAACACGCCGCCGAGCGAGCCCACACCGACGGACCCGGTCGCACCGCCACCGCCAGCGGCTGCGGTAGCCGAGGTCAACCCGGTGCAGCTACCGGAGTGGCTGCGGTCATCGCAGACCGAGCACCAGCCCACCGGATGGGACCGCGTCCGCTTCTTCTCGGCCCGGCACAACGGTGCCCTGCTGATCGGCCTCGGCCTGGTGCTGGCGCTGCTGATGGTCGGCGGCGGCGCGGTGTTGGTAAGTCAGGTCGCCGACGGTGTCCGGGCGTCCGCCTCGGCGAGCCCGACGCCGAGCCCGACCCCACCGCTCAGCAGGGTCGGCGAGCCACGGGATCTGTTCGCCGAGTCGCCGGCGGCCTCCTTCGCGCCAGCCGAGGAGGCCGTGCGGATGCCGGCGGCCAAGGGCACCGGGCCGTTCACCGCGGCCCAGGTGCGCAACGCGCTGGAGTCGGTGCGTAAGGCACTGCTCGAGAGTCGGGTCGACATCTCGATGTTCTCCGGGGATCCGGAGCCGTTCCTCGCGCTGCTCGCCCCGGACGCCCGCGAACGGAGCCGGGAAGACTTCACCAACGGCAGCTTCCTGCGGTACGCGACCCGGATGGCGTCGCCGTCGGAGTGGGAGCCTGGTGTCCGCGCCGACGGACGGGTCAGTTACCGGGCCACCGAGGAGAACGGGATCCGGCTGCTGGAGGTCTCCACGGAGTTCGTCTGGGCGTACCCGTTCGACGTGGACCTGCGGGCGCCCGCCGGCGCCAGTGTGGTGGCGCTGCGCGACCGGGTGGTGTGGCAGGTGCCGCACCCGGACGACGTGCCGGTCTCCGCCCGAGGTCTCTGGATCACCTCGGCGGAGGCCGTGACCTGGAACGCGGACTGCGCCCAACTCCGTGCGGGCTGGGTGCAGGAGCAGTTCTGGGTGGCCGGCGTGCACCGGGATCAGATACCCGCCGGCGACCCGGGCACGATCTTCGACCTTGACGCTCCCGCGCCGACCACCACGCGCTGCTGACCGGCCGGGCCGGCGACCCGGTCAGCGGACCGCGCCGGTCACCGCCCACCTGCCGTCGCGCAGTCGCAGCAGCAGGGCGACCAGCCGGATCACCACGAAGAGGGTGAGCCCGGCCCAGATGCCGCCCAGCCCGAGATCGAGCGCGTACGCCAGCCAGATGGCCGGCAGGAAGCCGCCGAGCGCCGCCACGATGGTGAGGTTGCGCAGGTAACGCACGTCCCCCGCGCCGATCAGCACGCCGTCGAGGGCGAACACCACCCCGGCCAGCGGCAGCATGACGACGAACCACGGCCAGGCCACCATGGCCTGCTCGCGTACCCCCTGATCTGAGCTGAACCACGACGGCACGACGCCGGCGCCGGCGGCGATGAGCAGCGCGAAGCCCACGCCGCACACGCCGCCGAGCAGGCCGACCCGGCGGGCGAGCGCCCGCGCACCCGCGTCGTCGCCCGCGCCGAGCGCGGCACCGACCAGGGACTGCGCGGCGATGGCGAGGGCGTCGAGCACCAGCGCGGTGAAGAACCAGAGTTGCAGGGCGATCTGGTGGGCGCCGACGGCGGCGGCGCCGAAGCGGGCGGCGACGGCGGTCGCGGACAGGAAGCTGGCCTGGAACGCCAGCCCACGGATCAGCAGGTCCCGGCTGAGCACCAGTTGCTGGCGGATCACGCGGGGCTGGGGCCGCAGCGACACCCGCTCACCGACCAGGGCGGCGGCGAAGAGCACCCCGCAGAGCGTCTGCGCGACGACGTTCGCCACCGCCGAGCCGACCAGGCCCAGCCCACCGGGGTAGACCAGCAGCGGGCAGAGCAGCGCGGAGAGCAGGTTGGGGCCGAGCACGAAGAGCAACGGGCGGCGAGTGTCCTGCACACCGCGCAGCCAGCCGTTGCCGGCGGCGGCGAGCAGCAGGCCGGGAGCACCGAGGGCCGCGATCCGCAGCCACTGGGCGGCGGCGTCGGCCACCTCGCCACCACCACCCGCGAGGGTACGCGCGAGCGCGCCTGCGCCGAACTGCATGCCGATCGCGATCAGCAGACCGACACCGAACGCCAGCCAGGATGACTGGACACCTTCGGCCACTGCGGCTGCCCGGTCACCCGCGCCGAAGCGGCGGGCCGCGCGCCCGGTGGTGCCGTAGGCGACCACGGTGCCGATCCAGGCGGTGAGCGTCATGACCGTGCCGCCGACGGCGAGCGCGGCGAGCGGCACCCGGCCGAGGTGACCGACCACCGCCGTGTCGACAAGCACGTAGAGCGGTTCGGCGGCGAGCACCACGAGGGCAGGGAGGGCGAGCGCTGCGATCCGGCGCGGCGAGGTGGCTCGGTTGGGGGTGGCGGTGTGGCTCATCGCCGCCGATCCTGGCACGAGCACAGTAAGGAGCACAAGGCCGCTGATAACTTACGAGCCCACCTCTCGACCGACCCGACGGGCGTCGAACGCGACATCAAGGCCCTGCTGCGCTCGATGTCGCCGGCATCCCGGTTTGCGGCGCTCACTACCCTGTCCGAGGCTCCCACGCGGGAGGCACCACGACAGCGATAGGCCTTATTACAGTGAGCGACAGCTACCCTCCGCACGGAGCACAGCAGCCCGACCCCAACCTCACCCCCTGGAGCGGCCCGCCGGCCCCACCGCAGCAGGGCGGCTACCCGCCGTACGGACAGCCACCACCCCCGCCGCACTACGGCACACCGATGCCGCCGGCGCCGAACAAGTCGAACAAGGGCCTGATCATCGGACTGGTCGCCGGCGCGGCGGTCGTCATCCTCGCCATCTGCGGGGCCGGAATCGGCATCCTGCTCGCCTACGATGACGACGAGCCCGCACGGGGCACGTCCTCCACCCCCACGCTGGGCACCGGCACCGGCAGCGGCAGCACGCCGGGCACGGGGACCGTCCCCACCCCCGGGCAGGCCGATCCACCGAACAACAACAACTCGATGACCGCCCGCTACTCCAGCGACCTGTCGAACGTCTGCGAGGGCAGCCCGATCCTGAACGCGGCGCCCTACAGCAGCCCGGCCGGCGCCAAGGCGTAC
Source organism: Micromonospora chokoriensis (assembly GCF_000718555.1). Classification (GTDB taxonomy): domain Bacteria; phylum Actinomycetota; class Actinomycetes; order Mycobacteriales; family Micromonosporaceae; genus Micromonospora; species Micromonospora chokoriensis_B. Next base: position 145,046 of record NZ_JOAN01000012.1, read on the forward strand.
ACGTTCTCGAACAACCCCGACCGGCCGACGTCCTGGTCGTCGAAGTACGTCCCCTCGGACAAGCCCTACTACGCCAAGGGCGAGGACTACCAGAAGGTGTCGGTGGTCGGCTGCCTGAAGTTCGACGAGGGCAGCCAGGGCGCCCCGAAGAAGTGTCAGTACAAGGACAAGGCGGAGAAGCAGGTCACCGTCGACTACGTCTCGTCGCGCTACACCCTGACCTTCTACGCGGCCAAGACGGCCGAGAAGATCGGCGACGGCGGCACCGTGACCGCCCCGACGAACAGGTGCCCGAGTTTCATCTCGTACGACAAGAGCACCATGCGGGCGTACGCGGCACCGGACTCCGGCACCATCGAGGCGGCCCTGGACAAGTTCCTGTCCTGAACAACTCCCACTGGCGGCCGGACGGTGACGCCATCGGCGCAGCGCGTCGGCGGCGTCACCACCGGTCGAGATGAGTCACTGACGGGTGTCCATCGACGTCTGCAGCGCGCGGCGGGCCTGCTCGCGGGCGTCGTCGGTGGTGGTCTCGGGCTTGGGCTTGTTCGGCATGGTGGCGCTCCTCTTCCAGGGCGCGAGCCGCCGACACGCGGCGACCCTCACGGGCGGTCGTGCTGAGCGCCCCACGGCAGTCCGGGGTTACCGGAGCAGCCGACTGGGCAGCGTGAGCCCGGGTCGGTCCGACCCTGGAGGGAGGCGGCACGGGGTGTGGCACCACCGCCCATGACCTGCACCGCCAGACGGCGCCGGCCCTCTCCCAAGTTATCGTTCAGGTCCACATACTGCTCACGCTTCCCAACATCTGGAAAGCCGGCAACCCGGCTCAGCGGGCCAGGAAGTGCCAGCCCAGCCACCACCAGAACCCGAACAGACCGATCCGGCCCACCGGCACCGAGCCGACCTCGTAGCGCATCACATAGGCGCAGACCTCGCCCAGGGTGGGAATCCGGGAACCCTCCCGCCGGGCCATCCACTCGACCACCGCGAAGAGGACCAGCGCGGTGAGGAACCCGCCGATCGCGAGCGCTCGCATCATCGCCGCACCAGCCCCCAGAAGGCGGCCAACCAGGCAAACCAGACCGCCGACCGGGTCAGGTGATCCTCCAGGAGAGGGTCGGCCAGCCGGGAGAAGGTGGGAAAGTCATCGCCGGCAGCCAGCACGAAGGTCGCCCCCTCGAAGACCCCGAAGACCACCACCGGCACCGCCCACCAGGCCGCTCCCGCACCCAGACGGCGCGGCGCGGGTCGGCGGGGCACCCGGTTGCTCAGACCGAGCCAGATCAGCACCCCACCCGTGCCGAGGGTGAACAGATTCGCCTCGGTGGAGAAGGACGCGAAACGGCCACCGACGAGCGACAGGCAGACGAGGACGGGAACGGAGACGGCGGGCCGGTCCCAGGCGCGGGGGGCCTCCACGGTGAGGTCGTGCGGCTGCTCCATCCCGTGATTCTTCCCGGTATCACTGAGCGCGGGAAGACCAACACTCCCCGGAGCTGACCCTGATCTTCCGGACCGAGCGATCGATGACGGACGAAGAACAGCGTCAGTCGATCAGCGCGGCGTCCAGCTGACCGCAGATCGACTCGACCACCTGCTCGACGGTGCCCCGACCGGTGAACCCGGCCGCGAACGTGTGCCCACCACCGCCCAGCGCGACCGCGACCCGACTCACGTCCACCGCACCCTTGCTGCGCATCGACACCGCCCACTCGGCGGGCTTGGTCTGCTTCAGCACGCAGCTCACATCCGCCTCAGCGGTGCAGCGCACCGAGTCGATAAGGGCCTCCAACACGTACGGCCGCTGATCGTGCCGGGCCAGGTCGTCCAGCGTGGCGAAGGTCCAGACCAGCCCTCGCCCCCCGGCGGCGGCCGGCTCCAACCGGGCCCGGCCGAGCACCTCACCGAAGAGGCGGACCGCGCCGAAGGGCCGGGTGTCGAAGACCCGCCGGGAGATGTCACCGGGCGAGATGCCGGTCGCCAGCAACCGGGCGGCCAGCTGATGCACCGCAGGGGTGGTCGCCTCGAACCGGAACGAGCCGGTGTCCGTGGTCAGGGCCGTGTAGAGACACTCGGCGATCGCCGGATCCACCACGACCCCGAGCCGGGCCAACAACTCTTCGGCCACGACCGACGTGGCCGCGGCACCCGGGTCGACCAGGTTGACCGTGCCGAAACCGGGGTTGGAGGCGTGATGGTCGAGCACCAGCGCCGCACCCGCCGACGCCAACCGCCCGGCCAGCTCGCCGAGGCGCGACTCGCTCGCCGCGTCGAAGCAGATCACCAGGTCCGGTGCCGGGTCCGCGGCGTCCGCCGGGACCAACAGCTCAAGCCCGGGCAGCCCACGCAACGGCTCCGGCACCTCCGGCGGCCCGGGAAAGGTCGCCTGCACGTCGCGTACGCCGAACTGCCGCAGGCCCAGACCGAAGCCGAGCATGCTGCCCAGCGCGTCGCCGTCCGGGTTGATGTGGCAGATCAGCAGCACCCGGCCGGTCGGCGGGACAGCCCGCACCAACGCCTCGGCTGCGGCCCAGGCCGCCTCGGTGGGGCCGAGACGGGCTGCCCCGGCGGGCGGGGCGCTGGCGGTGCTGGTCACCGCGTTTCCCCACCCCGCGGGGTCTCCTTGACGTCGGAGGCCTCGTCCGCCTCGTCCGCCTCATCCGTCTCGTCGTCCACCCGGTACGGCTGGGCTTCGCCCGCGTACTTCGCCTGGGCGGCGAGCCGCTGCACCTCGGCGTCGGCGTTACGGGCGGCGGCGAGCAGGTCGTCGATGTGCTTGACCTGGTCCTGCACGTCGTCGAGGACGAACGTGAGGGTCGGCGAGTGGCGCAGCCCGAGCGCCTTGCCGACCGTGCTGCGCAGCAGCCCCTTGGCGCTCTCCAGCGCCGCAGCGGTGTCCGCCTGGGCCACCGCGTCACCGAGCACCGTGTAGAAGACCGTCGCTTCGCGCAGGTCAGCGGTAATCCGGGCATCGGTGATGGTGATCATCCCGAGCCGCGGGTCCTTGATCTGGCTCCGCACCACCGACGCGACCAGCTCACGCACCCGTTCCGCGTGCCGGCGTACCTTGGCCGGATCAGACATCTCGCCACCTCCACGGCGTCCTGCTCCCGGTCGACCCGGCGGCCTCCAGGCCGCCGGCCGACCGGCCAACATCTCGAACATTACCTTCGCGGCCGCACCGGTCGCCCGGCACAACCGACACCATGGTCAGTCGTCGTCCACGCCGTAGAGCCGGCGTCGCACCGACAGCAACTCGACCTCGGGGCGACCGGCCACCAGGCGCTCACAGGAGTCGAGCACCTCGCGGACGTGCGCCGTCTCGGCGGCCACCACGGCCACCGCGAGCTGCGCTCGACCATGCAGGTCGAGCGCACCCACCTCGGCGGCCGATACCTCGAAGCGGCGCAGGGCCGCCACGATCGGCCGTACATATGATCTCTTGGCTTTGAGCGACCTGGAGTCGCCCGGCAGCAGCAGGTCGAAGACCGCGGTTCCGGTGAACATCGCCCCGGACGATACCGCCAACCCGCCCCGCATGATCAAGGGGTTTACGCCAGTCGGCGTAAACCCCTTGATCAGCGTGTCACTGCCGGATCAGGCGCGAACCTTCTCCCGCATCTCGAAGGTCTCGATGACGTCGCCGACCTGGACGTTGTTGTAACCACCCAGGGTCAGACCACACTCGAAGCCCTCGCGGACCTCGGTGGCGTCGTCCTTGAACCGCTTGAGCGAGGTGATCGTGAGGTTGTCCGCCACGACCGTCCCGTCCCGAAGCAGTCGAGCCTTCGCGTTGCGTCGGAGGATGCCCGACCGGACGATGCAACCGGAGATGTTGCCGATCTTGGACGAGCGGAAGACATCGCGGATCTCCGCGGTGCCCAGCTCGGCCTCCTCGTACTCCGGCTTGAGCAGGCCCTTGAGCGCTGCCTCGATCTCCTCGATGGCCTGGTAGATGACGGTGTAGTACCGGATCTCCACGCCCTCGCGGTCGGCCATCTCACGGACCTTGTTCGAGGCCCGCACGTTGAAGCCGATGATCGTGACCGGCTCGGACGAGGCGCTCGCGAGCATGACGTTGCTCTCGGTGATCGCGCCGACGCCCCGGTCGAGGACCTTGAGCTGGACCTCCTCGGGGATGTCGAGGTTGAACAGCGCGTCCTCCAGGGCCTCCACCGAACCGGAGACATCGCCCTTGAGGATGAGGTTGAGCGAGGTCTTCTCGCCCTCCTTGAGCTGCTCCATGAGCGTCTCAAGGGTGGCCCGACCACGGGAGTTGGCGAATGCCGCCGCCCGCCGCCGCGCCTGCCGCTGCTCGGCGATCTGCCGCACCGTGCGGTCGTCCGCCGCGGCGAGGAACGTGTCACCCGCACCGGGCGGCGCGGTCAGACCCAGCACCATGACCGGACGTGCCGGCCCAGCCTCGGAGAGCTGGTTGCCGTTCTCGTCGAGCATGGCCCGGACCCGGCCGTGCGCCCCACCGGCGACGATCGAGTCGCCCGCCCGCAGGGTGCCCTTCTGCACCAGCACCGTCGCCACCGCACCGCGGCCCTTGTCCAGGTGCGCCTCGATGGCCACACCCTGCGCCGGCCCGTCGATCGGAGCGGTCAGCTCCAGCGACGCGTCGGCGGTCAGCAGGACGGCCTCGAGCAGTTCCTCGATGCCGATGCCGGGCTTGGCTGCCACGTTGACGAACATGGTCTCGCCGCCGTACTCCTCGGCGACCAGGCCGTACTCGGTCAGCTGCTGGCGGACCTTGTCCGGGTTGGCATCCGGCTTGTCGACCTTGTTGACCGCGACCACGATCGGCACGTCGGCCGCCTTGGCGTGGTTCAACGCCTCGATGGTCTGCGGCATCACGCCGTCGTCGGCCGCGACCACCAGGATCACGATGTCCGTCACCTGGGCGCCACGGGCACGCATGGCGGTGAACGCCTCGTGACCGGGGGTGTCGATGAAGGTCACCGCGCGGTCCACACCATCGTGCGGAACGTGCACCTGGTACGCACCGATGTGCTGGGTGATGCCACCCGCCTCACCGGCCACGACGTTCGCCTTACGGATCGCGTCGAGCAGCTTGGTCTTACCGTGGTCGACGTGACCCATGACGGTCACCACCGGCGCACGGCTGACCAGACGCTCCTCGGCCACCTCCGCGTCGAGGTCGATGTTGAACTGCGCGAGCAGCTCGCGGTCCTCGTCCTCCGGGCTGACGATCTGGATATCGAAGCCCAGGTGCTCACCCAGCAGCTGCAGGGTGTCGTCAGAGCAGGACTGGGTCGCGGTGACCATCTCGCCCAGGTTGAACATCTCCTGGACCAGCGAACCCGGGTTGGCGTTGATCTTGTCGGCGAAGTCCGACAGCGAGGCGCCACGGGAGAGCCGGACGACCTGACCCTGGCCCCGGGGAGCACCCGAGCTCATGGTCGGAGCCGACAGGTTGTCGAACTCCTGTCTGCGCTGCTTCTTGGACTTGCGACCGCGCGTCGGCCGACCACCCGGACGCCCGAAGGCACCCGCGGCGCCGCCGCCACGGCCACGACCGCCGGCACCCGGACGACCGCCGCCGCCGGCCGGAGCACCCGGACGGAAACCGCCACCGGGAGCACCGCCACCGCCACCGGGACCGCCACGGTAGCCACCGCCACCGCCGGCACCCGCGCCGCCACCAGGGCCGCCGCGGTAACCGCCGCCGCCACCGGCGCCACCGCCGGGACCGCCACGGAAGCCGCCACCGCCACCGCCGCCGGGACGGCCTGCGCCGCCACCGGGACGACCAGCGCCACCGGGACCGGGGCGACCGGCAGCCGGACGCTGGCTCGGCATGGACGCCGGGCTGGGCCGCGGCGGCATGGAGTTCGGGCTCGGCCGCGGCGGCATGCCCGCCGGGGTGTTGGGCCGAGGGCCACCTGCACCGGCGGCCGGGGGCCGCTGCTGCTGGCCACCCTGGATGCCGAACGGGTTGTTACCGGCACCACGCGCCGGCGGACGACCGCCGGGCCGGGCACCCGGACCAGGAGCCGGCGTGCTCGGACGAGCTGCCGGCGAACCGGGACGGGGCGGCATCGCCGCAGGACCGGGCCGAGGGCCGGGACGGTTACCGCCGTCGGCCGGAGGCTCCCGGCGAACGGGGTTGTCCCGCTGCTGCTGGCGGGCGGCCTGCGCGGCCTTGACCGCGGCCTCCTGCTCAGCCTTCAGCGCGGCGGCACGCGCCTCCGCGGCCGCCACCTCGATGTCGTGGGCACTCGCCGGCTTGGCGACCGGGGCCGCCGACTGCGGCGCACCGGGAACCGGACCCTTGGGCTTCGGACCGGGTGCCGGCGCGGCCGGCCGCCGAGGCGGCATCGGCTTGGCCGAGACCCGGGGAGCGCCCGGGGTCGGGGTCGTCGTCGGGGTCGGGTTTGAAGCCGGCGTCGACGCGGGCGCCGACGGAGCCGCGGCCGGAGCCGGAGCACCGGCGGACGCGACGAATGCGTTACGCAGCCGCCGGGCGACGGGCGCCTCGACGGTGCTGGACGCGGACTTCACGAACTCGCCCATTTCCTTCAGCTTGGCGAGAACGGTCTTACTCTCGACCCCGAGCTCTTTTGCAAGCTCGTGTACGCGGGCCTTGCCTGCCACTGCACTCCTCACTCCGAGGTCGTGCGGGCAGCACCCGCAGCGACCTCACTCGTGCACTTGAAGCCTGGTCATTTCAGGGACTTCATCGTGTGCTCATGTCGGTCGTCCTACCCTGCTAGCGACCCTCGCCCGGTCGGGATGACCGGACGTAGTGGTTGGCGCATCGACGTGCTCGGCCAGCGCACCGTGGTCAAGGACCTCGGTGATTCGCAGCGCACGCCCGAAGGCGCGGCGCCGCACCGCCAGCGCGAAGCAGGCCGGATCCGGGTGCATGTTCGCTCCCCGACCCGGCAGCCTGCGGAGCGGATCAGGCCGGAGGCTGTGACCAGCCTCGTCCCTGACCGCGACGATCCGCAGCAATTCGCTGGCCGGCGCACGTTTCCGGCAACCCACACAGGTGCGCTCCGGATGCGCGCGTCGTACCACTGGAGGAAGTCTACCCCTAGCTACCCGAGATCGCGCTGCCCGGCTCCCGCACGTGATCAGTTACTCCACGCGCGGCCGGGGCGGCCTGCTCCGCATCGGACCGAATGTCGATCCGCCAACCGGTCAATCGGGCCGCGAGTCGGGCATTCTGCCCCTCCCGGCCGATGGCGAGCGAGAGCTGGAAATCGGGAACGGTCACCCGTGCGGCCCGATTCGCCAGGTCGACCACCTCGACCCGCAGCGCCTTGGCCGGCGACAACGCGTTGCCGACGAAGGTGGCCGGGTCGTCCGACCAGTCGATGATGTCGATCTTCTCACCGTGCAGCTCACTCATCACGGCCCGCACCCGCTGGCCCATCGGGCCGATGCAGGCGCCCTTGGGGTTGACCCCTGGGGTGGTGGAGCGGACGGCGATCTTCGTGCGATGACCTGCTTCACGGGCGATCGCGCCGATCTCCACGGTGCCGTCGGCGATCTCCGGCACCTCCAGCGCGAAGAGCTTCTTGACCAGCGCCGGGTGCGACCGGGACAGGGTGATCTGCGGCCCGCGCATGCCCTTGGCCACGTGCACCACGACGCAGCGGACCCGCTCGCCGTGCGCGTACCGCTCGCCGGGCACCTGCTCGGACTGCGGCAGCACGCCCTCCAGCTTGCCCAGGTCGACGCTGACGATGCCCTTCTCGGTACGCGTCTCGTGCGCCTGCACCACGCCGGTGACGAGGTCACCCTCGCGGCCCACGTACTCACCGAAGTGCACCTCGTCGGTGGCCTCCCGCAGTCGCTGGAGGATCACCTGCTTGGCGGTCATGGCGGCGATCCGGCCGAAGTCGTGCGGGGTGTCGTCCCACTCCCGCACCAGGCTGCCGTCGGAATCCATCTCCTGCGCGTACACCAGGGCAGCGCCCGACCTACGGTCGATCTCCACCCGGGCGTGCGGTTCGGCCCCGTCGGTGTGCCGGTAGGCGGTCAGCAACGCGGTCTCGATCGCCGCGAGAATCGTGTCGAACGGGATCTCCCGCTCGCGCTCGAGTGCGCGCAGCGCCGCGAGGTCGATGTTCACCTCTCCTCGTCCTCCACATCATCTTCGTCGTCGATGTCGTCTGCATCGTCGAGCTCGTCGGAATCGTCCGCGTCGTCGAATTCTTCGTCCGGCTCACCAAGCTCGGCGAGCCGGGTGAACTCGACCTGCACGCGGCCGGGGCCCAGTTGGGCGTACGCCCAGGCGGTACGGCCGTCGTCGGTCTCCAGGTGCACGCCCTCGTCGTCGGCCGCGACCACCCGGCCGGTCAGCTGACGGTCGCCGGCGGGCTGCTCGCCCGGCGCGGTCGCGCCGCGGGCGGTGACCTTGACCAGTCGTCCCACGTTGCGCCGCCAGTGGCGGGGCAGGGTGAGGGGCCGGTCGACGCCGGGAGAGCTGACCTCCAGCTGGTACTCGCCGGCGACGATGTCGCCACCGGTCTCCTCTGCGGCGTCCAGCGCGGCCGAGACCGCGCGGGAGACGTCCGCGACGGCGTCCAGGTCGATCCCGCCGTCGGTGTCCACCATCACTCGCACCACGTGTCGGCGCCCGGCCCGGGAGACCGACAGGTCCTCCAGGTCGTAGCCGGCGTCGTTGACCACCGGCTCGATCACGGCCCGCAGTCGGGTACGCCGCGCGGCGAGGTCACCGCCCCGGGGACCCGCGCTATCGCGGGGTCGACCCGTTGGCTTGGTGGCACGGCCACGCTGCGTCATCTCCGCACCCTCTCCCTGGTCGACGGCGCCGGTCGTCCCGCCCATGCCGGCACGCCACCGGAGTAGACACGCCGGTGGTTGCGCAGAGCGTAACGCGCCTGCCCGGCGGCGGACCGGGCGGCGCACCGACGCCGGTGCCCCCCGGACCGACGCGGATGGTGTTGACTTGCCCGGTGGGGATGGGCAAAACGACGCAGCGCGACCAGGCATCCGGGCATTCCCGGCGAAAACTCCTGCGCGCCGGGGCGCTGTTGGTGCTCGGCGGCGCCGTGACACCGCTAACCGGCTGTGATCTTTTCGACCGCGACGATCAACCACCGCCGCCGCCCGACCCGTTGCGGCCGATGGTGGACGAGTCACTCACGCTGGCCGCCGCCTACCAGTCGAGCGCGACCGCGCATCCCGAGCTGGCCGCCCGACTCAACCCGATCGCCGAGGCGCACACCGCGCACGCCCGCGAGCTGGCCCGGGTGCTCGGCGTCGCCCTGCCGTCGACGGCCCCCGCTGCCCCGACCACAGCACCGGCGGCCAATCCGGCCGGCGCGCTCGCCGCCCTGCGGGCACTGGAGAAGACCGCCCAGCAGTCCGCCACCGCCGCCTGCGCCGCGGCGCCCGCGGAACGAGCGGCACTGCTCGGGTCGATCGTCGCCGCCCGGGCCACCCACCAGGAGGCACTGAAGTGAGGCAACCGTCCGCCGGGGAGGCGCTCACCTCCGTCCTGTCCGCCGAGTACGCGGCCATCTACGCCTACGGACGCATCGGTGTCCGGCTCACTGGAGCGGCGCGGGACGCGGCACACCAGGCGGAAGCCGCGCATCGACGCCGACGCGACGCGTTGGTGGTGCAGCTCACCACGGCCGGCGGGGTCGTGCCGCCGGACCGCGCCGGGTACGCGCTGCCGTACCCGGTCACCGACCGGGCCAGCGCTCTGCGGCTCGCCGCCGAGGTGGAGGAGCGCACGGCGGCGCACTGGCGGGCGGCGCTGGCGTCCACCACCGGCAGCGAGCGGGACCAGGCGCTGGCCGCCCTGGTCGAGTACGCCGTGCGGGCCACCCGGTGGCGCAAGACCGCCGGGGTGACCCCGCTGACTGTCCCGTTTCCCGGTCGACCGACCTGAACCGGTCCGCTCCGGTTGCGGTACGCATACCAGGTATGCATACTCCGTTGCCATGTCCATCCGTCACGGGTTGCTCGCCCTGCTCGAACGCGGTCAGATGTACGGCTACCAGCTGCGCGCCGCGTTCGAGGAGTCGACCGGCTCGACGTGGCCGCTGAACATCGGGCAGGTCTACACCACCCTGTCCCGGCTGGAACGCGACGGTCTGGTACGCCCGCTGCCGGAGAGCGAGGCCGGGCAGCGCCCGTACGAGATCACCGACGCCGGGCGGGCGGACCTGGCGCTGTGGTTCGCCACCCCGATCAGCCGTACCGACCGCCCCCGCGACGAGCTGGCGATCAAGCTGGCGCTGGCGTTGACCACCCCCGGAGTCGACGTTCGCGCGGTGGTGCAGGCACAGCGCAGCGCGACGATGCGGGCCCTGCAGGAGCTGACCCGGTTGAAGTACGGCAGCGAGCGGCCGGAGGACCTACCCTGGCGGCTCGTGCTGGACTCGATGGTGTTCCAGGCCGAGGCGGAGGTGCGCTGGCTGGACCACTGCGAGACGAGTCTGGTGCGACATCAGCCCAGCGGCCCGGCGCCTCCTCCCGCTCCCCGAGCTGGTGACGCCGACGCGCGGGACGCGGCTCGATGGGCCGGCGAGGAGGCGCGACGGTGAGCGGGGCGGACGACGCGGTGCTGGAGCTACGCGCCGTCCACCGTACCCACGGCGCCGGGCCGGCGGCGGTGCACGCGCTGCGCGGCGTCAGCCTGGTCGTCCGACCCGGCGAGTTGGTCGCCGTGATGGGGCCGTCCGGCTCCGGCAAGTCGACCTTGCTGGCCCTCGCCGGTGGGCTGGACCGCCCGTCCGGCGGGGAGGTCCGGGTCGAGGGACAACCGCTGGGGGCGTTGGACCGTCGCGGGTTGGCCCAGCTGCGCCGCCGCCGGATCGGCTACATCTTTCAGCAGCTCAACCTGCTGGGCAGTCTGAGCGCGCTGGAGAACGTGGCGCTCCCGTTGGAGCTGGACGGGACCAGCGGCCGGCAGGCCCGCGCGCTGGCCATGGCCGCGCTCACCGAGGTGGGCCTACCCGCGCTGGGTGACCGCTTTCCGGACCAGCTCTCCGGCGGGCAGCAGCAGCGGGTGGCCATCGCCCGCGCGCTGGTCGGCGAGCGCCGGCTGGTACTCGCCGACGAGCCCACCGGGGCACTGGACTCCCAGACCGGTGAGGCGGTGCTGCACCTGCTGCGCCGCCGGATCGACGCGGGTGCCGCCGGGGTGCTGGTCACACATGAGGCACGGCACGCCGGCTGGGCCGACCGGGTGGTCTTCCTCCGCGATGGGGTCCTGGTCGACACCACGGCACCGCTGGGCAGCGCCGAGCAGTTGCTGTCCGGCAGCGACCGGTGACCGTCCGCCGTCCGATCCGGGCCCCCGGTCGGGTCGAACTCGCCCCGGCGCAGCCGAGCGCGCCGGTCGGCCGGCGGAGGTTCGCCGAGCTGACCGGCTCCTGGCGGGCGGCACTGCGCATCGCCCGGCGGGAGTCACGGCGGTCCCGGCGACGGACTGTCCTGGTGCTCGCGATGATCGCCATGCCGGTGGCGGTGCTGGCCTTCCTGGCGGTGAGCTACGACATGGCCGAGCTGACGCCGCAGGAACGTGTCGACCGCCGGCTCGGCGTGGCCGACGCGCAGTTGCAGTGGATCGCCGACGCCCCGGTGGGACAGGACGAGTGGGGTGAGGGCTGGTACACCCATGACGGTGAGCCCCCTGCGAAGGTCACCGCGGCTCAGGTGACCGCACTGCTCGGGCCCGGCAGTCGGGTCACCGAGGTGCGCCCGCGCGTCCCCCTCACACTGCGCGGCCCGCACCGCGACGAGGTCGTGAACGGGCGGGTGCTGGACCTCAACGACCCGTTGGCGCGCGGGCTGGTGCGGTTCCGGGCCGGGCGGGCGCCGCAGCAGCCCGGCGAGGTCGCGGTCAGTCCGGCGGCGCTGCGTCGCCTGGACCTGCGCCTCGGCCACGCCGTGGCCGCCGCCGACGGGAGCAGGGCGTACACCGTGGTGGGGGTGGTCGAGTTTCCCGATGATCTCGGGCCGGTCGTGGCGCTGCACCCGGGGGCCGTGCCATCGACCGGCCCGGAGCCGGACGGCGTCTGGCTGGCGGACGTGCCGGGCACCGTCGACGCCGCGCTGGTGTCCCGGCTCAACGACCGCGGGGTGGTGGTCACCGCGCGACACCCGATCGGCTCGGCGTCCGGAGCGGACCGGACGTGGCTCGGGTCGGTCATGGGCAGCAGCGCCAACGACCTGGGCACCGGCGTCCTGATCGCCGGGCTCGGGCTGCTGGAGGTCGTCCTGCTGGTCGGGCCGGCCTTCGCCGTCGGCGTTCGCCGCCGCCGACGGGATCTGGCGCTGGTCGCGGTGGCGGGCGGCGACGCCGCGCAGCTTCGCCGGGTCGTACTGGCCGACGGTGTGGTGCTGGGTGTGCTGGGGGCCACCGCCGGCCTGCTGGTCGGCGTCAGCGCGGCGTTCGCCGGTCGCCCGCTGATGGAGCAGTACGTCTTCAGCGCCCGCTTCGGCGGCTATCGCTGCTGGCCGACCGCGCTGGTGCTGCTCGGCGGCGTCGCGGTGCTGGCCGGGGTGCTCGCCGCGCTGGCGCCGGCCTGGACCGCGGCCCGGCAGGACGTCAGCGCCGGGCTCGCCGGTCGACGTACCCCGACGAGGTCCCGCGGCCGATGGTTGGCCCTCGGGCTGACGCTTGTGGTCGGCGGGGCGGGGCTGGCGGCGTTCGGAGCCACCCAGACCTCCCCGGCGGTGATCCTCACCGGGCTGATCCTCGGCGAGTTGGGCCTGGTCTGCTGCACGCCCACGCTGCTCGGTGCGCTCGCCCGCCTCGGCCGGGTGTTGCCGCTGGCACCACGGATCGCGCTGCGCGATGCCAGCCGCAACCGGGCCGCCGCGGCACCGGCCATCTGCGCCGTGATGGCCGCCGTCGCCAGCAGCGTGGCGCTCGGCGGATACCTGGCCAGCGACGGCGCTCGTGACGCGCGCGCCTACCGACCGGCGCTGCCGACCGGCCACGTGATGGTCAACCCGATCGAGTCGGCCGGCTGGCCCACGCTGGCCCAGGTCACCGACGCGGCCAGGAATCAGCTCGGCGCCAGCGCGGTCGCCCCGGTGCTGACGCCGAGCTGCCCGACGGCGGCCGCCGGCTACTGCGACATCGCGCCAGTGCTCCCGCTGGCACGGGCCTGCCCCTGGCAGCCCGGCGACCAACTCCCCTTGGCGCAGCGCCAGCAGGCCCGCGCCGACCCGCGGTGCCAACTCCGCGCTGCGGACTACATGGGCGGCTACGTGGAGCCCGGGGTGGACGACGGGACCGCACTCCCCCTGCTCACCGGCGCGGACCCGGCGACGACCACCGCCGCCACGGCGGTGCTGCGCGCCGGTGGCGTGGTGGTGACCGACCCGCGCTACCTGCACGACGGCCTGGTGACCGTACGCGTCAGGAAGATGGACGCCAGAACGGAACTGCCGACCACCGCCCGCGACCTTCCGGGGTACGCGCTGCCCCGGTCGACCGGGGCGTCCCGTCTGCTGCTCTCCACCGGCGCGGCCCGACAACTCGGCCTGAACTGGTCGCCTGCTGGCTGGGTGATCGGCACCACGACACCGCCGGACGAGGAGCAACAGGCGCGGTTCTCCGCTGCCCTGCGGCCCTACGGCACGCTCTCGCTGAGCGTGGAGTTTGGCGCCGCCCATCGCGACGTCTCACCGCTGCTGCTGCTGCTCGCGGCGGCGGCCGGGCTGATCACGGTGGGGGCGGCCTCGATCGCCACCGCGCTCGCCGCTGCCGAGGGGCGTGCCGAGCTGACCACCCTCGCGGCGGTCGGCGCGGCACCCGCGGTACGCCGGCTGCTGGCGATCTGCCAGGCCGGGGTCATCGCCGGTCTCGGTTCGGTGCTCGGCATCGTGGCCGGGCTCGGCACCGCCGCGATCGTGCTGGTCTCGGTGAACCGGCAGTACGCCGACGACTGGCCGGTACCCGACGCGTACCCGTTCCTGGTGCCGTGGCCCGCGCTCGGGGTCCTGGTGCTGGTGCCGGTGGTGGCGATGCTCGGGGCGGGCCTGTTCACCCGCGCCCGGCTGCCGATCGAACGGCGGCTGGACTGACTGATCGCCCCGGGCGATCGAAAGGGGACCGCGCAGGGGTGCCGCCGGGGCCCGGCAGCCGGCAGACTGATCGGCGTGTCAGTGCTGGGAACTCTCACCCGTCGGCTCGGCCATCATCGCTGGTTCGGCGCGACCGCACGCCTGTTGGTCCCCGCCGATCGGGTGGTCGGTCGCCTCACCCGGGGTCGGGTGGTCGCGCTCGGCCTGATCCCGTCCCTGGTGATCACCACGACCGGCCGCCGCTCCGGCAAGCCCCGCAGCAATCCGCTGGTCTACGTGCCCGACGGCGACGCGTACGTGGTGATCGGCTCGAACTGGGGGCAGACCCACCACCCGGGTTGGGCGATGAACCTTCTCACCGATCCCGCCGCCGAGGTGGACGTGAAGGGCCGGCGGATCGCGGTGCGGGCCGAGCTGGCGTCCGGCGCCGAACGGGACCGGTTGTGGCAGCTGCTGGTCACCGAGTGGCCCGCGTACCGCACGTACGTGCAGCGGGCCGGCGGCCGGGAGATCCACATCTTCCGGCTGGCGCCGACCGGGCGCGGCGCACCCGCCGGCCCGCCACCGGCTGGCTAGGCTGACGCTCCGCAGTCGCGAACAGAAGGTGACCCCGTGAGCGCGAGGAGTGAGCCGGGGTTGCGAGCCCCGCAGTCGCGAACAGAAGGTGACCCCGTGAGCGAAAAGGCCGGTGTCGACCGGGGCCTCGACGATCGACGGTGGACGGTCGCGGAGCGGGTCGCCGAGGCGGTCCGGCGGCGGTTCCCGGCCGATGTGCTCGCGGTCGCGGTGCACGGCCCCTTGGCGCACGGTGACGACGACGGTGGTGGGGACCACGAGGCGGGGATGCTTGTGGTCACCTACCGGCCCGGGTCCGGCCCGCCGCCCGCGACCCGACGGGTCGACGGGGTGCTCGTCGATCTGACCGTGGCCGCCGCCGACGACTACCTGGCCCAGGCTCGGGTGCTCTCCCCGCTCTGGCCGCTGACCGCCGATCGGTACGTCACCACGCAGCCGTTGCACGATCCGACGGGCTGGTTACGGACGCTGCGCGACGAGCATCTCGGCCGGCTGGCTCGGGCTCGGCCGGCGGAGTTCAGCACTGCGGCCCGGCAGGCCTGGTACCGGGGCAGCGCGGCGCACTCCCGGGCCGCCCGGCTCGCCGAGTGGTACGAAACCGATCAGGCGCTGCTGATGCTCGGTGAGGCCCGGCTGGCGGCGGCCACGGTGACGGGTCTGCTGAGCCGCACCTACTTCCGCGACCCGGGCGACGCGGTGCGCCGCACCGGGTTGGCCGGCGCGGACATGACCGAGGTGGGTGTGGTGCTGGCCCGGCAGGCCGAGGAGCTGGCCGCCCGTGGTCGTGCGGTCGACGGCACGGTCGACGAGCTGCTCACCGCCTGAAGGCGCGTCACAGCCCGCCCGGTACGCCGATCAGCGAGCCGATCAGGTAGGTGGCGCCGGCCGCAGCGGCACCCAGCAGCAGCTGACGCAGACCGCTGGTCCACCAGGGCCGCTGGGTGAAGCGGGCCACCACGGCGCCGGCGGCGAACAGCCCGAGCCCACCGACGGCGAGCGCCAGCCACAGGTCGGTGGCACCGAGCAGGTAGGGCAGCAGCGGGACCAACGCGCCGATCGAGAAGAACAGGAACGACGAGATCGCGGCGGCCCACGGGCTGGGCTGGTCGTCGGGGTCGACGCCCAGCTCCTCGCGGACGTGCACCCGCAGCGCCTCCTCCGGGTCGCGCCGCACCGCCTCGGCGACCTGGGTGGCGAGATCCCGGGGCAGGCCCCGGGCCACCCACGCGTCGGCCAGCTCGCGGGCCTCCGCCTCGGGGTGCCGTTCCAGCTCCCGGCGCTCCTTGGCCACCTCGGCGGCGACCTGCTCGTTGGCGGAGCGCACGCTCGTGTACTCGCCGAGCCCCATCGAGATCGCGCCGGCCACGAGGCCGGCGGTGCCGGTGAGCACGATGCTGCGGGGCGACACCCCGCCGCCGCCGACACCGGCGATCAGGGCGATGTTGGTGACCAGGCCGTCCATCGCGCCGAAGACGGCGGGGCGCAGCCAGCCACCGGAGACGTCCGCGTGGTGCGCCTCACGCAGTGCCGCTGGGGTGTCGGTCACGGCGCCTGCCCTTCGTTCGCGACTGCGGGACTCCGCTTCGCTGCGTTCCTCGCGCTCACGGCGTCTGTCCTTCGTTCGCGACTGCGGGACTCCGCTTCGCTGCGTTCCTCGCGCTCACGGAAGGGTCAGGATCTCGTGGCCGTCGTCGGTCACCACGATGGTGTGCTCGAACTGCGCCGTCCACTTCCGGTCTTTGGTGACCACGGTCCACCCGTCGTCCCACATGTCGTACTGGTAGGTGCCGAGCGTGATCATCGGCTCGATGGTGAACGTCATTCCCGGCTCCATGATGTCCGTGGGGCGCGGGCTGTCGTAGTGCGGCACGTAGAGGCCGCTGTGGAAGGACTCGCCGATGCCGTGGCCGGTGAAGTCGCGGACCACGCCGTAGCCGAACCGCTTGGCGTACGACTCGATGACCCGGCCCACCACGTTGATCTGGCGGCCCGGTTTGACCGCGCGGATGCCGCGCATCATCGCCTCGTGGGTCCGCTCGACAAGCAGCCGGGCCTCTTCGCTGACCTCGCCGACGCAGAAGGTGGCATCGGTGTCACCGTGCACCCCACCGATGTACGCGGTGACGTCGACGTTGATGATGTCGCCGTCGGTCAGGACCGTGGAATCCGGGATGCCGTGGCAGATGACCTCGTTGAGGCTGGTGCAGCAGGACTTCGGGTAGCCCTTGTAGCCCAACGTCGACGGGTACGCGCCGTGGTCGCAGAGGAACTCGTGCACCACCTTGTCGATCTCGTCGGTGGTCACGCCGGGCTTGCAGTGCTCGCCGGCCAACTGGGTCGCCTGGGCGGCGAGCCGGCTGGCGATCCGCATCTTCTCGATGGTCTCCGGCGTCTGCACGTGCGAGCCGCGCCACTCCGTTGGGCGCGTCTTGCCGACGTACTCCGGGCGGGCGATCTGGGATGGCACCGGTCGCATCGGGGAGAGCGTGCCTGGTGTCAGCGGCGGGCGGACGGTCATGCCACAAGCCTATCGCCGGGGCCGCTGGTGACCCGCGCCACGGCCGCCCGGAGGAGGTTGTTGCCCTGCCAGGGCGGCTGTGCCATGGTGTCTGCGTGGATCAAGGGGGAGCACCGCCCGTCTTCTCCGCCAGCGCGGAGATCAACGGTGACCACCTCCACGTGGTGGTGGCCGGTGAGGTCGACATGGCGACCGCGGACACCATGCTCCAGACGGCGCTACGCGAGCCCGCCGGGCAGATCACCCTCGACCTGAGCGCGGTCACCTTCTTCGACTCGGCCGCCATCCACGCCCTGGTCCGGCTTGCCCAGCAGTTTCCGGGCACCCTCACCGTTCGTCCGTCCCGGCAGGTCCGCCGTGTGCTGGAGATCTCCGGCCTCGGCGAGCAGAGCTGGCTCGACCCAGCCTGAGGCCGCCGGGCGCACGGTCAGCCCTGTAGCTGCCGGCGCAGCGTCACCTCGGTGCCCTCATCGGTACGCCGAACCGACAGCTCGCCCAGCGCCTTGATCAGGGCCAGGCCCCGGCCCCGGAATCCGGAGCCGGTCGACTCACGCCACTGCCCGCTGTCGCGCACCGTGGCCGTCACCGTCCGGTCGTCGATGGTCACCTCCACGCTGATCACGGCCTCGGCGGGGTTCACCGGATGCTCGATGGCGTTCGCGGCGGCCTCGGAGATCGCGACGGTCAGGTCGAAGACGTCCGTCTCGCCGACCTCGTGCGCGACCAGGAAGTCCTCCAAGCGCTTACGCAGCACGCTGAGCCGGGTCGGGTCCGCCGGTAGCCGTAGCGTGAAACGGTTCAGCTCCACCGCCTCCAGGGCGAGGACCGCCACGTCGTCGCGGCGCGGCCGACCGCCGACCCGCTCGACCACCGCGTCGATCAGGTCGGCCACGTGCTCGCTGGGGGCCGCCGCGTCGGCGCGCAGCTGGGCCAGCGCGGCATCGATGCCAAGCTGACGGTCCTCGATCAGCCCATCGGTGTAGAGCAGCAGTCGACCCCCGGGGGCCAACTCACCCTCGATCGCCTCGTACGTCGCATCCGGGATGGCGCCGACCGGTGGGCCGAGTGCCCGGTCGTGCAGGAACGCCACCTCGACTCCGGTGATCAGCAGCGGGGACGGGTGGCCGGCGCTCGCGTACCGCAGACGGCCGGTGCGCGGATTGAACAGCAGACAGACCACCGTCGCGAAGGAGCGCCGCTCGGTGAAGCCGACCAACCGGTTGAGCCGGGTCAGTGACTCGCCCGGGTCGTACCCCTCCAGCAGGTAGGCCCGCAGAGCGTTGCGCAGTTGCCCCATCGCCGCGGCGGCCTGGACACCCTTGCCGACCACGTCGCCGATGACCAGCACCAGGTCACCGTCCTCCAGGGCGATCGCGTCGTACCAGTCACCGCCGACCTCGACGTCCGCGCTACCGGGCAGGTATCGACTGGCCACCACCGCTCCGGGCAGCTGGGGCAGCGACCGGGGCAGCAGGCTGTGCTGCAACGTGGTGGCGATGCGGTGTTCGGTTTCGTAGAGCTGGGCGTTCTCCAGGCGTACCCCGACCAGCCGGGCCAGTTGGGTCAACGCGGCCTCGTCGGCCTGCGCGTCGTCGCCGGCCGGCCGCCAGACCCGCAGCTCGCCGAGCGGCTCGCCGGTGGTGCCGGTCAGCTCGACCACGAAGGACGGCTCGGCGGCGGTGGCGCCGCCGGTATCCGCCTCGGAGCGGATCGCGGTCGCGGTGACCACCACCCGGGCCGCCTCGGCGAGGCTGAGCGCGTGCTGGGCGGCGACCTGGAGCACGTCGCCGGTGGACCGGGCGGTGTTCACGGCCACCGCCGCGTCGGCCAGCGCCCGGAGCCGGCGGATGATCTGCCCCCGGAGCTGGCCCAGCTCGACGTTGGCCCGAACCCGGGCGATCAACTCCTGGCCGGTGAACGGCTTCGTGAGGTAGTCGTCGGCACCGACGGAGAGACCGGCGACGGCCTCCGCCGAGCCGGCCCGGGCGGAGAGCAACACGATCGGCACATGCCGGGTACGCGGGTCCGCGCGCAATGCGCTCACCAGCCCGAACCCGTCCAGTCGGGGCATCATCACGTCGGCGAGCACCAGGTCGAAGCCGCCCTCGCGGGCCAGCGGCAGGGCAGCCAGCCCATCGCCGGCGGTGACCACCTCCCAGGTGGGGGCGAGCAGCCGGGTGACGTGCTCACGCAGGTCCACGTTGTCGTCGACGACCAGGATCCGACCGGCCGGGTTCCCTTCCGTCGGTCGACTGTCGAACGCCGACGCCGGCGCGACACCGGTCCACAGCGCGGTCTCCGCCACGTAGAGCCGGGCCTGCTCGGGCTCGCCGGCGGGCAACGGCCCGAACGCCGCCACCCGGTCCGCGGGCAGGTGTGCCGACCCGAACGGAACGGTCACCGTGAAGGTGCTGCCCTCGTCGACCTGGCTGGTCAGCCCGACCTCGCCGCCGTGCATCTCGACCAGCTCCCGGACCAGCGCCAGGCCGATCCCGGTGCCCTCGTGGGTGCGGGCACGCACCCCGGTCACCCGGTGGAACCGTTCGAAGACGTGCGGCAGCTCGTCCGGCACGATGCCGATGCCGGTGTCCGTGACCTCCAACCGGGCCGCGCCGTCCACGGCCCGGACCCGCACCCGGATCTCGCCGTCGAAGGTGAACTTGACCGCGTTCGACACCAGGTTGAGGACGATCTTCTCCCACATGTCCCGGTCGACGAGGACCGGCGCGGGCAGCGGTGGGCAGTCCACCACCAAGCGCAACCCGGCCCGGTCGGTGGCCGAGCGGAAGGTGCTGGCTAGTCGGGCCGTGTAGCCGGCGAGGTCGGTGGGCTGGAAGCGAGCGTCGAGCCGACCGGACTCCAGCCGGGAGAAGTCCAGCACGGTGTTGACCAGCTTGAGCAGCCGCAGCGCGTTGCGGTGCATCATGGTCAGCCGGTCGGTCTCGGCGGCGGGCAGCTCCGGGTCGGCCAGCATGTCCTCCAGCGGGCCGAGCACCAGGGTCAGCGGGGTGCGGAACTCGTGGCTGACGTTGGCGAAGAAATTGGTCTTCGCCCGGTCCAGCGCGGCCAACTCGACAGCGCGGGCCCGTTCCTGCTCGTACGCCCGCTGCGTGGCGACCGCCCGGGAGATCTGGGCGGCGACCAGGTCGAGGAAGTTGCGGTAGTCGTCGCCGAGCGGCAGTTGGCGGGCCACGCCGACGACCAGCGCGCCGACCGTCTGATTGGTCGCCGTGAGCGGCAGCACGAGGGCCTGGTCGGCGGCGTCGGCCGGCGTCGGCGGGTCGAGCAGATTGGCCACCTCGACCGTGGCCGGCGTGCCGTCGACGGTCACCCGGGCCAGCAACTGCAACGTGACGCCGGCGACGGGCCCGGTGGTGCCGGTGGACCCGACCAAAGTGAGTTGGCCGCTCTCGTCGGCCAGGTAGATCAGGGCGAACGGCACGTCCGCCCGGTGCCGGCCGAGCACCTCGGCGGCGGTCCGGCCCAGCTCGTCGGCGCTGCCGATGTCGTTCAGCTCGGCACCCAGCTCGGCAAGCGCCCGCAGCCGGCGCTCACCGAGCACCCGACCGGTGGTCTCGTTGACGATGCAGTAGACGCCACTGACCGAGCCGTCCTCGCCCCGGATCGGGTCGTACGAGACGTTGAAGTAGGTCTGCTCGACGAAGCCGTGCCGGTCCAGCAGGAAGGGGTGGTCCTCGCCACGGTAGGAGCGGCCGGTGCGCCGGACGCCGTCGAGCAGCGGGCCGAGCACCGACCAGGTCTCCGCCCAGTGCGCGCGGGCCGGTTGGCCGAGCACGTCCGGGTGCTTGCTGCCGATGGTCGGCCGGTAGGCGTCGTTGTAGAAGGCGAACTGCTCGTCGCCGTAGAACATGACGATCGGCGCGCTGGAGGCGAGCATCATGCCGACCGCGTTGCAGAGCGCCGAGGGCCACTGCTCCGGCTCGCCCAGTGGGCCGGAGGACCAGTCGAAGCGGGCCAGCCGCTCGCCCATCTCACCGCCGGCCGCGAACGCGGCTGCCAGCATCGGGGGCGTCCCGCGACCGGACACGGCAGGATGCCCGATGTCCGCGCCCCCCTGGGCCGAGCTCATGCAGCCTCCGCTCCGGCCGTACCCCGCGACCGTTGATCTCCCCCGCCGTGCTCCGACTTGTACCCCAGGGGACCAGCAACGTAACGCATCACGGCGCGTGGACGCTGGTTATGTACGTCTGCGCCGTCGCGCATCGGACAGTGCAGGTGGGCGACGGCGTACGACAGCGTCGGCCGGAGCGCCCCGACGAGTCAGAAGACCGGCAGCCCATCGATGCTCGCCGCGTTCTTCGTGGCCCGGTATTCCACCAGGTCGTCGGCGCTGCGGCGGGAGTGTGAGGTGAGTAACAGGTCGCGTTCGGCGCGGAAGTCCATGAGTGGCACCGCGTAACCGCAGGAGTCGCTGACCCGCTCCACCTCGACCGTGATCACCGCGCGGACGGCGTGCACGTCCGGTGGTGCGGGAAACTCGGCGAGCCGATCGGCGAAGGCATCCTCGGTCACCGCCACGCTGGTGCCCCGCCCGTGCAGCCGGACGATCTTCGGCGGCCCGTCGAAGGCACAGAACATCAGCGTGATCCGGCCGTTGTCCCGCAGGTGGGCGATGGTCTCCGCCCCACTGCCGTGATAGTCGAGGTAGGCCACCCGGTGCGGGCCGAGGATCACGAACGTGCCCCGCATGCCCTTCGGCGACACGTTGACGTGACCCTCGACGCCGGACGGCGCGGTCGCCACGAAGAAGAGCGGCTGGGCGACGATGAAGTCACGCAGTCGACCATCGATCTCCGGATATACCTTGCCCATGCGCCGATCCTCCCACCGGCCGCGCCGACGGGCGGGGGCGACGTACGTCACACCGGTTGGTGCCGCGCCGCGGTCGCGACGACCGGCGGGCGTCGACCGGCCGCCTCGACCAACGCGGTGATCGGGCGCGGGTCCGGCTCGTTCTCCGGATGCCACTGCACCCCGAGCACGAACGGCAGGGCCGGGTCTTCCACCGCCTCGACCACGCCGTCCCCCGCCCAACCGGTCACGGTGAGCCGGCCCGGATCGGCGATCGCCTGGTGGTGGTAAGAGTTGACCTGGTCGACCCCCGCCAAGACCGACGCGGCCAGACTGCCCGGCGCGAACCGCACCGGGTGGGCCCCGTAGACGCCGGGCGCCGGGCGGTGCGCCTCGTGTCCCACCACGTCGGGCAGGTGCTGGTGCAGGGTGCCGCCGTACGCCACGGCGAGCAGCTGCATCCCCCGGCAGACACCGAGCACCGGCAGCGCGGCGGCGAGCGCCGCCGTCAACAGGGTCAGCTCGCCAGCGTCCCGATCCGGCCGATCCTCGGTACGCGGGTCGGGCGGCTGGCCGTACCGCCCTGGGCCGACGTCCGCGCCACCGGCCAACAGCAGCCCGTCGAGGACGGCCACCACGTCGGCGTCCACGTCGTCCGGTGGCAGGACCACCGCCCGGCCACCCGCGGCGGTCACCGCCCTCGTGTACGCCTCCGGCACCAGCACTGCCCGCACACCCCGCCAGGCGGCCCAGGCGGCCGGCTCGACGTACGCGCTGACCCCGATCAGCGGCCTCCTCATAGGGGAGTGACGTAGGCGCCCGTGATGCCGCCGTCGACCACGAACTGCGCGGCGGTCATGAACGAGGCGTCATCGCTGGCCAGGAACGCAACGGCGGCGGCGATCTCCTCCGGTTGCCCGAAGCGGCCCATCGGCACGTGCACCAGCCGACGGGCGGCCCGCTCCGGGTCGGCGGCGAACAGCTCCAGCAGCAACGGGGTGGCCACCGGGCCGGGGCACAACGCGTTGACCCGGATGCCCTCGCGGGCGAACTGCACGCCCAACTCCCGGGTCATCGCGAGCACCCCGCCCTTGCTCGCGGTGTACGCGATCTGCGACGTCGCCGCACCCATCAGCGCCACGAACGACGCGGTGTTGATGATCGAGCCCTTGCCCTGCCGGCGCATGTGCGGAATGGCGTACTTGCAGCACAGGTAGACGCTCGTGGTGTTGACCCGCAACACCCGCTCCCACGCGTCCAGCCCGGTGTCCAGGATCGAGTCGTCGTCGGGTGGTGAGATGCCGGCGTTGTTGAACGCGATGTCCACCCGGCCGTGCCGGTCGGCCACCCCGTCGAACAGGTCCCGCACCGCCGACTCGTCGGCCACGTCGGTGGCCACGAACTCGCCACCGCACTCCTCGGCGGCCTTCGTGCCAGCCGCCGCGTCGATGTCCACGCAGACCACCCGGGCCCCCTCGGCGGCGAAGCGCCGTACCGTGGCCAACCCGATACCGCTGCCCGCTCCGGTGACCACGGCCACCCGGTCCTGCAACCGACCCTGCACTGGCGTCACTCCTCTGTCGAGATGAACACGTTCTTGACGTCGGTGAAGGAGTGCAGCGCGTCCGGGCCCAGCTCACGGCCGAGCCCGGAGCGCTTCATCCCGCCGAACGGGGTCCAGTAGCGCACCGAGGAGTGCGAGTTGACGCTGAGGTTGCCCGAGTCGACAGCGCGGACCAGACGGAGGGCACGACCCACGTCCCGGGTCCAGATCGAGCCGGAGAGGCCGTACTCGGTGTCGTTGGCGAGCCGGACCGCGTCCGCCTCGTCGTCGAACGGAAGCACCGAGACGACCGGGCCGAAGATCTCCTCTCGCCAGTGCCGGTCGGCTGGCGAGTCGGCCAGCAGCACGGTGGGCGCGTGCCAGAACCCGGGGCCGTCGGGGCAGGAGCCGGTGAAGGCGACCTTGGCCCCGGTGACGTAGCCGGCGACCCGGTCCCGTTGGGATGCGGAGATCAGCGGACCCATCTCGGCGGTGTCTCGGGACGGGTCCTCGACCCGTACCGCGCGTACCGCCGGTTCGAGCAGTTCCAGGAACCGGTCGTACACCGGACGCTGGACGAGGATCCGCGACCGTGCGCAGCAGTCCTGGCCGGCGTTGTCGAAGACAGCGCCCGGCGCGGTCGCGGCGGCGCGCTCCAGGTCGGCGTCGGCGAACACGATGTTCGCGCTCTTGCCGCCCAGCTCCAGGGTGAGCCGCTTCACCTGGGCGGCGCAGCCGGCCATGATCCGGGTGCCGACCTCGGTGGAGCCGGTGAAGCAGATCTTGCGGACCGCCGGGTGGCTGACGAACCGCTCCCCCACCACGTCGCCCGCACCCGGGATCACGGTGAAGACGTCGTCGGGCAGGCCCGCCTCGCGGGCCAGCTCAGCGAGGCGCAGCGCGGTGAGCGGGGTCAACTCTGCGGGTTTGAGCACCACGGTGTTGCCAGCGGCGAGCGCGGGGACGAACCCCCAGGCGGCGATCGGCATCGGGAAATTCCAGGGCACGATCACGCCGACCACGCCGAGCGGCTCGTGGAAGGTGACGTCCAACCCGCCGGGCACCGGGATCTGCCGCCCGGTCAGCCGCTCGGGGGCGCCGGCGTAGTAGTCCAGGACGTCGCGGACGTTTCCGGCCTCCCACCGGGCGTTGCCGATGGTGTGCCCGGAGTTGCGCACCTCCAGCGTGGCCAACTCGTCCAGATGCGCGTCGACGACGGAAGCGAACCGCCGCAACAACCGCCCCCGATCCCCCGCCCCCACCCGACGCCACCGCTCGAATGCCCGAGCCGCCCGTTCGATGGCCGCGTCAACCTCGTCCAGGGAGGCCCCAGAAACCTCCCGAAACCCCACCCCGCTAGAGGGGTCAACCACGAGCGTCACCAGCCCCACCCCGCCCCCGCCTCGTCGATCATGGAGTTGTGGTGCCCCACGAAAGCCACGATCCACCTCATACCGCCCACCACAACTCCATGATCGACGCCGACAGGGGTCTTAGAGACGTTCGAAGCCACGGGTTAGCTCCCAGTCCGTTACTGCGGCGTCGAAGGCGGCCAGCTCCACCCTTGCCTGGTTGGCGTAGTGGGCCACCACCTCGGGGCCGAACGCGTCCCGGGCCACCGTGGACTCCTCCCAGAGGGCCAGGGCGTCGCGCAGGGTGCCGGGAACACGCTCGGCCTCCGGGTCGTCGTACGCGTTGCCGGTGCACTCCTCACCCAACTCCAACTCACCGTCGATGCCGTGCAGCGCACCGGCGACCAGCCCGGCGATCGCCAGGTACGGGTTGACGTCTGCGCCGGGCACCCGGTTCTCCACCCGCATGCCCTGCCCGTGCCCGACCACCCGCAGCGCGCAGGTGCGGTTGTCGACGCCCCAGCGCAGCGCCGTCGGGGCGAACGATCCCGGCTGGTAGCGCTTGTAGGAGTTGATGTTCGGGGCGAAGAGCAGGCTGAACTCCCGCATGGTGGCCAGCAGCCCGGCGAGCACCCGCTGCCCGGTCTGCGACAGGTGCGCCGGCCCGTCGCCGAGCATCGCCGACGAACCGGAGGAGTCGCGCAGCGAGAAGTGGATGTGGCAGGAGTTGCCCTCACGCTCGTTCGGCTTGGCCATGAACGTGATCGCCATCCCCTCCTGGGCGGCGATCTCCTTGGCGCCGTTCTTGTAGATGACGTGATGATCCGCGCAGGCCACCGCCTCGTCGTACCGGAAGGCGATCTCGTGTTGCCCGAGGTTGCACTCGCCCTTGGCGCTCTCCGGGGTGAGGCCCGCGCCGGCCATCTCGGTGCGGATCCGGCGCAGCAGCGGCTCCACCCGGGCGGTCCCGAGCAACGAGTAGTCGACGTTGTACTGGTTGGCCGGGGTGAGGTCGCGGTAGCCGCGCTGCCAGGCGTCCTCGTACGAGTCGCGGAACAGCACGAACTCCAACTCGGTGCCGGCGTACGCGCTCAGCCCATGCTCGGCCAGCCGGTCCAACTGCCGACGCAGGATCTGCCGGGGCGAGGCGACCACGTCGCCCGACCCGTCGAGCCAGGTCAGGTCGGCCAACAGCAGCGCGGAGCCGGGCTGCCAGGGCATCCGGCGCATCGTGGCGAAGTCCGGCACCATCGCGAAGTCGCCGTAGCCGCGTTCCCAGCTCGACATCGCGTACCCGTCGACGGTGTTCATGTCGACGTCCACGGCGAGCAGGTAGTTGCAGCCCTCGCTGCCGTTGGCCACCACCTGGTCGAGGAAGAAAGGCGCGTGGAACCGTTTGCCCTGCAACCGGCCCTGCATGTCGACGAGGGCCAGCACCACCGTGTCGATCTCACCGTCGGCGACGGCGACCCGCAGTTGTTCCAGCGTGAGCGGAGCTTTCCTCATTCGCGGGCCTCCATCACCAAGGTCTACTGGCAAACCGGATCACCGTCAATGCCCCCGGCGGCGAGGGCCGCAAACCCGAGGGCCACCCGGCGGGACGGCAGCACGGCCCGTCCCGCCGGGTGCCGATCAGACCGGGCCGTCGACCGGCGCGGGGTCGGCCGCCGCCGCCGGCTCTTCGACGGTACGGACCGGGCCGGTGAACCACTTCCGGGCCGAGACGTACCACCAGACGGCGACCACCAGCAGCACCCCGCCGACGGCGAGCGGCGCGTAGTTCACCGCCGACCAGGTGAACCCGTCGTTGCCGGGCACCCCGGCGGGCACGATCGGCAGCACGAAGTAGACGGCGATGATCGCGATCTCGATCACCGCGATCCAGCCGAACAGCTTGTACTTGCGGCCGAGCGTCCACGGGCCGGGGACGAACCGGTCGCCCATCCGCAGCCGCAGCGCGATCGGGATGAGGAAGGACAGGTAGAGCCCGAGCACCGCGACGGAGACCACCGCGTAGAAGGCGATCGGGATGCCGTCCGCGCTTTCGTAGAGCGCCGGGAGGGTCAGCACCAGGCCGGCCAGGGCGGCGCCGATGATCGCGTTGACCGGGGTGCCGTTGCGGTCGACCTTCGACCACAACCGCCAGCCGGGTACGGCCCGGTCCCGGCTGAAGGCGTACGCCATGCGGCTCATCGAGGTCACGCAACTCATGCCACAGAAGAACTGGCCAATTGTGGAGATGATGATGACGATCTTGAAGAAGACCGGGGTCAGCGCGGACTCGAAGATCGCGCCGGAGAAGCCACCCGCGGCGTTGATCGCCTCGACGTCGGTGGCCGCGAAGAGGAACGCCAGCAGCAGGATCCAGCCGCCGACCGCCGAGTAGAAGATCGACTGCCAGAGTCCGCGGGCCGCGGCCTGGGAGGCGCCCCGGGTCTCCTCGGAGACGTGCGCGCAGGCGTCGAAGCCGGTGATCGTGTACTGGGTCAGCAGGAAGCCCAGCGGCAGCACGTAGAACCAGAACGTCAGCCCGCCGATGTCCCCGTCACCGAAGCCGGAGTTGTTGAACCGCTCGGTGAACACGAACTGGAAGCTCTGGTGGTTGTCGGGGACGAACACCAGAATGGCCACCACGACGGCCGCGCCGGCCACGTGCCACCAGACCGAGACGTTCTGGAGCACGTCGATGATCCGGTGCCCGAAGATGTTGATCAGCCCGTGCAGCACCAGGATGATCACGAAGAGCATGAACGCCTGACGCAGCGTCCCGGCCCAGCCGTCGAAGAGCGCCGACAGGGTGAGGTTGAGGAACGTCGCGCAGCCGTAGTCGACCGAGGCAGTGACCGCCACCAGCCCGATCAGGTTCAACCAGCCGGTGAACCAGCCGTGCACCGGGCGGCCCATGGTGGCGGCCCACCAGTAGATCCCACCCGCGGTCGGGTACGCCGACACCAGCTCCGCCATGCAGAAGCCGATGATCAGGATGAACAGCGAGATCAGCGGCCAGCCCCAGGAGATGGCGACCGGTCCACCGTTGTTCCATGCCTGACCGAAGGTGGTGAAGCAGCCGGCCAGGATCGAGATGATTGAGAACGAGATGGCGAAGTTGGAGAAGCCACTCCACTTGCGGCGCAGCTCCTGTTTGTAGCCGAGTTCAGCGAGCCGTCGGGCGTCGTCGTCCATCGGATGCTCGGCGGTCGGCACGGGCGTCGTGGCCACTGCACACCTCCCTGAGGTGGTTCCGCGTGCGAGTGCGCAAAGTGTCGTCCCAGCCGATCAAGGCGGTCAATACATAGTCGGTGGGAATCTCACCGCCGTCGGGCTAATTGCGTTGCCGTCGGACCACTCGGGCCCGCATCCTTGACCCCGTGACCAGCCCGTTCGCGACGGGCCCACCCCGGGCACTCGGACCGCCCGGACCGCGGCGGCGCGGGGCACACCTCTCTCTCCGTACGGCGCTCCGCCGTGCCCGACAAGTGCCCCGCGCCCTCCCCCTCCTCCTTTTCCCCGTTGATCAAGAGGTTTGCGTCAGATTTCAGGCCCCGGCTGACCGAAACCTCTTGATCACCGTGGGGAAGCCGAGGAAGGGCAGCGGGTCACGTCAGGAGCAGGCCGGCCAGCCACAGCCCGGCAATGACCAGGCCGGCGGCGAACTCGACAAGCATCGACAGACCGGCGGCCTTCAGGGCCTGGACGGTGGACGGCCAGGCTAGCTGGTTGCTGCCCAGCCGGAGGCGTTCGGCCGCCCACACCCCGGCGACGAAGCCGAGCACCAGACCCACGACCGGCACCACGAAGAACCCGATGATGCCGAGCACCCCGCCGGCGAGCAGCGTGGACGTCGGCACGCCGGTGCGCTTCAGGTTTCGGCCGGGCCACGCGTACTTGATGACCATGGCACTCGCGGCGACCAGGGTGGCGACGGCGAACACCGCCCAGCCACCCACGCCGGCACCGCCGAAGGTCGCCCAGACCAGCACACCACCCCAGCACAGCGGCAGCGCCGGCAGGCCGGGCACCACCACGCCGGCCAACCCGGCCAGGATTGCCAGCCCGGCCACCACGGTCACCACCGTCTGCGAGTCCGTCAGGCTCACGCCGTCACCCTCCGTTGCCGCGTAGCCGGGCGGTGATCGTGTCGACCGGGGCTGGCGCGCCGAAGTATCGGCCCTGCCCGGTGTCGCAGCGCAGCGCCCGCAGCCGTTCCGCCTGCACGCCGGTCTCCACCGCCTCGGCCGTGACCCACAGCTCCAGGGCGTGCGCCAACCGGACCAACGCGTCGACGATCCGTTCGTCGCGGTGATCGGCCACCACGTCGGTCCCGTCCGCGCGGATGCCCTCGACGAACGGGCCGGCGAGCTTCAGGGAGTGGATCGGCAGCCGCCGCAGGTACGCCAGATTCGAATATCCGGTGCCGAAGTCGTCCACGGCCAGCCGGACGCCGAGCGCGGCGAGCCGGTGCAGGCTGCGCAGGGGCTCACCGGCGCTGCCCATCACGGCGCTCTCGGTCAACTCCAGTTGCAGCAGCTCGGCGGGCAGCCCGCTGGTGTGCAACGCGTCGGCCACGGTGCCCACGATGGCCGGATCGTCGGCCTGCCGGGCGGCCAGGTTGACGCTGACCACCAACCGGGCCTCCGGGAACTCCCGCCACCACCGTTCGGCGTCCGCGCAGGCCTGCCGCAGCACCCACTCGCCGAGCCGGACGATCAGGCCGGTCTCCTCGGCGAGGCCGATGAACCGGTCCGGCCCGATCAGGCCCAGCTCCGGGTGCTCCCAACGGACCAGCGCCTCCACCGCGAGCATGGTGCCCTCCAGCAGCGACACGATCGGCTGGTAGTGCAGCACGAACTCGCCCCGGTCCAGGGCGGCGGGCAGCCCGGCGACCAACGCCGAGCGGGCGATGTCCCGGGCGCCGCGCTCGGGGTCGTAGACCGCCCACCGACCCCGGCCGGCCGCCTTGGCCCAGTAGAGCGTGGTGTCCGCGGCCTTCATCAGCTCGGACGCGGTGGTCTCCGAGGCGGGGCACTGCACGATGCCCACGCTGGCGGAGACGGCCAACTGGTGCTCACCGACGTGGACCGGCGCCGCGACGGCGGCCAGCGCGGCCTCCGCGACGGCAACCGGGTCGTCGGTGTCGTCGCCTCCGTCGACGAGGATCACGAACTCGTCGCCTCCCATCCGGGCGACCAGGTGCCCGTGGTCGGCCACGCACGCGGCCAGCCTCCGGCCGATCATCACCAGTAGCCGGTCACCGAGGTCGTGGCCGAGACTGTCGTTGATCGCCTTGAAGCCGTCCAGGTCGAGGAAGCACACCCCGACCCGCTGCCCGGCGCCCGCGGTGTCGAGCACCCGCCCCAACGTCTCGAAGAACAGCGTCCGGTTGGGCAGCCCGGTCAACGGGTCGTGCAGCGCCTGGAAGCGCAGCCGCTGCTGGAGTTCGTACCGCTCGGTGATGTCCTCGATCATCGCGACGGTGAATCGCGGCCGGCCCTCGTGGCGGATCAGCGAGACGGCCAGATCCGTCCAGACCACGGTCCCGTCCTTGCGGTGGTAGCGCTTCTCCACCCGGGCCCCGTCGTGCTTGCCCTCGAGCAGCTCGTGGTAGAGCTCCCACATCCCGGGGGCGTCCTCGGGGTGGCACAGCGCCGCCACGTTGGTGCCCCGCAACTCTTCGATCGCATAGCCGAGCATGTCGGCGAATGCCTGGTTGACGTCGATGATCCGACCGTCCACGCCGGCGATCCCGATCCCGATCGCGGCACCGGTGAAGACCGCCCGGAACCGGGCCTCGCTCTCGCGCAGCGCCTGCTCGACCTCGTCGCGCGCCTGCCAGGCCGACCGGGCGATCCGCTCCTGCTGAGTGAAGGTGCGGTCGCGCAGCGCACGCGCGAAACCGGCAGCCAGCCCACCCTGCATCGCCGCGATCCGGTCGGCGAGGTCGGCCGGCCGGTCGCCGTCGCCCAGGACCCGACCCCCGAAGGCCGCACCGAGCGCGTGCAGCGTCCAGTCCAGGGCCAGCGGCTCGGTCAGGTGCGCCTCCACCAACGCCCGCCCGACCTCCTCGGCCGGTTGGGCGGTGAACGGCTCGGCTCGTACCACCTGGGCCAGCCGGATCGTGTGCGCCAACAGCAGCCGCTCGGTCTCGGCCACGCTGAGCGGCACGAAACTGAGACGGCGTACCGCGCGGGCCCAGTCGGCGGCGTACCCCTGGGCGTCGGCCCAGTCGGCGGCGACCCCTGCGTCGGCCCGGCCGGCGGCGACCCCGGCGGGGTCCGGGACGGCGGCCACGAGATCAGCCGGCGGGCTGGTCGTATCGGGCGACGCCCCCGAAGGCGCCGAACCGCTCCGGGTGCTCGTCCACGTCGGACGGTGAGTCGGGACGCCAGAGCGGCATGTGCACCACGCCCGGGTCCACGATGGTCCAGTCGCCGAAGAAGCCGGTGACCTGCGCACGAGAGCGCAGGGTGATCTCGGTGGCCGTCCGTGCGGAGAGGCGTTGGGCGTCCAGCATCTCCTGCGGCTGATCCTCGAAGGTGGAGTGCGAGATCACCAGGAAGCTGCCCGGCGCGGCGGCGTCCCGCAGGGTGGCCAGGATCTCCTCGGGCCGGTCGGCGTCCGGGATGAAGTGGACCACCCCGGCCAGCAGGATGCCCACCGGCCGACTGAAGTCGATCAGCCCGAGCTGGCGGGTCTCGGCGAGGATTCGCTCCGGCTCCCGCAGGTCGGCGTGGATCACCCCGGTCAGCTCGTTGCCGGTGAGCAGCTCCCGGCTGTGCGCGACGGCCACCGGGTCGATGTCTACGTACACCACGCGGGCCTTGGGGTTCACCCCCTGCGCCACCTCATGCACGTTGCCCACAGTGGGAATGCCGGAGCCGATGTCGAGAAACTGGTCGATGCCGGCGTCGAGCAGCGCCCGGACGGCTCGGCGCAGAAACTCCCGACCGGAGCGCATGGTGGCGGCGAGATTCGGGGTCATGCTGGCGATCTGCTCGGCCAACTGCCTGTCGATCTCGAAGTTGTGCGCCCCACCCAGAAAGTAGTCGTACACCCGGGCCGCGCTCGGCCTGGTCAGATCGATCTCGGTCGGCAGTCTGTCCGGCATCAAGGTGCTCCCCAGTTCCTCGCCGCGCGGGTCGTGTGGTGTGGACCACTCTAGGCGGCTGACTCCAGCAACAGGGAGATGCCTTGACCGACACCGACGCACATGGTGGCCAGCGCCCGGCGACCGCCACGACGGCGCAGCTCCAGGGCGGCGGTCAGCGCCAGCCGCGCGCCGCTGGCACCGAGCGGGTGCCCGAGCGCGATGGCCCCACCGTTCGGGTTGACGTGCTCGGCGTCCACCGGCAGCCCCAGCTCACGCAGCACCGCCACGGACTGCGCGGCGAACGCCTCGTTCAGCTCCACCACGTCCACCGCACTCAACTCGACGCCGACGCGGTCCAGCAACTTACGGGTGGCCGGCACCGGGCCGATCCCCATGATCCGGGGCGGCACACCGGCCGCCGCCGCGCCACCGATGCGGGCCAGCGGGGTCAGGCCGTACCGGGAGACCGCCGCCTCACTCGCCACCAGCAGCGCGACCGCGCCGTCGTTGACGCCCGAGGAGTTGCCGGCGGTCACCGTGCCCCCGTCGCGGAACGGGGTGGGCAGCGCGGCCAGCTTCGCAAGCGAGGTCTCCCGGGGGTGCTCGTCGAGGGTGACCAGCCGGGTCTCCCGGCGACCGGCTGGCACGGAGACCGCCACGATCTCCTCGGCGAAGCGGCCGTCGGCCTGCGCCTTGGCCGCACGCTGCTGCGAGCGGTACGCGAAGGCGTCCTGCTCGGCTCGGCTGACGCCGTACTCGGCGGCCACGTTCTCCGCCGTCTCCGGCATCGAGTCGATCCCCCACCCGTCGCGCATCAGCGGGTTCACCAACCGCCAGCCCAGGGTGGTGTCGTACACCTCGGCCGAGCGGGAGTACGCAGACGTCGCCTTCGGCATCACGAACGGCGCCCGGCTCATGCTCTCCACCCCACCGGCGATCACCAGCTCGGCGTCCCCGGCCACGATGGATCGGGCAGCGGTGGCCAGCGCGTCCAGGCCCGAGCCGCAGAGCCGGTTGACAGTGCTGCCCGGCACCTGCTCGGGCAGGCCGGCCAGCAGAGCCGCCATCCGGGCCACGTTGCGGTTGTCCTCGCCGGCCTGGTTGGCGCAGCCGAGCACGACGTCGTCCACCCGTGCCCAGTCCACCGACGGGTGGCGGGCGACCAGCTCACGGATCACGTGCGCGGCCAGGTCGTCGGGGCGTACGCCGGCCAGCGCGCCCGCGTACCGGCCGATCGGGGTGCGGACACCGGCCACCAGGTATGCCACGGTCATCGCGAGTCCTTAGGGGTGCAGACGGCGGGGGGTGGGGCCGCCCACCGGGGTTGGGTGGGCTGCCGGGCGCCAGGATATCCGCGCGTTCAGCGGATAGGTTGACGGCATGACCCGGGCACAGTTCGGCGCAGAGACCAGCGGCGGTGGCGCGTTCGTCCGTCAGCCCAACCGCTTCACCGGCCGGGTCACCCCGGACTCGACCGCCCTGCCCGGCGGTGGCCCCGACGAGCAGGGCCGCTGGCCGTTGGAGGCCGGCAGGTACCGCCTCGTCTGGTGCCGGGCCTGCCCGTGGGCACACCGCGCGAAGATCGTGCGCGGTCTGCTCGGGCTGGACGACGCGATCTCGCTGGGCACCGTCGACCCGATCCGGGACGAGCGGGGCTGGGCGTTCGCCCTCGACCCGGACGGCTTCGACCCGGTCCTCGGCGTCAGCTTCCTCTCCGAGGCGTACCTGGCCACCGACCCGGACTACACCGGCCGGGTGACCGTGCCGGCGCTCGTCGACACGCTCACGGGTCGGGTGGTGACGAACGACTACCCGCAGCTCACCCTCGACTTCTCCACCCAGTGGCGGTCGCTGCACCGGGCGGGGGCGCCGGACCTCTACCCGGAGGCACTGCGCCCCGAGATGGACGCGCTGATGGCCGAGATCCACACCGACGTGAACAACGGCGTCTACCGGTGCGGGTTCGCCACCTCCCAGGAGGCGTACGACGAGGCGTTCCGGGCGCTCTTCGCCCGGCTGGACGCGCTCTCCGAGCGGTTGGCCGGGCAGCGCTACCTGATGGGTGACGCGATCACCGAGGCCGACGTGCGGCTCTTCACCACGCTTGTCCGCTTCGACGCCGCGTACCACGGGCACTTCAAGTGCAACCGCAACAAGCTGACCGAGATGCCGGTGCTCTGGGCGTACGCCCGGGACCTGTTCCAGACGCCGGGCTTCGGCGAGACGGTGGACTTCGACCACATCAAGCGGCACTACTACGGCACCCACCGGGAGATCAACCCCAGCGGCATCGTGCCACTCGGGCCGGACGAGTCCGGCTGGAGCACGCCGCACGGGCGTGGTTGAGCCAGGTCGGCCCGGCGCCCCGACCGTGCCGAGGGCCCGCGGCGACATCGCCCGCCGGGTCGCCGGGTCCGCCGCGGTCGGCTGCGCCCTGGCCGGTGCGGTGGCGGTGACGCTCGCCGTGGTCGCCGGTCCCGGTTCAGGGCTCACCGGGTACGTCAGCGAGGCGGGCATCGCCGACACCGGCCACGCCGCGACGTACCGGCTCGGGGTTCTGGCCCTTGCCGGCGCGTTGCTGCTGATCGGCGCGGCGCTGCCCCCCGGGGTGTGGGCGGCCCCAGGGCTGCTCGCCGCCGGGGCTGTGTGCACCGCCGTGTCCGGGGTGGTGACCTGCTCCGACGGCTGCCCGCTGCCGCCGTTCGAGCGCACGACGGCGGCGGATCTGGTGCACGGCGGCGCGAGCATCGTGGCGACCGCGGCGGTGGTCTTCGCCATGATCACGCTTGCCGTGTCCGGGCCCGCCGGCCCGACGGTGCGTCGGCTGGCCGGCGTGGCCGCCGCGCTGACGCTGCCGCTCTGCGTCACGGTGGGGCTGGCGATGCTCGTCATCGGCCGGGGCCCGGTGGTGGGGGTGCTGGAGCGGTTGATCCTCGCCCTCACGGTGCTGTGGGGGGTGACCACCGCCACCGCGCTGGCTCTGTGTAAGGGGCCTCACGCCGATGGGTCCTTCCGGTGAGCGGGAATCGAGGTATCGTCGGCCCGCGATGACCAACGTCTGGGACCTCACTGTCCGCCTGTATGTCGATCTCCGACTGCAGGCCAGTGGCATCTGTCCGGGCTAGCCGCGTACCTACGCCTGCCCCGATCGGACCGGACAATTGGATACATCCCCATGCCCTTCAGCCTGCGCAAAATTCCCTTCTCCGTGCAGATCCTGCTCGGCCTCGTGCTCGGCGTCGCACTGGGCTTCCTGGCCCGCAGCAACGACCTGAGCTGGCTGACCACCACCCTGCACACCGTCGGCGGCCTCTTCGTCCAGCTACTCAAGCTGGCCGTGCCGCCGCTGGTCTTCACCGCCATCGTGGTCAGCGTGGTCAGCCTGCGCGGCGTCGCCAACGCCGCCCGGCTCGCCCTCAAGACCCTGCTGTGGTTCGGCATCACCGCGCTGATCTCGGTGAGCATCGGCATCGGCCTCGGCCTGCTCACCAACCCGGGCAAGGGCGTGACCCTCGACCTGGGCGGCGCGGCGCCGCCGAAGAACACCGGCTCGTGGACCGACTTCCTCACCGGCATCGTGCCCACCAACCCGGTCGGCGCGTTCGTCGAGGGCAACGTCCTGCAGATCGTCTTCCTCGCCGTCGTCATCGGTGCCGCGGCCCTGCTGGTCGGCGACGCCGCCGAACCGTTCGTGGCGCTGAACCGCTCCCTGCTGGAGATCGTCCAGAAGGCGCTCTGGTGGGTCATCCGCCTCGCCCCGATCGGCACCCTCGGCCTGATCGGCAACGCCGTCGCCTCGTACGGCTGGGACCTGCTGGCCCCCCTCGCGAAGTTCACCACCGCCGTCTACGTCGGCTGCGCCATCGTGCTCTTCGTGGTCTACCCGCTGGTGCTGATCCTCGCCGGCCGCCTCAACCCGCTGCGCTTCTTCGCCGGCGCCTGGCCGGCGATCCAGCTGGCCTTCGTGTCCCGCTCCTCGGTCGGCACCATGCCGGTCACCCAGCGCTCCGTCGAGCGCCTCGGCGTGCCCCGCGAGTACGCCTCGTTCGCGGTGCCCTTCGGCGCGACCACGAAGATGGACGGTTGCGCCGCCATCTACCCGGCCCTCGCCGCGATCTTCGTGGCCCAGGTGTTCGGCGTGCACCTCGGCATCGGCGACTACCTGCTCATCGCCTTCGTCTCGGTGGTCGGCTCGGCGGCCACCGCCGGCCTGACCGGCGCGATCGTGATGCTCACCCTGACCCTGAGCACGCTGGGCCTGCCGCTTGCCGGCGCCGGCCTGCTGCTGGCCATCGACCCGATCCTGGACATGATCCGCACCGCCACCAACGTGGCGGGGCAGGCACTGGTGCCGACCGTGGTCGCCGCCCGCGAGGGCACCCTCGACCGCGCGGCGTACGAGTCCGCCGGCCAGCGTGACCTGACCGACCCGGAGCCGGTCGTCGACACCCGGCCCCAGCTCGACCCTGTTCCCGCCTGATCAGTTCACCCAACGACGACGGGCCCCTCTCCCCGGGGGCCCGTCGTCGTGTCGGAGAGGATGACCACATGAGTTCCCTGTTCACACCCCTGGCCCTGCGCGCGGTCACCCTGCCCAACCGGATCGCCCTGGCGCCGATGTGCCAGTACTCCGCCGGCCCCGACGGTCTGCCCACCGACTGGCACCTGATCCACCTCGGCAGTCGCGCGGTCGGCGGGGCCGGTCTGGTGCTGACCGAGGCGACCGCCGTGCTCCCCGAGGGCCGGATCAGCCCGCAGGACACCGGGCTGTGGTCCGGTGCGCACGTCGACGCCTGGCGACCGGTGACCGCGTTCGTCGCCGCCCACGGCGCGGTGCCGGCCGTGCAGCTCGCGCACGCCGGATTCAAGGCCTCCACCTACCGGCCGTGGGCATCCGAGCGCGGCGGGGTGCCGGACGCCGAGGGCGGCTGGACGCCCGTCGCCCCCGGCGCGGAGCCGTTCACCGCCGACTACCGGACGCCGACCAGCCTCGACGAGGCCGGCATCGCCGGTGTGGTCGAGGCGTTCGCGGCCGGTGCCGCACGCGCGCTGGACGCCGGCTTCGCCGCCGTGGAGATCCACGCCGCCCACGGCTACCTGCTCAACGAGTTCCTCTCGCCGCTGACCAACCACCGCACCGACTCGTACGGCGGCGACCGGGCTGCCCGGATGCGGCTCACCCTGGAGGTGGCCCGCGCGGTGCGCGCCGCGGTCGGTGAGGACGTGCCGGTGCTGACCCGGATCTCCGCCACCGACTGGGTCGAGGGCGGCTGGACGATCGAGGACAGCGTGGTGCTCGCCGGTGAGCTGGCCGGCGTCGGCGTCGACCTGGTCGACGCGTCCTCCGGTGGGGTGAGCATGGACCAGCGCATCCCGCTCGGCCCCGGCTACCAGGTGCCGCTGGCCGCGCAGATCCGCCGCGAGGCCGGCGTACCGACCGGCGCGGTGGGCCTCATCGTCGAGCCTGAGCACGCCGAGCAGATCATCGCCGGCGGCGAAGCCGACCTGGTGCTGCTCGGCCGGGAGTTGCTGCGCGACCCGTACTGGCCGC
The DNA here is from genome assembly GCF_000718555.1 of Micromonospora chokoriensis. GTDB lineage: Bacteria > Actinomycetota > Actinomycetes > Mycobacteriales > Micromonosporaceae > Micromonospora > Micromonospora chokoriensis_B. The sequence continues at coordinate 182,537 of NZ_JOAN01000012.1, forward strand.
GCCGGGCCGCCGCGAAGCTCGGCGTCGCCTACTCCGGACCCGCCCAGTACGCCCGCGCCTGATCCCGCCGGTGGGGCGGCTGCCATGCCGGCAGCCGCCCCACCTTCAGTCGCACCCGGCGTCAGCGCTGGTGCTCGGCCCGGCGTTCAGCCGGCCAGGTGCGACCAGTCGCCCTCCAGGTCCTGCCAGGTGCCCTGGGCCGCCACCGTGCCGCCGAGCAGCACCACCACGTGGTCGGCCCGGACCAACGCCGCGCGCTTCGCGGTCGAGCCGACCACCGTCACCCCGTGGTCGCGCAGCGCCTGCCACAGCGCCAGCTCGGTGGTGACGTCCAGCGCCGACGACACGTCGTCGGCCACCAACAATTCGGTACGCGGTGCCAGCGCCCGGGCCAGCGCCAGCCGCTGCAACTGCCCGCCGCTGAGCCGGGTGCCCTTGTGCCCGATGAGTAGCCCCAGCCCCCCGCCGGCGGCGGCCAGGTCATGGTCGAGCTGGGCGGTGCTGATCGCCCCGGCCGCGTCCACCTGGTGCCCGAGGGCGATGTTGTCGGCCACCGTGCCGGAGAGCACCCGGGGCAACTGACCGACGTAGCCAACCTGGTTGGGACGCAGGAACAGCTCCGGCTCGGTGACCGGGTCACCGTTCCAGGCCAGCTCGCCGGTGTGGTGCACGATCCCGGCCAGCGCCCGCAACAGCGAGGACTTGCCCGACCCCACCGGCCCGACGACAAGCACCAACTGCCCCCGCTGCACGGTCAGGTCCACACCGCGCACGGCCACCGCGCCGTCGGAGTGCACCACCCCGAAGTCACGCAGCTCCAGGCGGCGCAACGGATGCCGAGGCGGCATGGTCGGCGCGGGCGCCGTCCCGGCGGTCAGGTCGACCTCCGGCACCCCCGCGGAGTACGTGCTCACCCCGGTCATCGCCGCCGTGCGCCGGGTCCAGACCCGCGCCGAGGGCAGCTGCGAGATCAACGACGCCGTCGTCCAGGCAAACCAGCGGGCCGCACCCAGGGTGGAGACGGCCACCAGCACCGCCCCGGCGGAGAGCGAACCGTTCAGGTAGAGCGCCCAGGCGCCGATCGGCAACAGCCCGCTGGCCATCGACGGCGTCGAACGCGCCCACACCTGCACCGAGATCTCCCGCCGCTGCCGGTCGCTGCGCAGCACGTCCAGGCCCGCCAGGTGGCGCAGCACCGCGGTGGTCGCGCCGGCGAGCTTCACCGTCCGCGCTGCGGAGAGCGCCGAGACCAGCGCGGTGGCGAAGGAGGCCCGCGCCGCCACCGTCGCCCGGGCCGCACGCTCCAGCTTCGGCCCGAACAGCGTCGCGGCCAGCCCGGAGACGACCATCGTGCCGAGGAAGAACAGCCCGGGTACGACACTGCCGGTGACCGCCGTCATGGCGACCACGAGCACCAGCGCGACGGCCTGGTCGAGCACGTTGTCGGCGAGCTGCACCACCCGCTCGGTGTCCCCGCCCTGCGCCACCACCTCGGCCGGGGTGTGCGAGCTGACCCGGCGCGGCCCGGTCTGGCCGTGCACCAGGCGCAGCCCGATCCGCAGCATCTGCCGCACCCACCACTGCGGGAACCAGACGTGCGTGTAGAACGGCAACGGCAGGGTGATCAGCAGCCCGGCAACGATCCCCACCGCCGGCAGGTACGGGCTGCCCGTCCCGTCGACCAGGTCCGCCCAGAGCCAGGGCAGCACCGGGCCGTCCAACCCAAGCAGGCTGAGCCCGAGGAACAGCACGATCGCGGCCGCCCCGTACCGGGGATCGTTGGTGCAGAGTCGGAAGATCTCCCGCAGCGTCCGGGCCGGTGGCACCGGCGGCAGTGGTGGCGGGTCGGCGCGGGTCGGCGCGAGGGTGCCCTGCGTGCTGTCCGGCGGTGTCTCCCGCGTGGCCTGCCCATTCGGCTCGGCCCGCGTGGGTGCCGGCTCATTCGGCCAGGCGGCGGCCTGCTCATTGAGCGCGACCGGCTCGGTCGGCGGCTCGGTCGGCCAGGCGTCGGCCGGGCCGGGGCCGACCAGCAGGTCGGTGCCGACGCCGGAGCGACCGGCCGGGGCCACCGTGGCGTACGCGGCGGCGTGGCTGGTCGCCAGCAGTTCGGCGAAGCGCGTCGACGTCTCCAGCGGACCGGCCTCGACCACCGCGCCGTCGGCCAGGACGACCACCTCGTCACAGCGGCGCACCGAGGAGAGTCGGTGCGCGATGACGATGCCGATCCGGTCGCGCAGCAGTCGTTCGGTGGCCCGCTGCACCCGCGCCTCGGTGACCGGATCCAGCCGTGCGGTGGCCTCGTCGAGGATCACCACGTGCGGCTCTCGGACCAGGATCCGGGCGAACGCCACCAACTGCTCCTGACCGGCGGAGAGCACGTGCCCGCCCTCCCCCAGCCGGGTCGCCAACCCGTCCGGCAGCTCGGCGATCCAACCGGCCAACCCCAACTCGTCGAGCGCCCGAGCCGCCGCGTCGAGCAGCTCCGGGTCGAAGAGCGCGACGTTCTCGGCGAGCGTGCCGGCCAGGATCTCGGTGCGCTGCGGCACCAACGCCACCCAGCGACGTAGCTGCTCGACGTCGAGGTCACACAGGTCGGTGCCGCCGAGGAACACCGTGCCCGGCGGCACGTCGACCGCCCGGGTGAGCACCTTCGCCAGCGTCGACTTGCCCGAACCGGTCCGCCCGATCAGCGCGTACGAGCGACCGCGCGCGAAGGTGAGGCTGAGCCCTCGCAGCGCCGCCCCCCGGTCACTCTCCTCGTACCCGAAGGTCAGATCCCGAATGCGCAGGTCACCCTCGCTCGGGCTGGCCCCGCCGACCGGTTCCTGCCGAGCCTTCTGAAGCAACTGCACCCGAGCCCACGCGCCGAGCGCCTCCTGGATCTCCGGCACCATCCGGCTGACGTGTTCCGCGGTCGCCCCGAAGGCCAGGGCGAGCAGCCAGATGGCGGTGAGCCGGGCGGCGTCGATCCGGTCGGTGGCCAACGCCCACGCCCCGCCGAGCACCACCGCGCCGATACCAGCCCGGATCGTCGCGGTGGCCGCCGTCGCCACCCAGGCGGACAGCACCCAGACCACCCGGCCCCGGGACAGCACGGCGGCAGCCCGCCGGGCGTACAACCGCAGCACGTACGGCCGGGCCAGACTGGTGCGTACGTCGTCCTGGCCGTGCACCGCCTCCTCCATCACGGCGGCCAGGTCGGACCACGCCTCCTCCTCGGCCATCCGGGCCGGGCTGATCCGCGCCGTGGGCCGGCGCAGGCCGACCGCCAGCACCACCGTGAGCAGCAGCATCGCGATCCCCGCAGGCCACCACACGAACAGCGCCACGACCATCGACAACAGGCCGACGCAGAGGCCCTGGGCGAGCCGGGTGCCCTGGTTACGAATTGCCGACGCCACCTGATAGACGTCCCCGTCGATCCGGTCGAGCAACTCGCCCACCGGGGTGGTCTCCAAGGTGGGCAGGTCCTGCCCGAGAGCGACGCGACAGAGCCGGCGGCGCACGTCGGCGGACCAGTCGGCGGTCAGACCGGCCATCAGCAAACTCACCGCGAGGTCGCTGAGGACCACGGCGACCAGGGCTGCGGCCAGTACGCCGAAGAAACCGGCCGAGCGATGCACCAACACCGCGCCGGCCAGCGCCGAAGCGCCCGCCTGCCCCGCAGCGCCCAACACGATGAGGACGGCCACGATCGTCATACGACGGGTCGAGGTGCCCCACAGATCACGGAGCAGGCGCATGGAAAAGTCCTCCGGAACGTGGGTGGCGGAGACCTCAGCCTGCCGGCACGAACCCGTCAACTCAACCGATTTTCCGGCCCTGAGCAGGGCATCCACCCAGTTCGCTCAATAGTTACGACCCGCCACCAGAGCACCCCCGCCCGCAAACCTCGTCCCTCGCTCGGCGGCGGTGACGATGGACCGCCGGACGCCGCCTCGGCGTGGGTGCCCCCAACCAGAGATCCCCTTGCGGGCGTTTTATCCGGTTCGGTGGGCTCCACCGGACGGCGACACTTCTTGATCGACTCGACTTCATTGAAGTCGGGGCATCAGAGCGCACCGGATGCCCCGACTTCCTGGAGGGCGAGTCGATCAAGCGCGGATTGGTGGCCTGTGGGGTCGAACCTGAGGCCATTGGGCAATTTTGTCCGGCTTTGGGGTCGGCGAGACTGGGCGGCGAGTCGGCCGCCGGGCGGTTTAGGGCGGTTTGGGGCTGTGACCGGTCGCACCCGTGGGCTGGAATCATGGCCGGGCCGGGGTCGTTACACATCCTGACGATCGCAGCACCACGGCCGACCACCCGCCCCCTCGGGGGTTGGGATGCAGGCCCCGCGGGTTGGAATGCCCACCCCCGCCCGGTCGTTACAGTCCCCACGAACGACCGACCGGCACCGCCGTGATGTGGGTGCCGACGGATCGGGCCTCCCCGGAATGACCCCGGCCCCCCGGTCGTTGCACCCCCCACGACCGACCGGCTACCGCCTCGATGGGCCGACCCCGGAATGACCTCGGTCCCCCGGTCGTTACATCTGGACCCGGCGCCACGAGCCCCCCGCTTGGCGGTCGCCGACCCTGGCGCCACGAGCCCCCCGCTTGTAGGCCGCCACCCCCAAAGACTTTTTCCTTGTGTTGTTGCAGCGCCCGACGAGGTGCTCGACACCCTGCCGCTGTTCCCCCTTAGCGGCCCGGGTGTTCTACCCCCGAAGGAGCTACCCCATGAACACGATCATCCGTAAGAGCGTTCTGTCTGTTGCTGGTCTCGCGTTCGCCGGTGGCGTCTTCGCCGGTCCGATCGCCGCGCACGCCGCCACCCCGGCGGTGGACGCCAAGCCCGTCTCGGTGGCGGTGCAGGCTGACAAGCCCGACATGAGCAAGTTGATCCCGCACGGCACCCAGGGTGACCAGTCGCGGATCACC
>NZ_JOAN01000013.1 GCF_000718555.1 Micromonospora chokoriensis
GGCGGGGACGGGGCGGGCGGGGGCGGGGGTGGGCGCGTGGGGGGTGGGTACGCGGTAGCCTGCCGCTCGTGTCTGCTATCGCCGTTGCTGACCTTTTGGGTCTTGTCGCCTCTGGTGAGCTGCTCGCCTTCGAGCGGATGGCCAGCGACGCCCGGCTCGCCCCTGACCTGCGCCGACGGGCCGCGCTGAGCGAGATGGCCGCGGCTGAGATCGCCAACTATCGGCGCCTCGCCGACCGGCTCAGCGCGCTTGGCGTGTCGCCGGAGGATGCGATGGCGCCCTATGTCGAGGCGTTGCAGGCGTACCACGACTCGACCGAGCCACGGGACTGGGCGGAAGTGGTCGCCAAGGCGTACGTCGGTGACGCGATCACCGACGACTTCATTCGCGAGATCGCCGACGCCCTGGAGGACCCGGACCGGGCGCTGGTGCTGGACGTGCTGCACGACTCCCGGTACGCGGACTTCGCCGCCGCGGAGATCCGGTTGGCCGTCACCGACGACCCCCGGGTGGCTGGTCGGCTCTCCATGTGGGCCCGGCGGCTCGTCGGAGAGGCGTTGTCTCAGGCAGGCCGAGTCGCCGCCGAGCGCGCCACACTCACCGCGCTGATCGCGCGGGACGGCCGGGTCGACGTGTCAGGGCTGTTCGGGAGGCTCACCACCGCGCACACCGCGCGGATGGCCGCCGCCGGGCTGAACAACTGACCGACCCACTGGTCGGCGCCGGCCTGCGGCAGGTGGGCCGGACGCCGACCTGCCGCGACGGCCGGACCGGTCAGCGGACGGTGAACCCGAACGCGCGGGACGACGCCTCGGCGATCTCGACGTAGGCGACCTTCTCGATCGGAACGATGACCCGCCGGCCCTTCTCGTCGGTCAGGGACAGCGTGCCGCCGCCACCGGCGAAGGCGTCGGTCACGATCTGCTCGATCTCGGCCGGCGACTGCGCGCTGTCCACTACCAGCTCGCGTGGCGCATACTGCACGCCGATCTTGACCTCCACTGTGCCTCCTCAACTGGGGCGAAAGAACCGCCCTGCGAAGGCTATCCGATCACGGGGTCGGTGGTCAGGCTGACTCACCTTGCAGCGGGAAGCTCGCGATGCCCCGCCACGACAACGCGGCCACCAACGCCTCGGCCTCGGCCTTGGGCACCTGCCGGCCACCAGCCAGCCAGAACTGCGCGGCCGTCTCCGCCGCGCCGACCAGCCCGGACGCGAGCAACTCGGCGTGCGCCCTGCTCACCCCGGTGTCGGAGATGATGGTGTCGGTGATGGCCGCGATGCAGCCCTGCTCGACCCGCTCCACCCGCTGCCGCACCGCCGGGTCGTTGCGCAGATCCGATTCGAAGACGAGACGGAACGCCTCGCTCTCGTGGTCCACGAAGTCGAAGTACGCCCGTACCGAGGCGCTGACTCGCTCCTTGTTGTCGCTGGTGCCGCGCATCGCATCTTGCACCTGAGCGACGATGGCGTCACAGTGCGTGTCGAGCAGCGCCAGGTAGAGATCCATCTTTCCGGGAAAGTGTTGGTAGAGCACCGGCTTCGAGACCCCGGCCCGCTCGGCGATGTCGTCCATCGCGGCGGCGTGGTAGCCCTGCGCGACGAACACCTCCTGCGCCGCAGCAAGAAGCTGCTTACGACGCGCGGAGCGGGGCAGGCGGGTGGGCCGGCCAGCGGTCTGTGCACCGTTCCCCGCAGCGGTCATGGGATCCTCCGAGTTCTCCGTACGAGCCGGCATTTTCCCCCCAGACCGGGCGAGGCCCGTGACCCTCGTCGTGGAAATGGCCCGCCGCTGTAACTTATCGCCACTCTCGGCACACGGTAGCCTCAGCGGGGGCGACCAAGGAGCGCGCGGTGAGTGAAACAGGGCAACCCGGAGCCGCCACCCCGGGAGAGCACGGTGACGGAACGGGTCAGCACGACGACCCGAGCCGTTCCGTCAGCGGGTGGGCACCTCCTGCGGGCGGGTGGCCCAGAGCCGCCGACCGCGAGGACGCCCGGGACGAGGCGCCGCGCTGGCAGCCCGACCCCGCGTCGGGCTGGCGTACCTCCTCGACACGGCATGGCGACCTGCCATCGCCGCTGGTCGGGCGGTCGGGCGACCCAGAATCGCCGGCCCACACCAACGGCTATCACGTCAACGGCGTGCACGCCTCGGACGACGTCAACGGCGTCCGTCATCCCGGTCTCGAACCGCCCTCGGGGCGCCTCACACCGGTGAGCGCGCCGCCCGGGCAGCCCGCTGAGGGTCGACCCGGGGCAGCCAGCGATCGGCTGGTGGTGCCCGCCCAACGTCCGGCACCGCTGGCCGAGCAGGGTGCCGCCGAGCCCGACCTGGGCCTCGACCAGCACCCCACCGCCGATCCGGCTGCCGCCCACCGTGCGCGCTGGGCCGAGCCCGGGTTGCCCACCTCGGCCCCGCCGGCCGTCCAGGTGCCGCCTGTCGGCACCGCCGCGTCGGGTTTCGAGGTGCCGCCCGGCTTCCACGCGCCCACCGGCGAGCGGCTGGCCGACGAGAATCCCGCCGCTCCTCGCGACTGGCGGGCCCCACTCGCACCCGAGCACACGGCGACCTCCGGACACACCCCCGGCCTCGCCGGGCACGCTGACGAGAGCGAGCCCGGTCGCGCCGTCGAGGGCGCTCGGCCAGGAGAGACGCACCGCGCCGGGGCCGCGGATGCGCACTATCCCGGGGACGCGTACCGCGCAGAGGACGCGCGCTATCCCGGCGAAGCGCACCGGTCCGGGGAATCGCCGGCCGCCGAGCCTGACTGGTCGGGGCCGAGCTGGAACCGGCCGAGTTGGGGTGGCGGGTGGGCCCCGCCCTGGTCCCGCCAGGACGACGAGCCGGTCGGCCCGGCCGTACGGGACGAGTCGACGCCGGGCTGGGTCGCCGAGCCCATCCAGCCGTACGAGCCGGTGCGCGCCGAGGTGCCCCGCCCGTATGAGCCGGTGCGCGCCGATCGGCCCCGCGGGTACGAACCCACGCCCCGGGGCGAGTCCGAGTCCGTGCCGGAGCGCCCCGCGGAGCCGACCAGCGCCCCGCCGACCAACCCTCCGACCTGGGCGGGTGGTGCGACGCCGACCAGTGGTCCGCCGGCTGACCGGCCGGCCTGGGCGGGTTCCGGAGCGACAGGCGGATCCCGGGCTGAACGCCCGTCCTGGGCTGGCGGGGCCGACCCCGAGCCCACCAGCGAGCCGCCCGCGCGGCTCTCTCGGGCCGGGGGGGCCGATTCGACGCCGACAAGCGTGCCGCCGGTGCGACCGGCCTGGGCCGGTGGGTCCGAGTCGGCGACAAGCGTGCCGCCGGTACGTCCGGCCTGGGCTGGCGGGTCCGAACCGCCCTCGACCAGCGCGGCGTCGACGCGACCGTCCTGGGCTGGGGCCTCCGATCCGACGCCGACCAGCCCCCCGTCGACGCGACCCTGGGCCCCCAGCCAGCCCTCGGTCGACGCGCCGGCACCGGCCGACGTGCCGCCTCCGGCACTCGCTGGGCCGCCGCAGACACCTGCCGTGTCGCCTCCGGCACCAGCGGGGCCGCCTCCCGCGCTTGTCGATGCGCCACCGGCTCCGGCGGGCCCGTCCCTGGTGGCGGAGCGCCCCTCCTGGGCTGGCGGTTCGCCGACGGCGAGCAGTTCCCGGGCCGAGCGGCCGGACTGGTCCGAGGGCCGGATCCCGCCGTCCGCCCTCGAGCGCCCGTCCTGGCCGGTGAGCCGAGCGGCCAGCGGCGACGGGGGCGATACGCCTGGCCAGCCGCGGCCCGAGATGCGGCCGACCGCACCGTTCCGGCTCCGGCCAGCGACACCCGAGCCGCTCGGTCCGTCACCCGTCGAGTCGCCTCAGCCGACCGCGCCGGCCAACGACCCACCACCGAGTGACGCCACCCGGTCCTCCACCGCAGCGGTCCCGCCCCCGGGCACGAATGGTCCCGGCCGCCGGGATCGGCCCGCGCCGGCGTCCGCCTCCTCCTACGCGGCTCGCCGGTCCGCCCCCGACCCGACGTCGTCGGCCGAGAATGGTCAGCCGTCGGCCCCGAGCGCGGTGGTGCTGCCGCAGCGCGTCCCCGCGGAACCGGACGTGCCCGTCGTGCCGGAGCCGCCAGCCGTGGAACCGCCCGCCGAAACCCCGGAACTCGCCCGCATCGCCACTCACCTGCGCCGGGACGACGAGCCGGCGCCACTGCGGGAGCGCCCCGAAGGGTTCGACGTCAACGCCATCCTGGACGCTGTCCGGGAGGTGGCTGGTGTCCGCGACGCGGCCCTGCGTCGTACGCCGGCGGGGGCGCACAGTCTGCGACTGGACCTGGCCGACGGCGCCGACCCGGCCGAGGTGAGCCGCCAGGTGGCCCGGCTTCTTCAGGAGCGGATGGGGTTGGCCGCAGCCCCGCAGAACGTGCCCGGCCTGCCCAGCACGCCACCTCCGCCGGTTCGCCGTCGCGCGGCCGAACCCCGGCCCGCCGAGCGGCGTACCCCGGAAGCGCTTAGCGGGGTTACGCGCGATCCCGGCGAGGTTCGGGCAGCGGAGCCGCCGACGGCCGCCCGGCTGTCCGGTGGTCGGGTCGAGGCCACGCCGGGCGGCCCGGAGCAGCGGACCAGCACCGACCAGACGCGTCGCCGCCGGTCGAACGCAGCGCACCGGGGCCGCGCCACGGTGGAGGAACCCGGATCGGTCTCGCCCGCTCCGGCCGGCGTCGCTACCGGCAGCCCGGCGACGCTCGGCACGTCGTACTCCGGTGGTCAGGTGACCACGACGGAGTCGGCGCCGTCCCGGCCGCTGGAGACCGGCGACACGCCGGGGCCCCGCGTGGTGATCGACCACGTGCAGGTCAGCACCTTTGGCCTGGACGCAAACGTGGAGGTCCGGCTGCTGGCCGGGGGCGACAGCGCCTCCGGGTACGCGACCGGGCCGGCGGTGGATGGCTACGTGCTGCGGCTCTGCGCGGTGGCGGCGGCCGCCGCGGTGGACGAGTTGCTGCGTGGCGCCGAGAACGCCGAGCGGGGGCGCTGCTTCGTCGAACACGCGGCGGTGGTGCCGTTCGGTAACTGCGAGGTGGCCACCGTGGTGGCGTTGCTGGTCTGCGAGGGCTGGGTCGAGCAGCTCGCCGGGTCGGCCCTGGTCGCGGGTGATCCGCGGCAGGCGGTGGTCCGGGCGACGCTGGCGGCGGTCAACCGTCGGCTGGAGGCGCTGCTGTCCTGAGTGGTCCGGTGCAGACTGGAACGATGAGAAGCGCCACCCTCTGGCCGGACCATCTGCTCCCCGATCACCGTGTCCCGCCGCCGTGGCCGGGCCGGGAGGTTCGCCTCGACGGCCTGGTCACGTACGTGCGGGACACCCCGGCGACCGCCCCCGGCGCTCAGCCGGCGCTGTACGTGCACGGGTTGGGCGGGTCGTCGCAGAACTGGACCGACCTGGCCGGGCTCCTCGCCGACCGACTGGACGGTCAGGCCATCGACCTGCCCGGGTTCGGCCGCAGCGAGCCGGGCCCCCGCTACACGATTCCGGCCTTCGCGGATCTGGTCGTCCGTTGGATCGAGCATTCCGGTCGGGGTCCGGTGCACCTGTTCGGCAACTCGCTTGGCGGCGCGGTCGCGGTCCAGGTCGCCGGGCTGCGGCCGGACCTGGTCCGTACCCTCACCCTGATCTCCCCGGCGCTGCCGTTCCTGGATTTCCGGCGCTCGTTGCAGGGGCGGATGCTGCCGGTGCTCGCCATCCCGCGGGGTGAACGGCTGGTCGCCCGGCGGCTCACCCAACTCGCGCCGGAGCTGATGGCCCAGCAGGTGCTGGAGGCCTGCGTCGCCGACCTCAGCCGGATCTGCGATCAGCGCCGGGCCGAAGCCCTGGAGGAGATCCGGGTGCGGTACGAGGCCGAGCACTACGCCGCCGCGTACGTCCGGACGTTCCGTGGGCTGGTCTCCAGCTTTCTGCGGGCGTACCTGCCGGGGGCGGGATCGCTGTGGCGTCTCGCCGCCGCGGTACGCGCGCCGACCCTGGTGGTGGGCGGCCGACAGGACCGCCTGGTCGACGTGCGGGTCGCGCCGCAGACCGCCCGGGTCATCCCGGACAGCCGATTGATGATGCTCGACGGTGTCGGTCATGTGGCGCAGCTGGAGGTTCCTCGGCTGGTCGCGCGCGCGGTGGTCGGCCTGCTCGCCGAAACGGAGGACGCGGCGGGGCGGTCTGATCTGGCAGGCTGACCTGGATGCTCAGCTCAGCTCGCCGTCGTCGCCGTCTCGCGCTGCTCGCCCAGTTGGTGGCGGTGGTGGTGGCTGTCGGCGCGGCGGCGACCGTGTTGGCCGAAGGGCCGGATGGGCCCCCTGGCGCCGACCGGTTGGCTGCCGAGGCGGCCGGCACTCCGCCGCTGGTGGACGCGCCGCTGCCGGCCGACCCGTCGCCCTCCGACGCGGTCGCGTCCAGCCCGCCCCCGGTGTTGCGGGCGCCCGGCGCGGTCCCGAGCGCCGGCACGGGGAAGTTCGGCTACGACGCTCGCTCCGGCCCGGTGCTGGGCCGGGCGGGTGAGCTACGGCGCTACCGGGTGGCGGTGGAGTCGGGCAGCAATGAGGACGCCGGCGAGTTCGCCCAGGCGGTGCAGGTGGCGCTCACCGGGCCGGGCAGTTGGGTCGACAGCGGCAGGTTGCGGCTCCAGCAGGTGCCGGGGGATGCGCCTCGTGACTTCACCGTCTACCTGGCCACCGCGCGTACGGCGGGTCGGATGTGCGCCGACGGCGGGGTGGACATCCGGGTCGACGGTCGGCCGTACACGTCCTGTCGGGCGCCCGGCCAGGTGATCGTCAACCTGGATCGGTGGCGGCTGTCCGTGCCGCACTTCGTCTCGGCCGGGGTGCCGCTGACGCTCTACCGGACGTACGTGGTCAACCACGAGGTGGGTCACCAGCTCGGGCATCGGCACGAGCGTTGCCCCGGTGCGGGTCGGCCAGCGCCGGTGATGATGCAGCAGACGCTCTTCCTCAACGGGTGCCGGGCCAACCCGTGGCCGTACGTCGACGGGCGTCGTTACACCGGCCCTGCTCTCTGAGGCGGTCGGCCGACACGCCGACCGCCCGCTCCTCCATCAGGCGTCTTGCGGCAATAGCGGCTAAAACGGAGAAATGCCCGAATAATCTGGCAGGCTTGACGACATGACGCCGTCGTCCCCTTACGGCCCACCTCGGCCGCCCGACCCCCGGTCGGCGTACCGGGGTGCGCGTCCCGCGCTGGTCCGGATGCACCGGCGGCGTCGCCGCAGCGTGCTGCTCGGCCTGCTCGTGCTCGCCGCCGCCATCGGCGTGACGGTGAGTCGGGGCGGCGAGCCGTCAACCGAGCCTCCGGCCACCACCCAGGGCGGAATGGGCCACGGAGGTGGGGTGCCGCACCCGGTGCCCACCAGCTACCCGTCGGTCGGAGCGGGACGCTTCACCGCAGCCGACGGCGACACACCCGTGTACGGCACGGACGGGCCGCTGCGGCGCTACCGGGTCGTCGTCGAACGCGGCACCGGCCAGGACGCCGACGCGTTCGCCGCCCGGGTGGACGAGGCGCTGACCGACCCGCGCAGTTGGATCGCCTCCGATGAGCTGCGGGTGCAACGGGTGGCCGACTCCGGGGCCGCCGACTTCACCATCTACCTGGCCACCCCGGTCACCTCCGAGCGGATGTGCGCCGAGGGTGGGCTGACCACCGAGCGCTACACATCCTGCCGACTGCCCGGTCAGGTGATCATCAACCTGGCTCGCTGGATGGAGGCGGTCCCCGACTACGGCGCTTCGCTGGAGACCTACCGCACCTACGTCATCAACCACGAGGTGGGCCACGAGTTCGGCGAGGGTCACGAGGCCTGCCCCGGCCATGGCGAGCCCGCCCCGGTGATGCAACAGCAGACGTACGGCCTGAACGGCTGCGTCGCCAACGCCTGGCCCTACCTCGACGGCCGTCGCTACGCGGGTGACATCGTCCCCTGATCGGGCCGGTCGTCGGTTATTCCCGCTCCCGCATAGCGGACCACGTGTCATCCCTCATGGCCGAGGAGGGCTCCCGCGAGCAACAATGGCGCGGTTCACACCGCCGATCCCGGGGAGTCCACCGTGTCGTTGCCCCCGCTCGTCGAGCCCGCCGCCGAGCTGACCGTTGACGAGATCCGCCGCTACTCACGTCACTTGATCATCCCGGATGTCGGCGTGGCCGGCCAGAAGCGGCTGAAGAACGCCCGGGTGCTCTGCGTCGGCGCCGGTGGCCTCGGGTCGCCGGCCCTGATGTACCTCGCCGCGGCCGGGGTCGGCACACTCGGCATCATCGATTTCGACACCGTCGACGAGTCCAACCTCCAGCGCCAGATCATCCACGGCGTCTCCGACATCGGTCGGTCCAAGGCCGAGTCCGCGGCTGCGTCGATCCGCGAGATCAACCCCCTGGTCAACGTGGAGATCCACAACACCGCGCTGGACCGGGAGAACGTCCGCGAGATCTTCGCCCAGTACGACCTGATCGTCGATGGCACCGACAACTTCGCCACCCGCTACATGGTCAACGACGCGGCGGTGCTGCTCGGCAAGCCGTACGTCTGGGGTTCGATCTACCGCTTCGACGGTCAGGCGTCGGTGTTCTGGGCCGAGCACGGCCCCTGCTACCGCTGCCTCTACCCGGAGCCGCCGCCGCCCGGCATGGTTCCCTCCTGCGCCGAGGGTGGCGTGCTCGGGGTCCTCTGCGCGTCGATCGGCTCGATCCAGGTGAACGAGGCGATTAAGCTGCTCACCGGCATCGGTGAGCCGTTGGTCGGCCGCCTGATGGTCTACGACGCCCTGGAGATGGAATACCGCAAGATCAAGGTCCGCAAGGACCCGAACTGCGCGCTCTGCGGCGACAACCCGAGCGTCACCGACCTGCTCGAAGACTACGAGGACTTCTGCGGCGCGGTCTCCGAGGAGGCACAGGAGGCGACGCTCGACGCCACCATCACCGCGCTGGAGCTCAAGGAGTGGCAGGACGCCGGCAAGGACATCTTCCTGGTCGACGTACGCGAGCCGGCCGAGTACGAGATCGTCCGCATTCCCGGCGCCACGCTGATCCCCAAGGGCGACATCATCTCCGGTGAGGCCCTGGCGAAGCTGCCGCAGGACCGGCAGATCGTGCTGCACTGCAAGTCCGGCGTCCGCTCTGCGGAGGCACTCGCCGCGCTCAAGGCGGCCGGATTCAAGGACGCCGTCCACGTGCAGGGCGGCGTGCTCTCCTGGATCAAGCAGATCGACCCGTCGCTGCCCGCGTACTGACGAATGAGCCGGGGCGGCCCGCACGGCCGCCCCGGCAAATCGACGCAGGCGACGCCGAGCAGCCTCCTCCTCGGAGCGACGCAGCCATGTCGAGCTGGCCGATTCTCCGAGGCGGCATTGCGTCTGCGCAGGTAGCGTCACCGCCGTGGTCGACTTGGAAGCCGCGATCGGGTTCGTCGTGGCACATGGGGATGCGGTGGAACGTGCCCGCCTCTCCTGGCTGCGCAACGGCACCGCCGTGCCCGACGTGTTGCTGGAGACGGCCGAGGTCGGCCAGTCACCCGACGGCGGCTGGCCGGCCACCTGGGGCGGTGAGATCGCCTCGATCGACGCCACCTGCTTCCGGCTCGCCGAGTTGGACGACCTCGGCGCGCTCGGCCGTCCCGCCGCCCGCCGCGCACTGGACTGGCTGGCGTCCCGGCAGCAGGCCGACGGTGGTTGGGAAGAGGACGCGTCACTGGCCGACTCGGCGCCGGAGTGGGCCCGGCCCGGTGATCCGGAGGCCGGGTTCCTGGTGTCGGCCAACGCCGGTTTCTGGCTCACCGTCGCCGGCTTGGACGCGCGGGCCTCGGGGCCGCTCGACCATCGGGTCGGTGGGGCGTACGCCGGGGTGGTGCAGGCGGCGGCCCACTCGCTCGCCGCGCGGCTGCGCCCGGACGGTAGCTGGCCGTCGTTCCTCGCCGCCGGCTGGCTGAGCGCGGCCGTGCTGCACCGGCAGGAGATGTTCCAGGAGTCGGCGCGGATCCAGGTGGTGCTCGCCGAGCGGATGCCGAAGATGTCCCCGGGGAACGTGGCGTGGCTGGCGGCCACGCTGCGCCGCGCCGGCATCGATCCAGAAGACTGGATCATGGTGCGGGCTCTGCGCCGGTTGACCGAGACCCAGCGCAGCGACGGTGGCTGGGAGAGCGACGACGGCCACCAGTTCGACGTGCACGCCACCCTGTCCGCGATCCGCGCCGCCCGCCCCGCTCCATCCCGCTGAGCCCTCGCCGATCTTGCAGTTTCGGTTGTTGATTCACGCGTAAATGCCCCGTATGCCGGGACAGAAAGTGCAAGATCGGCGCGAAGGGCCGGGCGTTAGCGCACGTGGCCGTTTCCGGTGACCACGTACTTGGTGCTGGTTAGCTCGGGGAGGCCCATCGGGCCGCGGGCGTGCAGCTTCTGGGTGGAGATGCCGATCTCCGCACCGAAGCCGAACTCGCCCCCGTCGGTGAACCGGGTCGAGGCGTTCACCATCACCGCCGCCGCGTCCACCCGCGCGACGAAGTCGCGGGCCGCGCTCACCGAGTCGGTGAGGATCGCCTCGGTGTGCCCGGTGCCGAAGCGGCGGATGTGCGCGACCGCCGCGTCCAGCGAGTCGACCACCGCCACCGAGATGTCGGCGGAGAGGTATTCGGTGGCGTAGTCCTCCTCGGTGGCCGGGACCACGGCGGCGGAGTAGGCGGCCACCTCGGGGGAGCCGTGCACGGTCACCCCCGCCTCGGCGAACGCGGCCAGCACCGGCGGCAGGAACGCGTCGGCGATGCCCGCGTGCACCAGCAGCGACTCGGCGGTGTTGCAGGTGGACAGGCGTTGCGTCTTGGCGTTCAGCGTCACCGCGACGGCCTTCGCCACGTCGGCGGCGGCGTCGACGTAGACGTGGCAGTTGCCCACCCCGGTCTCGATCACCGGCACGGTCGACTCCTCGACCACGGTGCGGATCAGCGACGCGCCGCCGCGCGGGATGAGCACGTCGACGAGACCCCTGGCGCGCATCAGCTCCTTGACCGAGTCGCGGGAGCTGGCGTCGAGCAACTGCACCGCGTCGGCCGGCAGCCCGGCCCCGCCTACCGCGTCGCGCAGCACCGCGACCAGCGCGGCGTTCGAGTGCGCGGCCGACGACGACCCGCGCAGCAGCGCCGCGTTGCCGGACTTGAGGCAGATCCCGGCGGCGTCCACTGTCACGTTGGGCCGCGCCTCATAGATGATGCCGACCACCCCGAACGGCACCCGGATCTGGCGCAGCTCCAGGCCGTTGGGCAGGGTGGACCCGCGGACCACCTCGCCGACCGGGTCGGGCAACGCGGCCATCTCGCGCAGCGCGCCGGCGATGCCGGCCACCCGAGCCGCGTCGAGGGCGAGCCGGTCCAACACGGCCGCGCTCAGCCCGGCTTCCCGGCCGGCCGCCAGGTCCGCCTCGTTCGCGGTCAGGATCTCCGGGGTACGCGCCACGAGCGCGTCGGCCATCGCCACCAGCGCGGCGTCCTTGACCGTACGCGTGGCCACGGCCAACTCGGCGGCGGCGTCCCGCGCTCGTCGCGCCTGCTCAACCACGCTCATGCCGTCACTCCGCTTCGCTGCGTGCCGACATGAGGCACCGAGATTCCGAGTTGATGATTCGCTCGCTGGCGCTCGCTCATGCCGTCACTCCGCTTCGCTGCGTGCCGACATGAGGCACCGAGATTCTGAGTTGATGATTCGCTCGCTGGCGCTCGCTCATGACAGCACTCCTCACAGCAGTACGAGATCGTCGCGGTGGACGACCTCTCGTTCGTACGCCGGGCCGAGCGCCGCGGCGAGTTCGGACGTGGAGCGGCCGAGTAGCCCGGGCAGCTCCACCGCGTCGTAGTTGACAAGCCCTCGGGCGACCGACGCGCCGGCGGTGTCCACCAGGTCCACCGGGTCGCCTGCGGTGAACGTGCCGTCCACGGCGGTGATGCCCGCCGGCAGCAGCGACTTGCGTCGCCCGACGACGGCGGCCACCGCGCCCGGGTCGAGGTGCAGCCGCCCCCGGGGCGAGGTGGCATGGGCCAGCCAGAACAGTCGGGCTGTCGGGCGTTTCCGCTGCGGGTGGAAGAGCGTGCCGACCGGTTCGCCGGCCAGCGCCGGGCTGGCCAGGTCGGCGGAGGTGAGCACCACCGGGATGCCGAAGCCGGTGGCGATCCGGGCGGCCTCGACCTTTGTCACCATGCCGCCGGTGCCGACGCCGGACCGGCCGGCCCCGCCGATGGTGATCCCGGCGAGGTCCGCGTCGTCGCGCACTTCGGTGATCCGGGTCGAGTCGGGTTTGGTGGGGTCGCCGGTCCAGAGCGCGTCCACGTCGGAGAGGAGCACCAGCAGGTCGGCGTGGACCAGCGCGGCCACCAGGGCGGCCAGCCGATCGTTGTCGCCGAACCGGATCTCCTGGGTGGCCACCGTGTCGTTCTCGTTGACGATCGGCACCGCCCGCAGGTCGAGCAGCTTGCGCAGCGTCCGGTACGCGTTGCGGTAGTGCGCTCGCCGGGTCACGTCGTCGACGGTGAGCAGCACCTGCCCGACGGTGCGGCCGTGCCGGGCGAAGCTGGCCGCGTACCGGCCGATCAGGAGCCCTTGCCCGACGCTGGCGGCGGCCTGCTGGGTGGCCAGGTCGCGCGGGCGTCGGGCCAGCCCGAGTGGCGCGAGCCCGGCGGCGATGGCGCCGGAGGAGACCAGCACCACCTCGCGTCCTTCGGCGGTGAGCCGACCGAGGGTGTCGACGAGCGTGTCGACGCGCTCGTCGGCCAGCCCGCCGGCGGCGGTGGTCAACGAGGAGGATCCGATCTTGACGACGACCCGCCGGGCCGTCGTGACTGCGTCGCGCACCGGACCATTCTGCGTGGTCGCGGCCGTGCCGCCCGGCGGCGTTCCCATATGGTGGCGGATTGTGACTCCTGACGAGTACGTCGAGGCGGTGCTCGACCTGGTCGAGCGGATCCCGCCGGGCCGGGTGATGTCCTACGGCGGGGTGGCCGACGCGCTGTCCGAGCGCTCGGGGCGTGCCTCGGCCCGGCTGGTCGGCAACATCATGGCGCGGCACGGGGGCTCGGTTCCCTGGCATCGGGTGGTGACCGCGAGTGGTCGGCTGCCGCCGGGGCACGAGCGGGAGGCGCGGGCCCGACTGCGCGCCGAGGGGGTGCCGCTGCGCGGTGAAGGTGTGGACATCGCGGCGGCGGGTTGGTCGCCTGATGAGGGGATGTGACCACCGACATAACGTGAGTAACATTCGGCCCCATGAAAACGCCGCCGGGCGCCGGCTCGTCAGCCACCGGCTCGCTGCCCCGATCGGTGCACGCCGGGTACGCGCTCGGCTCACTGGCGACCGGCGCGTTCGGCACCGTGCCAGGCTTGCTGCTGCTGCCGTACCTGACCGACACCCTGGGCGTTGCCGCCGGGCTGGCCGCCCTGCTGGTGCTGCTGCCCAAGGCCTGGGACGTGCTGGTCAACCCGGTCGCCGGGCGGATCTCCGATCGCACCCGCTCGCGCTGGGGCGCCCGCCGGCCGTACCTGCTCGTTGCCGGCCTGGCGCTCGCCATCCTGTTCGCGTCGATCTTCGCGGCACCCTTCGGTAACGGTTCGGCCGCCGCGGCGTACGTGGCGTTCGCCTTCCTCGCCACCGCCACCGCGTTCGCCTTCTTCCAGGTGCCGTACGTGGCGATGCCGGCGGAGTTGACCGACGACTACGCCGAGCGCACCCGCCTGATGACCTGGCGGATCGCGGTGCTGGCGTTGGCCATCCTGGTCTCCGGCGCCCTCGCGCCGCTGGTGGTGAGCGCTGGTGGTGACGGTGTGGCCGGGCACCGGTGGATGGGGCTGTTCGTGGCGGTGCTGATCGCCCTCGGGGCCCTCGGCGCGTTCCTGGGCACCCGGTCCGCGCCGACCGGCACGGTGGGCGAGAGCGAGCCGACGCTGCGCGCCCAGCTTGCCGTGGCTGGCGGCAACCGTCCGTTCCGAGCACTGCTGATCTGCTTCGTGGTGCAGTCCGCCGGGGTAGCGACGATCCTGGCCGGGGTCAACTACTTCGCGGGGCAGATCCTGCGCGACGAGGAGAGCGGCCCGACCCTGCTCTTCGTCTGCTTCGTCGGGCCGGCGCTGCTGGTGATGCCGATCTGGACTCGGGTCGGTGCCCGGCTCGGCAAGCGGATCGCGCTTGTCGTCGCCTCGCTGATCCTCGCCGTCGGCGCGCTCGCCCTGCTCGCCGCGCCGGTGCTGCCGACGATCGCCGCCTACCTCCTGGTCGCGATGATCGGCGTGGGGTACGCCGGGCAGCAGGTCTTCGCGCTGGCGATGTTGCCGGACTGCATCGCGCACGAGACGGCGCGCACCGGTCGACGACAGGCGGGTGTCTTCACCGGCGTGTGGACCGCCGGGGAGACCTTCGGCCTGGCGCTCGGCCCGGGCATCTACGGGCTGGTGCTCCAGCTCTCCGGCTACGTCTCCTCGGAGACCGGCTCGGCCGCACCTCAGTCCGACGCGGCCAGACTAGGCGTCCTCCTAGGCTTCACGCTGATCCCCGCCCTCCTCATAGCTCCCCCCATCCTCCTGCTCCGCTACTACACCCTGACCGCCCAGAGCGATCGGGTCGATCATGGAGTTGTGCTGGGGGATGAACGCCGTTAACCGTCACGAGAAGGGCACCACAACTCCATGATCGACGAGAACAGGGTTGAGGCTGGGGCGCTTTCCGCTACCGGGGTTCCGGCGGAACGGGTTCTTGAAGAGGTGCGGGAGCTGCGGGCGAGTGACGCGCCTACCCACGGGGGGCGGCTGTTCGCGTACGTCTACGACCCGGCGGTGCCGGGGCTGGACGAGTTGGCCGCCGCCGCGCACCGGGAGAGCGCCCACGTCAACGGGCTGGACCCGACCGCCTTCCCCAGCCTGCTGGCCATGGAGAACGCACTTGTCGGCGCCGCCGGCCGGGTGCTGGGCGCGGGCCCCGGGACCACCGCACCGGACGTCGTCGGCAGCGTCACCAGCGGCGGCACCGAGTCGCTGATCCTCGCCGTCAAGGCCGCCCGGGACGCCCACCCGGAGATCGCCGCACCCCGGATCCTGGTGCCGTCGAGCGCGCACGCGGCATTCGCCAAGGCGGCCCACTACCTGCGGGTGGCGCTGGACGTCGTGCCGGTCTCCCCGGACACGCTGCGCCCCGACCCGGCCGCGATGGCCGCCGCGATCCGCCCGGAGACGGTGCTGGTCGCCTGCTCCGCGCCGTCGTACGCGCACGGGGTGGTGGACCCGGTCGCCGAGATCGCTGCCGCTGCGGCCGAGGCCGGGGTGCGCTGCCACGTGGATGCCTGCTTCGGCGGCTGGACCCTGCCGTACCTGCGCCGTCTCGGGGAGCCGGTGCCGCCGTTCGACTTCGCGGTAGCCGGGGTCACCTCCATCTCGGTCGACCTGCACAAGTACGCGTACGCGCCGAAGGGGGTGTCGGTGCTGCTGCACCGCGACGCCGCCCTGCGCGCTCCGCAGTACTTCGCGTACGCCGACTGGCCCGGCTACACGATGATCAATCCGGTGATCGCGTCCACCCGCTCGGGCGGGCCGATCGCCGCCGCGTACGCGACGCTGCGGCACCTCGGCGACGACGGCTACCTGCGGCTCGCCGCCGTCACCCGGGACGCGGTCGCCGGCCTGGCCGACGCGGTCCGTGCTGTCGACGGGTTGCGGCTGATGGCCGAGCCGGAGTCGACAGTGGTCTGCTTCACCGCCACCGATGGCGGACCCGACCTGTTCGTCCTGGTCGACGAGCTGACCGCGCGGGGCTGGCACACCCAACCCCAACTGTCGTACGCCGGTCTGCCCGCCAGCGTGCACCTCACGGTGACCGCCGCGGTCGCGCCTCGGGTCGCCGAGTTCGGGCCGGACCTGACCGAGGCGGTGGCCGCGGCCACCGCCGCCGGCCCGGTCCGGCTGCCCGCCGAGTTGGCTGCGCTGGCCGGTGCCCTCACCCCGGGCGATCTGACTCCGGAGCTGGTCGCGGGGCTGGCCGCCGGGCTGGGCATGGGCGGCGAGGCCGATGGTGCGCCGCTGCCGGAGCGGATGGCGGTGGTGAACACACTGCTCGACGCCGCGCCGCCGGCGCTGCGGGAACGGCTGCTTGTCGAGTTCGTCGGGCTGCTGCAGCGTCCCACCTGGTGACCGGAGCGCCAGCCGCGTCGTACGCCCCCGTGGCGTACGACGCGGCCGGCGACCGGATCCCTCAGCGGTAGGTCATCCGCACCTGGTTGTCGGCGTCGTTGACGTCCAACAGGAAGTCGAATCCGCTGTCCATCGGCCGGACATCCACGTCGGCCTTCCCGGTGCCCAGCACGATCCCCTTGGCCACCCGGAAGCTGAGGTCCAACCGCACCTCCGCCCCCGCAGCCAGTTGACCAAGATCGCAGGTAACCGGCTCGCTGGTGTTCTGGGGCTCGCCTCCACACGGGGCCCACCCGTCGACGTCCGGACGCACCGACGCGGGCACGCCCAGCCGCAGCGCCACGTGCGCGACAGGTCCGGTGCCCCGATTGCGGATCCGCACGGTGGCCGTCCCCGTTCGGGAGCCGTCGTCGGCCGTCGTCAACACGAGGTCGGTGGCGGTGACCGAGACGTCCGCCGAGTGCGGGTTCGGGCCGAAGGCAGTCGGCCCGGAGACCTGGGCGAAGGCGTCGCCGTTCCAGCGGTAGCCCCGCCACTGCCGCTGTGACCACTCAGCGGGCCAGCCACCCCCGGGAGCGATGTCACCGACCTGCACGCGGACCGTGCCGTCGCTCACGACATCCAGTGCGAACAGCCACTGCGGCTTGTCGATGGTGGTCGCGACCACCCGGCCGAGGGTGATCACCTTCCCCTCCTCGTCGCGGTCGAAGGCGACCACCTGCATCGGCCCACGGGTGCCGAGCACGCACTGCACCAGCGCCACCGTCTCCACCGCGCCGTCCCCGTCGATGTCGCCATGGTCGAGCGTCTGGAGCCAGTTCGCACCCTCCCGGCCCTCGGCGGTGAGCCGCGTCTGCGACGTCGGGCAGCCTGGTCCGGCCCGCCATGCCGGCAGGGTCACCGGCGTCCCCAGCAGCTGGGCCCGGCTGATCCGGCCGTTCGGCACGGGACTGGTCGGGCTGGCACTGGTCCCGGAAGGGCTGGGGGTTGGGCTTTGCGAGCCACTCGGTGTGGGCGACACCGAGATGCTCGGCGTCGGGTCGACCGGACCCGGTCGGTGGTCCGGGCCGCTCAGCGCCGCGTATCCGACGGCCGACCCGCCGAACAGGGCGAGCGCCGTCGTGGCGGTGGCAGCCAGCCGACGTCGGCTGCGACCGCGTACCGTCCGTCGGACGGCGGCGGGCCCGGGCGCCTCGATCTCCGCCAGCGCGGTACGGCGGTAACGGGCGAACTCTTCGGCGAGGTCAAGGGTCTCCGGCTCAGACATCCCGCACCTCCTCATAGGTGTCGCGCAGGTGGGTGGCGAGTGCGGTCCGGCCCCGGTGCAGCCAGGACTTGACCGTCCCCTCGGCGACCTGTTCCTGGGCGGCGATCTCCGCGACCGTCAGGTCGGCGAGGTAGTGCAGCACGACGGCCCGCCGCTGCTTCGGCGGCAACTTCGCCAATGCGGCGTCGACGGCGACCCGGTCCGGGCTCGGCTCCGCGACGTGTGTCTCCCGCTGCCGCAGCAACCACTGCTGGGCGGTCCGCAGCCGCCGCCAACGGTTGTGGCCGAGGTTCCAGGCGACCTTACGGACCCAGGCCAGGGGATCCTGGTAGTCGGCGAGCCGGTCCCAACGGGCGTACGCTCGACAGAACGCCTCCTGAACCAGGTCCTGCGCCTGCCCACGGTCACCCGTGTACGCGGTCAGCTGCACCACCAGCCCGCGGAAGTGGGCGTGGTAAAAGTCGTCGAAGACCAGCTCTGCCGGCGTGGAGGTTGCGGTTTCCGGTGGGTCCGGCGGGTGTCCACCCACCCGCACGTCTCGTGTCACAAGCACTCGTCCTCCCCGTGGCGGCCGCGGGCGGTGTGTTCGCCAGCACCGGTCACACAAGCGAGCGCGCCGGTAGGTTGCGCGTCAATCGGTGCCGATCCTTGTCGCCTCCGGGACAATCGGCCGGGCACTCAGGCCGCTCGCCGCCGGACCGCGCCGACCTCGCCTGTGATTCACTGTCGATGAGGAGAGGGGACGCTCGTGCAGTTGCCGGCAGTGCTCGGTGAGCCGATCCGGTTCGTGCTGAACTGGGGGCGCCGCTACTCGCTCTGGGTGTTCAACTTCGGGCTGGCCTGCTGCGCGATCGAGTTCATCGCCACCAGCATGGGTCGGCACGACTTCATCCGACTTGGCGTGATCCCGTTCGCCCACGGCCCCCGCCAGGCCGACCTGATGGTGGTCTCCGGCACGGTGACCGACAAGATGGCCCCGGCGATCAAGCGGCTCTACGACCAGATGCCCGAGCCGAAGTACGTCATCTCGTTCGGCGCCTGCTCCAACTGCGGCGGCCCCTACTGGGATTCGTACTCGGTGACCAAGGGCGTCGACCAGCTCATCCCGGTCGACGTGTACGTGCCCGGCTGCCCGCCCCGGCCGGAGGCGCTGCTGCACGGCATCCTGCTCCTGCAGGAGAAGATCGCCGCCGAGCAGTCCGGCATCGGGGGTGTGCCGCAACGGGATGTGCTGGCCGCGCCGCTGGACGCGCCGCCCCGCGAAGCTGCCGCCCCGCGCTCGGTCGACTCGCTCACCGCCCCGCCGGTACGCCCACCCACCGCAGGCTGACGCGGTCGGCCGCCACCCGGAGTTGCTCCGGGTGGCGGCCGACCGCCGTGCCGCCAGGTCAGCTGGTCGGCAGGGCCAGGTTGAACGTGACGGTGTTGTCGCTCGGGTCGATGTCGGGGACCGTCTCCACCCAGTCGGTCGACAGCTCCAGGTTGATTGGCGCGGTCTCGTCCGCCGGGTCGGTCGGCCGGCTGATGAGCAGCGCGATCTCGCGCTCCTCGCCGGCCATCAGCTGCCCGCCTGGCACGAAGGCTCGTTCGCTGTACACCGGACCATCCCAGGGATCGGTGTGCAGGATCATCGACCCGGCGGGCAGTGGCGTGGCCCGGACCGAGAGGCCGAAGTTCGCGGCGTCGCCTGCGTACCGGACCCGCAGGGGCACCCGCCGGGTGTTCTCGGGGCCGTCGGTCACCGGCCCGGCCAGCTCGATGGACGCGTCCGGCTGGGTGTCCTGCACGTACGTCTGGGGGCGGGCCAGCTTGCCGTCGAGGGAGCGGAACTGCGCGCTGAACGGGACGGTGCCCAGCGATCCGAATTTCCACGAGTAGACGGTGATCGATCCATCGGTCGCAATCATCGGGTAACTGCGGGGGGTGGTCAGCACCTGGAATTCGACGGGGGCTCGGCGGCTCTCGCCCGCAGCCAGTTCGTTGCCCTGAGGCAGGCCGCAGCTGCGGACCAGCCGCCCCTCTGACACCCCGTCCGGGTCGCAGTGTGACTCAGGCCCTCCGGCGAAGGACGCCGCCACCGGCTCGCGGATCTGGAAGTAGAAGCCGTCGGTGCTGTCGCTGTTGTTGGTGATGGTCACCCGAAGGCTGCCTCGGTAGCCCCGCTCGGTCGGCTCGAGCACCAGCCGGCTCAGCGAGAAGGTGGGAGCGTCGGCAGCGGCCGACGGTGCGGCAGCAGCTGGTCCGGCCCAGCCGACGGTCGCGGTCAGTCCGAGCAGTGCGGCGGTGAGCAAGGTCCCCGTTTTTCGGAACATGTGTTGCTGGTCCTCCAAGGTCGACGCCCGGCGGGGGACCTGTCGCCCGCTGATGGCAGCGCAGCGATCGACCGACGTGACCGTGGTGTCCGGGCCCCCGCGCCGTGACGCAGACAGCATGGTCGATGGCTGGCCGGTTCGCCACCCGGTTATGGACTCGCCGCACTAGCCTGCGCAATATGAGCAGCTCAGCGGACCAGCGTTCCGCCCACATCGTCGACGTGCTCACCGAGGAGTTCGGCGCGTCGATGGCGATCGACCCGGCCGCCTTCCGCCGCAAGTTCCGCAAGATGGCGGCTTCGCCGTTCGCCTTCTACCGAGGCAGCGCCGCGCTCTTCTACGCCGACCAGCGCGGCGACTTCGCCGACGACCGGTTCCTAGACGAGCGGACCAGCCGGGTGTGGATCCACGGTGACCTGCACGCGGAGAACTTCGGCACCTACATGAACGCCTCTGGGCAACTGGTGTTCAACGTCAACGACTTCGACGAGGCGTACGTCGGGCCGTTCACCTGGGACCTGCGCCGGCTCGCGGCCAGCGTGGCGCTGCTCGGCTACGGCAAGGCGCTCTCCGACACGGCGATCGGGGATCTGGTTGCCGGCTTCGCCCGGTCGTACCTGACCGAGCTGCGGGCCATCGCCGCCGGCGGTGACGACGCGATCGGCTCGATCACCCTGGACAACGCCGACGGGGTGCTGCGCCGGGTGCTCCAGCAGGCCCGGCTCAACACCCGCGTCGACTTGCTCGCCGCGCAGACCACCATCGACAGCTACGAGCGTCGCTTCTCCCTCGGCGACGGGGTCTACGAGATCGACGACGCCACCCGGGAGTTGGTTCGCGCTGCCTTCCAGGACTACCTGGGCACCCTGCCAGCCGTCTCGACGCCGCTGCGCCCGGTGGCGGCGCGGATCAAGGATGTGGTGCTGCGCAAGGGGGTGGGCATCGGCTCGGCCGGGCTGCCGTCGTACAACCTGCTGCTGGAGGGGCACACCCAGGCACTGGAGAACGACGTCGTCATCTACATGAAGCAGGCGCAGGTCCCGGCGGTGGCGCGGTACGTCACCGACGAGTCGGTCCGCGACTACTTCCAGCACCAGGGGCACCGGACCGCCGAGTCGCAGCGGGCGTTGCAGGCGCACGCCGACCCGTGGTTGGGCTTCACCGAGCTGAACGGGGCCGGTCAGCTCGTCGCCGAGGTCTCGCCGTACGCCGCCGATCTGGACTGGTCGGACGTGAACGAGCCGGAGGAGCTGACCGGGGTTCTCGTCGACCTTGGCCGGGCGGTGGCCCGGATGCACTCGGTCGCCGACGACGAATCCAGTCACGACCTGGTGGACTACTCCACCGAGGAGGCGATCGTCGCGGCGGTCGACACCGACGAGGCGGGCTTCGTCGCGCACCTGGTGGACTTCGCACACGCGTACGGGGTGCGCGCCCGTCAGGACCATCAGCTCTTCGTCGACCTGTTCCGCAACGGTCGGCTGCCGGGCATCTGAGCGGCGTCGCTCAGGACGCGAACTCCAACACCACCTTGATGTCGTCCGGCCCGGCGGTGTACGCGTCGGCGTACCGGTTCACCGGCACCCGACGGCTGATCAGCGACTCGAGCCAGATCTGGTCCGCGCGGGCGAGCGCCTGCGCGGCCATGTTCCAGTGCCGCCGGTTGGCGTTCACCGAGCCGAACACCACGTTGTTCTCCAGCACCAGCGCCCGGTTGAGTGCCCCGGCGTCGAAGTCGATGCTGCGACCACCGCTGGACACCCCGGCCAGGCAGACGATCCCGGTCGGGCCCGCCTTGCACATGACGTCGAGGACCACCGTTGGCGCGCCGGTGCACTCGATCACCACATCCGGCTCGAAGGGCAGGTCGTTGACCGACACCGAGTGATAGGTGGCACCGAGCCCGGCGACCAACTCCGGCTTCGGCCCGTCGGTGGCCAGGTCCAGCACGTGGACGGAGAGCCCGCGCTGGGTGCCGAGCAACGCGGCCAGCAGCCCGATCGGGCCAGCCCCGGTCACCAGGACGGTCTGCGGCTGCCACTCGGCCCGGTGCCCGATCCGCTCGATGTGGTCCCACGCCTTCGCCACCACACTTGTCGGCTCCAGCAGCACGCCCACCTGGGCCAGCGCCGGGTCGAGCCCGATCGCGAACCGCGGCTCGACCCGCCAGCGGTCCCGGGCGAAGCCGGGTAGCGCCTTGATGCCGTGTTCGGTGTACCGACCATTGCGGCACATGTCCCACTCACCGACCGCGCAGTTCGGGCAGGGCACCGGGTCCGGATGCCGGACGATCCCGGCCACCAGGTCACCGGGTTGCAGGGTGCCGCTTGAGTCCTCAATCACCCGGCCCAGTGACTCGTGCCCGATGATCAGGCGGTCCGCCCCCGGCGGAGCTTCGCCGTAATGCCCGGCGATGATCTCGTGGTCCGTGCCGCAGATCCCGACGGCCAACGCCTCGACCAGGACCGAGCCCTCCTCGGCAGCCGGCTCCGGCTGATCCTCGACGAGGCTCAGCGAGTTGGCGACCCCAGGTTTCACCGTCACAGCGCGCACGCCCTCATCTTTCCCCGCCGAGGAGTGCGCCGCGCCCAAAGCCGGCAGATCGCCGGGCATCGGCGGCGGCCAGGCACGGGCCCGGCCGGCACTAGGATCAGCGGCATGACTCCCGAAGAGGTCGGCGCTCGGCTGGTCGCGCTGCTCGCGCCGGTTGCGGCGACCCCGTCGGTCTCCGGCGGGCAACGGTTCGCCCGGGCCACCGTCGATGTGCCGCCGGCGAGTTGGCTGACCGCCGTCTCTGCCGCCCGCGACGACGCCGAGCTGGCCTGCGACTTCTTCGACTGGCTCTCCGCGGTCGACGAGCTGGCCGAGGGCTTCGACGTGGTGGCGCACCTCTGGTCGACGCGACTGCGCCACGGCGTGCTGCTGCGTACCCGGTTGCCGCGCAGCGCACCCACGGTCGCCTCGGTGGTCGATGTCTACCCCGGTGCCGCCTGGCACGAGCGGGAGACGCACGAGATGTTCGGCATCGACTTCGCCGGCCACGGGGAGCTGCTGCCGCTGTTGCTGCCCCCGGAGTTCGAGGGCCACCCGCTGCGCAAGGAGTTCGTGCTCGCATCCCGGGTGGCCAAGCCCTGGCCGGGTGCGAAGGAGCCGGGCGAGTCCGAGGCCGGCGGCGGGCGTCGACCGATCCGCCCGCCGGGCGTTCCCGCTCCGGGCGAGTGGGGGCTCACGCCCACCCCGGCTGGCGCTGGTGGCGTGGGGGAGGGCCCGCGTGGCGGCACCCCGGCCAGACCGGCCCGTGAGCGTCCGGCGCGGCCCGCCCCGGGGGCCCGTCCGGCGCGTACTCCCCGGTCTGTCGTGGCCGACGACGGCCCGGCACCCAGCGCGGGCCCGGCCGAGCAGTCTGCGTCTGGTCCGGCCGCACCTGACGTCGAGGGCTCGGCCGACCCGGCCGCACCGGGCGTCGAGCCGGTCGCGGACCCGCCGGGCCGCGACGACCAAGGCGACCACGATGGGGGTACGGCCTGATGCCGCTCTGGGTGGAGCTGGTGCTCCGGATCGGCGGCGTGCTGGTCGCGTTCCTCACCCTGCCGTTGCTGGTCGGCCAGGCCGAGCACAAGGTGATGGCGCACATGCAGGGCCGGCTCGGCCCGATGTACGCGGGCGGCTTCCACGGTTGGGCGCAGCTCGTCGCCGACGGCGTCAAGTTCGTGCAGAAGGAGGACATCACGCCGCGCGAGGCGGACCGGGCGGTGTTCCGGCTGGCCCCGGCTGTTGCCCTGGTGCCCTATCTGCTGGTGCTGCTGGTCATCCCGCTCGGTCCGAACGACCTGGTCGGGCAACCGTTGGACATCGGTCTGTTCTTCGTGCTGGCGGTGGTCGGCGTCGGGGTGGTGGCGGTGCTGATGTCGGCCTGGGCGTCGGCCAACAAGTACAGCCTGCTCGGTGGGCTGCGCGGGGCCGCCCAACTGCTCGGTTACGAGCTGCCGCTGGTGTTGGCGGCCGCGTCGGTGGCGATGGCGGCCGGCACGCTCAGCCTGTCGGGCATCGTCGAGGCGTGGCAGCCCTGGTGGCTGCTCTGGCAGGCCCCCGCGATGATCATCTTCTTCGTCGCGGGGCTGGCCGAGATCCGTCGGCCACCGTTCGACATGCCGGTGGCCGACTCGGAGCTGGTCTTCGGCTACATTACCGAATACACCGGGCTGCGGTTCGCGTTCTTCCTGCTCGCCGAGTACGTCGGCATCGTGGTGATCGCCGCGCTGACCACGGTGCTGTTCCTGGGTGGATGGCAGGGCCCATTCGCCGATGACCAGTTGGGCTGGCTCTGGACGCTGCTCAAGATCTTCGCCGTGTCCTTCGTGATCATCTGGCTGCGGGTGTCCTACCCCCGGCTCCGCGAGGACCAACTCCAACGCCTCTGCTGGCTGGTGCTCGTGCCGGCGTCCCTGGCGCAACTGGTCCTCACCGCAGCCGTCCGCATAGCCCTGTAACCACCCCGCGCCGACCTCGCGCCGCGCCGCGCCGATCTTGCAGTTGCGGATGCCGAAATGCCCTGCCTGGTGGCATTTGCCGGGATGGAAAGTGCAAGATCGGCGTGGGGGCGGCGCCGGGGCGAGGTCAGCGCGCGACGCTCAGCGCAGCGGGGTGTGTGCGGGGTCGACGGGCTCGGCGGGGGGTGGGGGTGGGGTGCCGTCGCCGAAGGGGCGGCCACCGAGCGCTTCCCGACCATGCGGATCGAGCCAGTTGGAGAGGTCAGGGCCGAGCGGAACGATCCCGGTCGGGTTGATGTCGCGGTGCACCTCGTAGTAGTGCCGCTTGATGTGGTCGAAGTCGATGGTGTCGCCGAAACCGGGGGTCTGGAACAGGTCCCGGGCGTACGCCCACAGCACCGGCATCTCACTCAGCTTCTGCCGGTTGCACTTGAAGTGACCGTGGTAGACCGGGTCGAAGCGGACCAGCGTGGTGAACAGCCGCACGTCGGCCTCGGTGATGGTGTCGCCGACCAGGTAGCGCTGGTCGGTCAACCGCTCGGTGAGCCAGTCCAGCCGGTCGAAGAGCTGGTGGTACGCCTTGTCGTACGCCTCCTGGCTGCCCGCGAAGCCGCACCGGTAGACGCCGTTGTTGACGTCCCGGAACACCACGGCGTTGACCTCGTCGATCTGCTCCCGCAGGTGTTCGGGGTAGAGCTGCGGGGCACCCTCGCGGTGGTACGCGCCCCACTGCGTGGACAGGTCCAGGCTCATCTGCGCGTAGTCGTTGGTCACCACCTGCCCGGTCGGCACATCCACGATCGCCGGCACGGTGATGCCGCGCTCGTAGCCGGGGAAGCGCTTGAAGTACGCCTCCTGGATGCGCTCGATGCCGAGCACCGGGTCCCGGCCGTCCGGGTCGAGGTCGAAGGTCCAGCTCCGGGCGTCGTGCGTCGGGCCGGCCACCGCCATCGAGAGGGCGTCCTCCAGGCCGAGCAGCCGCCGTACGATGATCAGTCGGTTGGCCCACGGGCAGGCCCGGCTCACCGCCAGCCGGTACCGGCCCGGCTCCACCGGATATCCGTCGCGCCCGTCCTCGGTGATCCGGGTGGCGATGTACCGCTGGTCGCGGGTGAACTCGCTACCTGGCTCGACGTACTTGCCGCCTGTTTCCTCGCCCACGTGGCCCTCCCGGTCTGGTCAGTGTCTCTACCCAATCCTCGCGGATCTACGGCGCACAGTGGTCCCGGATAACCTGCCGGTATGACGGATGTGGAGGCGGCGGCCCGACGGTTCATCGCCGACGTGTGGAATGCCCGCCAGGAGGAGTCGGCGTACGAGTTGGTCGCCGAGGAGTGCCCGGGGCTGGGCGGCACCGGGCCGGAGGCGACGCTGGCCTGGCACCGCGAGCGTCGGGCGGCGTTCCCGGACCTGCGCTACAAGATCGTCGACGTGGTCGCGGCCGGCGAGCGGGTGGCCGTGCACTGGCGGGCGGCCGGCACCCACGTCGGGCAGTTCGGGCCGGTGCCGCCGACCGGGCAGGTGGTCAGCTATTCGGGGGCTACGTTCCTGCGCTTCGACGCGGCGGGCCGGATCGTCGAGGTGTGGAGCTGCAACGAGCTGTTCCAGCTGCTCCAGCAGCTCGGCGTCGAGATGCTCCCACCGGCGGTC
Organism: Micromonospora chokoriensis; assembly: GCF_000718555.1. GTDB lineage: Bacteria > Actinomycetota > Actinomycetes > Mycobacteriales > Micromonosporaceae > Micromonospora > Micromonospora chokoriensis_B. Next base: position 25,895 of record NZ_JOAN01000013.1, read on the forward strand.
GTCAACGGACCCGGGGCGTGATCCGGCTGATCCGCAGGTGACCGTGCTCCTCGGGTAAGCCCTACGGTCGTCGACCTGTGGGTGGTGGTCGCGCGCGCCGGGGCCACAGGGCAGGATGGTCGACATGAGCGACCCCAGCGAGCGCGGCGACACCAGCGAACGCGGCCTCCCCGGCGCGGGCCTGGTGAAGGGGCTGGCGGTCACCCTCAAGACGATGACCAGCCGTTCGACCACGCAGCAGTACCCGGACACGGCCCCCGACCTGCCGCCCCGCTCGCGTGGCGTGATCGCGCTGTCCGAGGAGAACTGCACGGTCTGCATGCTCTGCGCCCGTGAATGTCCGGACTGGTGCATCTACATCGACTCGCACAAGGAGGAGGTGGCGGTGCCCGGCGCCGCCCGCCCCCGCCAGCGCAACGTGCTCGACAAGTTCGACATCGACTTCTCGCTCTGCATGTACTGCGGCATCTGCATCGAGGTCTGCCCGTTCGACGCGCTCTACTGGTCACCGGAGTTCGAGTACGCCGAGTACGACATCAAGAACCTGCTGCACGACAAGGACCACCTCGGTCAGTGGATGGCGACCGTTCCGCCGCCGCCGGCGCACGACCCGAACGGCGAGCCGGCCAAGGAGGAGACCGCCGCCGCCCGCAAGGCCGCCGCCGCCCGTCCAGCTCCGCCAGCGGTACGCCCCGAGCCCGACGCCGACCAGGCCCCCGCGTCGTGAGCGGCCGAGCCGGAAGGGCGCTCCGGTGACCGGGGCGGATGTGCTGCTGCTCGCCCTCGGTGCGGTGGCGGTCGGCGCTGGCGTGCTGGTGGTGACCACGAAACACCTGGTCCGGGCCGGGCTGTACCTGGTGGTGTGCCTGGGCGCATTGGCCGGTGACTTCCTGGTGCTCAGCGCCGAGTTGGTGGCCTGGGTGCAGGTGCTGATCTACGTGGGCGCGGTGGTGGTCCTGCTGCTGTTCGCGGTGATGCTGACCCGGGCTCCGATCGGCGTCTCCGACGACCTGGACCGGCCCGGTTGGCCGGCCGCGCTGATCGGTGGCGGCGCGGGGTTGGGGCTGACCGTCCTCCTTGTCGACGCGTACCGCTGGAGCACCGTCACGCTGCCTGCCGCCGGCACCGCCGAGCGGCTGGGCGAGCAGATCTTCCAGTCCTGGGTGCTGCCGTTCGAGGTGCTCTCCGTGCTGCTGCTGTCCGCCCTGGTGGGTGCGGTCGTGCTGTCCCGGCCGGACATCGGCCGACCAGCCCCGCAACGCGACGACACGGCAGTTGATCTGATCGACAGCGAGTCCGGGAGGCGCCGGTGAGGCCGGTCATCCCGTACGTCACCGCCGCGCTGCTGTTCGGCCTCGGCGTCTACGGCGTACTGCGCCGACGCAACGCGGTGCTGGTGCTGATGTCGGTCGAGTTGATGCTCAACGCGGTCAACCTGATCCTGGTCACCGCGGACACCACCGCCCGTGCCGTGCTCCCGCACTCGGGGCAGGTCTTCGCGCTGTTCGTCATCGTCCTCGCCGCCGCCGAGATCGGGGTGGGGTTGGCGATCGTCCTTCAGCTCTACCGGCTGCGGGCCACCGTGGCGGTGGATGACGTGCCGCTGACCGAGCCGCCACAAGCCGTCGACGGGCACGAGCCGGCCGTCGTAAACGGGGAGGCGGGCCGGTGACCGGGCTGCTCGGGGCGCTGCTGCCTGCCGTACCGCTGATTGCCGGGCTGCTCGGCCTGCTGCTGCCGCCGGCTTCCCGGCGCGACAGCGCGACCGGCGGTGACCGGGCCCGGACGACCGCCGTGACGCTTGGTGTCACCGGTGCCGCCGGCGCGCTGGCGCTGGCCGTCGCGCTGCTGCTCACTGTCGACGGGCCGACCGAGACGTCGAGCACCTGGGTCGACTTCGGTGGGCTGATGGTGACCCTCGGCGTACGGCTGGACGGCGCCGCCGCGCTGGTCGCGGTGGCGGTCACCGCGGTCGCCCTGGCCGTGCAGGTCTACTCGATCGGCTACCTGCGGCGCGGTCCACACGACGACGTCGACGTCGACCACCGCTACCCGCCGTACGCCGCCCAGATCAGCCTCTTCACCGGCGCCATGCTGCTGGTGGTGGTCGCCGGCGACCTGATCATGCTGTTGGTCGGCTGGGAGGTGATGGGCCTCTGCTCGTACCTGCTGATCGCCCACGACCGCCGACTGGCCGGCGCTCCCGCCGCCGCCATGAAGGCGTTCCTGGTGACCCGGGTCGGTGACGTCGGGTTCCTGCTCGGCATCGCGTTGCTCGGCGTGTCGACGGGCAGCTTCCGGATCGCCGACGTACTCGCCCACGACCACTCTGGCGCGACGTTGACCGCCGCTGGCCTGCTGCTGCTCGCTGGCGTGGCCGGCAAGAGCGCGCAGTTCCCGCTGCACACCTGGCTGCCGGATGCGATGGCCGGCCCGACGCCGATCTCCGCGCTGATCCACGCCGCGACGATGGTCGCCGCCGGCGTGTATGCCGTGGCCCGGCTCTACCCGCTCTTCACAGCCGCGCCGGTGACGCTGACCGTGCTGGGGGTGCTCGGCGCGATCACGCTGCTGCTTGGCGCGCTCGCCGCCACCGCACAGGACGACATCAAGCGCGTGCTGGCCTGGTCGACCGTGTCCCAGCTGGGCTACATGACTGGCGCGTTGGCGGTCGGCTCACCGTCGGCGGCGCTGTTCCACCTGCTCACCCATGCCGCGTTCAAGGCGCTGCTGTTCCTCGCCGCGGGTGCGGTGATCCACGCGGTCGGCACCACCCTGATGTCGGAGATGGGCGGGCTACGGCGCAGCATGCCGGTGACGTTCTGGTGCACGGTGATCGGCCTGGGCGCCCTGGCCGGGGTGCCGCCGTTGGCCGGTTTCTGGAGCAAGGACGGCGTGCTGACGGTCGCCGAGTCGGCCGCGCTGGAGGGCACCGGCCCGGCGCCGTCCTGGGTGGGCTGGCTCATCTGGATCGCCGGGCTGGTCGGCGTGGCGATCACCGCCTGGTACGCCGGTCGGCTGCTGCTGCGCACCTTCTTCGGCGCTGGGCGCCTGCCGCTGGTCCAGCCGCACGACCCGCCGGCGGTGCTGCGCTGGCCGCTACTGCTGCTGGCCGTGCCGGCCGCGCTGCTCGGTCTGGCCGGGTTCGCCGGGGCGTTCGCCGACCGCCTGCGCTTCCCCACCGTCCCGGTGGCGGGCTCCGAGGACGGCCTGGTCCACCTGGGGCCGGGCTTGCTGTTGCCGCTCGCGTTGCTGCTGCTCGGCGCCGGGCTGGTGACGCTGGGCTGGCGGCGTGACAAGGCCGCCGACCCGGCGGCCGCGCTGGGTCCGCTGCGGCCGGTCTTCGCCCGCGCGTTCCGGCTCGACGACGTTCAAGACGCACTTGTCGTACGCCCCGTCCGCGCGCTGGCCCGCGCCGCGCGCACCGGTGACGAGGTGGTGGTGGACGGCGCGGTCGAGGGCAGCGGACGAGCCGCTTCCGGTCTGGGTGCGGGGCTGGCCGCGCTGCACCGCGCGGCGCTGCCCCGGGCCGCCGCCGGCGTGCTGGCCGGCGCGCTGCTGATCGGCCTGGCCGCCGCCGTAATTGGAGTTATTCAGTGAGTGCGAGGAGTAAGCCGGGTTTGCGAGCCCCGCAGCCGCGAACAGAGGCGGTCCAATGACGTTTGGGCAGGTGTTGCTGGTCGCTGTGCTGGCGTTGCCGGCGCTGGGTGCGGTCGCGGTGGCGGCGACACCCCGGGACCGGCCGGCCCGGCTGGTCGGCACGGTCGCGGCGGCGCTGACCCTGCTGGCCGCGGTGCCGTTGGTGTTCGACCGTCGGGGTTGGGTCGTCTGGTCGGGCAACGAGCCGGCGGTGCGTCCCTGGCACGAGCTGGACCTGCCCTGGGTGCCCGGTCTGGAGCTGCGTTTCCACCTCGGCGTCGACGGCATCTCCTGGCCGCTCGTGGTGTTGACCGCGCTGCTCACGCTGCTCTGCTGCGCGTACACGATGTGGCGGGTGCCCGACGGCGGCAGCGGCCGGGCCCTGGTCGCGTTGCTGTTGGTGGTAGAGGTGGGCATCCTGGGCACCTTCCTCGCCCTGGACCTGGTGTTGTTCTTCCTCTTCTTCGAGGTCGTCCTGCTACCGATGTACGCGATCATCGCCGGCTGGGGTGGTGCGGCCCGGCGTCGGGCGGCCCGGAAGTTCGCGCTCTACACGCTCTTCGGCTCGGTGCTGCTGCTGGTCGGTGTGTACGTCGTGGTCGCCGCCGCCGGCACCGCCGACCTGGTGACGCTTACCGGCGGCGCGGGGATGTCCAGGGGCACCCAGCTGGCCGCGTTCACCCTGCTCGCGGTGGCGTTCGCGGTGAAGAGCCCGCTGTGGCCGCTGCACTCCTGGCTGCCCGACGCGCACACCCAGGCACCCACGGTGGGCAGTGTCGTGCTGGCCGGTGTGCTGCTCAAGATGGGCACGTACGGCCTGATCCGGGTGGCGGTGGGGGTGGCGCCGGAGGGTGCCCGCTGGGCGGCGCCGGTGCTCGGCGTGCTGGCCGTCGCCGCGATCCTGATCGGTTCGCTGGTCTGCCTGGCCCAGTCGGAGGTGAAGCGGCTGATCGCGTACTCCAGCGTGGGGCACATGGGCTTCGTGCTGCTGGGCGTCGCCACGCTGACCGCCACCGGCATCCAGGCGGCGCTGATCGGCAACGTCGCGCACGGGGTGATCACCGGCCTGCTGTTCTTCCTGGCCGGGGCAGTGAAGGACCGCACCGGCACGGGCACCCTCGCCGAGTTGTCCGGGCTGCGGGAGACCGCGCCGCGGTTGGCGGGTCTGCTCGCGTTCGCGGCTATCGCGTCACTGGGCCTGCCCGGGCTGGCCGGCTTCTGGGGCGAGGCGTTCGCGGTGATCGCCGCCGTGCAGGTGGGCGGCCCGCTCTGGACCACCCTCGGTGTGCTGGCGGCGGTCGGCGGAGCGCTCACTGCCGCGTACTTCCTGCGGTTGCTGCGCCAGGTCACCCACAACCGGCCGAGCCCCGCGGTCGCGCAGCTCGGCCCCGGCCTGGCCGGTGCGGAGCTGACCGCGTGGGTGCCGCTGGTGCTGCTCGCGTTGGCCATCGGGCTGGCACCGACGCTTGTCCTCGGCGTCGCTGAAGTCCCCGTCGACGCCCTGATCGGGGTGGTTTCCCCATGACCGTCGTGCAGAGCGTGGACAGCGTGGCGCTGCTGCCGGCCTACCTGGCCGCCGGCACCGCCGTGCTCGTCCTCATCACCGATCTGTTGCTGGCCCGGCCACGGGCCACGATCGCGGTGGCCGCGCTCGGGGCGCTCGGCACCGCCGTCGGCTCCGCGCTGGTCGGGGCGGGCGCCGACCGGCGGACGTTCTGCGTGGACGCCGACTGCTCCTGGATCTTCGGTGGGCGGGCGGCTCTGGTCGGCGCGGTGGTCGCGCTGCTCACCCTGGGCGTGCTTGGGCTGTCGGTGCCGGCGCTGCGGGCCGGGCGGTCACCGGTGGGGGAGTACTGCTTCCTGCTGGCCTGCTCGATGACCGGCGGCGTGGTGCTCGGCGCGGCCGGTGACCTGATCACATTGATCGTGGCCCTGGAGACGCTGACCCTGCCGCTGTACGTGCTGGTCGGCCTACGCCGCGGGAGCCTCGAGAGTGCCGAGGCGGCGGTGACCTTCTTCGTGGTCAGCGTGGTGGCGACCACGCTGACCCTGCTCGGCGCGGCGCTGCTGTACGCGGTGACCGGTGGGCTGCACCTGGACCGGCTCGGCGCGTTGCTCGCCGAGCAGCCGGAGTTGCGGGACCTGCCGCTGACCACAGCCGCGGTGGCGGTGCTGCTGGTCGGGCTGGCCTTCAAGGTGGCGGCGGTGCCGTTCCACGCCTGGGCGCCGGCCACCTACGACGGCGCGCCGCTGCCGGTGGCCGCGTACCTGTCCACCGCGTCGAAGCTGGGCGGCCTGGTCGCCCTGCTCGCCGTGGTGCAGCGGGCGCTGCCAGCCGATCAGACCGGTCCGGTGCTCGCCCTGCTCGCGGTGCTCACCATGACCGTCGGCAACCTGGTCGCGCTACGTCAGCGGCGCACAGTCCGGCTGCTCGCCTGGTCGTCCGTCGCGCAGGCCGGCTACATCCTCGCCCCGCTGGGAGCGTTGGCGCTGGCCGCCGGGCGTACAGACGAGGCGCGGTCCGCCGCGTACGCGGCCGCCGTGGCGTACGCCGTCTTCTTCGTGGTGTTGGAGCTTGCCGCCTTCGCCGCAGTGACGGCCCTGCGGCCGGCGGGTGCGGACGGCGGCACGCTTGCCGACCTGCGCGGGGCGGCCCGCCGGCACCCGTGGCGGGCTGCGGCGTTCGGTCTCGCGCTGGTGGGGTTGGCTGGTCTGCCGCCGGGGCTGGCCGGGCTGTTCGCGAAGGTGACGGTGGTCCGGGCGCTGCTGGACGGTGGCGCGGCCTGGTTGGCGCTGGTGGTGGCGCTGAACGCCGTGATCGGGCTCGCCTACTACCTGCGGGTGACTGCCGCGCTCTGGGCGCCCACGCCCCGCTCCGCCCCGATTGGCGGCGGCATTGCTGCCGTACCCGTGGCGGGTGTGGTGGGCGTGGTGCTGGCGGTGGCGACGGTGGCCGCCGTGGTGCTCGGCTTTGCCCCGCAGTTGGTGCTCGACCTGGCCGGCCGCTGACCTGCGAATTCCAGTCTCAGTGAACTCTCAGCGTTGAGACGGATGGTTGGCGGGTACCGGGTTGTTACACCGGTCAGCGGATCCCGGCGATCCGTGCACCGAAGGAGACAACGTGCACCACAACCGTCTGAAGACCGCAGCGCTGCTTGGCCTGCTCAGCGCCCTGATCCTGGCGGTGGGCTACTGGTTTGGCGGCAGCGGCGGCCTGGTCATCGCCGTCCTCGTGTCTCTGGTCATGAACGGCGTTTCCTACTTCTACTCGGACAAGCTCGCGCTGCGCTCGATGGGGGCGCAACCGGTCACCGAGGCGCAGTTCCCGGAGCTGTACCGGATGGTGCGGGAGTTGGCCGCCGACGCCCGGCAGCCAATGCCGCGGCTCTACGTCAGCCCGACCGCGCAGCCCAACGCGTTCGCCACGGGTCGCAACCCGCAGCACGCGGCTGTCTGCGTGACCCAGGGCATCACCGAGATCCTCGACTACCGCGAGCTGCGCGGCGTGATCGGGCACGAACTGTCCCACGTCTACAACCGGGACATCCTGATCTCCAGCGTGGCGGCTGGCCTGGCCAGCATCATCACCCTGCTGGCGAACCTCGCCTTCTTCATCCCGCTGGGCGGTGGGGACGACGAGGACCGGCCCAACCCGGCCGTGCTGCTGCTCACCCTGATCCTGGGCCCGATCGCGGCCACGGTGATCCAGTTGGCGATCAGCCGGAGCCGCGAGTTCCAGGCGGACGCCTCGGGCGCCGAGTTGAGCCGTGACCCGCTGGCCCTGGCCAGCGCGCTCCGCAAGATCGACGCAGTGGCCCGCCGTCGGCCGTTGCCGGCGCAGGGGCAGCTCACCAGCACCGCCCACCTCATGATCGCCAACCCGTTCTCCGGCGGCGGCATGGCGGCGCTCTTCGCCACGCACCCGAAGATGGAGGACCGCGTCGCCCGGCTGGAGCAGATGGCCCGTAATCAGGGGCCGGTGCAGTTCCAGCGCTGACCGCTCGCACCTGCACCCGCGTCCCCGGACTCGGGTGGAGGTGCGTCCGGGGGTGTCGCGTTAGGGTCAGTGCGGGTCCGGCAGCCGGTCCAAGCGGGTCAGCAGCACGACAACGAGCAGGACGACGCCCGCCGCGAGGTACGACGCGGCGGGCGAGACTGCGGCGGCCATGCCACCCAGCAGGAAGATCCCGCATCCCGAGGCGACGATGTTCGCCGCGACGATCGTCGCCTCGACCTGCCCCATCCGCTCTGGAGGGGCCAACCGGGCGAACGTGGCCTGCGCACCGATCAGCCAGCCACCGCCCGCGCCGATAAGCGCGTTGCCAATCGTCAGGGTCCACAGCGGCGCGTCGACCGCGACCAGGACCCCGGCCAGCAGCAGCGCCCCGGCCAGTGCGGCGGCGACGGCCACCTGGCCGGCCAGCCGACCCAGCCAGCGGGACCGGCCCACCGCCAGGACGAAGACCGCGCCTCCCAGCGCCGAGGCCGCCAGCACGGCGGGGCGCCAGGCCCCGCGGGCGAGATCCGGGGCGAGGGTCTCCGGCAGTGCGCCGGACAGCACCGTGGCCAGGGTGAGCAGGGCGACGCCCCGCAGCACGGGATGGCCGGCGATGATGCGTACGCCCGCCGTCGCCGGCGGACGCGGTCCGCGCAGACGGTGTGGATGCTTCGGCAGCCCGGCCAGCACGACGGCGGCGATCAGGAACGAGGCGAGGTCGATCAGGAGCGCCACCCGAGATCCGAGGGTCACGGTCAGGCTGGCGCCCACGAGCAGACCGACCACCTGGCCCGCCTGGTTGGCGAAGGCGCTGAGGCCGAACAGCGGCAGCCGCAGCGGAGCGTCCACCGCCTCGGCGGCAACGGCCACGTTGACGCTCGCGTAGGCGGCCCGTACCGCCCCGAGCAGGCCGGCCGCCACGATTGCCGGCACCGGATGGGGGACCGCCGCGGGCACGGCGATCAGCGCAGCGCCGGCCACCGACAGCCAGACCAGGAGGGTACGCCGGGCCGGAACGTCCAGCCAGCCGCTGAAGACGGTGGCGACCAGCAGGGCGGGCAGGGTGCGGGCAGCGTAGACCGCGGCCGGCCCGAGGACGGAGTTCGTCTGGTCGTAGGCGAGCAGCAGCAGTGCAGCCAAGCCTACGAAGTCCCCCAGCTCCGAGATACCCCGGGCGATGACCAGTCGGGAGCCGACCGGATGCCGGAACAGTGCCCGGTAGCCGGGGGGCGGCGTGAGCTGTTCGTCAGTGGCGGGCATCAGGTCGGCTGGTCCGTTTCCGTTACCCCGATCGGCTGATAGTTGGCATTCTCCCGGACCCGGCGGGATTGTTCCCGGCGGTAGCTGCTGCGGATCTCCGGGTCCTGGCGGCGGCGGCGCAGTGCCACGAAGTCCGACCAGAGGTCCTCCGGCCACGCCGGCAGTCCTTCCCCGGTGGCCAGTTCGGCATTGCGGAAGGCATCCAGCGTCGAACGGTGCACCGGTTGCAGGCACATGAGGGGGATGTTCCGGTAGAAGCGCACCACCTGCCCGACCTCGGTGAGCCGCAGGATGGTGGGCAGGAGTGAGGTGTACCAGTCGGTCTCCACCACGCCCTCGTAGAGCTGCAGGCCGCGCTGGAGGGGCCAGTTCGGCACGCCACGGGCGATGAGGCACCAGCCCGGGGAGGTGCGGGCCACCACGCCGGTGACCAGCTCGATCATGTTGGCGGTGCGCGGGTCGGCATCGAGGAACGGGATTTTGGCGCCGTACCGGTCGAAGATGTCCAGGTCGTCGCGGAACTGCTCGGGCGCCGCCGCTAACTGACCGGCCGCGTCCGGCAGCTTGCCGTCGTAACCGCCGGCGAGCGAACGCCAACCTGCCGGCTCGTTCTCCTCCAGCAGGGTCCACTCCGTGTCCTGCCCGTCCCAACGGAGTGCGAAGTCGGCCGGCGGATAGACGTACCAGCCGAACCCCGAGCCGGCCGCGACCGGCGGACAGTGCTGCACGGCTCGGGCCGGCAGGGAGCCGCGCAGGCTGGGCGAGGCGGCTTCACCGGGCCTGGCGTCCCCGTACAGCGAATAGATCTCGACTCGCAGCGGTCCCGTGGTAGTCCCGGTCATCGGACCTCCTGCCCTGTCATGCGGTACCGACGTATGGACCCGATTCGATCAGCAACCTACCTCCTTTGTAACCCCTCGGTCAGTCCCGCCCACCGCGCTGCTGTGAGCGGATCGGCCATCCACGTCGTGAGCTCGGGAGCTAGGGTCGGCAGGGCTTCTACCCGTTACCTGTCCCAGCGGAGGTGTGTCCGTGGCCGCACTGCGTCAGTACCTGGGTGTCTGGCGGATCCCCGGCGCTCCCATGCTGCTGATCACCGGCATCATCGGACGGCTCGGGATCGGCATGACCCCGCTGGCGCTGCTCCTGGTGGTCGAGCACGTGACGGGGCGATACTCACTGGCCGCCATCGCGGGCGGGATCTACGCCGTCGCCGGCGCCGCGCTCAGCCCGGTGGCCGGACGGATCGCCGACCGGGTCGGCCCGAGCCCCGTCCTGCTGGTCACCGCCGTGGCCCACCCGCTGGCGCTCATCGGGCTGCTCCTGGCCAGCCGCTCCGGCGACGACGCTCTCCCCGCCATCTACCTCGCCGCAGGCGTGGCCGGCGCCACCTACCCGCCGCTCACCGCCGCCATCCGAGGAGCCTGGAACGACCTGACCGGCCCCAACTCCGGCCGGTACCCCCTGCGCAACACCGCACTCGCCGCCGAGACCACGCTCTTCGAAATCGTCTTCGTCCTCGGCCCACTGCTCGTCGCCGGCTTCGTGCTCGTCGCCGACGCGGCAGCCGCGCTGATCGGTGCGGCCGTGGTCACCCTGGTCGGCACGACCGCCGTCGCCCTCGGCCGGGTCATGCGCGGCTGGCGTCCGCACCCACAGGAGCACCACGCCCGCGGGCTCGGCCCGCTGCGGGTCCCCGGCTTCCCGGCCCTGCTGATCTGCGTAGCCGGCCTGGGCATCGCATTCGGGGCCGCCGGAGTGACCGTGCCGGCCTTCGCGAGCGGCCACACCACCGACGACCCGGAGAGCCTCGCCGGCCTGCTACTCGCGGTCTGGGGCGTCGGCAGCGCCATCGGTGGGTTCTGGTTCGGCATCCGCAAGCCGGCACCGAACATGACCCGGCAGTTCGCCCTACTGCTGGCCGCGGTCGCCGCCACCTTCGCCGTGTTCGCGCTGATGCCCACCCCACTGGCGTTGGGTGTCGCGCTGGTCGTCGGCGGGGCCGCCATCGCACCCGCACTGACCCTGGAGAACACCATGGTCGGCCGGATCGCCCCGAGCGGCATGCTGAACGAGGCGTACACCTGGGTGGTCACCGTCGCGGTGGCGTCGAGCGCCGCCGGCGGCTCAGTGGCCGGCCTGATCGTGGATCACGCCGGCGGTGTCCGCTGGGCGTTCCTGTTCGCCGGAGCGGCGGTCGCCGTCGGGGCCGCGGTCGCCGCCCTGCCCGCCGGGCCCATCGCCCGTGCGGAAACCACAGCGGTACGCACCGAACAGCCCGTCACCGTCTGACCGCGTGGGTTGGTCGGCTTGCGGGTTGGTCGACTTGCGGTTGGCGGGGTCGCGGCTCGCGCGGCCCGTGCCTTGATCGACTCGGGTTCCTGGATGTTGGGGTGTCCCAGGCGCGCGGATGCCCCGACATCCAGGAAACCGAGTCGATCTCAGCCGGGCGCTGTGCGTCCGGGGATCGGTGGTGAGTCGGGGCTCAGCGGTAGTTGTTGAACTGCAGGGCGACGCCGAAATCCTCGCCCTTGAGCAGCGAGATGACGGCCTGAAGGTCGTCGCGCTTCTTGCCGGTGACGCGCAGCTGGTCGCCCTGGATCTGCGCCTGCACGCCCTTCGGGCCCTCGTCGCGGATCTTCTTGCTGATGGCCTTGGCCTTGTCCGTCTCGATGCCCTGGATCACCTTGCAGTCGATCTTGAAGATCTTGCCCGACGCGCGCGCCTCGCCAGCATCCAGCGACTTCAGCGAGATGTTCCGCTTGACGAGCTTCTCCTTGAACACGTCCAGCGCGGCGAGGACCCGCTCCTCGGTCTCGGCCTGAAGGCCGATCGCCTCCTCGCCAGACCAGGAGATCTCCGCACCGGTGCCGCGGAAGTCGAACCGCGTCGCGAGCTCCTTCTCCGCCTGCCGAAGGGCGTTGTCGACCTCCTGGCGGTCAACCTTGCTCACGATGTCGAACGACGGGTTCGCTGCCATGTTTCTGCTCCTGCTGTCCGGCGGTCTGGGCCTGCCGTCGGCCGCCGACCAGCGGCACGACCCCCTGACGGTACCCGGTTGCGCCGGTACCGGGGGGAGCCGCTATTCTTGCTTCCGCCGCCGCGTTACGACGCGGTGGGGTGCCCTGGCGGGTTGCCCGAGCGGCCAATGGGAGCGGACTGTAAATCCGTCGCGAAAGCTTCAGAGGTTCGAATCCTCTACCCGCCACCAGGTGCAGACACGGCCCCTGACCAGCAGAGATGCTGATCGGGGGCCGTTGTCGTTTGTCTGGCCGAGTCCTGCTGAGTCCAGCTGTTGACGACTGGTTGTGGGCAGATGGTGGGCAGGTCGATCTTGCCTCTCAGGGCTCCTCTGAGGGCTGCAAACGCCCGTGCTCCGGGAGGCCGGCCCAGCGCGATCGCAGCTGGAGCACCGGCTCAGGCTGCCGCGGTCTTAGCTGGCTGCGTAGGTAGCCCGGGGGCAAGCCAGTCCCGGGGTTGGACTGGCGCGGCAGCCGGAAGCCCTCGCCCTCGATCAGGTTGACCTGCCAGCTTCCGTGCCGCCTGGCCGTGGTTGGTGCGTCTGATCAGTCGACTTCGGGGCGGCGATCCGGCGGCAGTCGGTGGCTCTCCGCCCCGGCGCCGCAGGCGGCCGGGGCGGCTTGCCGCCGGCCGGCTCACCGCCCGCGTCGCGCGAAGCGCGGCGCCTTGATCCAAAACAGAAGGAATCGGCAGCAGCTTGGCGGGGATCATGTCCCCTTCGACTGAAGTGCGAGAATCGTTCACCAGCTGATCCTCGACACCTGAGCGCGCTCGCCGCGCCAGAAGAGTAAGCGACCTCCCAGCGGTGTGGAGGTCATTGGCGGGCAGCGAGGAGCACTACCAGCATCACGCCCGCAACCGGCGATGCGGCCAGCAGGAGCACACAAAGACGCAGAGTCCGCTGCCAGCTCGACAGGGCATCGCCGACCACATCACTGGGCTGCCTACCGCTCACCGATGGCTCCAACTCGCTTGACGGGGACTCCATCGCCACGCTGCCTTCCTGTTCCGTGTTGACATCGATGTGACTAGCATCTTCAGGAGTCGCAGTTGTCCGGTAGGCGGAAGATGCGTAGCCGCAGCTCACGGTCCTGTGATTGCGGACATCCCACGTTGTCGCAGCGACAACCTGAGACAAAAGGCGGTGAGGATGGCGCCCCGTCTTGGGCGTAAGGGCGGTAGGCCGTGGGCACCGCTACTCGACGGGACACCGGACTGCCATCGACTTGCAAGCTGGCTGCGTGAGCGGGTGGACGCGAGCGGTAAGACGCTGCGCGATCTCGGTCACGAGCTGCCGTACAGCAAAGATGCCATTTCAAGGGCCCTGAACGGCGCGAAGGCACCCGAGTGGAATCTCGTGCGAGCTCTGGTGGGGGCCGTCACGCCAAGGGAGCGGCATGTAAGGCAATTGGCGGATGCTGAGGCGCGCAGACTGTGGGAGTTGGCCGACAGGTCGTTGCGGCTTGCCGTCAAAGGATCCTCGAACAACGGCCAATCGGATTCTGTTCTGTCGCAGGTGACTGGTGAGCTGGTGCGGGCCTATCGGGAGGCCGACGAGTACAGGAGGCAGGCACAACTCGCGACCGAGAAGAGCCAGGCGCTGGTATCCGGGCTGATCTTCGTTCTCGGCGGCTTCTCCACGACGATCTCGGTCCTCACTGAGGAACGCGACCGGCTGCGCGAGGAATCCGAGAAAGAGCTGGCGGTCAAGCTCGAGCTGGAGATCAACCGGCGGCAACTGGCGGAGATTGAGCAACGGCTCGTCATCGCCGAGGAGAAGCGGCGGCGGGCGGAACGGCAACTCGCCCAAGCACAACAGCAGCTGCGCCGTGCCGGCCTGTTGCGAGACCGAGCCACAGAGCAGCAGTCGCGCGTTCTCGAACGCCTGGTCATGGTCGATTACCCACGGGACAACCCCGACGGAAGAGTCATCGAACCGCCCCGTGACCGGGACGAACCACCCTATACCTTGATGAATACGACCGACGAGGACGTCGCCGACAAGATCGCACGCGAGGCCGACCGGCTTCTCGGCGATGCGGCCGAGGTGCTCGATGGCCTCGGCCGGCGGTTGGGAGAGTCCGACGAGAGGCCGGCCTACAGTCCGTCCCTGCGAGCGGTGCCGCACATGGAAACGCACAGCGTGGATCGAGGTGTCATCGCCGCTTTGGGCGGAATCGCTCTGGCCCCGTGGCAATGTGTCGCGGAACTTGTAGATCTTGCCGTGATGATTCATCGAAGCGCGACGCCGCCGGATGGCGAAGTCGGTCCATTGGCGATAAAGATCGCTCTTCCCGACCCATCGGATGGACGGGACGCCACTCGAATACGAGTAGCGGACAATGGCCAGGGCCTTTCGGAGCACGAGGTTCGGGAGCTCATCAAGGGATCTTGGATCAGGCGGATTCCGCATGCCGTCGACAACACCGTCGGTCTGGGATTCATCTTGAGTGCCGTCCATTTGGGATCGAAAGTCACCGTTCGGTCGACTCGGTTGGCCGAAGAACTGTGGACAGAAGCTACTTCCGACCTGCGGACGACTAGCTCTGGTTCGCATTTGAGTGTCCTGGTCAACCGTGATCACGCAGCAGAGGCAACCATTAGTGGCACAGAATTCATATTCGAAGACCTAAAGCGCGATCTGGTGGAAAGCCTCAAACGTCGACCGCGCCAGCTCGCGACCAAACTTGGTGACATATACAGTCATCAGATCGACAGCGGCATGATCGAGTTGACAATCAACGGGACTGAGGTAACTCCGCGAAGGCATTGCGTATGGAATGAGAACCGCAGTGTCGTCCAAGCTGGACTACAGATACCTGCGGTGATTCAGGTGGATCACCGCCTTGACGATCTCCTGATATGCCATGACTGCGACTACAGTCGCGCCGACGTGGGCGAGGCTGCCCTATGCGAATCATGTGGAGGTGCTTCTTCGCGGCGACAAGAGCGTCGGATCTGGGGCTGGCTCGGGATCCAGCGCTACGTCGACTCGACCGACTTCGGAATCGATTTCATCAGCCATGGGCGGAAGATCCTGACTAGAGATCGTCGCGCCTTCTCCTGGGAGAATCCCGACACCGGGCAAAGCGAGGTGGAATATCCCCTGGATGTGCCCCATGCCGGGCGTATCGTTGGCGAGATTCATTGTGACCACGTGAGTGTCAATTACTCGAAGGACGCTTTTCAGTTCGACAGTAAAGATTGGGCGCTGGTCCTACGCGCCATTAGAGGCGACGGACCGCTCAGGCCGACTATCGCGAGGCGTTTAGGGTATCCCGAGAACACTTCGCCCCTGGGACTCTTGTTCAAGGGATTCCGGCGCTCCACTCCCGGCCTAAGGTGCCTTGTGCCTGGCGATGGACGAACTGCCATCCACGAGAGGGCAAGAGAGTGGGGAAGGAGGTTCCATGACGGTGAGGCCGACTATCAGGACGATCGCCTTTGGTATGAAGCGGCGGTAGAACACGATGCGATCAGTCGCATTTAATGAGCGCTGCCCTGCAGGAAGGCGGGTTATGGAGGATGCCGGCCTGGTGCCCAAGCGCCCTCTAACCGCGACGGGAGCCCTCCTTCCCGCGCTCGGGACGGGTAATCTCCTGGGCTGAATGGCGTTACGATATTAGTAATCCGACTGCCTGCCGGCCTCGAACCTGACGCGCCGAAATCGTCAGATCTGTTGCTCATCACGTTGCATAGCTATCTCATGTCCGAGGGCTTCGTTCGGCTACCTGGCACCTGAACTGTGATGATGTGTCTCGGTGTACGGTCTCCCTCGATGTCGAACGTGGTATGCCCAATCAACTCGCTCAGGTGCGGCGCAGGCCCTGTCGGATCGAACGCCTTGTGTCGTAGGGCGACGAGGAACCCGATTCGGATGTCGGTACCCTGATAGGCTGCGGCCTGTTTGAGGTAGGCAGTCTTGTCGCTCATGGGCACTTTGGTTGAATCGACCTTCATCTCGATATGGATCGCAAAGCCGTCGAACTTGAGCCGCAGATCAATACGTCCGCCCGCAACATGCTGGACTTCGTATTCAACGGTTGATCCGAGGTCACTCAGCGTGAGGTAGCCATCGAGATCATGGTGGATGCTGTCTTCTTTGGCCGCAGGGTCAAACAGGTATGGGAACCGGTCGGATTGCCTATTTGTTCGCGTCGTTACGAATCGGATTACGATTCGTAAGAGCTCGTCGATTGTGATTGCCGCTTCGTGCCGGTAGTCGGGGCTTGAAGCGAGGGCAGCTCGAATACGCGAGAAGATTTCCGTCTCGATCAAGTTGAGGCTGCGTCTACCAATAGTCCGGTCGTCAATCGCTCGGGCGAGTTCGCCTAGGGTGACTTCCGATAGCGTTCCAAGGTCGTTGGCCGCTCTTGATCCGGCTGGAACGAGTTGGCTAAGTGGCGGCGGCAGCGGCATGTCTGCCGTACCGCCGCCGCCTTTTCCCTGACCAGCTCCGCCAAGGGCGTGCGATCGAGCAGCAGTCAGGACTGCGCGAGCCGCCTCAAGTTGCTCGGACAGGATGACCTGCTGGTCGACGGTGGTAGCTGCACTAACTCGTTGTTCAAGCTCCTCAGTGTGATCTTCGAGGTTGCTTAGTAGGCCAGCGGTTCTGGCGAACCCCGTTTCGATGATCGGCTGCACGAGGCTTAAAAGTCCATCGATATCGTCTTCGCGGCGTACGACTTCCACTGAGCGGGAACCAACGTAGATCTGCAATAGGTGGTCCACGACTACTGCAGCTTTGTAAAAGCTGTTGCGGTCAAATTCTTGTCGAAGCCTCCCTAAGTCGTCGGCTAATCGGCTCCAAGCAGCAAGTGCTGCTCGTTTCGGGTCGCCGTACCAGTGATTCAGCCCGATCGACGTGACGTTGATCCTGCGGACGCGTTCGCTAAGGTGCTCGAGAGCTTGCGGCTCGAGGTGCGGCGTTGCCAGGGATGTGACGGTTGGGGGCACCCCTGATTGCTGGAGTAATGAAAGCAGGAGTTGTACGACGGCGAGCAGAATGTCCGCGTCTTCGCGCTCGTAGTTGTCTCGAGCGGTGTCTAGGTACGCCGCGGATGCTTCGAGGTGCATGGCCATCGCTGCTAGGTCGGATGCGCGGAGTGCATCAATCAGTTCGATTCCAGCTAATGCCCATGCAGCATCGGATGCAACATCTTCCGGGTCCACGTCGTGCTGAACTGCGCCCGAGGGCCTGTCCATGCCGGCGACTAACCGAACTACACGGGCTAGGGACGCTGCATGCGGCCAGTGGTCGACGACGGTACCTACCGCCCGAATGACAGCTATTGCGACTGGCTTTGGGGCAGGTGCGTCGAACTTCTTCAGGAGTGCAAACAGGTCGAATGGCGGGTCATCGTCGGTGAGGCTCAGCCGAGTGAGCCCTTCGAGGGCATCCGCTGCTCGCTGGGCCGCTCGATCGGTCGGGTTGAGGAGTTTACAGAAGCTTCTGACTATATCCTCGAGCTCCGTCGCTAGGCCGATTCGGGACTCGGCAAGAGCTGCAGGACAGCTCAGTAGGGTGTTGAGGCTGTCGGCGAAGACGGAGGGGTTCTTGGTTCGCGTTATGGCTGTGGTGACCGCACTCATCGCAGCGGTGTAGGCGCTTGTTCGGTTGGCGGGGTCGGCTGCGTCCTGTACGACCAGCGCGACGAGCGGGGTGAGTACGGCGCTGTCGGCCATCGCCGCGCCGTCGGAGGCGACGCGTTCCCAGCCGCCGAGGCTGGTTAGTGCGTTGATGTCCGGGGGACGGCCTGGAGCTTTGGCAAGCAATATCATGAGGTCGCCGGCAAGGTCGGTGGACGATGGGTTTGTCATGCGTCCCTCCTCGAGCCTGGCTTGTGCTGCGAGCCTAGTGTGGGATCTTGGACTTCCGCGCGGCGAGTTTGCCAGTTGTCACCACACGTAGTTGTCGCCTTCGGCTACCACCCTGCTGGCGGCGGGGAGGAGCGCAACGAGGGGGCCGGCGTTGCGGGTCGCTACGAAGATCTGCATCTCAGCCTCTTGTGCGACTGCTTGGAGTGCTTCGACCATTGTCGCGAGGTCTGCTTCGGGCATTTCTTCTGCTGCCGGGGAATCCAGGACGAGCAGGCCGGGGTGTCGGCCGATGTTGTTTGCGTAACCATGCTTAACGAGTGCGATGGCAGTGGCGATCTTGACGCGGAGCTTTTCGCCTTCAGTAAGGTCGGTGTATGTGACAGTCCGGGCGCCCTTGAGCATCGACATGCTCGCAGCGCCGTTTAGCCTGACGCGGCTGAGGTTGCTGGCCCCGAAGCTGTCCGCTAGGCGCTCGACGTCGGTGGAAATTAGCTTGAGTAGCGGGTCTTGTTCATCTTTTACCCACTTTTGGAGTATCTGTTCTGCGGCACCTGCCACGGCTGCACGTACGGGGTCAACCGGATCGATGAGGGTGGGGTCGCTCGACTGGGTCAGTGCATCGAGGGCACCTTCAGCGCGCGCTAGCTCGATTTCCAAAGTTCGGCGGCTCTCGGCTGCGCGCAGCCGACCACGGCTGGCTTCGGCTTCTGCCGCAGCGGTGTCGCGTTGGGTAGCGAGGTCGCGGATCTGCTGCTGGAGAATCGTCGTTCGTTGTTCAGCGGCGCTGAGCGCTGCCGTAGCCGCCTCAATTTCGTCGATGGGGCCATCATCGCCCGTATCAGCGGTTATGGCCCCGGTCATGAGCGCCGAGGTGACTGCTGTGGGTACCGATGCGGCGACAATTACGTCAGACTCGAGCGCCTCAAGATTGAGGCTACTCGTGCAGACCGAGCATTCGTGTTTGGTGGGCTCAGCCGCCTGTCGCTCGGCTGTCACTTCGGCTGCGCAACGCGGACAGACGCTGGGGCGCATGCGGTGGAAGAATCTGGTCGCAAGCGCGGTTTCGTGCTTGGTGTGGCGACGGGCTTTAGCAGCTCTGAGCTGCTGTCGCGCAGTATCGGCGAGTTCTGCTTGCGCAATCAGCTTGCCTTCGAGCAGATGCACCTGCCGTGCGAGCTCGGAGGCCCGAGTCGAGAGGTTCAGTACGGTCTTCAGGTCAGAATCCTCCGCCGGGAGCGCGGCAACCTTTTCTTTCACTGCGTCGACTGTTTGCTGGGCGTTCAAACGGTTTTGACGCACTGCGTCCCCAGCGGCTATTGCTTTCGCCGCCGCAGAAGACTGCTCGGCCTCCATCCCGCGTCTGGCGGTCGTCGCGGCGGCTTGGGCGGGTGCCCACTCGGTACCGACGAACATTTGCATCATTCGGATGCCAAGGGTTTGTTCGTTGCCGACGATGGGGTCTAGCTGGTTGGCGCGGACGACGAAGGCGCTTGAGTAGGCCGGCCATGCGTGCATGCGCTTCTGGGTGTTAGTCCAGACAGGAATGTGCTCCAGATGGAGGCGGGGCATCATGAGCGAGCCCATTACCGTTCCGAAGTCGTCGCCGTCAAACTCGCCCAAAACGTGGGGCCTGTCGGGCACACCGACGTCGCCGAGCTTGACCACCTGCCCCGTCGCGTGGCCGTCCCGGCTGTCGAAGGTGACCTGCAGCCGCTCGGGGCCGACGGTCCAATCGACTTCGACGTGTTGTATCCATTGTTTGATGTCATCCTGGAACCTTGCACACCTACCGGTTAACGACCACATGAGGACGTTGAGTATTGTCGACTTGCCACGCAGGTTGCGACCTGAGCCGATTCCATTGACGCCGGCTTGCGGGCGCCACTGGAAGCTGAAGGGTACGGGGACGAGTCGTATGGGCGACGCGTCCTCGTCTTCGGACGTCTGCACCTCGTCTGGCTCGTCGCCGAACAAGATGGAAATGTCATCCTCGGCCGCTCCGGTGATGCTGGTCTGGTTATGGTAAGCGCCTTCAGTGACCTCGATGGCGTCGCGGCCATGAGCGTCGGGATGTGTCGGCTTGAGTAGCTTGGTCCCGCTGAAGTGGATGCGCGCAACGCGAAGCGGCACTGGAATCGCTTTGGTCGCCGAGGCTGGGACCTTGAGGTCTTCCAGGATCGCGTCGACTTCGTCCGCAGCGAGAAGGTGTCGTCTGTCGCCACGCCGCCTGGCGAGGATCCCGACGATCTCTTCGGCAAGGGTGCTCACGCATAACCTCCGGTGCTGTCTGCGCTAGCAGCGACAGTCGTTCTCGATTGGGTCAGCGCAGATGCCCTGAGAGCGGCGAGACGTTGCTGCACCCGGGGGGCGATTGGGGCGATATCGAGGCCTAGCTCTGTACCCGCGTAGGTGGCTTGCTGATACTGCCGGTCTTTCAGACGCTGACCGACATCATCGCCGGCAACAAGTTTCACCCGCTTCACCTGTTTCGCGTACCAGCCGAGCAAGGGCTCCTCTGCCAATTCGACGGCTGCGTTGGCACCCGCCTGCGTCAGGAAGAACTGGTTGCGCTGGCTCTTTTTGCCTGGCTGCCCAGTTCGCTGGAGCATTGCGAGACCGTATGTCTCAAGCATGGCGAATGCATCGTCGAGCTGTTCGTAGGCGCCAAAGAACCAGCGCGGCATCGGGTACCAGCGAAGGTCTGGCTCGGGGTCATTGAGCAACGACCATGCGACTTTGAGGTGATCGTCATGGATCTTTCCCGCCTCAACCAACGTCACCAGCTCATCGGCGAGGTAGTCCGGGTTGCGCATCCAGAAGTCCATGGCTTGGAGTCTCAGTTCGCTACGGATAACCCTCACAGCGTTCGTCGGATCGCCGTCCCGTACGGGTTCTCCGCACTCGGCAAGCAAAACCAACACACGAACGGCGTGTTGCGTCCTGGTCGCGGCAGGCCGCCCCTCGGCGCCCGCGGCACCTGCGGCTTCGGTCATCTCAGCACCCACTTCCCACGGTGACGTTGACGTGACCGACTGGCACGCTACCGGCCGTCGAGCGTCGAAGGCGATCCGCCATATGGGCGCAACTGCGGCCTTCGCAGCTAAGCGCGTCACGTAACCCCGGCCGCTGGACCCTTGAGATCGGTCGCCGATGATCAGCGGTTGCCATCGTTCGTGGCGCCCATGTGTTGTCGGATATGCGGCAGTACTGAATGCCGCGGTGCCGAGCCGTCACGGCCTGCCCGACTGCAGTGGTCCCTTTCGATGCGACCCGGCGTTACTGCTTGGTTGGATGCAGTCGGTAGGTTCTAACGACTGTTCCGACGGTTCCGTTTGTTCGGGTGAGGTGCTGTTGTTCAACCAGGGCTGTACCGACCTCGACAGCGAAGAGGTCCGCAAGTTCCGCGTCGGCCGCGACCTGGCGCTGCCGCGTTTCTGTGTCGGATACCTCATCCCGCTGAGTCTTGTGCCAGCGGGGATTCACGTGAGTCCCGCGGCCGTGCTCAGTGACAACTAAGCCTGCTTCGCGCAAGGCAGCTATGGCTTGGCGGATCGTGCCGCGACTTGCCCTGAACTCTGCAGTGAGCGTGCTCTCGGCTGGCAAGAGCGCTCCGGGCGGAATGGCACCGCTCGCGATGCGTCCCCTCAGCTCGTCGGCGATCACGCGGTAGCGGGGCTGTCCGTAGTGCGGGGTGGGCACCTGCTCACCGTACCTGGCACTTGTCTTACCAAGTGCCAACCAAGTTACCTGTTTCGACGTCTAGACAACTCGTCCACTTGTAGATACGTTTCCTGATGTGCGGCTGGGGTGACGGCCCGTGTCAGGGATGGTTTCGCGCCTGTCCTGATCGCACCTGATGCGCGGTGTCCTGTCGGACCGGTTGCGGTAGCCGCGCGTACAAGTTGGCTCGGCGATACCCGACCCGTCCGGCGTCGGACGGTGCGCCGTGCCTTCATCCGGGCCGGTGGCCGGCTGCACTCCCCCGTAGCTGGCCACCGGTCCCCGCCTACCTGTGGAGGTGCGATGTCCGGCTCCCATCGTCGACACCATTGGCTCTCGTCCTGGTGGTCTCGGAGGCACCCATCTGCCCAGCGTGCCAGCAGCAACGTTCGGTCGAGTCCGCGCGCGGACTCTACGATCTCCTCGCCGAGGTGGTCGATGGGCGCCACCCGCGAACTGCCTGCGCTCCGGTATGCGCCGCTGATGACGCGAGCCCAGCTCTTCCGAGGCAACGGCGGGCGGTGGCCGCGATGAGTCGTACGAACAAGCCGGCTCCAATCACGAGCCATCCGGACTGGTGCGCCCCAGATCGCTGCGGCTACCTGGTGCCGCCCGTGATGACGCATATGGCCCGCCGTCATCGCGGCCCCATGCGGCGGGTCGGCGAGAGTCGGGCGGGCGGGCTCGTCGTCACCTACCTCATCAGCAGTGAGGCTCTGGGCGGTCCCATGGTCGGTGTTCATGTGACGTGCCGGGCTGGGAACGCCTGGGCGGAGCTGTCCTTGCCGCAGGCGGCCCAACTGGTCGAGCACCTTCGCGGATCGCTGGCCCAGGTCACCGGGCAGGAGGTGGCCGGCGATGAGTGAGGGTGGTGCCATCCCAGAGAGGCCGTCGCCGTCGTCGATCGCGCCGGTCGTGTGCCCGGTGTGGTGTCGAGGCTGTGGACCGAACGACCCGATGCACCGAGGGCTTCTCACCACCATCGGGCGAGAGCGGACCGGCTGGGTCACCGTCCAACTGGTCGTCGACCGGTTCGCCCGCCGGGACCTGGCCGTGAAGCTCGACGCGACCCGATACGGCGCGACGCAGACCGTACTCCTGTCGTCCGCGCAGGTGGACCGGCTCATCGACGAGCTGGTATACGCCCAACTGGAGATGCTGACACCGGCAGAAGGCGGCGAGCAGGCTGGAGAGACGCGGTGAACGGCAGCAGCCGTCGCGGCGTAGCCGTTCCTCGTACTCCTGGCCTGCGCCCTGCGCGGCCACCGCGAGCAGCGGTAGCCGTACCGCCGGTTCCTGAGCGGCCCGCCGGCGGGACCACCTGGCAGACGTTGGAACGTCTAGGGGGTACGGTGACCGGTGTGCAAGGCCGGGACTGGCGCCCTCGCTACCTGCAACTCGCGGAAGAGTTGCGGGCGAAGATCGTGGGCGGCGAGCTGGCCCCCGGCACTCTGATGCCCAGCGAGACCGAGTTGGCCGACACCTCGGGCCTGTCGCGTACCAGCGTCCGCAATGCCATCCGGCAGCTCCGGGAATGGGGCCTGGTCCGCGCGGAGCAGGGGCGCGGCACCTACGTGCGGGCACCCCGCCAGCGGGTACGCCGTCGCAACACCGAGCGGTACCAGTGGGAGAAGGATCGCGTCCTGCTCGACGAGGACGAGCGGCTGAAGACTGGCGCCACCGAGCACGACACCGGCCTGACCGTCGATGACCTGAAGTTCCACGCCGAGTACTCCCAGGTGAAGGCTGATGCGGAGATGGCGGCGGCCTTGCAGGTCGAGCCTGGAACGCCGCTGCTGCGCCGGGTCTACTGGACGTCCTCGCGGCACGAGAACGCACCGCTGACCGTGTCGTACTCCTACCTGCCGTATGACCTGGTGGCCGCGAACCCGGACCTGCTCGACGCGGGCAAGGAACCGTGGCCGGGCGGCACACAGCACCAGCTCTACACGCTCGGCATCGAGCTGGACCGAATCGACGACGAGATCCGCGCCCGTCCGCCGTCGCCGGACGAGGCCGAGTTGCTGGACATTGACCCGGGTGTCTCCGTGCTCACCGTACGGAAGACCTCGATCGACACCACCGGCCGAATCGTCGAGGTCGCCGACGTGGTGATGCCGGGCGACCGCACCGAGCTTGTTTACTCCCATCACTTGCTAAGATGGCCAACTTGACGGGCATCACTTGCTATGTTGACCAACTTGACGGACATCACTTGCTAAGGTGGCCGATTTGACGCAGGTCGTTTCGGTCATCACTCCGGTCCACGCGCCCAGCATCGAGCACCTGGGTGGCGCCTACGAGTCGTTGGCCAAGCAGGAGATGCCTGACGGCTGGGACTGGGAATGGCTCGTCCAGGAGGACGGGCAGACCGGCGCCCTGGTCGACGCGCTGCCTGACGATCCCCGGATCAGTCTGGGCACCGGCCGTCCCGGTGGACCTGGTGTCGCCCGTACCCTCGCGCTTTCCCGGGTCTCCGGGCAACTCATCAAGGTGCTGGACGCCGATGACCAGTTGACCCCCGGCGCGCTCGCCCGGGACATCGCCGCGTTCGACGCGCACCCGCAGATCGGCTGGACCACCTCGCGGGTACTCGACCTGCTGCCCGACGGATCGACCGCCGGTTGGGACAAGGACCCAGCCGGCGGAGTCATCGACCGCGGTTCGGTCCTGACGTTCTGGAAGGCCAACGACTACCGGGCATCGGTGCACCCCGCGACCCTGTGCCTGCGGCGGGATCTCGTCTTCGCCCTGGGCGGTTGGATGGCGCTGCCTGCCTCCGAAGACACCGGCCTCCTGCTCGCCGCCAACGCGGTCACAGCGGGCTACTTCACCCGGGAGTACGGCCTGCTCTACCGCAAGTGGCCCGGCCAGGTCACCAGCCAGGCCGCGCACCGGGAACCGGCCGAGTACCGGGCACGAATGAGGATCATCGAGGCCCGAGCCAACGCCTTGGCCTCGATGATCCCGAACGGCTTCGCTGGTAGCGCTACGGCGTAGCCTCGTGCCCCGGCATCCCGTGGGTACGCCGCCGCTCCTTCATCTCCGCCTCAAATATGTGCCGCCGACCGCCGGCCAGCTTCTCCCGCGCGTCCCGCTCGATCTCCTGGAACGCGGCGTAGTAGCCGTCGTCGAACTCCTCCACGATCTGGAACGTCCAGCGGCCGGGTAGCACGTTGCGCCCCAACAGCTCGTGCTCGACCCGGTCGGCCATCTCCTCGTGCCCGGCCTCGCGGAGCAGCTTCACCACCCGGTCAAGAGTGAGATCCGCGCCGCCGACGAGCTGGTGCGCCGAGTAGAGGTGCCCTCGCACTCGGTGGATCGTCTCCAGTGCCTTGCTGAGTTCACCCAGAGCCTCGATGGTCTTGTCATCCACGCCCGGCGGACGCGCGTGGCGCTGGTCGACGGATCGATTGTCCTGCTTGTCCTTGTGCCCCATAGCGCTCCGATACCCGAGAAGTAGCTCCTGAAGCTAGCGGTCATTGAAGTGCCTCGCCGGTCCTCTGTTACAGGGGCCGCCAGTAGACGTCAAGCACGACACGGCTCATGACTAAGAGATCGAGGCCAAGAATCCCACCACGCCGCAATTATTGGGCGTCGGTTGCGATTCTTCCCGCGTGTATGACTATGATTCTTTCCGAGTCAAACTCGGCCGACCACGCGGCGCGCAACTAGCACGATCGCTTCCCATCCTGGGTGCGATCACTTATGTCGCCGCAGGGAGGTGAAGTATGGCCAAGCCCCCCAGGGAGTCCAGGCCGCGCACATCGCGAGGTCAGGCACAAGGGAGCGTCGCTCGTTGGCGTCGCCGCGTGGTGGGTGCGTTGAGCTGGCTCTTTAAGCTCAGCGTACCGATCGTGGTGTCGCTAGTCGTGGCGATGTTCCGCGATGGGGACGGGGGCCGACCTACCTAGGTAGGTCGGCCCCTCCACGGGCTCCCGCCTTTGCTTTCAGCGGCCATGGCGGGGGCCCGTCCTTTCATGGCGACCTTCCACTCATCGCAATCGGCCACCACGTTCTGTGGGAGTAGTCAGTGCGTTGAACGTCCAACGCTCTGAACTTCTAAAACCAAGTCTTTAGAAGTGCACTCTACACGCCGTCCTTCAGTTGCAGTATCTACTGCGTTACGCATATCAGTAGTGGCGGTGCGGAACATGCCAATCGCTTCGTCGGCCACCACCGCCTGCGCCATCGTCGAACGCTGCCGATGCGCTAGCAGAGCCGCTAGCAGACCTGCTAGCAGTAGAGCTATCGCCCTAGCTATCGCCCTAGCTATCGCCCTAGCTATCACTCCGCCTATCGCAGCTACTGACACCTTCCCGCGCAAGCTTGTTGACTTGTCTGCCAAGTGCCGTCTACCTTGGACGCAACTTGGCAGACAAGTTAACAAGTGGAGGTTGAGCGATGGCTCTGCGAGGCGGCACGAGGTTCGCGGTGCGGTGTGAGGACGTGTTCCCGGCGGGGTGCGCGTTGGTGCCCGAGTCCCTGGGCGAGGTCGAGGACTACGACGAGAAGACCGGCCGGCGTAGCCCGGCGAAGGACAAGCTGACCGGCCAGCGGGTGTGGCAGGTCCGGGTGATGGACCTGGATCCGGAGCTGGGGAAGCGGTCGCGGGAGACGACGGTGAAGATCTCGGCGGACTACCAGCCGGTGCCGCCGACGGGTGGCCTGTTCGAGGCGGTGGAGTTCGACGGCATGACCGTCACGCCGTACGTGGGCAACAACGGTCGGATGGCGTATTCGCTGCGGGCGACCGGGATGCGTGCCCCGGCGGGCGTGGCCGCGAAGGCGGCGCAGTAGCCGCATCTGGTGGGGGCGGGGCTGTCAGGTCTTGGCGGACGGCAGCCCCGCCCTCTGTCTCTTCCCCCTGCTCTGTCGAGAGAGGTAGTGACATGTCCAAGCGTATGCCTGCCGTCCTGCGGCGGCCCGTCGTGGCGGGTGCGCGATGATGCGCCGGCCGCGTGGCGAGGTCGTGATGACCACCGCCGGGGACCTGATGGTGATCCGGCCGCGTCGGCTGGAGCTGTCGGTCTGGCTGATCGCGATCGGCCTGGTGCTGCGGTGGCTGTGGCGGGGCCTGTGGTGGTGTCTTCGCCACCCGGTCGCCGTCGCCCTGATCGTGACTGGGGTGAGCCTCTACCGCGAGTTCGGTCGGTCCGGCGTGATCGTGCCCGTGGTCCTGGCCGCTGCCGTGTCGGCGCTGTGGCGGTGGCGGCACGAGTCGTCCTGGTGGACCTGGTGCGCCGGTCCGATCCTCGGCCGGTTCCGTCAGCTCTTCGTCTACCGGCGGGCCTGGCGTGAGGCCATGACCCTCTGCGGCCTGGCCAAGGTGTACGACCATCGCACGGTCCTGCCGGAGCTGCTGCGGGTCCGCTCGGATCAGGCGCTCGACGTGCTGACCATCCGCATGGTCCGCGGCCAGACACCGGAGGAGTTCCAGAAGGCAACGGCGAACCTGGCGTACGCCTTCGGCCGGCGGCACGCCCGGGTCTACTCCGAGCGTCCCGATGATCCGCCGACCCGGTCCGGCTACTGGGCGCTGGTCCTGGGCGCGGTGGATCGGCTGCGGTTCCGGGACCGGCCGTCGGTGGTCTACCTGGTGGTGGTCCGCACGGATGCGCTGCGCACCCTGGTCGACCCGTTCGACGTCCCATCGGTACCCGACCTCACCGCTCTGCCCCTGGCTCGGCGGGAAGACCTGCGGCACTGGTGCCTGCACCTGCTCGCCACGCACGTCCTCATCGGCGGCGCCACCCGCTCCGGGAAGGGCTCCGTGCTGTGGTCCCTGGTCCGGGTCCTTGCCGGCGGGATCTCCTCCGGGCTGGTCCGGCTCTGGGTGATCGACCCCAAGGGCGGCATGGAATTCGCCATGGGCCGGCCGCTGTTCGCCCGGTTCGCCTGCAAGTCGTTCGAGGCCATGGCCGATCTGCTTGACGAGGCCGTGACGGTGATGCGGGAGCGGCAGACCCGGCTTGCCGGCGCGGTGCGAGTTCACACGCCGACCCTGGATGACCCCCTGGTCGTGGTCGTCATCGATGAGATGGCGGCGCTGACCGCGTACCTCCAGGACGTTGACCTGCGCAAGCGCATCGCCGGTTCGCTCGGGCTGCTGCTGTCGCAGGGGGCCGGCGTCGGCGTCCTGGTGGTGGCGGCGTTGCAGGACCCCCGCAAGGAGGTGCTGCCGTTCCGGGACCTGTTCCCGACCCGGATCGCGCTCGGTCTGACCGAGGCCGCTCAGGTCGACCTGGTGTTGGGTGACGGTGCCCGCAACCGGGGTGCGCTTGCCGACCAGATGCCGCGTTGGGCCAAGGGCGTCGGGTACGTGATCCTCGACGGCACCCCCGAGCCGGCCCGGGTCCGCTTCTCCTACATCTCCGACGACCACATTCGGGAGCTGGCCGCGGAGTACCCGGCGCCGGCCGACGCGGCGGACATCCTCGCCCAGGTTGGCCGGGAGACCGCCACCGAGCCAACCCGGCGGCCTCTGCCCCGGCAGCGTCGCGGACCACTGCTGCCGGATTCGCTGCTGAACATCCTCGACCGGGACACCGACGGGGGTGAGCCGCGGTGACCGCCCCGACTGGCGGCCGAACCTTCTACCGGCTCCGCGCACCCGGCACCGACGGTGCCGCCAGCACGGCGGTGTCCGTCCGCGTCGACCCCGCCCGCCCCGATGCGTACCCGGTCTATCTCGCCGTCGGTGGCGGCCGGCGGCGCATGTCCCTGACCCCCGACGAGGCGTGGGCGCTGTGGCGCTGCCTCTCCGAAGCGGTGGCCTCCCTCGGCGAGCCACCCGAGCACATCCGTACCCGCGTCGCCCCGGCCCGGAGGTAACTGATGTCCCTCAAGAGCTTCTTCCTCGGCACCCACCGCCTCAAGCCCCTGCACATCGAACTCAACGGCTCCCCGGACCGGCTCGCCGGTGCCCTGCACGGCTTGGCGCACATGGTCAACCGCCGCCGCGACCTCAACGGCCAGCAGATTTGCATCATCCTGACCGTCCGCGACAACGGCAGCGGCCGATGATCCGCGAACGCGCCGAGTCCGGCGTCCGGGTGCTGATCCTGCTCGTCGTCGGCACCATGGCCGGCGCCGCCGCCTTCACCCACGTCCACGACCTGACCGTCGCCCACGGCCAACCCGACTGGATCGGCTGGGCCAACGCCGTGGCCGTCGAGCTGATGGCCATCTACCTCGGCCTGGAGATCCGCGCCCGCCGCCGCACCGGTCGACCCGTCGGCCTGGTCGGCGTCCTCCTGATCGCGTTCGCGCTGCTCTCCCTCGCCGCCCAGGTGGCCGAAGCCGAACCGTCCGTCTGGGGCTGGATCGTCGCGGCCGTGCCGTCGCTGGCCTTCCTCGCCCTGGTGAAGGTCGTCCTGTCCAGCGAACCCGCCGCCGCGCCGGTACCCGAGCCCGATCAGCCGCAGAGCGACTGGTACGACGAGCCGCAGCCTGTCGAACCCGCGCCGCCGGCTCCGGTGATGCCGCCGGCATCAGTGGCCGTGCTGCCTCCGGTCGGAGTCGTCCAGTCCAATCGGCCCCAGGTCGTCGGGATCATCCGATGACGGCTCCCACCCTGCCCGGTCTCGAACCCGCCCCGACCCCGGTTGCTTCTCGGCCGGGTTCGCGGGCGGCCCGCATGGCGCTGCCCCGCTCGATCGACGTCCTCAAGGACATCGCCATCGAGTACGGCGTCTGCGTCCGCCCGCTCGCCATGCGCCGCACCGACCTCGACACCGGCCTGACCGAAGTCATCGACCTGCCCTGCGGCGCGACCCGCGAGGACAAATGCCCGCCGTGCGCCAAGAAGAACCGCCGGCTACGGCAAGCCCAGATCCGCGAGGGCTGGCACCGCGACGACGAGCCGTTACCCGGCCCGGAACCCGCGACCGAGGCGCAGAAGTCACTGATCCTGTTCCGCGCACACCTGGAGTTCTCCCGCGACGAGGCGGTACGCGCCGCCCAGTGGGACCAGGTGACCGACCTCGACGAGGCAATCCGCGAGGTAGAGGAAGCCATCGCCGCTGAGGGCCTGCGCGGGCGCGTCGGGCCACCGCACGCCAGCGACGACGAGGACCAGGACGACGAACCGGGCCAGCGGCGCAAGCGCTCCACCAAGCGGCGCCAGGACGCTCCCGAGCTGCCTCGGCGCAAGGTCGAACGGCGCACGGTCGGCAAGACCTACACCGCCCCGGACGGCTCCACCTACCAACCGTCGATGTGGCTCACGCTCACCCTCGACTCGTACGGCCCGGTCCGCCCCGACGGCACCCCCGTCAACCCGGCCAGGTACGACTACCGCCGCGCCGCCTGGGACGCCGTTCACTTCCCCCGCCTCCTCGACCGGTTCTGGCAGAACCTCCGACGGTGCGAGGGCTGGAACGTCCAGTACGCCGGCTGCGTCGAGCCGCAACGCCGACTCGCCCCACACGCCCACTTCGCCATCCGAGGCACCATCCCTCGCGACGTGCTCCGCACCGTAGCGGCGGCCACCTACCACCAGGTGTGGTGGCCCTCGGTCGACGTCCAGCGCTACACCCTCGACCGGCTCCCGATCTGGGACGAACAGGCGGCGACATGGGTCGACCCCGACTCCCGCGAGCCGCTGACCACCTGGACGGAAGCCCTCGACTCCATCGACGACGATCCGGACGCGGAACCGGTTCACGTCGTCCGCTTCGGCGCCCAGGTCGACGCCCGTGGCGTCATGCCCGGCACCGAGGACGCCGAACGGACCATCCGGTACGTCACGAAATACATCACCAAGCACACCGGCGACTGCCACAAGGCGACTACCGACCGGCAACGCAAGCACCTCGACCGGCTCTGGCAGCAACTCCAGCTGACGCCCTGCACCGACCGCTGCGCAAACTGGCTGCTCTACGGCATCCAGCCGAAGAAGGCACACGCCAAGCTCAAGCCGGGCCGCTGCAAGGGCAAGGTCCACCAGCGCGACACCCTCGGCATCGGTGGTCGGCGCATCCTCATCTCCCGCGACTGGTCCGGCAAGACCCTCGCCGACCACAAACACGACGCGCGGGCCTGGGTCCGGGCACTGCTCGGCGTCACCACCGACGGCACGCAGCTCGTCGACGACCAGGGCGACACCACCGAACGGGTCCGGCACGCCTGGGAACTCGCCCGACCCGACGACCCCGATGTCGGCCCGATGACCCACCGGCTCATGCGGTCGATCAGCGAACGGGCCCGCTGGCGATCCGAACTGCTCGCCGCCAAGGATCGGGCCGCGCAGGAGCCTCCAGATCTCTCGGCAACTCAGCACAGCGCACAGCACGACGGGGAGGAACCGCAGTGAACGAGGAGTTGTTGACCGTGCCGGAAGTGCTCGCCGAGCTGCGCGTACCGCGCTCGACCTGGTTCTACTGGCGGCAGACCGGCAAGGGACCACGGGTGATCAAGCTCCCGAATGGGCAGCTTCGGGTCCGGCGGTCGGCGCTCGGTCGGTGGCTCGGCGACCTGGAGCAGGACGCCGCGTGAAGAGCTACGAGGTCCAGATCTGGGAGATCGGTAAGCGCGCTGATCGGAAGGCTCGGCCGTGGCGGGTCCGCTGGGCGGTGAGCGGCCAACGCTTCGAGGACATGTTCCGTACCAAAGCCCTGGCGCACTCGTTCCGCGCCGAGCTGGTCCAGGCGGCCAACGCGGGGGAGCCCTTCGACCCGGCCACCGGCCGCCCGGTCTCCGAGGCCAGAACCAAGAACCCCACCACCTGGTACGCGCACAGCCGCGCGTACGTCGAGATGAAGTGGCCCCGGGCGGCGGCCAAGACCCGGCGCTCGATCGTCGAAGCGCTGACCTCCATCGCGGTCACCCTGACCCGTCCCGGGCGGAGGGGTCGACCCACTGACGCCCTGCTCCGTGAGGCGCTGTACCTCTACGGTCTCAACCCGCGCCGCTGGTCCGACGAGATCCCCACTGAGCACGCGGCGGCGCTGGCCTGGCTGGAAACCGCGTCACTCCCTGTCGTCGAGCTGGACTCGCCCGCGATGGTCCGCCGGGTCCTCGACAGCCTGTGCGTACGCCTCGACGGCAAGCCCGCGGCAGCCTCCACCGTCCAGCGGAAACGGGCCACCTTCTACAACGTCCTCGGGTACGCCGTCGAGCTGGAGCTGATCGACTCCAACCCGGTTGACCGGGTCCAGTGGACCGCGCCCGAGGTCGCACAGTCCATCGACCGGCGGGTGGTGGCGAACCCGGCCCAGGTCGCCACGCTGCTGGAGGCGGTGAAATCTCTCGGCAAACGCGCCGACAAGGTCACCGCGTTCTTCGGCTGCCTCTACTACGCGGGGATGCGCCCCTCAGAAGCCGCAGACCTACGGCGAGAGGACTGCGACCTTGCCGGCCGGTGCGCCGACTGCGGGGCCGACTTCGACGACCTGGCGGCGGTCAAGCCTTCCCGGTCCTGTGAGCACGAGAAGATCGAACATCGCTGGGGCCGCCTCGTGCTCGCCGGCACCTCGCCGCGCGCAGGGTCGCACTGGACCGACGACGGCAGTTCGCACGAGCGGCGCGGACTCAAGCACCGGGGGAGGGCGGAGACTCGTACGGTCCCGATCCCGCCCCGGCTCGTCGAGCTGCTGTGCGCGCACGTCGAGAATCACGGAGTTGGCCCGGACGGCCGGTTCTTCCGGGGCCTGCACGGTGGGCCGCTGTCGGAGTCGGTCTACGACCGGTGGTGGAAGCTCGCCCGCGAGAAGGCGCTGACCGAATCGCAGGTCGCCTCGCCGCTCGTCCGCCGGCCCTACGACCTGCGCCATGCGGCGGCCTCGCTCTGGCTGAATGCCGGCGTCCCGCCGACCGAGGTCGCCCGGCGCCTGGGCCACGGCGTCGCCGTCCTCCTCCGGGTCTACGCCAACTGCATCGACGGGGGAGAGGCTCCCGACAATGATCGCATCGGCCAGGCGCTCGGTTGACTTGTCCCGATCTGCAACACTGGCTATGTGTCGATGCGCCCTCGATCTCCGAAGAAGGTGGTAGCCGCCCTCGTGGCCGGGTGCGCTGCCGGCACGGCTGGACTTGCTGGCCTCACCGAAACTCCGACTCGCTTTCAGCTAGCGATGATCATTTCGGCGGCGGCGCTGGCCTTCTGGGGGGCGGCGACTGCGCCTGGCGTGAGTGCGTCGGGGTCGCGATCCTCTCAAAAAGCGCTCCCCGCGCGCGCGGGGGCATACCGTGGGCGGCGCAACCTCAGCCATGATCCAGAGTGGAAGAAACACCAGGTCAACCGGGGTTTGGGTGTCTTGATCGCGGATGCCCTGTAAATCCGTCGCGAAAGCTTCAGAGGTTCGAATCCTCTACCCGCCACCAGGTGCAGACACGGCCCCTGACCAGCAGAGATGCTGATCAGGGGCCGTTGTCGTGGGTCTCGCTCAGTCGCGCCGGGTACCGCGGCCAAGCCTTCCCGGTCCTGCGGCCACGAGAAGATCGAATACCGCTGGGGCCGCCTGGTGCTCGCCGGCACCTCGCCGCGCGCCGGGTCGCACTGGCCCGACGACGGCGCTTCCCACGAGCGGCGTGGCCTCAAGCACCGGGGGAGGGCTGAGACTCGTGCGGTCCCGATCCCGCCCCGGCTCGTCGAGAATCACGGGGTGGGGCCGGACGGTCGGTTCTCCGGGCCTGCACGGTGGGCCGCTCTCCGAGTCGGTCTACGACCGGTGGTGGAGGCTCGCCCGCGAAGAAGGTGCTGACCGAATCGCAGGTTGCCTCGCCGCTCGTCCGTAGGCCCAACGACCTACGGCACGCGGCAGCCTTTCTCTGGCTGAATGCCGGCGTCCCGCCGACCGAGGTCGCCCGGCGCTTGGGCCACGGCGTAGCCGTCCTGCTCCGCGTCTACGCCAACTGCATGGACGGGGGAGACGACACCATGAATGACAAGATCGGCGACGCACTCGGTTGAAGGTTGGAGCTTATGGGACAGAGGGATGACGAGAGCGCGCGGCTGAGCTTGGAAACGATTGAGCGGGGCCAGGTTGCCACAGGCGTCGTAGTCGACATCAAGAACTTCGGGGTCTTCGTAGACATCGGCAGTGTCACCGGCATGGTGAATTGTCCAGAGCTGACCTGGAAGCACTTTGATCACCCCACCGATGTTGTGGGTCTTGGAGACCGGCTCACCGTGATGGTTCTGGACGTCGACCTCGACCGCGAGCGGGTAGCGCTGTCGCTTAAGGCGCTGGAGCCTGACCCGATGGCGGAGTTCGCGCGGGCGCATCTCGGAGCCGTCCTGCGCGGTCTGGTGACCCGCATCGTGCCGTTCGGTGTCTTCGTCGCTGTGGGGGATGGCGTTCAAGGGCTGGTCCACGAGTCCGCCCTTGACGGCATCCCTGAACCAGGTGACACGCTGTTGGTGAAGGTCATCGACATCAACCTTGTCCACCGGCGAGTCCGGCTCATAACGACTGACGGTGAGCTTCGATGACCTATCGGGGCAGGGGTGCCGGGGCGGAGGTTGCATGAACACTCGGCTCGCCCGAACGGCGATGGCGGGAGCCCTCGTTGGGGTCCTCGCCGTCGCTGGCTGTGATACACCGTTCCTGACCTCTGATCGTCCTGGCGACGATGTGTTTGCCCAGCGGAGCAGCTACGGCTGGGCAGGCTCCTATGACGTCGGTTATCGGCTCACCGACGGTGTCACAACCATCCGGATCGGCAAGGGACCGGTAACGATCAAGAGCATCGAACCGGTCATGCACGGCGACTCGGCTCGTCTGCTTGGCGCCCAGGTACGAGTGCTCACCTCGACCCGAGGATCGGTGATGGACTCCGAAGGCTGGCCGCCGACCCATCCTGACCTCATTGGTGCACAGGATCCGGCCGGGCTTGTTCTTCCCGATCCGGGCACCGCTGATCCGAGCGAGCATCCGGACGGCAAGGTGGACATCGAGATCCTGCTCGGTTACGAGCTCGTGGGCGAAGGCCGGACGGTTCGTCGCGGGGTGAACGTCACGTACGAGATCGGCGGCAGGCAGCAGAAAGTCTTCCTCGGGAGCTACATGGCGGTCTGCGCGCCTGCGACAGTGCAGTGCCAGATCGAGGACCAGAACGGACCGGTTCCGCTCGACACTTCATCACCCTGACGTGGTGGGGGCGTGGGCAGATGGTGGGCGCAAGCCTGCACGGCCTCTCCGAAGCGGAGCAGAACGGCAGGTGGCAGACCCTGAGGCTGCCAAGATCGCGGACGCTCGGTAAGTCCGTATCGAAAGCTGCAGAGGTTCGAATCATCTCCCGCCACCATGAGCACGGAGAAGCCCCTGACCAGTGCGTACGCCGACCAAGGGCCTCTTTCGCGAGTCTCACCCCCATCCCGCTGGCTGCACCAACTACGTGTTTGCCGAGATCCAACTCTGGCCCGCCCCGTCAAACGGGCGTACCTGCTCCGGTTCGGTCTGGCTAGCGCGGTGGCCGGGCAGCCTCTGGCGGCTAAATGCGGAGATGTCGACGGCTCGTGAGGGTGCTGGCGGTGAGCGTGGCGGCCATGATGGCAGCGAGTATGAGCGTGGTGGAAAGTGGTGCGTACAAGGTCTCGCTCAGGGCGGTTGCCTTGAGCAGATGAGCAACAGTTAGTGCCAGGGCGGACGGCAGGATGAGCGCAAAGGCGACGATCGGCATTCGCGGATCAATCGGCGCGGCGACGATAGCCAGTGCCGCGAACACGTATAGGGACATGAGCACTGGTGCAGGATGCCCGCCGGTCAAGGGGTTAGGTGCGAGAACGAAGACCGCCAGCGAGCCGAGAATGAGCCAGATCCAAGGCTTGGCTACCGACGCGCGAGGCGCACGCAGCAATGGCAGCAACGCTAACGAGGCAAGCAGTGGCGACAAGAACCGCACATCCATGGCGGGCCAGATAGCGTCAACTGAGAGAACCGGGCCTGAGGGATTCATCAGCCAGTACTGACCGGCCAACGCCGTTGACACAGCGCCGAAGGCAACGCGGTACTTGCCCCATGCCGCCGCGGTCAGCCCGATGGTCAGGACCGGCGCGATGGTCGCGGACTCCCAGGTCGGAGCGTTGTACCAGTCCCGCGCCGCGACGGCGATCAGGCCGTAGATCAGCACTCCGCTATGGAGAGCAACGCCCAGAATGAGCAAGGCCAGAGCGGAGAGCCGCAGCGCGGAGCGGCGCAACGCTTGAGTGTCCAGCCGATCCACGCCGGTGCGGACGCGGAGCCCGGCGGCCACCAGCGCCGCAGATTCGGGCAAGCTTGGCCGCTGCTGTTCATCGGTCCTGGCCAGCACGATCTCCAAGATCTCGTCGGTGCGGTACTCCCGGTACGGACGGGGGTACGCCCTCAGCAGCCATCGGTACCGACGCTCAAGCGGGCTCATGCCAGCACCGTCTGGATCATCGCAACCGAGCGCGGCGAGCGGCCACGTACGACATCTGCGGCGGCGGCCATTCGCTCTGCTTCCTCATGCAGCGCAGACGAACCCCGCTCGGTCAGTTGGTACGTGCGGCGGGCGCGACCGTTGACCACAGCCTCTTCGGCTACCCGCACCATCTCCTCGCTGGTGAGCCGATCCAACGCGGCGTAGAGCGTGCCCGCAAGCAGGCGGACCCGCCCCCGGGACAGCTCCTCGGCTCGCTTGACGATTGCGTAGCCGTGCAGCGGCTCGTCCTGTAACGCCGCCAGGATGTAGTAGGTGGGCTCCCTCATCGGGCCTGGTCTCTTAGTCATGCCGTAACTATAAACAGATGATCTGACTATTGGTCAAGCTGGTGCTAGTCGCGCTGTGGCGGGTGACTGATCTCGGTGCTGAAGACGGCGACGTCTACGAGTCACGTCGCGACGCCACGGCGAGGGACACGGCCGTCCCAAGGGCGGAAGGCAGGGCTGGAATCTTCCCGTTGGGCCGTAAGGAAAAGTCGTTGGAGCGACAAGTACGGGTGTGAGAACACCACCTGGAGGATCGGTGCCGGATGCGCGGGGGACGGCCGCCGACCGGCAACGCCTGACTGACTTGTTCCGCCGGCACGGTGACGCGGTCTTCGCGTACGCGAGCGATCGACTGGGCGGCGACGATGCGCAGGGCCTCGTGAGCGAGGTTTTCGCCGTGGCCTGGCGGCGCTTGCCAACAATCAAGGCAGGACAGGAGCGCCCCTGGTTGTTCGGGGTCGCGCGGCGGCTGCTGTTGCAGCATCGGCGCAGTCGCGCGGGTCACGCGACGTTGCAGGTGCGCCTGCACTCTCAGGCGCATGGCGAGATTGAGCATGGTCCGTCCACCTCCCAACGGGTCGACGTGATGGCGGCGTTGGCGAAACTGCCGGAGACGGACCGCGAGGTGTTGCTGCTGCGGTACTGGTACGACTTCAACGGCAGGGAATCGGCGAGAGTGCTGGGCTGCACGACCGCGACGTTTGCCGTGCGGCTGCACCGTGCTCGTCGCCGCTTCGAGGACGCATACGGACATCGGCGAGCGGAGCCGAACCGGTCTCTGGTTGGCGGTCTGACCGCGTACACGAAGGGGTTGGAATGAAGAACGACGACGCAGCGACCGAAGACCAGATCCGTCGCGTTCGGCCCAGCGTCCGGGCCACGTTCACGACGAGCCCTGCGGGAGAGGCGATGCTCGCCCGCATCCTCGACTCACCACGGCAGCCCGAGAAGGCATCCCGGAGAAGGCGCGCAGGGATAGTCGCAGCCGTTGCCGCAGGGGTTCTGGCCGCTGGTGGTGCGACCGCCGCAATCGGTGGTTACCACGCGCCGACGGCTCCACCTGAGGCGATGCCGGCAAGTGATTCCGCCTTTGTCTGCGCCACAGCAGGCATGCACCGGATGGGGGATGTGGCGGCGAGAGTCGGAGAGGCCCCGGTCGAGGCGTGCCGACGGTCGTGGAGTCGGATCTTCCGTGTCCCGGCGCCGGGGCACCTGTTTGCCTGTGTGCAACGTATCGAAGCGATCCCTTCACCGGGAGCCAGGGCCGATCGCACCGCCGGAACGAGATGGGGGAAGCTCGTGTACGTCATCGACGGAGAGCAGTTCAAGAACGCATCGGAGACCTGCGGTTCGGTCAAGATGTTCGTGGCGCCAGCAGGCAACTGAACGGACGGCCGATGATCGAAGACCCACCGGGCCCGTCGGTAGTAGCAAGGGCAGCCGCGACGATCGTGGCTACCCGCGTTATGTCGCCCAGGGAGGCGAAGTGGGGGCCGCGGTCACCGCCGTGATGGGCCGCCAGGAGCCCGAAGGGCTGCTGGGCATCCAGGTCAACCTGCTCGCCGGGGCGATCGGTATCCAGGACCAACTGCTGGCGAAGTCCGAGCAGGAGCCTGCGGCTCATGACGGGGGCCTTGCCGGGTTGGTTGGCGTATGCCGGGCAGTGAACGTCAGATCGCAGACGCTGGCGCGGATGCGCGCGGGTTCGCGAGAAGCGCCAGAGGTCAGAGTTCTCGTCGTACGTCGGGCGCGGCGACGGTCGGCACCAGGGTTGGGGCGGGGCCGCGTTGCCTCGGAATGACCCCTTGTGCCCGAGAGAGAACCAGGTATGGTGGTCGATGGATTGGCTGCCGTCGGTGTGTTTTGGGCCGAGGGTTCGGTCACAGGGAGTGATCGTCAGAGACGTGTCGGTGGGTGCGTCGCAGCCTGGGTGAATTGTGCTGATGGTCGTATCAAGCGTCGAGCGAAATGCCTGATGGCATGGAACGGGCCCTGATCTGGCACGGCGGGCTGTCCGAAGGGTGCGACCTAGTCAACGCTCGGACCGGTCCCGCCACTGACCGCTTTTATGCATACGGGCCGTGTGGCACGATCGTGGAACCTCCACCATCCCTGTGACACTTCCCCGACAGGAGCAAAAATGTCTGGTCGAACGCTGGGCCGGCTGCTTGGCTCGTTCTTGGTGCTTACCGCCCTCGCGGTTGTCTTCGCGGGTGACCCGTGGAGCGGCCAGATGCAGACTGCGGACGTCATCTGGAACATGCCAGCACCTCGATAACAAGCACGATCTCGATGATGTGACCGGCGGGGGCGGTGAGGGGGCGTCGCATGGCGGGTAACGGCCGCGCGGGCCCCCGCTCGACCGAGCGCGCCTGGTTCATCACCGGGCCGATGGCGTTGTTGGCCGTCGTCTGCTCCACCGTCGTCGGCCTGGTCGCTCAGGAGCCCGTCGGGGAGTGGCCACTCGCCGCGGCGTTGCTGGTCGCCATGGTGGCCGCAGGGCTCCCGGTGCTCAACTTCTCGGTACGGCGTCAGTCGATCGGAGTGACGCTCACCGAGATTCCGCTGGTCCTGGCGTTCTACCTGGTCCGGCCACTCACCGTGGTGACGATCTACACCCTCGCGGCCGTCATCACACACCTCCGGCATCGCTTTGCCGCGACGAAGTTCTGGTTCAACGTCGCTCGTGCCGCCGCAGGGTCATCCCTGGCGATCCTGGTCCTGCAGGCGCTGCCGCCCGTGCGGGGGGTCGGCCCGGGCACGTGGCTGACCCTGTTCGTGGCGGCCAGCATGGTCAACCTGGTGAGCATCCTCTCCGTGGCGGGCGTGCACACCCTGCTCCAGGGTTGGCAGGTGGGCTGGGAGACCATCCGCAAGTGCCCGCCGGCGCTGCTCACCGCGGCCATCAACATAGCCAGTGGGTTGGTCGTCCTCATTCTCATCGCGGTGACCTGGTGGTCGTTGCTGTTGCTGGCGGCGCTCGTCGGCGCGTTGGCCATCGTCTACCGCGCGTACGCGCAGTTCTTCCGACAACATCGCACCCTCACCGACATGTACGAGCTGAGTCGCGCGGTGGCCGAGAGCGGCCAGGACGGGACTTTGGCGGACGCGCTGCTGGGCCGGGTGCGGGCCCTCATGCAGGCGGAGTACGCCACGCTGTGGCTGCCGGCTCAGGGTCGGCATCCGGAGGTGCTGCTGACGGCACGAAACGATGACTCGGGTCTGCTCGACCTCGCCAAGACCCCGGCCGTCCTGCGGAAACGGGCCCGCGACGAGGGGCGCGTCGTCGCGGTCGGGCGTGGCATGACCACCGACGCCGACCTGCGCGGCGAGTTGTCCGCGCAGCGGGTCAAGGATGTGATCGTGCTTCCGCTCCGGTCGGGTCACGTGATCATCGGTACGCTCGAGGTCGCCAACCGGCTCGGTGACAGCAACTACTTCGTCCGTAACGACGTGCCGCTGTTCGAGACAGTGGCGGCACACGCGGCGGTGGCGCTGGAGAATTCCCGGCTGGTGGACCGGCTGCGGCACGACGCGTACCACGACGCGCTGACCAAGCTGCCCAATCGGCGGCGGATCACCGGCGCGCTGGACGAGTCGGTCAAGATCCGGGCGCCGGGCGAGGTGGTGGCGCTGCTGCTCTTCGACGTGGACGGGCTGCGGCAGGTCAACGAGTCGCTCGGCCACGCGGCGGGGGACAAGGTCCTGGCCGAGGTCGCCAACCGGTTGCGGGCCAGCGCGCCGTCGTCGGCTCTGGTGGGCCGGGCGAGTGGCGACGAGTTCCTGGTGACGCTGCGGTTGGAGAGCGCGGACGCGGCGTTGGAACTCGCCAGTCAGCTGCGTGACCAGATCCGCGACGAGATGGTCTTCGACGCGCTCACCCTGGTGGTGGACACCGCCGTCGGGGTGGCCGTACACCCGGATCATGGCAGCGATGCGGCCACCTTGCTGCTGCGGGTCGACCTGGCCACCACGGCGGCCAAGTCGGTGCCGGGCAGCGTGCAGTTGTTCAACCCGGGCCTGGAGTCTCGGTCGCTGCGCCGGCTGGGTCTCGCCGGCGACCTGCGTCAGGCACTGGACCAGGGTGAGTTGGAGGTCTACTTCCAGCCCAAGGTCACCTTGCGGGACCGCCGCCTGGTCGGTGTCGAGTGTCTGGCCCGCTGGGAGCATCCGACACACGGCAACGTCGCGCCGGAGGACTTCGTCGCGGTGGCCGAGCACACCGGGCAGCTGAGCCGGCTCACCGAGGTGGTGCTCCGTGAGGGGCTGCGACGCAGTCGAGACTGGGCCGACGCCAACCAGCCGCTGCCGATCGCGGTCAACCTGGCCGCCCGGACGCTCACCGACCAACACTTCCCCGACCGGGTCCAAGAGTTGCTGACCGAGTACGGGGTGCCAGCCCAGCGCCTCACCCTGGAGATCACCGAGTCGGGCGTGCTGGACGGCACGGACCGGCCCATCCCCACCCTGCAACGGTTGCGGGATCTCGGCGTACGGCTGTCGGTGGACGACTTCGGCACGGGCGACTCGTCCCTGGCGCACCTGCGTCGGCTGCCGGTGCACGAGGTGAAGGTGGACCGCTCCTTCGTGCAGGGCATGGCGACCGACCCGGGGGACCTGGCGATCGTCAACGCGGTGGTGACGCTCTCCCAGCAGTTCGGGTTGGCTGTGGTGGCTGAGGGTGTGGAGAGCGAGTTGACGCTCGAGCTTCTCCAGGACATCGGCTGCGAGATTGGGCAGGGCTTCCTGTTCAGCCGGCCGCTGCCGTACGAGCGGTTGGCCGCCTGGTTTGGTGCCCAGGTGGACCCGGAGACGATCTCCATCGGGGAGTTGCCGCGCCTTCGTGTCGTGCCCTGAGCAGGGCGCGGACGATCACCGGGGATCCGATTTCACCTGTCGAACCAGGCCGTGTACTCTTACTCCTGCGCGCCTCACGGGGAGCGCAGGCCCCCTTAGCTCAGTCGGCAGAGCGTCTCCATGGTAAGGAGAAGGTCTACGGTTCGATTCCGTAAGGGGGCTCGAGGGTTCAGCTGGACCCATCGCAGCGGTGTAGCTCAGATGGTAGAGCAAGCGGCTCATAATCGCTGTGTCGCCGGTTCAAGTCCGGCCACCGCTACTCTCGTCTTCCGGGCTCGTTGCCGGTGGTCGTAAGAAAATGGGCGCTTCTGGCGCCCACTTTGCATGTCCGCGCTGTCAGCGTCTAGGCTGGCGCGTCGTAGTTTGTTTCCGTTAGCGAGGAAGGCACTCCGCCGTGGCGAAGGCTACCGATGTCCGGCCGAAGATCACTTTGGCGTGTGTGGAGTGCAAGGAGCGCAACTACATCACGCGCAAGAACCGGCGCAACGACCCCGACCGCATCGAGCTGAAGAAGTTCTGCCCGCGTGACGGTCGGCACACGGTCCACCGCGAGACCCGCTGACTTGTGGCCGGCCTCGCGGCCGGCCGCTGTCGAAGCTTTTCAATCGCCGATCTGACCGGTCTGGTGCGGCTCTGCCGTTGCCTGCCGATCAGGTCGGCGATTGTGCTTTCCGTGTAGGTTCGCGGCATGCCTCTGGACCCTTCCTTCGTCGGCCGGACCTATCCGCCGACCGCCCCCTACCAGGTGGGCCGAGAAAAGATCCGCGAGTTCGCCAGCGCCATCGGCGCCA
The DNA here is from genome assembly GCF_000718555.1 of Micromonospora chokoriensis. GTDB lineage: Bacteria > Actinomycetota > Actinomycetes > Mycobacteriales > Micromonosporaceae > Micromonospora > Micromonospora chokoriensis_B. Next base: position 67,675 of record NZ_JOAN01000013.1, read on the forward strand.
CCGACCCGGCCCACCATGACCCGGCGGCCGCGCAGGCGCTGGGCCACCCCGACGTGGTGGCCCCGCCGACCTTCCCGGTGATCGTCACGATGGCCGCGAGCAGCCAGATCATCGAGGACCCGGCCCTGGGTGTCGACTACAGCCGCCTGGTGCACGGCGACCAGCGGTTCTCGTACACCCGGCCGGTGGTCGCCGGCGACGAGCTGGTCTGCACCAACACCATCGAGGACGTCAGCACCCGGGGTGGGCACGGCTTCCTGACCACGCGCACCGACGTGAGCACCGTCGGCGGGGAACCGGTGGTCGCTGTCTGGGCCAGGTACGTCATTCGCGGGGAGGCCTGAGATGGAGTTGCCAGCAAAGACGTTCCAGGTGACCCGGGCGGACCTCATCCGCTACGCCGGCGCCTCGGGCGACTTCAACCCGATCCACTGGAGCGACCGGGTCGCCACCAAGGTGGGTCTGCCCGGGGTGATCGCCCATGGCATGTTCACCATGGCGCTGGTCGGCCGGGCGGTCACCGAGTGGGCCGGGTCGCCGGACGCGGTGGTCGAGTACGGCGTGCGATTCACCCGGCCGGTGGTGGTCCCGGACGACGATCAGGGGACCGAGATCGAGGTCACCGCACGGGTCCGTGAGGTGACCGAGGACGGCCTCACCCGACTCGAGGTGACCGCCACCTGCCTCGGCGACAAGGTGCTGTCGCAGGCCCGGGCAACCATCCGTTCGGCACGCTGAACCGAGCCCGCCACGCGTGGCGGAGAGACCGGTTGGGAAAGTCGGGCGGCTACCCGTACACTGGTCCGCCGTGGGGCAAGTGACCCCTGCACGGTCGTCTGTGGCCGCGTGGGGCGAGTGTTGCCACATAGGGGTGTAGCTCAATTGGCAGAGCAGCGGTCTCCAAAACCGCAGGCTGCAGGTTCAAGTCCTGTCACCCCTGCGCCTCAGGCCTGACCGTTCCCGTGGGTCGCGCCGCCAGCTTGGCGGCGTCCGGCCCGTGGTGGTGGCATCGGCGGGGTGGTCCCGAGGCAATCGGGCCCTCCCCGAGCGATCCACCGGCCGCGGCCCGTCGCGGGACGGTTGGGTCCGGCCGGCGTGACCAGCGCCGCGTACGCCGCTCGGCGTGCGACCCGAGATTCCGCGACGGAGGGCGAAGTGGCCGACAACAAGCGGCGCGGCGAGGACGCCGGCGACGATCGTCTGGACGACGAGGTCGTCGACGAGGTAGCCGACGACGACGCCACCAGCGCGGACGAGCCGGTTTCCCGGGGAGGCACCGCCACGCGGTCCCGTGCCCGGGCAGAGTCGGCGGACAGCCGGCCGACCACCCGGTCGGAAACGGGTCGGGTGGGCGTCTTCGGCCGCATCGCCCGGTTCTTCCGCGAGGTCGTAGCCGAACTGCGTAAGGTCATCTGGCCGACCCGCAAGGAGTTGCTGACCTACACCGCCGTGGTGGTGGCGTTCGTCGCGGTGATGCTGACGATCGTGGGTGTGCTGGACTACGGCTTCGCCAAGGTCGTGTTGTTTGTCTTTGGCAACTCGGACTGACCGGCTGCCTCCAGCCATAGTGACGGAAGTGAGCGAGCGTGCCTGAGTACGACGAGACCGCCGGACAGGTGGACGAGCAGTCCACGGTCGCGACGGCGGCTGGTGACGAGTCGGTTGAGGCCGCCAGCGAGCCGGAGTTCCCAACGACCGAGCCCGCACCGGACGAGGACTACGACCCCGTCGCGGAGCTGAGGCAGAAGCTGCGCTACGCCCCGGGTGACTGGTACGTGGTGCACTCCTACGCCGGCTACGAGAACAAGGTCAAGACCAACCTCGAGACTCGGATCACGAGCCTCGACATGGAGGACTTCATCTACCAGGTCGAGGTGCCGACCCGGGAAGAGGTCGAGGTCAAGAACGGTAAGCGTTCGCAGATCCAGGCCAAGGTCTTCCCGGGCTACATCCTGGTCCGGATGGAGCTGACCGCCGAGTCGTACTCGTGTGTTCGGAACACCCCCGGTGTCACCGGCTTCGTCGGCGCGACCGACCGGGCCGACCGGCCCGCTCCGCTCTCGCTCGACGAGGTGCTGAAGTGGCTGGCGCCGGCCGTGGAGACGGAGCAGAAGAAGTCGAAGCCGGAGATCAAGGTCCTCGACTTCGAGGTGGGCGACTCCGTCACCGTCACCGACGGCGCGTTCGCGTCGCTGCCGGCCACGATCAGCGAGATCAACGCCGACCAGCAGAAGCTCAAGGTGCTGGTGTCGATCTTCGGTCGCGAGACGCCGGTGGAGCTCAACTTCAACCAGGTCACCAAGATCTGATTGGTCGTCGGCGGCGGGCCCGGCCCGCCGCCGACGTCGGCGTACACGCTCTCGCTCGACCTCGGCGGACGAGTGGGCTGCGGCCTGCGCTACTCTTGAATGTCGCCGCTGTCGCACCGCGCTGACCGTGCGCGCCCCGAGGGCGGCGACAGCCGCATTTTCCAGCTCCAAGCCCCAGGAAGTGACATGCCTCCGAAGAAGAAGCTCGTCAAGACGTTCACGCTTCAGCTGCCGGCGGGCCAGGCCACGCCGGCGCCGCCGGTCGGCCCCGCGCTCGGCCAGCACGGCGTCAACATCATGGAGTTCTGCAAGTCGTACAACGCGCAGACCGAGTCCCAGCGGGGCGACATCGTCCCCGCCGAGATCAGCGTGTACGAGGACCGGTCCTTCACGTTCGTGCTGAAGACCCCGCCCGCTGCCCGGCTGCTGCTCAAGGCCGCCGGTGTGCAGAAGGGTTCGGGTGTTCCGCAGGCCGACAAGGTGGGCTCGGTCAGCCGCGTGCAGCTGCGTGAGATCGCCGAGAAGAAGATGGCCGACCTCAACGCCAACGACCTGGCCCAGGCCGAGAAGATCATCGCCGGCACCGCCCGCTCGATGGGCATCACCGTCAACGACTGACGTAGGCCCCGGCCTTCGACCCGACCGTGGGAGGGCTCGCGCCGAGCGGCCCGCCAGAGACCACAGGAGTATTGAGCAATGCAGCGCAGCAAGAGCTACCGCAAGGCCGCCGACGTCATCGACCGGGACCGGCTCTACACCCCCTCCGAGGCCGTGAAGCTGGCCAAGGAGACCACCAACGTCAAGTTCGACGCCACGGTCGAGGTCGCCATGCGCCTCGGCGTCGACCCCCGCAAGGCGGACCAGATGGTCCGCGGTGTGGTCAACCTGCCGCACGGCACCGGTAAGACCGCCCGCGTGATCGTGTTCGCCAGTGGCGCGAAGGCCGAAGAGGCCGCCGCCGCGGGTGCGGACGAGGTGGGCACCGATGAGCTGGTCGCCCGGATCCAGGGTGGTTGGCTGGACTTCGACGCGGCGATCGCCACGCCGGACCAGATGGCCAAGATCGGTCGGATCGCGCGGATCCTGGGCCCGCGCGGTCTCATGCCGAACCCGAAGACCGGCACGGTGACCATGGACGTCACCAAGGCGGTGCAGGACATCAAGGGCGGCAAGATCACCTTCCGGGTGGACAAGCACTCCAACCTGCACCTGATCATCGGCAAGGCCTCCTTCACGGAGAGCCAGCTGGTGGACAACTACGCCGCGGTGCTCGACGAGGTGCTGCGTGCCAAGCCGTCCGCGGCCAAGGGCAAGTACCTCCGCAAGGTCATCCTGACCACCACGATGGGCCCGGGTGTCCCGGTCGACCCGAACCTGGTGAAGAACCTCCGGGAGGACCAGGCCGAGGCCTGAGTCGACAGTTCGCTCCGCCGGGGCGCCGCCACGACTGTGGCGGCGCCCCGGCGCGTTTGAGGTGTGGCAGGCTCGACCCCATGCGGTTGGAGAACGTCTGGTTGCGGTACCACCGGCGGGGGCCGTGGGTGCTGCGAGGCATCGACGTGCGAATCGGTCCCGGCGAGGTGGCGATCGTGCTGGGCCGCAACGGGGTGGGCAAGTCAACCCTGCTCCAGGTGGCCGCAGGCGTCCTCCGTCCGGGCCAGGGTCGGGTCAGCGACCGGCCGGAGCGAGTGGGCTGGGTGCCGGAGCGGTTCCCCGCCGACCAGCCGTTCACGGTGACCCGCTATCTGACCGGGATGGCCCGGGTGGCGGGGCTGGGCCGGGCGGCGGCCGACGAGGCGGTGGCCTCCTGGACCGACCGGCTCGGGCTTTCCGCCTTCCGCTCGGTCCGGCTGCCGGAGCTGTCCAAGGGCACCGCGCAGAAGGTGGGCCTCGCCCAGGCGATGCTGCGCCCACCGGGCCTGCTGGTGCTCGACGAGCCGTGGGAAGGGCTGGACGCCGCCACCCGCGAGTTGGTGCCCGAGCTGATCGCCGAGGTGCTCGCCGCCGACGGGTCCGTGCTGGTCAGCGACCACCGTGGCGAGACGGTCCGGCTGCCGGCCGCGCGCCGCTGGTTGGTAGCCGACGGTTCGCTCTCCGAGGAGACCTCGTCGACGGACGAGACGATCGCGGTGGTCGAGGTCGCGGTGCCGGCCGCGCGGGTCGCCGGCACCGTCGCCCGGTTGCGCGCCGAGGGCCACCAGGTGCTGCGGGTACGCTCCGACGCCTCCACCGACGCGGTGGCCGAGCCGGCAGCGGGGGAGGCCCGATGAGCGCCCTGGTCCGGATGCGGCTGACCGGTTTTCTGCGAACCGGCCGGGCGGTGGCACCGCTGCTCGCCGGTCTGATCACGCTCGGCACGCTCTACGGCGGTGGCCGTGCCCAGCCGGCGGAGGCGTACGGCGTCTCCGCGGTCGTGCTCTTCCCGGTGCTCGCCTGGCAGACCAAGATCTTGTTGGACGTCGAGCCGGACGTGCAGCGTCGACTGGCGCAGGTGACGGTCGGGGTGGCCCGGGAGCGGTTGGCCGGGCTCCTCGCCGCCGGGGTGGCGGCGCTGGTGACGGTGGCCGTGGCGCTGCTCTTTCCGTGGTTGGTCGGCGGAGTGTCCGGCCCGGTCGACCCGGGGGACCGGTCGATTCCGGTCGGGCTCGCGCTGGGCGTGTGGGCGCACCTGCTGGTCGTACCCGCTGCTGTTGCTCTTGGGGCGTTGGCCAGCCGGGCGTCGGTGGGCGGCGCCGGGTTCGGCGTCGCGGTGTTGGCCCTCGGCGGGGTTGGCGCGGTGGTGCTCGGCCTGAGCGGCTCGGTGGCCCCCTGGCTGGCACCGCCGATCATGGCCGCCGCCCGCACCACCGGGGGTGACGCCGCCGCGCTGACCCTGTTGGGGCTGAGCGTGTGGGCGCTGGCCTGGAGCGCCGCGGTCGTCGGGGGCTACCTGTGGCGGCGGCGGGCTCAGGGCTGACCGGCGCCGGCGCGGTGGCGCGGCTCACACGGCGCGATTTGGCGCTGCTGGCCTGGGCGCGTACTCTTCAACCGTCATCCGTGTTCTCATGGATGAGGAACCACCCAAAGACCGCTGGTCACCGTGCTCCGGCACGGTCGAAGGTCCCGCGACGACGGGCGACCCGCGTAGGGCGGCAAGCGTAACTCGGCAGTGAACGTGGTCCGCCGACCATGTGATCCGCCGGCCCTCGCCCCGTGCGCCCTGCGCCGGGGCTTTTCGTTGTCGTGCTGCCTCCGCCTCCGTTCCGGCTTCGGCTGTGACGTGGACCAGCCTCGAGTAACGAGAGAGGAGGGACATGGCGGACAAGCCGATCCGGGCCGACAAGGCCACGGCCGTTGCTGAGCTGACCGAGAGCTTCCGCAGTTCGGGCGCCACCGTGCTGACCGAGTACCGCGGTCTGACGGTTTCCCAGCTCACCCAGCTTCGGCGCTCGCTCGGCGCCGAGACCAGCTACACGGTCGCGAAGAACACGCTCGCGAAGCGTGCTGCGACGGACGCGGGCATCACCGGCCTCGATGAGCTGTTCACCGGTCCTACCGCGCTGACTTTCGTTTCGGGCGACGTCGTCGAGGCGGCGAAGGGGCTTCGCGACTTCGCGAAGGCCAACCCGAAGCTCGTCATCAAGGGCGGTGTCTTCGAGGGCAAGGCCATCACTGCGGCCGAGGTCACGAAGCTTGCCGACCTTGAGTCCCGCGAGGTGCTGCTGGCCAAGCTGGCCGGCGCGATGAAGGGCAACCTGAGCAAGGCCGCGGCCCTGTTCCAGGCCCCGCTGTCGAAGACCGCCCGTCTGGCGGCTGCACTGCAGGACAAGCGCGAGAAGGAGGGCGCCGAGGCGGCCTGAGGCCCCCACGGCGCACCAGTTCTTACTTAACAGAAACAGGAAAGGACGCCAGACATGGCGAAGCTCAGCACCGACGAGCTGCTTGACGCGTTCAAGGAGATGACGCTGATCGAGCTCTCTGAGTTCGTGAAGCAGTTCGAGACGACCTTCGAGGTCACCGCTGCCGCTCCGGTCGCGATCGCCCAGGGTGGCGGCGGCGGCGCCGCTGCGGCCGAGGCCGAGCCGGAGCAGGACGAGTTCGACGTCATCCTCGAGGCTGACGGCGGCAAGAAGATCCAGGTCATCAAGGTCGTGCGTGAGCTGACCGGCCTGGGCCTCAAGGAGGCCAAGGACGCGGTTGAGTCCGCGCCGAAGGCCATCCTGGAGAAGGTCAACAAGGAGACCGCCGACAAGGCGAAGGCCAAGCTCGAGGGTGAAGGCGCCAAGGTCACCCTCAAGTGACCTGACGTTCCACCAACGCGTACCCGGCTTCTTGAGCCGGGACACCATCGCGTCGCGGCGGGCGGTGATCCGACACGGATCGCCGCCCGCCGTATTGGTGGATCTGGCTCTGAGCGGTACTGAGCTGGGCTCCGACCAGCGGTTCTGTCGACCGGAACGAGGACGGTGGGTCGCTCTCTGGTGGGAAACACGCACCGAGGGGGATACCGGCCCTTGACGCGGCCCGGGGCTGCCAGGCACGCTGACACCAGCAAGACACCGCGCTTGCGACGGCCACGACGTGGGTATGACAGCGGCGGCACCATCGGCCGCGGTTAACCCGAGCGGCCCAGTGGGGAGTTGCGTTCTGAGCGGCCCGGCAGACCCCGGTTGACGGGTGCCGAGCACGCTCCGCAAACAACCTGCGGGGTGGGCTGGACAGCGGTTAGCCTCTCGGCTACACTGCTAGTTTGCGCTGCCTTCCGACTTGACCCCTGCTCGGAAATGTCCGTTTACGGATATTTCTGGTGGGGTCATTGGAGTGCACGCGTACCAGCCGTTCTGCAGCACCGGTCCTCGGAAGGACGCATCTTGGCAGCTTCCCGCCCTGCGAAGACCAGTCGTACGTCGAGCGCATTCGCTCCCCGCCGAGTTTCATTCGGCAGGATCACCGAACACCTCGAGGTCCCCAACCTCCTTGCCATTCAAAACGAGTCCTTCGACTGGCTCGTCGGCAACGAGGCTTGGCAGGGCCGGTCGGCGGACGACCCGCACGCACGCTCGGGTCTCGCGGAGATCCTTGAAGAGATCAGTCCCATTGAGGACTTCTCCGGCACCATGTCACTCTCCTTCTCCGCGCCGCGCTTCGACGAGGTCAAGGCCTCGATCGAGGAGTGCAAGGAGAAGGACCTGACCTACTGCGCTCCGCTCTTCGTGACCGCGGAGTTCACCAACAACACCACTGGCGAGATCAAGAGCCAGACGGTGTTCATGGGTGACTTCCCGATGATGACGCCCAAGGGCACCTTCGTCATCAACGGCACCGAGCGCGTCGTGGTCAGCCAGCTCGTCCGGTCTCCGGGCGTCTACTTCGACAAGCAGCCGGACAAGACCTCCGACCGCGACCTCTCCAGCGTCAAGGTCATCCCGAGTCGGGGTGCCTGGCTGGAGTTCGACATCGACAAGCGCGACACGGTCGGCGTTCGCATCGACCGTAAGCGTCGGCAGGCCGTGACGGTCCTGCTCAAGGCCGTCGGATGGTCGGCCGAGCGGATCCGTGAGCGGTTCGGCTGGTCCGAGCTGATGATGACCACGCTCGAGAAGGACCACATCGCCGGCGCCGACGAGGCTCTGCTCGATATCTACCGCAAGCTGCGCCCTGGCGAGCCGCCGACGCGCGAGAACGCCCAGACCCTGCTCGACAACCTCTTCTTCAACCCGAAGAGGTACGACGTCGCCAAGGTCGGGCGCTACAAGTTCAACAAGAAGCTCGAAGTCAACGTGCCGATCACCACCGGCACGCTGACCGAGGACGACATCGTCGCCACCGTGGAGTACCTGTGCCGGCTGCACGCCGGTGAGGACGGCTACGAGGCCGACGACATCGACCACTTCGGCAACCGGCGCCTCCGTACCGTGGGCGAGCTGATCCAGAACCAGGTTCGGGTCGGTCTGTCCCGGATGGAGCGGGTCGTCCGCGAGCGGATGACCACGCAGGACGTCGAGGCGATCACCCCGCAGACCCTGATCAACATCCGCCCGGTGGTGGCGGCGATCAAGGAGTTCTTCGGGACGTCCCAGCTGTCCCAGTTCATGGACCAGACCAACCCGCTGGCGGGCCTGACCCACCGGCGTCGGCTGAGCGCGCTCGGCCCGGGTGGTCTGTCCCGGGAGCGGGCCGGCTTCGAGGTCCGCGACGTGCACCCGTCCCACTACGGCCGGATGTGCCCGATCGAGACGCCGGAAGGCCCGAACATCGGCCTGATCGGCGCGCTGTCCACCTTCGCCCGGGTCAACCCGTTCGGCTTCATCGAGACGCCGTACCGGAAGGTCGTCGAGGGTCGGGTCACCGACCAGATCGACTACCTGACCGCGGACGAGGAGGACCGGTTCGTCAAGGCCCAGGCCAACGCGCGCCTGAAGGCTGACGGCACGTTCGCCGAGGACCGGGTGCTCTGCCGTCGTAAGGGTGGCGAGACCGAGGATGTCCTCCCCGGTGCCGTCGACTACATGGACGTCTCGCCCCGGCAGATGACCTCGGTCGCGACCGCCATGATCCCGTTCCTTGAGCACGACGACGCCAACCGGGCACTGATGGGCGCGAACATGCAGCGCCAGGCGGTGCCGCTGGTCAAGGCCGAGGCGCCGCTTGTCGGTACGGGCATGGAGTACCGGGCCGCGGTCGACGCTGGCGACGTGGTTGTCGCCGAGGTCGGCGGTGTGATCGAGGATCTCTGCGCCGACTACGTCACCATCCACCAGGATGACGGCCACCGCCGGACGTACCTGCTGCACAAGTTCCGCCGCTCCAACGCTGGCTCCTGCGTCAACCAGAAGCCGGTGGTCTTCGAGGGCGACCGCGTCGAGGCCGGTCAGGTCATCGCCGACGGTCCGTGCACCGACGAAGGCGAGATGGCACTCGGACGCAACCTGCTGGTGGCGTTCATGTGCTGGGAGGGTCACAACTACGAGGACGCGATCATCCTGTCGCAGCGCCTCGTGCAGCAGGACGTGCTCACCTCGATCCACATCGAGGAGCACGAGGTCGACGCCCGGGACACCAAGCTCGGTCCGGAGGAGATCACCCGCGACATCCCGAACGTCAGCGAGGAAATGCTCGCTGACCTCGACGAGCGCGGCATCATCCGGATCGGCGCCGAGGTCGTTCCCGGTGACATCCTGGTCGGCAAGGTCACGCCCAAGGGTGAGACCGAGCTGACCCCGGAGGAGCGGCTGCTCCGCGCGATCTTCGGTGAGAAGGCGCGTGAGGTTCGGGACACCTCGCTGAAGGTGCCGCACGGCGAGACCGGCACGGTCATCGGTGTGCGCACGTTCTCCCGCGAGGACGGCGACGAGTTGCCGCCGGGCGTCAACGAGCTGGTCCGGGTCTACGTCGCCCAGAAGCGCAAGATCCAGGACGGCGACAAGCTCGCCGGCCGGCACGGCAACAAGGGCGTCATCTCGAAGATCCTGCCGATCGAGGACATGCCGTTCCTCGAGGACGGCACCCCGGTCGACATCGTGCTCAACCCGCTCGGCGTGCCGAGCCGGATGAACATCGGCCAGGTGCTGGAGACCCACCTCGGTTGGGTCGCCAAGACCGGTTGGAAGGTCGAGGGTGACGACGCCGACTGGAAGCGCCAGCTCCGCTCGATCGACGCGCACGAGTCCGAGGGTGACACCAATGTGGCCACCCCGGTCTTCGACGGTGCCCGCGAGGAGGAGATCTCCGGTCTGCTCGAGTCGACCCTGCCCAACCGGGACGGCAAGCAGCTGATCGGGCGTACCGGCAAGGCGCAGCTGTTCGATGGTCGTTCCGGCGAGCCGCTGCCGGACCCGATCGCGGTCGGCTACGTCTACATCCTGAAGCTCAACCACCTGGTCGACGACAAGATCCACGCTCGTTCGACCGGCCCGTACTCGATGATCACGCAGCAGCCGCTGGGTGGTAAGGCGCAGTTCGGTGGTCAGCGTTTCGGTGAGATGGAGTGCTGGGCGATGCAGGCGTACGGCGCTGCCTACGCCCTGCAGGAGCTGCTCACGATCAAGTCCGACGACGTGCTCGGCCGGGTGAAGGTCTACGAGGCCATCGTCAAGGGCGAGAACATCCCGGAGCCGGGCATCCCGGAGTCGTTCAAGGTGCTGCTCAAGGAGCTGCAGTCGCTGTGCCTCAACGTTGAGGTGCTCTCCAGCGACGGTGTGGCCCTGGAAATGCGCGAGACCGACGACGAGGTGTTCCGGGCCGCTGAGGAGCTGGGCATCGACCTGTCCCGGCGCGAGCCGAGCTCGGTCGAAGAGGTCTGAGGTGAGCGGTCGGGGGCCGGTTCGCCGGCCCCCGACCTCACCCGAGAATTAGCAGTACAGACGACGACATAGGGGACATAGTGCTCGACGTCAACTTCTTCGACGAGCTGCGCATTGGTCTCGCCACCGCCGACGACATCCGTCAGTGGTCGCACGGCGAGGTCAAGAAGCCTGAGACGATCAATTACCGCACTCTGAAGCCGGAAAAGGACGGGCTCTTCTGCGAGAAGATCTTCGGTCCGCAGCGGGACTGGGAGTGCTACTGCGGTAAGTACAAGCGCGTCCGGTTCAAGGGCATCATCTGCGAGCGCTGCGGCGTCGAGGTGACTCGCTCCAAGGTCCGCCGTGAGCGGATGGGGCACATCGAGCTCGCTGCTCCGGTGACTCACATCTGGTACTTCAAGGGCGTTCCGAGCCGGCTGGGCTACCTGCTGGACCTCGCTCCCAAGGACCTCGAAAAGATCATCTACTTCGCCTCGTACGTCGTGACGAGCGTGGACGCGGAGTCGCGTCACCGCGACCTCTCGACGATCGAGAACGAGATCCTTGCTGAGAAGCGGCAGTCCGAGAACAGCCGCGACTCGGAGATCGAGAAGCGGGCCGCCAAGCTCGAGGCCGACCTGGCCGAGCTGGAGGCCGAGGGTGCCAAGGCGGACGTCCGGCGCAAGGTCAAGGAGGGCGGAGAGCGCGAGATGCGCCAGATCCGCGACCGGGCCCAGCGCGAGATCGACCGCCTGGACGAGGTGCTGGACACCTTCCGCAAGCTGGAGCCGAAGCAGCTGGTCACCGACGAGCTGCTCTACCGCGAGCTGCGCGACCGGTTCGGTGAGTACTTCACCGGGTCCATGGGCGCCGAGGCGATCAAGGCGCTGGTCCAGAACATGGACCTCGACGCCGAGGCCGAGAGCCTGCGGGAGACCATCCGGTCCGGCAAGGGCCAGCGGAAGATCCGGGCGCTCAAGCGACTCAAGGTCGTCGCCGCGTTCCTGAACACCCGCAACTCGCCGCTCGGCATGGTGCTGGACTGCGTCCCGGTCATCCCGCCGGACCTGCGCCCGATGGTGCAGCTCGACGGTGGCCGCTTCGCGACCTCGGACCTGAACGACCTGTACCGCCGCGTGATCAACCGGAACAACCGCCTCAAGCGGCTGATCGACCTCGGCGCGCCCGAGATCATCGTCAACAACGAGAAGCGGATGCTCCAGGAGGCCGTCGACGCGCTGTTCGACAACGGCCGTCGCGGCCGGCCGGTCACCGGCCCGGGTAACCGCCCGCTCAAGTCGCTGTCCGACATGCTCAAGGGCAAGCAGGGCCGGTTCCGCCAGAACCTGCTGGGCAAGCGCGTCGACTACTCCGGCCGTTCGGTCATCGTGGTCGGCCCGAAGCTCAAGCTGCACCAGTGCGGTCTGCCCAAGCAGATGGCGCTGGAGCTGTTCAAGCCGTTCGTGATGAAGCGGCTGGTCGACCTCAACCACGCACAGAACATCAAGTCCGCCAAGCGGATGGTCGAGCGTCAGCGCCCGGTCGTGTGGGACGTGCTGGAAGAGGTCATCGGCGAGCACCCGGTGCTGCTCAACCGTGCACCGACCCTGCACCGCCTGGGCATCCAGGCCTTCGAGCCGCAGCTGGTCGAGGGCAAGGCGATCCAGATCCACCCGCTGGTCTGCACCGCGTTCAACGCCGACTTCGACGGTGACCAGATGGCGGTGCACGTGCCGCTGTCCGCCGAGGCTCAGGCCGAGGCGCGGATCCTGATGCTGTCGTCGAACAACATCCTCAAGCCGGCCGACGGTAAGCCGGTCACCATGCCTACCCAGGACATGGTCATCGGTCTGTACCACCTCACCCACCTCACCGCCGGTGAGAAGGGCGAGGGCCGGGCGTTCAGCTCGGACGCCGAAGCGCGGATGGCCTTCGACAACCGCGAGCTGCACCTGCAGGCACCGGTGAAGATCCGTCTGCGTGGCGTGATCGGTGTCGACAACGGTGCTGGCGGCGAGGCGTGGACCGCCCCGGAGGGCTGGGTCGAGGGTGACCCGCTGACCGTGGAGACCACCCTGGGTCGGGTGCTGTTCAACGAGACGCTGCCGCAGGGCTACCGCTTCGTGAACTACGAGATCCGCAAGGGTCAGCTCTCCGCGATCGTCAACGACCTCGCCGAGCGCTTCCCCAAGGTGGCGCTGGCCGCCACCCTGGACGGGCTCAAGGAGGCCGGTTTCCACTGGGCCACCTGGTCTGGCGTGACGATCGGCATGGAGGACGTCATCGCTCCGCCGCGCAAGGCGGAGATCCTGGCGAAGTACGAGAAGGACGCCGACCAGATCGACAAGCAGTACCAGCGTGGTCTGATGACCGCCGAGGAGCGTCGCGGCGAGCTCATCGAGATCTGGACCAAGGCGACCAACGAGGTTGCCAAGGAGATGGACACCGCGCTTCCGCAGGAGAACCCACTGTGGAAGATGATCAACTCGGGTGCTCGCGGTAACCTGCTGCAGCTCCGGCAGATCGCGGCGATCCGTGGTCTGGTGGCCAACCCCAAGGGCGAGATCATCCCGCGGCCGATCAAGGCCAGCTACCGGGAGGGTCTGTCCGTGCTGGAGTACTTCATCTCCACGCACGGTGCCCGTAAGGGTCTCGCCGACACCGCGCTGCGTACCGCCGACTCGGGTTACCTGACCCGTCGTCTGGTGGACGTCTCGCAGGACGTCATCATCCGCGAAGAGGACTGCGGCACCGACCGGGCGATCCCGATGCAGATCGGCGAGAAGCTGGACGGCAAGCTCGTCGTCCACACCCACGCCGAGACCAGCGTGCACGCCCGGACCCTCGCCGACGACATCAAGGGGCCGGACGGCACCGTGGTCGCCGAGCGCGGTCAGGACATCAACTCCATCGGGGTCGACAAGATCGTCGCCGCTGGTGTGGAGACGGTCCGGGTGCGCAGCGTGCTCACCTGTGAGTCGAAGCTGGGCGTCTGCGCGGCCTGCTACGGCCGGTCGCTGCCGACCGGCAAGTCGGTCGACATCGGTGAGGCGGTCGGCATCATCGCCGCCCAGTCCATCGGTGAGCCCGGTACGCAGCTGACGATGCGTACCTTCCACACCGGTGGTGTCGCGGGTGAGGACATCACCCAGGGTCTGCCGCGTGTGCAGGAAATCTTCGAGGCTCGGGTCCCGAAGGGTAAGGCGCCCATCGCCGACACCCCCGGTCGGATCCGGATCGAGGACGGCGAGCGCTCGCGCAAGATCATTGTGGTGCCGGACGACGGCAGCGAAGAGATCGTCTACGACAAGATCTCGAAGCGGGTCAAGCTCCGGACCCACGACGGCGGTCACGTCGCGGTCGGCGAGAAGCTGACCGAGGGCACCATCGACCCGCACGAGCTTCTGCGGATCATGGGTCCGCGGGCGGTCCAGGTCCACCTGACCAGTGAGGTCCAGGAGGTCTACCGCTCGCAGGGTGTGCTCATCCACGACAAGCACATCGAGATCATCATCCGCCAGATGCTCAAGCGGGTGACGGTCATCGACTCCGGCTCGACCGAGTTCCTGCCGGGTGTGCTCGTCGACCGGGCGCTGTTCGAGTCGGAGAACCGCCGGCTCGTCTCGGAGGGCGGCGAGCCCGCCGCTGGTCGTCCGGTGCTGATGGGTATCACCAAGGCCTCGCTGGCCACTGACTCCTGGCTCTCGGCGGCCTCCTTCCAGGAGACCACCCGGGTGCTGACCGACGCTGCGATCAACTCGCGCAGCGACTCGCTGGTCGGCCTCAAGGAGAACGTGATCATCGGAAAGCTCATCCCGGCCGGTACGGGCATCAGCAAGTACCGCAACGTCCGGGTGGAGCCGACCGAGGAGGCCAAGGCCAAGGTCTACTCCATGACCGGGTACCCGGAGACCGACTACGGGTTCGGGCCGGCCGGCGGGCAGGCTGTGCCGCTGGACGACTTCGACTTCGGGTCGTACCGCTAAGCACCAATCACACGACGAGGCCCCCGGTGAATGCCGGGGGCCTCGTCGTGTCCGTGCCCACCCAGCCTGGGTTGAGTTCGGCATGATGGGGGGATGACGACCGCACCCGGGCAGGTGTCCGTCGCGCAGCAGGATCTGCGCCACCCACTCGACCCCGACCCGGCCCGCGCCACCAAGGCTCGGGCGGTCTTCGCGCTGGGCCTGCTCGGCATGCTGACCGGCTTGTTCATCGGTGGCGTGGTGCCGGCGACGGTGGCACTGCAACTGGCCCGGCAGGCGCGCCGTGAGGCGTACGCCTCGGGGGGTTTCCTGACCGGCGGCGTCTGGCTGCGACGGGGGGAGCGGATGGCCTGGATCGGCCTGGTGCTGGTCGCGGTCAGTGTGGTGGCCGCGGTGGTCATCGGAGTGGTCCGGTTGGCCGGTGCGCCGTTCGGCCACGACTACCCGGCGAACATGGACTGAGCCGCCCGTGGCCGCGCCCGGCGTGGGCGGCGGCACTCTCGGCGGTAGCCTGGCCGGTGTCCGCTCCGCCGCGTGGTGGTGGCGGCTTTCGACTGGAGGACCTCGTGACCGAACCGGCGCGGCCCCCTGCGGACGAACCGGCCGGCCATCCGGACCCGCCGGCTCCGTCTGAGCCGAGCGGCTGGGCGCGGCCGGGCCCGAGCGATGAGCCACACCCACCAGCGTCCACACCGGGTGCGGGTGTGCCGCCACCTCCGGCGCCGAATCCCGGTTGGGGCCCGACCGGCTGGGGCCCGACCACGGCGCCCGGCTCCGCTTCGCCGTACCCGGTCTCCGGGGCACCGACCTCGACGCCGCAGGGCTGGGGTCCGCCTGGGCCTGGGGCGGGTGCCCCGCCTGGGTGGGGTCCGCCTACGTCTGGGCCGGGTGTGCCGCCTGGGTGGGGTCCGCCTACGTCTGGGCCGGGTGTGCCGCCTGGGTGGGGTCCGCCGCCGTCTGGGGCGGGTGCTCCGCCCGGGTGGGGGCCGCCGCCGGGGTACGGCCCCGGCGGGGGTGGCGTGCCGGGGCGTTCGGTGCCGCCGCCCAGCGACGACCAACGTCGGCCGCCGAAGCGGGTGGAGATGGTGCCGGGTACCCCGTTCGGCGTCGTGCACCTGGACGTGGCGCCGGTCACCTCCGGGCTGGCCATCGGGGCGCTGGTGGCGGGGATCGCATCGGTCCTGGTCTCGCTGCTGGTGATCTGCTTCGGGGTGGCCTTCGTGAACGAGGGCGGGGCCTGGGCGTCTGGCGCGTTCGCCGCGCTGGGTGTGCTGGCCGGCGGGGCGGCGGTCGTCATCGGGCTGCTCGGTCGGCGGCAGATCCGCCGACCGGCCGTGCCCTCCGCGGTCCAGTTCACCGGCCGTGGGCTGGCGGTGGCCGGGATCAGCTGCGGCGCGGCGGGGGCGCTGCTCAGTCTCCTGGGCCTGGGTCTGGCGCTGCTGCTCGCCCTGACGTGAGGGTGATCACCGATCGATCGGGTGCTTCCTCGGGACGGCCTCCCGGTGCCCCCGGGGGCGATGGGTGGTTCAGCGGGGAAGCCGGTACACTTGTGCTCGTAGGTGCCCATCGCGGGCGACGGGGCAGGACGAGATCCGGCCGGCGGGTGTGAGACAGTCGCCGGGCCATTCCGTTTTGACCTGGGCGGTTGTGGTAGGTAGTCTTTCCCCTTGTGCCCGGGCATGCCCGGGCAACTCGTGCGTGCGCTGATTCCGGCTTCCGGGCGGCGGCACGACAAGCCAAAGATCCGGGGCGGGGCAACCCGCGCGCCGGTGACAAACCCGGTACGCACGCGAAAGCGTCGCAACGGGGCCGTGACGAGGGCGACACGCCCGACCGCGGGTGCCGGGGTCTCCGCAAGGCGACCCTGGTCGGAATGTAGGAGAGCCGGTCATCAGGCCGGTTAACGAGCAGACGGCGCGGTCGCGGATGCGGCCGAAGGGAGCGGAGAAACCCGGTGCCCACGATCCAGCAGCTGGTCCGAAAGGGCCGCCAGGCGAAGACGACCAAGACCAAGACCCCGGCGCTGAAGGGTTCCCCTCAGCGGCGCGGCGTGTGCACTCGCGTGTACACCACCACCCCGAAGAAGCCGAACTCGGCGCTGCGCAAGGTCGCTCGCGTGAAGCTCAGCAGCCAGATCGAGGTGACCGCCTACATCCCCGGCGTCGGTCACAACCTGCAGGAGCACTCGATCGTGCTCGTCCGCGGCGGCCGGGTGAAGGACCTCCCCGGCGTGCGTTACAAGATCGTTCGCGGCTCGCTGGACACCCAGGGTGTTCGCAACCGCAAGCAGGCGCGCAGCCGTTACGGCGCGAAGAAGGAGAAGAGCTGACATGCCGCGTAAGGGACCCGCTCCGCGGCGGCCACTGGTCGCTGACCCGGTGTACAACTCGCCGCTGGTCACCCAGCTGGTGAACAAGATCCTGCTGCGCGGCAAGCGTCAGCTCGCCGAGACGATCGTGTACGCGGCCCTCGAGGGCTGCCGCGAGAAGTCCGGCACCGACCCGGTCGTCACCCTCAAGCGGGCGATGGACAACGTCAAGCCGACCCTCGAGGTGCGCAGCCGTCGTGTCGGTGGCGCCACCTACCAGGTTCCGGTGGAGGTCCGCCCGACCCGGGCGACCACCCTGGGCCTGCGCTGGCTGGTCACCTACTCCCGCGCCCGGCGTGAGAAGACCATGGTCGAGCGGCTGATGAACGAGCTGCTGGACGCGAGCAACGGCCTCGGTGCCGCCGTCAAGCGGCGCGAGGACACGCACAAGATGGCCGAGTCGAACAAGGCCTTCGCGCACTACCGCTGGTAACACCCTGGTTCCGGCGCCTTCGGGCGCCGGAACCGCCACCAGTTGAGTCGAGACGACGATAAGTAGGGATTGAAGTGGCCGCCGCAGACGCGCTCGCCAAGGTACGCAACATCGGCATCATGGCGCACATCGATGCCGGTAAGACCACGACCACCGAGCGAATCCTGTTCTACACCGGCATCACGTACAAGATCGGTGAGGTCCACGAGGGCGCTGCCGTCATGGACTGGATGGAGCAGGAGCAGGAGCGTGGTATCACCATCACCTCCGCTGCTACCAAGTGTGAGTGGAAAGACCACACGATCCAGATCATCGACACGCCTGGCCACGTCGACTTCACGGTCGAGGTCGAGCGGTCGCTGCGGGTCCTGGATGGTGCGGTCGCGGTTTACGACGGTGTCGCCGGCGTGGAGCCGCAGACGGAGAACGTCTGGCGGCAGGCCGACAAGTACAACGTCCCGCGTATGTGCTTCGTCAACAAGCTCGACCGGACCGGCGCCGACTTCTTCCGCTGCGTGCAGATGATGATCGACCGGCTGAACGCCACCCCGCTGGTGCTCCAGATCCCGATCGGGCTCGAGGGCGACCACATCGGTGTCGTCGACCTGATCGGCATGCGCGCGCTCACCTGGCGTGGGGAGACCCAGAAGGGTGAGGACTACGCGGTTGAGGAGATCCCGGCCGAGCTGGCCGACTCCGCAGCCGAGTGGCGCGAGAAGCTGATGGAGACCCTGGCCGACGTCGATGACGCGGTGATGGAGAAGTACCTGGAAGGCGAGGAGATCTCCGTCGAGGAGATCAAGGCCGCCATCCGGCGTGCCACCATCGCCGGCAAGGCCAACCCGGTGCTCTGCGGCTCGGCGTTCAAGAACAAGGGCGTTCAGCCCATGCTCGACGCCGTGGTCGACTTCCTGCCGTCGCCGCTGGACGTTCCGGCGATCGAGGGTACGGCTACCGACGGCGAGACCCCGCTGCTGCGTAAGCCGTCCAACTCGGAGCCCTTCTCCGGCCTGGCCTTCAAGATCCAGACTGACAAGCACCTGGGCAAGCTCACCTACGTGCGGGTCTACTCCGGCACGCTCGATTCCGGTTCCCAGGTGGTCAACTCCACCAAGGACCGCAAGGAGCGGATCGGCAAGATCTACCAGATGCACGCCAACAAGCGGGAAGAGCGTCCGTCGGCGCAGGCCGGTGACATCATCGCCGTGCAGGGTCTCAAGCAGACCACCACCGGCGACACTCTCTCCGACCCGGCGAACCCGGTCATCCTGGAGTCGATGACGTTCCCGGAGCCGGTCATCTCGGTGGCGATCGAGCCGAAGACCAAGTCCGACCAGGAGAAGCTGGGCACCGCCATCCAGCGTCTGGCCGAGGAGGACCCGACCTTCCGCGTCCAGCTGGACGAGGAGACCGGTCAGACGGTCATCTCCGGCATGGGTGAGCTGCACCTGGACATCCTGGTCGACCGGATGCGCCGCGAGTTCAACGTCGAGGCGAACGTCGGCAAGCCGCAGGTGGCGTACCGCGAGACCATCCGCCGCAAGGTGGACAAGGTCGAGTACACCCACAAGAAGCAGACCGGTGGTTCCGGCCAGTACGCCCGCGTGATCGTGAGCGTCGAGCCGCTTCCGCTGGACAACGACTCGCCGACCTACGAGTTCGCCAACGCCGTCAGCGGCGGCCGCATCCCCCGGGAGTTCATCCCCTCGGTGGACGCTGGTGCGCAGGACGCGCTGCAGTACGGCATCCTCGCGGGCTTCCCGCTGGTCGGCGTGAAGCTGACCCTGCTGGACGGCCAGTACCACGAGGTCGACTCGTCGGAAATGGCGTTCAAGATCGCCGGCTCGATGGTGATGAAGGACGCGGCCCGCAAGGCCGATCCGGCACTGCTCGAGCCGATGATGGCCGTTGAAGTCACCACTCCTGAGGAGAACATGGGTGACGTCATCGGTGACCTCAACTCCCGCCGCGGCATCATCCAGGCGATGGAGGAGCGCAGCGGCGCCCGCATCGTCCGGGCCCTGGTGCCGTTGTCGGAGATGTTCGGCTACGTCGGCGACCTGCGGTCGAAGACCCAGGGCCGGGCTAGCTACAGCATGCAGTTCGACTCCTACGCCGAGGTTCCGCAGAGCGTCGCGAAGGAGATCATCGCCAAGGCAACGGGCGAATAAAGCCCTGAGCTGGTGATTCGTGGTTGGTCGCGGGAGGTTTCACCCGCCCGCGGCCACCACGATCGGATCGCGTGAGACCGGGCCTGTAGGCTTCATCGCCGCAGAACCCACAAAGGCTCTCCGGCCGTCAGGCCGGAAAGGCTGTCGACAGAGTCCTAAGCGCCGACCGGCGCGCCGGGCGTACGAACCAAGAAGTCCACAGGAGGACACCAGTGGCGAAGGCTAAGTTCGAGCGGACTAAGCCGCACGTCAACATCGGCACCATTGGTCACATCGACCACGGTAAGACGACGCTGACGGCGGCCATCACCAAGGTCCTGCACGACCAGTACCCGGACCTGAACCCTTACACGCCGTTCGACGAGATCGACAAGGCGCCGGAGGAGAAGGCCCGCGGCATCACGATCTCCATCGCGCACGTCGAGTACCAGACCGAGTCGCGGCACTACGCGCACGTCGACTGCCCCGGTCACGCCGACTACATCAAGAACATGATCACCGGTGCCGCGCAGATGGACGGCGCGATCCTGGTGGTTGCGGCGACCGACGGCCCGATGCCGCAGACCCGCGAGCACGTGCTGCTGGCCCGTCAGGTCGGTGTGCCGTACATCGTCGTGGCGCTCAACAAGAGCGACATGGTCGATGACGAGGAGCTCCTGGAGCTCGTCGAGCTCGAGGTCCGTGAGCTGCTCTCCTCGCAGGAGTACCCGGGTGACGACCTGCCGGTCGTTCGGGTTTCGGCGCTGAAGGCCCTCGAGGGTGACCCCGAGTGGACCGGCAAGCTGCTGGACCTGATGACCGCTGTCGACACCTCGATCCCGCAGCCGGAGCGCGAGGTTGACAAGCCGTTCCTGATGCCGGTTGAGGACGTCTTCACGATCACCGGTCGTGGCACCGTCGTCACCGGTCGTGTGGAGCGCGGCGTTCTCCTGCCGAACGAGGATGTTGAGCTCGTCGGTATCAAGGAGAAGAGCTTCAAGACCAAGGTCACCGCGATCGAGATGTTCCGGAAGACCCTGGACGACGCCCGCGCAGGTGAGAACGTCGGCCTGCTGCTGCGTGGTACCAAGCGCGACGAGGTCGAGCGCGGCATGGTCGTCGTGAAGCCGGGCTCGAACACCCCGCACACGGAGTTCGAGGCGACGGTCTACATCCTCTCCAAGGAGGAGGGCGGCCGCCACACCCCGTTCTTCCAGAACTACCGCCCGCAGTTCTACTTCCGGACCACGGACGTCACCGGTGTCGTCACCCTCCCCGAGGGCACCGAGATGGTCATGCCGGGCGACAACACCTCCATGTCGGTGAAGCTGATCCAGCCCATCGCCATGGAGGAGAACCTCAAGTTCGCGATCCGCGAGGGTGGCCGCACCGTCGGCGCCGGGTTCGTCACCAAGATTAACAAGTGAGCTAGGTAACCCCGATTAGGCCCGCCGCCAGTCGTGCGGCATACTAGTCAGGTTGCGTAACGACAGTTCGTCGCCTGTGTTCGGCTTTCGCTGAACCTCCGGGTGGCGAGGCAGTCGAGCGTAGGGTGGTTGGCGACCCAGTCGCCAACCACCCTCGCACGGCGTTCAGGTCGCGGTAATGCGATCGGCGCCTTGACCCACCGCGCGGTCAGCACCACTCCGGAACCAAGGGGCGGAGCTCGGCCCGAGGGCGCGACACGCCCGACCGCGGGGGTCGGCGAAGTGGGCCTGTACCAGCCGGTACAGGCGCCCGCAACACAGCGGCATCGAGAGAAGGAACAGAAGCCACCATGGCGGGACAGAAGATCCGCATCCGGCTCAAGGCCTATGACCACGAGGTCGTCGACTCCTCGGCTCGGAAGATCGTCGAGACGGTGACGCGCACCGGGGCGCAGGTCGCGGGCCCGGTGCCGCTGCCCACGGAGATCAACCGTTTCTGCGTTATCCGCTCGCCGCACAAGTACAAGGACTCGCGCGAGCACTTCGAGATGCGCACGCACAAGCGGCTGATCGACATCATCGACCCGACCCCGAAGACGGTCGACTCGCTCATGCGCCTCGACCTGCCGGCTGGCGTCGACATCGAGATCAAGCTGTAGGGACCGGACAAATGGACAGGCAAGTCAAGGGGATCCTGGGCGCCAAGCTCGGCATGACCCAGGTCTGGGACAACAACAAGGTTGTTCCCGTGACCGTGGTCGAGGCCGGCCCGTGCGTCATCAGCCAGGTTCGTAGCGCCGAGAAGGACGGTTACTCCGCGGTCCAGCTCGCATACGGCACCATCGACCCGCGCAAGGTCAAGAAGCCGGTCAGCGGGCACTTCGCCAAGGCGGACGTGGCGCCGCGCCGGCACATCGTCGAGCTGCGCACCACGGACGCTGGGGAATACTCGCTCGGCCAGGAAGTCACGGTCGAGGAGTTCCCGGTCGGCGTCACCATCGACGTCACCGGCAAGACCAAGGGCAAGGGCTACGCCGGCCCGATGAAGCGGCACGGCTTCCACGGTCTGCGCGCCAGCCACGGTGTCGAGCGCAAGCACCGCTCGCCCGGCTCCATCGGCGCCTGCGCCACTCCGGGTCGTGTCTTCAAGGGCACCCGGATGGCCGGCCGCATGGGTGGCGTGCGCTACACCGTGCAGAACCTCACCGTCCAGGCGGTCGACACCGAGAACAACCTGCTGCTCGTCCGGGGTGCCATTCCTGGTCCCAAGGGCGCGCTCGTTCTGGTCCGTACCGCGGCCAAGAGCAAGGTGAAGAAGGGCGGTGCGGCCAAGTGACCACCGTTGACGTGCGCACCGTCGAAGGCACCACCAGCGGCTCCGTGGAGCTGCCGGAGGACATCTTCGACGTGCAGGCCAACGTCGCGCTGATGCACCAGGTCGTGGTGGCCCAGCTCGCGGCGGCCCGACAGGGCACGCACAAGGCCAAGACCCGCGGCGAGGTCGCCGGTGGCGGCAAGAAGCCGTACAAGCAGAAGGGCACCGGTCGCGCCCGGCAGGGCTCGATCCGCGCGCCGCAGTTCGCCGGCGGTGGCGTCGTGCACGGTCCCGTGCCGCGCGACTACAGCCAGCGGACCCCGAAGAAGATGAAGGCCGCCGCTCTGCGGGGTGCCCTCTCCGACCGGGCTCGCGCCGGGCAGGTGCACGTCGTCGAGGCGTTCGTCTCGGGCGAGAAGCCGTCGACCAAGGCGGCTCTGGCCACGCTGACCAAGCTCACCGAGGCCCGTCGGGTCCTGGTCGTGCTGAGCAGCACCGACGAGCTGAACTGGGTGTCGCTGCGCAATGAGCCGCGCGTGCACCTGATCGAGTCCGGCCAGCTGAACACGTACGACGTGCTGGTGGCCGACGACGTGGTCTTCACCAAGGACGCCCTGGACGAGTTCCTGGGCGTGCCCGCCGAGACCACCGAGGAGGGTGGCAAGTGAGCACGATCGCCGACCCGCGCGACATCATCGTGGCGCCGGTCGTCTCGGAGAAGAGCTACAGCGAGCTGAACCGGAACTGGTACACCTTCCTGGTGCACCCGGACGCGAACAAGACCGAGATCAAGATCGCTATCCAGCAGATCTTCAACGTCCGCGTCCTGACGGTCAACACGCTCAACCGCCAGGGTAAGCGCAAGCGCACCAAGACCGGTTTCGGTCAGCGCAAGGCGACCAAGCGGGCGATCGTGAAGCTGGCTGACGGTGACCGTATCGAGGCCTTCGGCGGCCCGGTCAGCTGAGGGGTGTAGACAATGGCTATCCGTAAGTACAAGCCGACGACGCCGGGCCGACGTGGCTCCAGCGTCGCTGACTTCGCCGAGATCACCCGGTCCACGCCGGAAAAGTCGCTGCTGGCTCCGCTGCCGAAGAAGGGCGGGCGTAACGCCCACGGCCGGATCACCACGCGGCACCACGGTGGCGGTCACAAGCGCCAGTACCGTCTGATCGACTTCAAGCGGGTCGACAAGGACGGCGTGCCGGCGAAGGTCGCTCACATCGAGTACGACCCGAACCGCACGGCGCGCATCGCGCTGCTGCACTACGCCGACGGCGAGAAGCGGTACATCCTCGCGCCGAAGGACATGAAGCAGGGCGACCGTGTCGAGTCCGGCCCGGGCGCCGACATCAAGCCGGGTAACAACCTGCCGCTGCGCAACATCCCGGTCGGTACCACGATCCACAACGTGGAGCTGCGTCCGGGTGGCGGGGCCAAGCTGGCTCGTTCCGCTGGCGTCGGCATCCAGCTGCTCGGCCGCGAGGGCGCGTACGCGACCCTGCGTATGCCGTCCGGTGAGATCCGGCGCGTGGACGTGCGCTGCCGCGCCAGCATCGGCGAGATCGGCAACGCCGACCAGTCGAACATCAACTGGGGTAAGGCTGGCCGTATGCGGTGGAAGGGCAAGCGCCCGACCGTCCGTGGTGTCGCCATGAACCCGGTCGACCACCCGCACGGTGGTGGTGAGGGTAAGACCTCCGGTGGTCGCCACCCGGTCAACCCGCAGGGTAAGCCCGAGGGCCGCACCCGCCGTAAGGGCCAGCCGAGTGACCGGCTGATCGTCCGCCGCCGCTACGCCACGCGTAAGCGCGGCTGAGGGAGATAAGACATGCCTCGCAGCCTGAAGAAGGGCCCGTTCGTAGACGACCACCTGCTCAAGAAGGTGGAAGTTCAGAACGACAAGGGCTCCAAGAACGTGATCAAGACCTGGTCGCGGCGCTCGACGATCATCCCCGAGATGCTGGGGCACACGATCGCCGTGCATGACGGACGCAAGCACGTCCCGGTGTTCGTGACCGAGGCGATGGTCGGGCACAAGCTCGGCGAGTTCGCGCTGACCCGCACGTTCAAGGGTCACGAGAAGGACGACCGGAAGAGCCGTCGGCGCTGACGCCGCGGGCATACGGATAGAGGGAACAAGGGGTTACAGCGATGCCAGGAAAGGGCGACGCTCCGGTGCTTCCGGGCGCGCGGGCGGTTGCGCGGCACGTGCGCATCTCGCCGATGAAGGCGCGCCGGGTGGTCAACCTCGTCCGCGGCCTGCCCGCGAAGGAGGCGCTCACGGTGCTGCAGTTCGCGCCGCAGGCTGCGAGCGAGCAGGTGTACAAGGTGCTCGCTAGCGCGATCGCCAACGCGGAGAACAACGAGCGGCTGGACCCCGACGCGCTGCTCGTCAGCGAGGCCTTCGTGGATGAAGGCCCGACGATGAAGCGGTTCCAGCCGCGGGCGCAGGGTCGGGCGTACCGAATCCGCAAGCGCACCTGCCACATCACCGTGGCGGTCGAAGCGGTCGCGCCGGCAGCGCCGAGGAAGGCCGCGGCGAAGAAGGCCGCCCCGGCCACGGAGGCCGCACCGGCCGAAGCGCAGAGCAAGACGGAGGACGCCGAGTAATGGGTCAGAAGGTTCACCCCACTGGGTTCCGGCTCGGCATCTCGACCGACTGGAAGTCCCGCTGGTTCGCGGACAAGCTCTACAAGGACTACATCGGCGAGGATGTCAAGATCCGCCGCATGATGTCCAAGGGCCTCGAGCGTGCCGGGATTTCCAAGGTCGACATCGAGCGCACCCGCGACCGGGTCCGGGTCGACATCCACACCGCCCGGCCGGGCATTGTCATCGGCCGTAAGGGTGCGGAGGCCGACCGGATCCGCGGAGAGCTCGAGAAGCTCACCGGCAAGCAGGTCCAGCTGAACATCATCGAGGTGAAGAACCCCGAGTCGGACGCTCAGCTGGTCGCGCAGGGCGTGGCCGAGCAGCTGTCCAGCCGGGTCAGCTTCCGTCGGGCGATGCGCAAGGCCATGCAGTCGGCGATGAAGAACCCGGTCTGCAAGGGCATCCGGGTTCAGGTCTCGGGTCGCCTCGGCGGCGCCGAGATGAGCCGGACCGAGTTCTACCGTGAGGGCCGGGTTCCGCTGCACACGCTGCGGGCCAACATCGAGTACGGCTTCTTCGAGGCCCGTACGACGTTCGGTCGGATCGGTGTGAAGGTCTGGATCTACAAGGGCGACGCCGTCATGGGCCGGGAGACTCCGGCCGAGGCTGGTCCGTCCCGCCCGCGTCGTGGTGAGCGCGGCGACCGTCCCGAGCGTCCGCGCCGTGGCCGGTCGGGTTCGTCCGGCACCACGGCTGGTGGCACCGAGGCCGGTCGGGCTGCTGCGACCACCATCGCGCAGCAGGCCGAGACGCCGAGCGGCGAGCCGGTCGACAGCGCAGCTGTCGCCGCCACTGCTGCTCCGGCAGAAACGCAGCAGGAGGGCTGACAGATGCTGATGCCGCGCAAGCCCCCGAAGGGCTTCCGCAAGCCGCACCACCCGGACCGCAGTGGCGCGTCCAAGGGTGGTAACCGGGTGGTGTTCGGCGAGTTCGGGATCCAGGCTCTCGAGCCGGCGTACGTGACGAACCGGCAGATCGAGTCGGCACGTATCGCGATGACTCGCCACATCAAGCGTGGTGGCAAGGTCTGGATCACGATCTTCCCGGACCAGGCCCTCACCAAGAAGCCTGCCGAGACCCGGATGGGTTCCGGTAAGGGTTCGCCCGAGTGGTGGGTCGCCAACGTCAAGCCGGGGCGGGTTCTCTTCGAGATGTCCTTCCCCAACGAGCAGATTGCGCGAGAGGCTATGCGTCGCGCGATCCACAAGCTCCCGATGAAGTGCCGCATTGTTACGCGCGAAGTGGGTGAATCCTGATGGCAGCGGGCGTTAAGGCGACCGAGCTGCGTGAGCTCTCCGAGGAGGAGCTGGTCACGAAGCTGCGGGAGGCCAAGGCGGAGCTGTTCAACCTCCGCGTGCAGGCCGCAACCGGGCAGCTCGACAACAACCGGCGGTTGCAGGTCATCCGTCGGGAGATCGCCCGGATCTACACGATCATGCGTGAGCGCGAGCTGGGGCTCTCGGCCGCGCCGACTGAGGTGACTGCATCATGACCGAAGAGACCGCTACCGCCGCCGCGCGGTCGCGCCGCAAGGTCCGTGAGGGCCTGGTGATCAGCGACAAGATGGACAAGACCGTCGTTGTCGAGGTCGAGGACCGGGTTCGGCACGCGTTGTACGGCAAGATCATGCGCCGTACGGCCAAGCTGAAGGTGCACGACGAGCAGAACGCCGCTGGCACCGGTGACCGGGTTCTCATCATGGAGACCCGGCCGCTGAGCGCCACCAAGCGTTGGCGGATCGTGGAGATCCTGGAAAAGGCCAAGTAGCGAAGGCTCGAGCCCGGCGTTGCGTCGGGCGTAGGTTCCGCCAGGCTCCGGCCGCTACGGCGGCCGGAGAACCGGCAGACATAGGAGATAGACGTGATTCAGCAGGAGTCGCGACTGCGCGTCGCCGACAACACGGGTGCTCGGGAGATCCTGTGCATCCGGGTTCTCGGTGGCTCGGGTCGGCGCTACGCGAGCATCGGCGACGTCATCGTGGCCACGGTCAAGGACGCGATCCCGGGTGCCGGTGTGAAGAAGGGCGACGTCGTCAAGGCGGTCATCGTTCGCACGGCCAAGGAGAGGCGCCGGCCGGACGGCTCGTACATCCGTTTCGACGAGAACGCCGCCGTCATCATCAAGGACGGCGGGGACCCGCGTGGAACCCGTATCTTCGGCCCGGTGGGCCGGGAGCTGCGGGACAAGCGGTTCATGAAGATTATTTCCCTCGCGCCGGAGGTGTTGTGACCGTGAAGGTCAAGAAGGGCGACACGGTCGTCATCATCGCCGGCAAGGACAAGGGTGCCAAGGGCAAGGTCATTGCGGCCTATCCGCGGCAGGACAAGGTCCTGGTCGAGGGCGTGAACCGGGTTAAGAAGCACACCCGAATCAGCACCACCCAGCGTGGCGCCAAGACCGGCGGCATCGTCACTCAGGAGGCCCCGATCCACGTCTCGAACGTGCAGGTCCTGGACTCCGACGGCAAGCCGACCCGCGTCGGTTACCGGTTCGACGACAACGGCCAGAAGGTCCGCATCGCGCGTAGCACCGGTAAGGACCTCTGATGACCACGGCTACCGAAAAGACCCTGCCGCGCCTCAAGGAGCGGTACCGCAACGAGATCGTGGCGCAGCTGCGTGAGCAGAACAGCTACGGCAACCCCATGCAGGTGCCGCGGCTGGTCAAGATCGTCGTCAACATGGGTGTCGGCGAGGCTGCTCGCGACGCCAAGCTGATCGACGGTGCGGTCCGCGACCTCGCCACGATCACCGGCCAGAAGCCGCAGGTGCGGCGGGCGACCAAGTCCATCGCGCAGTTCAAGCTCCGCGAGGGCATGCCGATCGGCGCGAAGGTCACCCTTCGTGGCGACCGGATGTGGGAGTTCCTGGACCGGCTGCTCTCCATCGCGCTGCCGCGTATCCGCGACTTCCGCGGTCTGGACGGGCGCAAGCTGGACGGGCACGGCAACTACACGTTCGGTCTGACCGAGCAGTCTGTGTTCCACGAGATCGATCAGGACAAGATCGATCGCCAGCGGGGCATGGACATCACGGTGGTCACGACCGCCACGACCGACGACGAGGGCCGGGCGCTGCTCAAGCTCCTGGGCTTCCCGTTCAAGGAGAACTGAGATGGCCAAGAAGGCGCTGATCATCAAGGCGGCCGCGAAGCCGAAGTTCTCGGTTCGCGCGTACACCCGCTGCCAGCGGTGCGGGCGTCCGAAGGCGGTCTACCGCAAGTTCGGGCTCTGCCGGGTCTGCATCCGGGAGATGGCTCACCGCGGTGAGCTGCCGGGCGTGTCCAAGGCTTCCTGGTAAGGGCGACCGCGTCCCGGCCGTCGGCCGGGAACTCCTGCACCGATTAGGTATTGCTCTTCGCCGTAGGCCCGGGGCTGATGCCCCGGGAACCCCGGCGAGAAAGGCTGACGAAATCCATGACGATGACCGACCCGATCGCAGACATGCTCACGCGTCTGCGTAACGCCAACCAGGCGTACCACGATCAGGTGAAGATGCCCTACTCCAAGATCAAGGCGAACATCGCCGAGGTCTTGAAGGCCGAGGGTTACATCGCCACCTGGTCGGTCGAGGAGCCCGAGGAGGGCGCCGTCGGCAAGCGACTGGTCGTCGAGCTGAAGTACGGCCAGAACCGCGAGCGGAGCCTGGCCGGCATCAAGCGCGTGTCCAAGCCCGGTCTCCGGGTGTACGCCAAGTCGGACGGGCTCCCCCGGGTGCTCGGTGGGCTGGGCGTGGCGATCATTTCGACGTCCCAGGGGCTGCTGACCGACCGGCAGGCCCGCAAGCGGAGTGTTGGCGGGGAAGTCCTCGCCTTCGTCTGGTAACGGGAGACAGGTAGAAATGTCGCGCATTGGACGTAAGTCGATCCCGGTACCAGCCGGCGTCGATATCACGATCGACGGGCAGACCGTCAAGGTCAAGGGCCCCAAGGGCCAGCTTGAGCACATCCTCGCCGAGCCGATCACGATCGAGCGGGCCGAGGATGGGCAGCTGAGCGTCAACCGGCCGAACGACGAGCGCAAGGCCAAGGAGCTCCACGGCCTGAGCCGTACGCTGGTTGCCAACATGATCGTCGGGGTCACCGAGGGCTATCGCAAGAGCCTGGAGATCGCCGGCACCGGTTACCGGGTCACCGCCAAGGGCTCGGACCTCGAGTTCGCGCTCGGGTTCTCGCACCCGGTGGTCGTCACCGCCCCGGCGGGCATCACCTTCACGGTGGAGCGGCCGACCCTGTTCCACGTGGCTGGCATCGACAAGCAGCAGGTCGGTGAGGTCGCCGCCAACATCCGGAAGATCCGCCCGCCGGAGCCCTACAAGGGCAAGGGCGTGAAGTACCAGGGCGAGGTCATCCGCCGCAAGGCTGGAAAGGCAGGTAAGAAGTGAGCGCCACGCTGCTCAAGCGCCGCCGCGGTGTCGCCGCCAAGCGCGCCGTCGGGCGTGCGCGTCGGCACTTCCGGGTCCGCAAGAACGTCAGCGGTACGGCCGAGCGTCCGCGCCTGGTCGTTACCCGCTCGCTGCGGCACATGGTCGCCCAGATCGTCGACGACACCAAGGGTCACACCCTGGCGTCGGCGTCGACCCTGGACGCCTCGCTGCGCGGTGCGGAGGGCGACAAGAGCGCCCTGGCTGGCAAGGTGGGCTCGCTGCTTGCCGAGCGGGCCAAGGCCGCCGGCGTCTCCAAGGTCGTCTTCGACCGCGGTGGCAACCGGTACGCGGGGCGAGTCGCCGCGCTTGCCGACGCCGCCCGCGAAGCCGGGCTCGAGTTCTAACAACCCCGTCACGAGAGAGAAGGAAGGCTGCTGATGCCAGGTCAACAGCGCCGTGGCGGCGGGTCCGGTGGCAACGAGGGTGGTCGCCGCGACAACCGCCGTGAGGGCGGCCGCGGAAACGCGCCCGTCGAGAAGACCCCGCACCTTGAGCGGGTCGTCGCGATCAACCGCGTCGCCAAGGTCGTGAAGGGTGGTCGTCGCTTCAGCTTCACCGCCCTGGTGATCGTGGGCGACGGCGACGGCACGGTCGGCGTGGGCTACGGAAAGGCCAAGGAGGTGCCCGCGGCCATCGCCAAGGGTGTCGAGGAGGCCAAGAAGCACTTCTTCAAGGTTCCGCGGATCGGTCAGTCGATCCCGCACCCGGTGACGGGTGAGGACGCTGCTGGTGTGGTGCTGCTCAAGCCGGCCTCGGCCGGTACGGGTGTCATCGCCGGTGGTCCGGTGCGTGCCGTGCTGGAGTGCGCTGGGATCCACGACGTGCTCTCCAAGAGCCTCGGTTCGTCGAACCCGATCAACATCGTGCACGCCACCGTGGCGGCCCTGAAGGGGCTTGAGTCCCCCGAGCAGGTCGCGGCGCGTCGCGGTCTGCCGGTGGAGGACGTCGCGCCGGCCGCCATGCTGGCGTCGCGTGCGGGGGTGGCGCGCTGATGGCACGCCTGAAGGTCACCCAGCTCCGGTCCGGTATCGGGACCAAGCACAACCAGCGTGAGTCGCTGCGTTCGCTCGGTCTCAAGCGGATCAACGACGTGGTGGTCAAGGAGGACCGGCCCGAGATCCGCGGCATGATCTTCACTGTGAGCCACCTCGTGAAGGTCGAGGAGGTCGAGTAATGACGATCAAGGTGCATCACCTGCGCCCGGCACCCGGTTCCAAGACCGCGAAGACCCGTGTGGGTCGCGGTGAGGGTTCCAAGGGCAAGACCGCTGGTCGCGGTACCAAGGGCTCCAAGGCCCGTAAGAACATCTCGGCGGCGTTCGAGGGTGGGCAGATGCCCATCCACATGCGCCTTCCGAAGATGAAGGGCTTCAAGAACAAGTTCAAGGTGGTCTTCCAGGTGGTCAACCTGGACCGACTCGCTGAGCTGTTCCCGAACGGTGGTCAGGTCGGCCCGCTGGAGCTGGTTGAGTCCGGCGCGGTCCGTAAGGGTCACCCGGTCAAGGTCCTCGGCACCGGGGACCTCGGCGGTGTGTCGCTCCAGGTGACCGCGCACGCGTTCAGTGCGTCGGCCAAGGAGAAGATCGCTGCCGCCGGTGGCTCTACCACCGAGCTGTAAGGCGTACTACCCATGGCGCCCGTCCAGTTGAGAGCAACTGGCGGGCGCCATGGTCTACCTGGGGCCTGAGCGCCCGGTAATATCGGAATCGATTTATGTAGTCGGGCGCATCTGCCCGGACCGGGGTGGGGCTGTTAGAGTCCCATCCCAGCCATGGATTGCGGGCACTCGCCCGTGATCCACCCCGACCCGCCAGGGATCACCGGCGGCCCGCCTCGCGCAGGAGGAAGAAGTTGCTGTCCGCCTTTCTCAGTGCGTTCCGTACGCCTGACCTGCGCAAGAAGCTGCTGTTCACAGTAGGCATCATCGCGGTCTACCGGCTGGGTGCAACGCTCCCCAGCCCAGGCGTCTCGTACGGCAACGTGCAGAAGTGCCTTGACACCATCCAGGGTGACACCACCGGGGTGGTGAACCTGCTCAACCTCTTCTCCGGCGGAGCGCTGCTACAGCTCTCGGTCTTCGCGCTGGGCATCATGCCCTACATCACCGCGTCGATCATCTTGCAGCTGCTGACCGTCGTGATCCCCCGCCTGGAGCAGCTCCGCAAGGAGGGCCAGGCCGGTCAGGCGAAGATCACCCAGTACACCCGCTACCTGACCCTCGGTCTCGGTGTGCTGCAGGCCTCGGCGTTCGTGGCGCTGGCCCGCTCGGGCCAGCTCTTCCAGAACCGCTGCGACCAGTTCCCGATCATCCCCGAGGGCACCGGCATCCCGGACTGGCTGACCCTGGCCATCCTGGTGATGACGATGACCGCCGGCACCGGCATGGTCATGTGGCTCGGTGAGCTGATCACCGACCGCGGCGTCGGCAACGGCATGTCCGTCCTGATCTTCACCTCGCTCGCGGCGCGGCTGCCCAGCGAGGGCTGGCAGATCAAGACCAGCAAGGGCTGGGACATGTTCGCCCTGGTCATCGTGCTGGTCTTGGTGGTCATCACCGCGGTCACCTTCATCGAGCAGGCGCAGCGCCGGATCCCGGTGCAGTACGCCAAGCGGATGATCGGCCGGCGGATGTACGGCGGCACCTCGACCTACATCCCGCTGAAGGTCAACCAGGCGGGTGTGATCCCGGTCATCTTCGGCTCGTCGCTGCTCTACCTGCCGCAGCTGGCGCTGCAGTTCTTCGACCAGACCGACCCGGGCAAGACGCAGGCGTGGATCCAGAACAACCTGGTCAACCCGAGTAGCCCGATCTACATCTCGGTCTACTTCCTGCTGATCATCTTCTTCACGTACTTCTACGTCTCGATCACGTTCAACCCGACCGAGGTCGCGGACAACATGAAGAAGTACGGCGGGTTCGTGCCGGGCATCCGCCCGGGCAAGCCGACCGCCGACTACCTGGACTTCATCCTCAGCCGGATCACCCTGCCGGGCGCGCTCTACCTCGGCGTCATCTCGATCCTGCCGAACTTCTTCTTCATCTGGCTGGACAACCAGCAGTACCAGAACTTCCCGTTCGGCGGCACCGCTGTGCTCATCATGGTCGGCGTCGGTCTGGAGACCGTGAAGCAGATCGAGAGCCAACTCATGCAGCGGAACTACGAAGGGTTCCTGCGGTAGATGAGACTCGTTCTGGTTGGCCCGCCGGGCGCGGGCAAGGGCACGCAGGCCGAGTTCATCGCCGCGCACCTCTCGGTGCCGAAGATTTCGACCGGGGATATCTTCCGGTCGAACGTCACCCAGGGCACGCCGCTCGGTGTCGAGGCGAAGCGGTACATGGACGCGGGCGAGCTGGTTCCGGACGAGGTCACCATCAACATGGTCCGGGACCGGCTGGCCGAGCCCGACGCCAGCGAGGGATTCCTGCTCGACGGCTTCCCGCGGACGACTCCGCAGGCGGCCGCTCTGGACAAGCTCCTCGCCGATCTGGGCACCGCCCTGGATCTGGTCCTGGAGCTGGTCGTGGACGACGACGAGGTCATCCGGCGGCTCTCCGGTCGGCGTACCTGCCGGGGCTGCGGCAAGATCTGGCACGTCGAGTTCGACGCCACCAGCCGGGACGGCATCTGTGACCGGTGCGGCGCCGAGCTGTTCCAGCGCGACGACGACAAGCCGGAGACGATCGCCACGCGGCTCCGTGAGTACAGCGAGAAGACCGCACCCCTGGTCGACTACTACGGCGCCCAGGGCAAGCTGGTCGGGATCGACGCCACCGGCCCGGTGGAGGACGTCACCACCCGGGCCATCGACGCGCTGCGGTCGTACGGCGGCTGAGGTCCTCTCCGGGCCACGGCGGATAGAGTGCGAACAGCGGGGTACGCATGACGTGCCCCGCTGTTCGGCAACGAAAGGTAATCGCTCCATGCGTCGTCACCAGCTGGACATCCAGCTGAAGACCCCTGACCAGATCGTGAAGATGCGGGCCGCCGGGCTGGTGGTGGCCGAGGCGCTGCGCCGGATGCGGGAGGCTGTCGCCCCCGGTGTGAGCACCGCCGATCTGGACGCCATCGCCGAGTCGACCATCCGCGAGGCGGGTGGCGTTCCGTCGTTCAAGGGCTACCACGGGTTTCCGGCGTCCATCTGCTCCTCGGTCAACGAGCAGATCGTGCACGCCATCCCGTCGCCGAAGCAGGTGCTTCAGGCCGGCGACCTGATCTCCATTGACTGCGGTGCGGTGCTGGACGGGTGGCACGGCGATTCCGCGATCACGGTCGGGGTCGGTGACGTGGACCCGGCGCTGCTGAAGATGGCCGAAGTCGCCGAGGACGCGATGTGGGCCGGCATCGCCGCCGCCGCGCGTGGCGCCGCCAGTGGCAAGGGCCGCCTCACCGACATCTCGCACGCCGTGGAGACCGCTGTCCGTAAGGGTGGCCGGTACGGCATCGTCGACGGCTACGGCGGGCACGGCATCGGCACCGAGATGCACCAGGACCCGCACGTGCTCAACCACGGTCGGCCGGGCAAGGGCCCGCGCCTGGTCCCCGGAATGGCGCTGGCCATCGAACCGATGATCACCATGGCGTCTCCACGTACCGCGGAGTTGGCCGACGGGTGGACGGTCGTCACCCGGGACGGCTCGGTGGCCGCGCACGTCGAGCACTCGATGGCGCTGCTGCCGGACGGGGTCTGGGTGCTCACCGCCTTCGATGGCGGCCGAGCCCGCCTAGGCGACCTGGTAACAGCCCGCCAACCCACCCCCACCAAAACCCCCTAACGCCCCACCCGGGTGCTCCCCGCCCGTCGATCATGAAGTTGTTGCGCCGACACGCCGGTGAGCGTGGCGATTACTTCATGATCAACCGATGTCGGGGGTCAGCCGGGACTGGCATGGCGGTGGCATGCTTGCCGGCATGGATGGGCGGGACGGGATGCGAGCGGCGGACGCGGACCGTGAAGCAGTGGCCGAGCGGTTGCGGGTCGCCCTCGACGAGGGCCGATTGGACCTGCACGAGTACGACGAGCGGTTGCAGCGGGCCTATGCCGCACGCACGTACGCCGACCTTGAGGCTCTGGTCACCGACTTGCCGCCGGTGACGCCGGCGCAGCGGTCGGGCCTGGTGCCGGCGACCGCGTCGACGGTCAGCCCGCTGGATGGCCAGCCCGTTGCGGCCCCCACCCGGGGCGTCACCGCCCGTTGGATGGCTGAGGTGTGGTTCCCGTACCTGCGGGTGATCGCCATCGTGGTGACCATCTGGGCGGTGACGTCGTTGCTCAGTCAGGATCTGCTCTACTTCTGGCCGGCCTGGGTAGCGGGGCCGTGGGGTGCGGTGCTGGTCGTCCGCACGATCACAGGGCTGGCCGGGGGAGAGCCCCGGCGCGAGGCGATCGAGCGGCAGCGCCGACGGCAGCGCAAGCAAGCAAAGCGCGCCGCCAAGTCCACCAAACCCCCCAAAGCACCCTAAGGCCCTAAACCCCCAGCCCCCACCCCCCACTCCGCCCGCGTCGATCATGAAGTTATTGCCAAGACACGCCGGGATCGGTGGCAATAACTTCATGATCAACCAGGGCTGGGGGTGGGTTTTGGGGGTGGTGGAGGGGTGTGGGGCGGCGCGGGGGGTGGGTGGTTTGGCGTGCGAGCGCAGGCCGGCGTACACTTTCAGATCGGCGCACAGCGTCCACTCCGGCATGCCCACCCTGCGCTTCGGTGGGAGCTGGAGCCGCGGCTGGCGCGGGCTTCTGATTCTGATCAGATTTCCGTGTAAGACGTTGTGGGCCGCCCGGAGCAATCGACGTCAGGACAGCGGAGGACATGCCGAAAAAAGACGGAGCCATTGAGATCGAGGGTCGGGTCATCGAGCCCCTGCCGAACGCCATGTTCCGGGTGGAGCTCGCGAACGGCCACAAGGTGTTGGCTCACATCAGCGGCAAGATGCGGCAGCACTACATCCGCATTCTTCCGGAGGACCGGGTCGTCGTCGAACTTTCGCCGTACGACCTGACCCGCGGGCGCATCGTCTACCGCTACAAGTAGTCCTGACGACGGCCGGGAAGTCCCGTGTCCGTCTTCGACGTCCGGCGTCGCGCACCGCGCGTCCCCGGGCCAGATGGGAAGTAAGGCAACCGTGAAGGTCAAGCCGAGCGTCAAGAGGATCTGCAACAAGTGCCGGGTTATCCGCCGGCACGGCCGGGTCATGGTCATCTGCACCGACCCGCGCCACAAGCAGCGCCAGGGCTGATTTAGTCCGTCCGGCCGGAGCACGGCCGGGTGGCGTTGGCCCAGGTAGATCCCCAGCGACACACACATCACACATGCTCGTCCCAGCCGCGAGCGGTACGCGAGACGTACCTCTGCGTGGCTGACCCCCGGTCGGAGGCCGGGGCCCGCTCGGGCAGCGACCGATCCCGGTCGCCGGCGCTCACCGCGTCGGAAAGACGGGACGGCCGGTAGCGGGGTGGGACGGGTCCACACCTCCGCCACACAACACGAGGAGTACGCCCGCACATGGCACGTCTAGTCGGCGTGGATCTCCCCCGCGAAAAGCGGTTGGAGATCGCGCTCACCTACATCTTCGGGGTCGGTCGCACCCGCGCCCTGGAGACGCTCGCTGCTACCGGCATCTCGCCGGACAAGCGCGCTCGGGACCTCACGGACGAGGAGCTCGTGCAGCTCCGCGACCACATCGAGGGCAACTACAAGGTTGAAGGCGACCTGCGCCGCGAGGTCGCCGCTGACATCCGCCGCAAGGTTGAGATCGGCTGCTACGCCGGCATCCGGCACCGCCGGGGCCTGCCCGTGCGTGGCCAGCGGACCAAGACCAATGCACGGACCCGCAAGGGCCCGAAGCGGACCGTCGCCGGCAAGAAGAAGCCCGGCAAGAAGTAGTTCTTAACCGGATGACCGGGTCGGCCGCCACCGAGGTGGGCCAGGCCGCAACCCAATCCGGAAAGTCAACTAGGAGCGCACAGACTTATGCCACCGAAGGCTCGTGCCGGAGCCGCTGTAAAGAAGGTCCGGCGCAAGGAACGCAAGAACGTCGCCCACGGGCAGGCGCACATCAAGAGCACGTTCAACAACACCATCGTGTCCATCACGGACCCGACCGGTGCGGTCATCTCCTGGGCCTCCGCCGGCCAGGTTGGCTTCAAGGGCTCCCGCAAGTCGACTCCGTTCGCCGCGCAGCTGGCCGCCGAGGCTGCCGCGCGTCGCGCCATGGAGCACGGCATGCGCAAGGTCGACGTGTTCGTCAAGGGCCCCGGCTCCGGCCGGGAGACCGCCATCCGTTCGCTGCAGGCCGTGGGCCTCGAGGTCGGGCAGATCTCCGACGTCACCCCGCAGCCGCACAACGGATGCCGTCCGCCGAAGCGTCGCCGGGTCTGAGAGGTAGAGAGAGATGGCTCGTTACACCGGTGCTGACTGCCGCCGTTGCCGGCGGGAGAAGATGAAGCTGTTCCTCAAGGGCAGCAAGTGCGATGGTCCGAAGTGCCCGTTCGAGTCCCGGCCGTTCCCGCCCGGGCAGCACGGCCGCGGCCGCACGAAGGAGACGGAGTACCTGCTCCAGCTCCGCGAGAAGCAGAAGGCCCGCCGGGTTTACGGCGTGCTGGAGAAGCAGTTCCGCGGTTACTACGAGGAAGCCGTTGGCAAGCAGGCGAAGACCGGTGAGGTCCTCCTGCAGATCCTCGAGTCGCGGCTGGACAACGTCGTTTACCGGGCCGGCTACGCCCACTCGCGGGACATGGCCCGCCAGCTGGTCAAGCACGGTCACTTCACGGTGAACGGCAAGAAGGTCGACATCCCGTCGTACCGCGTCAAGGAGCACGACATCATCGAGGTTCGGGGCAAGAGCAAGGAGCTCACCCCGTTCATCGTCGCGCAGGCTCAGGCCGGCTCGAAGACGGTTCCGGCGTGGCTTGAGGCCATCCCGAGCCAGATGAAGGTGCTCGTGCACTCCCTCCCGGCCCGGCAGGTCATTGACACGCAGGTCCAGGAGCAGCTGATCGTCGAGCTCTACTCCAAGTAGTCCGAGCTCGTTCGGTGGTCCGCCCTCCGGGGCGGGCCACCGGAACAGTTTGTGTCGTGGGCGTCAAATAGCGGGCGCCCCGGAAGAGAAGAGAAAAGATGCTCATCAGCCAGCGACCCTCCCTCTCCGAGGAGTCGATCAACGAGACCCGGTCGCGGTTCGCCATCGAGCCGCTGGAGCCGGGCTTCGGCTACACCCTGGGTAACTCGCTGCGGCGTACGCTGCTGTCGTCGATCCCGGGCGCGGCCGTCACCTCGATCAAGATCGACGGTGTGCTGCACGAGTTCACCACGATCCCCGGTGTCAAGGAGGACGTGGTCGAGCTCGTCATGAACATCAAGGAGCTGTGCGTCAGCTCCGAGCACGACGAGCCGGTCAGCATGTACCTGCGCAAGCAGGGCCCGGGCGACGTGACCGCGGGCGACATCCAGCCGCCGGCCGGCGTCTCGGTGCACAACCCGGATCTCAAGCTCGCCACCCTGAACGGCAAGGGCCGGCTCGACATGGAGCTGACCGTCGAGCGGGGCCGGGGCTACGTGACGGCGGCGCAGAACAAGCAGTCCGGCGCCGAGATCGGCCGGATCCCGGTCGACTCGATCTACTCGCCGGTGCTGAAGGTGACCTACCGTGTCGAGGCGACCCGTGTCGAGCAGCGCACCGACTTCGACCGGCTGATCATCGACGTCGAGACCAAGCCGTCGATGGGTCCGCGTACCGCGCTGGCCTCTGCCGGTTCGACGCTTGTGGAGCTGTTCGGGCTTGCCCGGGAGCTGGACGAGACCGCCGAGGGTATCGACATCGGGCCGTCCCCGCAGGACGCCCAGCTGGCGGCGGACCTCGCACTGCCGATCGAGGAGCTGGACCTCACCGTCCGCTCCTACAACTGCCTCAAGCGCGAGGGCATCAACTCCGTTGGTGAGCTCATCGGGCGTACCGAGGCCGACCTCCTCGACATTCGCAACTTCGGTCAGAAGTCGATCGACGAGGTCAAGATGAAGCTCGCCGGGATGGGTCTCGGGCTGAAGGACTCGGCTCCGAACTTCGACCCGGCGCACGTCGTGGACACCTTCGGCGAGGCTGACTACGACACCGATGACTACCGCGAGACCGAGCAGCTCTAGTCCGCGCTGCCGCCACAACTGAGGAGCACCAAAAATGCCCACGCCCACCAAGGGCCCCCGCCTCGGCGGCAGCCCCTCGCACGAGCGGCTGATGCTGGCCAACCTGGCGACCGCGCTGTTCCAGCACGGGAAGATCCAGACCACCGAGACGAAGGCCCGGCGGCTGCGCCCGCTGGCCGAGCAGCTCATCACCAAGGCCAAGCGCGGTGACCTCGCCTCGCGGCGTCGGGTGCTGGGTGTCGTCAAGGACAAGGACGTCGTCTACGCCCTGTTCGACCAGATCGCGCCCCGGTACTCCAACCGCCCCGGCGGTTACACCCGGATCGTGAAGACCGGTCCGCGCAAGGGTGACAACGCGCCGATGGCCATCATCGAGCTGGTGGAGGAGCTTCAGGTCGCCGAGCCGAAGGCGAACAAGAAGACCGCCGCCCGCAAGGCCGCGCAGCAGGACAAGGTCGAGGCGCTCGCCCCCGCCGAAGAGGCCCCGAAGTCGGCTCCGGTCGACCAGGACTCCGAGGCGCCGGTGTCGGCGTCCGGTGACACCGACGCCGCCCGCGAGGACAGCGACGAGGCCACCGAGAACAAGGCCTGATCAAGGGCAACGTCGGGCCCGGCACCCCATCGGGGTGCCGGGCCCGACCCGTAACAGGAGGTACGAGGTGGACGAGCGGATCCGGCTGCGGCTGGACGTCTCCTACGACGGCACCGACTTCTCCGGGTGGGCTGCCCAGCCGACTCGGCGCACCGTCGCGGGGGTGCTCGTCGAAACCCTGGACCTGGTCCTCGGCGCCGGTACGGCCACCGGGCTGACGGTGGCTGGGCGGACCGACGCGGGGGTGCACGCCACTGGGCAGGTGTGCCACCTGGACCTGCCCGTTGAGGTGTGGCAGGAGCACGAGGGGCGGCTGCTGCGTCGCCTGGCCCGTCTGCTCCCCACCGACGTGCGGGTGCGGGCGATGACCGAGGTGCCAGCCGACTTCGACGCCCGGTTCGCGGCCACCTTCCGACGTTACGAGTACCGGGTCACCGATGCGCCCTTCGGCGCGGAGCCGCTGCGCCGACACGAGGTGCTGGCCTGGCCGAAGCCGTTGGACCTGGCCGCGCTTAATGCCGCCGCGAACGGGCTGGTGGGGGAGCACGACTTCGCCGCGTACTGCCGGCGCAAGGAGCACGCGACCACGCTGCGCGAGGTGACCCGGCTGGACTGGCGTCGCGACCCGGACGGCATCCTGGTCGCCACCGTGCAGGCCGACGCGTTCTGTCAGGCGATGGTGCGCAGCCTGGTGGGGGCCATGCTGGTGGCCGGCGACGGCCGCCGCCCGGTCGAGTGGCCGGGCACCCTGCTTACCCAGCGGGAGCGGTCCAGCGAGGTGACCGTTGCCCCCGCGCATGGGCTGACCCTGGTCGCCGTCGGCTACCCGGCCGATCCGGCCGAGTACGCCCACCGCGCCACCCTCACCCGCCGGTTGCGGGTTCCGATCGAGGGCTGAGGGCCCCCCGGGGGTCAGTTGCCCGGCAGGTCGCCGTCGTCGGTGCCGCCCTGGGTCGCGCCGCTGCCCTTGGGTGCCGCGGTCGGCTGTGCGGCGGTGCCACCGTCGGCCCGGTTCTGCAGCACGCCCCGGCTGAGGTGCAGCTCGATCATGTCGAACAGGATCTCGCGGACCTTGGCGTCGGCTGCCTTGACCGCTGCGCCGTCCTTGCGGACCACCAGCGCGTACGCCAGGTAGTGGCCACGGACCTGCCAGCCCACCCGCGCCGGGGCGCTGGCCAGGACGTCGGTGCCGTCGCCTTCGTTGGCGGTCAGGCCGCGGAAGCGGCCCTGCCGCTCGTCGAGCAGTTGCCGTAGCCGGTCGCGGGTTCGTTCCGCGCTGACCTTGTCGGTGAGGTTGAACAGCCCGGCGGTGACCAGGTGGTTGCCGTCGGGCGTACTCAGTGTGGCCCGGACGACCTGGTTGCAGCCGAGCCGGACCAGCAGGTCGGCGACCTCGTCGGTGGCGGCCACGGCGCAACTGCCGCTGGACTGTGTCTTGAGCACCTGGTAGCCCGGCTGGCCGTCGGTGAGCTTGAGTTCCTTGTTGGGGAAGAGCTCCTTGGCGGTGAGCGGAGCCTGGTCGGTGTCGCGGGAGTCGAGGGTCAGCCGTTCCGGAGCGGCGGACGTCGGGGCGGCGTTCGGCTGGTACGTCGGGTTGCTCTGTGGCTGCTCGGTGCGGTCGTTGAGCAGCGCGGCGGCACCCAGGCCGCAGAGGGCGAGCAGCACCAGGACGGCTGCGCCGCCGATCAGCACCTGCCACAGGCGGCCGCCGCCGCGCCGGGCGGGCGGCTCCATCGGCGTCGCCGAGGTGTAGATCTGGCTGCGCGGTGGGGCGGGTGGAATGTCGGCACGAGTCGGCAGCGGGTGCGACGTCTCTGGGCGCGTCGCCGGCGGCTGCGACATTCCTGTTCGCGTCGCCGGCGGCTGCGACGATGGCAGCGAGAGCTGGTTCGGCCGGGGCAGCGACGGCGTGGGGAAGCGTGACGGAGAGGGCCCGGCCGGTGGGGGCGGACCGGCGCCGAGCACCGACAGGTCGGACCCGGGCTCCGGGTACTCCTCGAAAGCGTCCTCATCGGACTGGTACCGATACACCATGTCGCCCAGAGTAGGAGTCATTGTCCCTTTAGGGGGTAATTTCGGGTAAATGCGCGCGTGGGCCGTGCCAGGTCCGCCCGGGGCCGGTGCAAGAATTGCCGGGTGACCGGCGACCACTACTTCACCGCTCAGCCCACCAGCGACGCCCCGGCGCGCGAGGTCGAGTTCTCCGTCGCCGACCGCGACTACCGCCTCGCCTCGGCCGGCGGGGTCTTCTCCGCGAGCCGGCTCGACCCGGGCACCGCAGTGCTGCTGCGTAAGGCCGAGCTGCCCGCCGCGGACACCGGCGGCGATCTGCTCGACCTCGGCTGCGGGTTCGGGCCGATCACGTGCGTGCTGGCCGACCTTGCGCCCACGAGCACCATCTGGGCCGTCGACGTCAACGCCCGGGCTCGCGAGCTGACCGCCGCCAACGCGGCCCGGATCGGCGCTGGCGACCGGGTCCGGGTCAACGCGCCGGACGACGTGCCCGCAGACGTCAGCTTCGCCCAAATCTGGTCCAACCCACCCATCCGGATCGGTAAGGACGGGCTGCACGACCTACTGCTGCACTGGCTGCCCCGACTCGCGCCGGATGGCGTCGCCTGGTTGGTCATCGCCCGGCACCTCGGCGGCGACTCGCTGCAACGCTGGCTCACCGAGCAGAGCTGGCAGGTCGAGCGGTACGCCAGCCAAAAGGGCTTCCGGGTGCTGCGCGTCACCCGGTAATTGGATGTACCCCCCGCCCGTTGCTGGGGCAGGATCCCGGCGTGGGATACGTGGACGTGGCAGCGGTCGGGCACATTCTCCCCGACGGTCGGGAGCTCTTCGCCGACGTGTCGTTCCGGGTCGGGGAGGGCAGCAAGGTCGCCCTGGTCGGGCCGAACGGCGCGGGAAAGACGACGCTGCTGAGGATGGTCGCCGGTGACCTGCCGGTGCGCAGCGGCGTCGTCGCGCGGGCCGGCGGGCTGGGCGTGATGCGCCAGTTCATCGGCATGATCGGTGACGAGTCGACCCTCGCCGACCTGGCGTTGTCGCTGGCCCCGCCGGCGCTGCGCGACGCCGGCCGGCGGCTCGGCGAGACCGAGGCGGCCATGCGGGCGGCCGAGGCCCACGGCAAGTTCAGCAACGCCGCGGGCAAGGCGCAGCTGGCGTACGCCGATGCGCTCGGCGCCTGGGGCGAAGCCGGCGGGTACGACGCCGAGGTGCTCTTCGACACCGTCGCGACAATCGTGCTCGGTCAACCGTGGGACGCCGTACGGGACCGGCCGGTGCGTACCCTCTCCGGCGGTCAGCAGAAGCGCTTCGCCCTGGAGTTGCTGCTGCGCGGCCCGGACGAGGTGCTGCTGCTCGACGAACCGGACAACTTCCTCGACGTGCCCGGCAAACGCTGGCTGGAGGCACGACTGCGCGAGTCGACGAAGTCGGTGCTCTACGTCTCGCACGACCGTGAGTTGCTGGCCCAGAGCGCCGACCGGGTGGTCGCCGTCGAGGGCGGCAGCGCCTGGGTGCACCCGGGCGGCTTCGCCAGCTGGTACGAGGCGCGGGTGGCCCGGCACGCCCGCCTCGACGAGCTGCGCCGACGTTGGGACGAGGAGCACCAGAAGCTGCGTGACCTGGTGCTGATGTACAAGCAGAAGGCCGCGTACAACGACGGGTTGGCCTCGCGCTACCAGGCCGCGCAGACCCGGCTACGCAAGTTCGAGGAGGCCGGGCCGCCGCCCGTACCCCCGAAGGACCAGGACATCCGGATGCGGCTGGCCGGCGGGCGGACCGGCAAGCGCGCGGTCATCTGCGAGCAGCTGGAGCTCGACGGCCTGACCTTCCCCTTCGACCTGGAGATCTGGTACGGCGATCGGGTGGCGGTGCTCGGTGCCAACGGCACCGGCAAGTCGCACTTCCTGCGGTTGCTGGCCCGCGGCGGCACCGACCCCGACCCGGCGAACGGGCCGGTCGATGGGGCGGGAGCGCTCGCGCCGGTGGCGCACGACGGCATGGCCCGCCTCGGCGCCCGGGTCCGCCCCGGGCACTTCTCCCAGACCCACGACCGGCCGGAGCTGATGTCGAAGACGCTTGTCGAGATCCTCTGGCGCGGTGACGAGCACCGCACCGGGATGGATCGACACGCGGCGATGGGGGTGCTCAGTCGATACGAGTTGGCCGCGCAGGGCGACCAGCGCTTCGGCACGCTCTCCGGCGGGCAGCAAGCCCGGTTCCTGGTGCTGCTGCTGGAGCTGTCCGGGGCGACCCTGCTGCTGCTCGACGAGCCCACCGACAACCTCGACCTGGCCAGCGCGGAAGCGCTCGAAACGGGCCTGAACGCCTTCGAGGGGACGGTGATCGCGGTGACCCACGACCGCTGGTTCACCCGCTCCTTCGACAGGTTCGTGCTGTTCCGCGGCGACAACGAGGTGGTGGAGACCCCGCAACCGGTCTGGGACGTCGGGTGATCGGTCCCCGGCCGACGGTGCGTCCGGCCGGCATAGGGTGGATCTCGTGACTCAGATGACCTATCGCCGGCTGGGCGACTCCGGGCTCGTGGTGTCCGTGGTCGGCATCGGCTGCAACAACTTCGGCCGCAAGCTCGACCTCGACGGCACCCGGGCGGTGGTGGACGCCGCCCTGGACGCCGGGATCACCCTCTTCGACACCGCCGACATCTACGGCGAGCCGCAGGGCAGCTCCGAGGAGCTGCTCGGGCAGGCGCTCAAGGGACGCCGGGACGACGTGGTGGTGGCCACCAAGTTCGGCATGGACATGAACGGCCTCAACGGGCCCGACTACGGCGCGCGCGGTGCGCGGCGCTACATCGCCCGCGCGGTGGAGGCGTCGCTGCGCCGGCTCGGCACCGACCACATCGACCTGTACCAGATGCACGAGCCCGACCCGGGCACC
Source organism: Micromonospora chokoriensis (assembly GCF_000718555.1). Lineage (GTDB taxonomy): Bacteria > Actinomycetota > Actinomycetes > Mycobacteriales > Micromonosporaceae > Micromonospora > Micromonospora chokoriensis_B. The sequence continues at coordinate 111,644 of NZ_JOAN01000013.1, forward strand.
CCGATCGACGAGACCCTCGCCGCCCTGGACGACCTGGTCCGCGACGGCAAGGTGCGCTACCTGGGCAACTCCAACTTCGCCGGCTGGCAGATCGCCGACGCGGACTGGGTCGCCTCGTCCAACGGCCGGTCCCGCTTCATCAGCGCGCAGAACCACTACAGCCTGGTGGAACGCTCGGTGGAGGCCGAGGTGATCCCGGCGTGTGAGCGGTTCGGCCTCGGCATGCTGCCGTTCTTCCCGCTCGCCAACGGTCTGCTCACCGGCAAGTACAAGCGCGAGGGTCAGCCGCCGGCCGGCAGCCGACTCTCCGGTGGCGGCCGGTACGCAGAGCGGCTCGCCGCAGCCGACTGGGACACCATCGAGGCGATCGAGGCGTACGCGGCCGAGCGGGGTCTGACCATGCTCCAGGTGGCGATCGGCGGGCTGGCCGCCCAGCCGGCGGTGACCTCGGTGATCGCCGGTGCCACCACTGCTGAGCAGGTGCGTGCCAACGCCGCAGCCGGGACCTGGGAGCCCAGCGACGAGGACCTGGTGGCGCTGCGCGCCATCCTCTGAGCCGAACGACACCGGGCCGGGCCGCTCGTCGCGGCCCGGCCCGGGTTGTTGGATGCTGCTTGGTCAGGTGGCGCGGCGGCGGCCGAACAGCATGGCCACCCCCATCGCCGCGGCGACGAGCACGAGACCGGCCGCCGCGAACGGCCACCAGCCGGCACCCGCCCCGTCGTCCGCTCGCTTGGTCACCGCGACCGGCTCGGGCGCCGGCGGTGACTGTGCCGCCTTCGCCTGCACCGTGGCGGTGGCCTCGCTCTGCAGCGGAGCGGGGGACTTCACCGTCACCTTCCACGTGCCGGTGGAGAGCACCGGGCCGCTGCTGTAGAAGCCGTGGCCCTCGGGCTGCGGTTCCAGCTGCACCGGCCCGATTCGCTGCCCGTCCGGGCCGGTGCCGGTGAGGACCAGCCGCACCACCTGCTCCAGCCGGCGGCCATCGGCGTAGCTGGCCTGGATGGTGACGCCCTGAGCCCCGTCGCCAGCCACCGCGAGTTTGAGCTTGTCGGCCTGAGCCGCCGGGGCGGCCTGAGCCGCCTGAGCCGCCGCCGGGGCAGCGGCGAACAGGGCCAGGGCCAGTCCGACGAACACGGCGGCCAACACCTTGCGGATACCCGTCACGGACATCTCCCCACTACCGATGAGGGAGGTCCCTCCCCGACGCCGCAGCGCCGGGGAGGGACCTCGTCGGATCAGAGCTGGCGACCGGGTGCCAGCCGGGTGGCATCGCCACCGAGCCGCCCGGTGCCCTTGACCGTCTCGCCGTCGTTCGCCTTGACCCCGGCCTTGCTGGCCGCGCCGCCGAGCCGAACGATCATGGCGTCGGCGTCCCGGATCAGCACGTCCCGGACCTCCGCCTCGGGCACCAGCGTGGCGTCGGAGGCGAGCGTCCGGAACGCGGTCAGCTGCCGGACCGCCGCCTTGTCGTCGCCGGCCGCCTCGGACGCACGCACAGCGTCGAGCTTGTTCGACAACTGCTTGTGCGCCTTGGTCGAGAGCCGCCCGGTCGCCTTGAACCGGTCCAGCAGACTCTGCATGTCCCGGAACGAGGTGGTGACGAAGAACCGGACCGTCGAGGTGGTCTTGTTGCCCGCCTTGTCGGTCGCGGTCACGGTCAGCTCGTGCAGGCCGAGAGACAGGTCGTACATGGCCTGCAGAGTGCCGCTGGCGTACGCCTGGCCGTCGAGCTGGCCGACCACGGTGGCGATGCCCGAGGTCGGGTCGACGGCCTGCCAGGACACTCGGACGTCCTGGCTGTCGCCGTAGAGCTGGCCGTCGGCGAGCCCGGACACCAGCAGCGTCGGCTTGGTGCCGTCGATGCGCACCACCGCCGACTTGAGCGTCTCGACGTTGCCCGCCTTGTCCGTCGAGCGGTACAGCAGCTCGTGCTGCCCGTCGCCGGTCACCTCGACCGGAGTCGAGTACGGCGTCCACGCGCCACCGTCCAGCGACCACTCCACCGTCTTGACGCCGGAACCGGCGTCGGTCGAGGTCAGCACGACCGGGATGGTCCCGTTGTGCCAGCCGGCGTCGTTCGCCGCAGCGAACGTCGCCGAGGTCACCGGCGCGGTGGCGTCGATCTTGACCGAGACGGTCTTCGTCGCCTCCACGTTGCCGGCCTTGTCCGTCGAGCGGAACCGAAGCTCGTGCTCGCCGTCCCCGCTGACCGCCACCGCAGCGGTGTAGGCCGTCCAGGTGGTCGCCCCGTCCAGCTGGTACTCCGTGCTGGCGAGCCCGCTACCGCCGGCCTCGTCGGCACCGGTGAGCGTGATCGTCACCGGCCCGGTGTGCCACCCCTCGGTCGGGGTGCCGGAGACCGACGCCGTGGTCACCGGAGCGGTCTCGTCGGCCACCTTCGTGCTGAGCCGGAAGTAGTCGAACGAGGCGGTCTTCGACGCCGTCTGGTTGGCGCCGAGGGTGAAGAGCCCGACCTTCGGGGTGGCCCCGACCGCGCTGTTGGTAAGCGCCGTCAACGCGGTCCAGGTCGTCCCGTCGGCCGAGTACGACGCGGTGAACGTGTCGCCCGTGCGGGCCAGTCGCAGGTGCCACACGGCTGCGGTCAGGCTGGCCGCCTCCGGCTGCGGGTTCTGCACCGTCCCGGCGATCTCGCTGCGGAACTCGATCCGCCGCGTCACCGCCTGGCCGGCCTGGTTGTCCGCGATGAAGTCGAACTTCAGGTAGTTGTCGTCGTCGGCCTGCACGAGCAGACCGGCCTGCTGGTACTGCTCGTTCAGCAGACTGCCGTCGACCTTCGTCTCCAGGGTCCAGTCGCCCGACGGCGCGGTCTGGAGGATGAAGTTCTTCGGCCCGGTGTTGTCGGTGCCGTAGATGTCACCGTTGGGCACGTCGATGCGCAGCGCACCGCCGGTGACCCGGTAACCGGCCGGGTCCTCCCGCAGGATCGCGTCCCACCGGCACTTGTCCAGCGAGTCACCGTTGAACTCGTCCGACGGATCGACCGGGCCAGCCGGAGCGTCCGGAGTCACCTGGAACGAGTCGAACGCCGCGTTGACGACCGGAGCCTCGGTGCCGCCGTTGAGGGCGAAGACACCGATCCGCGGGTTGGTGATGCCGGCGAGCGCGGCCGAACGGCCGACCGGGGTGAAGGTCTGCCCGTCGCCCGAGGCGGACGCGGTCAGGTTCGTCCCGTCGCTGGTGATCCGCAGGTACACGGTGTCACCCGCCGGTGCGGCGGTGGCGTCGGCACTCTCGTTGCGAGGCGTGGCCGCCGTCTCCCGGATGAACTCCACCCGACGACTGCCGTTGTAGAGCAGGTCCAGCTTGGCGTAGTTGTCGTCGTCGCCGTACACCAGCAGGCCGGCCTGCTGGTAGTTGGCAGTCACCGGGAGGGTCACCTTCGTGGTCATCTCCCACGCGCCGGTCGGCGCCGGCTGGAGCACCAGGTTGGTGGCGTCGTTGCGGGAACCGTAGAGGTCACCCACGCCGGTGGGCAGCCGCAGCGCGCCGCCACTGAGCGAGTAGAGCTGGTTCTCCCGGATCACGCTGGTCCAGCGGGCCTTGTCGAGGCTGTTGCCGTTGAAGTCGTCCGAACGCGCCCCGAAGCAGGACGTGTCCGGCGCGTCGACCTTCACCGGCACCGTGGCGTACGACTTGGCGCCCTTGCTGTCGGTCACCGTGAGGGTGGCCGTGAAGGTGCCCGGGCTGGTGTAGGTGTGGCTGGCGTCCAGGGTGGTCGCCGTGCCGCCGTCACCGAAGTCCCAGGCGTACGTCAGCGGGGTGTCGCCCTCGGCGTCGGTGGCCGTGCCGTCGAAGGCGACGGTGACCGGTGCGGTGCCGGTGGCCGGGGTAGCCGTGGCGCTGACCACCGGCGGCCCGTTCTCGGTGACACCGCGGCCGACGAAGTCCATCCAGTTGACGTTGAACAGCGAACCCGTTCCGCCGTTCGGATCGCGAGCCAGGAAGTACAGCGAGCCGCTCGCCGCGCCGGTGACCGGTGCGCTCACGTCCGTGTACGTCTGCCACGCGCCGGTCGCCGGCACGGTGGCCGTGGCGACCACCGGTCCGTCAACCGCACCCGCGCGGACCTCGATCCGACCGCCAGCGGCGGCCGAGGCGGCCCGGAACCGGATCTCGGTGATGTTGGTCAGGTCCGCCGGGGCCACCGACCACCAGTCGCCGTCCTCGATGAACGCGATGTTCTGACCACCGCCGGCGCTGTCGGCGCCGGTCTCCCGCTGCACGCCGGCGTCGCCGCCGCCGGTGCTCACCGGGGCACGCCCGGTGGCGGTGAAGTACTCGGCCTGCTTCTGCTTCGGCTGGAGGACCTCGATCTGCCGGCCGGTCAGCGGGCCGGAACCACCGGCGCCGCCCTTGTCGGTGTAGGTGGCCTCGAAGACCGTGAAGACGTTCGCCTCGGCGCCGTGCCCGGAGGCGAGCGACGTCTGGACGGTGCCGGTGCAGCCGGTGTGCTGCTCCAGCGGGTGGGCGTGCTCGTCGTGACCGAGCAGCACCTGAAGCTGCACCCGGGAGCAGTCGATCTGCCCGTCCTCCGGGTCGGTCACCTTGATCGTGTAGCGGACCTGGTCACCCCAGTTGAAGAAGCCGCCGTCCGGGGGGAACTCGATGTTCACCGTCGGCGCGGTGTTGCCCACGGTGACCGGTACGTTGGCCACCGCGGTACGACCCTTGGGGTTGGTGACGGTGAGCTGGGCGGTGAAGCTGCCCGCCGCCGCGTACGTGTGGGTCGGGTTGGCCTCGGTCGAGGTCTGCCCGTCGCCGAAGGTCCAGGCGTAGGTGAGCGTGCCACCGTCCGGGTCCCGGGAGCCGGCGCTGGAGAAGGTGACGGTCAACGGCGCCGGACCCGAGGTCGGGTTGGCGGAGGCCGCCGCGATCGGCGCGCGGTCACCGGCGGTGTAGTCGATCCGGTAGATGCCGGAGTTGTCGTTGTTGCCGCCGAAGCCGCTGCCCCACTCGATCAGGTACAGCGCGCCGTCCGGGCCGAACTCGAAGTCCATCGGCCGGATCATGCTCATGCCGGTGAGCAGCTGGTTGATGTCCACCAACGACTTGCCGTCGGGGGTCATCTGCATGGTGTACATCTTGTTCTGGTTCCACTCGCCGAGCAGAGCCTTGCCGTCGTAGTACGCCGGCCACTTGCGGCTGGAGTTGAGATCGGCGTCGTACCGGTAGACCGGGCCGCCCATCGGGGCGCCACCGCCGCCGATCTCCGGGTAGCGCGCGTCACCGGCGTACCCGTAGTCGACGGTCGCCGGGACCACCGGCGGAAGGTTGGTCAGGCCGGTGTTGTTTGGCGAGTTGTTCACCGGCGCCGCGCAGTCGAACTTCGCGCCGCTCGGGCCGGACGGGAACGTGTAGTCGTTGTACGCCTCGTTCGTCCCGGTGCAGTACGGCCAGCCGTAGTTGCCCGGGGTGACGACGTTCCACTCGACCAGACCGCGGGGGCCCCGGTTCGGGTTGTCCGAGTTGGCGTCCGGTCCGTAGTCCGCGACGTACAGCGTGTTGGTCTTCGGGTCGGTGCCGATCCGGAACGGGTTGCGGAAGCCCATCGCGTAGATCTCGGGACGGGTCTTCTCGGTGCCCGGGGCGAAGAGGTTGCCCGCCGGAACGGTGTACGTCCCGTCGTCCTCCGGGTGGATCCGGATCACCTTGCCGCGCAGGTCGTTCGTGTTGCCGGAGCTGCGCTGCGCGTCGTAGTCCTGGCGACCCGACCGCTCGTCGATCGGCGCGTACGAGTTCGACTCGAACGGGTTGGTGTTGTCACCGGTGGCCAGGTAGAGGTTGCCGTCACCGTCGAAGGTCATGCTGCCGCCAGCGTGGCAGCAGGTGTTGCGCTGGGTGTCGACCCGCAGCACCTGCTTCTCGCTGGCCAGGCTGATGGTGTCGCCGGTCACCGTGAAGCGGGACAGCAGGTTGCGGGTGACCCCGTCGTTCGGGGCGTAGTACAGGTACACCCACTTGTTGGTGGCGAAGTCCGGGTCGAGCCGGATGCCGATGAGGCCGTCCTCGTTGCCGCTGAAGACGTCCAGGTCGACGGCGGTGACGGTGTTGCCGGTGTCCGGCTTGACGATCTGCACGCGTCCGTCGCGCTCGATGTAGAAGACCCGCCCGTCGGGGGCGACGTCCAGCTCCATCGGGTTGCTGGTGTTGCTGTCCAGCGTGACCTTCTCGAAGTTCGAGGTCTTCGAGGCGCCGCAGTCGGCGTTCTCCACACCTGCCGCGGTGCGGATGCCGCCGAGCAGGTGAGAGAGGAAGCCGGGCTCGGCGTACGACTCCCGGGTGTGCCCGCCTCCGGTGTACCAGGAGCGGCCACCGTCGAAGTCCTGACACCAGGAGGTCGGGTGGTCGGCGCCCATCGCACCCGCGCCTGGGGTGTAGCTCTTCTCGTCCAGGCTGGCCAGCACGTGCACGTCCGGCCGGGGGTTGGTCTGGAAGTTGTACCACTCGTCGAAGCGGGACCAGCGGTCCGGCAGCCCGGCCGTGGACGGGTGGGCGTGGTCCTCCACCTTGACCGTGGCCTGCTGGTTCTGCGGGTGGTTGGCGAAGTACGCGCCGACCAGGTCGCCGTACCAGGCCCAGCTGTACTCGGTGTCCGACGCGGCGTGGATGCCGACGTAACCGCCGCCGGCCTTCACGTAGCGCTCGAACGCCGCCTGCTGCTCGGCGTTGAGCACGTCACCGGTGGTGGAGAGCCAGATCACCGCCTTGTACTTCGCCAGGTTGGCGTCGTTGAATGCGGCGCCGTCCTCGGAGTTGTCCACGGTGAATCCGTTGGCGGCACCGAGTTGTTGGATGGCGGCGATGCCGGTGGGGATGGAGTCGTGCCGGAAGCCGGCGGTCTTGGAGAAGACGAGGACGGAGAAGGGATCGGCTGCGGCCTTTGGCGCCTTCGGCACCACCTGGCTGACCGGGGCTGCGGCTTTCGCATCCCGTGGGGGGACCTGGGCGGCCGCCTGGGCGGGCGTGCCGAACAGGGTGGTCGAGGCCATGGCCAGGGAAATTAGGGTTGCGGTGATGGGTACGCGGGCACGACGAGAACGGGACACGCCGCCTCCTGTGTCGTAGTGACATGGCTCGCGGGAGTCGGCTCGCCGAAGGCCGTCCCTGATGGAGTCGGTGGTCACACCGTGCCAGGGTGCCCCCACCGACATTTTGTCGAATCGCTGAACAAATTAATTCGGCTGGCTCGATGTCGGGCAAGATGCGAGCGGGTAACGGTTCTGCAACGGGGGGCGACATTCCGAACAGGACCGCATGAAGTGCCCCATGGATCTTCCTCGTTCTGGCAAGGCGCGGCCCGCCGGCCGCCGCCGCCCCCGCGCCTTGGCAGGCCGGCGGTTCTGTCGTACGGTGACACGCAAGTAACCCACGGGAGCCCGGTGTACCGGGCTGAGAGGGGGGCTGACAGCCCCCGACCGTTGAACCTGATCCGGGTAATGCCGGCGCAGGGAGGAGAGTTGCCGTGCCGTCCCTAGGGCGATTGCATCTCATCACCGACACCCGACCCGGGCGCGACCCGCTCGCCGTGGTCCGGGCCGCCCTCACCGTGGCCCGCGCCGACCTGGTGGTGCAGGTCCGGGTCGAGGATTCCGCCACCGACCGCGAGGCGTACGACCTGGCCCGGCAGGTGCTGGCGCTCTGCACCTCGTATGAGGCGACCTGCCTGGTCAACGACCGGTTGCACGTAGCGCTGGCGGTGGGCGCCGCCGGTGGTCACGTCGGCGCCGAGGACCTGCCGGTCGCCGCCGCCCGCCGGGTGCTCGGCCCCACCGGAGTGCTGGGCGCCACCGCCCGTGCGCCGGGCACGGCGGCCGAGGCCGTCGCGGCGGGAGCCAGCTATCTCGGCGTCGGGCCGTGCCACACCACAAGCACCAAGACCGGCCTGCCGGATCCCATCGGGCCCGCCGGGGTACGCGCCGTCGTCGACGCCGTCGACGTCCCGGTCATCGCGATCGGTGGCGTGACCGCCGCCCGGGTGCCGGCGCTGCGGGCCGCCGGGGCGTACGGGGTGGCGGTGGTCGGTGCCGTCTGCGCCGCCGCCGACCCGGCACGGGCCACCGCAGAGCTGATCGAGGCCCTGACGTGCTGACCGGCCGGGTCCCGTCACCGCCATCGAGCGACCGGGTCCGGCCGGACGTCGCGGTGGTGGGGGCGGGGCCGATCGGGCTCGCGATCGCCTGGCGCTGCGCCGGCCGTGGGCTGCGGGTGGAGGTGCACGATCCAGCGCCCGGCTCGGGGGCGTCGGCGGTCGCCGCCGGAATGCTCTCCCCGGTCGCCGAGGCGTACTTCGGTGAGCGGCAGCTGACCGAGTTGCTGCTCGCATCCGCCGCCCGCTGGCCGGCGTTCGCCGCCGAGCTGACCGAGACGACCGGCGCCGAGATCGGCTACCGGGGCGAGGGCACTCTGATGGTCGGGCTGACCGGCGACGACCTGGCCGAGGCGCGTCGGCTGTGGGCGTACCAACAGGGGTTGGGTCTGCCCGTGACGCCGTTGCGCCCCAGCGAGCTGCGCGACCGCGAACCGGCGCTCGCCCCGCGGGTGCGCGGCGGAGCGCTCGCGACCACCGACCACCAGGTCGACCCCCGGCTGCTGGTGCCGGCGCTGCGCACGGCCGCGCAGCGGGCCGGCGCGGTGCTCGTGCCGCAGCCGGTCCGGCACCTGTCCGAGGTGGACGCACGCGTCACCGTGGTCGCCGCCGGCTGCGGGGCCGCCGCGCTCACCGGCCTGCCGGTGCGGCCGGTGAAGGGCCAGATCCTCCGGCTCCGCGCGCCCGACGGCGTCGCGCCGGGCTTCCGGCACGTGATCCGGGGGTACGCCGACGGCGAGTCTGTCTACCTGGTGCCCCGCGCCGACGGCGAGGTCGTGCTCGGCGCGACGGTCGAGGAGCGGTCGGACACCACGGTCACCGCCGGTGCCGTGCAGCGCCTGCTGCGCGCCGGGATCGACCTGCTGCCCGAGCTGGCCGAGTACGACCTGGTCGAGGCGGTCGCCGGGCTGCGTCCGGGCACCCCGGACAACGCGCCGATCCTCGGGCCACTGCCCGGCCGACCAGACGTCCTGGCCGCCACCGGGCATCACCGGCACGGCATCGTGCTCACCCCGATCACCGCCGATCTGATCACCGATCTGGTGCTCGGTGGGCTACCCGACCCGCTGCTCACGCCGTTTCGCGCCGACCGCTTCGGCGCTGCCGCGGTGGCCGCGCTTGGCGGACCTGAACCGACGATGGAGGGGGACCGGTGGAGTTGACGGTGAACGGGACCGGGCGCAGCGTCGCCGCTGGCGCGTCGGTCGCGGACCTGGTCCGTGACATCGTGCCGCACCCACGTGGGGTGGCGGTCGCGGTCAACGGTGAGGTGGTGCCCCGGGCCGGCTGGCCGGCCCAGGCGCTGCGCGACGGTGACCGGGTCGAGGTCCTCACCGCGGCCCAGGGCGGGTGAGCGGCGTGTCGTTCGAGCTGGGTGGGGAGACGTTCACCTCACGGCTGATCCTCGGCACCGGCGGTGCCGCGAACCTGCACGTGTTGGAGCAGGCGATCCGGGCGTCCGGAACTGAGCTGGTCACCCTGGCGCTGCGCCGGGTGGGCACCGCGCCGGGCTCCGCCGGTGGGCTCCTGGAGTTGCTGGACCGGTGCGGCGTACGCCTGCTGCCGAACACCGCCGGCTGCCACACCGCGACCGAGGCGGTGAAGGTGGCCCGGCTGGCCCGGGACGCGTTCGACACCGACTGGATCAAACTGGAGGTGATCGGCGACGAGCGGACGCTCCTGCCCGACGGGGTGGAGCTGCTGCGCGCCGCCGAGGAGCTGGTCGCCGACGGCTTCACCGTGCTGCCCTACACCAGCGACGACCCGGTGCTCGCCCGCCGCCTCGCCGACGTGGGCTGCGCCGCGGTGATGCCGGCTGGCTCCCCGATCGGTTCGGGGCTCGGCATCGGCAACCCGCACCACATTCGACTCATCCGGCAGGGCGTGGACGTGCCGGTGATCCTCGACGCCGGCATCGGCACCGCGTCGGACGCGGCCCTGGCGATGGAGCTGGGCTGTGACGGGGTGCTGCTGGCGAGCGCGGTCACCCGGGCGGCGGACCCGGTGGCGATGGCCACCGCGATGCGGTACGCGGTCGAGGCCGGGCGCTTGGCCGCCGGCGCGGGCCGGATCGCCCGCCGCTTCCACGCCCTCGCCTCCACCCCCGACGAGGGAAGACCCGACCTGTGACCGGGTTGGTGCCGCCCGCAGATCTTGGAAGCAATCTGCCCCTGGAGGGGCCTATTTCTTCCAAGATCCCGTCGGGGGTTGTTGTTCTTACCGATCGGCTGGTCGCTCGCGGTCGGCTTGAGCTGGTTGTCGCGGGAGTTGTGGCTGGGGGAGTGCGCTGGGTGGTGCTGCGGGAAAAGGACCTGCCCCGCGCCGAACGCGCCGCCCTCGCCGTCGACCTGCGCGCGATCCTCGCCGACGTCGGCGGCACCCTCATCGTGGCCGGCCCCGACCCGCTCGGCGGCGACGCCGTGCACCTGCCCGCCGCCGGCCCGTACCCGCCACCAACGCACGGCCTGGTCGGCCGCTCCTGCCACCACCAACCAGAGCTGAACCGCCTGACCACCGAGCACTACGCCACCATCTCCCCGGTCTGGCCCACGAAGACAAAACCGGGTTACGGCCCACCCCTAGGACCGGACGGCCTGCGAAAGCTGGTCGAGTCCAGCGCCGTGCCGCTGCTGGCGCTAGGCGGAGTGGAAACCCCAGACCAGGTAACCGCCTGCGTCGAGGCGGGAGCCGTCGGAGTGGCAGTGCTCGGCGCGCTCATGCGAGCAGAAGACCCCACCGAAACAGCCGCCACCCTGACCAGCGCCTATGTAGAGGCGGTCACCCCTCTGCTGACCCAAACCCGGCACGGAGGCACCGGGTCCCCACGAGAGGGGCTGCGGCCGACCGTGCCCACGCAGGGATCAAGCCTGACCGCCCGGAGTGGGCACGGTCGGCCGCAGCCCCCAACCGCAACCAGCAACGGTCGGCCGCAGCCCCCAACCGCAACGACCGAGGAGGAGAAGTGACCCCCCACACCATCCTCACCATCGCCGGCTCTGACTCCGGTGGCGGCGCAGGCATCCAGGCCGACCTCAAGGTCTTCGCCGCGCTGGGCACGTACGGCACCAGCGTCCTCACGGCGGTCACCGCGCAGAACACCAGGGGTGTCGACGCCGTCCTGCCGCTGCCCCCGCGCACGGTCACCGAGCAGTTGGACAGCGTGCTCACCGATTTCACCGTCTGCGCGGTGAAGACGGGGATGCTCGGCACCCCGGCGATCGCGGACGTGGTGGCCGAGGCGGCACGGGATGGCCGGCTGCCTCAGCTCGTCGTGGACCCGGTGCTGGTCGCCACGAGTGGTCACCGGTTGGGCGTGGTGGGTGCGGTGGAGCGGCTGCTGCCGTACGCCAGGGTTGCCACCCCGAACTGCGCGGAGGCCGCGGCGATCACCGGACGCCCGGTGGACGACGTGGCCGCGATGGTCGTGGCCGCCGAGGCGCTGGTGGCCGGCGGCCCGGAGTTCGTGGTGGTCACCGGCGGCGACCTGGATGGGGGTGAGGCGGTCGACGTGCTGCACGGGGACGGCGTCACCACCCTGCTGCGGGCGCCTCGGGTGACGACCCGACACACCCACGGCACCGGGTGTTCGTTCTCGGCGGCGATCGCGGTGCGGCTCGGTCTGGGCGACCCGGTGCCGGTCGCGGTGGGGGCCGCAAAGGAGTACGTGCTCCGTGCGCTGACCGGCGCGCGGAGCTGGGAGTTGGGCGCGGGACGTGGGCCGCTGAACCACTTCGGCTGGTCCGCTTGAATTCCAGGGAGGCTGTCATGCACGCACGAGGCAAGGTGTACGTAGAGGGTTCGCGGCCGGATATCCGGGTGCCGTTCGCCGAGGTGGAGCTGACCGGGGACCATCCGCCGGTGCGGCTCTACGACACGTCCGGTCCCGGTTCGGACCCGGAGGTGGGGCTGCCGCCGCTGCGCGGGCCGTGGATCGCCGAGCGGGGTGACGTGGCACCGGCCCGGGGTGCGGGCACGCCGCTGGTCGGGGTGGACGGTCGCCGACCCACCCAGCTCGCGTACGCGCGGGCCGGTGTGGTGACGCCGGAGATGGAGTTCGTGGCGATCCGGGAGAACGTCGACCCGGAGCTGGTCCGGGCCGAGATCGCCGCCGGCCGGGCGGTGCTCCCGCTCAACGTGAACCACCCGGAGTGCGAACCGGCGATCATCGGTAAGGCGTTCCTGGTCAAGGTGAACGCCAACATCGGCACCTCGGCGGTCAGCTCGTCGGTCGCCGAGGAGGTGGAGAAGCTGACCTGGGCCACCCGCTGGGGTGCGGACACCGTGATGGACCTGTCCACGGGCAAGCGGATCCACGAGACCCGCGAGGCGATCGTGCGCAACTCCCCGGTGCCGATCGGGACGGTGCCGATCTATCAGGCGTTGGAGAAGGTCGGCGGCGACCCGGTGAAGTTGAGCTGGGAGGTGTTCCGGGAGACCGTGATCGAGCAGGCCGAGCAGGGCGTCGACTACATGACGGTGCACGCCGGGGTGCTCCTGCCGTACGTGCCGTTGGCCGTGGACCGGGTGACCGGGATCGTGTCCCGGGGCGGTTCGATCATGGCGGCGTGGTGCCTGGCGCATCACGAGGAGAACTTCCTCTACACCAACTTCGAGGAGCTGTGCGCGCTGCTCGCGCGCTACGACGTGACGTTCTCCCTCGGCGACGGGCTGCGTCCCGGTTCGATCGCGGACGCCAACGACGCGGCGCAGTTCGCCGAGCTGCGCACCCTCGGTGAGCTGACAAAGGTCGCCTGGGAGTACGACGTCCAGGTGATGATCGAGGGCCCCGGCCACGTACCGATGCACAAGATCAAGGAGAACGTCGACCTTCAGCAGGAGTGGTGCCACGAGGCGCCCTTCTACACGCTCGGCCCGCTGACCACCGACATCGCGCCTGCGTACGACCACATCACCTCGGCCATCGGCGCCGCGATGATCGGCATGTTCGGCACCGCGATGCTCTGCTACGTCACGCCGAAGGAGCACCTCGGCCTGCCGGACCGGGACGACGTGAAGGCGGGCGTGATCGCGTACAAGATCGCGGCGCACGCCGCGGACCTGGCCAAGGGGCACCCCGGCGCGCAGGCCTGGGACGACGCACTGTCGAAGGCGCGGTTCGAGTTCCGCTGGGAGGATCAGTTCAACCTCTCGCTGGACCCGGAGACGGCACGCTCGTACCACGACGCGACCCTGCCCGCCGAGCCGGCGAAGACCGCGCACTTCTGCTCGATGTGCGGCCCGAAGTTCTGCTCCATGAAGATCACCCAAGAGCTCAAGGAGTACGCGGCGCGCGGCATGAAGGACAAGTCGGAGGAGTTCGTCTCCGGCGGCGGCCGGGTCTACCTGCCGCTCGCCTGACCTGCCCGCAGGCGGCCGTCCTCAAGCCCGCTGGTGCCGGACGATGATCGACTCGGGTTCATGGATGTCGGGGGGTCCCGGCGGGTGGGTTAGCCCGGTATCCATGAACCCGAGTGAATCAAGCGGGGCCGGTCGGTGCGTCTGTGCTCCTCATGACCTCAGTCGCGGTGGTGTCGACCGGAGGAGCGCAGCGACCGGCGGCCGTTCTCCTGCTCTGGCTCGTTGTCCGACACCGGCTTGCTCAGACCGGCGACCCAGTCGACGAACTCCTCGTCCTGGGTCGCCAGCGGCTCCGTCACGTCCGACGCCTTCGGGCTCTCTTCCTCGGCCCGGGACCGGTTGCGCCGGAACAGCCCACCGAGCCGCCCTCGCCGGGAGGGCTGCTCGGCCACCTTCGGGGGCATCGGCGCGCCGTCGGTCTGCCCCGAGTCGCCGGTGCCGCTGGTTGCGTCGCCGGTGCTGGTTGCGTCGCTGGCGCTACCGGATGGTGCGCCAACCGGGCCCGCAGACTCGGTTGAGCCGGGGCGTTCGACCTGGGTTGTCGACTCGCTCGTCGTGGTCGGTGCCGTCGAGCTGTCCTGCGAGCCCTTCGACAGCGCACGTCGAGAGGTGTCGAACGCATTCCAGGTGCCCACCCGGCTCAGATCCGGCAACGGTGCCCGATGCCGGGACCTGGGCGTCTGCCCGGTCGACTCGGCTGACCCGTCCGGCGTCTCCGAGGTCGTTGCCGCCGGCTCGGATGCCTGTGGTGGCACCGTCCAGGTCGGGGTGACCGGCCAGGCCGACGGCGCGGGCGTCCACAGGTCCGCGTCCGGGCTGGGGGTGCTGGCCCCGAACAACCCAGCGGTGGGTACGTCCTCGGCTGCGGGCCGTGCGCTGTCGGTGTTACGCGCTTCGTCGATCGCAGAATCGCTGATCGGGGAGGTCGCGTCGGGCAATGCTGCCTTGCTGCCCGTGCCGGCCGCACCGGTGGCTTTCGCGCCACCAGCGCGGCTGGCGCTGGTGGCCGACGCTGGCTTCGAGCCAGCCGACGGGGTGGCCGGTGTGCGCTTCGCGCCGGCTGCTGCCGTACCGGAGGTTGCCTCGGCGCTGACGCTCTGCTGGCTGGGCACCTGAGTGTCGGTGGCCGCGTCGGAGCCGGCGCTGTCGGCGGAACTACCGGCCCGCGAGCCCTTCGCCGTGCGGCCGACAGCGGTCTGGCCGGTAGCCGTCGCGGTGGTTGCTGTCTCGCTGGCGACCGTCGCGGCGGTGGCCGTCGTGGCGTTGGCTGCCGGGTCGTTGGCTGCCGGGTCGCTGGCTGCCGTGGCGGTGGTTGCCGGGTCGGCGGGGGATGTGTAGTCGGCCGAGGTGGACGCCGTGGTGTCCGGGGTGGCCTTCGGCTTACGGCTCCGTCGCGGCTTGAGCGTCGACGGCGCATCGGCCGTGCCGGGGTCGGCCGGGCTCGCGCTGGTCGCCGCAACCGTCTTGTCCGTCGTGCTGCCCGTGCCCGTCGGGGCGCTGCTGGCGGCGGTGGTCGCGTCCGAGTTGCTCGTCGTGTCCGTGCTGGGGCCGGCGGTCTCCTGAGGAGTGCTGCGCCCACCGGTCTGCGTGCCGGTCGGCTCGTCGACCGCCCGGTCACCCGTCGGGGTCGCGGCGTCGGCGCGTCCAGTCGGGGTGGTGTCGGTAGTGGCCGGGGCATCGTCCAGGCTTGCCGACGGCGTCTGCCCTGCGGCGGTGAACTCACCGGTCGGAGCGGTCAGCCAGGCCGCGGGCGTCGCCGGCGCGGCGGGAGTTGGACCGTGCTGGCCGCTCGCGGTGGTCTCGGGCCAGTCCCAGTGGGCCGGGACGGTGCGTACCGCATCGGGGCTGCCGGCTGCCCACGGGCCCGCAACGACGCCACCGGCCGTCGCGTCGGTAGCCGGCGCGGCGTCGGTGCGCTCGGCGGTGTCCGGGTCGTTCACCGGGATCGTCGACGCGGTTTGCGGCAGGGCCGGGCCGGCGGGCAGCGGGCCCAGGATGGCGGAGGGCTCGATTGCCCGCGGATCGCCGGAGCGGAGGCCCGTCGGCCAGCGCAGCAGCGCGGCGGCGGCCGCGCCGAGCGCCCCGGCGAGGATTGCCATCAAGGAGCCGTAGTAGGGGGCGGCCTGGTAGCGGTCCACCGCGTCACCCGGGCCAGCGGTCAGGTAGGCGAACGCCACGAGCACCGGACCGGCCACCCCGGTGGCCCCGCTGACCAGCGGATTCTGGCCCCGCCAGCGAGCCAGCCCGGCGGTCGCCGCGCCGGCCAGCAGCGCCACCGTGGGCAGCAGGAGCAGCGCCAGCCGCTGTGCGGCGGCGTCGTTGAGCCAGCTTGGCTCCAGTACGCCGAGCCGGACGGTCGGCAGGGGGCCGACCGTGCCGAGCGACGGTAGGACGGAGATCAGCGCCAGCAGCCAGACCACGCCGGCCACGGCTGCCATGTTCCAGCCCAACTCGGGCCGGAGCAGGACGGCGATCGCGGCGCCCGCCCCGATCACCGCACCGACCACGGCGCAGATGCCGACCGCCCAGACCGGGTCGACGGAGATCAGCTCCGCGGCGCGGGCGGGCTGCATGCAGAGCGGGGCGATGACTGTGGCACCGAGCGCCGCCGCGCCACCGATCGCCAACTGTCGGCCGGTGCTCGCCGCCGGGGCGTCGCGGTGAGCGAGGCGTCCGGTCAGGACAGCGCCGGCGACGGCGGCGTTCGCGGCGAACCAGCCCACCCAGACGAGCTGGGCTGGCCACTGGTTGACGGTCGTACCGGTGAAGGCGCCGGTCAGGCGAACGATGCCGAAACCGTACGCGACGCCGAGCTGGCCGGCTCCGGCCAGCACGCTCACCCCGAGCGCCGTGAGCAGCAGTCTGCCCCAGGTCCGAAAGGCCATGTCGGGCACGTTACGCACCCGGTACACCGGACCGCCACCGGCGCGCCGCGCGGCACGCCGGTGGCGATCGGCGGGTCTACTTGAGTTCGACCAGCCGGGCCAGGTAAGTCGTATCCCCGACATTGGTGAGCATGTGTACGGCGCCCGGGTCCCGGTAGACCACTCCGCCGGTGGGCTCGTCGGCGTCGATCCGGGTGCCGTCGACGGTCTGTACGACGTTCTTAGCGCCCTCGATCGCCACCACCAGGTAGGGGTGGTCGTGCCGGTGCAGCGGTTGCCGCTCGCCCGGTTCGAGGCGGATGTGCCACACCCGGACCCGGTCGTTCTCGTACACGATCTCCTGGCCCACCGGACCGAGTTCGGTTCCGTCGATCACGTCGGTCATCGTGCTCCGTCCAGTTGGGGCAGCACCTCGGCGGCGATCAGCTCAAGGTGGTCGAGATCATTGAAGTCGATCAGGCGTAGGTGGACCCGCGTGGTGCCGATCGCGGCGAACTCGCTGATCCGTTGCGCGAGCTGCGCGGGGGAGCCGACCACCGGGTCCTCCGGCGGCAGCGCGCTCTTCTCGTGCAGCGGCGCGGCCCGACGCTGGGCCTCCGCGTCGGTCCGGCCGATGGCGACGACGATCCCGGCGGAGAGCACCAGCGGGTCACGCCCGGACTCCGTCCGCCCGGTGCGCTCGCACGCATCGAGCACCCGGTCGTACGCCGCGGCGGTGGCCGCCACGGACTTGAACGGCATGTTGAACTCGTCGGCGTATCGGGCGGCCAGCTCGGGGGTGCGCTTGGGGCCGCGACCGCCCACGATGATCGGCGGCCCGGGCACCTGGACCGGCTTGGGCAGGGCCGGCGCGTCCACCAGCTGGTAGTGCTCGCCCTTGAAGGTGTAGGTCTCGCCGGACGGGGTTCCCCACAACCCGGTGATCACTTCAAGCTGCTCGGCCAGCCGGTCGAAGCGTTCGCCGACGGCCGGGAACGGGATGCCGTACGAGGTGTGCTCGCGCTCGTACCAGCCGGCGCCGATGCCGAGGTCGACTCGGCCTCCGCTCATCTGGTCGACCTGCGCGACCATCACCGCGAGGGGACCGGGCAGGCGGAACGTGGCCGACGTCACCAGGGTGCCGAGCCGGATCCGCTCGGTTTCCCGGGCCAGCGCGGCGAGGGTCAGCCAGGCGTCCGTCGGGCCGGGCAGGCCCGGGTCGGCGCCCATCGACTGGTAGTGGTCGGCGCGGAGGAAACCCTCGTAGCCACAGGCCTCGACCAGCCGGGCGAACCGGAGCTGGGTGTCGTAGCTGGCGCCACGGTTCGGCTCGGTGAAGACCGACACCCGCATGGTCAGTGTCCTTTCGCGCCGGCAGTGGCCGGCTGCTCGCGTTCCATCAGTAGTTCGTGCAGGTCGGCGCTGACCCGGGCCACGTCGGCCAGGTGGGCGTTGCGGCCGAGGGTGCGGGGCCGGGGGATGGCCACCTCGACGACCTTGCGGATCCGGCCGGGGCGGGGGCTCAGCACGACCACCCGGTCGGCGAGCAGCACCGCCTCGTCGATCGAGTGGGTGACGAAGACGATTGTTGGCTTGTTCTCCATGTGCACCCGCTGGAGTTCGCCGGAGAGCTCCTCGCGGGTGAGCGCGTCCAGCGCGGAGAACGGCTCGTCCATCAGCATCACGCGGGGCTCACCGATCAACGACCGGCACAGCGACACCCGTTGCTGCATGCCGCCGGAGAGTTCGTGCGGCAGCCGCTTCTCGAAGCCGGCCAACCCGGCCACGTCGAGCAGTTGCCGGGCCCGCTCCCGGTGCTTGGCACGGCCCCAGCCGAAGATCTCCACGGGCAGCAGGACGTTGTCCAGCACGGTGCGCCAGGGCAGCAGTGCCGGCTTCTGGAAAAGCATGGCGATGTCCTGGCGGGGACGGGTGATCGGCGTGCCGGCGACGGTGATCTCGCCGGCGGTCAGCGGGAGCAGCCCGGCGATCAGTCGCAGCAGTGTGGACTTGCCGCAGCCGGAGCGGCCGAGGATGGCGACGAACTCGCCCTCGGCCACGTCGAGGTTGATGCCACGCAGCGCCTCTACCCGGCCGGAACGGCCCTCGAAGGTACGGGACACCCCGGCCAGTCGGATCATCTCCGGCGTACCTCCGCTGAGTGGACGGTCAGGAACCCGACAAAGGCTAGCGGGCCCGTTGGTGTATCGCGCCGACCGGGGTGGTCGTCAGGTTGTTTCCGTTCCGCAACCCGATACGCCTGGCGTCGCAACTGTGGGTTTCTCGTACGCTGTGCCCGCGAAGAGTCCCTTCACTACGGCGGAGCCGGCTTCGACCCCTCCAGTCGGCCCGTCACGACAACCCCCTCCGGTGGCCTGCCGCCTCCGGTCGGAAAGGACATGGTGCACTGATGAGAAGGCTGACCCGTACGGTCGCTACGGCCGCGCTGGCCACCGCCCTCGCCCTCGTCTCCGCCTGCAGCAGCGGGTCGGATTCGACCGAAGCCAAGGGCGGCGACGGCAAGCTGGAGAAGGTGACCTACCTCACCTCGTTCGGCACGTTCGGCCGTGACTCCTACGCCTACGTGGCCAGGGAGAAGGGCTACTTCAAGGAGGCCGGCTTCGAGGTCGAGATCAAGCCCGGTCAGGGCACCGGCGGCGTGATCTCGACCATCGTCGGCGGCCAGGCCCACTTCGGCCCGATCGACCTCACCGGCGGCCTGCTCCAGCTCGGCAACGGCCAGGCGAAGGACTTCACCGCGGTGGCCGCGATCCAGCAGCGCACCATGGCGGGCATCGCCACCGTCGAGGGCAAGAACATCAGCTCGCCGAAGGACCTGGAGGGCAAGAAGCTCGCCGACACTCCCGGCTCCGTGGTCCGCAACCTGTTCCCGACGTACGCCCGGCTCGCCGGTGTCGACGCGAGCAAGGTGACCTGGGTCAACGGTGAGGCGCAGGCGCTGATCGGCATGCTGGGTTCCGGCTCGGTGGACGGCATCGGTCAGTTCGTCGTCGGCCAGCCGACGATCGAGGCGGTGGCCAAGAAGAAGGCCGTCATGCTGCCGTACAGCAACGTGATGCAGGACCTCTACGGCAACGTGCTGATCACCTCCTCGAAGATCGCCAAGGAGAAGCCCGAGATGGTGAAGAAGTTCACCGCGGCGCTGCTCAAGGGTCTGGAGTACAGCCTGGCCAACCCCAAGGAGGCCGGCGAGATCCTGAAGAAGAACGTCGACACCGCCAACCCGGTCGCCGCCGCCGCCGAGCTCGAGCTGATGGCCGCGTACGTGCGTTCCGGCAACACCGGCACCGCGATCGGCACCCTGGACAGCGGCCGGGTCGCCAAGAGCATCGCCATCCTGCAGGGCGCTGGCGCGCTGAAGCAGAACATCACCCCCGAGCAGATCATCGACTTCAGCCTCGCGCCGAAGGCCTGATCGTCCGGTCGTCATCAGGGGGTACGTCCCGCCGATCTGGGTGGGGCGTACCCCCGTCGCTCGTCGGCCCCCGGCGGGCCGTGGGATTTCGAGGAGGACAGAGATGACCGACGTCCGGTCAGCGGACCCGGTGGTGGCGCAACCTCCACCCCCTGGTGCCGGTCCCGAGGCGGGGCGCGTGGGTCGAGGTGCCGGTCTGCGGGCCGGGGCCGGGGCGGCGCTACCCGTGGTCGGCATCCTGATCGCGTTGGCCGTGTGGTGGCTGATCGCCCGACTGGAGCTGGTCCACCCTGCCGCCCTGCCGCCCCCCGGCGACGTGCTCGGCGCGTTCGTCGAGAAGCCCGCCCAGCTGCTGGAGCACACCTGGGACACGATGCTGGAGATCCTGACCGGCTTCGCCCTCTCGGTGGCCGCCGGTGTGCTGATCGGGCTCTCCCTGGCCAGCTCCCGCGCTGTGGAGCGGATGTTCACGCCGCTGCTGGTCGCGGTGAACGCAGTGCCGAAGATCACGCTGGGCCCGCTGCTGGTGGTGGCGCTCGGCTGGGGTCAGAAGCCGATCCTGACCATGGTGTTCCTGCTGTGCTTCTTCCCGATCGTGCTCTCCACCGCGACCGGGCTGACCACCACGCCGGCCGACCTGGCCGAGTTGGTGCGCTCCTGGAACGCCTCCCGCTGGCAGGCCTTCCGCAAGGTGCGCTTCCCGGCCGCGTTGCCGCAGATCTTCGTCGGGCTCAAGGTGGCCATGCCGCTGGCCGCGATCGGCGCGGTGATCGGTGAGTTCCAGGCCGGCGAGCGCGGCCTCGGCTACCTCATCACCCAGTACGCCGGCAACGGCGACACCGCCACCGCCTGGGCGGCGATCATGCTGGTGGCACTTGTGAGCATCCTGCTCTACTCGGCGCTCCTGCTGATCGAGCGGATCGCCCTGCCCTGGGTTCGAGAAACCACAAGCAGCCGCTAACCCAACAAAAGAGAACACCCCCCCAGAAACGAAAGGGCCGGCCTCCCGGTAGGAGGCCGGCCCGTTCCGTCGAAGCCGCAGGCGAGCTAGGTGTGGCCGACCGTGCCCGGCGGAGGGATCAAGCCTGACCGCCCGGAGCCGGGCACGGTCGGCCACACCCCCACCTGGCACCCGACGAGCCCGCCAGATGAAAGGCCAGAAGCGTTACCCCGCCAACCGCCAGCGCCCATTACGGGCGACAAGCGTGGTGAGCGCCTGCGGCATCAGGCCGCTGTGGTTGTCCGGCGTCATCCGGATCGGGCCGGAGAGGCCGTCCATCTGGGACGTCTCTAGCACGTCCCGAAGGCCGTTGCGGTTCACCTTCCCGACCTCGCCACCGGCGCGCAGTTCCGCGTCGGCGATCAGCTGGATGGCATCGGCGGCGAAGGACGAGGACCCGTTGTAGCCACCGAAGCGTGCCGTGTAGTCCTGGAACCACTGCCGCCGCGCCGCCTTGGCCGGCGTGGTCGCGATCACGTCGTCGATCACCATGGTCTGCGTGAAGATCAGCGTGGCCTTCTCGGTCGCCTTGGCCGCTGCGCCGAGGAAGAGGTCACCGGCCGCCCCCGCGTCGAAGTAGAGCGATCCACGGAAGGTGGTCTGCTGGGCGCTGGTGGCGGCCAGCGTCGCCTGCTCCGGAGAGGTCCAGAAGACCAGCGCGTCGGGCTTGCCCGACGCGAGCTGCTGGACCTGCTGGCTGACGTCGGTGTCGGTGGTCTTGGCCCGCTGCTCGCGGAGCGTGATTCTGGCCTTGTCCAGCTCGCTCTTGAGTGCGGTCGCGCCCTCCCGACCGTAGTCGTCGTCACTGACCAGCATCCCCACCTTGCGGATGTTGTTACGACGCAGTTCGGTGGTCAGTGCGGCGGCGCTGTCCTGGGCGTTGGGGCCCAGCTTGAACATGTAGCGCCGAGCGGCGACTGGGCTGGCGATCGCACCGGAAGCGGCCAGCGCAATAGTGGGAATCTGCTTCTCGTTGATGGTCCCGACTGCGCCGACGGCACATTCGTTGCAGCCGCCCATGATGATGGCACTGACCCGTGAATCGCTGCTGAAGTCGACGATGTTGCGAAGTGACTCGGCTGAGTCGGAACGGTTGTCCTTCACCTTCAGCTCGACCTTCCGGCCGTTGAGCGCCCCAGAGGCGTTCAACTGATCGCGCTTGAGTTCGAGGGCTCGCTGGTATGTCCGGCCAACCGGGGCCGCAGCGCCGGACAGTTCGAGGTCAACGGCGATCACGATCGGACTTGTGTCCTGCTCCGCTCCACCAAACTGGCAGCCGGTGAGCGTGGTGGCCACTACGGCCGATGCGAGCGCCGCGATGGTCGCGGAGCGGATGGGGCTCAACTCAGTCCTCCAGGTGCGGGCGCGGGCGCTGCCCGGTCACCGCCGCTAATCCGTCCTCAGTGGAGGACGGGATCTCCTCTGACGTACGGTGTGTGCGCGAAGCCTGCAAAACCTTGCCAATGGCCGGCGCTGTGGTCAAGCGCGGACCCCGGCTGCATTTTCGGGACGGCCATCCCACATGCTGGGGTAACGCAATGTTTGCAAAAGCTCACTTTGCATACACGCGTCACCACTCTGGAGTCACATGCCCTGTTCAGGGGCCTGCGGAAATGAAGGTATCAGTTGCCCGGATCACGGGATGCGCTCCCTCCGACCGTTTCCTACCTCACTGCGGCTTCCCAAACAGGATCTTCTCTGATGAAATCGCGGCCGTGCCGCGCGTGGTCCCCTCCGCTTACGGCATGGCTCGGGGGTTCAAGCGGGGAAGAAACGACGGAGGCGATGTCGTGAGCACCGGACCGACGACTCTGCCCGCGCTCGGCGATGGCGGTCGGCGTACTCGCCGACGGTTGCCGAGGCTGCGGGACGCCCGGATCCGGTCCAAACTGGCGCTGATCCTGGTTGTCCCGGTGGCGGCGGTGATCGCGCTGGCCACGGTCCGCCTGATCTCCGTCGGCGAGGGTGCCTTCGACGCCACCCGGGCCCGGTCACTGACGGCTCTCTCCATCGACGTCAGCGCCCTGACGCAGGACCTCCAGGCCGAACGGATGGCCGCGGCCGCGTTCCTGGCCAACCCGCAGCAGACGGCCGACGCGTACAACCTGCGAGTCCGCAAGACGCAGCAGCAGGTGGACGCGTACCGCGCCGAGCGGGGCGAAATCGGTGAGGTGCCGGCGGCCCTGCGGGACCGGCTGAAGGCCATCGACGACCACCTGGCCACCCTGGACAGCACCCGGCAAGAGGTGCTGGACCGCCGGCAGATGGCGGTCGCCGAGGCGGTGCTCCGCTACGGAGTCATCATCACCGACATGGTCTCCTACGGTGACGGCCTGGCCCAGCTCCCCGGTGACGAGAGCCTGGCGGACAGCCGCCGGGCGGTCGCCTCCTTCGCCCGCGCCAAGGCCGCCGTCGCCGAGGAAGAGGCGGTGGCCTTCACCGCGCTCACGGCCGGTCAGCTCGACTCGGAGCAGTTCTCCTCCTTCGTGGCAACGTTGACCAGCCAGCAGGAGGCACTGGTCTCCTTCTCCCTGGCAGCCGACCCGGTGCAGCGTTCCCTGGTCGACAGCACCGTCTCCGGTGACGCGGTCGGCCTGTCCGACCGGGTGGCCACCGACATCACCCGCTCGGTCGGGCAGCGTGCCCTGGTCTCCGCGCAGGACGCCACCGCTGCCATCGGCGCCGTGAACGACCTGATGCGCTGGGCCGAGATCCAACTGCAGGACCGACTGCTCCAGCAGGCCGACGAGGCGCGCTCGGACGTCATCCGGCAGGCCGTGGTCGAGTCGACCCTGGTGCTGCTGACTCTGCTCATCGCCGTCTCGCTCGCCGTCGTGCTGGCCCGCTCGCTCAACCACTCGCTGCGCCGGCTGCGTGAGGGCGCCCTCTCGGTGGCCAACCACGACCTGCCCGACGCGGTGCAGCGGCTGCAGAACATGGGCAGCGTGGGTGACGGCGGGGTGGACGAGATCGTCCGGCAGGTCCGGGATCCCATCCAGCTCAACACCCGCGACGAGGTCGGGCAGGTGGCGCTGGCCTTCAACGTCGTACACCGGGAGGCGGTCCGGGTCGCCGCCGAGCAGGCGGCACTGCGTACCAGCGTCTCCGCGATGTTCCTCAACCTGGCCCGCCGTAGTCAGACCCTGGTCGACCGGATGATCGGCGAGCTGGACGCGATCGAGCGCGGCGAGGAGGACCCGAAGCGGCTCGCGCAGCTCTTCGAGCTGGACCACCTGGCCACTCGAATGCGCCGCAACGACGAGAACCTGCTGGTCCTGGCCGGGGCCGACTCCGCCGCACCGCGTCACGACAACGCGTTGGTGGTAGATATCCTGCGCGCCGCCCAGTCTGAGGTGGAGCTGTACAACCGCATCGAGTTCGGGACGGTGGACACCGACATCTCGGTGGCCGCGCACGCGGTCAACGACGTGGTCCGCCTCGTCGCCGAACTCCTCGACAACGCCACCCGGTTCTCGCCGCCGAACACCACCGTGGTCGCCGACGGTCGCCGGATCCGCGACTACGTCCTGATCCAGATCGAGGACCGTGGGCTCGGCCTCACCGACGATCAGCTCGACTCGCTCAACCGCCGGCTGGCCGCCGCGCCGAGCGTCGACGTCGCCGCGTTCCGCCTGATGGGTCTGGCCGTGGTGAGTCGGCTCGCCTCCCGCTACGGCATCCGGGTGGAGCTGCGCCGCAACGTCGAGGGCGGCACCGTCGCCCAGGTGACGCTGCCCGCCGCCACCGTGGTGCTGCCCAGCAACCGGGGCCGCGAGCAGGTGCTCACCCGGCCGCGTCAGCCGATGGCCGTGGAGCAGACGCCGCTCACCCCGATCGGTCACGCCGAGCAGTTCTCCGGTGCCGCCACGTCGGCCGCGACGCTGCCCGACCAGTGGCGGACCAGCGCTCCGGCCCCCGCCCAGTGGCAGTCGCCGCTGGACTCGCGGGACACCACTCCGGCCGTACAGGCGGGTGGCTACACCAGCCCGCGCTCGACCATGCCACCCGTACCCGCGCCGGCTGCCCCGGCACCCGCCGCCCCGCTTCCGCCGGCCCGCCCGGCCTACAGCAACGGCGCGGGCGCCTCGATGGGCAGCCCGACGGTGGCCTACCCGACCATCGACCCGCTGCCTCGGCGTGGCTCCACCGCGGATGCCGCGGATGGGCACGGCGTCCAGGGCCTTCCGGTCGGGCCGGTCGCCGGGCCTGGCGCGGTGGCACCGCCGGCACCGCCGGCTCCGCAGTCGCTGCCCGCCGCACCGGTCAGCACCCGACCCGATTTCCCCGCCGAGGCTCCGATCTTCCGGGAGATGGAGGCGGTCTGGTTCCGGTCGCACGGCAACGACGCCACCGCGATCTTCACCCGGCCCAACTTCGACGAGCCGCCGGCGCCCGCCACCGCCGCTCCGGCCGACGCCGGCCCGCGCGCGGGCAACGGGAGCCTGCCGAGTGCCGCGTCCGTGCCGGCCGCGGCACCGGCTCGACCGAAACTGCCGACCCGCACCCCGGGCAACTCCAACACCGACACCACGACCACCGATGGGTTCAACGCGCGGCCATCGGCTCCGCCGTCGTACACCCCGCCCCCGGCTGCCCGGACGGCCCCGGCCCCGGCCCCGGCCGCGCCGGCCGTGGACCCCGATGCCTGGCGGACGGCGGCGGACGAGGGCTGGTCCCGAGCCAGTCGGGCCGCCGAGCCAGCTCCCGCCGGCACCACGCGATCCGGGTTGCCCAAGCGGACGCCGCAGGCACAGCTCGTGCCGGGTGGGATCGAACCGAAGAGCGGCCGCGACCGCAGCCGGCGGACCCCTGATGAAGTACGTGGTCTGCTGTCGGCCTACCACCGTGGTGTGCAGCGCGGTCGGTCGGCCGGAACGGACCTGAACAGCACCTCGACCAAGGAGAGCCGATGAACAGGCCAGCTGCCATGCAGGACATGGGTTGGCTGCTCACCAACTTCGCCGACAGCGTGGCAGGCATCGCCCACGTGGTGGCGGTGTCCGCCGACGGGCTGCTGCTCGCGTCCTCCCGGGATCTGCCGGGGGACCGGGCGGACCAGCTCGCTGCGATCACCTCCGGCGTGGTGAGCCTGACCGAGGGCGCGGCCCGGATGTTCAGCGCGGGCGGGGTGTTGCAGACAGTCATCGAGATGGACAGCGGGTACCTCTTCCTGATGTCGATCAGCGACGGCTCTTCGATGGCCGTGCTGGCCGCGCGCAGCTGCGACGTGGGCCAGGTGGGCTACGAGATGGCCCTGCTGGTCGAGCGGGTGGGTGCCGCGCTGGTGCCGCTGCCACGCGACGCGGTGCGTTCTTAGCACGGCAAGCCGGCGCTCGTTCCGAGCGCCGGACCAGGGACAAGAGACGGCGCAGTCCGGCTCGACGAGGGATGAGGAGGTGATCGGGGATGGACCAACGACGCGCTGACCCGCGCGGCGCGCTGGTGCGTCCGTACGCGGTCACCCGTGGGCGTACCGAGCCCCGGCAGGACATCGCCCTCGAAGCCGTCCTCACCGCCTCACCCACCCAGGTCGCCGAGTCCCGTTTCGCTGGGCATGACAAGCACCGCATCGCCACGGTCTGTGAGGGCCGAGCACAATCGCTGGCGGAGATCGCCGCATACACCCGGATGCCGCTAGGCGTCGCCCGGGTGTTGGTCGCCGACATGGTGGCCGAGAGCCTGCTGACGTTACACACTGCTGCTCCCGCCGAGGGGTTCGAGGAGCGGATGGAACTGCTTGGAAGGGTGCTAAGTGGACTTCGCAGGCTATGACCCCGCAGGGGGGCGGCCGGGCCGGGGAATCGTCTCCGCGAAGATCGTCGTCGCGGGCGGCTTCGGCGTCGGTAAGACGACACTGGTCGGGGCGATCTCCGAGATCACACCGCTGACCACCGAGGCGTTGATGACCGCGGCGGGTGTCGGCATCGACGATCCGTCCAAGGTGCCGGGCAAGGAGACCACCACGGTCGCCATGGACTTCGGCCGTATCACGATGGCCCAGGACCTGATCCTGTACCTCTTCGGTACGCCCGGTCAGACCCGGTTCTGGTTCATGTGGGACGAGATCATCCGGGGGGCGGTGGGCGCCGCCGTGCTGGTGGACACCCGCCGGATCACCGACGCGTTCGCCCCGCTGGACTACTTCGAGAACCGCAAACTGCCGTACGTGGTGGCGCTGAACCGGTTCGACGGCGCCCCCCAGTACGAGCTGGATGAGGTGCGCGAGGCGCTGGCCATCTCGCCGCAGGTGCCGTTGGTGATGACCGACGCCCGGCACCGGGACTCGGTCAAGCAGGTGCTGGTGACGGTGGTCGAGCACGCCATGCTCCGGCTCCAGTCCGAGCACGGGCGGGGCTTCCCCACGCCGGTCGGCTGAACCGTCGCGTCACGGCCGGCCCACGACGGCCGGCCGTGACGCGTTCAGTCGACCTGGAGGCGGTAGCCGCGCTTCACCACGGTCTGCACCACTCGGGGCGCGCGCAGGCCGGCCCGTAGGCGGGCGACGGCCATCTCCACGGCGTGTTCGTCCGCGCCCCGGGGCAACGTCCGCAGCAACGCTGTGCGGGACAGCACCCGACCGGGGGACTGGGCCAGCGCCCGCAGCACCGCCATCGGCGCGGGCGCGAGCGGCCGCAACTCACCGTCGATCACCGCGGCGTGCCCGCGCAACGTGAGCAGATGCCCGCCTGCCTTGAACGTCACGGTCCGACGGGGCAACTCGTCGACGATGGTCCGCACCAGCGCACCCAACCGGGCTCGTCCCGGCGCGCTCACCGGCACCCCGTGCCGCAGCAGCGGCTCGGCGGTCACCGCGCCGACGCAGCTGGCCAGCACGTCGCCGCGCAACGCGGACAACACCGCCTCGGTACGGTCCCCGGCCGCCCGCAGCAACGCCTCGGCCGCCGGCGCCGAGGTGAACGTCACCGCGTCCACCAACCGGCCGGCGATCAGGTCGATCAACCGGTGCAGCGGGGCCGGGTCGGTCGGCGGCGCCCAGCGGTAGACCGGCACCTCGATGACCGTTGCGCCCGCCGCTTCCAGCGCGAGCGTGCACTCGGGCTGCCGCTCGCCGTGCAGCTGCATGGCGATCACCTGCCCGGCCACGCCACGTCGGCGCAGATGGTCGACGACCTCGTCGCAGCTCTCCGAGGCGGGCGACCACTGGTCGTGCAACCCGGCCGCCCGGATCGCGCCGCGCGCCTTCGGCCCGCGTGCCACCACGTACGAGCTGGCCAGCACGGAGCGCAGCGGCTCGGCCAGCCCCCAGCCCTCGGCCGCCTCCAGCCAGCCGCGCATGCCGATGCCCGTGTTGGCCATCAGGATGTCCGGCGGTTGGTCGAGGCAGGCGCGGGTCGCCTCGCGTAGCTCGGTGTCGTCGGACAACGGCACGATCCGCAACGCCGGGGCGAGCACCACCCGGGCGCCCCGTCGTTCGAGCAGCGCCGCCAACTCGTCGCGCCGCCGGTCGGCGGTCACCCCGATGGTGAAGCCCGCCAGTTCTTCGCGCATCAACCCTCCTGTCGCAGCCGCACCTCGACCAGCCCGTTTCGGCAACGCGCCTCGTGCCGGGCCACGGCCACCCCGGGCAGGTCGAGGCAGTGCCCGCTGCGCAGGTCGTACACCTGCTTGTGCAGCGGTGAGGCGACCGTGGGCGCTCCGCTACGGCTGCCGACGATGCCCCGGGAAAGCACGTACGCCCCGGAGACCGGGTCGCGGTTGTCGATCGCGAACAGCCCGTCGGCAGTCCGGAAGAGGGCGACCTGTACCCCGTCGACGAGTGCGGCGACGCCCCGGTCCGGTTCCAACCGGTGCAGTGCACAGACGGCGGTCCAGTCGAGTGTGCTGGTCTGGTTCATCGCCGTACCTCCGGAAGGCCGAGCGTGACGGGTTGCCGGCGGTGACCGCCGGGCGGGCCGTCAGCGCGTACGGGCACTGGCTGGCCGCGTTCCCGGGTGAAGGTGATTGACGGGTCGGGCACGTCGGGGGCGTTGACGAAGGAGGTGTAGCGGCGCAGCCGATCCGGGTCGTCCAGCACGTCGCGCCACTCGTCGGAGTACGACGACACGTGCCGGGCCATCGCCGCGTCGAGGTCGGCGCAGAGCCCGAGCGAGTCGTCCACGATCACCGAGCGCAGGTGGTCCAGGCCGCCGTCCATCGCCTCGACCCAGCCGGCCGTGCGTTGCAGCCGGTCGGCGGTACGGATGTAATACATTAAAAATCTATCGATTAGTCGAATCAGAGTTTCTGTCGACAAATCAGTGGCGAACAGGTCGGCGTGCCGGGGCCGGAAGCCTCCGTTGCCACCGACGTAGAGATTCCAGCCGGTCTCGGTGGCGATGATGCCGAAGTCCTTGCTGCGCGCCTCCGCGCATTCCCGGGCGCAACCGGAGACCGCCGACTTGAGCTTGTGCGGCGCGCGCAGCCCGCGATAACGCAGCTCCAGCGCGACGGCCAGCCCCACCGAGTCCTGCACTCCGTACCGGCACCAGGTCTCGCCGACGCACGACTTCACCGTCCGCAGCGCCTTGCCGTACGCGTGGCCGGACTCGAAGCCGGCGTCGACCAGCCGCCGCCAGATCTGTGGCAGCTGCTCCACCCGTGCCCCGAACAGATCGATCCGCTG
This sequence comes from Micromonospora chokoriensis, assembly GCF_000718555.1. GTDB lineage: Bacteria > Actinomycetota > Actinomycetes > Mycobacteriales > Micromonosporaceae > Micromonospora > Micromonospora chokoriensis_B. Next base: position 141,035 of record NZ_JOAN01000013.1, read on the forward strand.
CCCGCCGGTGATCTTCGTGTAGAGCTGGAAGTCTCGGGCGACCTCACCGATCACGATCAGCTTCTCCGGGGTGATCTCGCCGCCGGGGATCCGGGGCACCACCGAGTAACTGCCGTCGCGTTGCAGGTTGGCCAGGAAGTGGTCGTTGGTGTCCTGCAACGACGCCTGCTCGCCGTCGAGCACGTGCCCGCTGCCCAGCGAGGCGAGGATCGACGCCACCACCGGCTTGCAGATGTCGCAGCCCCGGCCCCGACCGTGCTCGGCGATCAGCCGCGAGAAGGTGCGGATGCCGCGTACCCGGACGATCTCGAACAGCTCCCGTCGGCTGACGTCGAAGTGCTCGCAGAGCGCGCTGGACTGCGCCACCCCGGCCGCGTCCAGGAGCTGCTTGAGCATCGGCACACACGATCCGCAGCTGGTGCCGGCCCGGGTGCACGCCTTCAACGCCGGCACGTCCGCGCAACCGTCGGCGATTGCGGCGTCCACGTCGCCCCGGGTCACCGCGTTGCAGGAGCAGACCTGGGCGGTGGCGGGCAGCGCACCGGCGTCCGCCCCACCACCGTCCGGGGCGAGCAGCGCCAGTGGCGCGGCCGGCAGCGGGCCGCCCACACTGGCCCGCAACGTCGGGTACGCGCTGGCGTCACCGACCAGCACCCCGCCGAGCAGGGTGTGCGCGTCGTCGGAGAGGACCAGCTTCGCGTATACCCGGGTGGCCGGGTCGGTGAAGGTGACGTCCAGGCAGCCCTCGGTCGCGCCGTGGGCGTCGCCGAACGAGGCCACGTCGACGCCGAGCAGCTTGAGCTTGGTGGCGGTGTCCGCACCCGGGAAGGTCGCCGCGCCGCCGACCAGCCGGTCGGCCACCACCTCGGCCGTCGCGTACCCCGGCGCGACGAGACCGTGGCAGGTGCCGTCCACCGCCGCGCACTCGCCGACAGCCCAGATCCGTTCGTCGGCGGTGCGGCAGGTCGCGTCGACAAGCACCCCGCCGCGCGGGCCCAGCGGCAGACCGGCGTCCCGGGCCAACTGGTCCCGGGGTCGGATGCCGGCGGCCACCACCACCAGATCGGCGTCGAGGGCAGTGCCGTCGGAGAGTTCCAGGGCCGCGACACCGCCGTCCGGGCCGGGACGGATCGCTGTGGTCGCCACCCCGAGATGGGTACGTACGCCCAACTCGTCGACGTAGCGGCGGAGCATCGCGCCGCCGGCCTGGTCCACCTGTACCGGCATCAACCGGGGCGCAAACTCGACCACGTCGGTGCTCAGGCCGAGCAGCCGCAGCGCGTTCGCGGCCTCCAGACCGAGCAGCCCACCGCCGATCACCGCGCCGACCCGCCGGCCCCGCGCGTACGCCCGGATCGCCGCCAGGTCGTCGAGAGTCCGGTAGACGAAGACCCCGGGCAGCTCCGTGCCGGCCACCGGTGGCACGAACGCGTACGACCCGGTGGCCAGCACCAGCGCGTCGTAACGGTATTCGCCGACGGCGGTGGTCACCACCTGTCGATCCCGGTCGACCGCGGTGGCCGGCTCGCCGAGTCGCAGCCGCACCCCGTCGTGTGGGGTGTGCAGGTTGAGTTCGCTCTCACTCACCCCGTCGAAGTACGCCGAGAGCCGCACCCGGTCGTACGCCGGGCGGTCCTCCTCGGCCAGCACGGTCACCCGCCAGCTGCCCTGTGGGTCTCGGGCGTGCAGCGCGTCCACGAAGCGCTGCCCGACCATGCCGTTGCCGATGACGACCAGATCTCCGCCGCTCATCGCGTCACCTCCACCGATTCCGCTTGGCTGAGCCAGTCGACGATGCCGGTCACCGCGTCCCGGCATCCGCCGCATCCGGTGCCGGCCCGGGTCGCGGCCACCACCGCGTCGACCGTCCGGGCGCCGGAGCGCCAGCTTCTGACGAGTGCGCCCTTGCTCACCGTGTTGCACTGACAGACCGTGGCCGCGTCCGGCATCAGCGCCGGTGAGGCGGCCGGGGTCGCGCCGACCGCGCCGAGTGACCGGCCCAGCAGCAGCGCCCGCCGGTCACTCGGCACCGGGTGGCCACGGTCGAAGAGTTGGATGACCGTGCCGACGGCCGGGTTGTCGCCGAGCAGGATCGCGCCGACCAGCCGCTCGTCCCGGATCCGCAGCCGGGCGTACGTGCCCCGGGCGGGGTCGGCGAAGGTCAGCTCCTCGCTCGGCCCGCCGCTGGCCGCGTCACCCATCGAGGCGAGGTCGATCCCGGCGGCCTTGAGTCGGGTCACCGCCGGCCGGGGCCGGTACCGGGCCAGTGGGTCCGTCCCGGTGAGCACGTCGGCGAGCACCTGGGCCTGGGCCCAGGCCGGCGCGACCAGCCCGGTGAGCGCGCCGTCGTGCTCGGCGCAGTCGCCGATCGCCGAGATGGACCGGTCGTTTGTGCGCAGCCGGTCGTCCACCACCACGCCGCGGCGCACCGTCAGGCCGGCGGCCTGCGCGAGGGCGGTGTCCGGGCGTACGCCGCAGGAGAGCACCAGCAGGTCGGCGCGCAACGATCGGCCGTCGGCCAGGTCGAGGCGGACGCCGCTGGCGTCCGCGGCCACGCCGGTCGCCGACACCCCCAGCTGGACGGTGACGCCGAAACCGGCGAGCGTGCCGGCGAGCACCGCGCCGGCCGTCGGGTCGAGCTGTCGTTCCATGAGGTGCGCTCGCGGGTGCACCACTGTGGTGGCCAGGCCCCGGGTGGCCAGCCCTCGGGCGGCCTCCAGGCCGAGCAGCCCGCCGCCGAGCACCAGCGCGCTGCGGGCGCCGTCCGCCGCAGCGAGGATCCGCCGGCAGTCGTCCAGGGTCCGGAAGGGGACCACCCGCTCCGGCAGGTTCGCCGGGTCGAGGCCGGGCAGCGGCGGCACCACCGCACGGGCGCCGGTGGCCAGCACCAGGTGGTCGTAGGAGATTCGTTCGCCGTCGTGGGTGCGGACCTCCCGGGCGGACCTGTCGACGGCGGTCACCGGCACGCCGCTGCGCAGGTCGACGCCGTGCCCGGCGGCTTCGGTCAGCTCCACGTCCGGTTCGTCGATCCGACCGGCCAGCAGGGTGGAGAGCAGGATCCGGTTGTACGCGCGGTGCGGCTCGGCCCCGAGCACGGTGACCTTCCGGTCGCCCTCCCGGGCGTGCAGCTCCCCGGCGAGACGCGCACCCGCCATCCCGTTGCCGACGATGACCACCCGGGCGGTCATGCCTTCTCCACCCGGACGGCGCAGATCTTGAATTCGGGCATCCCGGAGATCGGGTCCACCGCGTCGTTGGTCACCGAGTTGGCCCGGCCTGCCCCCGCGTAGTGGAACGGGGCGAACACGGTGTCCGGTCGGATCCCGGTGCTGAGCCGGGCCGGAGCGCGGAACTCGCCTCGGCGCGAGGTGACCCGCACCGGATCGCCGTCGTCGATGCCCAGCCGGGCGGCCAGGTCGGGGTGCAGCTCGACGAACGCCTCCGGGGCGGCCCGCCGCAGCGCGGCCACCCGTCGGGTCTGGGTGCCCGACTGGTACTGCGCAAGCACCCGGCCGGTGGTGAAGTGCAGCGGGTACGTGGCGCAGACCTGCTCGGCGGCGGGCCGATGGTCGACGGGGTGGAAACGGGCCCGGCCGTCCGGCGTGGCGAACTCCTCGGCGAAGAGTCGTGGCGTGTCCGGCCCGTCCTCGGTCGGGCAGGGCCAGTAGACGCCGTCGTCGGCGTCGATCCGGTCCCAGCTGATGCCGGCGTAGTCGGCGGCCCCACCGGCGGAGGCGCGGCGCAGCTCGGCGAAGACGGTGCCGGGGTCGGCCGGGAAGCGGGCCGCCGCGTCGGTGGCCGCAGCCTGGTCGGGGGCCAGCCGCGCCGCCAGGTCCGAGATGATCGCCAGGTCGGTCCGGACGCCTGCCGGGGGTGGGCGCAGTGCGCGCCGGCGCAGCACCCGACCTTCGAGGTTGGTCATGGTGCCGTCCTCCTCGGCCCACTGCGCGGTGGGGAGCACCACGTCGGCCAGCGCGGCCGTCTCGGAGAGCAGGAGGTCGGCGACGACCAGCAGGTCGAGGTCGCGCAGCCGGCTCTCGATCCGACCTGCCCGGGGTGCCGAGACCACCGGGTTCGACCCGAACACCAGCAACGCGCGCGGGCCGCCCGCAGTGCCGAGCGAGTCGAGCAGTTGGTAGGCAGGAACTCCGGGGCCGGGCAGCTCGTCGGCCGGCACCCCCCAGACCCCCGCCACGTGCTCCCGGGCCGCCGGGTCGTCGATCCGCCGGTAGCCGGGAAGCTGGTCGGCCTTCTGCCCGTGCTCCCGGCCACCCTGGCCGTTGCCTTGGCCGGTGAGGCAGCCGTACCCCGAGCCGTCGCGGCCGGGCAGGCCGAGGGCGAGGGCGAGATTGACGTACGCGGTGACGGTGTCCACCCCCTTGGCGTGCTGCTCGGCGCCGCGCGCGGTCAGGATGATCACGCGACCGCCGGTGCCGAGCGCGCGGGCGGTCGCCTCCAGGTCGGCCACCGGCACCCCGGAGAGCTGCTCCGCGCGGGCTGGCCACCAGGCGGCGACGCCACGGCGGACCTCGTCGAACCCGGTGGTGCGGTCCGCCACGTACGCCCGGTCGACCCAACCTTCGGTGAGAGCGATGTGCAGCAGCGCGTTGGCCACCGCGAGGTCGGTGCCGGGCAGCGGTTGCAGGTGCAGGTCGGCCTGCCGGGCGGTGGCGGTGACCCGGGGGTCGACGACGATCAGTTGGCCGCCGCCCCGGCGCTGCTCGGTGAGCCAGCGCACCAGCGGCGGCATGGTCTCCGCCGGGTTCGCTCCGACCAGCAGCAGGGTGTCGGCCCGGCCCAGGTCAGCGAGCGGGAACGGCAGCCCTCGGTCGATGCCGAAGGCGCGCATTCCGGCGGCTGCCGCCGAGGACATGCAGAACCGTCCGTTGTAGTCGATGTGCCGGGTGTGTAGCCCGATCCGGGCGAACTTTCCCAGCGCGTACGCCTTCTCGTTGGTCAGGCCACCACCGCCGAAGACGGCGACCGCGTCGGGGCCGGCGTCGTCCTGAACGGCGCGGATGCCGGTGACCACCCGATCGAGCGCGGTGTCCCAGCTCGCGGGGAGCAGCTCGCCGGTGGCCGGGTCGCGCACCAGCGGGGTGGTCAGCCGCTCCGGGTGGTCGAGCAGCTCGGCGGAGGTCCAACCCTTCTGGCAGAGCCCGCCCCGGTTGGTGGGGAACTGGCGCGGGTGGACCGTCACCCCAGTGTCGTCCTGGCGCAGCGTCATCCCGCACTGCAGCGCGCAGTACGGGCAGTGCGTCGCCACCTCCCGGGGCGTCAACCCCGGTCGAGTTGCCGACCGTGCACCGTCTGTCATGTCGGGAAAGCGTGCCGCCGGGCGGTTTCCGGTCCGGGTCCCTTCTGTTTCGGTCCTGTCAAGTGGGGCTCACACCGCACAGGAGCAGCGGGCCTGACGGGTGGCTGGTAGCGCTCGACCTGCGCATCCGACGGCCGCGACCAGCGGGGCCGGTCAGCGCGAGTCGGTGCGGTGTGGTCGGCGGGCCAGGGGCAGCCAGCCCAGGAATCGGGCGTGAAGTGCTCGCAGGTCAGGGCGAGCGCCTATGGAGTAGAGGTCGTCAATCGCATCGTGCAGGTTGGCTGCCAGGTAGAAAGCCAGGGCGATCGAATGACCGTAGAACTCGGTCGCGAGGTGAAGCTGAGCTGGCACGCACGGCCAGGGAGCGGCGCAGTTACGGCAGAGCCACGCCGGGCGCATCGGATGGTGCGGGCGAGGGCGGCGGGTCATCCGACCCGCACCGGACCTCTCTTGACGGAAGCGCGGGCGGTTTGGCGACCAGTCTTCGGGGCGGGCGTGCCGGGCCAGATCAGGCCGGCCGGCATCACGAACAGGGACCGACGTGCGACCGCGTCGCCCTTCGCGGACAGTTGATAAGCGTCGATCCACAACCACCCGTCGTACGTCGGCCAGTCGAGGACCCGAATCACCCGCACGAGAATCGGGTGGATGAACTGCACGCTCGCGGCGCGGGTCAGGTGCAGGACGTCACCCGAGCGCGGCGTCCGCGGCTTGGGCCTCGGCGTGGGCTCCCGATCGGGCGGCTTGTCCGGCACGGTGCTCCCCCTGCTCGTAACTTTGGGAAGAGGCCGCCCCGTGAGTGTTTGCCCGTCGAGATCTTGGACAGTTCCCGTTCTCACGTAACTCACGTAACGGAACTGTCCAAGATCTGCGCAGGTCCAGGGCGGCCCCGGTACGAACGCGTCCGCCGGGTTTCGGGTCCCTGCCGGCCGCGCCGTCTACAGAGCACATTGCCGAGAGCGACGGGATCAGTACACGACGTTGCTCTATTCTCGGGGGACGTTCGGGATGTTCTCCTTGGAGGCAGGATGAATCATGCACTTCAGGCGGCCATGGCCGAATCTGGCGAGACAGCCGAAAGCCTGGCAGCTCAGACGGGGGTTGATCCGAAGACGGCAGCGCGCTGGATAAGCCCGGGACGCGTGCCGCAGCCCCGTCGGCGCGCGAAGCTGGCCGCGATCCTTGGGAGGGACGTTGGGGACCTCTGGCCGGATGTCCTCAAACGTCGCGAACCGCACTGGCTGCGCGAGTGGGTCGACTGGGAACGCGAAGCCCTCGCGATTCGCTGGTTCGAGCACACATGGGTGCCCGGCCTCTTGCAGACCGAGGCGTACGCGCGGGCGACATTGGCGGGCGAAGCGTTGACGGGGAGCGAAGTTGACGACGTGGTCGCCTCCCGCATCGACCGTCAGGCCATCCTCCGCCGCGAACGCCCGCCCCTGCTGATCGCAGTCGTACACGAACTTGTCCTGTATCAGTCGGCATACGGCGACCGATCACTGATGCGTGAGCAGGTGACCCACCTCGCCGAGTGTGCGGCGCTGCCCGCCGTGCAAGTGCTCGTAGTGCCGCAAGACGTCGGGATGTATCCGGGCCTTGGCGGGGGCTTCATCGTGGCCGAACTGCCCGACGGCGATCAGGTCGCACACATCGACAGTCAGGCACCGGCGCAGATCGTAAATGGAGCTGCGGACGTTGCTACGCTGAATCGCAGATGGGAGCGCATCCGAAGCGAAGCTCTTTCCCGTCACCAGTCTCTAGACCTGATCAGGAAAGCAGCGGGATCATGGACATGACCGGCGCACAGTGGCGTAAGAGCACGAAGAGCGGAAACAACGGGGGCTCGTGCGTCGAGGTGGCCGACAATCTCCCCGGCGTCGTCCTCGTCCGCGACACCAAGGACCGCGACGGCGGGACGCTGACCTTCGGGCCGGCGGCATGGGCCGGCTTCGTCGACCTGGCGAAGGCGATCGGCCCCGTCGGCTGACCAGCGCAGCACGAACGGCCCCCGGCGCTTAGATTCCAAGGAGCTGCGGGGGCCTTCGCATGTTCGGGTTCGGGACGTGGCTGGGGGAACGGAAGCACCGGTGTGGAGGACATAGCGGCGATGCTGGCGGCGTGGGAGAACGTGCGCGGCGAGGCGCTGTCCCACTGGCAATCCGTCGACCTACTTACGGAGATGGCGAAGACATGGAACTGACCGGCGCGCAGTGGCGCAAGAGCACCCGCAGTAGCGGCAACGGCGGCGACTGCGTCGAAGTTGCAGACAACCTGCCCGACGTCGTTGGCGTGCGGGACTCGAAGGACCCGCTGGGGCCCGCGTTGGTCTTTCGGCCGGCGGCCTGGCAGGCGTTCGTCGGTATGGCGAAGGCGCACGACGCGATCTGACCGGCACCACGAAGGCCCCCGGTTTACCGGGGGCCTTTCGCGTGTCCGGGGTCAGCGCAGGCCATCCTCTAGCGCCTATAATGTGGGAAATCTGTCTCGAAATATGGGAGGGGCTTCATGAGGGTCACGGACACTTTCAACGCGGTGGCCGGCACCTACGACGAGGAGCGTCGGCGGCTGATTCCCTGCTTCGACGCTTTCTACGGCGCAGCGGTCGAGGTGGCGGCGCCGCCACTGCGTGCCGCGCTGGCTGCCGGTCGTACCCCCGAGGTGTTGGATCTGGGCGCGGGCACCGGGCTGCTCTCGCTGCTGCTCGCCGCGGCGGTGCCCGGAGTTCGGCTGACCCTGGTGGACGGAGCGCCGGCGATGCTCGCCCGCGCCACCGCCCAACTGGACGCCCGGGGTGTGCCGCACCGGACGGTCCGGGCGGACCTGGTCGACGAGTTGCCGCCCGGCCGGTACGACGCCGTGGTCAGCGCTCTGGCGATCCACCACCTGGACGACGCCGGCAAGCGGGCGCTCTACCGACGGGCCGCCGCCGTGCTGACGCCGGGCGGGGTGTTCGTCAACGCCGAGCAGGTCGCCGGCCCGACCCCGGAGTTGGACCGGCGCTACGACGAGGTGTGGATGCGGCGGATCGCCGAGTTGGGTGCGTCCCCCGACGAGATCGCGGCCTCCCGGGAGCGGATGCGGCACGACCGCCCGGCGACCGTGACCGACCAGTGCCGGTGGCTCGCCGAGGCGGGTCTGGTCGACGTCGACTGCTTCTTCAAGGAGTGGCGCTTCGCGGTCTTCGGCGGTCGGGCCGCGTGAGATCGGCGGTATGTGCGTTTCGCCGCCCGGGGGCGAGCCGGTGCGTACGAGGATGACTGGCGGTCACACCGCTGGGTAATCTGCTCGGCATGACTGCCAAGGTGACTCTCTCGTTCACCGACGAGACGATCGAGGAGGCGCGGCGGTTCGCCAAGCGCGAGGGGCTGTCGCTCTCCGCGTGGATGGACCAGGCCGCCCGGGAGAAGGCGCTGCGCGAGGTCTTCACCGCGCACGCCGCCGCCATGGGCCGCGCCAGCCTGGATCTGGAGTCCGCCGCCCTCGCCGACGCCCGCGAGGTGGGCATGGTCAACGACCTGTTCTCCGACGGACGGCCGCGTGCTGCGTAGGGGTGAGATCTGGCGCATCGAGGGCGCCCGGGAACGCCTCGGCCTCGTGGTCAGCTCGGACGTCTACAACTCCACCGACGTGCCCATCGTGATCGTGGTCGAGGTGGTCGAGGAGTCGCTGCTGCGGGACTCGCCGCTCGCCGTGTCGATGGGCCGGTACGTGGTGATGCCCGACCGGATCTCCTCGCCCATGAAGAAGTGGTTCACCGACTGCGTGGACGTCGCCGACACCGACACGATGGGCCGGGTCGGCCGCGCGCTGCGCATCCTCCAGCAGCTCTGACCGCGAATGCAGCCCTGACCGCAGACCGGTGGCGTGCTCACCATCGCCGCCGGCCCGTGGTGCGGTAGGCGTTTCCGGCCCGACCCATTCCAGGCACGGTGAGGTAACCGCGCGTTCCTAGCGTTTCTCCTCGTCACATCGACGAGGAGGAGCCGCCGTGAGCACGCTCACCAGCACCGCAGTCACCGCCGAGCCGCCCGCTAGCACCGGTCGCCGGCAGCCGCTGCACGACTGGCGCCCCGAGGACCCGGACTTCTGGCAGGCCACCGGAGCGCCGATCGCCCGGCGCAACCTCTGGGTCTCGATCTTCGCGGAGCACGTCGGCTTCTCGGTGTGGAGTCTCTGGTCGGTCACCGTGCTCTTCCTCGGCCCCGCGTACGGCATCGATCCGGCCGGGAAGTTCCTGCTCACCGCCGTGCCGGCGGCACTGGGCGCGGTGCTGCGGCTGCCGTACACGCTGGCGGTGGCCCGCTTCGGTGGACGACGTTGGACGATCATCAGCGCATTGCTGCTGCTGGTGCCCACGGTGCCGATGGCGGTCCTGCTGGAACCCGGGGTGTCCTACTCGACCCTGATGGTGCTCGCCTGCCTCACCGGGGTCGGCGGCGGCAACTTCGCCTCATCGATGGCGAACATCAACCTGTTCTACCCGTCTCGGCTCAAGGGGCGGGCCCTCGGGCTCAACGCCGGCGGCGGCAACCTGGGCGTACCCGCCGTGCAGTTGGTCGGCCTGGCGGTCCTCGCCACCGCGGGGGCGGCGTACCCCCGGTTGGTGCCGGCGGTCTACCTGCCGCTGATCGTGCTGGCCGCGCTGGCGGCGGCCCGCTGGTTGGACACCGTGCCGGGTGCGCGCAACGAGCCGGGTGCGCTGCGCGAGGCGGCCCGGGACCCGCACACCTGGGTTATGTCGCTGCTCTACATCGGCACCTTCGGCTCGTTCATCGGCTTCGGTTTCGCCTTCGGTCAGGTGCTCCAGCTCCAGTTCGCCGAGCGGTTTCCCACCCCGGTCGACGCCGCCTGGTTGACCTTCCTCGGCCCGCTGGTCGGCTCGCTGATCCGGCCGCTGGGCGGGCACCTCGCCGACCGGTTGGGCGGGGCCCGGGTGACCTTCTGGAACTTCGTGGCGATGGCGGTCGGCGCGGGCACCGTGCTGTACGCGGCCCGGGAGCGCTCGTTCGGGCTCTACCTGGCCGGGTTCCTCGCCCTCTTCGTCTTCTCTGGCATCGGCAACGGCTCCACCTACAAGATGATCCCGGCGATCTTCCGGGCCCGGGCGGCGGACGCGGTGGCCACCGGCCGCCGTGACCCGGAGTCCGCCGCGCGGTGGGCGCGACGGATGACCGGCGCGTTGATCGGCATCGCGGGTGCGATCGGCGCCTTCGGCGGGGTGCTGGTCAACATCGCGTTCCGCCAGTCGTTCCTCAGCTCGGGCAACGCCGACGCCGCCTACCTGGCCTTCATCGGCTGGTACGCGCTGTGCTTCGCGGTTACCTGGGTCGTCTACCGCCGTCCGAGGGCCGATCAGCTCACCGGCGTGTGAGCTGGGTCACCGCCGGCGCGTCGCTGCGCGGCACCCCACCCCCGTTTTGACCTGCGCAGGGGGCGCCGGGTATCGTTGCCTGCTGTTGTACGACATCCAGAGGCGTGCCCCATCAGGTACGCTTGGTCGTTCGTGCGCGCTGGTTCGGCCTGCTAGTTCTGGTCACCTCGGCGCGCGACCCCAGACCGACGACGAGACAAGGTAGACCTGTGCGTACGTACAGCCCGAAGCCGGGTGAGATCGAGCGTCAGTGGCACGTCATCGACGCCTCTGATGTCGTGCTGGGCCGCCTGGCCACCCACGCCGCCACGTTGCTGCGTGGTAAGCACAAGCCGACTTTCGCGCCGCACGTCGACACGGGCGACTTTGTCGTCATCGTGAACGCGGGCAAGGTTGCGCTGACCGGCAACAAGCGCCAGACCAAGGTTGCTTACCGCCACTCCGGTTACCCGGGTGGTCTGAAGCAGATCGGCTACGAGGAGCTGCTGACCAAGCGTCCCGAGCGGGCCATCGAGCTGGCCGTGAAGGGGATGCTCCCGCACAACAAGCTCGGCCGTCAGCTGATCAAGAAGCTGAAGGTCTACGCCGGTGCCGAGCACCCGCACCTCGCGCAGCAGCCGGTGCCGTTCGAGATCAAGCAGATCGCGCAGTGAGCGCGGGCGAAGGAAGCAGCATGACCGACATCACCGAGACTGAGGTTGCCCCCGAGGTCACCGAGGTTGCCGAGGTCACCGAGGTTGCCGAGGCGCCGGCGCCCGTCGCCCGCGCACCGCGTAACGACCGCCCGATCCAGACCGTGGGTCGGCGCAAGGAGGCCATCGTCCGGGTCCGTATCGTTCCGGGCACCGGCAAGATCACCTGCAACGGTCGCGACCTCGAGGCCTACTTCCCGAGCAAGGTGCACCAGCAGCTCATCAAGGACCCGCTGGTCACCGCCGAGAAGCCCGAGATGTTCGACGTCATCGCGAACCTGCGTGGCGGCGGCACCACCGGCCAGGCCGGTGCGCTGCGGCTGGCCATCGCCCGGGCGCTGATCGTCAACGAGCCGGACGACCGTCCGGCGCTGAAGAAGGCCGGCTTCCTCACCCGGGACGCCCGGGTCAAGGAGAGCAAGAAGTACGGCCTCAAGAAGGCCCGTAAGGCTCCTCAGTACTCGAAGCGCTGATCTTTTCCAGCGCGTTGTACTTCTGACGGACGGCCGGTCCGCCTCCCCTCTGCGGGGAGGTGGGTCGGCCGTTCCGCTTTCTCCTCACTGGCAGTGCTCATTCGGAGGTTGGCGGGTATGGGTCGGTTGTTCGGCACGGACGGCGTACGCGGGCGGGCAAACGCGGATCTCACCCCGGAGTTGGCGTTGGCGCTGGCGGTGGCCGCAGCGCACACACTCGCCGAGACGGACCGCAGCCATCCGCCGCTCGCCGTCGTCGGCCGGGACACCCGGGCCAGCGGCGAGATGTTGGAGGCCGCCGTGGTCGCCGGCCTGACCAGTGCCGGCGCAAACGTGGTGCGGGTCGGCGTGCTGCCCACCCCCGCGGTGGCGTTCCTCACCGCTGAGACCAAGGCCGACCTCGGCGTGGTGCTCTCGGCGTCGCACAACCCGATGCCGGACAACGGCATCAAGCTCTTCGCCGCCGGCGGGCACAAGCTGCCCGACGAGATCGAGATGCAGATCGAGGCGGCGGTGGAGGCCAACGCCACCACCGCCTGGGACCGGCCGACCGGTGCCGGCGTCGGCCGGGTGCACGATCTGCTCGACGGTGCTGACCACTACGTCCAGCACCTGGTCGGCGCTGTGCCGCACCGGCTGGACGGGATCAAGGTTGTGGTCGACTGCGCCAATGGGGCTGCCGCCGAGGTCGCCCCGGTCGCCTACCGGGAGGCTGGCGCGGAGGTCGTCGCGATCCACGCCGAGCCGAACGGCCTGAACATCAACGACGACTGTGGCTCCAACCACATCGAGGCGCTGCGCGAGGCAGTGGTCGAGCACGGCGCGCACCTGGGCATCGCCCACGACGGCGACGCCGACCGCATCGTGGCGGTCTCCGCCGACGGCGACGAGGTCGACGGCGACCAGGTCATGGCGATCCTCGCGCTGGCCATGCGGGATGCCGGCACGCTCACCCAGGACACCCTGGTGGCCACCGTGATGAGCAACCTCGGGCTGCGGCTCGCGATGTCCGCGCAGGGCATCCGCCTGATCGAGACCAAGGTCGGCGACCGGTACGTGCTGGAGGAGCTGCGCGCTTCCGGGCTGGCGCTCGGCGGTGAGCAGAGCGGCCACATCGTCATGCCCGCGCACGCCACCACCGGCGACGGGGTCCTCACCGGCCTGCACCTGATGGCTCGGATGGCGGCCACCGGCAAGTCCCTCGCCGAGCTGGCCTCGGTGGTCACCAAGCTGCCCCAGGTGCTGATCAACGTGCCGGTCGGCGATCGGACCGTCGGCGCCGCCGCGCCAGCCGTACGCGCCGAGGTCGAGCGGGCCGAGGCCGAGCTGGGGGAGACCGGCCGGGTGCTGCTGCGCCCGTCGGGCACCGAGCTGCTGGTCCGGGTGATGGTCGAGGCGGCCACCGAGGCGACCGCCAGGTCCGTCGCCGAGCGGATCGCCGAGCTGGTCCGCACCGCCAGCCCCGTCGCCTGAGACCACCGCCGAGCGGCTTCACAACCGCAGTTGGGCCGCCCGCTCGTACGTGTCGGCGGGGTCCTCGCCGTCGGTGAGGTCGAGGTCCTCGGTGACGCGTCCGTCGGTCAGCCGGACTAGTCGGTCACAGCGGGCGGCGATGGCCTGCTCGTGTGTGGCGAGCAGGATGGTCATGCCGTGCCGGTCGCGGAGGTCGAGCAGCAGGTCGAGGATCTGCCCGCCGGTGGTGGAGTCGAGGTTGCCGGTGGGCTCGTCGGCCAGCAGCAGGCCCGGTGCCCCCATCAGGGCCCGGGCGATGGCGACCCGCTGCTGCTGGCCACCGGAGAGCTGCGCGGGCAGGGCGCGCTCCCGCCCGGCCAGGCCGACCGCGTCGAGCAACTCGTGGGCTCGGGTCGCGTGATCGGCCCGGCCGCGGCGGGGGAGGACCGGCGCGATCACGTTGTCCAGCACGGTGAGCGCGGGCAGCAGGTGGTAGCGCTGGAACACGAACCCGACCCCCTGCCGATAGCGGGCCAGCGCGGCACGACGCAGATCGCTGACCACCACCCCGTCGACGGTGAGGGTGCCCTCGTCGGGCTGCTCGATCGCGCCGATGAGGTGCAGCAGCGTCGACTTCCCCGACCCGCTCGGCCCGGTCAGCGCCACCACCGAGCCGGCCGCGATGCTCAGCGACACATCGTCGACCGCCGTCAGTCGGTCCGCGCCGGTGCCGAACCGTCGTACCAGGTGCTCGACCGAGATCGCGCTGCCGATCTGCTCGCTCATGATCTGCTACCCCTCTGCCAGAAGTCGGGCGGGTCGTAGGCGCGGCAACAGGGCGGCGGGCACCAGCGCGGCGACAGCGCTGAGCAGCGCCCCCGCCAGCGCCGCCAGCGCGGCGACCAGGACCAGCGCGCCGGGCAGGTCGCCGATCAGCCAACCCGCGCTGGCCAGGCCGACCGCCGATCCGGTCACCGCCCCCAGGAGCCCCAGCGCCAGCCCCTCATAGCCGACCAGCCGGCCCAGCTCGCCGTCGGTCCAGCCGATCGCCCGCAGGGTGGCCAGCTCGGCGGCCCGGTCGCGGATGTTCAGGTAGAGCACGTCCGCGACCGCGGCGGCACCGAGCAGCACCGTGGCGGCAGCGGCCACCGTGTCCGCGCCGCGCACGCTCAGCGAGACCACGTCGCCGAGCAGGCTGCCGACGATTGCGCCCCGGAACGCCCACGCGGCGGCGGCGACAAGCGTCAGCGCGGCCACCCCGATTGCCAGCGCACCGGCGCCAAGGAACGTACGTCCGGGGGTGCGGGCCAGATTCACCAGCGCCAACCCGAAGAGGGTACGCGGCCGGCGTGCCCAGCCGGCGGCAGCGACCATCGGACGCAGGGCGGCGGCCGGGTGGGTGCGCGCGGCCCGCAGCGCTGGCACCAGGCCCGCAGTCAGCGCGAGCAGCAAGGCGATGGGTACGGCCAGAGCGGCTCGCCGCCAGTCGAGGTCGATGCCGAGCGCCATGCCGAGCGGCATCGCGAGGGCCAGCGAGAGCAGACCGGCGGCGAGCCCGAGCAGGGCGACCTCGCCCAGGATCAGCGCCGCGATCCGACGGACCGGCCAGCCGAGGCAGGCGAGCACCGCCAACTCGGAGCGCCGGTCGCGGACGGCGGCGCTTACCGCGTTGCCGAGGAACAGCACGCAGACCACCAGCACCAGCACGAAGAGCACCACGCTCTTACGGTCCACCGCCTGCGTGATGATCGAGGCCACGCCGAGCGCCGACCAGTTCTCGGTCAGCCGCAGCATCGGCCGCCCGAACGAGCCGGCGGGCAGCTCCACGGTCTGCGGCGCGCCGGACGAGCCGAGGGTGATGTCGACGTCCAGCCCGGTCCGTGCCGCGATCTGTTCGGCGACCAGTCGGACCCGCTCGGCCGAACGCTCGCTGTAGCCGCCCACGTCGGTCACCCGTACCCGGATCGCGCTGATCGGGGCCTTGGCCTGCGGTGCGCCGCTGCCTTGCAGGAGTTTCGGCAGGCTGCCGAGGTTGGTGAGCAGCAGCGGCGGGGCGGAGAGGTAGCCGGCGGGGTTGCCGCTGGGCGCCAGCGGCTGACCGCCCAGGGCTGCCCGGCTGCGGTCGTCGGCACCCCGCGCCGTCGGCGCCTGGTAGGTCTCCAGCGGCAGTTGGCCGAGGTCACTGAACCCGGTCAGCCGGCCCGGGTCGAAGACACCGACGGCTCGCCAGAAACGATTGGCGGTGTTCGCGCCTACGGGTAGCGGCAGCGCCCGTATCGATCGGGAACCGGTGTCGTCGGCGAGCCAGGGGCGGGGCAGCGGGTTGAACGCCTCCATCTTGCCGTACACCTTGGGGTCGCCCGGCGGTTGCTGGCGGGCCCGCAGGCTGCCGTCGGGTAGCCGGTCGTACTGCACTTCGGCCGACTGCACGACCGTCTGAAGTTGGCCGTGGCAGCACCCAGCCAGGGAAAGCTCCTCGGTGAGCATTGCCTGGTGCCCGGCGGCGAGGTCGTGCCGACCGGACCCGGCGGGAGTCCCCCCAGGGCGGCTCAACGTCTTCTCCAGGTCGATCGCCTCCACCCCTGCGGGGCTGATCGCGAGCCGGGTGAACGTGGCAGCCAACGACTCGTCGATGAAGGGTCGGTTCGTGACGAGGACCGGGACCTCGTGGTTGTCCGCCGTGCCCCGGCGGTTGACGGCGACCGTGTCGTCGGTGCGGACGGCTCGACCCGTGACCACGGCCTCGTCGAGGCCGACCAGTTGTTCCTCGGCCGCCGGGTCAACCGCGGCCAGCAGGAACGGCACGGTCAGGTCGTACGCCATCACCAGCCGGTCGGCGGGTGTCGAGGAGCCGTCCCGGTCGGTCGCGAGGACGGAGGAGTCGGCTTGGAACCGGCCGTCGGGCAGCAGTTGGACGGCGTGCAGGGACCAGTCCTCGCGCTCGGAGTAGGTGCCCGGGTTGCCCAGCAGCGCGAATCCCGGATCGCAGATGGGGAGGCTGCCTCCGTCCGGCTGTACCTCCCGCGGAGCGGGCCCGCAGGTGTCCGACCAGGGGTAGGACCGCCCATCCGAGTACGGTGTGGTGTCGCTGTCGGCCCCCTGCTCGATTCGGGGGTAGATCAACGGCTTCGTGGTCACGTACACGTACCGGGGCTTGCCCGGCGCGCTGGAGAGGCCGCGTTCGGCGTGAAAGGTCGGGTCGACCCGGATGACCTGACGATCGAGCGAGCGGTCGACGGCGTCGGTGAGGTCGATCGGGGCTGGTAGCAAGGTGGTGGAATAGCCGAGCATCGCGATCGGGGCCGCCACCTCGATGCCGGGGACCTGCTTCACCTGCTCGTACTGCTGGGTGGTGATGCCGCCGAAGAGCCCGGAGAGATAGTTGGGGCGGACCAGCCCACGCTCGGCTTCCAGCGGGGTGCGGGTCCCCTTCGGACGGACCAGGATCTCGTAGGCGACCTGCGTGTTGCGCTCGACGGTGCCGGTGACGTCCAGGCGGGAGGTGGTGGTGGCGCCGGTCAGGACCACGAAGCCGGTGGTGGCCACCAGCACGCCGACCAGCAGCGCCACCGACCTCCCAGCACGGCCGCGCAGTTGTCTCCAGATGAAGCCGAACATGTCGCGCCTCCCCGTGTGCTGTCTCCCACTCTGCGCGATACATTGTGACAATGCAAGACCCGTACCGGAGGTGACATGGCGATCCAGCACGCCGTCCTCGCCCTGCTCGCTGGTGGCCCCAGCCACGGCTACCAGCTCAAGGGCGCGTTCGAAGCCGCCGTCGGCCCACAGTGGGGGCCGCTGAACATCGGGCACCTCTACCAGATCCTCGACCGGCTCTCCCGGGACGAGCTGGTCGTCGCCGAACGACAACCGCAGCCGATCAAGCCGGACCGGGTGGTCTACGAGATCACCCCGGAGGGCCGCGCCGAGCTGACGCGGTGGCTGGCCGAACCGAGCCCGCGCAGCGGCGGATTTCGAGACGACTTCTTCCTCAAGGTCACCGCCGCCGCCCGGTCCGGCTCACCGGACACGGTTCGCGCGGTGCTCAGCAACCAGCGCGGGCACCTGCTGCGCGAGCTGCGCAATCTGGACGGCCTACGGCGGGCCGCCGAGGATCCGGTGGTCGGGTTGCTGCTCACCGCGGCCAGCCGGCACGTGACGGCGGATCTTTCGTTCGTGGACGACGCCGAATCGGTGCTGCTCGGTGACGGGGGTCAACTGCTCACCCGACTCGCGACGTCGACGGTGTCTCAGGCGTCGAGCGACCCCGAGGCAGGCCTCGATGGGCCGGTCAGCGACTCGGGCGCAGAGCGCGCAGCCGGGTGACCGCCTCGGTCAGCACCTCCGGGCGCTTGCAGAAGGCGAACCGGATCAGCCGCCGCCCCGCGTCGGTGTCGTCGTAGAAGACCTGCGTCGGCACCGCCACCACGCCGCAACGCTCCGGCAGTGAACGGCAGAACTCCACCCCGTCCCGGCCGCCGAGGGCGGTGATGTCAGCGGTGACGAAGTACGTCCCCTCCGAGTCGAGCACCTCGAACCCGGCGTCGGTGAGACCACCGACGAGCTGGTCACGCCGTTGCTGTAGCCCGTCTCGAAAACTGGTGTAGTAGTCGTCCGGCAGGGCCAGCGCCACGGCCACCGCCGGTTGCAGCGGCGCGGCGTTGACGTAGGTGAGGAACTGCTTCACCCGCAGCACCGCCGAGACCAGCGCGGCCGGACCGCTCGCCCAGCCGACCTTCCACCCTGTGCAGGAGAACGTCTTGCCGGCCGACGAGATGCGCAGCGTCCGCTCCCGCATCCCCGGCAGGGTAGCCAGCGGCACGTGTGGGCTCGCTGCGTTGGCGAAGACCAGGTGCTCGTACACCTCGTCGGTGACCGCGTACGCGCCGAACTCCTGGCACAACTCGGCGACCAGCGCCAACTCGGCCGGGGTGAAGACCTTTCCGGTCGGATTGTGCGGTGAGTTCAGCAGCACCAGCCGAGTACGCGAACCGAACGCCGCGCGCAGCGCCGCCGGGTCGAAGGCGTACCGGCCGTCGGCCGTGGGACGCAGCGTCACCGGCCGGCGGACCGCGCCGGCCAGCGCGATCGAGGCAGCGTACGAGTCGTAGTACGGCTCGAAGCAGACCACCTCGTCGCCCGGTTCGCAGAGGCCGAGGATGCTCGCCGCGACCGCCTCGGTCGCGCCTGCCGTGATCACGATTTCGCTGTCCGGGTCGTACGCCAGGTCGTAGAACCGCCGCTGATGGGCCGCGACCGCCGCGCGCAGGGCGGGGATCCCCGGGCCGGGCGGGTACTGGTTGTGCCCGCCGCGTAGCGCCTCGGCGGCGGCGGCCAGCATCTCCGGTGGGCCGTCGGTGTCGGGGAAGCCCTGGCCGAGGTTGACCGCGCCGGTGCGTACGGCGAGGGCGGACATCTCGGCGAAGATCGTCGTGCCGAACGGCCGCATCCGGGCCACCAGCGGGTCGACATCGGTGCTCTTCGTCACCTGCGCCAGCCTACGGGTGCCCCCGGCTGAACCCCAGCCTCAATTTGGCGTGCAGCTGGTCGCCCAGTACCCCTGGTAACTGACGACGACCGGCTTGCCGACGCCGGTGACCGTGACGGTGCAGTCGAGTGGTTTCTGACCGTCGTCATCGACCCATCTGGCCTCCACCATGACCCGGCTCTTGCCGTTGGTGCGGATGGTGGTGCGCCAGGGCAGCTTCTGGCCGTCGACGTGGATGAGGTCACTCTCGGCGTCGAAGTACGCGAGGTCGACGGTGCCCGCTCCGGTGACCTCGTAGACCACAGTCACCGGGGCCGGTCCTGAGGTCGGTCGGGTGATCGGCTGCTTGCTCGGGGTGGGTGCCACGGTGGGCCGTTCGGTGTTGGGCCGCTCCGGGATGAGCGGCCCGGCGCTCGGTGGGGTCCAGCCGTCGTCGTCGGGATAGCCCCACGGCTCCTCGGCGGTCGGGTCCGGGTTGGTCGAGTCGAGCCACAGACCGCCCGCGCAGAGGCAGCCGCACACGGTCAGGACGAGCACCACGAGGGCCGCGACGACGATCCCGACGATCCGCCCGCCACTCGTGGGCGGCTTGCCGGGGACCTGCGGATACCCGGGGTAGGCGTACGGCGGCGGATAGCCGGGCGGCGGCCATCCGGTGCCGGGCGGCGGCCAGCCAGCGGCCGGCGGCTGCCCGTCGGGCGTGGGCCACCCCGCCGGCGGTGGCGATCCGGCGGGGATCGGGCCCGAGGCGTCGGGCGACCAGGGGGGCGTCTGCCCGTCGGGCGTCCACGGCGTCGCGGGTGGTTGTGGCGTCCACTGGGTGGCGGGCGGAGGTGGCGCCCACGGCGCGGCCGGCGGCGATGGCGTCCACGGGGACGGCGTCCACGGGGCCTGCGGTGCCCATGGCTGGCCCGGGGCCAGGGGGTCGGAGGCCGGGAACGGAGCCGAGGAGGGCGACGCCGTCGGATCCGGCGGGGGTGCGGAGGATGCCGGGTCCGGTGCGGATGATGGGGACGGATCGGGCGACGACGCGTCGGACATGGCTGCTCCGGGCGGGAGTGGGTATGGAACGAGCGGGCCGTGGACGGGAGCGCCAAACCCGCCGAGAGACTTTCGCACCCGAAGGCGTGCCGCAACCCCGCCGTCCAGGGCGGGGTGCGAGCGGCGTGTGACGCTCGTCCCGTTGGCGCCGCCCAGGCCCTGATCGCTCAGATTCCGTGATTGATAACCCCACTTTCGAGCACCCATCATGAGTGAAACTGGGTTAGGCTGCGGGCCATGTGTGGAATCGTGGGATACGCGGGCGCGCGCCCCGCTCTTGGCATCGTCCTCGACGGGCTGCGGCGGCTGGAATACCGCGGCTACGACTCGGCGGGCGTCGCGATCGTCTGCGACGACCAGCTGCTGACCGAGAAGAAGGCCGGCAAGCTGGCCAACCTGGAGAAGGTGCTGTCCGAGCGGGCCGCCGAGGACCCGACCTCCTGCGCGGCCAGCCCGATCGGCATCGGTGACGGCACCACCGGCATCGGGCACACCCGCTGGGCCACCCACGGCGGCCCGACCGACCGCAACGCCCACCCACACGTCGCCCCCGACGGGCGGGTTGCCGTGATCCACAACGGCATCATCGAGAACTTCGCCAAGCTCCGCACCGAGCTGGAGGCCGAAGGCGTCCAGTTCACCAGTGACACCGACACCGAGTGCGCCGCGCACCTGCTCGCCGCCGCGCTGGCCGACCTGCGCGCCGCTGGCCAACCGGACAGCCCGCAGCTGCTCGCCGCCGGCATGCGAGTGGTCTGCCAGCGACTGGAAGGCGCGTTCACCCTGCTCGCGGTGGACGCCGCCGTGCCCGGCGCGGTCGTCGGCGCCCGGCGCAACTCGCCGCTTGTGGTCGGCCGAGGCGACGGGGAAAACTACCTGGCCAGCGACGTGGCCGCGTTCATCGAGCACACCCGGGAAGCGGTCGAGCTGGGCCAGGACCAGATCGTGCTGATCACCGGTGACAGCATCGAGATCACCGACTTCGAGGGTCAGCCCGCCGCCGGCAAGGACTTCCACATCGACTGGGACTCCTCGGCCGCCGAGAAGGGTGGCTACGACTGGTTCATGCTCAAGGAGATCGAGGAGCAGCCGCAGGCCATCGCCGACACGCTGCTCGGCCGGCTCACCGAGAGCGGTGAGATCGCCCTCGACGAGGTCCGCCTCAGCGACCAGGATCTGCGCGACGTCGACAAGATCTTCATCGTGGCCTGTGGCACGGCCTACCACGCCGGCATGGTCGCCAAGTACGCCATCGAGCACTGGACCCGGATCCCGTGTGAGGTGGAGCTGGCCAGCGAGTTCCGCTACCGCGACCCGGTGCTCGACCGGTCCACGCTGATCGTGGTGATCTCGCAGTCCGGCGAAACCATGGACACCCTGATGGCGCTGCGCCACGCCAAGGAGCAGAAGGCCCGGGTGCTGGCGATCTGCAACACCAACGGCTCCACCATCCCTCGCGAATCGGACGCGGTGCTCTACACCCACGGTGGGCCGGAGATCGCCGTCGCCTCCACCAAGGCGTTCCTCACCCAGGTCGTCGCCTGCTACCTGATCGGCCTTCACCTGGCCCAGGTGCGCGGGATCAAGTTCGCCGACGAGGTCGGCGCGGTGGTCGCGCAGTTGCAGGAGATTCCCGGCAAGCTGCGTGAGCTGCTCGACCGGATCGAGCCCGTCCGCGAGCTGGCCCGAGAGCTGAAGTCCGAGCCGACGGTGCTGTTCATCGGCCGCCACGTCGGCTATCCGGTGGCCCTGGAAGGCGCGCTGAAGCTCAAGGAGTTGGCGTACATGCACGCCGAGGGCTTCGCCGCCGGTGAGCTGAAGCACGGCCCGATCGCCCTGATCGACAAGGGCACCCCGGTGATCTGCGTGGTGCCCTCGCCGGTCGGCCGAGGCATGCTGCACGACAAGGTCGTCTCCAACATCCAGGAGGTCCGGGCGCGCGGCGCGCGGACCATCGTGATCGCGGAGGAGGGCGACGAGGCCGTCGTCCGGTACGCCGACCACCTGATCTACGTGCCGCGTACGCCCACCCTGCTGGCCCCGCTCGTCACCACTGTGCCGTTGCAGGTGCTCGCCGCCGAGATCGCCGCCGCCCGGGGGCACGACGTGGACCAGCCGCGAAACCTTGCCAAGTCGGTCACCGTCGAGTAACCCTCAGCGGCCCAGCACGACCCGGGCCATCCCGTCCAGCGCGGGATTGCCCGGGTCCCAGTAACCGCTGTGGCCACCGCGCGCACTGCCGAAGACCCGACCGCCGAAGCCGGGATCGGACGGGTCGTGCCCGAACCACAGCTCGTGCCCGCTCTGGCCGGGCCAGCCCAGCACCGCAGCGAGCGGAGCCGTACGCAGCAGCGCCCGTCGGCCCAGCTCGTCGGGGTGCAGGGCTGCCCGGATCACGTCGTCGGGGGCGCTGCTCGCCCAGACCTCCCGGGGCGGCACGCCCAGCTCGGCGGCGTGCGACGCGCCGACACCGGGCGAGCCGACGAAGATCAACGCGTCGGCGGCGAGCCCGTGCTCCCGGGCCGCCACCCCCACCACCAGCGACCCGTAGCTGTGCCCGAGCACGGTCTGTCGGGCCGGCGGTCCTTCGTGGCTTGCGCGCAGCCCTTCCTGGAAGCGGTGCAACGCCGGGCCGGCGTCCCGGGCCTGACCCGCCGAGGCGGCCTCGGTCAAAAAATCTGGAGCGTCGTAGTCCAACCAGAGCACCGCCGCGCTGCGCTCACCCGGGGCGAGCGCGGCGCACCGCTGCAGCACCCGGGCCGCCCTGCCCAGCTCGCCAGGGGTGTCGTCCAGGCCGGCGGTTGTCCCCGGCACGTGGGTCAGCACCCGGTCGGCGTGGTCCGGATCGCCGAGCGCCACCACCACCCGGCCCTCACCGGCCGGATCCAACCCGAGCAGGTACGCCCGGGGTGCCCCGTCGGCCGTCAACCGCCCGACCAGCGCGTCCAAGCCGGCCAGCCGTCCGGCCACCCCGCGCAGCCGGATCGAGGCCAGCGGCCCCGGCGGCACCCGGGACAGCAGCCGTCGCCGCTCGGCCAGCAACTCCGCACGCCAGGCCCCGAGCCGCAACCGGTTGGCCTGGTCGCGGGCGGCCACCGGCACCCCGTCCAGCCGGCCGACCAGGGCCGGTTCGCGCCCGATCAGCCACCGTCGCTGCGCCGAGGTCAACCCGGACCACCAGGCGTTGACCAGCGCGGGCGCGGCACCGAGGGGCGGCCGCCCCGGCGGTGGTGGGGACGCCCAGCCGGTGCCGGCGGCCCGGGCCAGGTCGTCCAACCGGTCGGCGGCGGCCCGGTCCGCCGATGCTGCCCCGTCGAGCGCGGACCGTAGGGCCTCGGTCACCCCGGCCGCCGCCGTGCTGGCCACCACCACGGCGGCCCGGTCGGTGGACCGCACCCGGGCGGGATCGACGTGCACCCCGCCCGAGCGGTCCACCAGCAGGCCGGCCGCATCGGCCTGAGCGACCGCCTCGGTGAGCCGTGCCTTCGCCACGGTCAGTCGACCAGCAAACTCGGCCAGCACCTGGTCGACCTCGATCAGCGCCGGCGCGATCGAGGCCAACTCGTCGCGGAGACCGGCGAGCCGAGAGTCCGCCGCCGTGGCCGCCGCACCCGACCATCCGCCCCGCAACCGCCCGCCGGCCGTACGCAGCCCGCCGACGCTCCGGTCGACCGACCCGGTCAACCCCGCCCACGCCGCCCCGGCGGCCCGCCAGCCGCCCGGGTCGACAGCCCAGAGCTGTCGGTAGCCGACGCTGCTCACCGGGGCAGAGCGGAGAACCGGTCGGCGACCCGGTCATCCACCGTCTCGTACGCCTCAGCCGCCGCCCGCACCCCGCCCGAGACCGCCGCGACCCGGGCAGCCAACCGGCAGAACCAGGCGTGCGTAGCTTCCTCCAGCCCGGTCAGGGCCGTGCCGGCTCCCCACTCGGGGGCCGCCACCAGCAGCGCGGGCAGCCCCGCAACGCCCAACGCCAACCGGTGCACCTCGTCATCGAGCAGGATGGCGAGCGCGCGCAACTCCTCCGGCCGGACGGCGAACGGCTCCTCGGTCATGACCACACCCCCGTGGACGATCGGCATCGACGCGCTGACGCTAGGCGCGTAGGGGAACTCGCGCGGTGCCCTGTGGACAGCCGGCGTCGAGGCGTACGCCGGCCTGTCCACAGGCGTTGCCCGGCGCGAGCCCGACGGCTAATCTGCGGCCTCGCCCGCCGGTAGGGTGGGGTGATGGGCACGGTGGCATGAGAGCGGCGTGGCGGGTGGCCGACGTACGGGCGGCCGAGGCGGGATTGATGGCCACGCTGCCGGAGGGGACGCTGATGCAGCGGGCCGCCGCCGGCCTGGCCCGTCGAGCCGCGTTCCTGCTCGCCGAGCGGGGCGGGGTCTACGGCGGCCGGGTGCTGCTGCTGGTCGGCTCCGGCGACAACGGCGGCGACGCGCTCTACGCGGGGGAGCGGTTGGCCCGCCGAGGCGTCCAGGTGTCCGCCCTGCTGCTCACCCCCGGGCGGGCGCACGCCGCCGGCCTGGCCGCGCTGCGAGCCGCTGGCGGCCGGCTGGTGCCGGGCCCGGCCGGCCCGGTCGACCTGGTCATCGACGGCATCGTCGGCATCGGTGGCACCGG
The DNA here is from genome assembly GCF_000718555.1 of Micromonospora chokoriensis. Lineage (GTDB taxonomy): Bacteria > Actinomycetota > Actinomycetes > Mycobacteriales > Micromonosporaceae > Micromonospora > Micromonospora chokoriensis_B. Next base: position 165,492 of record NZ_JOAN01000013.1, read on the forward strand.
TGGGCTGCGGGCGAACGCGGACGAGGTGGTCGAGCACCTTGGTGAGCTGCGCGGACGCGACGGTGAGCGGGCCACCGTGCTGGCGGTCGACGTCCCCAGCGGGGTCGCCGTCGACACCGGCCACGTGCCGCTCTCCGCGTCCGGCCGGCCCACCGCGGTCCGCGCCGACGTGACGGTGGCCTTCGGTGCGCTGAAGCCCGCCCTGGTGGTCGGGCCGGCCGCCGCGCTGGCCGGGCAGGTCGAGCTTGTCGACATCGGGCTGCGGCCGTGGCTGCGCGGCACCCCGGCGCTGCGGGTCACCGAGTGGTCCGACCTGGTCGAGTGGTGGCCCGAGCTGGGCCCGGCGTCGGAGAAGTACACCCGGGGCGTGGTGGGGGTGGCGACCGGTTCGGCGACCTACCCCGGTGCGGCGGTGCTCTCGGTGGGCGGCGCGCTGGCCGGGCCGACCGGCCTGGTCCGCTACGCCGGCAGCGCCCGCGCCGAGGTGCTGCACCAGCACCCCTCGGTGATCGCCAGTGGCCGGGTCGCCGACGCGGGCCGGGTGCAGGCCTGGGTCTGTGGCTCCGGGCTGGGCACTGGCGCGGACGCGGCGGCCGAGCTGCGCGCCGTCCTGGCTGCGCCGGTGCCGGTGGTGCTCGACGCCGACGCGCTGACCCTGCTGGTGGACGGCTCGCTCGCCGACCGGCTGCGGGGCCGGGACGCGCCGATCGTGGTCACCCCGCACGACCGGGAGTTCGCGCGCCTCTGCGGCGAGGAGCCCGGCGCCGACCGGGTCAGCGCCGCGCTGCGGCTGGCCGCCTGGATGAACGCGGTGGTGCTGCTCAAGGGGGACCGCACGGTGATCGGCACGCCGGATGGTCGGGCGTACGTCAACCCGACCGGCACCCCGGCGCTGGCCACCGGCGGCACCGGCGACGTGTTGGCCGGGCTGCTCGGCTCGCTGCTGGCGGCCGGAGTGCCCGCCGATCGGGCGGCGGCCTCGGCCGCGTACCTGCACGGGCTCGCCGGGCGGGAGGCGGCCCGGGGCGGCCCGGTGACCGCGCCCGACGTGGCGGCCGCGTTGCGTCCGGTGCTGGCCCGGCTGGGCTGAACCTGTCGGTTCCGGGTGCGTTGACCGGATCACCCCGTCGGGCGAGTGCGTCGCCGCCCGCGGTGATCACAGCGGAAAGTAGGCTGGGCACATGTGGCAGGCCGAGGTACGCGTCGATCTTGACGCCATCCGCGAGAACGTGAGCAGGCTCCGCTCCGGCACCACCGCCGAGCTGATGGCGGTGGTCAAGGCCGACGGGTACGGCCACGGCATGCTTCCGGCCGCCCGCGCGGCGCTCGACGCCGGGGCGGACTGGCTCGGCGTCTGCACCCTCGACGAGGCGCTCACCCTGCGTCGGGCCGGGGTGACCGCGCCGGTGCTGGCCTGGCTGTTCGCCCCCGGGTTGCCGCTGCACGAGGGGGTCAGCGCCGGGGTCGACCTGGGTGCGGCCAGCCTGGCGCAGCTGGACGAGATGATCGAGGCGGGTCGCCTCGCCGGGCGTCCCGCCCGCCTGCATCTGAAGATCGACACAGGGCTGTCCCGGGGTGGGGCGACCGTCGCCGACTGGCCCGCACTGCTGGATGCCGCAGCGAAGGCGCAGGCCGACGGCCTGGTCGAGGTGGTCGGCGTGTGGAGCCACTTCGTGTACGCGGACTCACCCGGTCACCCGACCATCGACCGTCAACTGGCCGTCTTCCACGAGGGGCTCGCCATGGCCGAGCGGGCCGGGCTGCGACCGCGTTGGCGGCACCTCGCCAACTCGGCGGCCACCCTCACCCGCCCGGACACCCACTTCGACATGGTCCGCCCCGGCTTGGCCATCTACGGGCTCTCCCCGGTGGCCGGCGAGACGTACGGGCTGAAGCCGGCGATGACCGCCCGCGCCCGGGTGATGCTCACCAAGCGGGTGCCCGCCGGCACCGGCGTCTCCTACGGGCACACCTACACGACGCAAGCCGACGCGAACCTGGCCGTGGTGCCCCTCGGGTACGCCGACGGGGTTCCCCGGCACGCGTCCAACACCGGGCCGGTGCAGCTCGGCGGCGTACGCCGGACGATCTCGGGGCGGGTCTGCATGGACCAGTTCGTGCTCGACTGCGGCGACGACCCGGTGGCCGACGGCGACGTGGCGACGCTCTTCGGCAGCGGCGTCGACGGCGAGCCGACCGCGGACGACTGGGCCGAGGCGGTCGGCACGATCAACTACGAGATCGTCACCCGGTTCGGCGGCACGCGGGTGCCTCGGGTCTATGACGGCGAGAGGCCATGAGTTACCGCATTCCGCGTCCGCGGACGGCCGCGGGCCGGGTCGCGGGGATCGTGGGCGCGGCGGTGGGGGTCGCCGCGGCGGGTCTGGCGGCTGGGGTCGCGACCGAACGGACCCTGGTCCGCCGGCTCAAGGCCGACCCGGCCGACCGCTACGCGCACGAGACGTTCGACGATCAGCGGTACGACGAGGCGTTCCGCCTGGAGCTGCCGGACGGCACTGACATCCACGTCGAGGTGGTCGAGCCGACCAGGCCGGTCCCGGGGCACCCGACAGTGGTGCTGGTGCACGGCTTCTGCCTGGACATGGGGACGTTCCACTTCCAGCGCCAGATGCTCGCCGCCCGCGGTGACTACCGGATCGTGTCGTACGACCAGCCGGGTCACGGTCGGTCCGGCCGACTGGAGACCGGGGAGTACGACCTCGCGGTCCTCGGCCGGACGCTGCGCCAGGTGATCGACCGGACCGCCCCGGATGGGCCGTTGGTGCTGGTCGGCCACTCGATGGGCGGCATGACCATCATGGCGTTCGCCGAGTTGTTCCCGGAGCTCTTCGGCGACCGGGTGGTGGGCACCGTGCTGATGGCCACGTCGGGCGGGCTCATCGCGGAGACCAAGCTGGTCGCGCCTGCGCTGCTCGGCCGGGTCGGTGGCCCGGTGCTCTACATGGTCAGCAACGCCACCCGGTACGGCGGGCCGGTGATCGACAAGGCCCGCAAGTCGACGTCGAACGTGGCCTGGCTGCTGACCCGCAAGTACGGCTTCGGCACCCGTAAGCCCAGCCCGTCGCTGGTGTCCTACGTGGAGACGATGAACTCCCGGACGTCGGCCGACACGGTGACCCGCTACCTGCGGACCCTGGCCACCCACTCGCGCTTCCCGGCGTTGGCGGCGTTGGCGGCGACTCCGGTGCTGGTGGTGGTCGGCGACAAGGACATGATCACTCCGGTGACGCACTCCGAGGAGATCGTCCGTCGGTTGCCGCACGCCGAGTTCGTGAAGATCAAGGACAGCGGTCACGTGGTGATGTTGGAGCACGCGGACGAGGTCAACGCCGCGCTGGCGCGGTTCCTGGAGTCATTGCAGAGCGTGGAGGAACGGTGAGTTACGTCGTCAAGCTGCCGAGCGTCGAGGACACTCGGGAATTCGGCCGGCGGCTGGCCGGGTCGCTGCGCGCCGGCGACCTGGTGCTGTTGACCGGCCCGTTGGGCGCCGGCAAGACCGCCCTCACCCAGGGCATCGGCGCCGGGCTCGGCGTCCTCGGGGACATCACCTCGCCGACCTTCGTGATCGCCCGGGTGCACCGCCCCGATCCGGCCCGGGGCGGCCGGGTGGCACTGGTGCACGCCGACGCCTACCGGTTGGGTGACGCCACCGACCCCCGCGCCGAGATCGACGACCTGGACCTCGACGCGTCGGTGGACGATTCGGTGACCGTGGTGGAGTGGGGCGAGGGCCTGGTGGAGCAGTTGGTCGACGCGCACCTGCGGGTTCGCATCGACCGCCGCGACGACGACACCCGCATCGTCGAGCTGGACCCGATCGGTGGGGACTGGGCCCGGCGGCTCGCCGACCTGGGTTAGGTCGGCCGCTGTCGTACCCGATGCCTAGAGTGCGGGGGACCGACCCGCGCTGTGAGAGGTTCCCTGATGCCCGACGACGCCCCCGCCCTTGATCTGCTGGCCCTGCTGCCGGAGCAGTGGCGTGCCGTGCTCACCCCGCACCTCGACCCGGCGCGCACCGCCGCGCTGGGCGAGTTCGTCGCCCGGGAATATGCGACGCAGACCGTCTTCCCGCCGCTGGAGGACCTGTTCTCTGCCTATCGGCTCTGCCCGCCGCAGGGCACCCGGGTGCTGATCCTCGGGCAGGATCCTTACCACCGGGCCGGGCAGGCACACGGGTTGAGCTTCAGCGTCCGCGACGGTGTGACGGTGCCGCCGTCGTTGCGCAACGTCTTCAAGGAGCTGGGCGAGGACGTGGGCGTCCCCAAGCCGCGCAGCGGCAACCTCGACGGTTGGGCCGCTCAGGGTGTGCTGCTGCTCAACGCGGTGCTGACCGTCCGTCAGGCCACCCCGGGCTCGCACGCCAACGCCGGCTGGGAAGAGTTCACCGACGCGACCATCCGGGCACTGGACGCAGCACCGGAGCGGGTGGTCTTCCTGCTCTGGGGTGGCTACGCCCGCAAGAAGGCCGCGCTGGTCACCAACCCGCAGCACGTGGTGTTGGAGGCCGGCCACCCCAGCCCGATGAACCCGCGTGGCTTCCTCGGCAGCCGCCCGTTCAGCGCGGCCAACAAGGCGCTCGCCGACGCTGGCCTGCCCACCATCGACTGGGAGCGCACCGCCGGCTGAGCCGCTCGTCGACGCCCTTGCTGCTGGTTCGACCGGCACTGGCTCAGCCGTCGCTGGCCAGCTGCCGGTCCCGGTAGCGGCGCAACAACTCGGCGGCGCGTGGCTCGCTCAGTTCCAGCTCGACAAGCGGCACCACCTGGTAACTCCGCCCACCGTGGCGCACCTCGATCGTCTCGGGCAGCTCGTCGCACATGGTGGCCCTGATCTCTCCGTACCGGGTCGACCACAGGTGTTCGCCCGACTCCTCGGGCTCCAACCACAAACCGCCGAACTCACCCCAGCGGGCGTTCCACCGCTGGCCGTAGTTCGTCTCCAGCCAGCGGGTGAACAGCTTGGAGTCCTGCCAGCGCAGGGCGATCTCCAGCGCGTCGACCGGCACCGGTGCGCCCTGTAGCAGCGCCGCGGCGCATCCGGTGATCACCTGCGGGAAGTCGGTGAGCCGATCCAGCAGCCGATCCAACCCCAGCCCGTCGATCCGCTCGGCGATCGGCCGGGCGGCCAGGCCGTCGATCCGGGCGTCGAGGTGCGCGTCCAACGGCTCAACCCCGATGACCAACTGCACGTCCATCGCGGCGAGCAACCGCTCCAGCACCGGGACGGTCGGCGCTCGCTCACCGCGTTCGAACCGGGCCACCGCTGCCTGGTCGACCTCGGCCAGCGCGGCCAACTGGCGCTGACTCAGGTCGCGCAGCTGTCGTTGATGCCGCACGGCAGCGCCGAGAAGGGTGACAAGGCGAGTGGCTGACATCCCGGCATGGTGGACCAAGGACGAGATGCCCGCGATCCCGCTGCGGCAGATCGGCGGATGGCAGGCATTACTCCAACGAGCGTGATGTCTGTGAGTCATCACGATGACTCACAGACATCACGCTCATTAGGGGATGTGGCCCGTCGCCTCCGGCCGGGTTGGGCCGCCCGGGGCCGCCCTGGCAGAGCAGTGGCCACCGGCTGTGGCCGTGGTGGCATCCAGAACGAGGTGGCGGGGCAGACCCAGCGGGCGGGCGAGGGCCCTGGGCGGTAGCGGGGCGGGGCGTGACCGGGGTGCTGCGGCGGGGCGGCTAGGCTGGCTTACCGTGCTCGTACTCGTGGTGGACAGTTCGACCCCCGCGGTCACCGCGGCGCTGGTGGAGGTCTCGGCAGACGGTGTGGCGTCCCGGGCGCAGCGGTGCACGGTCGACGCCCGCGCGCACGGTGAGCTGCTCGCACCCCAGGTGGATGCGGTCCTCACCGACGCCGGCGCGCGCCCGCGTGACCTGACCGCCATCGTCGCTGGGCTCGGCCCGGGGCCGTTCACCGGGCTGCGGGTCGGCCTGGTCACCGCCGCGACGATGGGTCAGGTGCTCGGCATCCCCACGTACGGCGTCTGCTCGCTGGACGCCATCGGCTACCCGGCGTCGTCCGGCGAGCCGGTATTGGCGGCCAGTGACGCCCGGCGCAAGGAGCTCTACTGGGCCGTCTACGACGGTGCCGGCCAGCGGGTCGTGGGGCCAGAGGTGTCCGCGCCCGGGGTGGCCGCCGCGCGCGCCCGCGAGCTGGGCGCGACGATCGCGGTCGGCGACGGGGCGCACCGGTACGCCGAGATCCTGGACCTGCCCGTTCGGGTCGAGCCGCGCTACCCGGACGCCACCGTGCTGGCGCTGCTCGCCGCCGAGCGGATCCGTGCTGGCGCGGCCAGTGAACGGCTCACCCCGCTCTACCTGCGCCGACCGGACGCGGTGGCGGCGACCGGCCGCAAACCGGTCCTGCCATGACGGCGGTACGGCTCGCCCCGTTCCGCTGGTGGCACATCGACGACGTGCTGCCGATCGAGGCGGACCTGTTCGGTGCGGAGAAGTGGTCGCCCGCCATGTTCTGGAGCGAGCTGGCCAACGGGCACCACTACCGGGTCGCCCTCGACGCGGACGGTTCGGTGCTCGGCTACGCCGGGCTCGCCGGGCTCCCGCCGGACGAGGTGTGGGTGCAGAACATCGCCGTCCGCCGGGACGCCCAGCGGCGCGGCGTGGGTCGTGCCCTGCTGGAAGAGTTGCTCGCCGAGGCGGCCCGGCGTGACGCCCGCAGCACCCTGCTGGAGGTCGCCGTGGACAACGCCGCAGCTCAGCGGCTCTACGCGACGTACGGGTTCGAGCCGATCGGGGTGCGGCGCGGCTACTACCAACCGAGCAACACCGACGCGCTGGTGATGCGGCGCGACGCCGAGCCGACCGGGGACGGATCACACGACCATGGCTGACGAACCACTGATCCTGGGTATCGAGACCTCCTGCGACGAGACCGGCGTCGGCATCGTGCGGGGGCACACCCTGCTGGCCGACGCGCTCGCGTCCAGCGTCGAGGAGCACGCGCGGTTCGGGGGTGTGGTGCCGGAGGTGGCCAGCCGGGCACACCTGGAGGCCATCGTGCCGACCATGGACCGGGCGCTGACCGAGGCCGGGGTCACGCTCGCCGACATCGACGCGATCGCGGTCACCTCCGGGCCGGGGCTGGCCGGCGCGCTGCTGGTCGGCGTCGCCGCAGCCAAGGGGTACGCGCTCGCCGCCGAGAAGCCCGTGTACGGCGTCAATCACCTCGCCGCCCACGTCGCGGTGGACACCCTTGAGCACGGTCCACTGCCCGAACCCGCCATCGCGCTCCTGGTGTCCGGCGGCCACTCGTCCCTCCTGCTCGTCGACGACCTGGCCCGGGGGGTCACCCCGCTGGGCGCCACCATCGACGACGCGGCTGGCGAGGCGTTCGACAAGGTCGCCCGACTGCTCGGGTTGCCGTTCCCGGGGGGTCCGCCCATCGATCGGGAGGCCCGGGCCGGCGACGCAGCGGCGATCAAGTTCCCGCGCGGTCTGACCGCCGCGAAGGATCTCGCCGCCCACCGCTACGACTTCTCGTTCTCTGGTCTGAAGACGGCGGTGGCCCGGTGGGTCGAGGCCCGTCAGCGTGCCGGTGAGCCGGTGCCGGTCGCCGACGTGGCCGCGTCCTTCCAGGAGGCGGTCTGTGACGTCCTGACCAACAAAGCGCTCGCCGCCTGCCGCGCGCAGGGGATCGAGACCCTGGTGATCGGCGGGGGAGTGGCGGCGAACTCGCGACTGCGGGCGATGGCCGAGCAGCGGGCCGAGAAGTACGGCATCCGGGTCCGGGTGCCCCGGCCGAAGCTGTGCACCGACAACGGCGCGATGGTGGCGGCGCTCGGTTCGCACCTGGTCGCCGCCGGGGTCGCGCCGAGTCGACTGGACCTACCAGCCGATTCGGCGCTGCCGTTGACCACGGTCAGCGTGTGACGGGGGCGGCCGACATGATCGTGCGAATGTGGGAGGCGCGTGCCGAGGCGTACGGCGTCGCTGACCTGATCACCTGGGTGTGTGACACCGCCCTGCCCGAGTTGGAGCACGACCCGCTCTACCTCTCCAGCGAGGTCTTCTCCTCGACCGACCACCGTGTGGTGGTCATCTCCAAGTGGCGCAGCAACCCGCGCCCGCTGCCTGACCCGCCAGCGCTGCTGGTGGCCCGCGCTCCGCACTCCTGGGACTTCACCCAGGTCGATCGCTGACGCGAGCCACCATCCAGGCTGCTGGCCGACGGTCAGCTGCGGCGCAACATCCGGTAGGTGGCGATTCCGCCCGTACCGAGCGCGGCGAGGAAGACCAGCCAGACGACGGTGCTGCTGACTCCGACCTGCGGGCCGGAGTTGGCCGAGGCGGCGGCCAAGAGCCCATCCTCGCCCGGGGCAGGCAGCGCGGCCGGCGGCAGCTCCGGCCAGCGGACCAGGCCGGTGCTCTCCAGCATCTGCATGTGGTGCATCACGAAGCCGTTGGAGTCGTCGCAGAGCTTGCGGACGGTGGCATCCCGGGTGCTGGCGCGGACCGCGCCGATCACCGGGAAGATCTTGCCGTGGGCGACCCGGAGCCGGGTGACGAAGATCTGGTCGAACCGAGCGCCGGAGGCCTTCTGCATCTCGGCCAACCAGCCCTTCTGCTCGGCGGTCGGCTCGCTGGGGATCGTCGCGCCCAACTTGTTGGCCGCGTCGACGACCAACTGGTCGAGCCTCTGGTGCTCGTTGGCGATCCCGGCGCCGATCTCCCGGACCTTCGCCGACTGCCCCTTCTCGGCGGCCATCTGACCGGCTGGCATCTCCCACAGCCCGGCCAGCCGCACCCCGTTGAGCAGCGTCATGTCGGCGGCGTTGAGCTGCTGGCCACCGGCGGGCGCGGCGACGGCCACGCCGGGCAGGACACCGACCCCCGCGATGATCGCGATGAGCAGCATCGCCGCTCGGTGGGTCCGGGTGCCCAGTCGACGACGGGCGGATCTGAGCGGTGCCATGTCTGTGGTGCCTCCTCGGTCCGGACCGGAATGCGTCTGGACCGGGCAGCCGTGCCTTGCCGGTTGCCCGTCCGCCCACTGGTACGGACCGATTGCGCGATCAGTTCATCGCAGGGCGCCGCGGATCAACGGATGAAGCGGATCAGCGGACGAAGCGGATCAGCGGGTGGCGGCGAGGAGGCCGCCGAGCAGCAGCAGGGTGAGCGCCGCAGCCGCGAAGACCATCAGCAGCTCCCGACGCCCGTGCCCGACGGGGCCGCTGTCAACGACCGGGTTGGGCAGAGCCGGCAGATCGCGGGTCAGCGCGGCCAGGTCACCGAGGGTCCGGGCCGTCCACACCGCACCCGCCCGATCGGAGAACTCGTCAAGCGTCAGCCGGCCCGCCGCAGTGTGCTGGTGCAGCACGGCGACCACTTGGTTGCGGTCGTCGTCGGAGGCGCGCAGCTCGACATCCACGCCGGACAGCGTACGCGGATCAGCCCACGTCGAGGGGGTCGGCGAGGAGCCGTTCGAAGGCCAGTTCGGCGGCGCCGATCAGGGGCGCATCCTCGCCCAACTTCGGCGTACGGAGCCGGACGTGCTCCAGGCAGGCGCCGAGCGCGTTCGAGTTGAGCCGGCTGCGGATCTGGGCCGCCGCCGCGAGGTAGAGGTCACGCATGGTCCCACCGAAGATGACCATCTCGGGGTTGAAGATGTTCACCAGGTTGGCGACGCCGAAGCCGAGCCAGTCGCCGGCCTGGCGGACCGCTGTCTGGGCCCGGGCGTCGCCTCGGTCGGCGGCGTCGAAGACCCCCAGCAGCGCGTCGCGGCCCCGGGCCTCGGAGCGTCCGGCGGCGCGGAGCAGACCGTGCTCGCCGATCTCGGTCTCCCAGCAGCCCCGGGAACCGCACTCACAGGGCCGCCCGTCGCGGACCACCTTCATGTGGCCGACCTCGCCGCCGTACCCACCATGCCCGGTCAGCCGGCGTCCGCCGGCGATGATGCCGGCGCCCACGCCGACGTCGCCGTACAGGTAGAGGACGTTGTCGCAACCCGCCGCCACACCCCGGGCGTGCTCGGCGAACGCGGCTACGTCGGCCACGTTGCCCACGGTGATCGGTACGTCGATGCCCAACTCGTCGGCGAGGGCCGCGCCGATCGGCTCATCCACCCAGCCGGTGGTCGGGCCGAGTCGGACCAGACCGTCGTCGCGGCGGACCATGCCGCAGACCGCGACGCCGGCACCGACGCAGATCGCGTCCGCCGGCACCAACTGCTGCATCTCCTTGACCGCGCCGGCCAGCAGCGGCGCGGCCTCCGCGGCCAACAGCCCGCGCGGTCGGTCCAGATCCCGGCGGTCCAGGACCGCGCCGCCCAGCCCGATCCGGGCGGCGCGCAGCCGGTCCACCTCCACTGAGTACGCGTACGCGTAGACCCGGGCCGACTCGGGCCGGACGACGAGTGACGGTCGTCCGGCCCGGCCGGTCTCCTTCGGTGCCCCTTCGCTGACCAGCCCCACCGCGGACAGGTCGGTGGTGAGCGCGCCGATGGTGCTGCGGTTGAGGCCCAGCGTGGTGGTCAGCTCGGCACGCGTGGTCGCCCCGTGGACGTGCACGTGCCGCAGCAGGGCCCCGAGGTTCTGCCGTCGGACGTCATCCTGGCTCGGTCCTGGGCGCATGCTGGTGCTACCTTCCGCGTGGTCAGCGGGTGCCGGTGGCTGCCGCGCGGCGGCGGGAGAGCGCGTCGACGCTGGCGGCGAGCAGCAGCACGACGCCGGTGACCACGTACTTGACTCCCGCGGTGTACCCCATCAGGCCCATCCCGTTTTCGATGACCGCGACCACCGCGCCGCCGAGGACGGCGTCGAGGACGCGGCCCTTGCCACCGAAGAGGCTGGTGCCGCCGATCACCGCCGCGCCGACCGCGTAGAGCAGTACGTTACTGCCCCCGGTGTTCGGGTCGACCGAGTTGGCCCGGCTGGCCGCCACGATGCCACCGATGGCGGCCATGGACGAGCAGATCACGAAGACGGAGATTCGGATCCGGTCGACTCCGATGCCGGCCCGGCGGGCCGCTTCCCGGTTGCCGCCCACGGCGTAGATGTGCCGGCCGTAGCTGGTGCGTTGGAGCACGAAGGTCCAGATGATCAGCAGCACCGCGATGATCGGCACCACGATCGGCACACCCTTGAGTGAGCTGATCAGGACGTTGCGGCTGCGCTCCAGGTTGAGCACGTACACAGCGGCGCCGAGGATGACGGCGAGCCCGCCGATCCGCAGCGCCACCACCGCGATGGGGTCGGTGATCAGCCCGCGGGCCGCCCGGGTGCGGTGGCGCAGCAGTTGCACCGTCGCGTAGCCGACGACCGCGAGGGCGGTCAGCGCCCAGCCCAACGTGGGGCCGAGGTTGCGGTTGGCGATGGCGACCAGCACGTCGTCGCGGACGGAGATGTTGGTGCCATCCTTGACGAGCAGCAGCACGACGCCCTGGAAGGCGAGGAAGCCGGCGAGGGTGACCACGAAGGACGGGATACCGATCTTCGCGACGAGCATGCCGAGCGTGGTGCCGATGACCACGCCGGTGGCGACCGCGGCGAGCACGGCGACCCACCAGGGGTAGCCGAGCACGGTGACCACATTGGCCAGCACCGCCGCGCAGACGCCGCTGGCGAAGCCGGCGGAGAGGTCGATCTCGCCGAGCAGCAGCACGAAGACCAGGCCCATCGCGATCAGCGTGACCGCCGCGCCCTGGGTGAAGAGGTTGGCGAAGTTGCCGGCCGACAGGAACGACGACGGCCGCATGATCGCGAAGACGGTGCAGAGCACGATCAGGCCGAGTACGGCCGGCAGTGCGCCGACGTCGCCACCGCGTACCCGACTCAGGTAGTTGCGGAAGTGGCCTCCGATGGTCGGCGTCGGTGTGACGGCGGCGGGGCCGTCCTTCCGCACGGCGGTGGTGGTCATCGGACGCCTCCTGAGGTCGAGTCGGCCGGCTGCGGGCCGTCGCCGTTGCTGCCCGGGTCGGTGGCGAGGCCGAGCCCGCCCGAGCGCCCGGCGGTGATCAGCTCGACCACCTGGGCGTGGGTGATGTCGGTGGTCTTCACCTGGGCGACCATCTGGCCGAGGTACAGCGCGGCGATCCGGTCGGAGACGGCGAAGACGTCGTTCATGTTGTGCGAGATGAGCACCACGGCCAGGCCGTTGTCGGCGAGGCGGCGGACCAGTTCGAGCACCTGGGCGGTCTGTGCCACGCCGAGCGCCGCGGTCGGCTCGTCCAGGATGACCAGTTTGCTGTTCCAGAGCACCGCCTTGGCGATGGCCACGGTCTGGCGTTGCCCGCCGGAGAGGCTGGACACGTGCTGGCGGAGTGAGGTGACGGTGCGGATGGAGAGCCCCGCCAGGGTTTCGGCGGCGAGCTGTTCCATGGTCGGCTCGTCGAGGACGATGCCGCTGCGCTTCTCCCGGCCGAGGAACATGTTCTGCACGATGTCGAGGTTGTCGCAGAGCGCGAGGTCCTGGTAGACGACCTCGATGCCGAGCGAGGCGGCGTCGCGGGGGCTGCCGATGTGCACCGGTTCACCGTTGAACAGGAACTCTCCGGCGTCGGTGGGGTGGATGCCGCTGATGCACTTCACCAGGGTCGACTTGCCGGCGCCGTTGTCGCCGACCAGTGCGGTCACTTCGCCCGGGTGGACGGTCAGGGCGACGTCGCGGAGCACCTGGACGGGACCGAAGCTCTTGTCGATCCCGCGGAGTTCCAGCAGGGGGGTCGCGGACACGGGGGTCTCCTTCTTAAGGGAGGGTCGGGGCCCGTCCGGCGGGCGCCGCCCGGCACGGGAGGGTGCTCCCGTGCCGGGCGGCGATGGTCGTTCCGGCGGGTACTGCGGCGTCGGTCAGCTGATGCCGGCTTCGGCGCAGAACTTGGCGTACGCCGCGGTGCAGACCTCTTCCTTGGTCACGTAGCCGTCGGCGATGACGTCCTTGACGCTCTCCTTGTAGATGGCCTTCGGGGTGAGCAGCACCGAGGGGACGTCCCGGTCACCGTCCTTCACCGTCTGGCCGGTGTCCTTCTTCTCACCCTTGGCGAGCGCGATGGCCAGGTCGGAGGCGGCCTTGGCCTCTTCCCGAACCGCCTTGTAGACGGTCATGCACTGGTCACCGGCGAGGATGTTCTGCAGGCCCTCGACGCTGGCGTCCTGCCCGGTCACCGGCACCTTGCCGTTGAGCTTGTTCTTCTTCAAGATCGAGATCGCGGCGTTGCCGAGACCGTCGTTGGCGGCCAGCACACCGTCGATCTTGCCGTTGGCCGTGGTGAGCTGCTGCTCGAAGATCGTCGCGGCCTGCGCGTTGTCCCACGCCGGCACCGCGTCCTCAGGGCCCTTGACGTACTCCTTGGAGTCGAACTTCGGCTTGAGCACCGAGTCGTAGCCGGCCTTGAAGAGGGTGGCGTTGTTGTCGGTGGGGGAGCCGTTCAGGTACGCCACGACGGGGTTCTTGGCGCCCTTCTCGGTCAGGCACTTCGACAGACCCTCGCCCTGGAGCTTGCCGACGGTCTCGTTGTCGAAGCTGACGTAGTACTGGGCGGAGCCGCCGAGGGTGAGCCGGTCGTAGTCGATGGTGGCGACGCCCTGCGACTTGGCCTTGTCGAGCACGGCCTTGCCGGTGCCGGAGTCCAGGTTGACGATCATCAGAACGGTGACGCCGCCGGTGATCATCTGGTCGGCGATGGTCTGGAAGGCGGTCTTGTCGTTCTGGGCGTTCTGGATGTCGGCCTGGACGCCGGCGGCCTTGAACGCCTCCTCCAGGAACCGACGGTCAGCGGTCTCCCAGCGGACGGACGACTTGCTGTCCGGGAGGATCACGCCGATCTTGGGGGTCTTGTCGGCGGCCTTGTCGCCGGAGTCGTCGTTGCCACAGGCGGTCAAGCCGCCGGTCGTGAGCAGGCCCACGGCGGCGATGGTGAGGAGCCCCTTACGCATGTGCAGGGTCCTTTCGGAGGTGGGGGAGGTGTTGTTTTGTTGTGTCCGGCAACGTATTTCGGGTCACACCGGCCCCACAAGACCACGCAGGTGCATAGTTTGTTGGGAGCGATAACAATTCAGCAACGCCACTGTTACGTGCTGGTCATCCCACAGACGTCGACCGTCACGAGAGTCTTCAGCGGGTCTGCAACGGCGCGGTGCGCGCGTCGGTCAGCGCCACCAGATCCGCCGCCGCCAGTTCGAGCTGCAGGCCGCGCCGACCAGCCGAGACGTAGATCGTCGGCAGGTCCAGCGCGGATTCGTCCAGCACGGTGGGCAGTCGCTTGCGCTGCCCGAGCGGGCTGATCCCACCGCGTACGTAGCCGGTGGCCCGCTCGGCGACCACCCGGTCGGCCAGCGCCGCCCGCTTGCCACCGACCGCCGCCGCGAGCGCCTTGAGATCCAGCTCGCCGGTGACCGGAACGACCGCCACGGTGAGCGCGCCGTCGACCTCGGTCACCAGCGACTTGAACACGCGCTCCGGTGCCACGCCGAGCGCCGCCGCCACCAACGCGCCGTAGTTCGGGGCGTCCGGTGCCACCCGGTACGGGTGGGTGCGGTGCGCGACCCCACGCTTGACCAACAGTGCCGTTGCCGGAGTGCCCTGTCCCGCCACATCGACGACGTTAGCGCCTGGGTCAGGCCCTACTCGACCGGCTGGCCGATCAGCACGGTCGGTGCGCCGGCGACCCGGGTGAGCACCAGGCTCGCCGCCGCGTCCCCGGCCAGCCGCAGATCCCGCCGGAGCTGCTCCGGGGTGAGCGCCGAACCCCGCTTGAGGATCTCCACCCGGCCCACCCGACGGTCGCGCAGCAACGCCCGCAGCCGCTTGAGCGAGAACGGCAGCACGTCGGTGATCTCCAGACAGCGCGCGTACGGGGTGCGGATCGGCTGGTCGGCGTAGAGGTAGGCGATGCTCGGATCGCCCAGGGTGGCGTCCAGGTCGGTGGCCAGTTCGGCGACGAGGTGCGCGCGGACCACCGCCGGATCCGGGTCGTACAGGTAGCGTCGCGGCGGCCCGACCGACGCCTCGTCGGCACCCGAGCCGGTGAGCTGGTGGCGCTGGGCCTCGGCACCCCGCTGGCGGTAGAGGGTGGCGCGGCGGGGCACCTCCGCCAGTTCGCCGCACCAGAGCGCGGCCTCGACCAGGTCGCCGTCCACGCCGACCCACTCGGCCTCCGCGCCGGCCGGAATTAGCGCGTGGTCCAGGCCCGGGGCAACCTTCACCACTGTGTGCCGTACCCGCTCGGCCAGGCCGGTGACGAAGTCCCACGGTGGCGAGTAGGCGCGCGGGTCGAAGATCCGTCGCCCGGTGCCGGTGGTGCGTCGGGCCGGATCGCAGAACACCCCGTCGACCCGCGACACGTCGAACTCCATCGCGTCGCCGCACTCCACCGTGAACAGCTCGGCCAGCCCGGCCGCCGCGGCGTTGGCGGCGGCCATCGCCGCGGTCACCGGGTCGGCCTCCACCCCGTACACCCGAATGCCGGCGCGGGCGGCGGCCAGCGCGTCGGCGCCAAGCCCGCACCCGAGATCGGCCAGGGTGCGCACGCCGGCCGCGTACAGCCGGGCGGCCCGATGGTCGGCGACCACCCGGCGGGTGGCCTGCTCCAGGCCGGGGCGGGTGAGGAACATCCCGGCGGCGGCCGAGCCGAACTTGCCCACCGCGCGGTGGCGCAGCTCGGCCTGGGTGAGCGCCGCCGCCGCCAGCGTCGGCGGCACCCCGGCCGCGCGCAGCGCCGACGCCGCGGCCAGCGGATCGCCGCCGGCCAGGTCGGCCGCCGCCGTGAGCGCGGCCGACCCCTCGGGGGTACGCAGCGCCGTCAGCTGATCGAGGTCCACCCGGCCATTGTCCGGGTGGACCCGGAAATCCGGGCTGGCGGGGCGCGACTCGCTGGCACTCTCCTTGACGGAGTGCTAGCCACGGAATAACCTGCGATTAGCACTCTCACCCTGAGGGTGCCAGCTTCCGGGTCTCGCGACCCGGTGGCGCACGCCAGGCGGACCGGCACCCGCGACGACGGCACCGCCCGGTGGCATGAGGCAGATTGACGCTGGTCAGCCCCGCTGGCCAGCAACGAAACCAGTACCCCAGGAGGGTATGCCCGTGACTACCGCGACCAAGGTTGCGATCAAGCCGCTCGAGGACCGCATCGTGGTCCAGGCGAACGAGGCTGAGACCACCACGGCGTCGGGCATCGTGATCCCCGACACCGCCAAGGAGAAGCCGCAGGAGGGCACCGTCCTCGCTGTGGGTCCGGGGCGCGTCGACGACAACGGCAACCGGGTTCCGGTTGACGTGCAGGTCGGCGACACCGTCCTCTACTCGAAGTACGGCGGCACCGAGGTCAAGTACGCCGGCGAGGAGTACCTGGTGCTCTCCGCCCGCGACGTCCTCGCGGTCATCGAGAAGTAAGCAACCGATCAGTTCCATTGCCCCGGTCCGGCTCGCCGGGCCGGGGCAATGGCGCTTCGAAGGGACATTAATGGCGAAGATCCTGAGCTTCTCGGACGACGCCCGGCACCTGCTGGAGCACGGTGTCAACGCCCTCGCGGACGCGGTCAAGGTCACCCTCGGCCCGCGCGGGCGCAACGTCGTCCTGGACAAGAAATTCGGTGCGCCGACGATCACCAACGATGGTGTGACCATCGCCAAGGAGATCGAGCTCACCAACCCGTACGAGAACCTTGGCGCGCAGCTGGTCAAGGAGGTGGCGACCAAGACCAACGACGTCGCCGGCGACGGGACCACCACCGCGACCGTGCTGGCCCAGGCGATGGTCCGCGAGGGTCTGCGCAACGTGACCGCCGGGACCAACCCGGCCGGCCTCAAGCGGGGCATCGACGCGGCGGCCGCCAAGGTCTCCGAGGCGCTGCTCGGCCGTGCCGCCGAGGTCACCAGCAAGGAGTCGATCGCGAACGTGGCGACGATCTCCGCGCAGGACACCACGATCGGCGATCTGATCGCCGAGGCGATGGAGCGCGTCGGTCGCGACGGTGTCATCACCGTCGAGGAAGGCTCGATGCTCACCACCGAGCTGGAGGTGACCGAGGGTCTCCAGTTCGACAAGGGCTTCATCTCGCCGAACTTCGTCACCGACCTGGAGGGTCAGGAGTCCGTCCTTGAGGACGCGTACATCCTGGTCACCACCCAGAAGATCTCGGCGATCGAAGAGCTGCTGCCGCTGCTGGAGAAGGTCCTGCAGAACAGCAAGCCCTTGCTGATCATCGCCGAGGACGTGGACGGCCAGGCGCTCTCCACCCTGGTGGTCAACTCGCTGCGCAAGACCCTCAAGGTCTGCGCGGTCAAGGCCCCGGGCTTCGGTGACCGGCGCAAGGCGATGCTCCAGGACATCGCGATCTCCACGGGTGCCGAGCTGGTCGCCCCGGAGCTGGGTTACAAGATCGACCAGGTCGGCCTTGAGGTGCTCGGCACCGCTCGGCGCGTCGTGGTCGACAAGGAGAACACCACGATCGTCGACGGCGGTGGCCAGAAGGCCGACGTCGCCGACCGGGTGGCCCAGATCCGCAAGGAGATCGAGGCCTCCGACTCCGACTGGGACCGGGAGAAGCTGGCCGAGCGGCTGGCGAAGCTCTCCGGTGGCATCGCCGTCATCAAGGCTGGCGCGGCCACCGAGGTCGAGATGAAGGAGCGCAAGCACCGCATCGAGGACGCCATCGCGGCGACCAAGGCTGCGGTCGAGGAGGGCACTGTGCCCGGCGGCGGCGCTGCCCTGGTGCAGATCCTCTCCGTGCTCGACGACGACCTGGGCTTCACCGGTGACGAGAAGGTCGGCGTCTCGGTCGTGCGCAAGGCGCTCGTCGAGCCGCTGCGCTGGATCGCCCAGAACGCCGGTCACGACGGCTACGTCGTGACGCAGAAGGTCGCCGACCTCAAGTGGGGCCACGGCCTCGACGCGGCCAAGGGCGAGTACGTCGACCTGGTCAAGGCCGGCATCATCGACCCGGTGAAGGTGACCCGCAACGCGGTCACCAACGCCGCCTCGATCGCCGGTCTGCTGCTCACCACGGAGAGCCTCGTGGTGGAGAAGCCGGCGCAGGCCGAGCCGGCCGCCGGCGGCGGGCACGGCCACGGTCACGGCCACCAGCACGGCCCGGGCTTCTGATCCGGTAGCGACACCCGTTCCAGGGCACACCGTCGTACGGCGGTGTGCCCTGGCTCGTTCTTGTGGGCTTGTTGGGTTATTACCGAACGCTGACGTCGTTGGCGACCGGGCGAGATGATCGCGCACACTGGGCCGATGAGCACCACGTCACGGCGGTACGCCGCGTTGGCCGGAATCACCGCCGCTGCCGTCGCGATCGGGATCGCCGAACCGGTCGCGGTGTTGACCGGGCCCCGGTCTGCGCCCCTGGTCGCGGTCGGCGGGGTCATCGTCGACGCCGTCCCCGAGTCGGGGAAGCAACTCGCCATCGACCTCTTCGGCACTGCCGACAAGATCGCGCTGCTGGTCGGCACGGCCGTGTTGCTGGCAGGCTTCGCCGCGCTCTTCGGCGTACTGGCGGTTCGCCGGCTGGCCCTCGGCCTGGCCGGCATCGCCGCGTTCGGTGCCGTCGGCGTGGCCGCCGCGTTGACCCGTTCCGGCGCGGACCTCGCCGACGCGCTGCCATCCCTGGTGGGCGCCGGTGTTGGCGCCCTGGTGCTCTGGCTGTTCATCGCCGGCCCCTTCGAGCTGGACCCGTGGCCCTGGTCGTCACCCACGCCGCCGGTGTCGCCTGGCGTGCCGGTGACTCCGGCCGGGCCGGTGCCGGTTACTCCCGCCGCGCCGGTGACTCCCGCCGCGCCGACGGCGGCGGTCGAGCCGGACGAGCCTGCGGCAATCGACCCGGAGTCGCGGCGGCGGTTCCTCACCGGGAGCGGAGTGCTGCTCGGCACGGCCGTGGTGGCCGGCCTCGGCGGGCGCTGGCTGGCCGGTCGGCGCGGCGTGTCGGCCGCCCGGGAGGCGATCCGCCTGCCCGCGCCGATTTCCCCCGCACCGGCCGTGCCGGCGGGCGCCGACCTCTCGATGGCCCAACTCGCGCCGTACGTCACCTCGAACTTCGGGTTCTACCGGATCGACACCGCGCTGGTAGTGCCTCAGGTCGACCCGGACACCTGGCGGCTGCGGATCCACGGCCGGGTCGGCAAGGAACGCACCTACAGCTACGCGGAGCTGCTGGCCCGGCCCTTGGTCGAGCGGTACGTCACGCTGGCCTGCGTCTCCAACGAGGTGGGTGGGGACCTGATCGGCAACGCCCGCTGGCTCGGCGTACCCCTGCGGGAGCTGCTGGACGAAGTCGAGCCGGACGACGACGCCGACCAGGTCGTCGGCCGGTCGGTCGACGGCTGGACCTGCGGCACCCCCACCGCCGCGCTGCGCGACGGACGGGACGCGCTGCTGGCGGTCGGCATGAACGGCGAGCCGCTGCCGGTCGAGCACGGCTTCCCGGTCCGGATGGTGGTGCCGGGCCTCTACGGCTACGTGTCGGCCTGCAAGTGGGTGACCGAGCTGGAGCTGACCCGGTTCGCTGACTTCGACGCGTACTGGGTGCCGCGCGGCTGGTCCGCCCAGGGGCCCATCAAGACCCAGTCGCGGATCGACGCGCCCCGAGGGCGCAACCGCCTGACCGTCGGGCCGGTCACCGTCGCTGGCGTGGCCTGGGCGCAGCACCGGGGCATCCGCCGAGTCGAGGTACGCGTCGACGACGGCGAGTGGCAGCAGGCCGCGCTGGCCCCCACCGTGTCGGTGGACACCTGGGTGCAGTGGTCCTGGCGCTGGGAGGCCACGCCAGGCGAGCACCGGCTCCAGGTCCGAGCGACAGACGCGACAGGCGAAACCCAGACCGAGCGTACGCAGGACGTCGCCCCGGATGGCGCCACCGGCTGGCACACGGTCACCGTCACTGTCCGCTGATCCACAGCACAGCGACCTGTCTTGCAGGTCGGCGGCCCTGTCCTGCGGGTGCCGCGACCTGCCCTGCGGGTCGGCGGCCCTGGCCTGCGGCTCGGCGGCGCTTGTCCGCGACCTGGCCTGCGGGTCGGCGGCGCTTGTCCGCGACCTGGCCTGCGGGTCGGCGGCGCTTGTCCGCGACCTGGCCTGCGGGTCGGCGGCGCTTGTCCGCGACCTGGCCTTCTGGTGGAACGGAAAGTGTCCAAGATCTGCGGCGGTCGCTGGTGGGGGTGACGTTTCTCCGCGTCCGTTGGGTGGCGGTCAGGGCTGGGTGGTGTGTTTTGGTGGTGGGAAGGCCGCTGGCCGGCACCCGGGTTAGGGTGCCGGCCAGCGGTTGGTGTCCTGCGGTGGTGCTGTGCGGTGGTGCTGTCGTGCGGGTCAGCTGTTCCAGTACTGGCCGACCAGGTCGGCGGCCTGCTGCTCCCACTGGGCGTAGGCGTCCGGGTAGGCCGAGACCTGCACGGTCTGGGCGGCCTGGGTCAGCGGCATGTCCTGCCAGCCG
>NZ_JOAN01000014.1 GCF_000718555.1 Micromonospora chokoriensis
GGCGGCGGGGGTTGGCTGCGGCGGGACTGGGGTTGTTGGGTCTGTGGGGTGCTCGTTGTGGCGGTGGAGGAGTTCGGCGATCCATCGTGCGGCTTGTCGTTGCGCAGCCAGCATGTGCTCGCGGGCGTCGGCCAGGTCGTGGTCGTCCGCGTGATCATCCAGGATCGTCGCCCACTGGCGGCTCAGCGCCTCGGCGTACCGGGCCTTTCGGATCTGCTCGTCGAACTGGTACTCCAGCTTGACCAGGCGGTCGACGTGCGGCTGGAGCGCCGGCATGATCCGTTCGTCGAGGCGGACGGCGGCGTCGGGGCGGCAGGTGAGCGTGATGTCGCCCCGCTGGTAGTGCCACAACGGCTCCTCGGCGAGCGCCTGCTGCAACGCCACCTCCAGGTCACCGGCCCGGTGCGGCGGCAGGTCGCGGGCGGCGTCCGCGGCGAGCCGGGTCAGTCGCTGGATCGCGGTGGGCTGGAAGTACTGCACGTACCAGCTCAGCACCTCGGAGCGAAGGCTCACCGCTGACGACCACGAGAACGTGGCGCGGACGTAGAACGAGTACACGTACCCGCGTGCCGGGACCGCGATCAGCCGTGGCGCGTCGCGCTGTTCGACGAGCGGGCCGGCTGGCGTCGGCGCGGCGGCGGAGTTGACGGGCGCCTCGTCCTGCAGCGCGGCGACCAGCCGATCCCAACTTCGCGACCACCACCGCCAGCCGCGCACACTCACGTCGCGGGCGATGGTCAACCCTCGAATGCCCCGGTGCCGCCACTGGTCCGCGGGCCTCGGCCTCCCATCGGGGGCGTCCGTCATGGCACCCCTCCACGGTCACGGATCCGCGCTTCACGCTAACAACCGGTGCCCGAAATGTCGGCCGCCACGCCGTCATCGCGACGTCGCTTGCTGATCGTCCGGGCGTCGTGTGGCGGTCAGCCGCGGGCGACATCCTGCCCGGGTGCGCACACTGCCGACCGTCGTCGCGTACCGGCTGCTCGGGGGAGTCGGTGCCACGCTGCTGTCCTGCGCCGGCCTGGCCGCCGGCGCGCTGCCCGTCGGCGCGCACGCCGCCTGGTGGAGCGCGCTGCGGCAGCTCGCGGGGCCGGGGTTGCTCTGCGGGTACGCGGGCCTGACCCTGCTCGTTGTCGCCTGGTGGTGGGCGGGCCGGCACCGACACGCACCCGACGAGGTCGTCGACCGGCGCTCCGCCGCGATCACCCTGGCCTGCTGGGCGGGGCCGTTGCTGGTGGCGCCGCCGCTGTTCAGCCGGGACGCGTACAGCTATCTGGCGCAGGGTGCGATGGTCCTCGCCGACATCGACGTGTACCGGCACGGGGTGGCCCAGTTGGGCGGCGCGTTGGCCGGTGAGGTGCCGCAGATGTGGCAGCAGACCCCGGCCCCCTACGGGCCGGTGTTCCTGGCGGTGGCGGCCGTGGTCACCGCGGCGACCGGCGGCAAGCTGGTGCTCGGCGTGCTCGGTCTGCGCCTGGTGGCGTTGGCCGGGGTAGCGCTGCTGGTGGCGTACCTGCCCCGATTGGCCCGGCACTGCGGCGTCGACCCGGCCGCCGCGCTCTGGCTTGGCGTGCTCAACCCGCTCGTACCGTTGCACCTCATCGCGGGAGCGCACAACGAGGCGGTGATGCTGGGGCTGCTGGTAGCCGGGCTGAGCCTCGCCTTCGAACACCGCTACGGCGCGGCCACCGTGCTGGTCACCCTCGCCGCGCTGGTCAAGGTGCCGGCGGTGGTCGGGCTGCTGGTGGTCGTGTCGCTCGCCGCGCGCCACCGTGGGCTGCCGACCTCGGTGGCCCGCACGGCCGGGGTCGCGCTGGGCACCGCCGCCGTGGTCACCTGGGCCACCGGCATCGGGTACGGGTGGGTCGGCGCGCTCGGCACACCGATGTACCGACACAGCTGGTCGATCTCCAGCGCGCTGGGTCGGGTGGCGCTGCGCGCGGCGGGGCGCTTCGGTCTGCACCTGGGCGACGCCCCGATGCGGCTCTGCCTGGCGCTGGGCGTGGCCGCCGCGTTGGCGGTGACGGTCGGCGTGTGGTGGCATCGGCGTCGGCTCGGCCCGGCGTACGCGCTGGGGTTGGTGCTGGTGGCGGCGGCGCTGCTCGGCCCAGCGACCCGGCCCTGGTACGCGCTCTGGGGTCTGGTGCTGATCGCGGCGGCGGCGCACGGGCGGGCCCGGCTGGCGGCGGCGCTGGGCGCGGTGGTGCTCGCGTTCGTGGCGCTGCCCAGTGGCTTCGGACCGGATGTGGCGCAGGCGGTGCTGGCCGCCGTCGGGGTGCTGGTGGGGTTGCTCGCGGTCGGTTCGCTGCGCCTGCTGGTGCCGCCCGCCCCGGTGGAGGTGGCCCGATGAACGCGGGCCGGCGGCGCGTGGTGACGGTGCTCGGCCTGGTGACCCTGCTCGCGGTGGCGATCGCGGTGCTGCCCGGGCATCGGGGCTGGTTCGACGTCGGTGTCTACCACGGCGCGGTCGGGCACTGGATGCGCGGCGGCGACCTGTACGAGTGGACCACAAGCAATGGGTACGGCTTCACCTACCCACCGTTCGCCGCGGTCAGCATGGTGCCGATGGCCGCGCTGGCCTGGTACCCGACGATCGTGGCGAACCTGCTGCTCACCGCGTTGGCCGTCGCCTTCCTGCTGCACCTGCTGGTCGACCCGTTGGCCCGGCGGCACGGGTGGACCCGCTGGTACGCGCTCGCGCTGGCCTGTTGCCTGCTGGCCGGGCTCAACCCGGTGCGGGACACGGTCAGCTTCGGGCAGGTCAACCTGTTGCTGGTGGCGTTGGTCTATCTGGACCTGTGGTTGTTGGAGCGGGGCAGTCGGCTGGCCGGTGTCGGGGTCGGGCTGGCCGCCGCGGTCAAGCTCACCCCGGCGGTCTTCATCGGGTACCTGCTGGTCACCGGGCGCTGGCGGGCCGCCGCCACGGCCATCGGCACGGCCGTCGGAGCGACGCTTGTCGCGGCGGCGCTCGCCCCGGACGCCACCCGGACGTTCTTTACCGAGGCGCTGTGGGACACCGATCGGGTCGGTGCGTTGGCGTACGTGTCGAACCAGTCACTGCTCGGCCTGGTCGCCCGGCTCGACCCGGAGCACCCGGACCGGTGGCTGTGGCTGCTACTGGTCGTCGTCGTGCTGGCGGTGTGGGCGGTGCGGGTACGTCGGGCGGTACGCGACGGCGACGAACGGGCTGGCTTCGCGCTGACCGGCGTCGCCGCGTGCCTGGTCAGCCCGGTCACCTGGGTGCATCACCTGGTGTGGCTGGTGCCGGGGCTGGTGGTGCTCGCCGCGTCCACGCTGCCGTGGCCGCCGGTCGACGCGACGGCCCGCCGTCGGACGCGGGCCGGCGTCGCCGGCTACGTCGTGCTCTGTAGTGGGCTGGTGTGGGTCTTCGCCAACGGGTCGACCGGGCCGTTGGGGTTCGTGGGCGCCAACGCGTACGTCTGGGTCAGCATCGGTTTGCTCGCGCTACTCCCGATCGGGCGTGCCGAGACAGGTGATCATCCGGGGTTAACCGAGCATTGTGGAGCAGTTGGGGTGCCGAGGGGTGTTGTCACCGACCGGAAGCGGTGAGACTGGGTCCGGTCCGACAATCACACGGATCGATGGATCGGATGGTCTGGAGGCAGCCTGTGTCCACCCTCGTGTCCCCGCTGGCCACGCTCGGCGCGATCCGCCGGCGTACCACCACCCTCGCCCTGCTCGTTGCCATGGTCGCCGCCGCGCTGGTCGGCCCGTCCGTGGTCTCCACCCGGCTGACCGACTCGGCTTCGGCTGCGGTCTACAGCTCCTGCACCATGAGCCGCTGCGCGGACGCCCGCACCGCCCGATCCGGCTGGTCCGCCAAGGGGTTCCCGACCAGTCGCGGCTGGTACTCCTGGAGCGGTGGCAAGTCCAACTTCGCCGGCGGCCAGTTCTACAACTACGAGGGTCAACTGCCCACCAACGCCATCTACTACGAGTACGACGTCTACCCGCGCACCCAGGGCGCCGCCCGGGACGCGTACCGGATCGTGGTGAACCGCAGCACCGGGGTCACCTGGTTCTCGCCCAACCACTACACCGACTTCTACCGACTCTGACCGGCCCGGGGTCGACCGGTCACGGTCGGTCGGCCCCGCTGCGGCAGCGTCGACCCGGTCAGATATCGCCCCGGTCGGATCAGGAGGCACGCGATGATCGATGACGGCGAGGATCGGATGCCCGATTGGCTGATCGTGTGCCGCGACGACGCCCCAGAGCTGCCCGACTCGGTGGCGCTGGCCGGAACGGCGACCCGGACCAGGGCCGGGCTGTTCGTCGCGCTCGCCACCGCGCTGGCCCTGCCGGCGTACCTGGGGGACACCTGGGACGCTCTCGCCGACGTGCTCCGGGACCGGCTCGACGCCGGCCCGCTCACCCTACTGATCACCGACGCCGGCCAACTGCTCGCCGACGAGCCGGCCGATCAGTACGCCCTGCTGCTCACCGTGCTCGGCAACCTCGCCGGCAGCGCTTCGCACCCGTTGCGCGTCGTCCTCGACGAGGCCCCACCGGCACACGGTGGGTGACGGCAGCCGGGGGCACGAGCTGCGATGAGCGTGATGCCTCACAGTCATCGTGATGCCTGAGAGTCATCACGCTCAGGAGCAACACGGCGCCGGCCCGCGCCGCCCGATCGGCTCTTGCGGCGCAGCCGCAGTGCCCGGGCGGCGATTGCGCAGGTCGAGAGCGACAGACGGCTGTGCGGGTGCTCAGTTTCCGACAATGACCGCCGCATCGGGCGACGGTGACGGTGGCGGTGACGCTTGGGTGACGGGCCCTCCGCGATCCTCGTGCCGAGCCGGTCAGGGTGTGCCGGCACGGGCAGCGGGGAGGCCGTGCGGTGGACTTCGTCGACGGGGTGCTGGTGCGGCTGGCCGATCCGGGCACCCGCGCCGCGCTCTTCGATGACGCGTCGCTGGCGCACCTGGTCGAGGCCGCGTACGACACCGAGGCGATGCCGGTCGGGCCGCCGTACGCGGCGGTCTTCGACGAGCTGACCCTCGGCTTCGCCGCCGCCCCCGTCACGATGGCCGAGGGGGAGTGGCTGGGCGCCGGCGGCACCAACCGCACCGAGCTGCGCGTACGCCTGCACGGCCTCGGCGGCTCGGCGCTGCGCATCGACGCCCTGTGGCGGGGCAGCCTGGTAGTGCGGACCAGCGCCGCCCGGGACCGGGTCGAGGACCTCGACGTGGCGATGCCCGCCTTCGACGTGGACCCGCAGATCGTCGCCGACCTTGGCGCGTTGCCGGCCGACCCGGCGCAGTTGGAGGCTGAGCGGCGGACCCGGTTGGTGACCCGGCTGCGGGCCGGGCTGCACCAGCCGGCCGCGTTCACCGACGCCCACCTGGACCGGCTGCTCGCCGGTGTCGGCGCCACCAACGCCGGTGACCTGGTGGCGCGGATGCGCGGGCAGGCCGCCGGGGCCACCGTGAAACTGCGCTACGCCGCGCCGTCGGCCGCCCCACCGACCCCGCGCCCGCTGCCGTTCGCCGCCGCCGTGCTGATCCGCGACCAGGGCTTCTCCCTGGCCGACCTGCTGGTCGAGACCCGCCTGGTGCGGGCCCGCGCCGAGGAGTTGGGCCTGGACGTGCCCGCGCCGGACGACGTGCGACGGCGACACCGGGTGGTCGCCGTCTGGGTGGTGCCCATCGAGACGTTCGACGACGACGGCTGGCCCGGCGGTGACACCGGCACCGACGCGCAGAAGCGCGCCGCCCGGTTCGCCCGGGCCGGCCAATGGCTCGCCCGCAGCGGCATCGGGCTCGCCGCCGTGACGACCTGACCCCGCCCAACGACCACGGCGGCCGGGGGCCGCCAGAGACCGCACTAGCAACTTCGTCCGGGAGGACCCGTGGCACCGACAGCAGCATTCCCGTTCATCGAGGTCCGGATCGTGCCGCCACCGGCGCCGCTGGCCCAGCGCTCGCCGGGTGTCATCGCCGTCGTGGGCAAGGCGCCGTCCACGGCCGACGGCGGTTCGGCGCCGGCGAACACGCCGGTGCGGATCGAGACCCTCGACGACGCGGTCACCAACTTCGCCCGCCGGCAGACCGGCAACGTGGTCCGCAACGCCCTCTACAACTCCCTTGAGCTGGCGTTCCTGCAGGACCCGCGTCCGGCGAAGGTGTACGGGGTCAAGGTCGCCGGCGACGACTACGCCGCAGCCCTGAGCGGCCTGGAGGCCGCCGACGACGTGACAATGGTGTCGCTGGCCAACGAGTCGGGCGTCGGCAACCCGGCCGGTGCGGGCGCACCCACCGGGCTGCACGCGCTCAAGGCGCACGTGGAGACGATGTCCGCGGCCGGCCAGCGACGGATCGGCTTCGCCATGGTCAACCCGGCCACCGAGAAGGGCCCCACCTACGTCGCGGACATCACCACCGCCGCGAACCCGCTCAAGAGCAGCACCAGCCGGATGGTGATGATCGCCGCTCGAGGCGCGGACGGTGACGCGGCCACCGCCGCGATGGCGGCCGTGGCCGGGCTGCCGGTGCACCACAGCATCGTGTTGAAGAAGATCCGGGGAGTGGCCATCCCGGTGGCCAAGCAGTACAGCCCGGCCGAGATCAAGGGACTCTCCGAGGCCAACCTGACGCCGATCATCGACCCAACGCTGATCACCGGGGAGAGCCTGCACTTCGCCGACGGGCGGTTGTTCACCTCCGACGCGAGCCTTTTGCACGTCGACCTGGTGCGCACCCTGGACCAGATCGAGTTCATGCTGCGCGCCGGCCTGATCGGCCTGGTCGGTGACGCCCGGATCACCAAGCCGGGCATGACGCTGCTGAAGACCCAGGTCGACGGCATCCTCGGCCCACTCAAGCGGCAGGCGGTGATCGACGACTACCGCATCGAGATCCCGGTGCTGGACATCCTCGCCATCCCCGAGGTCGCACGTACCGCCACCGACACCTCGATCGTCACCGCCGCCCGGGCCGACCGCACCGTCGACCTGGTCGTCACCGTCACCTACGGCCCGGCCGTGAGCCGCCTGCTGGTCACGCTCGTGGCCAAGTTCTGACCCGGAGGAACCAGACCATGGAGTGGAAGACCCGCCTCGCGGTGCAGTACACCAAGGGCACCGAGACGGTGTTGATCAGCCCGATCGACTCGTTCAGCCCGTCCTTCTCGCTCAACGTCGAGGCGCTGCACTCGTGCGAGGTGACCCACCTGGGCGTCATCCACGCGCCGGTCTCGATGAACTTCACGATGACCGTCAAGGCGATCGGGGACGTCGCCGGTCGGCTCACCAAGCTGGCCCTGGACGGCGAGCTGTTCGACATCGCGCTGCTGGAGCACACCGGCGACGACTGGTCGTTCTCGTCGTTCGTGCTGCGGGACTGCCTGATCACCAGCGCCACCCCGACCACCGCCACCATCTCCGGCGCACCGGCGGCGACCTTCAGCGGCTTCAGCCTGGCCGCCTCGGTGGACCCGAAGACCGGCGACCCGTCCGTCCTGCCCTGACCGGCCAACGACGGCACGCCGACGACAAACCCGCCGACGACGACTGACCGGAGGTAGTAGATGGCGACCGGTGCTGGCCGTGCCGCCCGGGTCACCCGTACCGGGCTGGCCCTGGTGCACGCGGGTGAGATCGTGCTGCCGGCGGCCGGTAGCGAGGCGGAGGCCGAGCAGGTGGCCGAGGACGACCGCGCGGTGATCGCGTACCACTTCCCGGTGGAGATCGAGGTGGTCGCGGCCGGCGGCGCGGTCGACGCCGACGCGCTCGCCGACCTCGCGCTGGCCCGCCTCGCCGAGCACCTGGACGGGCGGTGCTGACGGTGGCCATCTCGGTGCACGTTCCGGTGCGCATCCGGGTGGACGCCCGCTCGCTGGCTGAGCGTCCGGAGGCGGTGACCGACGCGCTCGGCGCGGCGCTGGCCCGCGCGCTGGAACGCTCCCGGCGCGAGGTGGTCACGCCCCGCGGCGGCTACCTGGAGGTACGCCCCAACGCGCCGACCTTCCGCTGGACCGGTGCGGGCGTGCAGAGGGTGTCCCCGGACGACCGGCGGGCCGTCGAGGCCCGGCTGCGCCGGCGCGTCGACGAGGTGGTCACCGCCGCGCGGCTGGACCCGGGGCTGCCGCCCGGGGTGGCCGTGCCGCTGAGCCAGCCAGCGGCCGAGCTGTTCGACCCACAGCGGATGCGCCACCTGCTGGCCGTCTACCGGGTGCCGTCCTACGACGACGGTGGTGACGCCGCCGAGGTGCCGGTGGACGGCGACGAGCCGCCCCCGGTCACCCACCAGTGGCTGCTGCGGCCGGTCACCTACCTGGTCGGGCACTTCGCCGAGCTGGCCCGGGAGGCGGTACGCCAGCACGGTGGCCTGCCGTCGGGCACCCCGCAGGGGGTCATCGCGCGGGTGATCGACCCGACCGGCCGGCAGGTGTGGCTGGTCATGGTGACCACCACCCCGCTGTCGTACCTGACCTTCGACACGTTCGGCGAGACGGTGTTCCGGGCCACCCCGCAGCCGCACTTCGAGGTGGAGGCGCGGGTGCCCAGCCCGCAGCCCGGCACGGTGGAGCGTCGGCCGGTCACCGACCGGGCCGGGCTGGTGGCCATGGTGGACGCGGAACTCGGCGACGACATCCGGCAGCGGCTGCGCCTCGCCCAGCCGCGCGGTGAGACGACAAGCGTCGAGGAGTACCGGACGCAGATCGAACGCGCCGTCGACGTGGAGGTGACCCGGCGGGTCGACGGGATCCTCGCCTCGGTGGGCGGGGCGTTGCCGACCAGCCTGGTGGTGGTTCGCGTCGGAGGGGTGTCCCTGCTGCTGGTGGGCACCGAGGAGACCGACGCCACGCTGCACTGGACCGGCACGGCCAACCTGTTGCCGATAAGCGTCGAGCAGCGTCCGGCGACCCCACCGGACCCGAACGCCCCGCCCGGCGGCGGCATCGGCTCCGGCGCGGCCGGCACCGGCGCCGGTTCGGGCAACGGCAGCGCCTCCGGCCCCGGCAGCGGCACGGGCAGCGGGCCGGGCGGCACCGGAGGGCTGGGTACCGGCAGTGGGCCCGGCGGTGACGCCGGTGGCAGCGCTGGGGACGGCACCGGGGGCGCCCGACGGGGCGGGTTCGTCTTCGACCCGAGTAGCCCCAGCGCCCCGCCCGGCGTCGAGGGACGACGGTTCCCCGCCGTCACCGGTGCGCACTCCGAGCTGCGGGCCTGCGCGCCGTACAACGGCGAACCGGAGCTGGCCGCGCTCGGGCCGGATGGCGACGAGCTGCGCCGGCTGATGGACGACATCGCGTTCCGGTTGCAGATGGGCGAGCCGTGCCGCTACCCGGCGAACTTCTGCCTGCAGGCCGCCGCCATGCTGCGCGGCCGGGCCGCGGCGATCAGTCTGCTGGTCGGCTCGGCCGAGCGGGAGGCGTTCACCCGACCCGTACCGGAGGGCAGCGGCCGGCTCGGCCCGCTGGACTTCCGGCCGGTCGCCTCACCCGCCGTGCAGTTCCTGCGCCACCTGGCCGGGGTGGTGCCCCGACTGGATCGACTCGCCCAACTGGTGATGGGCCGCTACAGCCAGCCCGAGCACTTCGCCCGGATCCAGGGTGGCTGGATCGACACGTCCGCGTCCTGGAACCTGCACTTCATCCAGGCGTTCAGCCCCGCTGTCAAGGGCGCCGTCGGGCAGCTCTTCATGGTCGGCAGCCAAGCCATGCTGGTGCAGCTACTGCTCAGCTCGCGTACCGGCATCGACGCGCGGATCGCCCACTTCGACAGGTACGCGCCGATCTTCGAGCGGCTGATCGTCTCCCAGCTCACCGACTACGCCGAGCTGCAGGGCCTGCGGGAGCGGCTGCGCCGCCACGAGGCCGCCCGGTGGGTGTCCGCCCACACCGACCTCGGCGGCGGCACCCTCGCCACGGTGAGCATGGCCAACCCGTCCACCGCCTGGTACGGGGCCGCCCGCGCCATCTCCAGCGCGTTCCTCGCCACCGAGGCCGCCCTGAGCAGCCCCGGCGCGGCCGGTGAGATCGTCGAACGCGACGGCACCACCCGCATCCGCGACTCGCACGCGGTGCTCTGGACCCTCGCCGAGATCGAACAGGCGCTGGTCATCCAACGCGGCGAGGCCGAGGGCATCGACCCGCTGGTCAAGCAGATCACCGACCTGCCCGACGTGCTGGCCCGCTTCGCCGGCGACCGGTCCGCCATCCGCGACGAACTGTGGCGGGTCCTGCAGGACATGCGGCGCAACAACACCGAGATGCTCGGCCGCGCCCGCACCGACGCCCGGTTCGCCTTCCGGTCCAGCCGGATCAGCGAACACATCCCGTCGGCCACCATCCCCCGTGGACGCTTCGCCCTGCAGGGCATCCACCTCGTCACCCACCAGCAGATCGGCGAGTTCTTCGGCGCCAACCTCTACTACGCCACCGGCGTCGACGACCTGTTCAGCACCGAGCTGGGCCGGGAGGCGCTCAGCGCGTTCGCCGTCATGGTGGGGATCATCGCGCTGTCGCTGCTCTGCCCACCGCTGGGCTTCGTGGTCGGGGTCGCCGTCGCCGCCGTCGACGTGGCCCACGCCCACCAGCGCGAGCGCCTCTACTCCTCGATGCTCGACCCGGAGCTGGTGCTGACCCGCACCGAGGTCGAGGTCGAGCTGTTCGCCGCGTACCTCGGATTGGCGCTGTCGCTGATCCCGGAGGCCGGCACCATCGGCGGCGCGGCCGTGCGCGGCGGGCGGGTCGCCCTACGCTTCGGCGTCCGCGCCGGGCTGCGCGCCGCCCGGGGGTACGTGGTGCGTCGCGTCACCCGGCAGATCATCGAAGCCGCGTCCCGTGACCTGCTCCAGGGGTTCCTCACCGAGATCCTGCTCAACGAGGTGCTGGAACGGGTCGTGCAGAAGCTGATGGAGCCGGTGCTCGCGTACGTGGAGCGGGAGGCGATGCTCAGCGGCGCGGTCGGTGGCCCGGAGGGCGCCCGGTTCATCCTCATGGTGCTCGACTCACAACCCGGTGGCGCCGCCGCCGGCCCCCGCGTCCCGGTGGTGCGGCCGTGACCGGGCCGCGCCGGTTCCGCGCCGGCCGGTTCCTCGACGCCGCCGCCGTGCACGCCGCCGCCGACGCGAACCCCCGGCTGCGCCAGTTCATGCGGACCGTCGCCGCGCACAGCGAGGCCGGCGAGGTGCGCTCCCGGCGACTCCTGGAACACCTCGTTCGGCGCATGATCGACGACGTCGCCGACCTGTACTTGAACAACGCGCTCAACCGGCTGGAACGCATCACCGTGCTGCGCGACAACATCGCCGCCATCCTCGACCACGTACTCGAGGGCGGCACCCTGCCCGAGGGGGTGCGGGTGGCCACCCTCGGCGAGCACTTCGACCAGCTCAGCACCGAGATGCGCGAGTTGAGCCGACCGCGCGACGGCATCGTCGGGGACGCGCCGCTGCGGCTGGCCGACGACTCCGCCGCGTACGCCGACTCGCTGCTGCGCGAGTTCGACGCCGCCGGCGGTGGCGCGGGCGGCCGGCACGTGGAGCCCACCGACATCGTTGGCAACGCGTTCCAGGCCATGCCGGCGGACCGGCAGGCCGCGCTGCGCCGTGCTGCCGCGCTGGAACCGACCGCGCTGTGGCACGCGGTGGCCGCCGAGTCGGAGGCCGCAAAGCGGGCCGCCCTGGCGGACCTGGAGACCCGGCTCGGCGGCCGGCTCACCCCGGACGAGCTGGCCCGGCTGCGGACCGCCGTCGACGATCTCGGCAAGGCCCGCTCGCGCGGCCTGCAGATGAGCGAGGCGCGACTGGCCGAAGCTCTCGCGCGGATCGCCGACCCGGACCTGCGGGCCGTGGTGTCCGGCGGCGACGTCTGGCTCACCCAGCAGCTCGCCGTGCACAACCCGGAGGCCCTGGCCACCCTCTGGCGGCGCTTCCGCGACCGGGGCGGCCGCGCCGACGACGGCCCCGGCTTCCGCGCCTACCTGCGCCACGACATGGTCACCTACGGGCGGGGTGTGCTCGGCGAGTACAGCGCGGCGTTCTCACTGAGCAGCATCGAGCTGTTCCTGAAGGGCCCGGACGCCAACGTCAAGGTCGCCGGCACCGACCTCGTCGGCATCGGCCACGACGGCTGGGTCTGGCTGCTCGACGACAAGTCGCACCGCGCGACGAGCGTCAGCGGAGTCAGCGCGCTCACCGAGAACCTGGTCACCAACCTGCGCCGCGACGCCGCCGACTTCCGCGACGCCATCGCCCGACTGCAACGCGACGACCCCGGCTTCACCCCCGACCCGCGCATCCTCGACGCGATCTCCCGGATGGAGGACGCCGCCGCCGAGATCGACCGGATCAACCGGCGCGGCTCCGCGTCCACCCGGCCCGCGCGGATCAGCGCCGCGCTGGAAGCACGCCGGCTGCGGCTGCGGGTCACCAGCGCCGCCGGCGAGGTCCGCGAGATCACCCAGGCGCTGCGCGACCTGGGCCTGGCCGTCGAACCCACCGGCACGCCGGTGCCGCTGCCACCCACCGGAGGGCGCTGAGCATGGCCATCACCAGCAGCTTCATGCGGTACGGCACGGTGCCGTCCGCGATAATCAGCGACGGGATCCTGCCGATTCCGATCTGGGCGGTCACCGCTATCTCGCTTGCCGAGACGTACCACCTGCCGCCGATCGGCTCCACCGCGCACAAGGCCATCGTGGCCACCCACGACGACACCATCACGCTGACCGGGGTGCTCGTCGGCGCGGAACGCTACGCCTGGAAGTTCGCGCTGGAGACGATGGCCGAGGCGAGCAAACGCGGCACCGCCCTCGCCGCGTACTCCGGGGGGAAGTTCGGCGGGCTGATCCTGGTCACCTCCATGACCATCCGCACTGACATGCAGGTGCAGTCGCTGACCTTCAACGCCTCGGCCGCCCGCCGTGACGTCCTGGACACCACCATCACCCTCGTCCACGTGCCCCGTCCCAGCCTGCTCGGCAAGCTGCTCGACGTGGCCAGCATCGGAGTCGGCGCGCTCGCCGACGGGTTGGGCAACTGATGCCACAGTTCCCGATCGACCGCTACCTGCTGCCGGAGACACCCGTCGAGGTGCCCGACGGGTTCACCGAGGTGCGGCAGAGCCTCACCGCCGGCCTCCCGCACCGCGTCGAGCTGGGCGTCGGCGTGCACGCGGTGCTGATCCTGCCCACCGGGCTGGCCCGGCAGTGGCTGCACACCGACCCACTCGCCGTGGTCAGCAGCTCCGCCGACGACCTGGCGCCCCGGCCCGCGCCGCCGGCCACACCCGCGCCACCGGCCCTGGTCGGTCGGGTGCCGCTGCGCCTCGTCGTCCGCCAGGGCACCCGGATCCTCGGCTCGGTGCCGCTCGCCGCCGGCCTGCGCCGGGTCTGCCCCGACGCCGGCACGCCCGCCGACAGCGCCGGATCCGCCTCGGTCGCCGTGGAGCTGCTGGTGCTGAGCTGGCTGGTGCACGCCGGGACGGTCCGCGGCTCCGGCGACTACGGCTCGTCCATCGCGCTGGCCTGGCGTCGGGCCGACCGGGCGGTGGATGAGTTCGGGCCGCCGCCGATCAACGAGTTCGTCTGGCGTCGCCGCCCACCCGCGCAGCGCGTCGAATCCGAGTTGGGCCCCGCCCGGCTGCGCTACCGCTACCTGCTCGACAAGAAGCTGCGAAGGGTGCTGCGATGACGCTCACGCCGTTCCAGACCGGCCAGGTACGCCAGGGTGCGGTCGGCAACGACGCCGGCTGGACCCTGACGTTTCACCGGGAGACCCCGACCGGGCTGAGTCAGGACGCCGCGCTCACCCTGTCCAGTGCCGACTACTACGCGGCCATCGACGCCGCGCTGCCCGACGGGCTGGGCCCCGGCGCGTACACGATCACCGTGCAGGGGCTGATCGACGAGCACTTCGCCGCGCTGCGCACCGCCGAGGGGCAACCGCCGCTGGTGGCCAAGCTGCACCTGTACTGGCGCGACGCGAACACCTCCGTCGGCGCGTTCTTCACCAACCTGGTCGGCGTCAACGCGGGCCCGACCCCGGCCGAGCTGACCCAGGCGCTGGTCGCCGTGCTGCGGGTGACGAAGGTGCGTCGGCTCACCGGCGAGCGGACCTACGACACCGAGCTGACCCTCGTCGAGCAGGCGTACGCCCGGCTCGGGCAGCGGGTGACCGAACGGTTCGAGGCGGCGACCTTCACCGCCGCGATCCGGGCCGTCGCCGACCGCACCCGGGTGGACATCGCCACCTGGGGCGGCAACCCGGACGGCACGATGACCCGGGGAGCCACCGAGGCAGCCGGTGACGAGCGGGTGGCCTTCGGCGCCGGCCTGCTCTACCGCGCCGCGCTGGAGCGTATCGGCGGCGCGTTGCAGCAGTCGCTCAACGCGTACGGGCGGGGGATGCTGCTGATCCGCGACGGTACCGTGCACGTCGGCAAGCGTCCCATCCCGTACCCGGAGGGGGAGCCCAAGCCGCTGACCCTCGCCACCGGGCTGCTGGCCTGCACCGAGAACGGCAGCCAGGACACCGACCCGTACGCGGCCACCGAGTCCGGCGGCACCGCCGCACCGCGCCGTCGGGCGTGGACGCTTACCCTCAAAGGCCGCCCCGACCTGAAGCCCGGCGACCTGGTGTGCTTCGACCCGCCGGCGGTGGACGAGGCCACCACGCTGGGCAGCGTCGGCGCGGCGCTGCTCGGCTCGTTCGCGGCGCCGTTCGCCCCGTCGACCGGGGAGTTGGGCGCGGGGGCGAAACTGCTCTACCTCAGCGCCGCCCGGCACACCCTGTCGCGTACCGCCGGATTCGTCACGGTGGTGCAGGGCGTCGAGGTCACCTCGGGCGCCCAGGCGTGGGACAGCTGGAGCGACGCCTCCGGCGTGGGCACCGCCGAGCCGGCCGGCCCGGCGTCCTCGCCCGGGGTGGCCGCCGCCGAGGCGGTGCGTCGCGCGGCCCGCGCCGCCCGGGGTGAGACGCGGGGCCTGGAGATCGGCGAGGTGCGCGCGGCGGCCACCAACGCCAGCGGCGCGGTCGAACCGCCGGCGCAGACCGAGACGGTGTGGGAGGGCCTGGCCCGCCCGGACGGCCGACCCAACGGCGTCCGCCGTCTGCCGGTACGCCGGGAGCAGCCCGCGCCGCTGCCCGGGGTGACCTACCTGACCCCGTTCGCCTGGGGTGGCTGCGGGCTCATCCTGCCCCGCTACCCGGGCACCCGGGTGGCGCTGGCCTACCGCAACGGGGCGCCGGACGACCCGGTGGAGGTGGGTGCGCTCTGGCCGACCGGGCACGCCCCGGTCTCCGAGCCGGGGGACTGGTGGCTGTCCCTGCCGGTCGGGGTGGCCAGCAGCAGCCGCTCGTCGATCGGCGACTCGGTGGTCCCCGCCGACCACGACGGCAAGGTGGCGCACGACCTCACCGACGGCGACGGCAACCGAGTCATCGAGCTGGGGGAGTTGACCGTGCGGGTGGGCCGGGCCCAGCTGCAGGGCCGTGGTCAGCGCCCGGCCCGCGCGGACGAGGCCGACAGCATCACCATCGAGCACGCCGCCGGAGGGTCGTCGATCGTGATGAAGCAGGACGGCTCGATCACCATCACCGCCACCCAGATCGACCTGGACGCGGGCAACGGCGCGGTGAACATCAGCGGCGGCACCGTCAACATCGCCGCCGACGACGTCGACGTCCAGGTCAGCAACGCGATGAACGTCCACTGAGGAGAGAGCGATATGGCTTTCGTGCTCAC
This sequence comes from Micromonospora chokoriensis, assembly GCF_000718555.1. Taxonomy (GTDB): domain Bacteria; phylum Actinomycetota; class Actinomycetes; order Mycobacteriales; family Micromonosporaceae; genus Micromonospora; species Micromonospora chokoriensis_B. Next base: position 15,718 of record NZ_JOAN01000014.1, read on the forward strand.
CACGTCGAGCGACGTGCACTGCCCCAACCAGGGCAAGGTCTCCCCGGCCGGGCAGAGCAAGCTCACCGTCGACCACGTCGCGGTGACCCGGCCGGACGGGATCAGCGGCAAGTCGGTGGCGGGGTGCACCATCACCACCAGCAACTCCACCAAGCAGTGCAGCACGGTGACCACCGCGACCGGCGCCGCCAGCAAGCTCAAGGTCGGCGGGGCAGGGGTGGCTCTGGACTCGCTCAGCGGCGCCACCGACGGCTCCAGCCCCGGCCTGTCCGCCAGCGCCGGGCAGACCAAGCTGAAGGCGGTCTGAGATGGACCGCACCGAACGGGAACGGCAGGCCGCCCAGCGCCGCTACCTCGGCTGGGGCCTCGCCTTCGAACCCACCATGCCCGGCGTGGACCTGGCCCGCGACGTCGTCTTCGACGACGGCCCCAACGGCCGGGTGCTGGCCCTCGTCGCCGGCACCGAGAACGTGGCCCAGAGCCTCGCGGTGGCGCTGACCACGCTGCGCGGCTCGAACGTCTTCGACGCCACCTTCGGCTTCGACGGCCTCAACGCCCTCGCCGAGCAGATCGAGCCGAACCTGATCCGCGAGCAGGTACGCATCGGCATCATCACTCTGCTCGACCGCGACCCCCGCGTCCGCAAGATCGTCGACGTCAACCTCGACGATGGTCGGCTCGGCGCGGCCGGCGCCGATGACGCCGCCCGAGCCGCGCTGCGCTCGTCTCGCACCCTCCAGGTGCAGGTCCAGTTCGAAACCATCACCGACGACCGGCTCTCGGTGCATCTCGGGGAGCTGCCCAGTGTCTGATCCCACCCTCCCCGCCGAGCTGGCCGACGTCCTCGCCGTCGACGCCGCCGCGCTGCGGGCCACCGGCTCGACCGGCTTCGGCATCGTCGAGAGCGGCTTCGTTCCGAAGTCCTTCGCCCGACTGCTCGCCGAGAAGCTGGCCACCGCCCGACTGCTCTTCGGCGACGACATCGACCTGACCAGCGGTGCCGTGCTGCGCAAGGTCCTCGAACTGGCCGCGCTGGAGGACGCCCGGCTGTGGGCGGCGCTCGGCGCGGTCTACGACAACTCGTACGTGGTGTCGGCGACCGCCGACGCGCTGACCCGCCTCGGCGAGGAACTCGGCATCCCCCGGCCCTACCTGTCGGCCCGGGGCACGGTGAAGCTGAGACTGAAGGCGGCGCTGCCCACCGGCCGCACCCAGCTCACGCTGCCCCGGGGCGCCCGGCTGTCCACACCGGGCGGGCACCACGTGGCCCTGGACGAGACGGTGGTGCTCTCCGCCGCCGTGGCTGAACGGGTGCCGGCCGTCGCCGCGTTCTACCCCGGCCCGGCGCACAACCTCGACCCGACGCAGGCCAGCCAGAAGATCGACAGGTGGAACCGCGCCGACACCCTGCTGGCCGACCTGGACGACGCCGAGCAGGCCGCCGGCGCGGAGCTGGTGGAGATCACCCACACCGTCGCGCTGACCGGGGGCGAGCAGCAGGTCTCCGACGCCCGCTACCGGCAGCTGCTGCTCGCCGCGCCTCGCTCGATCTGGACGGCCGAGGCGATCGGCCTGGCCGTGGCCACCGTGCCCGGCGTACGCCAGGTGCAGGTCTTCGACGGTCGGGGTGGGCTGGACCTCAACCAGTCCATCTTCGGCAACTTCAACTTCATCGAGCGGGTCTTCAGCACCGAGCGTGACCTGGGTAATCCGTACTACGTCACGGTGCTTGTCGCGCCGACCGCCGCGGCCATCTGGGACGGCCCGGACGGGTTGCACGCGGCCGTCGATTCGGTCATCGAGGACCTGCGCCCGGTGGGCATCTTCGCCTCGGTGGACCGGGCCGACGAGGTGGGCATCGGCGTCGAGGCCGACCTGGTGATCCGGGGCCTGCCGCTGCCCACCGGCTCGAAGGAGACGGTGAACGCCTCCACCGCCGCCACCGAGCTGCGGGCCCGGCTGCACGCCCGACTACGCCGCTACGTCGACGAGCTGCCGTTCGGTGAGCCGGTCCGCGCCGCCGAGGTGATCTGGACGCTGATGAACGAGCCCGGTGTCGCGGACGTCCGCGACCTGCGGCTGGTCCGCTTCCCGGCCGACTCGGCGGTGGTGGTGACCGGCAGCGCGCCCACCGGCGACGGGGTGCAGCGACTGCCGGTCGGCGACAACGCGGTGCTCGCCGCGAACCAGGTGCCCGTCTACGTCGACCGGGACGACCCCCGGCCGTTCCGGATCGTCTGAGCGGGGGCATGGTGACCGACATCCGGGTGCCGGTGGACGGGGCCGACCCGTCCGTCGAACGTAACCTCGTTGACCAGTTGGAAGGCCCGTACCCGGGCACCGTCCGGCGGGTGGTGGTGCCGATCGCCGCCAGCGGCGCGGCGGCGGTGGACTGGACCAGCCGGCACCCGTTGCTCACCGTGGTGCTGCGTCGGGACCTGGTCGAGGAGACCGTCCGGGTCACGGTCACCGTGGACCCGGGCGGGACCGGCGAGCGGGTGCTGCCGCCGGTGGTCTTCGCGCCCTGGTCGGCGGCCGGTGCGTCGGTGCCCGCGTACGTGCCGGACACCGCCGACGAGGCGCTTGTCGCGTCGTTCACCGTCGCCGTGGCGGCCGAGCGGACCGTCGACGGCGCCGTCGCCACGGCGGTCACCGGTACGGCGCTTCCCGCTCTGGTCGAGCTGGCCGTGCTGGAGGGCAACCTCGGTCGGCTGCTCTACCTGGTGTCGTACGAGAAGCACCGGCTGCGTCGCGCCGCCCGCGAGGTGCACGCGTACCGAACCCTGGCGCACGCCCGCCGCGACGCGCTGGACCGGATCGGCGCCGACGTCGGCGTGGCCCGCTTCGTCGACGAGCTGGTGCACGAGCCAACCAACGGCGAGGTGTACGCGCGCCGGCTCGCCCCGCCGGCCCGTGAGTCGGACGGCGCGTACGCCCACCGGCTCGGGCTCTACCGACGGTTCCTGCTGCCCACCCCGGGTGCGGTGCGTCGACTGCTCAACGGCCCCGGCACGGACACCGACCCGAACACCGGGCTCTTCGCCGACCTGCCCGGCGGCGCGCGGTTCACCCTGCGCGAGGACGACGACCGGTTCGCGGTGGCGATCCGACTGGTCGCCGTCGGTGATCCGCAGCACCGCACGAACTTCCTCGCCCAACTGCGCCGCGACCGCCTCGTCCTGCCCGCCAACACCCCGCCGAACAACACCGTGCACGCCGGCCGGGCGCTGCCGGCCAGCCGGTTGACCGAGGTCACCGCCCTGCGGGCCAGCCTGCGCCAGTCGTACGCCTTCGACAGCGCGCACGGCATCGCGCCGCCGCTGGCCGCCGCCCTGGACCGGGCCGGGCGGGTCTGCCGGGCGCTCGGCTCGACGATCGTGTGGCAGGTGACCCGGGCCCAGGACGACGCCGGCGGCAGCCGCTACGAGCTGGGTCTCGGCGTCGACGTCAGCTGGCCGACCCCCGCGCAGGCCACCGATCTGCGCAACCGGGTGCTCGACACCGGCCGGGCGGCCACCGGCGACCGGACCGCCGAGGCGCTGATCGCCGCGGCCCGCGCCGCCGGTGTGCCCACCGTGGCCGCCGACGGTGAGCTGGCCTGGCTGTGGCGGGTGTGCGGGTTGCCGACCACCCACCGGATCAGCACCACCAGGATGTACCTGTCCCACCTGCCCACCCGAGGGTTGGCGGTGACCGCGCCGCTGAGCGCGGCCCTCGGCGCGGACGCGGCGGTCGAGGCGCAGTTCTACGCACCGGGTGACCCGGCTGGCAACGCGCTGCTGCTGGCCGGTCTCTCCGCCGCCGCGCGGGCCTGGACCGACGCCGGGGAGCCGGCGTGGACGCCGCTGACCGACGCGGTGGCCCGGACCCGGTGGGCGGCGGTGCCGACCCGGCCGGCCGGGCAGCCGGTGGACCAGGTGCTGGCCGCCGCCGGCCTGCCGGCGGTGCGGGACCCGGCACCGGTGGTGGCCGCGCTGAACCGGCTCCCCGACGAGCTGTTGGAGACCATCGAGCTGCCGGCCGCGTTGGCCAGCGCGCTGATCGCCGGCCAGCCCGCTGCCGGCGACCGGCTGGCCCGACTGGTCCGGTTGCTGCGCGACCAGCACCTCGCCGCCGCGCTGCCGCTGGTCGAGACGGGCAACCGGGTGCTGCTGGTGTGCAGCGTGATCGGCCTGCCGCAGGCCGGGCTGAATCTCAGCGAGCGCCGGGCCACCGGGTTCCGGTGGTACACGGTCGGGCTCGGCGGCGGCACGGCGGAGATCAAGGCGGTCGGCGCGCGGACCACGCTGCGTCCCACCCACACCGGTGTGGTCGCCGTGGTGGCGCTCTCCTACGTGCGCACGGGCCTGACCGACCCGTACGAGTTCCGGGTGGAGCTGCCCGACGGGGTGACGTTGACCCTGGCGCAGTACGAGCGGCTGATGAACGCGTTGACGAGGGTCTGCCCGCTCGGCGTGGAGATCAACACGTTCGGCATTCGGCGCGACCACGTCGACCTCGACGACGACGGCACGGCCGAGCCGCTGCGCCCGGCGGTGGCCCGCACCTTCCGCACCTTCCAGCAGCGCCGGCACCGCGGCGTGTACGACCAGCTCTGAGAGGGACACCACCATGGCGAGCGAGATCAACTACGACGGGGTGACCGTCACCGAGCTGTACGAGGCATTCACCCAGCACGGCATCCCGGCCTCGGACGCCAGCGTGCTGGTCTCGTCCTGGATCTACGAGAACGTGGGCACCGCGAAGCGGGTGTTCAGCTACGCCGAGTCGTTTCCGGCGGTGGAGCCGGGCTGCGCGCCGCCGCCGTTCGCCCGGACCTTCGCCCACACCGACTGGGTCGACGGCGAGGACGTGGTGCAGGCCGGGCAGACGCCGGGGGAGCAGGGCTTCAACGAGCGGTTCCACCGCATCGAGCACGACCTGGACCACCTCGGCACCGACCTGGCCAAGGCGTTCTCCTGCATGGCGGCGATGCGGGTGAGCCTGCGCCGGCTGCTCGACGAGATCCGCGCGGAGATCAACCGGCTGCACTCCACGGTGCACGAGAACAAGGTGACCCTCGGCCCGCACGCCATCGAGCAGATCCCCAACTACATCGGCGCCCTGGACTTCGGCAAGTACATGGGCACCACGATGTTCATGGACAAGAAGGTCAGCATCTGGCAGACCAAGGCCGGCACCATCGTGCTGCCCGCCGTGGAGACCCTCGGCGTGGACGTCGTCGTGGGCCCGAAGGTCCGAGGCGCGGCCTATCTGGAGCGGTACGCGGCCGAGAACGGGGACGTCCGGCAGCGCTTCCCGCGCGAGGTGAAGCTGACCGAGTTCATCCGCTTCTTCGGCGAGGACGAGCTGGCCGACGGTCGGACCGTCCGCGACGTGCTCAAGGTGCTGCCGGCCGAGAGCGCCTACCAGAGTGTGGACGCGATGTTCGGCGAGGTGAGCGAGCGGGAGGCGGTGATCGTCCGGACCACGGTCGGGGCCCAGTCGGCGGTCGCCGCCGCGCTCGGCGTCGAGGCCGAGCTGGAGAACGTCGCCGACGCCGACATCGCCATGCTCGCCGGGGTGCCGACCAAGGCCCGGGCGGCGCTGACCCGCGCCGGGATCAGCACCCTCGGCAAGCTGGCTGATGCGAAGCCCGAGCAGGTGCTCGGCATCATGAAGGAGGCCGGGATACGCGCCGAGGTCGGCGACGCCGCCGAGTGGACCGCGTACGCCCGGACGCTGAGCAAGCTGCGCTGAACGGCCGGGACCGAATCCGGCGAACGGTTGATCTCCGCCGCTCGCCGGGTCGGTGAAGCGACACAGCGCTGGCGCGTCGATCGTCCACACCCGAGCGTGGAACTGCCACGGGGCGATCGGGTGCGAAAGGCGCAAGCATGGCTGTGCACGAGGTAACGCAGGACCTTCGCACCCGGGCAACCGAGACCGACGCGGGACAGCCCGCCCGGTACGCGTTACGGCTGCTCGGTGGGTTCGGGTTGGAACGCGACGGGCGGGTGGTGGCGGTGCCGCAGGGCGCCCGCCGGCTGCTGGCCTACCTCGGCGTACGCCAGCGGTGTGGCCGGTCCGAGGCCGCCGGCACGCTCTGGCCCGGCTCGCACGAGGAGCGGGCCCGAGCCAACCTGCGCACCATGCTCTGGCGGCTGCACCGGGTCACCCCCGAGCCCCTGGTGGAGGAGGACGACCGGCTGGCCCTGGCCGCCGGGGTGACCAGCGACGTGGCCACCCTGGGCGCGGCGGCCGCCGCACTGCTCTCCGGTGGTGCGCCGCTCGCCGTCGGCCCCGGCGTGCCGGCGCTGGCGACCGGCGAACTGCTGCCCGGCTGGTACGACGACTGGGTGCTGACCGAGCGAGAACGGCTGCGCCAGACCCAGTTGTACGCGCTGGAGACACTCGCCGAGTGGCTCACCACGCAGCGCCGGTTCGGCGAGGCGGTGCAGGTGGCGTTGACCGCCGTGCAGTTGGAGCCGCTGCGGGAGAGCGCCACCCGCGCGTTGATCGCCGTGCACCTGGCGGAACGCAACATCAACGAGGCGGTACGGCGGTTCGAGCTGTTCCGAGCCGATCTCGGCCGGGAGTTGGGCGTCGCCCCGACACCCTGGCTGGAACACCTCGTGCAGGCCGGCAAGTCCGGGTCCGCGCTTCCGCATCCGTGAGCGGCCGCACCGCCCATTGCGGGCCGGCGTGCGGTAACACCCTCGTGCCCGCCAGCGCGATACCTCAACCTGCCTCGCAGGTCCTTTGCTCTGCACCCGGATCGGCACCAGTCACGGACCGTAGCCGTCGCCTCCGCGGGTGCAGAGCAAAGGTTGGGTTGGGGTGGGATTGGTGGTGACCGACGTGCGGGTGGTGAGGCCCGCACCGCCGGTCACTCGGGTCAGTGCGTCGCGGGCGGGATGCTCTGCTCGTACTGGAAGACGTTGTGCGGGTCGTACTTAGCCTTGATCTTGCGCAGCCGGGGGAAGTTGCGCCCCCAGTAGGCGGTCTCCCACTCGGCCATGCCGATGTTCGGCACGTTGACGTAGGCGCCGTCCACGTAGGGCCGCAGCGCCTGACTGAACTCGGCGATCCAGGTCTGGGCGATCGGGGTGACGGCGTCATCGCTGTCGGGTTCGCCGCGGGTGCCCCAGCCGGCGCCGGGCTCGGAGTAGAAGAGCGCGTCGCGGTGCGGGAAGGCCGCACCACCGAACGGCTCCTGCCGTTGCGCCCCGTTACCGAAGGCCTGAGTGAAGAAGTTGCTGTCCGGTGAAGGGGCCTTCTCCATGAACTCACGGACGATGCTGACCGCCTCCGCCGGGAACGGCTCGCGGGTGAACTGGGAGAAGAACTTCCACTTCGCCGGCTCCTCCTCGTTCGGGATCTGGAAGCCGGCGTAGACGTCGCCCCAGCCGCCGATCTGCACGGTGATGGTGGGGTTGCCGATCGACAGGATCGGCGCCAGCAACTTCCTGGCCTCTGCCTCGGATCCGTCCGCTAACACTGCGAACAGCAGGATCTCGTCCGGGTGGACCTCCACCTGGGTGCCGAGGCGGGGGTCGGTGAAGGGCCCGACCCGCTGCCAGGCGTCGAAGACCTGGTGCAGGTCACCGAGACCGGGCCAGGTCACCTGCAGGTAGGCGACGCTCTTCAACGGAGCGACCTTGTAGGTCAGCGAGGTGACGATCCCGAAGTTGCCGTTGCCCGCGCCGCGCAGGGCCCAGAGCAGATCCGAGTGGTTCCACGGGTCCACCTCGAGCACCTTCGCGCCGTCCGCGCCCGCCGCCACGACGATCTCCACGCCGATCAGGTTGTCGCAGGCCATCCCGAGGTAGCGGGTGAGGAAGCCGAAGCCGCCGCCGAGGGTCGCGCCGGACAGACCCACGGTCCCCTCCGTGCCGGTCGTCGCCGCGAGGTCGTGCTCTCCCAGGGCGGTCACCGCCTCCGACTGGGTGAGCCCCGCGCCGAGCTTCGCCGTGCGCGTGGCGGTGTCGATGTGGACGTCCTTCAGCTCGCTGACGTCGATCACGATGCCGTTGTCGACGTTCGGCCAGCCCTCCAGGCTGTGCCGGCCGCTGCGTACCCGCAGCGCGACGTTGTGCTGCCGCGCCCAGGTCAGCGCGTTGACCACGTCCTGGGTCTCCTGAGCGAAGACGATGACCAGCGGGTAGTGCACGAAGAGTTCGTCCCAGCCGAGGCTGGCCTGCGCGTAGTTGGGGCTCTGCGGGCGGACGATACGGCCGGTCAGCTGCGCCGGCGGGTACAACGTGTCGGCGGGCCACCCGGGACCGTCGGCGGCGATTGCCGCGCTGCCGGCGATCATGCTCGGGATGGCTACCGCTCCGGCGCCGACGGCCGTGGCCCTGAGCAGATCACGACGAGAAAGGTCGCGCATGGTCCGAATCCTCTCAATCGGGGTCACACCAGAAAGGTCGACCAAGAGGACGAATGCCTCTCATCTGGCGCAAACCAACCGTAGTGCTGAGGATTCACCAAATATCCGAGAACTTGTCACGGAACACGGTCGGGTGATCCGCGGGCCTGTCAGTTCGGGGCGGGCTGGTCCAGGATGGCGCTGAACCGCTCCTCGGCGAGGTCCAGTTGGCCGAAGATGTGCCGCTTCACCGCTGGTGACAATGGGGTGTCCGGCCGACCGATCAGGTCCCGGAAGAGCGGCACCAACGGCCGGTACTTCCGGGCCGACGAGACCACCTTCGGCCCGACCGTGTGGATCACGCCCACGCCGTTGTCGGTGAAGTCCGACACCTTGATCACCCGGGCCCAGGGCTCCCGGTCCAGGCTGACCGCCAGGTGCTCCCGGTACTGCGCGTTGCGATCCCGCGCGGGGTCGTACACCGGATTGGTGACCGCGGCGACCAGGGTGGCCACCCGCGGCCCGAACCGGGCGGCGAGCGCGCTCAGCGCGGCCGCGGTCGGGTCGGCACCCGGATCGCCGTCGGCCAGCTCGGCCGGGTGGTCCTCGACCGCGTCGTGCAGCAGACCGGCGACGATCACGTCCACGTCGCGCACCTGGTAGTGGTGCATCAACCGGATCGCCACCCGCAGCAGGTGGTTGAGGTACGGCTCGCGGACGCGTCGATCGTCGCGGTGCAGCTCGGCGGCGAGGTCGAGCGCGGCGGTCAACCGCGCCCGAGCGGGCTCGTCGAACTGCTGGACCTCCAACCGGAAACGTTCCAGCAGGCCCGGTTCGCCGTGGATCTCGGTGATCGCGTGCATCGGCATGCTGCCCAGGTGCGGCGGGAAGTCCATGCGTCACTTATAGCCGATCTTCCCCACATCGATGAGCCCGTACGTCGTCGACCCGACGGCGAGTCTGCATCGATCCCAGTTGGCGCCGCCCGCTATCCCGCCAGCTCGGCGCGGTACGCGGCGGACGCCCACGGCACTGCCAGCTCGCTCGGCAACGCCCCCCGCTCGGCGGCCCGGCGCAGCACGTCCACGACGCCCCGCAGGTGGCGGATCCGTTCCCCGCCCTCGCCGACAGTGGTCACCAGATCGCCGTCGAGCAGCCGAGGCTCCGGCGCGGGCCGCAACGCGTCCAGCAGCGCGGTGAACGGCGCGGTACGGGCCAGCGGCGCGATCAGCGGCACGCCGGTCGGGTCGACCCGGTGGGCGAGCAGGTTCTCCAACAGGCCCAGTCGCCCCGGCACCCGGCGGGTCACCACGTCGCCGGGCAGCCGCAGCCGGTCGGTCGGGTACTCCAGCACCGCCTGCCCCGTCGTACCGGTCACCACCACCTCGCCCGCCACGAACTCCTCGGCGGCCAGGGTCACCGCCACCAGCACCGGCGGCCCGGCACGGAACAGGACCCGCAGCACGGCGGTGTCCTCCACCTCGATCGGCCGGACCCGGTAGCGTTCCACCTCGATCGCCACCGGCCAGGGCGGTGCCCCGGCAAGCGCCTCGGCGATCGCCAGGCACTGCATCACCGCGTGCGCGAGCGGGTTGGCGAGCGCGCCGTCGAGCACCGGGCGGCCGTCCAGACTCCGTCGACCGGCCCAGGGGGAACGGGCGTAGTAGGCGTCCGGCCGCTGCCAGGCGGCGACCGTGGAGATGCCGGTGACCGTGCCCAGCCGGCCCGCCGCCAGCGCGTCGGTCAGCGCGGTGAGAGCCGCCGAGCCGAGCGCCTGGAAGCCGACCTGAGCCACCCGGCCGGCGGCGGCGAGAGCCCAGATCAGCTCCTCGTGCTCGGCCAGCGACAGCACCGGCGGCTTCTCCAGCAGCAGGTCCGCACCGGTGGCCAGGGCGTCGCGGGCGATCGCCAGGTGGGTGTGCGGCGGCGTGCAGATCACCACCACCTCCGGACGGGTGGCCGCGAGCATCGCCCGATGGTCGGTGAACACCGCGACCCCGGGCGGCACCGGTGCCACCGGGTCGTCCTGGACCGGCCGGACGTCGACAAGGGCGACCAGCCGCAACCGCCCGGCGGCGTGCAGCGGGGCGATCACCCGCCGGTGCCAGCGACCGTGCCCGTTCGCCCCGATCACCGCCACCCGGGGTGGCGTCACCCCGCTCACCACCGACCGACCACTGTCGGCCCTGTCACCGGGCACCAGCCAGTGTCGGCCCGTTCACCGGGCACCGGCCAGGGTGGCCTCCACGCCGTGCCGTTCCAGCGCGGTCAACCAGGCGATCACGTCGGCGCGGACCTCGTCGTCCTCGGCCACCTCCACCGGGATGACCTCACGCAGTGCGAAGACCGCGTCGACCGCGCCAGCCGGGCTCTGCGCGCCGTCGTCGAGCGCGGCCCGGATCGGCCCGGCCAGGGGGTCCTGGAACGGCAACGGCCGGCCGTCGTCGGCGTACCCCAGCGCGAAGCGCAACCAGGACGCCACGACCAACGCGCCCCAGCGCGCGGGCCGCCCGGCCGCGCGGAGGTCGGCGATGGTGTGCAGGACGCGCTGCGGCAGCTTCTGCGAGCCGTCCATCGCCACCTGCAGGGTGCGGTGGTGGATCGCCGAGTTACCGAAGCGGGCCAAGGCCTGCTCGCCGTAGTCGACCACCCGCACCCCGTCCGGCGGGATGAAGCTGGCCGCCACGTCCTCGGCGATCAGCCGGCGCAGCACGTCGCTCAGGTGCGGGATCTCCAGCGCGTCGGCGATCGTCTCCCGACCGGCCAACGCCCCGAGGTACGCGATGGCCGAGTGCACGCCGTTGAGGGTGCGCAGCTTCAGCCGCTCCCACGGGCCGGCGTCGTTGGTGAGCACCGCGCCGGCGTGCTCCCAGCCCGGCCGCCCACCGGGGAAGTCGTCCTCGATCACCCACTGCGCGTACGGCTCGGCGGCGACCGCGGCCAGGTCGGTCACGCCGAGCGCCCGGCGTACCGCCTCGATCGTCTCCGGGGTGCTGGCCGGCACGATCCGATCCACCATGGTGCCCGGGCAGGTGACGTTGCCGGCCACCCACTCGACCAGCCCGGCGCTCACCCCGCCGGCACGCCCGACCGTCTGGTCGAGCATGCCGCGCAGTCGTCGACCGTTGGCCGGCAGGTTGTCGCAGCTCACCAGGGCCACCGGCCCGGCATCCGTGGCGGCCCGCGCGGCCAGCCCGCGCAGCAGCAGCCCCGGCACCGTGCTCGGCGGGCCCTCGCCGGCCAGGTCCGCGGCGAGCGCCGCGTCCGGGGACAGTTGACCGGTCACCGGGTCGAGCTGGTACGCCTTCTCGGTGACGGTCAGGGTCACCACGCGGACCGCCGGGTCGGCGAGCAGGGCCACCACGGCGTCCGGGTCGCGAGGAGCGTGCCGTACGCCGCTCAGGGCGCCCACCACCCGGGTGGCGCTGCCGGCGGCCGAGAGGGTGCTGACGGTGAACAGGTTGTCCTGCGCGGCGAGCGCCTCGACCACTGCGGAGCTGCGCGGGGCGACGGCCACGATGCCCCAGTCGCCGCCGGCCGCGCCGACCGCCGCCTCGGTGAAGACGGCCTGGTGCGCCCGGTGGAACGCGCCCAGCCCCAGGTGCACGACGCCGGTCGGCACGGTGCCCGGCCGGACCAGGGGTCGGGCCTCGGCGGGCAGCCGGCGCAACATGCCCAGGCCGAGCCGGGAGGCGCCCACGGTCACCGCCACGCCGGACCGTCCGGGAAGCGGAACTCCGCGATCGACGCGGGCTTCATGGTGGCGCTGTAACCGGGCCGCTCGGGCAGCAGGTAGCGGCCACCGCGGGTGCGTACCGGATCGACGAAGTGCTCGTGCAGGTGGTCGACGTACTCGATCATCCGACCGTCCAGCCCGGTGCCCACCCGCAGGTAGTCGAAGATCGCCAGGTGTTGGACGTACTCGCAGAGACCCACGCCGCCGGCGTGCGGGCAGACCGGCACGCCGAACTTCGCCGCCAGCAGCAGCTCGGCCAGGACCTCGTTGACGCCGCCGACCCGACAGGCGTCGATCTGCATCACGCCGATCGCCTCGGCCTGGAGCAACTGCTTGAAGACCACCCGGTTGGCGGCCACCTCACCGGTGGCCACCCGGCAGCGGCCGCCGCTCAACTCGGTCACCGCGCGGGCGATCCGGGCGTGCCCGAGGATGTCGTCCGCGTGCGTCGGCTCCTCGATCCAGTACGGGTCGACCTCGGCCAACGCCGTCATCGCGGTGATCGCCTCGTCGACGTCCCAGACCTGGTTGGCGTCCATCATCAACAGCGCGTCCGGGCCGATCTCCTCCCGCATGATCCGGGCCCGACGCAGGTCGTCCGCGAGCGGACCGCCGACCTTCATCTTCATCGCCCGCCAGCCGTCGGCGTACGCGCGCCGGGTCAGCGCCCGCACCTTGTCGTCCGGGTAACCGAGCCACCCGACCGAGGTGGTGTACGAAGCGAAACCGTCACGTTCGAGCGTCGCCAACCGGTCCGCCAGCCCGTCGCGTCCCTTGTCCAGGATGGCCGTCGCCTCGTCCGAGGTGAGCGCGTCGGTGATGTGCCGGAAGTCGACGCTGGCCACCAATTCGTCGGTGGGCAACTCGGCGAGGAACCGCCACATCGGCTTGCCGGCGAGGGTGGCCCGCAGGTCCCACACCGCGTTGACCAGCGCGCCGGTCGCCATGTGGATGACGCCCTTCTCCGGGCCCAGCCAGCGCAGCTGCACGTCGGCGCTGAGCGAGCGCCAGAACGCGACCGGCTCGGCCGCGATCTCCTCGATCGTGCGTCCCCGCACGTGGTGGGCCAGGGCCCGCACCGCCGCGCAGGTGATCTCGTTGCCGCGACCGTTGGTGAAGGTGAACCCCGCGCCGACCGGGCCGGCGTCGGTGCCCAACTGGACGTACGTCGCCGAGTAGTCGCCCCGGTTGATCGCGTCGGAGCCGTCGCCCCGGGCTGCGGTTGGGAACCGCACGTCGTGCACCTCGACCGAGGTGATGGTGACGCTCACTGAAAGTCGCCTCCGAAGTTGAAGACCCGCTTGGGCAGCCGGTACGCCAGGTCGACGATGGTCTCGGCGGCCTCGTCCATCGGCAGCCGGTGCTCGGCGACCAGCCGGGCCAGGAAGCCGGCGTCCACCCGGCGGGCCACGTCGTGGCGGACCGGAATCGAGCAGAACGCCCGGGTGTCGTCGACGAACCCGGTGGTGTTGTAGAAGCCAGCGCTCTCGGTGACCGTCTCCCGGAATCGGCGCAGCACCTCGGGGGAGTCCAGGAACCACCAGGGCGCGCCGAGCAGCACTGCCGCGTACCCGCCCGCGAGGGGCGCCAGCTCGCGGGTGAAGGTGTCCTCGTCGAGGGTGTAGAGCACCAGCCGCAGCCGGCTGTCGTTGCCGTAACGCTCCAGCAGCGGGGCGAGCGCGTGCACGTACTCGGTGGCCTGCGGGATGTCGCCTCCGACGTCGCGGCCGTGCCGGGCGTGCAACCACCGGTTGTGGTTGCGGACCGCGCCGGGGTGCAGCTGCATGACCAGGCCGTCGTCGAGCGACATCCGAGCGAACTCCACGAGCATGTGTGCCCGGAACGCCTCCGCGTCGGCGGCGTCGGCCTCGCCACGCCGGCCCCGGTCGTAGAGCCGCTCGGCCTCGGCCGGGGTCAGGTCGAGGGTACGGGCGGTGGGGTGGCCGTGGTCGGTGGAGGTCGCGCCGGCGGCGATGAACGCGGCGCGGCGGGCCCGCAGCGCGGCCAGATAGCCGGCGTACGTGCCGGTGTCCTCGCCGGCCCGCTCGCCGAGCCGGTCCACGTTCGTCGACCAGCCCTCGAACTCCATGTCCACCACGTCGTCCGGGCGGAACGTGGTGACCACCCGGCCGCCCGGCCCGCCCCACCCGTCGGCGGCGAGCTTGGCGTGCTGCCCGAGGTCGTCCAGCGGCGACTCGGTGGTCGCGAGAACCTCGATGTTGAACCGCTCGAACAGCGCCCGGGGCCGGAAGCCCGGCTCGGCGAGCCGGGCCGCGATCTCGTCGTAGAGGGCGTCGGCGGTGCTCGGGCCGAGCGGGGTGTGCACACCGAACACGGTGCGGAAGGTCTGCTCCAACCACAGCCGCGACGGGGTGCCCCGGAACAGGTGCCAGTGCGCGGCGAAGCGTCGCCAGATCACCCGCCCATCGGTCTCCACCGGGCTGCCGTCGCGGGTGGGCACCCCCAGATCCGCCGGGGGTACGCCCTGACTGAGCAGCATCCGGGTCAGGTAGTGGTCCGGCACGATGAGCAGCTGCGCCGGGTCCGGGAAGGGGCGGTCCTCGGCGAGCAGGGCCGGGTCGACGTGCCCGTGCGGCGAGATGATGGGTTGCTCCGCCGCGAGGGCGTACAGCTCCCGGGCCAGCGCGCGCTGGCTTGGTTCGGGCGGCAACAGCAGGTCGGTGTGGTCGAACGTGGGCACGGGGTGCGGCTCCTCGTCTCCGGTGTCAGCGGGGGGTGAGCAGGTCGGCGACGCGGACGGGTTGACCGGTCTCGAAGGACCGGTTGGCGGCCAGGCCGGTGAGCAGGGCCAACGCGCCGTCGTCGGCGGTCGCGGCGCGGCCCAGCGGGTCGCTTTGACCGCCGAGGAGCACAGCGGTCATCCGGGCGTCCGCGCCGCCGTGCCCGTGCCGACTGCGACCCTGCACCGGGATCTGCCGCGGCGGGCCCCAGAACGGGCGCAGGGTGAGCATCGCACCACCGCCCTCGGCCGGCGCCTCGGTGCCGTGCAGGGCGGCGCCCTTGACCGCGCCGGCGGTACCCCGGTCGACGAAGTCGTTCTCGGCCACGTCCAGCTCCAGCCGGCCCCGGCTGCCGTTGACCATCACCCGGTAACCCTCCCAGGGTGCGTACGCGGTGAGGTGGTAGGTCATCGTGGCGCCGGTGGAGTAGCGGGCGAGCACCGCCATGTCGTCCTCGATGCTCACTCCGGGGGCGAAGACGTTGCGGTCGCGCTGGTATCCGTCCTCGGCCTCGGCGTCGAGGTACAACTCGCGCAGCCGTGGGTGCGCGTCCAGTCGCAGCGCGAACGGGTCGTCGGTGGCGGCGGGGGAGCCGTGCGCCCGGTCGTAGTCGCGGGCGTAGCCGTGCCGGCGACCGTCCTCGCCGTAGAAGAAGAGCCGCCCGGCCGCGTACACCTCGACGGGGGTGGCGGCCAGCCACCAGTTGACCAGGTCGAAGTGGTGACTGGCCTTGTGCACCATCAGCCCACCGGAGGTGGCCTTGTCGCGGTGCCAGCGGCGGAAGTAGTCGGCGCCGTGGCGCACGTCGAGCAGCCACTCGAAGTGCACCGAGCCGATCTCGCCGACCGCGCCCTCGGCGAGCAGCCGGCGGACCTGTTCGTGCAGCGGGTTGTAGCGGTAGTTGAAGGCGACAGTCACCTGCCCGCCGGTCTCGCGCACCGTTTCCAGGATCCGTCGGCAGCGCGCCGCGTCCACGGTCATCGGCTTCTCGGTGACGACCTCCCGGCCGGCGCGCAGCGCGGCCACCACGTACTCGTCGTGGGTGACGTCCACGCTGGTGACCAGGACGACGTCGACGCGCTCGGAGTCCAGCATGGCCGCGAAGTCACCGGCCGGGTACGTGGGCACCGGACGATGACCCAGCTCGCCCAGCCAGCGGTTGTGCGCGTCCATCCGGGCCTGGTTGACGTCGGCGAAGGCGACCAGCTCGGTGGTGTCGGCGTGGTCGAGCACGAGCGCCCGGACGAACATCTCCGCCCGCGCGCCGGTGCCCACCACGGCGTACCGGACCCGTCCGGCGGCTCTCGGTGCCATGCGGTCGCCTCCCGTGACGCTGCAAAGGTTTGCAATGAAGTAATCATGATCGATCCGATCACGTCAACGACGGCGATGGGATCGGCGTTATATGTCAGTTTTTGTGGGGCAGAAAGTCGCCAAGGGGAGGGCGGATGCAACATAGCCGTAAACATTGACCGTTGACACTGGCGCAACCGTTTGCATTAATGAGCCCACCCACGTGACCGCGACCACCTCGGACGAAGGGGCCGCCGTGCCAGTCACCATCCGGGACGTCGCCCGGGCGTCCGGTGTGCACATCTCCACCGTGTCCCGCACCTTCTCCGCCCCGCACCTGGTCAACCCGGAGACCCGGGTCCGGGTGCTGGCCTGCGCGGAGGACCTGGGCTATCGGCCGAACCGCGCCGCCCGGGCCCTGATCACCGGGCGGACGCACAACATCGGGCTGATCATCGCGGACATCGCGAACCCGTTCTTTCCACCGCTGATCAAGGCGGCGGAGAGTCAGGCCCGGCACCGCGATTACCACGTCTTCGTGGCCGACACCAACGAGGACCCGACCGCCGAGGAGGAGCTGGTCCACGCGCTGGCCAAGCAGGTGGACGGGGTGCTGCTGTGCAGCCCGCGGATGAGCAACAGCCTGATCGAACAGCTCAGCCGCGAGGTGCCACTGGTCGTGGTGAACCGTCAGGTGACCGGCCTGCCCTGCGTGCTGATGGACGTCGGGCAGGGCGCCCGCTCGGCGATCGAGCACCTGGTCGGCCTCGGGCACCGCAGCATCGCGCTGCTCGGCGGCCCGCGCAGCTCGTGGACCAACCGGGAGATGCGCCGGGCCGCTGGCGCGGCCGCCCGCGCCGGTGGCGCGCAGCTGACCGTGCTCGGCCCCAACGCGCCCACCGAGGTCGGCGGCTCCGCCGTCGCCGAGCAGGTGCGACGCAGCGGCGTGTCGGCAGTGCTCGCCTACAACGACCTGATGGCGATCGGCCTGATCGAGGGGCTGGACGCGCTCGGGGTCCGGGTGCCGCAGGAGGTGAGCGTCGTCGGGGTCGACGACATCACCCTGAGCCGGTTGACCCGCCCCAAACTGACGACGGTGGCCACACCCACCGGGGCCGCCGGCCGGACGGCCGTCGACATGCTGCTGCAACAGGACATCGAGTCACCGCGCGGCGCGCGAGGGTCCGGTGCCGGCACGGCGCTCGGCGTCCGTCGTACCACCGCACAGGTAATGCTCCAGACCGACCTGGTCATCCGCGACTCGACCGGCCCGGGCCCGTACGCCCGACCGGCACGTCCCCTGGCCGCACCGCGTGGCCCGGACCCGCATTGCCCTGCGGGCCCGGGCATCCCGACTGCGGCCACCGGTGACGCCGTCGCCTCCTAATGCCGAGGAGTGAGCGCACATGCACCCCGCAACGCCCCCCACCACTGACGCGCCCGTCGGGCGCGCTCACCGTACCCCGCTGCCTCGGCGGCGCCTGCTGCGTGGCCTGCTCGCCGCAGCGGTCGCCGCGCCGCTGATGTTCGGTGCCGCCGCCTGCGGAGACGACGGCAGCGGTGCCGCCGATCCGAACGCGCCGGTCAAGCTCTCCATCTTCTGGTGGGGCGGCGACGCCCGGGCCAAGCTGACCGAGGACGCGCTGGCCCTCTACACCAAGAAGCACCCGAACGTGACCTTCGAGAAGACCTGGCAGGCCAACCAGGGCTACTTCGACAAGCTGGCCACGCTCACCGCCGGCGGCAACCCGCCGGACCTGTTCCAGATCGACGACAACTACCTGGCCGAGTACGCGGCCCGCAACACCACGCTCGACCTCACCTCCTACCAGAAGTCCGGAAAGCTGGACACCTCCAAGTTCCCCGAGAGCCTCTGGCAGTACGGCGTCGTCGACGGCAAGCTCGCCGGCCTGGCCGCCGGTGAGAACACCCAGGGCCTGGTCTACAACAAGACGCTGTTGACCAAGAACAACCTGCCCGAGCCGACCACCGGGATGAGCTGGGAGGCGCACATCGCCTGGGCCGAGCAGGTCACCGCCAAGACCAAGGTGCCCGGCACCCAGGACCCGAGCGCCGACTACAAGGCGTTCTGGGTCTGGTTGCGCCAGCAGGGCAAGGACCTCTACAAGGGCAAGGAGTTGGGCTTCACCGCCGAGGATGTGACCGCGTGGTTCGACCTGTGGAAGGGCGCCCGGGACCGCAAGGCCACGCCGAGCGCCGACATCATCCACGAGGGCAACTCCAGCGATGTCACCAAGCAACTGGTGGTCACCGGCAAGTCGGCGACCTCCTGGGTCTGGGCCAACCAGATGCCGGACCTGAAGAAGAACACCAAGGACGAGCTGGGCGTGATCGCCTACCCAGGTGACCCCAGCGCACAGTGGGCGCGAGCGTCGATGTACTGGTCGGTCTTCAAGGGCAGCAAGAACAGGGACGTCGCGGTCGACGTGATCAACTTCCTGAACAACGACCAGGAGGCGGTCACGCTGCTCGGCACCGACCGTGGTCTGCCGTCCAACCTGGACCTGCGCCGGGTGGTCAGCGACAACACCACCGACCCGGCCATGAAGCAGTCGATCGCCGTCGAGGCGGAGCTGACCCAGAAGTTCGGCCCGTCGCCGCAGGTGCCGATCAAGGGACACAGCAAGGTCAAGTCCGAGCTGATCAAGGCCGCCGAGAACGCGCAGTACGGCCGGGCCACTCCCGCCGAGGCGGCCGCCCAGTTCGTCGAGGCGTGCAAGTCCGCCATCGCCTGACCGGCCGCGAGGAGAGGAGCTGTTCGTGGCGCTGACCACGGCGCCCGACCCGACCCGAGGCGGCCCCGGATCCGTCCGGGCCCACACGCGGCGGCGTGGGCCCGGACGGATCCGGCACAGCGAAGGTCTGGCGGGGTACGTCTTCCTGTCGCCGTGGCTCATCGGCCTGATGGGCATCACGGCGGTCCCCATGCTGCTGTCGCTCTACCTGAGCTTCACCGACTACGACATTCTCACCCCGTTCTCCGAGGCGCAGTGGGTGGGGTGGGCCAACTACGAACGGATGTTCACCGCCGACCCGTCGTACTGGCATGCGGTGCGGGTGACCCTGACCTTCGCGCTGATCGCCGTACCGCTGAAGCTGGCCGCGGCGCTCGGCGTGGCGCTGCTGCTCAACCGCGCCTGGCGCGGGGTCGGGCTCTTCCGGGGGTTGTTCTACCTGCCGTCCCTGCTCGGCGGCAGCGTCGCGCTGGCCATCGTCTGGGTCAACATGTTCAACCGCGACGGCGCGTTCAACTCGCTGCTGGGCCTCTTCGGCATCACCGGCAAACCGTGGGTCAACGACCCCGACTGGGCCCTGGAAACCCTGATGGTGCTCGCCATCTGGCAGTTCGGCGCACCGATGGTGATCTTCCTGGCCGGGCTCAAGCAGGTGCCCACCGAGCTGTACGAGGCCGCGTCGGTCGACGGGGCCGGCCGGTGGCGTCAGTTCCGCAACGTCACCCTGCCGATGCTCTCCCCGGTCATCTTCTTCAACCTGGTGCTGGAGACCATCAACGGCTTCCAGGGCTTCACCGCCGCGTTCGTGCTCAGCAACGGCACCGGCGGCCCGGTCGACTCCACCCTGATGTACACGCTGAACCTCTACATCACCGGCTTCACCGACCTCGACATGGGCTACGCCTCGGCGATGGCCTGGGTGTTCCTGCTCGCCATCGCGGTCATCACCGCGATCTTCTTCAGCACCGGGCGGTTCTGGGTGCACTACTCCGACGGGGAGGACCGGTGATGGTGACGCTCACCCCGACTGTCGACGCGCCAACGCCGACCACGCGTCGCCGGCCCGGCGGACGGCCGGTCCTGCGGCTGCTCATCCTGGTGGCGATCGTCGCCGTGGTGCTCTACCCGCTGATCTGGATGGTCGGCACCTCGGTGAAGTCCCAGGAGGAGATCGTCAACAACGTCGGGCTGCTGCCCGAGCGGTTCACCCCGGGCAACTACACCGCCGGGTGGTCCAACTTCGACGTCAGCTTCGGCCGGTTCTTCCTCAACAGCGCGATGGTCAGCCTGCTCACCGTGGTCGGCAACGGGCTCTCCTGCCTGCTGGCCGCGTACGCCTTCGCCCGGCTGCGGTTCCGGCTGCGCGGGATGTGGTTCGCCGTCATGATCGGCACACTGCTGCTGCCCCAGCACGTGCTGATCGTGCCGCAGTACATCCTGTTCCGCACGCTCGGGCTGGTCGGCGGCGAATGGCCGTACCTGCCGCTGCTCATCCCGCAGTTCCTGGCCACCGAGGCGTTCTTCGTCTTCCTCATGGTGCAGTTCATGCGGGGCGTACCCCGCGAGTTGGACGAGGCGGCCCGGATCGACGGCGCCGGCCCGTTCGGCATCTTCCGGCACATCATCCTGCCGCTGAGCCGCCCCGCGCTGGTCACCACGGCGATCTTCTCGTTCATCTGGACCTGGAACGACTTCTTCCGCCAGTTGGTCTTCCTGTCCCAACTGGAGGACTACACCGTGCCGGTCGCGTTGACCCTGTTCATCGACTCCACCAGCCAGAGCGCGGTCGGGCCGATGTTCGCCATGTCGGTGCTGTCGTTGCTGCCGGTCTTCCTGTTCTTCGTCGCGTTTCAGCGGATGCTCGTCGAGGGGATCAACACAAGTGGCATCAAGGGCTGAGGCCATCGAGGTGGGCGGGCGGCGGGACTGGCGCGACGTCGTCCGCGACGCCGCCGACCTGGCGCTGCTCGGCGTCCTGCTGACCCTCGCGGCGGTGCCCTTGCTCACCGCCGCTGCGGCGGCGGGCACGGCCAGCGCGGCGGTGCACGACTGGACGCGTACCGGCAGTTGGCCGTCGGCGCGGACGACCCTGCGCCGGTTCGGCCGCTCGGTGCTGCCGGGCGTGCCGGTCAGTCTGCTCGCGCTCAGCGTGGCCGCGCTGCTCGCCGCCGACCTGGCCGCGCTGGCGACCGGCTCGGTGCCGGGCGGCCCGGTGGCGCTGCTGGTGACCGCGCTGATCGCGGCCGGCCTGGCCGGGTACGCGGGGCTGGTCGTCGTCGAGGTGGGTGGCAACGGGGGTGGGCGGTGGCGGGCTGCGGCCCGGTTCACCGCCCGCGCCTGCCTCGACGCGCCTGCCCGCTGGGCCGCGCTCACCGGGGTTACCGCGCTGGCCGGGCTGCTCGCGGTGCTGGTCGCCCCGGTCGCGGTGCCGATCCTCGCCGGCTACACCGTGGCCGCCCTGCACGCCGTCGCCGGCCGCCTGCCGGTCCCCGCTGACCCTGCCGCCCGCCGGCCGGTCCCCGCTGACCCCGCCGGCCGCCGGCCGGTCCCCGCGCACCCGGAGCTGCGATGACCAGCGAGGAGTCGGCGCGGCTATTTGTCGGGGGGACGGAGGTGGCCCGCTACGTGGTCGACCCTGCGCTGGACGCGCGGCACGGGCCCCGTCCGTACCTGCATCCGGTGCGCACGCTCGGCGGCACGGTGGTCACCGACGCGCTGCCAGCCGATCACGTGTGGCATCTGGGCGCCTCCCTGGCCGTGCAGGACGTCAACGGCACCAACCTCTGGGGAGGGCGCACCTACGTCCGCGACGTCGGCTACACCTGGCGCGCCGACCATGGGCGGATCGCGCACACCGGCTGGTCGGAGCGGTCGGCCGACCGACTGGCCCATCGGCTTGAGTGGCGCGACCCGCACGGGGCGGTGCTGCTCACCGAGCGCCGTCGGCTCGCCGCAACCCCGCTGGCCGGGGACCTGTCGGCCTGGCGCTTGGACGTGGACTACGCGCTGAGTGCTCCGGCCGGGCAGGATGTGCGGCTGGGTAGCCCGGCCACCAACGGCCGACCGGACGGGGCCGGCTACGGCGGGTTCTTCTGGCGAGCGGTCTCGGTCGAGCCCGCGTCGGTGTTCAGCGCCTCGGCGACGGGGGAGGAGGCGGTCAACGGCTCCGACGAGCCGTGGATCGCGCTGCGCGGTACCGGGCCGGACGGTAGGGCGTACACCCTGGTGTTTGCTGGTCTCGGCGACGGCGACCGGTGGTTCACCAGGACCGCGATGTATCCGGGCGTGGGGGTGGCGTTCGCCTTCGAACATCCGGTCACCATCGCGGCCGACGCAAGGCGGCAGGGGCAACACACGGTGGTCGTCGCCGACGGTGCCCTGGACTCCGCCACCGCCGCGGCCCTCGCCGCGAATCTCACCTGATTCCCGTGGTCTGTTCTTCGCCCGACGGATGCTGGCGGCGGACGTGACGGATCAGGAAGCCCCATCCCAACGTCGATCATGAGGTTATTGTCACGACACGCCGGCCGAGCTGGCAATAACCTCATGATCGACGGGGCGGGGGATCGCCGGGGCGGGGGATCAACGGGGCGGGGAACGGGTGGCGGCGCGGGCCGGGAGGGCGGCGGTTACCCGGATGGCCTTGACGATCGCCGGGATCGAGCCGATCAGCAGTACCAGCCCCCAGATGATCGCGATGATCGCGAAGACCAGCGCCGCCACGTCGTCGACGATGCTGACCAGGATCACCGGCACCAGGTTGTGCAGGAACTCCAGCACGACAGTGCAGAGCAGGGTGGTGAGGATCAGCAGGACGAGGCCCTTGTTCTGCAGGAAGCGGGGCTGGGCCAGCACCAGCAGGCCGGCCCACACGAGCTTGAGCAGCAGCACCAGCCCGAGCAGCACCGCCGCCTTGCCGACCGGGAAGAACCCCCACAGCGCCAGGTACGCCAGGGTGCCGAACGGGACGGCCAGGAAGAGCGACACCATGATCATCAGCTCCACGAACGCGATGACCACCGCGATCAGCCCCACGATGATCAGGATGATCGAGAAGATCAGGCTGGCGACGCCCTGCACCCGACCCTGGACACGTTCGGGCAGGAGCAGGCCCAGGCAGAACAGCCCGGTGGTCCAGACCGCCACCGCGTCGATCAGCGCCAGGTAGCCGGTGCCCCGTCCGGACGGCTCGCTGACCCCGGACACGTCGTCGATCTCCACGTCCAGCGTGCCGGCGCTGTCCGCGAGCGCCGCGCCGGCGTCGGCGCCGCCGAGCAGCAGCCCGGCACCCAACTCCACACCGATCGCCAGGACGATGGCGAGCATGGCCAGCAGCAGGAACGGCTTGCGCAGGTCACCCACGGCGGCACCTTCCTCTCCAGTCCGGGTGAGGCCAGGAACGATTCAGGACGTGGCCACGACGACCTCGCAGCCGCCCAGGCCGGGGCAGCTAAGGCCCACTTCGGTGGCCTGATCGACGGCGATCTTCGCCACCGCCCCGGTGCCGTCCGCCGCCGGCTCGACCTCGTCGCGGATGGTCAGGTCGGCGTCGCCGGGCGTCGGGGCGACGACCGTGAACCGTGCCGCGCTGCGCAGCACCAGGGTGCGCAGCCCGCCGGGGTCCGCCACCCGCACCGCGCAGCTGCCGGAGAAGACCAGCCGACCGGGCTCGTCGGCGCAGTCGGCGCTGACCGTCGCCGGGTCCACCGTGGACCGCTCGCCGCCCAGCGCGCCCAACCGGTCGATAAACCCGTGCCGGGCCCCCGGATCACCCTGGTCGTCGCGGCCGGCGCCGACCGCGACCGCGAACAGCGCCACCAGCAGGACGGCGAGCAGCCCCAGCAGCGCCTTCTGCCGACCACTCATCGCGCCACGGCCTGCGCCACGATCTCGGTGAACCGGATCGTGTCCACCCCGGCGAAGTAGGAGCTCGTGCCCTGTGTCTTGCCGACCACCAGCAGCGTGACCTGGTGCGGCCCCTTGGCCAGCCGGACCGTTCCGACGTCCAGGAAATCCGTCTTCTGCACCTTCGGCGTGAAGCCGAGGAACGTGCCGCCGACCTGGTTGCCGTCGATGGTGAAGACGGTGTTGGCGTAGTCGAGGGCCGTGGTCCGTACCGTGGCGAACCGCCAGGTGCCGTCGGCCGGGATCTGCACCGTCACGGTGACCTGATCGCCGATCGCCAGGCCCGTGAAGAAGAGCTGCTTGTCCCCGGACCAGGTCACCCCGCAGCAGTTGGGCTGCGCGCCCACGGCCGCCTTGCTCTTCTGCGGCGACTTGACCACCGCGGTGTCCACCAGGCTCTCCGCCTCGACGGTGACCACCCGGGGTTCGCCCGGGGCGGGCTCGCCGTCGCGGGTCAGCAGGACCACCCCCACGGTCACCACCACCAGCACCAACGCCGCCGCGGCGGCGATCCACAACCATGGGGTACGCCGTGGCGGCGCGACCGCCCGCACCTCGTACGTGACCCGGCCGCTGGAACGGGAACTCTCCTCCGGGGCGGTGTTCGCCGAGTACGCGAACCCGGTCATGTCGTAGCGTCGGGGCGGGGTGCCGGCCGGCACGGCGAGCTTGACCAGGAACGACACCGAGCCCTGCCCGGGGACCACCCGCTGTGGCTCGGCGACGGTGAACCACGCCCGCTGGGAGCCGTCACCGGGCGCCACGTCGAACACCACCGTGTCCGGCGCGTTGCCCGGGTTGGAGACGGTGAAGGTCAGCTCGCCGCTGTTGCGCGGGTCGAGGGTGAACTGCTCGGCGGCGGCGACGACCGCCCACTCGGTGGTCATGACGACTCCTCTTCCAGGACGATCTCGACGGTCGTCGAGGCGGGTTTCTCCGCCTCGACGATGCGGGTGATCACGGCGAGCTGGCCGGCGGCGGCGACCGGCACCCGCACCACGACGTGAAAGGGCCGTTCGTCCGGCTCGTCGATCGCGAAGCCCGACATCCCGGTGGCCAGCTCGAGGGCTCTGCGCATCCCGTACGGGGTGCCCCGCCAGCGGGCCAGCAGGGCGGCGTTGGCGACCAGGTCGCGCAGTCGACCCACCGGCAGCGGCAGCGGGGTGTCCGGTCGAGGTGCGGCCACCACGTGGTCCATCGCCACCCAGCGGGTCAACCGCACGACCAGCCCGTCCGGCGCCCGGTACGGGTCGAACAGCGCGTCCACCTCGGCGAGGATCGCCTCGTCCGGGGCGTGCAGCCCCTCCATCACGTCCAGCAGCGCCCAGAGCACGCTGCCCGGCACGCAGGCCCGCTGGTAGGCGGCGGGCAGCAGCCGTTCAATCGCCGAGCGTCGCATCCTGGCGCACCACCTCGATGTCGTGCTCGCCGGAGCAGAGCAGCCAGGTATCCGGGACGGTCACCACGTCGGCGGTGGCCTGATTGGCGCTGGGCGTCCAGGTGACGGCGTCGGCGCTGCGGTGCACGCCACGTTCGCCGCTGGCCAGGATCAGCCGCTCCGCCGCGCCGTTGCCGCCGGCCTCCGCACCCCCGCCGGGCGTGCCGCCGGCCGTCGGGCCGCTCACCGCGATGGCGTCGACCGGCACGAACCGGGTCCGGTCCCGCAACGGCAACCCGCAGTTGACCGACACGGCCTGCCACTGCGGCTGGGCGGCCAGGGTGTCCAGCCGCAGCACCCCGCCGCTCTGCGTGGCCGCCACCGCCTGCTGGCCGGCGAACGCGAGGTCCCGGCAGGTGCCGCCGATCCACCCGGCCTGCATCGACTGCCACTTCACGTCGGACTCGAACAGCCGGGTGCGGTGACAGCCTTGGCCGGGCTTCTTCGGGTCCGGCTCACCGGCCCCGCTCCACAGCAGGGTGGCCGGGCCGTCGTACTGCACGGCGAGGACCCGGTTGTCCACGTTGGCCAGCCCGACGTGGGTGAAGCTGCCGGGTCGGCCGCCGCTTGTCGACAGGTACACCCCGAAGCTGGCCTGCGCGGCCACCGCCACACCCGGCGCGCCTCGCTCGGAGACGAACGTGCGGACCGCGTAGAAGCCCCGGTCGGCGTCGGACGGGTCGACCAGGATCTGCAACGGCACCGCCCCGGGCAGCAGCGACACCTCGTACAGGCCGGTGTCGGTGGCCACCAGCAGCGCGCCCGCGCCGTCGCGGTCCAGCCAGGCCACGTCGGAGATCCGCGCGTCCAGGCCGGTCAGCGGTGACCACGTCTCGCCCAGGTCGGTGCTCAGATGCACCCGGGAGCCGCCCGACTCGCGCAGCGTCACCACGGCCACCGAGCCGGGACGCGCCACGATGCCCGGCCGCACCGGCGCGGGCGCGGGCGCCACCCGCAGCACCGTCTCACCGTCGAAGCGACCGGCCGGCTCCCAACCCGCGCCGCCGTTGCTGGAACGGAACAGCACCGGGCCGCGCCCGGCGTACCAGGTCCGTGGCTGGTACTTGTCGACGGCGAGAGCGCGTACGTCGGCGTCGGGCGCCTCGTCGACCACGAACCGCACCGACTCGACGTAGCGCACACCCGGCTCGGCGTGCTCCAGCAGCCGATACACGTTGGACGCCCGCAGTGGCTCGCCGAACGGCCAGCCGGTCGGGTTGAGCGCGGTGGGCAGCGGGCTCAACGTCTGGTGCAGCCGGTCGTGGATGCGGCGACGGACCGCGTCCACGTCCTCTTCCCGCCGGACGACCACTCGGGCCCGTACCGACACCGCCTTGAAGCGCGCCCAGGTGGCCCGGGAGCGGATGCCGACCATCCGGCGCTCCTCCAGGTCCGCCTCGACCCGGTGACGGGCCTCGGGCACCTCGTGCTCGCGCAGCACCGCCACCGGCAGTCGACCGCCCGGACGGGCCTCCTCCGGCACGTACGGCACCAGCACCACCTCGACCTCGCCGGGCCGGGCGAAGCTGTACACCGCCGCACGGGTGAACGCCCGTGCCCGCGCCACCGCGCCGGAGCTGGTGGCGAGCACCTCGAAGTCGCGGGCGGTGACCGCGCGCTGCTGGGCGAAGAACTCGTACGGGCCGCGCAGCAGCACCGACTCCAGCGCCTCCATGTCCCGGCCGCCGGCCGCCGGGGCGGGGTTGTCGACGCGTACCCCCGGTAGTGGATCGCGCAGGTTGGTCAGCGTGCCCGCCGCCACGTTGCCGGTGGGCCCGCCACCGGCGCGGTACCAGAGCCGGATCTGCCGCCCGGCCGGCGGCACGGCCGCGACGGTCACCGAGGTCGACCCTTCCGGCGCGGGCCCGGCGTCCGGGGTCGGCCCGGCAGGGGGCCGCAGATCGAGGGCCGGGGCGAAGACGATGGTGCCCGAGCAGCGGTCGACCAGGTACGCCTTGGCCTGCGCGCCGAGCCCGGCGAAGCTGTCCACCGGTCGCCAGATCTCGAACGTACGACCGTCGTGCTCACGGGCCGCCGCGCCGAGCTCGACAGTTCCGGCCGGCACCTCCACCCCGAGCAGCAGGTCCAACGCCTCGGCGGTGTGCG
Source organism: Micromonospora chokoriensis (assembly GCF_000718555.1). Taxonomy (GTDB): domain Bacteria; phylum Actinomycetota; class Actinomycetes; order Mycobacteriales; family Micromonosporaceae; genus Micromonospora; species Micromonospora chokoriensis_B. The sequence goes on from NZ_JOAN01000014.1 coordinate 43,043, forward strand.
CCAGCGGCGCGTGCGCCGCGCGCAGCACCTGCCCCGGCTGGCCGGTGCCCACGCCCAGCAGCTCCGCCTCGACCGGTTCGCAGTGGTGCATCCGGACCGTCACCGAGGTCTCGTCGGCGGGCAGCAGCGTCGGCTCGGTGGTGACGAACACGACCGGCCGGGGATCGGCGCCCCGGGCCGCCGCGACCCGCAGACCGGCCGGGATCCGGACCACGGCCCGGTCGGTGCCGGTGCGGGTGAACTGGACGTCCGCCCAGGCCGCGGTCGGTGCGTGCCGGGTGACCCCGAGCAGATTCAGAAACGAGACGTACGCCTTCTCCGGCAACTGGTTCAGCCGGTAGATCATCACCTCGGTCAGGTGCGCGAACGTCTCCACCAGCGCCATGCCGGGGTCGTGCGCCGACAGGTCGGTCCACGCCGGGCAGGACTGCCGGATCCGTTCCCGGGCCTCGGTGACCAGGTCGAGGAACCCACGATCGTCCAGGTGCGGCACGGGCAGCGTCATGACGCTCCTCCCTGAGCGGGCTCGTCGACGGGGAGCAGGTCCACGGAGAAGACGAGCTGCCCGGGGGTCAGGCTGGCCCGCACCCGGTAGTCCAACCGGATCACCAGCCGCCACGCGTCATCCGGGTCCGGCCCGGCGTCCACGTCGATCACCTCGACCCGGGGCTCCCACCGGGCGATGGCCTGCCGGACGTAGTGGATGGCCAGACCGGCCGTGGTGTCGTCGTTGGGCGCGAAGACCAACCGGTGCAGCCGGGAGCCGTACCCGGGTCGCATCAGCCGCTCACCCGGCGTGGTCGACAAGAGCAGAAACAGCGCCTGTCGTACGCTCTCGTCGCCCTCGGTCATCGCCAGGCCGCCGGCCGCGGTGAGCGCCAGCCCGCCGGTACGCCCGGCGTCGAAGCCGGCGCCGACGAAGCGGAAGGCCCTCATCGGTCCGCCCCCAGGAACACCTGAGCGGGGTCGCGCACCGTGTGCTTGACCAGCCCCGGCGGCGTGCCGTTGGTGAAACCCTCCAGGTGCGACAGGACCACCCGGTGCCCGTCGACGCGGACCCAGTCGCTGTAGCCGACCCGGACGGTCAGGGTCGTCGTGCACGGCTTGATGGTCGGGCCGTAGTTCGGGCAGGCGATGATCTTTCGTCCCTCCGGGTCGTCGTCGACGAGCACGGGCACGCCGGTGACGGTCACCCACTGCCGCGAGGGTCGGTTCTCGACCCGGCCGTCGTGATCGCAGGTGATCACGGAGTCCCGGTGGATCCAGCGCATCAGCCGCCTCCTTCGTGGTGGGCGCGGGCAAGCGTTCGGGCCTGCTCCGCCGCGGTGGTCGGGTCCTCGGTCGAGGCGGCGTGCAGGAAGTCCACGCTGCGGGCGCGGACCACCATGGCCCGGCCGGGTGCGGAGATCACCAAATCGGACGCCGCATGCAGGGTCGCCAGGTCGGGGGTCAACTCCAGGAAGCTGCCGCCGTCGGTGGCCAGCCGCAGGCTGCGTCGCACGTCGTCGACGACGATCGACTGCCCGCCAGCGGTGCGCATCGTCCAGCGGCGGGCCTTGCCGTCGTCGATGCCCGCGTCGTACGGCTCGACGGCGCCGAAGAGCGAGCCGAGCACGATGCCCGAGGCCGGCTCGCCGCCGGGCAGCACCACCAGCACCGTGTCGTCCGGGTCGGGCAGCGCCACCAGACCCTTGCCCGGCCCGGCCCCGGGGCAGAGCACCGCCAGCCAGCCGGCGTCCAGGTCCCCGTACGCCGGCAGGGTCAACCGGACCCGGCCCAGTCCGTCCGGGTCGGCGACGTCGGTGACGGTGCCGAGGGTGACCACCGCGCCGCCAGCCGGGGCCGTCGGGGTGCTCGGCGGCACCGTGGAGAAGCGGGTCAGGTGCCCGTTGCCGTCGACGGTGTGCACCACCTCGGTCAGCACGTACGCCCCGGCGACCGGGTCGGGCACACCGCCGAGGTCGATGCGGCGGCCCGGCCGCAGCGCCGGATCGCCCTCGGCCACCCCCTCGGCGGTGACCAGCGCCGCCGCCCGGGTGTCGAGGCGGGCCTGGGCCAGCGCCGCCAACTCGTCGTCGCTGCGGCCGGGCTGGTTCACGGCGGTGCGAATGCCGCCGGCACCCACGTCGGCCGGGTCCGGGCGGTCATCGGCGGGTCGACCGCAGCGCGCCTCGTCGGCCTGCTGGCTGATCACCTCGGCCCGCTGCGGGTGCCAGCCCAGCGCCGCGCTGGCACCGCTGGCCTGGTCGGTGTTGGTGGACACCCGCAGGGAGTGCACGCTCGCGCCGAGGGCCAGCGCGACCGGCTCCCCGTATCCGGCGAGAGTGACCAGCCGGACGCCGTCGCCGTCGGTGGCCAGGTGCAGCCCGGCCCGGCCGGCGACCTCGCGCAGCAGCTCCAGATCGCTGTGCCGGTGCTGTAGCAGCCGCTCCAGCCGTGGCCCGTCCACGTCCGCCGTCACGTCCAGCCCCACCGCGCCGCACAGCTCCCGGGCCAGCTCGACGGCGGTCACCGAGGTGAAGACCCGCAACCCCTGCCGCTTACGCAGCCGATGCAGCAGGTCGTACGCCCGCAGCCGCAGGACCGCGGCCCCGTCGGCCGCGTACTCCACCTCGACACAGGTGACCTCACCGGTGAACAGGGCGTCGGTGTGGTCGGCGAGCCGTACGTCGAGCGCTGTGCCGGGTCGCACCGCTGGGTCGAACGCGCCGGTCCCGGCGGTGGTGGCGAGCACCAACTCGGCCTGGGTGGGCTGGTCGAGTCGGGCGGCCACCCGCAGTGAGCGGACCCGCTGACGGGCCGCGCCGACCAGCTCGACGCCGTCGAGCGCGACGATCAACGCCCGAGGCGCGACGCTTGTCACGGCGTACCCCCGGGGTTGCCCGGCCCGCTCGAACTCGCGCCCCACCCTGCGACCGAGGCGCCTACGTACGACGCTCCCGCACCCACCGCACCGGCCACCGCCCGAGCCAGCCCGGTCACCGAGCCGTCACCGGTGCTGGTGACTGGTGGGACCGCGAGGGTGGTCCCGGCTGGCACGGCGAGGGGATCGGTGATCCGGTTGTGTTCGGCCAGCAGCCGCCAGCGCAACGGTGAGCCGAGCGCGTCGTTGGCCAGCAGGTCGAAGCGCACCCCGGAGCGACCCGGCTCGGCCGCGCCGTCACCGGCGGCGATCACCGCGCTGCCCGGCGCGGCGGTCGGGGTGCTCGCGGCGGCCAACTCCTCGGCGAAGCCGGCCTCGGCCTGGTCGGCCGTCTCGGCGGCCCGGACCAGCTTGAGCCGCAGCCAGGACCGTCGCGGCGACCCGGTGCCGGTGAACGCGTCGAACCGCTCCGCCACCGCGATGATCACACCGGGCACGTTCCAGGTCTTGCCCCAGACCAACCGGACCAGCGGCGGTCGCAGCCAACCATGCTCGGCGGTGGAGTTCTCCGCCAGCATCCACAGCGGACGGGTGAGCACCCGGACGTCGGCCGGACGCAGCTGTGCCTCCACGAAGTCGACGTCGAAGAGCAGGTCGAGCACCAGCTCGGTCCGGCCGCCGCCGGTGAAGACAAGCGGGTCGTCGGCCAGGCCGGATCCGGTGAGCTGCCCGCCGCCGGCACCCCGGTGACGTACGCCGGCGAGCCGGGTCACCTGCACGGTCTCCGGGTTGAGCAGGCAGTCCACCCGAACGCCTGAGGAGTCGATGAGGAAGGCGACGCGTTCCATCAGTCGCCCGCCTGTTCCCGATCCAGCCGGGTCACCTGGACGGTGTCCAGCGCGGCGCCGGCGACCGACCACAGTGCAGTGTCGTCCGGCAGGGCCGGCCACGGGTCGAACTCCGTCGCGTCGGCCTGGATCACTGTGCTCTCCGGCCCCCGTCCGCCGCCCGGATCGTGGTGCGTCGAGCCGATCCAGGCCACACCTGCGGCCCTCGCGGCCGGACCGTTGCCGTGCCCGGCGTGCGGTCCAACTCGTTCGCCAACCTGCTGCCCCGACCGTGCCCGATCATACGGAAGGGCCGGCCACAGGCCGCTGCCAGCCGCCGTCACCCTGCCCTCGGCTGACCCCCAGCCAGCGCCAACCGCTGACCGCCCGTCCCGAGCCGCCGCCCGCCCCGGCCTCGCCCCGCCGACTTCGGGGTCGGCAGCTGTGGACCTTGGAAGGTAACTGCCCCTGGAGGGGCCGAATTCTTTCAAGATCTCGGCAGGGACGGTGGGGGTGGTGGGGACGGTGGGGATCGCAGGGGAGGAGGGCTCTTCGAATTGGGGTAGGTCGCTTGTGTTGGTGGCCGTGGTGTTGTCCGGGGCCGTGAACCGGCCCGATGGCGCGCGTCGACGCCAACCGTCCAGCGGCCGGGCCGACGAACGTCGGTCCGCGTTCGAGGCGAGGGGCACCTCGGCGGTCATCGCGGCGTCGCTGCTACCCCGTGGGCTGGCATTGCCGATCCCTGGGCTGTCGGATCGGTCGGCTGCGCTCGACGCGTGCTCCGGCCTCCCGGTTGTGCCCATCGAGGGCAACCCGTCCGGCCTTGCGCCCCCGCGCACTACCTCCGGCCCGTCGACGCCGTACGCCGCGCCCACCGTGCCGTCGTTACCCACCGTGCCAGGCGTGGCGGACGCCGAGCGGCCCCGCCCGTCAGCGGGTGCGGCCAGGTCAGGGCTGCGCACGCTGGTTGCGCGGCCGAGCCCACTACCCGTGCCGGGGACACGACCCACCGTGTCAGGGGCATGACGACCCATCGAGTCGGCAGCAGGCCCGGCGCTCTCCCCGTCGGGTCGAGCTGGTCGGGTCACCGCGGTCCACCGGTCCGGTCCGTCCTGATCGATCCGATCGCCGAAGCCGGACCCGCCGGTGGGGTCATCGCGCGCCTCCGCCGGTTCAGCAGTGGGCGGGTCGAGGTCCAGGTCGTGCAGCAGACCGGGCGCGTGGGCGGCGACCAGGTCCAGCCAGTGCTGCGGGGGTTCCCCGAAACGGCGCGGTGTCGGAACGGGGGTATCCGGCGGCGGCTGCGGTGCACGATGTCCGACGGGCTCGACCCGTCCGGCGAGGCGCTGCACCGCCCCGGCCGCCGAGCGCAGCCGGCCGGCCAGCCAGCTACGCGGGTGTCGGCGCGGTGGCACCGCCGGTCTCCAGCTCCAGGCCCTCATAGCGCAGGGTCAGCGAGGCGATGGCGATCTCGTGGCTGAGGGTGTTCAGGTGCGCACCCCGCCACCGGGTCGGCCAGGCGTCGATCAGGTTCCAGCGCAGCACCTCGGCGGTCCCGACCGAGTCGAGCAGCACCACGGAGACGTTGCGACGGTTGAGGGTGCCCTGGGCAGTGGCGTTCACCCAGTCCCACAGCTCGCGGGAGGCGGTGAGGCCGAAGTGCAGCGTGACCGGCTCGTACTCGGCCTGACCGGGCACCATCCGCATCCGACCCAGTCCGTGCTCCCGGTACGGCTGCCCGGGGATGTTCACCTCCAACCCGGTCATCTCGGTGAAGTGGCCGTTGGTGACGCCGTTGATGAGCAGCCGGAAGTTGTACGCCCGGTACGGGTCGACCGGGGCGCCGGGCTGCGGGGTGGCTGTGGTGGGCATGTCAGCCTCCGATCGTCTCGGTCTCGGTGCCGCCGGCCCACTGGCTCAGCTTGAACACCACGAATTCGGCGGGTTTGACGACCGCGATGCCGATGTGGGCGATCACCATGCCCGCGTCGCGCACGTCCGGCGGGTTGGTCTCCTCGTCGCACTTGACGAAGAACGCCTCCTCGGGGCTGCGCCCCAGCAGCGCGCCGTCGCGCCACACCCGGGTCAGGAACGCCCCGATGTCGCGCCGGATCGAGCGCCAGAGGGTGAAGTCGTTGGGCTCGAACACCATCCACCGGGTGCCGTTGGCGATGGCCTGTTCGATGGCGATGCTGAGGCGCCGGACGTTGAGGTAGCGCCACTCGCTGGCCTCGGCGGCGAGCGTACGGGCACCCCAGACGCGGATGCCTTCGCCGGCAAAGTAGCGGATCACGTTGACGCCCTTGGGGTTGAGCACGTCGTGTTCCGGTCGGGTGACCAGGTACGCCAGGTCGACGGCGCCGCGCACGGGTTCGTTGGCCGGGGCCTTGTGCACGCCGCGCAGGGCGTCGGTGCGGGCCCAGATGCCGGCCAGGTGCCCGCTCGGCGGGGTGAGTTCCAACTCGCCGCTGATCGGGTCGCGTACCCGTAGCCAGGGGTAGTAGAACGCGCCGAACTCGGACTGCCGCGGCCGATAGGCGGCCCCCTCGTGCCCACCGGAGCCGCCCGGCTGGGCCGGGCCGCCGCCGGGACCGCCGCCCGTACCCTCGGCGGGTTTGGCGGGTTTGCCGGAGGACGGCGTGGCGACCCGGGTCAACGCGGAGATGTCGTCGATGTCTGGTGCCGGGTCGCAGATCGCGACCATGGTGCGGGTGCGCTCGGCCATGCTGAGCAGCGCCTCGTGGGACACCACGTCGTGGAAGCCGGGTGCGGCGATGATGGAGATCTCGTCGACGGCCTCCAACAGTTGCAGACCGCCGCGCCGCTGCCCGGTGCCGGTGATCGCGCCGCCCTCGCCGACGTTGACCACCCAGCAGCGAGCGCCCCCGTTGTCCAGGAAGCCGAAGACCGCCCGGGCCAGCGGGGTGCTCTCCACCCGCTCCCCACCAGCGAAGAGCCGCAGGAACTCGGTCCAGTTGTTGACCGGCACCGCCTTGCCCAGGTGGGCGGAGCGGTCCGGCGAGACGCCGACGAACGCGGCGATGCTTGTGCTCGCCGGGCCGATCGGTCGGGCGCCGCTGGGGACCTCCTCGACATAGATGCCGGGGGAGAAGTAACTGGGCATCGATCCTCCTGTGCAGGTGGGTGTCAGTGGGTCGGTGGCGCGCAGACGATGACAATGTCGTCCTCGTCCGCGTCGACGTCGGCGGTGAGGACGAGCCCACGTCCGGTCAGCCGCAGCCGGACCGGGCTCGGGTGCTCGGGGTCGTGTGGAACGCCGACGATCAGGAACCGGCCCTGCGGGTCGGTGCGGGTGGCGGACCCGGTGCCGGGAAGCTCGACGCGCATCGCGGCCAGGGGCTGGTCCTGTGGGCCGACCACCCGTCCACTGAGACTGCGCACGTCGAGTTGGCGCAGCCGCAGCGGTTGCAGCACCGCAGGCGCGGCCGGAGTCGGGTGATCCACCTGCGCGGGTACGTCGATCAGCAGCGCCGGCCGGGGCGCCGTACCGAACGCCGTCCACAGCGGCGGGTCACCGGCCTCCAGGACGACCGGGTAACTGCCGTCGCTGGTCGCGGCGGTCAGCACCCGATCCAGCCGGGGCAACCCGGCCGGCCCGGTCACGCAGAGCAGGTGGCGAACCGTGAACCGGTACGGTTCGCGGACCGCGCCGCTGGAGCGGGTCTGCCGGGCCGGGCGTAGCTCCATCGGCCAGAGGGTGAGCCCGTCGGCGTCGTCGCACGCGCGGGGCGGGCCGATCGGGACCGGTTCCCCCGCCGTGCTGCTCACCCAGGCGACCAGCTCGGCGGTGGCGGTCTCGATCGGTCCGCGCCCGTGGGTGCTCATCGCGGCGGCGTCCCCTGGATCCGGTACGCGATGGCCTCGTTCCAGACGTGCGGGTAGACGCCGATCTCGAAGTACCTGGTGAAGCGGTTGATCGGCGCGTTGGTGTGGTCGTGGTAGAGCAGCCACACCGGCGCGATGGTGAACAGGACGTAGTTCGCCAGCACCAGCGGGATGTAGAGCGGGCCGAGCAGGCGGCCCTGGAAGATGTGCACGTCCTCGTGCCGCTGGATGCCCGAGTTGGAGCCGGCGCAGACGGTGCCGATGGTGGTGGCGTAGCGGGGCGAGACCCCCTCCACCACGTTGACCCGCCCGCTGCCCAGTGAGGTGGGCCGGTCCAGCGAGTGCCCGAAGATCAGGTGCATGGTCAGGTAGATGGCGCCGACGACCGTGTTGAGCAGACTCCAGGTGTGGTCGACGACGAAGAGGAAGATGCCGCGGGCGTCCGAGGCGTACACCCCGGCGGAGGCCACCGACCAGCCGAAGACCGCGCCGACCACCAGGCCCACGACGGCGCCGATCAGCAGCCCGATCGGGCCACCGGCGAGGAAGCCGAGCAGGGCGCCGAAGCCGACCTGGATGGCCGCGCTGAGAATTCCGAAGATCATGACGACACCTCTCAGACCCAGGAGCGGAAGACTCGGGGCTCGCGACCCTGCGCGACCTGGGTGGGCGACGCCTGGGTCGGTTGCCGGTTGCCGGGCGGGAACTGGTTGACGCCGAGCGCGGCGGAGAAGATGACAAGCGCGTTGAAGAACGCGATGACCCACTTCTCGCCGCCGGCGTCGTCGGCGAACGCCGCCGTCACGTAGGACAGCAGCAGCGCGATGGCGATGGCGATCCACTTGCGGAGCTTGTCGCCGCTCGGGCCGATCAGCCCGCCGATGACGTTGGTGGCTAGCAGGGTGGCGGCGCTCGCGCCGGCGATGGTCCCCAGGGCGGCCCAGGTGAAGAGATCGTTCATGACGATCCCCCTTTTCTGCGATGGTGCGACCGGGATGTGGTGGTGGTGAGGTCCGGTGCGCCTGTCGGGGGAGCACCGGGGCCGGTCGCCGTCGTGTCGGGGGCGGCCGGGGCCGGGCGTGGCCGGCGAAGCCGGCCACCAGGTAGATCAGCCGGGCCCCGGGGCGCCGGCGGGCGGGCCCGGCGGCGGGGTCGGACCGGGCACAGCCGGCGCCGCGGGGTGACGGCGGCGCACCAGGAGTACGCCCACCGCGGCGATCAGCAGCAGCAGGAGGACACCGCCGACGACTAGCAGCCAGGGGAATCCGCCGTCGTCCTCGTCGTCGGCCGCGGCCGGCGAGGCGGACGGTCGAGGTGGCGCCTCGGCCACGGCCCGCAGTTCGAGCGGCTTCTCCTGGCTGGAGTCGACCTTCCAGCTGACCGATCGGCCGTTGACGCTGCCGTTGCTGTCGATCACCCGGCCGGGAAATGTCACCGAGATCTCGAACGACATGAGCCGGAGAAATGCCTGCTGCTGTTGCGGATTCTGCTCCGCGACCTTTCCGCCGTATTTCTTGGGATCGAGCGGCAGCGTGAAGCGGTACAGCTCACCGTCGCGAACCAGTTTCACACTTTCGGTGTCGAAGCCGGCCAGCGGCGCCTTGTGGTAACTGATCTGGGAGCCGAAGAGTTTGTCGTCCTCGTACTTGGTCTCTTCACCGGCCGGTAGGGCGGGAATGTTCTGCCGCAGTTCCGCGAAGGCGGCCGGGATGTTCTTGTTCCGTGCGCTGAGCACGGACTTCTGGGCCGTCAGCAGTAGCTGCCCGTCGACCGTGTCGTCGGCGTTGACAGTCAACCCCATGTTGAGTTCCATGCAACCGCTCAGCGCGGCGAGAAGGAGGAGACACACCGCGACGCGGAGTGCCTTACCGCGGTTGACTCTCCTGTTCATGGGCTCAGTGTGTGTGATCGCTTTCACTATCAGCAGTCAGCGATCGGTCACAACGAAGTCGCCGATTGTACCGGCGCACTGTCGCCTTTGATTAGCTCCGACGGAGACCCGAGCGACTATTCTGGAGCTTTGCGGCGACGACGGTTCCTCGTGGACCGTAGGCTGGTCGGATGAGAGTCGTCGCGTGCGTCCTGCTGGTAGATCCCGACGGGCAACTGCTGCTGCAACTGCGTGACGGCGACGCGATGCACCACCCGAACGTGTGGGGTCTGCCCGGCGGCCACGGCGAGCCGGGGGAGACGCCCGAGCAGACCGCCGAGCGGGAGCTGTGGGAGGAGACTGGCCTGCGCGCCGACGGGCCGCTGCGCCCGGTCGCCGTGCAGCCGCTACCCGAACTGGACCGGGTGAAGCACTACTTCCTCGGCAGCACCCGGGCCCGGCAGGAGGACGTGGTGCTCGGCGAGGGCGCGGCGATGCTCTTCGTCCCCGGTGCCGAGGTGCTCGACGGTCGTCCCTGGACTCCGGGCACCGTCGAGGTGCTGACCGAGTTCCTCGCCTCACCGGAGTACGCCGCCGCGGCCACCGGCCGGACGACCATCGGGCCAGCTCAGCCCACTGGTGGTTGCCAGTCCGCGTAGTCACCGGCACACGGCGCGCTCGGCCGGCCGTCACACCCCGGCACGCCGGGCGGGGCGCGGAGTAGCCCCGGTGGGCAGGTCCGTTGTGTGGTGGGAGACGATCACCCCAGGCCGTCACGGGCTGGCGGCGTGGTGCTCGTGGCAGGCCGGCCTGCGCGGGTGGGAGAAGGTGGCGATGGTGGGGTTCAGCGGCCTGCGGACGGCCGGTGGGCGGTTGCGGCATGGCTGGCGGCCGGTGCTGGAGGCGACCGTCGCGGCGACCGTGGCCTGGCTGCTCGCCACCCGGTTGCTAGGGCAGCCGCAGCCCTTCTTCGCGCCAGCCGCCGCGCTGATCGTTCTCGGTCAGGCCCGTGGGCAGCGCATCCACCGAGCCGTCGAGGTCATCCTCGGGGTCGCCGCCGGGGTGCTCGTCGCAGACCTGGTGGTGCAGGCGCTCGGCCCGGGAAGCACCTGGACGGTCTTCACCGTCATCCTGTTCACCGTCCTGCTCGCGGTGGCCTTCGGCGCCACCGGCGTGACGATGGTGCAGGCTGCGGTCTCCGCGCTCTATCTGGTGGTGGTCGCACCGCCGGGCGGGTCCTTGGTGCCGTTTCGCTTCGTCGACGCGCTGATCGGTGGCGCGGTAGCGCTCGTGGCCAGTCTGCTGGTCGACTCCCGGCGTCCGCTGGCCCCGCTGGTCGCCGAGGTGCGGCTGACCTTCGACGAGTTGGCCGGGCTGCTGAGCGCGATCGCCGACGCGTTGGACCACCGCGACGAGCCGGCCGCGGTCGCCGCGCTGGCGCAGGCCCGGGGAATGGACGCCCGGGTGGACGGGCTGCGCGACGGGGTGCTGGCCGCCGGTGAGGCGCTGCGGCTCAACGTCCGTCGACGCCAGCACATCGGTCGGCTGCGCTCGGTGGACGAGTCGATCCGGCAGATCGACTACGCGGTCCGCAACGTCCGGGTGCTGGCCCGTGCGGGCGTGACTCTCAGCCGGCTGCACACCCCGGCTCCGCCGGAGCTGGGCGCCGCCCTGCGGTCACTGGCCGAGGCGGTCTGTCAGGCCGGTGCCGCCCTCGCCGCCGACCTGGACGGGCAGGACGAGACCGCCGACCGGCACGCCACCCTGGTCGACGAGTCGGCGTTGGCCGCCGTGCGCGCCGCCGGGCAGCTCTTCGGCTCCACGCAGACTCTCCCACTGGCGATGATCATCGGTCAGGTCCGGTCCACGGCCGTCGACCTGCTGCGGGGCGTCAATCCCGAAAACGACGACGCCGTAGCCCGCGTCGACGAAGCCCTGGGCCTCCCCAACACCTGACGCCCGCTGAGTGTCGGATCAGGCGCTGGCCCGTGCCACCAGCGCGGACGGGAAGAGGGTCACCGGAGCGGTCGGACGCCCGTCCAGCAGAGCGGTAGCCGCGGCGACGGCGATCCGCCCCACCGGGTGACTCGCCGTGGTCAGCGCCGGGGTGGTCAACCCGGCCACCGGAATGTCGTCGAAGCCGGCCACCGCGACGTCGCCGGGCACCCGCGCACCGGCGTCCCGCAGGCCCGCGATCACCCCGAGCGCGGTGTCGTCGCTGATCGCGTAGATCGCGTCGAGGTCCGGCCAGCGGCGCAGCGCCTCGCCGGCAGCCATCCGGCCGCGCGCCGCCGTGAAGTCCCCGGGGAGGATCCGCTCCGGCAGGCCGGCCTCGCCCATCAGCCGGCGGTACGTCTGCACGGGGCGTTGCGCGCAGGGCAGCCATCGGGGGCCGGTCACCATGGCGATCCGGCGGCGACCCGTGGCGTACAGGTGGCGCAGGACCTCTTCGGAGCCGGCGGCGTTGTCGACGTCGAACGACGGCACGGTCGCTGAGCCGACGCCGATCGAGACCACCCGGCCGCGCAGCGACCGGGGCACCGCCTCCAGCAGCTCCTCGGTGGTGTTGACCAGGATCACCCCGCACACGCTGCCATCCCCGTCCAGTTGGGCGAGGCCGCGGGGGTCGCCGACCGGCAGCCAGTACAGCGCCACACCGACCCCGGCGGGCGTGCACACTCGGGCGGCCGAGCCGACCACCTGGTGCACGTACGGGTCGTCCAGCACCGCGGCGCTGGTCCCCAGAGCGGCCACGACCAGGCGTACGCCGCCGCCGCGGACCAGCGCCCGGGCGGCCGGGTTGGGCACGTAGCCGAGCTGGTCGACGGCTGCCGTGACCTGTTCCCGGGCGGCCGGCGAGGCGAACCCCGTGCCGGCGATCACCCGCGACGCCGTGGACCTCGACACCCCGGCGACCCGGGCCACGTCCTCGAGAGTGGCCGGTCGGTGTGCCGCTGTCGTCATCGTCGCCTCCTGCGGCGGCCCGTCCGGTCGGACAAACGCCTGCTCACATCATGCCCCGGCCGGAGCACCAGCGGTAAGGGGCGGTCGCCGGTTGCGGTGGTAGCGCTCTCAGGTGTGCGATCGTGCCAGGATTCACCCCGAGAAAGAGGACCTGACCTCGTGAGCGCCCCCACCAGTCGACCCGTAGCCCCGGACACCGCACCACCGCCTCTGCGGGCGGTGCGGCTCGCTCGCAACGGCGTCGCTGTCACCTTCACCCTCAACGGGTTGGCCGTCGGCAGCTGGTTCTCCCGCGTACCGGCGGTCCGTGAGGCGTTGGACCTCTCCGCCGGCCGCCTCGGGCTGCTGCTGCTGGCGATGAGCGTCGGCGCGCTGCTCGCCATGCCCACCTCCGGCCTGCTCGCCCAGCGATTCGGGGCAGCCCGCACCGTCACGATGGCCACCGTGCTGGTCGCGATCGGCCTGACCGTGGCGGGGCTGGGCGCCACGATGACCGGGTCGTTCGCCATCGTCGCCCTGGGGTTGGTCGCCTTCGGCTACGGCTCCGGCGCCTGCGACGTCGCGATGAACATCGAGGGCGCGGCGGTGGAACGGCGGCTGGGCCGGACGATCATGCCCCGTTTCCACGCGGGGTGGAGCCTCGGGTCGGTGGCCGGCGCGGGGCTGGGCGCCGTGGCGGCCCGGTTCGACGTGTCGGTTGGCACGCACCTCGTGGCGGTGGCGGTGGTCGTGTTGACCGGCACCGCGCTCGCCGCCCGGACGTTCCTGCCCGTGGGCAGCGATCACACCGGCGACCCGGCGGACGCCACTGCGGCTGCCCGTCGCCGGGCGCAGTTGGCCGCCTGGCGGGAGCCGCGCACCCTGCTGATCGGGCTGTTCGTGCTGGTCGCGGCGTTCACCGAGGGTGCCGCCAACGACTGGCTGGCGGTTGCGTTCATCGACGGGCGGGACCTGAGCGAGGCCGCCGGCGCGGCGGTCTTCGGTGTCTTCGTGGTGGGCATGACCGTCGGGCGCACCGTTGGCACCATCGCGCTGGACCGGTGGGGTCGGGTGCCGGTGCTCAGCGGCACCATCGGGCTCGCCGTGGTCGGCGCCGGCCTGGCGGTGCTGGCGGGCTCCGGGCCGGTGGCCATCGTCGGCGTCGCGCTGTGGGGCCTCGGTGCGTCGTTGGGCTTCCCGGTCGGGATGAGCGCGGCGGCCGACGACGAGGCGCACGCGGCGGTGCGGGTGAGCGTGGTCGCGGTGATCGGGTACACCGCGTTCCTCGGTGGCCCGCCGTTGCTGGGGCTGATCGGCGACGAGGTCGGCACCCTGCGCGCGCTGCTGGTGGTGCCACTGCTGCTGCTGCCGACCCTGCTGCTGGTGCCGGTGCTGCGCCCGCCGCACCCCGCTGAAACTGCTCCGTCGGTAGTTAAAAACTAACCCACTTCGCCGTCGGGCGGTATCGGGTGCGTGGCCGACTGCGCTGCGCACCCGTGCTGGTTACCGTCGCCCGATGCCAATCGACGAGATCCCCGCCGCCGCGGCGGGCACCTGGAACCTGGGCGACCGCACTGTGCGCCGGATGGGCTTCGGCTCCATGCGGATCACCGCGAACCCCGACCGCGACCGGGCCGTCGCCCTGCTGCGCCGCGCCGTGGAGCTCGGCGTCAACCACATCGACACGGCCGCGTTCTACGTCTCGCCCGGCGGTACCCTGCGCGTCGGCGCCGGCCCGGCCCGCTACGCCACCGAGCTGATCCGCGCGGCGCTCGCCCCGTACCCGCAGGAGCTGGTGATCGCCACCAAGGTCGGCTTCGGGTACGACCCGGAGGCGGGGTTCACCGAGGCATTCACCCCGGCGCAGCTGCGTGCCCAGGTGGAGGAGAACCTGCGTCGGCTCGGCCGCGACCAACTCGACGTGGTGAACCTGCGGCTCGGCCGGGGGCCGGGCGCGGCGCCGCTGGCTGATCGGTTCGGCGCGCTCGCCGAACTGCGTGCCGCTGGGCTGATCCGGCACCTCGGGCTCTCCGGCGTCCGGCCGGAGCAGTTGGACGAGGTGGCGGGCATCGCGCCGGTGGTCTGTGTGCAGAACAACTACGGGGTGGACGCTTACCGGGAGCAGGACGACCTAGTCCGGCTCTGCGGTGAGCGGGGCATCGCCTACGTGCCGTTCTTCGCGCTGGCCGGCACCGGGCGGGAGGCGGGTGCGAGCGCCGCGCAGAGCCAGGCCGTCGAGGCGGTGGCTCGCGCGCACGACGTAACCCCACAGCAGGTACGCCTAGCCTGGACCCTGCACCAGGGCCCCCACGTGCTAGCCATCCCCGGCACCGCAAACCCGAACCACCTAGAGCAGAACGTCGCCGCCGCAGCCCTCCACCTGACCCCGGAGGACCTGTCCCACCTGTCCGACCCCCTCCCCGTCCCCCGGTGATCATGAGGTTATTGCCACCGATGTCGGCGTGTCGCGTCGCTAACTTCATGATCGACGAGGGCAAGGGGGGTTAGTCGTGGAGCCAGACTTGGAGGGGACCGGCTTGGTGGAAGCCTGCGCTTTGGGCTGGGGGTAGGTCTGGGGTGGACTCGTAGCCGACCAGGGAGGCGTTGGGCTGGGTGGCGCAGACCCCCAGCCAGACATCGCGGGGGTTGTCGGTGTGGGTGAACAGGTTGGAGACGCCGTACGTGCTGTCGTCGCCGCTGAGCACCGCGCCGCCGGTGATCACGCCGTTGTCGTCGCGGCGGGCGAGGACGCGTACCCGTGGGTTGGCCAGGAGCGCGGGGCGGAACAGGCCCGGGCCGCCCTGCGCCGTCGCCCAGGCCGCCAGGTCCTCGGCCGTGCTGACCGGGGTGAGCGGCGCGTCACCCGGTGGCGCCCCCGGCGGCCGGTGGATCCACTGCGCGTCGAAGAGCACCCGGAACCCGTACCCGGACAGGTCGAGGTCGGCGAAGCTGTCCTTCACCGACGCGCCAGGGCCCGCGTCGATCCGGGCCAGCAGGGCCTCGGCGTCGACGCCCGGTCGCAGGGTGACCGCGTCCGGGTACCACGGTGGCGAGCGGCGGGGGACCGACCAGGCGTCGGCATCGGTACGGCCGGTCAGCCCGTGACTGCCGCAGACGATGTCGCACCACTCGGCGTTGTTGCGGGCCGCCGCCCGCACGTCCTCCAGCACGCCAGGCAGTCTAGCCAGGGTCAGCGGAGCCGAGTGAGCAGGATCCGGCCGCCCTCGTAGACGCCGCCGTCGATGGCGATGACTCTGTCGTCGGCGTACCGCAGCGCACTGGTGACATCCTTCGGCGCCACACCGAAGTGCTTGGTGAGGGTGCTGTGGCCATGGACGAGCACGGTGCCCCCGAGCGTGCGCAGCATCATCGACACCCGATCGTCGGGGTTCGCCAGCGCGGCGTCACGAAAGGCACCCCGATCGCTCATCCGGCCACAGAAGTCCAGCCACGCCGCGGGGTCGCTGGAGCCGAGAGCCGTGGTGACCGCCGCGTTCACGGTGGCCACACTGGATCCCAGTTCCAGGTATCGGTCCGTGTCGGAGTGCACGAGCAGGAACCCGTCGACGACCGCGACCGCAGGCAGACACGTCATCCACTCGACATGCTGTGGCGTCAGCCGGTGTAGGTCCTTGTCACGTCCGCCGAACCGGGCCCAGCCACCGCGGAACCCGCCGGGCTCGTCCCACCCGGCAACGGGCCTGGTGCCGAACCGGTGCGCGGCGAGCAACTGCACCTCGTGGTTGCCCAGCAGCGCCCCGACGTGGCCGCCCGCAGCGCTTGCGGAGACGGCCAGCCGCTGGATGTCGTCGATGACGCCGATACCGTCCGGGCCGCGATCGACGTAGTCGCCGAGCAGCCACAACCGCGCGCCACCCCCGGACCAGTGCCCAGCGTGGTCGACGAGCCCGGCCTCACGAAGTGGCTCCCAGAACTCAGACCGGTGACCGTGGATGTCCGCCGCCACGTACAACGGCGTCATGCCGCTGCCACCGGGTCACGCAGCGATTCACAGAAGTCACCGAGAGGGCCACCACGCACCCGATACCCGGCGGACATCTCCTCCTTGGTCCGGTCCATCAGCACGTCCCGGTCGGCGGCCAACCGCCGCATCATGTCGTCGAGCGTCACCATGGCCGCCACGGTAGAGGTACTCCCGGCGAACGGGCCAAGCGTCGCCGATCCCGCATCGCTCGGCCCTTGCGGAGACCGGGTAGTTCAAGGGGCGTAGACCAGGTCCATCGTGTCGGTGTGCTCGGACCAGCGCAGGTCGAGACGCCAGCAACCGGCCTGGGGCAGGTCGATGATCGACGGACCGGGGCCGCCGGCGACCTCCCGGATCACCCGGGTGTCGGTGCCGTCCAGCCTGGCGGTGATGACCATGGTTGCCGGTGCGGTCGGGTCGGGTGAGGTCGTGGCGGCGCGGGCCACCCAGAGGATCTTGTTGTTCGACCCGTCCGTCCGGACCTGCCGCAGCGGATGGGCGAAGAGCACCGCCACGATGTCACCCTTCGCGCCGAATACGTGCGGAACGCGTGCGTCCCCGCTGAATCCGGCGTCCGCCCAGTCCGGCAGCGCCCCCGTCTCGACCCGCGCCGCACAGCCCGCCGGAGCGCTCGCCGTCGTGGCGGTAGCGCCCGTCGGTGCGGCCGACCCGCCACTTGTCGTGGTGGTGCACCCCGCCAGCAGAACCACCGAGGATGCCAGCGTCAACCTGCCCCAGGAACCCATCTCGCCCCTTCCGGTACGCCTCGACGACTCGTCGCACCTCTCCGACACCGCCCGAGCCCGTCAGGTTCCTAGCGCAGTGAGCGCGCGATCTCGATCGCCTCGGCCTTGCTGAGGACGCCTTCGAGCCGGTAGCTCGCGTCGTCGTCCTGCCAGATCAGGGTCGAGGCGGCCAGGCGGGCGGTCTCCCTGCGGACCTCGCCGGCCCGGTCCACGTACGACAACACGTGTGGGCCGTCGACCCAGACGGCGAAGTCGCCGTTGACCTGGACCCACTCGGCTCCCGGTGGGGTGACCTCCTTGTGGAAGGCCAGGTCGAGACGACCGTCGAACGCGTCGACGCGCAGCGCGCCACCGTCGTAGAGCAGCGTCGCCACCCGACACCTACCGGCGGCGTCTGGATCGGCGATGAGCACCTGCTCGGGCGGGCCCAGCTTCGCCGGTTGGCGGATCGGAAACCGTACCGCACGCTGTGCCTCGTCCAGGGCGACGGCCCGCTGCCCGGGAAACGGTGACGCGGTGCCGCCGGGCAGCCTCGGGGTGGGCGAGGTGGCGATGCTGACACCCGCGAAGCGCAGCAGCCCCGCGACGGCATCGGCGACGGCGGCCCGCGTCGGTGGCACCACCGCCACGACCAGGGCGACAAGCGCCGCCGCGACGAGCGGGCGCCACCGGCGCGCGGGCTTGTCGAGCCGTACGCGGACGCGGGCGGTCACGTCGGGCGGATCGGGCGTCTCCAGCCAGGCGGACAGGTCACGCAGTTCCCGTTCGAGGTCAGCCATGCCGGACCTCCGCAGGGTCGAGTAGGTTGCGAAGCTTCGCCAGCGCCCGGGAGGTGCGCGACTTCACCGTGCCCCGGGGCCAGCCCAGAGCCGCCACCGTCTCCTCCTCGGTGAGGTCGAGGAAGAACCGGCAGACGATCACCTCGCGGTCGCGTACCGGCAGTTGACGCAGGGCCTGCACCAGTGCGGTCCGGCGCTCCCCGGCGAGGACCGTGTCGATGGCGTCGTCTTCGGTGATCTCGGACGTCGGGTCCGCTGCCGCCGCCCGCAGGACCAACCCGTCGCGCCGGCCCCGGGATCGGTGCAGGTTGCGGGTCTCGTTGGCGACGATCGTGAGCAGCCACGACCGGAACGACGAGTCGCCGCGGAACCGGGACAGCTTCCGGTACGCCTTCACGAACGCCTCCTGGATGACGTCCTCGGAGTCGGAGCCCGCGCCGAGCAGCACCGCCGTCCGGTACGCGGACGCGGTGTGCCGGGCGACCAGGAGGTCGTACGCCTCCAGGTCACCTGCCCGAGCGCGGGTGACGAGCGCGTCGTCGTCCAGGGCAGACCTCCGTTCGGATCACACTCATGACACCGCCCACCCGCCGTGGGTTCCACCCGACGCTGGTCAGCTGTCTCCCACCCGGCGCGCAGCCTATTTCCAGGAATCCGTGCTGCACTTCAGGGGCGTCGAGGGAAGGGGCGGGGCATGAGCTGGTTCAATCGCCGGTCACGGGGTGTCGAGGCGACCCCGACGAAGCTGGACCGGGAGGCGACCCGCGACGACCTCGCGGCGCTGGAGGCGTTCGTCGCCACTCGGCGCGGGGTGGAGTTCTACCTGGAACCGGAGACCACCGCGACGGACACCACAGTGGTGGCGATCGCCCACGACGGCGAGTGGATCCGGCGTCGTACCGGCACGCCTCGCGCGGCCGGGGCCATCGCCCGCAAGCACGCGGTGCCGTTGTACGAGGCGGCGCGCACCGGCTACCCGGAACGCATGCGGACCTGGAGCCGAGCCCACCCGGAGCGCCACGCCCGCTGATCGGGGCGTCGATGACCCAGCTCAACAGCCGCCGTTGCGGCGAGCGGCAACCGCACGCTAGGGCATCTTCGCAGGTCAATCTGGTGAGGGTGGCCGGGCGACGCCGAGGTCTGCGTTGACCGCCGGCGCGGCTATGTGGCAGCATTCGCGGCCTGACGGCAGTGAAGGAAGTCGGTGCGAATCCGACGCGGTCCCGCCACTGTCACCGGGGAGTGATCCCCCCTCGTGAGTCACGGCCGTGTGTCTGCGGTTGGAAGGCCGGGGGAGAGCGTCGATCCGGAAGCCAGGATACTTCGGCCGTCGGATGTACCCCAGGGCGTGGACACCCGAGGAGGACCCGATGACGCACGGCGTCTCATTCATCGACGATCATCGTCACATCGCGCTGCAGGTCGCTGGCTTCCGGTACCGCTGAGCGGGCCGTCGTACCGGCGTACCCACCCGCATCGTCCCGGACGCCCCCGTGTGGGGGCGGGGGCGTCACTCTCCGGAGCCTGCCGTGCGCATCCTGCTGCTCTCCACCGCCGACACCGATCTGCTGGCCGCCCGCGCCAGCGGCGCCGACTATCGATTGGCCAACCCCGCACGAGTCACCGCCGAGGAGGTGCCCGCCCTGCTCGACGGGGTCGCCCTCGTCGTCGTACGCCTGCTCGGGGGTCGGCAGGCGTGGCCGGACGGCCTCGCCGCGGTGCTCGCCACCGGCGTGCCGACGGTCGTGCTCGGCGGCGAGGCGCTACCCGACGCGGAGCTGATGGCCATCTCCACCGTGCCGTCCGGAGTCGTCACCCAGGCGCTGGCGTACCTGGTCGAGGGTGGTCCGGAGAACCTGGGGCAGTTGTCCCGGTTCCTCTCCGACACGGTGCTGCTCACCGGCGAGGGGTTCGCCCCGCCCGCACCCACCCCGGCGTACGGCGTGCACGGCGACCACCCGACCGACCCGGACCGCCCGACCGTGGGGATCGTCTTCTACCGGGCGCACGCCCTCGCCGGCAACACCGGTTTCGTCGACGTGCTCGCGGACGCGGTCCACAAAGCCGGTGGCAACCCGCTGCCGATCTTCTGTGGCTCGCTGCGCGGGCTGACCGCGGGCGCCGGCCCTCTCGGGCTCTTCGCTCGCTGTGACGCGCTGCTGGTCACGGTGCTCGCAGCAGGCGGTGCGGTCGCCGCGGACGCCTCCGGTGGCGGCGACGAGGACGCCTGGGACGTCGGCGCCCTGGCCGCCCTGGACGTGCCGATCATCCAGGCGCTCTGCCTCACCAGCACCCGGGCGCAGTGGGCCGACAGCGACGCCGGGCTTTCCCCATTGGACGCGGCGATGCAGGTGGCCATCCCCGAGTTCGACGGCCGGATCGTCACCGTGCCGTTCTCGTTCAAGCAGATCGACGCCGACGGCCTCTCGATCTACGCCGCCGACGCCGAGCGGGCCGCCCGGGTCGCCGGGATCGCGGTGCGCCACGCCCGGCTGCGGTACGTGCCGAACGCCGACAAGCGGGTCGCCGTGGTGCTCAGCTCCTACCCCACCAAGCATTCCCGGGTCGGCAACGCCGTCGGGTTGGACACCCCGGTCTCGGCGGTCCGGCTGTTCGCCGCGCTCGCCGACGCCGGCTACGACCTGGGTGACGCGCCACTGCCCGACGACGGCGACGCGCTGATCCACGCGCTGATCGCCGCCGGTGGGCACGACGTGGAGTGGCTCACCCCGGAGCAGTTGGCCGCCGCCGAGGCCCGGATACCGGGGCAGACATACCAACGCTGGTTCGATCAGGTCCCGGCCGACCTGCGTGAGCGGATGCGGGAACACTGGGGTGAGCCGCCCGGCGAGCTGTACACCGACGGCGGCGACATCGTGCTGGCCGGGCTGCGCTTCGGCAACGTGGTGCTGCTGATCCAGCCGCCGCGCGGCTTCGGGGAGAACCCGATCGCCATCTACCACGACCCGGACCTGCCACCCAGCCACCACTACCTCGCCGCGTACCGCTGGTTGGTCGCGCCGGTCTCCGACGGCGGCTTCGGCGCGGACGCCGTGGTGCACCTGGGCAAGCACGGCACCCTGGAATGGTTGCCCGGCAAGGGTCTCGGCCTGGCCGCCGACTGCGCGCCCGACGCGGTCCTCGGCGACCTGCCGTTGGTCTACCCGTTCATCGTCAACGACCCTGGCGAGGGCACCCAGGCCAAGCGGCGGGCGCACGCCGTGGTCATCGACCACCTGGTGCCGCCGATGGCCCGCGCCGAGACCTACGGCGACCTGGCCAAGCTGGAGCAACTGCTCGACGAGTACGCCACCGTGCAGGCGCTCGACCCGGCCAAGGTGCCCACCGTGCGGGCGCAGATCTGGGACCTGGTGCGCGCCGCCGAGCTGCACCACGACCTGCACGCCGAGACGATGCCCGACGCGGACGACTTCGACGACTTCGTGCTGCACCTCGACGGCTACCTGTGCGAGGTCAAGGACGTGCAGATCCGCGACGGCCTGCACATCCTCGCCGACGCGCCCACCGGCGAACCCCGGGTCAACCTGGTCCTCGCGGTGCTGCGCGCTGCACAGATCTGGGGCGGCGCCCACGCCCTGCCCGGCCTGCGGCAGGCCCTCGCCGCCGCGTACGGCCTCGACGAGCAGGAGTTGCTCGCGACACCGGGCCAGCGACTGGCGCTACCCACCGCGTTGACCGACGCGGTAGACGGGCCGGCCGGCACCGCCGCCGACGCCATCGACCTGATCGAGGCCCTCGCCCGGCGGCTGGTTATCGGCATGGAGACGCTGGACTGGGCCGTCGACGCGGTCGACGCGGTGGTCACGGAGGTGACCGGCCAGTCGATCCCGGACGTCGCCGCGGTGCTGCACTTCGCCGCCACCGAGCTGGTGCCCCGACTGGATCGCACCACCGACGAGCTGACCCACACCCTCGGGGCGCTCGACGGGAGGTTCGTGCCGCCCGGCCCGTCCGGCTCACCCACCCGGGGGCTGGTCAACGTGCTGCCCACCGGCCGTAACTTCTACTCCGTCGACCCGAAGGCCATCCCCAGCCGCAACGCCTGGGACGTCGGGGTGGCCCTCGCCGACTCGCTGCTGGCCCGGCATCTCGCCGACACCGGGGCGTACCCCCGGTCGGTGGGTTTGACCGTGTGGGGCACCAGCGCGATGCGGACCCAGGGTGACGACATCGCCGAGGTGCTCGCGCTGCTGGGCTGCCGACCGGTCTGGGACGAGCGGTCCCGGCGGGTCACCGGCATCGAGGTGGTGCCGACCGCCGAGCTGGGTCGACCCCGCGTCGACGTCACCGTGCGCATCTCCGGCTTCTTCCGCGACGCGTTCCCGCACGTGGTGGCGTTGCTCGACGACGCCGTCCGGCGGGTCGCCGCCCTCGACGAGCCGGACGAGGAGAACTACCTGCGCGCGCATGTGGCCGCCGACCTCGCCGAGCACGGTGACGAGCGGCGGGCCACCGCCCGGATCTTCGGTTCCAAGCCCGGCGCGTACGGCGCGGGCCTGCTGCCCCTGATCGACGCCCGGACCTGGCGCAGTGACGCCGACCTCGCCGAGGTGTACGCGGTGTGGGGCGGCTACGCGTATGGCCGGGGGCTGGAGGGGCGGGAGGCGCGCGCCGACATGGAGCGCTCCTTCGCCCGGATCGCGGTGGCGGTGAAGAACCAGGACACCCGCGAGCACGACATCGTCGACTCCGACGACTACTTCCAGTACCACGGCGGAATGGTGGCGATGGTCCGTCATCTCACCGGCACGTCACCGCAGGCGTACGTGGGTGACTCGGCGACGCCGCACGACGTGCGGACCCGCACGCTGGGCGAGGAGACCCGGCGGGTGTTCCGGGCCCGGGTGGTCAACCCGAAGTGGATCGCCGCGATGCGCCGGCACGGCTACAAGGGCGCGTTCGAGCTGGCGGCCACAGTGGACTACCTGTTCGGCTACGACGCCACCGCCGGTGTGGTCGACGACTGGATGTACGAGCACCTGGCCGCCGCGTACGTCTTCGACGACACCACCCGGGAGTTCCTTCAGCGGTCCAACCCGTGGGCGCTGCGCGGCATCACCGAGCGGCTGTTGGAGGCCGCCGACCGAGGGCTGTGGGCCAAACCCGAGCCGGCCACCCTGGACCGGCTGCGCGACACGTACCTGGCCAGTGAGGGCGATCTGGAGGACCGGGCATGACGATCTATCCCTTCAGTGCGGTGCTTGGGATGGCCGACATGCGGTTGGCGTTGCTGCTCAACGCGGTCTCCCCGGCGATCGGCGGGGTCCTGGTGCGCGGTGAGAAGGGGACCGCCAAATCCACCGCCGTACGGGCTCTCGCCGCGTTGCTGCCCCCGGTCCACCGGGTCGCGGGCTGCCGGTTCGGCTGTGACCCGGCCGACCCCGACACCGCCTGCCCGGACGGCCCGCATCCGGCCGACGCCGCCGCCGAGACCCGACCGGCCCGCCTCGTCGAGCTGCCGGTCGGCGCGGCCGAGGACCGGGTGGTCGGCTCACTTGACCTGGAGAAGGCGCTCGGCGAGGGGGTACGCGCCTTCGAGCCGGGCCTGCTCGCCGCCGCGCACCGGGGCGTGCTCTACGTCGACGAGGTCAACCTGCTGCACGACCACCTCGTCGACCTGCTGCTCGACGCGGCGGCGATGGGCCGCAGCCACGTCGAGCGGGAGGGCGTCTCGGTCAGCCACGCGGCCCGGTTCCTGCTGGTCGGCACGATGAACCCGGAGGAGGGGGAGCTGCGCCCGCAGTTGCTCGACCGGTTCGGGCTCACCGTGGAGGTGGGTGCCAGCCGCGATCCGGAGATCCGGGTCGAGGTGGTCCGTCGCCGGCTCGCCGCCGACGCCGACCCGGCCGGCTTCGCGGCCCGCTGGGCCGACGCCGACGCGGAGATCGCCGGCCAGGTGGCCGCCGCCCGCCGCCGGCTTCCCGGGGTACGACTTCCGGACGCCGCGCTGCGGCAGATCGCCGAGGTATGCGCGGCGTTCGACGTGGACGGGATGCGCGCCGACATCGTCACCGCCCGCACCGCCCTCGCCCACGCCGCCTGGCACGGCCGGGATCGGGTCACCATCGACGACGTCCGGGTGGCCGCCCGACTGGCCCTGCCACACCGCCGTCGCCGCGATCCGTTCGACACCCCGGGGCTGGACGAGAAGCGCCTCGACGAGGCGTTGCAGCGTGCCCAGGACGCCCACCCCGACGACCCGGACGACAACGGCCCCGACGACGGTAGCCCGGACGACCGTGGCCCGACCGGTGGCGGCCCGCAGGGCGGTGGCGGCCCAGCTGACGGGGGCGGCCCAGCTGACGGGGGCGGCCCGGCTGACGGGGGCGGCCCGCACGACGGCGACGGCGTCGACCAGGGTGGCGACGGCCAGGATGTGCCCACCCGCGGTGGTCGGGAGGCGGCGGCCGGTGCTGAGGACCCGACCAGGGGCGGCGGGGAGTCCCAGCCGGTGGCGGTACCCCGGGGTGGGTTGAGGGCGCGGGTGCTCACCGCTCCCGGCGTGGGTGACGGAGTGCCGGGGCGACGGTCGCGGGCCCGCACCGGGCGGGGCCGCACCACCGGCGCCCGGGTGCCGGCGGGCCGGGTCGACGCGCTGCACCTGCCGGCCACGATCCGCGCCGCCGCGCCACACCAGGCGGCCCGGGGCCGGCTCACCGGCCCGCTTCGACTGCGCCACGACGATGTCCGCGAGGCGGTTCGCGAAGGTCGCGAGGGCAACCTGGTGCTGTTCGTGGTGGACGCGAGCGGCTCGATGGGCGCCCGGCAGCGGATGACCACCGTGAAGGACGCGGTGCTCGCCCTGCTCACCGACGCGTACCAGCGGCGGGACAAGGTAGCGGTGATCGCGTTCCGGGGTGCCGGTGCCCGGACCCTGCTGCCGGCGACCTCGTCGGTGCTGGCCGCCTCGACCAGGCTGGCCGAGTTGCCCACCGGCGGGCGTACGCCGCTGGCGGAAGGGTTGCTCGCCGCCGCCGACCTGCTGCGGGTGGAGCGCCTGCGCGACCCGAAGCGCCGCCCGCTGGTCCTCATCGTCACCGACGGCAGAGCCACCGCGGGTCAGCGTCCGCTCGACCGCGCGGCAGCAGCGGCAGCGGTCCTGGCGGCAACCGGCGCCCCCTGCGTGGTCGTCGACTGCGAGTCCGGCCCGGTCCGCCTAAATCTGGCCAATCGCCTGGCAACCCAGCTGCAAGCCCCCCGCCACCACCTAAACGACCTAACCCACGCCCCCCACCGAGGAGATCTTGGAAGGAAATGGCCCCTGGAAGGGCGGATTCCTTCCAAGATCTCGACCGGCACCACCATCACGCCAGCCAGGGGAGATCGCTGATGCCGCAGGGACAGCCGAGTTCGGTGCCTCTCGACGGGTTGACTACCCGGCAGCGGCGGCACCGGCCATTGCTGATCGTCCACACCGGACAGATGAAAGGGAAGTCCACCGCCGCCTTCGGGTTGGCGTTGCGGGCCTGGACGGCCGGTCTGCCGGTCGGGGTGTTCCAGTTCGTCAAGAGCGCCAAGTGGCGGGTGGGGGAGGAGAACGCCTTCCGGGCGCTCGGCGAGGTGCACGAGCGCACCGGCCAGGGTGCGCCGGTGGCCTGGCACAAGATGGGCGAGGGCTGGTCCTGGATCCAGCGCGGCGGCGAGGCCGACCACGCCGCCGATGCCCTGGAGGGCTGGCGGCAGATCCAGCGCGACCTGGCCGCGCAGCGTTACGGGCTGTACGTGCTGGACGAGTTCACCTACCCGATGAAGTGGGGCTGGGTAGACGTCGACGAGGTGGTCGCCACCCTGGCCGACCGGCCCGGCTTCCAACACGTCGTGATCACCGGTCGGGACGCCGACCCGCGCCTGGTCGCCGCCGCCGACCTGGTCGCTGAGCTGACCAAGGTCAAGCACCCGATGGACGCCGGCCAGAAGGGTCAGAAGGGCATCGAGTGGTAAGCACCCCTTGGGCGCTGCCCCGGGTCGTGGTCGCCGCGCCGGCCAGCGGCCACGGCAAGACGACAGTGGCCACCGGGCTGCTCGCCGCGCTGCGCCGACGGGGCCTGACGGTCAGCCCGCACAAGGTCGGCCCCGACTACATCGACCCCGGCTACCACGCCCTCGCCGCCGGGCGAGAAGGGCGCAACCTCGACCCGTTCCTGGTCGGCCCCGAGCGAATCGCACCCCTGCTGCGACACGGCGCGAGCGTCCCCACGCCGGCCGACATCGCCGTGGTGGAGGGCGTCATGGGGCTGCACGACGGCGCGGTGGGCCGCCGCGACTACGCCTCCACCGCGCACGTCGCCCGGCTGATCGAGGCACCCGTGCTGCTGGTGCTGGACACCACCGCGCAGGGCCGCTCGGCCGCCGCGCTGACGCTGGGCATGGCCGCGTTCGACCCGGCGGTGCGCATCGGCGGCGTGATCCTCAACCGGGTCGGGTCGCCCCGGCACGAGACGCTGCTGCGCGATGCCCTCGCCGAGGTGGGCGTACCGGTGCTCGGGGCGGTCACCCGCGCCGCCGAGGTGGCTGCGCCGGCCCGGCATCTCGGGTTGGTGCCGGTCGCTGAGCGGGCACCCGAATCCCTCGCCATCGTCGCCGCGCTCGCCGAGCTGGTCGAGGCCACCGTGGACCTCGACGCCGTGCTCGCCCTGGCCCGCACCGCCGCGCCGCTGACCACCCCGGCGTGGGACCCGGTCACCGCCGTCGGCGGGCTGGCCGGCGTCGAGCGACCACTGGTCGCGCTGGCCGGTGGTCCGGCCTTCACCTTCTCGTACGCGGAGACCACCGAGCTGCTCACCGCGGCCGGCGCGGACGTCGTCACCGTCGACCCGCTGCGCGACCCGGCGCTGCCCACCGGCACCCGGGCGGTGGTGATCGGCGGCGGCTTCCCCGAGGCGTACGCCCCGGCGTTGGCCGGCAACGCCACGCTCCGCGCCGAGCTGGCCGACTTCGACGGGCCGATCGTGGCCGAGTGCGCCGGGCTGCTCTATCTCGGGCGGTCCCTGGACGGCGTACCGATGTGCGGACGGCTCGACCTGACCGCCCGGATGACCGGCCGGCTCACCCTCGGCTACCGCGAGGCGGTGGCCGTCACCGACTCCCCGGTGAGCCGCGCCAACGAGCCGGTACGCGGCCACGAGTTCCACCGCACCAGCACCGACCCGGGGCACGGCGACCGGCCGGCCTGGCGCTGGAACGATGCGGCGCACGGCTTCGTCACCGGCCGCGTGCACGCCTCCTACCTGCACACCCACTGGGCGGGGCACCCCGCTGCGGCCCGCCGGCTGGTCGAGGCGTGCCGATGAGCGCCGACGCCACGCTGACCGGGGTGGGTGTGGGCCCCGGTGACCCGGAACTGCTGACCATCAAGGCGGTGCGCGTCCTGCACGAGGCCGACCTGGTCTTCGTACCCGTGATGGCGGACCGGGTAGCGACCACCGGGACCGCCGATCCGACGCCGCCGGGTGCGGACGCCGGGCGGGCCGAGGCGACCGTGCGCTCCCACGTGCCGGCGGACCGGCTGCGCCGGCTGCCGTTCGCGCTGGACGACCGGGGTGGGGTGACCGCCCGTCGGACGGCAGCCTGGGACGACGCGGCCCGGGTGGTCGTCGAGGTGATCGACGCGGGGGCACGGTCCCTGGCCTTCGCCACCATCGGCGACCCCAACGTCTACTCCACCTTCGGCTATCTGGCGCAGAGCGTCCGGGCCCTGCGTCCGGCGGTGCGGGTGGCGACCGTGCCCGGCGTCACCGCCATGCAGGACCTGGCGGCACGCAGCGGCACCCCGCTCTGCGAGGGACGCGAGCCGCTCACCCTGCTGCCGGCCACCGCGGGCCTGGCGCTCTTCGCCGACGCGCTCGCCGGGCCGGGCACCGTGGTCGCCTACAAGGGTTGGCGGCGGCACCCGGAACTGCTCGCCGAGCTACGCCGACAGGGCCGCCTCGCCGACGCGGTGCTCGGACGCAGCCTGGGGCTCCCGGGCGAACGCGTCGGGCCGGTCGACGCCACCGAGCACGACCTGCCCTACCTGTCGACGCTGCTGGTCCCGGCCCGCCGCGAGCACCGAGGAGGAAAGCTGTGACAAGCGACGGCAAGGTGTGGTTCGTCGGCGCCGGCCCAGGAGCGGCGGACCTGCTGACCCTGCGGGCCGCCCGGGTCATCGCCGAGGCGGACATCGTGATCTGGGCGGCCAGCCTGGTGCACGCCGACGTGCTCGACCACGCCCGCCCCGACGCGGAGATCGTCGACTCGTCGCAGCTGCCCATCGAGGGCGTGCTGCCGCTCTACCAGCGGGCCGCCGAGCAGCGGCTGACCGTGGCCCGGATCCACTCCGGCGACCCGGCGCTCTGGGGTGCGGTGCAGGAGCAGCTCGACGTCTGCCGGGCGCTCGACCTGGCGGTCGAGATCGTGCCCGGGGTGTCCTCGTTCACCGCCGTCGCGGCGATCGTCGGGCGGGAGCTGACCGTGCCGGAGGTCGCCCAGTCGGTGATCCTCACCCGCCTCGAAGGCGGCAAGACCCCGATGCCGCCCGGCGAGCGGGTCCGCGACTTCGCCCGGCACGGCACCACCATGGCGCTGTTCCTCTCCGCCGCCCGCTCCGGGCAGGTGCAGGCCGAGCTGCTGGCCGGCGGCTACCCGCAGGACACCCCGGCCGTGGTGGCGTACCAGGCGACCTGGCCCGATGAGCTGGTGGTGCGCTGCACGGTGGGCACCCTGGAGGCGACGGTCAAGCAGCACAAGCTGTGGAAGCACACCCTCTTCCTCGTCGGGCCGGCCCTCGCCGCCCAAGGAACCCGCTCGCACCTGTACCACCCCGGGCACTTCCACACCTTCCGCCGGGCGGAGCCGGCCGCCCGCGCCGAGCTGCGCCGCCAGGCCAGCGCCCGCACCGGGGGGACAGCCACACCGGGGCACACCCCATGACGTACGCCGAGCCGCCGCTGCGCGAGCCGGACCTGCCGCGCACCGCCAAGGTGCGGCCCACCGCCCTGCGTACCGGCTGGACCACCGGCGCCTGCGCGACGGCGGCCGCCAAGGCCGCGATCACCGCACTTGTCACCGGGGAGATTCAGCCGGACGTGGAGATCGGTCTGCCGGCGGGGCAGCGGGTCCGTTTCCCGGTGGAGCGTTGCGCGGTGACCGGCACCCCGCCGGTGCGCGCCGAGGCGGTGGTGGTCAAGGACGCCGGAGACGACCCGGACGTCACCCACGGCGCCGAGCTGACCGCCACCGTGGACTGGATCGACGTCCCCGGCCTGCGACTCACCGGCGGTGCCGGCGTCGGCACGGTCACCAAGCCCGGACTCGGGCTCGCGGTCGGCGGCCCGGCGATCAACGACACCCCCCGTCGCATGATCGGCGAGGCGGTGGCCGAGGTGGTCGACCTCAGCGAGGTCGGTGTCCGCGTGGTGATCAGCGTGCCCCGGGGCGAGATCATGGCCCGCAAGACCACCAACCGCCGGCTCGGCATCCTCGGCGGCATCTCGATTCTCGGCACCACCGGGATCGTCCGTCCCTTCTCCACCGCATCGTGGCGGGCCAGCGTCGTGCAGGCCGTGCACGTGATGGCCGCCCAGGGTGAGCGGACCGTCGTGCTCTGCACCGGCGGGCGTACCGAGCGGGCCGCCCGCGCGCTCCTGCCCGACCTGCCCGAGGTCTGCTTCGTCGAGGTCGGCGACTTCACCGGGGCCGCCGTGACCGCCGCCGTGGGGGACGCGATGACCGGGGTGGTCTTCGTCGGCATGGCCGGCAAGCTCGCCAAACTCGCGGCGGGCATCCTGATGACCCACTACACCCGCTCCACGGTGGACCTCTCCCTGCTCGGCGCGGTGACCGCCGAGGCCGGCGGTGACCCGTCGCTCGTCGCCGCCGTGACAGAGGCGAACACCGGACGACACGCGTACGAGCTGTGGGAGGCCGCCGGGCTGCTCGCCCCGGCCGGCGATCTGCTCTGCCAGCGGGTCCGCCAGGTGCTGCGGCGCTTCGCCGGGCCGACGGTCACCGTGGACGTGGCGATGGTCGACTTCGCCGGAGCGCAGGTCGTCGCCTCGTCTGGCCGGTGGCCCCGATGACGCGGATGGCGTCGGGGGCTCCGATGACGCAGATCCCGTCGGGCGCCTCGGCTACCGGTGTGACAGTGGTCGGCCTGGACGCCGCCGGCGCTCCGCCGCACCCCGCGCTCACGCCGGTGCTGGCCGTCGCCGGGCTGGTGGTCGGGGCCGCCCGGCATTTGGCGGCGGTGCCCGTACCGGCCGGCGCGGACACCATCGCCCTCGGGCCGATCGCCCCCGCCCTGCGCCGCCTCGCCGAGGCAGTCGTCGCCGGGGTGCCGGCCGTGGTGCTGGCCAGCGGGGATCCCGGCCTGTTCGGCATCGTCCGGCGGTTGCGCGCGGCCGGGCTGCCGCTGCGGGTGGTGCCGGCGGTCTCCAGTGTGGCCGCCGCGTTCGCCCGCGCCGGCCTGCCCTGGGACGGTGCCGCCGTGGTCACCGCGCACGGGCGCGACCCGCGAGCGGCCCTGAACGCCTGCCGGGCGCTGCCGCTGGTCGCGGTGCTCACCGCACCCGGCGCCGGCGCGGCCGAGCTGGGCGCCGGTCTGGTCGGCTGGTCGCGCCGTCTGCTGGTCGCCGAGCACCTGGGCACCGACGCCGAACGGGTCCGCGCGGTGACCCCCGAGCAGGCCGCCGCCGAGACCTGGTCCGACCCGCACGTCCTGCTCTGCCTCGCCGATGCTGAGGTCGCACCCGGCGGGATGCGCGTCGACAACCAGCCCGCCGCCGCGCCGGCCGGAGGTTGGGCGCTGCCGGAGGCCCGGTACGCCCACCGCGACTCCATGATCACCAAGTCGGAGGTGCGGGCCCTCGTCGTGGCCCGGCTGCGCCCCCGACTGGGCCGGCTGATCTGGGACGTCGGCGCGGGCAGCGGCTCGGTCGGCATCGAGTGCGCGCTGCTCGGCGCGGCCGTGCTCGCCGTCGAACAGGACCCCGAGGCCGGCGCGACCATCCAGGCCAACGCCGCCGCGCACGCGGTGCACGTCCGGCTGGTATCCGGACGTGCCCCGGCGGCGCTGGCCGGCCTCCCCGAGCCCGACGCGGTCTTCGTCGGCGGTGGCGGCGTCGACGTCCTCGCCGCCGTGGTGGCCCGCCAACCCGAGCGGGTGGTGCTCACCCTGGCCGCACTGGACCGGGTCGCACCGGCTGTGGGCCTCTTGCGCGCCGCCGGCTACCTGGTCGAGGGCGCTCAGCTCTCCGCCGCCCGCCTCGCCGACCTGCCCGGTGGGTCGATCCGCCTCGCGGCCACCAACCCGGTGGTCGTCCTTACCGGGGAGTGCCCGTGACCGACCAGAACCCGCCCGCCCGGATCGGTCTGGTGGCGGCCACCGTCGCCGGCCGCCGGCACGCCGACACCCTGGCCGCCGCGTGGCCGCACGCCCGGCTGATGGAGGGGGAGACCGTCGCCGACGCGCTGCGCGCGGCCTGGGCCGGGTGTGACGCGGTGGTCGCGTTCCTGGCCACCGGGGCGGTGGTGCGGATCGTCGCGCCGCTGCTCGACGACAAGCGCACCGACCCGGCGGTGGTGGTCGTCGACGAGGCGGCCCGGCACGCCGTGGCGCTGCTCGGTGGGCACGCCGGCGGCGGCAACGCGCTCGCCGAGCAGGTCGCCGCCCTGCTGGACGCCCGACCGGTGATCACCACCGCCACCGACGCGGTCGGCCTGCCGGGGCTGGACACCCTCGGCTGGCCCGTGCAGGGCGCGGTCGCCGCGGTGTCCCGGGCCATCCTGGACGGCGAGCCGGTCCGGCTGGTCGCCGACGCCGACTGGCCGCTGCCCGCCCTGCCCCCGAACGTGCGCGCCGCCGACGAGGGCGACCCGCGGGACGACGGGTACCGGCTGCTG
Source organism: Micromonospora chokoriensis (assembly GCF_000718555.1). Classification (GTDB taxonomy): domain Bacteria; phylum Actinomycetota; class Actinomycetes; order Mycobacteriales; family Micromonosporaceae; genus Micromonospora; species Micromonospora chokoriensis_B. Next base: position 74,801 of record NZ_JOAN01000014.1, read on the forward strand.
GTCACCGACCGGGTGGTGCCGCCCGACGAGCGGACCGCCGTGCTGCGGCCGCCGTCGCTGGTCGCCGGCGTGGGCGCGAGTCGGGGCGTACCCGCCGCCGAGGTGGCGGAGCTGCTGCACCGGGTGCTCGCCGAGGCGGGCCTGGACCCGGCGAGCCTGCGCTGCCTGACCAGCGCCGACATCAAGGCCGACGAGGCGGGCATCCGCAGCACCGCCGACGCGCTCGGCGTACCCCTGGTGACCTGGCCCGCGACACGGCTGGCGGCCATCGACGTGCCGCACCCCAGCGAGGTGGTCCGCGCCGCGGTCGGCACGCCGAGTGTGGCGGAGGCCGCGGCCCTGCTCGGCCCGGACGGCCGGGCCGACGACGCGACGCTGCTGGTTGGCAAGACCGCGACGGCGATGGCCACCGTGGCGGTGGCCCGACACGCACCGCGCGGCCGGCTCGCTGTGGTCGGGCTCGGGCCCGGAGCGGCCGACCTGCGTACGCCTCGCGCGGTGGCCGAGCTGCGTCGCGCGGCCGTGGTGGTCGGCCTGGACCAGTACCTCGACCAGGTCCGCGACGTGCTCCGCCCGGGGACCCGGGTGCTCTCCAGTGGGCTGGGAGCCGAGGAGGCGCGGGCCCGCGCCGCCGTCGCCGAGGCCGCCGCCGGCCGGGCGGTCGCGCTGATCGGCTCCGGCGACGCCGGGGTGTACGCGATGGCCAGCCCCGCCCTGGAGTACGCCGACGAGCGCATCGACGTGGTGGGCGTGCCCGGCGTGACCGCCGCCCTCGCTGCCGGGGCGTTGCTCGGCGCGCCGCTCGGCCACGACCACGCCTACCTGAGCCTGTCCGATCTGCACACCCCGTGGGAGGTCATCGAGCGGCGGGTGACCGCTGCCGCCGAGGGTGACTTCGTCACGCTCTTCTACAACCCGCGCAGCCGGGCCCGCGACTGGCAGCTCGGCAAGGCGCTCGGCATCCTCGCCGCGCACCGGTCACCGGACACCCCGGTGGGCGTGGTGCGCAACGCCAGCCGCCCCGGCGAGCGGGTGCACCTCGCCACAGTGGCCACGCTCGACCCGGCCATCGTCGACATGTACAGCGTCGTGGTGGTCGGCAGCAGCGACACACGTCTGGTCGCCGGCCGGATGGTCACCCCCCGGGGGTACCGGTGGCGTTCGTGACGATCGACGCCTGCCAGGGCTGCGGGGCCTGCCTGCTCACCTGCCCCACGCACGCGATCCGACCGGTCGCCGGTGGCCTCACGGTCCGCGCCGACCGGTGCACCGGCTGCCTGGAGTGCCTGGAGATCTGCCCGGTCGATGCGATCCGCGTCGTCGAGCCCGACCCGCATGGAGGAGCCCGATGAGCCGGGTGGTGCACCCGATCGAGGCCGAGTCGTACCGCATTCTGCGCGAGCGGGTTGACCTGTCACACCTACCGCCGCTGACGCGCGCGGTGACCGAACGGGTGGTGCACGCCAGCGCCGACCTCGCGTACGTCGACGACCTGGTGTGTGACGAGGCCGCCCTGGAATCGGGGCTGGCCGCGCTGCGCGCCGGGGCGCCCGTGGTCACCGACGTGGCGATGGTCGCCGCCGGCATCACCCGTGCCGGCCTGGAGTTGGTCTGCCCGGTCGCCGAGCCGGCCGCCGCCGCCCTGGGCCGCGCGGCCGGCATCACCCGCTCGGCGGCGGCCGTCCGGATCGCCCTGGAGCGGGTCGGGCCCGCAGCGGTCTGGGTGGTCGGCTGCGCGCCCACCGCGCTTGTCGAGCTACTCACCCTGGACGCCGCACCGGCGCTGGTCGTCGGCCTGCCGGTCGGCTTCGTGGGTGCCGCCGAGTCGAAGGCCGCGCTGCGGGCCAGCGGCCTGCCCGCCGTGTCCAACGTGGGCGAGAAGGGTGGCTCGGCGGTCGCCGCCGCCGCCCTCAACGCCCTGCTCTACGTCGAGGAGAAGTCATGACCGGGTTGGTCATTGTCGGGCACGGTACGCGCAGCGCGGCCGGGGTCGCCCAGTTCGCCGCCCTCGTCGAGCGGGTCCGCGGTCGCGGTGACGTCGGTGACGTCGAGGGTGGCTTCATCGAGCTGTCCCGCCCACCGCTGACCGACGCGGTCGGCGCGCTCGTCGCACGCGGGCACCGGGCGCTGGTGGCGCTGCCGCTGGTGCTGACCGGCGCCGGGCACGGCAAGGGCGACATCCCCGCCGCGATGGGACGCGAGCAGCAGCGCCATCCCGGGCTGACCTACCGTTACGGCCGCCCGCTCGGCCCGCACCCGCTGCTGCACGACGCCCTCGAACAGCGCGTTGACGCGGCGCTGGCCGGTGCGGTCCACGCTGACACGGCGGACCGGGCCGACACGTGGGTGGCGTTGATCGGGCGGGGGTCCACCGACCCGGACGCCAACGCCGAGGTCGCCAAGGTCGCCCGGCTGCTCTGGGAGGGTCGCGGCTACGCGGGCGTGGAGCCGGGGTTCATCTCCCTGGCACAGCCGTCGGTGCCGGCGGTGCTGGAACGGCTGCGTCGCCTCGGCGCGCGGCGGATCGTCGTGGCGCCGTACTTCCTGTTCACCGGGGTGCTGCCGGACCGGATCGTCGCCCAGTCGGCCGAGTTCGCCGCCGCCCACCCCGACCTGGACATTCGCGTCGCCGAGGTGATCGGCGACTGCGACGCCCTCGCCGACCTCGTTCTGGAGCGCTACGCCGAGGCGCTGGGCGGGGACATCCGGATGAACTGCGACACCTGCGCGTACCGGGTGCTGATGCCCGGCTTCGCCGACAAGGTGGGTCGTCCGCAACGCCCGCACGACCACCCCGACGACCCGGTCGGGCACCACCACCACCACGGGTACGCCCACGCCGACCACCACGACCACGGGTCGGTCGCGGTGGTTGGCGGCGGGCCGACGACCTGACGACTACTCGCTGCGGGCGGTCTCCGGCCCGGTGATGCGTTGCAGCAGCGGCATTGTGGAGGCGATGACGCCGAGGCAGGCGGCCAACCCGACGACGACGATCACGTAGAAGCCCGGCTGCGGCGCGACGAGGGTGTAGTCCATCTGCGCCCGCAGGAACAGGTGGGCGGCCAGCAGGCCCATGCCGATGGCGACGGCGGCGACGGCGAGCATCGGCACGGCGCTCTCCAACGCCACCACCCGACGCAGGACCCGCACCGGAGCGCCGCTGAGGCGCAGCAGGCTGAACGGGCGTCGGCGTTCGGTGAGACCGCCGATGACGCTGACCGCGAGGCTGCACCCGCCGAGCGCGAGACTGGCCACGATGATGACGTTGGCCAACTGTTCCCAGCCGCGCAGCGTGTTCGCGAAGTCCGACTCGAAGTCGCCGGGCACGTTCGGCCCGACCCAGAAGGTCGGGAAGGCGACCTCCAGCACGGTGCGGGTGCGCTCGACGGCGGCGGTGGAGCCGTCCGTGCCGACGACCACCGACACCACCGGTAGTCGCTGGAGTTCGTCGAGGGTGAGCGACGCGGCGGGCCAGACCGTCGCGGGCGACGCCGATTCCCGCCAGCGGCTGAGGCCCATCGGCACCTCGATGACGGTCGCACCCTCCGCGCACCGGCCGTACGCGGTCGGCAGGTCGGCGCACGCGATCACCCCCACCTCGCCGGAGGTGGTCGCCTCCGGGTTCTCGCGGACCGCGGTCGCGGACCGTACGCCGCTGATCGCGTGCAGGTCCGCGAAGAGCGTGTCGGGCACCGACGGCGCCTTCTCGTCGAAGACTGTGGTCACCGTGCCCGCATCCGTCGAGCCGACCGGTGCCGGGCCGCGGTTGGCGACGATCGTGGTGATCACGCCGACGGCGACGCTCGTGACGAAGAGCGCGAGCATGATGCCGCTGATCGCCCGGAAACCGGCCTTCGGGTTGTCGGCGAGGCGTCGCGCGGCGATGAGCGCGGCGGGGCGGTTGGCGTACCGGGCCATCACCCGGGCGCCGACCATCGTCAACCAGGGACCGGCGAAGACCAGGCCGGCCATGATGAGCAGCAGGCCGGGCAGGAACACCGCGGTCTGGCCGTCGGACGTCTCCGGCTTGAAGCCGATGGCAAAGAACAGCACGGCGACACCGAGCAGGGCCGGGATAAGCCGGTACGCGCGCGGTGCCTTGGGGGTGACCCGCCGGGTGACGCCCAGCGGCGAGATCCGGACCCGGCGCAGCGAGACCTGGGCCGCCACCGCCGCGCCGGCCGGGACGCCGAGCGCCACCAGCAGGACGTTCAGCACGCCCAGGGACATGTCGTTGGGGAAGAACGGCATGCCGGTGAACGGGATGCCCGCGAGTAGGTCGCGGAAGGCGTAGAACAGGCCGAAGCCGACGGCCGTGCCGGCGACGGCGGCGGTCGCCGCCTCCACCGCGGCGACCAGCGAGATCTGCCGGGGCGTCGCGCCGACCAGGCGCATCGCGGCGAAGCGCTGCTCCCGGCGGGCCGCGCTGAGCCGGGTGGCGGTGCCGATGAAGATCAGCACCGGGAACAGCAGCCCGCCGGCGATCACGCCCAGGATGAGGTTCACCGTGGTCTCGGGGAGGGCGGGGGTGTCGCCGACGCTGGTGACCTGCTTCGCAGCCGGGAGGTTGGCGACCTCGTCGGGGGTGCCACCCGCGACGACGAGCAGGGTGTCCGGTGAGGTCAGCGCGGCCAGCCCAACGGCGCCCAGGTCACGCCCCGGATAGCGGTCGCCCAGTTCGTCGGCCGGGTGGGCGGCCAGCAGTGCCCGCAACGCGGGCGAGGCGTAGTACTCGCCGGGACCCGGGATGCTCGGGATGCCGACCGGGGTGGGCGAGGTCGAGCCGGTCGCGGCGACGTCGATCCGGATGATCTGCTTGCCGTGGAAGTAGTCCTGCCGGGTCGACCACCACAGCGGATCTGCGGCGCCGGCCGACGCGTTGGGATACATCGACGCGTACCGGGTGAGCTGGGCGTTGACCGCATTGACCCCGGCGAGGGTGGTCAGCAGCAGCCCGCTGCCGATGGCGACGGCGGCGGCGATGACGACCAGGCGGGTGAGCGCCTCGCGGCCGCCGGCCACGGCGAGGCGGAGCCCGAAGCGGATCATGAGGCGATCCGGTCCGGCGCGTTCACGCGCCCGTCGCGGACCATGACCTCGCGGTCGGCGTACGCCGCGATCCTGGGCTCGTGGGTGACCAGGATGACAGTGGTGCCCTGCTCGCGGGCGGCGCCGACCAGTAGGTCCATCACCTGCTCACCGGTGAGCGAGTCGAGCGCGCCGGTCGGCTCGTCGGCGAAGAGCACCTGCGGCTCGGCGACTAGGCCCCGGGCCAGGGCGACGCGTTGCGCCTGCCCGCCGGAGAGCTCACCCGAACGCCGCTCCTCCAGGCCGTCCAGGCCGAGGCGCGCGAACCAGGCCCGCGCCTTCGGCAGCGCCTGCTTGCGGTGTACGCCGCTGAGCAGCAGCGGTAGGGCGACGTTCTCCACAGCGGTCAGCTCGGGGACGAGTTGGCCGAACTGGAACACGAAGCCGAACCGGTCCCGCCGCAGGCTGCTGCGCTGGGTCTCGGACATGGCGTTCACCCGCGACCCGTCGAAGAGGATCTCGCCGGAGTCGGGCACCAGGATGCCGGCCAGGCAGTGCAGCAGGGTGGACTTGCCCGAGCCGCTGGGGCCCATGACGGCGAGGATCTCGCCGGCCTCCACGGCGACGCTCGCGCCGCGCAGGGCGGGTGTCTGACCGAAGGAGAACTCCACGTCGCGCGCTTCGAGCACCACGCTCATGGCCGCACCTCCTTGCGCAGGGCGTCCAGTCGGGCGCCGGTCATCTCGATCCACCGGAGGTCCGCCTCCAGGTGGTAGAGGCCGTGGTCGGCGAGCAGCGCGTCGACCAGGCTGCCGGCGCGCTTGATCTCGGTCAGCTCACGCATCCGGTGCAGGTGCGCGCTGCGCTGGGTGTCGAGGTAGTCGGCGGCCGGCCGGTCCAGCATCAGCGCGAGCACGACCTTGGCGAAGAGCACCGTCTGCAGGTGCGGCTCCGGGTCGACCGGCTGGGTCAGCCACTGCTCGACCTCGGTAGCGCCGACGTCGGTGATGATGTAGCGCTTGCGGTCGGGGCCGGAGCCGGGGGCGACGTCACTGATCACCACCTTGCCGTCGCGGGCCAGTCGGCTGAGGGTGGAGTAGACCTGGCCGAACGGCAGTGGCTTGCCCCGGCCGAAGAAGGCGTCGTAGTCACGCTTCAGGTCGTAACCGTGGCTGGGCTCCCGTTCGAGGAGGCCGAGAAGAGTCAGTGGCACGCTCATGCCAGGAGACTACACCGAGGGTATACCTCGCGTATATACCCTCGGTGTGTTCCGATCAGCCCGCCAGGACGCGGGCCAGGGCGTAGCCGGCGGTGGCGGCGGCGAGCCCGGCGATGACGCTCCCTACGACGTTGCCGAGCGCGAGGAGGCGATGACCGCGCTGCGCCAGCCGCAGCGTCTCGTAGCTGAAGGTGGAGTAGGTGGTCAGCGCGCCACAGAACCCGGTGCCGAGCAGCGCGGCGACCGCCGGGCCGGCCGGCCACCCGACGAGTACGCCGAGCAGCAGTGACCCGATCACGTTGACGGTCAGCGTGCCCCACGGGAACGCCGAGTCGTGGCGGGACTGCACGGCCCGGTCGGTGAGATAGCGCAGTGGGGCGCCGATTGCGGCGCCCAGGGCGATGAGCAGCACGGTCATCGGGTCACCCGCCGCCGCAGCGCTGCGGCGGTGACGGCGTCGCCCAGCCCGACCGCGACGAGCGCCCCGAGCACCGTCGCGGCGAGGTACGCCAGCGCGGTGCCCGGTGCGCCCGCGACCAGCGCCTGCTGGACGTCGACCGCGTAGGCGGAGAAGGTGGTGAACCCGCCGAGCACCCCGACCCCGAGGAACGGGCGGGCCAGCCGGTGGCCGCCATCGAGGTGCCCGAGCACCGCCATCAGCGCGCCGATCAGCAGGCAGCCGGACGTGTTGATGGAGAACGTGGCCCACCCGAAGCCGGTCGGTGGGTGCGGGAACGCGTGTTGCAGGCCAGCCCGGGCCAGCGCGCCGAGCACCCCACCGGCCGCGATCGTGGCGAGAATCGTCGCGGGACGGGCGATCAGCTCGCCCCGCTCGGTGGGGACGTGTAGGTCGACGTCGGGGTCGGTACGCGGCTCGAATGGCTCTGGCACGGCTGTTCAGCGTAGTCCCGGCGACAGTGGCGTCAGTCGACTGCCGGCGACAGCGGCGTCAGCGTACTGCCGCGACTGCGGCGTCCGAGCCGCCTCGCCAGAGGGTGCCGACCTCGCTGAAGCCGGCCGCGGTGAGCGCGGCCAGGTGCCAGGAGACTGGCGGGTTCCACTCGGGGCTGTGCCCGGTGGGGTAGATCGAGTGTCGCTCGGCGACCAGCGGGGCGAGCGCGGGGTCGGTGCCGGCCCGGTCCCACCAGTCCGACCAGGACAGCATCGAGCCAGCGGCGTACCGGGCGTTGCGCCGGGCCCGGGCTCGGTCCAGCAGCCGCTTGGTCAGCTCCGGCAGGGTGTCGTCCGGCATGTGGTCGGCGTTGACGAAGACCCCGCCGGGTCGGAGCACGTCGCGCAGTTCGGCGTAGAGCTGGCTGAGCCGGTCGGCCGGCAGCCAGTGCAGTGCGGTGGCGGTGAGCACGGCGTCGTACTCGCGGTGGGGGAGCGCGTTGCGCCACTCGGGGGTGCCGAGGTCGGCCGTGACGATCGTGGCCCGGCCGGTCAGCGAGGCGCTGGCGATGGCGAGCAGGGCCGGGTCGAGGTCCACAAGCGTCGCCTCGGCGGCGGGGAAGCGGGCCAGGGTCCGCAGCGAGATGGTGCCGGTGCCGCCGGCCAGGTCGAGCACGCGCGGCGGCCGACCGTCGAGGACGGCGTCGACGGCGTCGAGCATGGCGGTGAACCGGTGCTCCCGGTCCGGTAGGTAGGCCTCCTGCTGGCGGTCCCAGCTCTCCTGCCAGGCCCAAGGATCCACAATGTAAGGACTCATAGCGAACAGGCTAGTTACGGCGTGATCGCGTTGTCCAGACCTTGTTGCACATAATTTGCAATTGCTAGATGATGGCGGGGCGATGATCAGAGCGACGCCGGGCCGGGCGGATGCCCGGCCCGGCGTCGTCTCCCGGTGCGGTCAGACCGTCGCGTCCACCAGCTCCGCGTCGGCCGTCGACGGCTTGTCGCGGCGGGCCAGCCGCAGCGCTGCGAGGAGTACGCCCAGACCGGCCAGGGTGAGCGCCGCGCCGGCCCAGATCGGCGAGGTGTAGCCGAGCCCGGCAGCGATGGTCACTCCGCCGATCCAGGCGCCCAACGCGTTGCCGAGGTTGAACGCGGCGATGTTCGCCCCGGAGGCGAGGGTCGGCGCCTGCTGGGCGTAATGCATGATCCGCATCTGCAGCGGCGGCACGGTGGCGAAGCCGAACCCGCCCATCAGCACCAGCGCGACGATGGTCAGCACCGGGCTCGTCGCGGTCAGCGCGAAGCCGACGAGCACCACGGTGAGCACCGCCAGGACGGTGACCAGGGTGCGCGACAGCGACTTGTCGGCCGCCCGGCCGCCGAGCAGGTTGCCGGCGAAGAGCCCCACCCCGAAGAGCACGAGCAGCCACGGCACGGTGCTGGAGGCGAAGCCGCTGACCTCGGTGAGCGTGTAGGCGATGTAGGTGAACGCGCCGAACATGCCGCCGAAGCCCAGGATGGTGATCACCAGGGAGAGCCAGACCTGGGTGTGGGTGAAGGCCCGCAACTCGCCGCGCAGCCCGGCGGCCGGGCGGTCGCCGTTGACGGCGTCGCCACCCGGAATGAGCAGGGCCAGCCCGATCAGGGCGACCACGCCGATGGCGGTGATCGCCCAGAACGTCGACCGCCAGCCGAAGTGCTGCCCGAGGAAGGTGCCGAACGGGACGCCGAGAACGTTCGCGATGGTCAGGCCGGCGAACATCATGGCGATGGCGCCCGCCCGGCGGGCCGGTGCGACCAGGCCGGCGGCGACCACGGCGCCGATGCCGAAGAACGCGCCGTGGCAGAGCGCGGCGACGATCCGGCCGGCCATCATCACGGAGTAGTCGCCGGCGACGGCGGAGAGCAGGTTGCCGATGATGAACAGCACCATCAGGCCGAGCAGCACCGGTTTGCGCGGCAGCCGGGTAACCGCCGCGGTGAGGGCCACCCCACCGACGGCCACGCTGAGCGCATAGCCGGAGATCAACCAGCCGGCCACCGGCTCGGTGACGGCGAAGTCGGCGGCCACCTCGGGCAGCAGCCCCATGATCACGAATTCGGTCAGCCCGATGCCGAAGGCGCCGATCGCCAGCGCGATCAGGCCGGGCGGCAGGGACTTTTGACGTACGGACATGGACTTCCCATCGGGGAGGGGGCAGATACAAGGCGCGTGCAACTACACGCGCCAACAACCAGATACTTGCACACGCACTATATCGGCGCAAGCGTGGTAGCCTGGGGTCAGTCCAGATCACATCCCAGGAGGCGGCATGGGCATCGGCGACGACGCGATCGAGATCCGCGCGCAGGGTTGGCGCACTCTCGCCGCCCTGCACGGGCTGATCGAGACCTCCCTGGAGCGGGCGTTGCAGGCCGGCCACGACCTCTCCGTCGTCGAATACACGGTGCTCGACGCGCTCTCCCGGCAGGACGGTTGGCACATGCGAATGAGCCAGCTCGCCCGGGCCGCCGCGCTCTCCGGCAGCGCCACCACCCGCCTGGTCACCCGGCTGGAGCAGCGTGGCCTGCTCACCCGGATCCTCTGCGCCGACGACCGGCGCGGCATCTACACCGAGCTGACCCCGGCCGGCTCCGAGCTGCTCGCGCAGACCCGACCCACCCACGACCGGGTGCTCACCGACGCGCTCGCCCAGGCGGAGGCCACCCCCGAGCTGGCGCCGCTTGTCGACGCCCTGCACCGGCTGCCGGCCGCCCGCTGACCGCCCGCCGGCCCGGCTGACGGCGGGCGTACGGTACCCGCAGCCCCACCGGGACCGCCGCGCCAAGGAGGCAGCCGATGCAGGACCGCACCCCTCGTCCCGAGGAGCTGGAGCCGATCGAGCGCGCCGGCGTCGACGAGCTGCGCGCCCTGCAACGCGACCGACTGCGCTGGTCGCTGCGGCACGCGTACGACAACGTGCCGCACTACCGCCGGGCGTTCGACGCGGTCGGGGTGCACCCCGACGACTGCCGGGACCTCGGCGACCTGGCCCGCTTCCCGCTCACTGGCAAGGCGGAGCTGCGGGACAACTATCCGTTCGGCATGTTCGCCGTACCCCGGGAGCGCATCGCCCGTCTGCACGCTTCCTCCGGCACCACCGGCCGCCCGACGGTGGTCGGCTACACCCGAGACGACCTGCGCACCTGGGCGCGCCTGATGGCCCGCTCGATCCGCGCCTCCGGCGGCCGCCCCGGCGACCGGGTGCACGTGGCATACGGCTACGGGCTCTTCACCGGCGGTCTGGGGGCGCACTACGGGGCCGAGGAGTTGGGCTGCACGGTCATCCCGGTCTCCGGTGGCATGACCGAGCGTCAGGTCATGCTGATCCGCGACTTCGAGCCCGAGGTCATCATGGTCACGCCCAGCTACCTGCTGGCCATCGTCGACGAGATGCGCCGCCAGGGCATCGACCCGCGCGCCACCTCGCTGCGGGTGGGCATCTTCGGGGCCGAGCCGTGGACCGAGGACATGCGCTACGAGATCGAGCAGCAACTGGACATCCACGCCGTCGACATCTATGGGCTGTCCGAGGTGATGGGGCCTGGTGTGGCCACCGAGTGCGTCGAGACCAAGGACGGGCTGCACCTCTGGGAGGACCACTTCTACCCGGAGATCGTCGACCCGGTCAGCGGTGCCGTGCTGCCCGACGGTGAGCGCGGTGAGCTGGTGTTGACCTCGCTGACCAAGGAGGCTATGCCGGTCGTGCGCTACCGCACCCGCGACCTGACCCGACTGCTGCCCGGCACCGCCCGGCCGATGCGTCGGATCGAGAAGATCGCCGGCCGGACCGACGACATGATGATCCTGCGTGGAGTGAACATCTTCCCCACCCAGATCGAGGAGCTGATCCTGCGGACCCCGCAGCTGTCGCCGCACTTCCAGTGCGTCCTCGATCGGCGCGGTCGGCTGGACACCCTGACGGTGCGGGTGGAGCGGCGGGCCGGCGTCGCCGTGGACGCCGCCGAGCGGGCCGGCGCGACACTTGTCGAGCTGGTGAAGAACACCATCGGCGTGAGCGTCGCGGTCGACGTCCTCGCACCGGACACGGTGGAACGGTCGATGGGCAAGATGCGCCGCATCGTCGACCAGCGACCGTCCGCCTGACCGCTGTCCGAGATACCGGGGACTTCAACCAACCTGGTGAGCCGACGGACCATCGGTGGCGCCGAAGCGCAGGGTCCCCGGGTGTGGCCGTGGTCGACATAGGATCAAGGTCATGCGCGTGCTGGTGGTCTCCGCCCCGCTGGTCGGGCACGTCTTCCCGCTGGTGCCGCTCGCTGTCGCGCTGCGCGACGCCGGCCACGACGTGCTGCTGGCCACCGGCGGCGGAGCTCTGGCCGCCGCCGATGCCGGTCTGCCGGTACGCGACATCGCCCCGGGCTTCGCCTTCGGGCGGATCGCGCTTCGCGTCTTACCCCGTCATCCGCTCATCGCGCGCGCCGAGCTGGCCGGCACCGCCGGCACCCGGGGTGCTGGCCTGCTGTTCGGCGCGCTCAACGACCAGCTCACCGACCCGGTGGTTGCATTAGCCACTGAGTGGCGGCCGGATCTGGTGCTGTACGAGCCGTTTGCGGTCGCCGGCGCGGTGGCCGCCGCGCGACTCGACGTGGCGGCCGTACGACAGGAGAACGCCCTCTTCGACGGCCGGGACCTGGTCCGCGCCGTCAGTGCCCGACTCGGCGCCGCGCTGCGCCGGCACGGCCTGACCGAGCTGCCGCCACCCGCCGCTGCCCTCGCCGTGGCTCCGCCCAGCGTGGCCGTGCAGGGTGGCTGGCCGATGCGCTACACGTCCTACGTGGGCGGCGGTGAGCTGCCGGCCTGGTTGCGTGAGCCGGGTGAGCGCCCCCGGATCCTGGTCACCCGCAGCACCCTGACCGGCCCTGGCGACCGGGGGCCGATGCCCGCCGTGGTGGCCGCCGCCGCCGAGGTGGACGCGGAGATCGTGCTGGTCCGCCCCGACGAGCGGTCGGCCCGCACGTTGCCCGGAAACGTACGGGTGGTCGACTGGATCCCGCTCGACGAGGCGTTGCCGGCGAGCGCGGCGCTGGTGCATCACGGCGGGGCGGGCAGCGCGTTCGGCGCCCTCGCCGCCGGTCGGCCCCAGCTGGCCACCATCGGTGCGGGGGACCGGCGGCACAACGCCGAGCTGGTGGCCCGCCGGGGCGCCGGCCTGGCGCTACGCCCCCGGGACATCACCGCGCGGGCACTGACCCAGCTGCTCACCGACGAGCGCCTGCGTACCGCTGCCGCACAGGTCAGCCGCGAGATCGCCGGGATGCCGCCACCGGCCGACCTGGTCGCGCGGCTGGCGGCACTGGTCTGACGTCGCCCCGCGTGGCCACACCGGACGGACGGTCGGTTGCGGCAGGATGACCGGATGCGACACGTCGTGCTGCTCCACTCCGTGTACGGGCTGCGGCCCGCCGTACGCGCCGCCGCCGACCGGTTGCGCGCCGCCGGGCACCAGGTCAGCACCCCCGACCTGTACGGCGTTCCGGCCGCCGACACCGTCGAGGAGGGCTTCGCGCTGCTCGACAAGATCGGCCACGAGGTGGTGCTTGAGCGGGCCCGGGCCGCGCTGCGTGACCTGCCACCGGAGACGGTGCTCGCCGGCTTCTCGATGGGCGCCGGGGTGGCCGGTGCGCTGCTGGCCGAGCGCCCCGACGCCGCCGGCCTGCTCCTGCTGCACGGCACCGGTGGCGCGCCGGACGCGGTCCGACCCGGATTGCCCGTGCAGCTGCACCTCGCCGACCCCGACCCGTACGACGCGCCGGACGAGGTCGACGAGTGGCAGCAGGCCATGTCCGATGCCGGCGCCGATCTGACGGTCTTCCGCTATCCCGGTGTCGGGCACCTGTTCACGGATCCGGACCTGCCCGATTACGTCCCCGCCGCTGATGCTGCGGTCTGGCCGCGAGTGCTGGCGTTCCTGGCCGCTGGTTGAGCGTCGAAGGCGGTGGCGGCACGACCGTCGATGCTTGCGGCACGGGCCTAGCGTGAGGACAGGCTCCACTCCTCGAAGGGCGTACGCCGTGAACGAGACAGTCTTCAGCATCCTTGGTCTGCTGTTGGTCGTGATATCGCTGTTTTTCTCCGCATTGCAGACCCGGGAGGTGGCGAAACAAAGTCGGATCAACAACGGCGTTGGCTCGGCTAACGCGCTCCTGGAGATCAACAGTTTGTCTCGTTCTTGGCACGATCGATTGGTGGACAGACCATCACTTCGGCCGTACTTTTTCGATGCGAAACCCTGTGCTCCGGTTGAGCCTGAGCGATCGATCGTGCTGACCAACGCGGAGATGCTCGCGGACCTCTTAGAGTGTGAACTGTGGATGGGTAAGCTGGTGCCGGCCTTCCCATTCGCCCAGACCTGGTATATCTGGCCTACGGAGATGTTGCAGCAGAGCCCCGTGCTCGACGAGATGGTCGAGCGCTATCCCACCTGGTGGCCTGCGCTCTACAAGCTGCAACAGCAGGTCCGCGCCGGTGGACCGCTGACCCATCCGCTCCTTGACCCGCCCACGTCCCGGTGGCGGTTGTTCCGCTCCAGCCCTGGGCGAGTCGTCGGCCCGCAGCGCGACACCGACGCGACGGCTACTCCGGCATCCGACGTGGCCGCGATCCCTCCGCAACGATGAGGCCCTACTACCGTAGGGCGATCACGAGGATGGCCTCGCCGGATTCCCTCGATCACTTGATACTGAGTAGTTCAACACCGTTGCGTTGGGCGGAGTAGCTGTTCGTCAATGCCACATTGTTCAGTCGATCATGGAGTTATGGTGGGTGACAAAGTGCCCGCGTCACGCCAAAACAAGGCACCACAACTCCATGATCGACGGGGATGGGCTGCCCTCCTCCGCGATCTTGCGTTTACTGTCGCGGCATAAGAGGGCATTCCGTGCATCTCGACGACCGAAACTGCAAGATCGGCGCTGACGGGGCGTTGTTGGAGTGACGAGCCCGGGTGTCGGGAGTTCACCATGCCCTCTCGCCCGGCAACCGATCGCTAACGCAACGGTTGATGCTGAGTAGCTGTCGAGGGGTCAGTTCGACTACTGGGCATCAAGTGATCATCGGACGAGCCGCGCTGGACGGAGGTCGGGGCGATCCCGACCGCTAGTGGACGGTCAGGCGGAGGCGGCCAGGCCGTCCCGCCCATGGACCAACGGCGGGAAGGGTATCGCCCGCACCGTGCCGGGTGGAGCGCCAACGTCGACCATCGGCCGGCGTACGGCTGACCTTGCGGACGTCGTACGGACCGACGCCTCGGGTCGGCCGGTGTCCCGGGGCCAGCGACTGTTCGGTGCCGGGGATGCCGCGGTGGCCTGGGCCGACGGCACATCGCCCGTCGACGTGACGGCGCGGAGTCGGCGAGCGCCCGGCGCACGGTTGGCCCCAGAAGTCGTCAGCGCCGGTCGGGTGGCCATCGTCGGAGTGCGACTGCGTCGCTCTCGCGGTGCCGGGCTGGTGGCACCGCCCGGGCCCGCCGGGGCCAGTGCCGCGAGGACGGCGTCGAGGCTGGCCGGAGGGCGGACGGCGTCGAGGCTGGCCGGAGGGCGGACGGTGTCGAGGCGCACGACCTCGGCCGGTCGCGTGATCGAGCCGCCGACCGTAGTACCAGCGGCACCAGCCTGGTCCGTGCCAGCGGGGTCGAGGCGCCCGACGTCGGCGGCCCGGCGATGGAAGACGGCCCGCAGCGCGCGGGGCAACCGCTCGGCGGCGACCTGGCGCAGCGCGGGCGCGGCGAACGCGTACCCGTCGACGCGGTGGGGGAGCAGCAGCCCGGCGGCGACCAGCCCGCGTAGCGCGGGTGCGGACCGGCCAGGTGCCCAGCCGAGCGCCCGGTCCAGGGCCGCGCCGGAGATCGGGCCACCGAGGGTGCCAGCGGCCATCAGCACCGCCCGCCCTTCACCATCGAGGTGGTCCAGTTCGGCGTTGACGGCCCGGCGTACCGCCTCGGGCAGCCCGAGCGCCGCCGGATCGGCACCGTCCGCGACCGACGTGACGTACGCGGCCGCGTGCCCGGGGCGGCCTCCCACCAGCGGCAGTAGCCGGTCGACCAGGGCCACCGGCTGCCCGGCCCGGGTGAGTAGTTGGCGCAACAGCCGCCCGGACTGCACCGTGGCCAGCGGTCGGATCGTCACCCGTCGCGCCGGGCCGGGCCGGGTGTCGGCCCACTGCGGTTGGTGCACGGTGAGCAGCGCCAGCGGCAGCCCGCGCTCGGTCGCCGCGCTGAACAGCGCGTGCAGGAACCGACTCACCGCCGGTGCGGCCCGGTCCAGGTCGTCGACGGCCACGATCAGCGGCCGGTGGGCGGCCAGGCGCAGCAGGACCTCCCGGCAGATCGCCGCGCCGGCGAGGGCGGCGGCCGAACCGTCCGGGGTGGTCAGCAGCCGCTGGAGCGCCGGGACCGCGGTGGCCACCCGGGTCGGCGGGAACAGCGGCGTCAGGGCGGCGACGAGCCGGTCGTGGACCGCCGCCGGGCCGTCGCCGCGCCGGATCCCGGCGAAGCCGCGGAGCAACTCCGCGACCGGCGCCAACACCTGATCGGGGTACGGCTGGCAGGCCGCCACGCACCAGCGCACCGACACTCCGTCCACCGTGGTGAGCCCACGGGTCAACTCGTGCAGCAGCCGACTGCGGCCACTGCCGGTGGGGCCGACCAGGGAGATCCAGCGCGGGTTGCGCTCCCGGATGGCCCAGCCCAGCTGATCGCGGATGGTGGCCAGCTCGCGGCGGCGACCGATCAACGGGCCGTCGTGCCGGTCGGCGCCGGGGCGTACCGGACCGATGGCGTGCCAGACCGGCACCGGCGGCACCCGGCCGCCGACCGGCACCGGTTCCAGCTGACGCTGGGTGATCAGGCCGGCGGTGGCGCGGGCGGTGGCCGCGCAGAGCGCGACGGCGCCGGGTGGCGCGTACTCCTGCAGGCGGGCAGCGGTGGTGATCACCGCGCCGCTGGCCGCGCCGTGCCCGCCGGTGACGGCGGCGCCCAGGTCGACCACGACCTCGCCGGTGGCGACACCGACGCGGACACGCAGCCGGATGTCGTCGACCATGGGTCGGCGGTCCAGCGCGGCCTGGATCTCGAGTCCGGCGCGCACCGCCCGGTACGCGTCGAAGCCGTCGGAGTGCCGGGCCCCGAAGAGCGCCATCACGGCGTCGCCGACGTACTTCTCCACCACCCCGTGCCACCGGTGCAGCACACCCGCGACGGTGTCGAAGTAGGCCCGCTGCAACGCCCGGACGTCCTCCGGGTCGAGTCGGTCCACCAGCGCGGTGGAACCGACGATGTCGGCGAAGAGGACGGTGACGATGCGCCTCTCCTGAGGTACCGGCCAGAGCGGGGTCACGGTCCGCTGCGCGTCGATGACAATGCTGGTGGTCATGGGTATCGCACCGGCCTCTCTCCCCGCTGATGCCTGGTCACCTCCGGAGGTTGGCATTCCTGGGCCGACGGGGGATCTGCAGAACGACGTATGTCGGCCACCTGCAACCTTTAGTCGCAAAGTCGACGCGAGGAGTACCACAAGCGGCCGGCGGCCGTAGAACGCTATGGGGCACTGTGATTAGGCTGCGTGGCATGGCCAGCGATGTGGACACCGCACCGCTCGTGGGCCGGGCCGAGCTGGTGCAGACGGTTCGGTCCGCGTTGCTCGGTGACGCCGCGCACGGGCAGACCGCAGGGGTCTTCCTGACCGGTGAGAGCGGTGTGGGAAAGACCCGGCTGTTGGGCGAGATCGGTGACCGGCTGCGGGAGCAGGGCGCCGTGGTGCTCACCGGCAGCTGCCTGGACATCGGCGACGCCTCCCCGCTGCACCCGCTGTTGCAGGCGCTGCGCCGGTTCGACGCCGAGGTGTCCACCTCGCACGCCCGCACCTCCTCGGCGGTGCGGGGGCTGTTGCAGATGTTCGCCGACGAGACCGCCGGCCCGGACGGCGCGGGCGCGCTGCTGGAGCGGGTCTCCCGTGGCCTGCACCTGATCGCCGAGGGTCGCCCGCTGGTGCTGATCCTGGACGACCTCCAGTGGGTCGACCGCAGCACCCGGCAGCTCCTGCTCTACCTGCTCGCCGGCCTCGGCGACCTCCAACTGTCGGTGCTGGCTGCGGTACGCGCCGAGTCGTTGCAGGGCGCACACCCGCTGCGCCGGGTGCTCACCGAATTGCGTCGGCTACGGACGGTCCGGGTGCTCGACCTGGCGCCGCTGGGCCGGGCCGACACCGAGACGCTCGCCGCCGCAGTGGTCGGCCGGACGCTGACCACCGACGCTGCCGAGCAGGTGTGGCAGCGCAGCGGCGGCAACCCGTTCGTCATCGAGGAGTTGGCCCGGGATCTGCGCGACGGCCGCGACGGCCTGTCCGAGACTCTGCGGGAGATCTTCCTCGAGCGGGTCGACGCGCTGCCCCAGCACGCGCACGCGGTGGTGCACGCGGTGGCCGCCGGTGTCGAGCCGGTGCAGCACTGGCTGCTGGCCCAGGTGTTGGGGATGCCGGAGGACGAGCTGATCGCCGCGGCCCGGGCCGCGGTGGCGCACCGGCTGCTGGTCGGCGCCGACGACGGCTACCGGCTGCGGCACCGCCTCGTCGCCGAGGTGCTGGCACACGAACTGCTGCCGGCCGAGCGCTCCGGGCTGCACCGCCGCTACGCCGAGGCGTTGACCGCGGCGCCGGGCGAGCTGCACCAGGCCCGGCTGGCGCACCACTGGCGGCTGGCCGGTGAGCCGGCCCGGGCGTTGCCGGCGGCGGTGGCCGCCGCTCAGGAGGCCGAGCGGCTGCACGGTTACGCCGAGGCGCACCGGCACTGGTCGGCGGCGTTGCAGTTGGCCGCCGACCCAGGCCCCTTGACGGTGGACCGGGTCGAGTTGCTCGAGAACGCCGCCGAGGCGGCCCACCACTGTGGGGAGCACGCCCGCGCGCTGGCCCTGCTGGAGGAGTTGGCCGCGCTGTGGGGCGGCGAGCCGAGCTGCGCGCTGCACATCCGCCGCGCCCGCTATCTGGCCGCCGCCGGTCGCTCCGCGCTGGCCGAGGAGGAATATCAGCGGGCGCTGGAGGCTGCGGACTGCTCCCCACGGGACCGGGCGACCGCCGCCGCCCGCCTGGCCGAGCTGCTGCTACACCTGGGTAGGTACGCCGACGCCGGCGAGCGGGCCCGCGAGGCGCTGGCGCTGGCCGAGAAGGTGGAGGGCTCGGCCACCGAGGTCGTGTTGGCCAGCTCGGCGCTGGGCTTCAGCGACGCCTGTCTGGAGGACCCGGACGCTGGTCTGGCGGTCATGCGGGACGCTTTGGACACCGCCGAGCGTGCCGGCCAGCCCGAGGACGTGGCGTGCGCGTACCTGCACCTGGCGGAGCTGCTGACTGGGCCGTTGAACATCCTCGAAGAGGGCGTGGTGGTGGCCCGGCGCGGTGCCGAGCGGGTGGCCGAGCTGGGGCTGGGCCGCACCTGGGGCACCCGGCTGCTGGCCATCGCCATCAACGGGCTGTTCCGAGTGGGTCAGTGGGCCGAGGCGGAGAAGGTGGTGGCTGCGGCCCTGCGGCACCGACCGTCCGGTGCGGACGCCGTGGAGCTGCTGCTGGCCCGGTGCCGGCTCTCGGTGGGCTACGGCGACATCGAGGCCGCCGGTCGGGACCTCGACGCGGTGGCGACCCTGCTCGCCGGTGGTGGGGCGCGACACGTCATTCCGCTGCTCACGCTGCGTTCCGGGCTGGCCATGTGGGAGGGGCGGCACGACGTGGCGCGGCTGGCGGTGCAGCGCGGCCTCACCGAGAGCCGCTCCGACGACGTGATGATCCTCTCCGCGCTGGTCTGGCACGGCCTGCGCGCCGAGGCAGAGGCGCACGCCAGCCGCACTGTGGAGGTGGACCCGACGGCGGTACGCCGGCTGCGCGACGTTGCCGAGCGGGTGGCCCGCAAGAGCGCCGGGGCGGCCCGGCCGGTGCGCTCGGTGGTGGAGGGCTTCCTGGCCCTGTGCGCCGCCGAGGTGAGCCGCCTCAACGGCAGCGACCCGGAGCTGTGGGCGGTGTCGGCCGCCGAGTGGGATCGACGCAACCACCCCTACCCGGCGGCGTACTCCCGGTTGCGACAGGCCGAGGCGCTGCTTGCTCGCCGCAGCCGGCTGGCGACCGCCGGCAAGCTGTTGCGCGAGGCGTACCGGGTGGCACAGGGGTTGGGCGCGGTGCCGTTGACCTCGGAGATCCGCGAGCTGGCCGGTCGGGCCCGGGTGTCGCTGGACGTGCACGACACCACCACCGGTACGCGGGGCGTGCCGGCCGGGGCGTCCGACGACGAGCTGACGGCGCTCACCGCACGGGAGCGGGAAGTGCTCGCGCTGGTCGCGGAGGGGCTGACCAACAAGGAGATCGGGCAGCGGCTGTTCATCAGCGAGCGGACCATCGGTGTGCACGTGTCGCACATCTTCGACAAGCTCCAGGTCCGTACCCGGGTGCAGGCAAGCGCGATCCAGTTGCGCAACCAACGGGGCTGACTGACCACTTCGACGTATCCCGGCGCGCGTGTGCGTGCCGGGATACGTCGTTCTACTGATCCGGCGGGCGGGTGCCGGCTGAGAGGCTGGGCCCCGTCGACGACGGCACGGGGGATGCCGCCGACCACCATGGAGGAGAGATGACCGAACCCGTCTGGGGGCCCGTGCAGCGGGACATCGTCGACCTGCTCGCCGACCATCCCGCGGACGTGCCGGCCGTGGTCGATCACCTGACCAAACTCCAGGACATGCTGGTCCGGCTGCCTCCGTTGGAGGA
The DNA here is from genome assembly GCF_000718555.1 of Micromonospora chokoriensis. GTDB lineage: Bacteria > Actinomycetota > Actinomycetes > Mycobacteriales > Micromonosporaceae > Micromonospora > Micromonospora chokoriensis_B. Next base: position 94,746 of record NZ_JOAN01000014.1, read on the forward strand.
CAGCTGCCCGTTGGCCGACTTCAACAGGCTCTACCTGACCATCACCAGCAGCGTGCTGGACGGGCTGTACGACGACCGCTTCGTCGATCCGGTCTTTCTCTCCCGGCTCGACGTCGAGTTCGCAGCGCGGTATTTCGACGCGATGCGGCTCTGGACCGACTCCAGCCCCGGCACCCCGAAGGCGTGGTCGTGCCTCTTCGAGCGGATGCAGGGGCCGGACGCCCGTCCGCTGCCCTCGGCGGCGGCCGGGGTGAACGCGCACATCAACTTCGACCTGCCGTTCGCCCTGGTGACCACGTTCGACCACCTGGAGTCGGAGCCGGTCGACGGCAGCGACCAGCACCACGACTACCTCGAGATCAACAATATCTTCGCCGACAAGATCCCCGGCCTGCGCCGTGGCTATCTGGAGCGGTGGCAACTGCTCATCGACATGCTCAACGGCGACATCGACGACTGGTACCAGGGGGAACTGGTCGAGTACACCCGCGATGTCGCCTGGCGTAACGCGCAGAAGATCTGGCGGTGCCGGCACGACCCGGACGCCCGCGAGTGTGAGCGCACACGGCTGGACGACAACGCCGCGGCGCTCGGACGGCTGCTGCTCTCGCCCCTCGGGGCGTTCCTGCAGTAGCCGGGACGGGGGGTCCCCGCGCTCCGCCCCGTGGGGGGCGGCGGAGCGCGGGGGCGCGTCCCACCAGTTCCACCCCGGCGTGGTCGCCCGAGGTCCGGTCGACCACGAAAGGGGACAGCCGGTCGGCTCGGGGGGTGTCGACCGTCTGCCACCGCCGGCCGGCCCGGGGGGTGCCGGCCGGCGGTGGGGGGACCGCCCGAGCGGGCTCAGGTCGACGGCGTGCAGATCCGGGGGTGTCGGCGGGCTCGTATCGGGTACGCCCGCGCCATGACCGTCCTGGCTCGGCGTCGGCCCGCCGCCCGCCCCCGACCCGCGCGGCCCGGCCCTCTACGGCCGGGTGGCCCGGTGCCGCGACCCACCGTTCGGCCCGGCGCGAAATGACAGGCGTCGCGACGCGGTTTCCGTTCCGCTTCGATCCGGTGTTCCGCCCGGTGCTGGCGCTGCTGGGAGTCCGTCCAGCGACGGCCTGGGTCGCTGTCACCGAGCGGGATCTGATGATCCGGTACGGGCCGTGGCGGCTGCGGACCGACCGGGACAACATCACCGCCGTCGAGTTGAGCGGGCCGTACCGCTGGTGGCGGGCGATCGGCCCGCACCTGTCGCTTGCCGACGGGGGTGTGACCTTCGGCAGTAGCGCGGCCGGCGGGATCTGCCTGCGCTTCGGCGTACCGGTGCCGGCGCTGGTGCCCGGCGGGCGGCCGCGGCACCCGGCGGCCACGGTGACCGTCGCCGATCCACCCGCGCTGGCGCGGTTGCTCGCCGTCCCGGACTTCTCCTGAGCAGGCAGAACAGGTCTCCGGTTCCGCCGACCGGGCACCGGGGCACCGCCTACCGTCAGGGCAGGACCTGTGAGGGTGGGACTGGCGATGGGTGACGAGCACCGGGCGAAAGCACGACGCTGGGGCGGACGCCGCCACGCGCCGACCGGGCCGGACCCGGCGCTGCGGGCGGCCCGCGATCCGGCCCGCCCCCACCGGGGCGGCCGGCCAGGGGTCGTGGTGCCCGAACGCGTGGCCAGCCCGGCCAAGTCGGCGCCGCCGACCAGCCCACTGCGCCGGTGGCTCTTCCAGCACCAGGTGCAGCCACCCGGCCCCGAGGCGGTCGAGGGGCAGAACCGTCGGCACCCGTGGTGGCAGGTGATGTGCCTGACCGGCGTGGACTACTTCTCCACGCTGTCGTATCTGCCGGGTATCGCGGCGGTGGCCGCCGGTGCGCTCTCCCCGTTGGCGACCCTGTTGATCGTCGTGCTCACCCTGTTCGGCATGCTGCCGATGTACCGGCGGGTGGCCCAGGAGAGCCCGCACGGTCAGGGATCGGTGGCGATGCTGGAGCATCTGTTGCCGTTCTGGCGGGGCAAGATCTTCGTCCTCGTACTGCTCGGCTTCGTGGCCACCTCCTGGATCATCACGATCACCCTCTCCTCGGCCGACGCCACCGTGCACCTGATGGAGAACCCGTACCTGCCGGACACCCCGCACGGGTCCCTGGTGCCGGTCGTGGTGACGGTGGTGCTGCTGCTCATCCTCGGCGGGGTGTTCCTGCTCGGCTTCCGCGAGGCGGTGGTCGTGGCCATCCCGCTGGTCGCGGTCTTCCTGGTGCTCAACGCGGTGATCGTCGTGGTCGCGCTGACTCTGATCGTCCGGGATCCGGGCATTGTGTCGAACTGGACCGCCGCGGTGACCACGAACGGCGGCGGACCGGGCCACGTGCTGCTCACCGCCGTGTTGGCGTTCCCGCTGCTGGTGCTGGGGCTGTCCGGATTCGAGACCGGGGTCAGCATGATGCCCCTGGTCGCGGTCGACGGGTCGGACAAGCAGGCCCGGCTCGCCTCCCGGATCCGCAACACGCGCCGGCTGCTCACCACCGCTGCGCTGATCATGTCGGTGTACCTGATCTCGACGACCTTCGTGACCACGGCACTCATCCCGAAGGAGGAGTTCCGGCCGGGCGGCGCTGCGAACGGGCGGGCGCTGGCGTACCTGGCGCACACCCACCTGGGTGAGGTGTTCGGCACCGTCTACGACGTGAGCAGTGTGCTCATCCTCTGGTTCGCCGGCGCCTCGGCGATGGCCGGGCTGATCAACATTGTGCCGCGCTACCTGCCGTCGTACGGCATGGCGCCGGAGTGGGCCCGGGCGGTACGCCCGGTGGTGATCGTCTACACCGTCGTCAGCGTCGCCATCACGATCGCCTTCCGCGCCGACGTCAACGCACAGGCCGGCGCGTACGCCACCGGCATCCTGGCGATGATGGTCTCCGGCTCGGTGGCGGTGATGATCTCCGCGGCCCGTCGTCGCCAGCGGGCCTCCGCGATCGGCTTCACCGTGCTGACGTTGGTGCTGCTGTACGCGCTGCTGGAGAACGTCGTCGAAGAGCCGGACGGGATCACCATCTCCGCCCTGTTCATCCTCGGCATCATCGTGGTCTCGTTGGTCTCCCGGGTGACCCGGACCACCGAGCTGCGCGCCGAGCGGATCGAGTTCGACGAGCCGGCTCGTCGGTTCATCACCGAGTCGCTGGCGCACGACGGGCAGCTGCACCTGATCGCGAACAAGCGGCAGACGGGGTCGGTGAAGGAGTACACGCTCAAGGAGCGGGCGCAGCGCGGGATGAATCCGGTGCCCGGTGCCGCGGACGTGCTGTTCCTGGAGATCGATGTGGTCGATCCGTCGGAGTTCAGTCAGGTGCTGCGTGTGCACGGCATCGAGGTGGGCGGCTTCCGGGTGCTGCGGGCCAACAGCCCGGCCGCGCCAAACGCGATCGCCGCGATCCTGCTGGCCCTGCGGGACGCCACCGGGGTTCGGCCGCACGCGCACTTCGAGTGGTCGGAGGGGAGCCCGATCGCCCACCTGGCGCGCTACCTCATCCTGGGGCGGGGGGATACCCCGCCGGTGGTTCGGGAGATCATCCGCCGGACCGAGCGGGACCGGCTGCGTCGGCCCGGCATCCACGTCGGCGGGTGACGTCGATGCCGGTCTGACAGCTTTTGAAGATGAACGAGGGCACTATTCACGTTCACACCTTCTTGTCCGTATTGCGGATCTATCGTGACGTTTGGTGGCCGGCGAGCATGTCGAGCCCCCCGCGCCCGAATCGGCGCGCGGTCACGCCACGTACGCAGGAAGGTAGGCACCGTTGATGTCCACGTACCGAGAGGGAGACCGCGCGAGGAGACCCAGACGGCGGTCCCGATGGTTCTTAGCCAGCGGCTTGCTGGCGGGAAGCCTGGTCGTGGGAGCCGCCGGCGCGGCCGCCGCCGCCGACCGGGCCTTCACCCTCCCAGGTCTGGCCCGGCTGACCCCGGCGGCCGATGACGACCGCCGCGAGGGCGACCGGCCCGACCCCGACGCCGAGCGGGCCCGTCCCGCTACCCCGGGCACCGGCAAGCGGGGCGTGGTGGCGGTGCCGTGCGACGCCGCGAAGCTGGTGGCCGCGTTGGTCACGGCCAACGCCGAGGGCGGCGGCGAGCTCCGCCTCGCGCCCAAGTGCCGCTACACCCTGACCGAGGCGTTCCACGAGACCGACCAGTACGACGGCGGGATCCGCGACGCCCGGGAGGCGGCCGACGCCGCGGAGACTCCGGGTGACGCCGAGGCTCCGCCGCACAACCCGGCCGACGACACCGCCGGCCTGCCGGTGATCTATCAGGCCATCACGATCGACGGCGCGGGGGCCACCATCGCCCGGGACGCCCAGGCCGCCGCGTTCCGCTTCTTCACCGTCCGCGACGGCGGCGAGCTGACCCTGCGGGACGTGGAGCTGCACAACGGTCGCTCGGCCATCGAGGGCGGCAGCGTGCACGTGGTACACGGCGCCACCGCCGTGGTGGAACGGGTCACCGTCTCGCAGAGCACGTCGCTGTCGCCCGAGGGTGGCGGCGGCGGCATCTTCAACGACGGCAACATGGTGGTCACCGACTCCACCTTCGTCGGCAACAGCGCCTCCGGCGCCGCGGGCAAGGGCGGGGGCCTGCTCAACGGTGGCGTACTGACGCTGAAGCGCTCCGAGTTCCACCGCAACAGCGCCAACGCCTACGGTGGCGGGCTCGGCAACTACCGTGGCGCGGCCGAGGTGGAGAGCGTCTCCTTCACCCAGAACAGCGCCAGCCAGGGCGGCGGACTGGCCAGCTTCTCGGCCCGGACGAAGGTCACCGACACCGAGCTGCTGAACAACACCGCGCAGGTCGGCGGCGGCGCCGCCAACTCCGACGCGGTGTTGGTGATGCGCAAGATGACCATCCGTGGCAACACGTCCACGCTCAACGGCGGCGGCATCTCGACCGTGAAGGGTTTGACGCCGCTCGACGACAGCGTGGTCGACGGCAACACCACCCACGGCCTTGGGGCCGGCATCTATGCCGAGAAGGCGAACCTGCTGGTACGGGGCAGCGACGTGACCCGTAACGAGGCGGTCGGCGCTGCGTCCCAGGGTGGCGGCATCTACGCCAACGCGGGTTCGGTGGCGATCTACACCAGCAAGGTCACCCACAACGCGTCGACGCTGAAGCCCGGCGGCGTGTTCGGCATGCACGCCCAGGTCAAGCTCGACGACGAGAGCGTGGTCGTCGAGAACGAGCCGACCAACTGTGAGGGCAGCCAGGTGCCGATCGCGCACTGTTTCCGCTGACCGTCCACCCGCCCACCCTGCAAACCAGCCTCCTAGGATGCCACACAGGGTGTGACCCGCTCGACTACGTCCAAGAACGCGCCAGCCCGTGCCCCCGGATCAGGGGCACGGGCTGGCCGGCGTCTGTCCTACTTGGAAGGCTCGGGCAGCTTGCAGTCGACCTTGGGGTTGGCGCCGATGTAGTTCAACGGCCCGGCCACGATGGTGACCAGGATGGTGCCGGCCTCGGCGCAGTTGGTGTCGTCGCCGCTGTAATAACCGCGCTGGCCACCGGCGATCGCGCCGATCACCAACCAGATCACGACGATGACTCCGAGAATCGAGGTGCCGCGCATCGCTGCCTCCTGAGGTATGTGGTGGATCTGAGGTGCAGCCGTTGTACCCAATCGCGTCGCGCGGCTAACGGTCTCGTGCAACGACCCCGGTGGGATCCTCCATCCGGCTGATGCCGTCCGCCGTTGCGTACCGCCCAGGCATCCGCCGCCCGCACCGGGTAGCGCGTGTCGGCTATCGGATCGACGACCGACCTCGCCATGGTGCGGGTCGGTGGACGTAGAACTGCCTCACGGCCCCGCCGAGGAGGACTCATGGACGCCCCGACACCGCCCCTGTACATCGACCGCCCCGAGGACGTCGCGGTCGCGGCCCGCGCGCTGGCTGGCGGCGCGATCGTCGCGGCGGCGTTCGCCAACTTCTACGTCCTGGTCACGCGCCCTGACGCGGCCACCGCACGCCGGGTCAACCTGGCCAAGGGCCGACCGGTCGACCAGGTCGGCAGCATCACCACCGCGATCGGCCGGATCCCGGGCATGTTCGACTGGACGCGGATCTCGCCGCGATTGCCGGTCGGTCGGGTGCGGGCGCTGATGGACGCCCTCTACGGGGGCGGGCCGTTCGGCTTCCGCGGGCCGGCGGCGGAGCGGCTCCCCGCGCACCTCACCCAGATCGACCAGGGGTTGCGGACCACCCAGGTGATCGCGCCGGGCCTGACCTGCCCGTCCAACGCCTTCTTCGAGCGGGCGCTCGCTGAGACCGGATCGGACCACCTGTACATCACCTCGGCGAACCGGTCCCGGCATCTCACCGGGGCGACGGAGGAACCAGCGCACTGGAAGGCGGGTGCCCTCGCCGCCGACTTCGCCCACCTCGACGATCTGGTGGTGCTGCTGCACCGGGACGAGGCCGCGGCCCGTGCCGCGTACCCGGGCTACCTCACCACCTCGGTCACCCTGCTCTCGTTCCACGCGCCGGAGGGTGACCTCGAAGAACCGCCAGTGCTCACCGTCGACCGACACGGGTCGCTGCACCTGGACGACGTCCGCCGCGCCGCCGCGCCGCTGGGCCTGCAGGTGCGCCTGGCGGGCAGCGCCCGGCAACGGTTGCAGGTCCGGGGGTACGCCGGGGCACTGGTGTGAGCGGCCACCGTAGCGGTCCGGCACCGGCGGTTCAGTGCGGTGGTGACGGGGCCTCCGGCGGCTTGCCATGGCTACGCCGGAAGTCCGCGTAGGCCACACCGGCCAGCACCAGCAGCCCGCCGAGGGAGGCGAAGATCGGCGGCAGGTAGAGCACGGCGGGCGCGATGGTCAGCAACGCCAGCACGCCGCCGGGTCGGGACCAGGACACTCGGCTGAACACCTCGTACTCGAAGGAGGCCCGGCCGGCCAGGAACAGCGCCGGGCCGCCGAGGATCACCGCCATCCAGGCCGGCGGCGTTCGCCCGGTCGGCTCGTGCAGCACCAGGTGGAAGCCGGCCGCCGTGGTCACCACGCCGGCGATCATCAACAGATGGGTGTACGGCGCGCTGAACAGGAACTTGCTCGGTGACTGGGCCGCCTGGATGGCGGTCGGCAGCAACTCGCCGGACTTGTGCACGTAGATCCGCCAGAGCAGCAGCGTGGTCAGGAACGCCACCGCGAACGCCCCGATGTTCTCGGCCTCGTTGTGTTCCATGCTGAACATGGTGCCGATGGTCAGGATGGCGTCGCCGAGCGCGATGATGAAGAACTGCTGGTAGCGCTCCGAGAGATGCTCCGCCGTGACGTTGCGTTGCTGCTCCGGGACCACGCCGAGCCCCGGCACCGGGTACGCGAGCCGGAAGCCGATGTAGTCGATGGCGAGCGCGATGGCCCAGCAGGCGATCCGGGCGTCCCCGCTGACGAATGCGCCGATGAGCCAGGGGATCGCCGACACCGCGAACCAGAGGAAAATGCGGGCCGCTCGACGCTGGGTCTGCGGTTCGCGGCGTACCGCCGGCATGAGGAACAGCCCGCGCCCGAGGTGGATCGCCACGTACGTGCCGGCGAAGATGAGCCCGCGTTGGTTGAACGCCTCCGGGATCGCCGTGGTCATCAGCAGCGCGCCGAACATCACGGCGCTGATCAGCAGTTTGATCTCGGTGCGTTCCGGGTTGTACAGGTCGGTGACGAGCGTGGTGATCGTCCAGGTCCACCAGACGGCCGCCAGCATGATCAGTGCCTGGGCGGCGCGGTGCCAGTCGAGCTGGTCGACCATTCCCCGCGAGATGAGCGCCAGCGCGACCACGTACACCAGGTCGAAGAAGAGCTCGAGGAGGGTTACCCGGCGCGGGGCCTCCGGGTCGCGCACGGGTGGACGGTTGGCCCGCGGCGACCCGGGCTCCGGCGCGGCGAGGTGCACGGGATACTCCTGCGGAACCGTTCGGCTCGACGGACCGGTCCGGTCCACTTCGACGAACGGTACCGAGCGGTCGATCCGACGATCGCACGTTCGACCGCTCGTCCCCCCACCGAGGTTCTCGGTCTGCGGTGCGGGTTACCCCTGCCCGCGCGGGGTGGCGAGGGCGTCGACCAGGCGGCGGGCGGAGCCGGCCAGGTTCCATCGTTGGGCGAGGTCGAGCAGCCGGTCCGGGTCGACCGGCGCGGTCGGCAGCGCGGTGGGCAGCTCCGGCAGGGGCACGTCCAGGGCGACCCGGACCACCGTCGGCGCGACGTCCAGGTAGTCGCGCGCCGCGGCCAGCTTGGTGCGCAGGCCCGGTGCGAAGGACGAGTCGGAGTCGTCGAGCGCGGCGAGGATGCCGGCGATGCTGCCGTACCGTTCGATCAGCCGGGCGGCGGTCTTGTCGCCGACGCCCGCCACCCCGGGCAGCCCGTCGCTGGGGTCGCCGCGCAGTGCCGCGAAGTCGGCGTACCGGTCGGCCGGCACGCCGTAGCGGGCCCGCACCGCGGCGTCGTCGCAGTCGTCGAGCTTGGCGACGCCCCGCCCCACGTAGAGCAGTCGGACGGGTCGGGCGTCGTCGACGAGTTGGAACAGGTCGCGGTCGCCGGAGACCACCTCAACCGGGCCGGGCTGGGTCACCGAGAGGGTGCCCAGCACGTCGTCCGCCTCGTAGCCGGTCGCGCCGACGGCGGTGATGCCCACCGCGGCGAGGACCTCAAGGATCATCGGCACCTGTGGGGAGAGGGTGTCTGGAACGATCTCGCCGCCCTGTGGGGCCACCCGGTGCGCCTTGTACGACGGCAGCAGGTCGACTCGCCAGGCGGGACGCCAGTCGTAGTCCAGTGCGCAGACCATCCGGTCGGCGCCGCGCCCACGGATCAGGGTGGCGAGCATGTCGAGGAAGCCGCGCACCGCGTTGACCGGTGTGCCGTCCTCGGCTCGGGCGGCGGATTCCGGGATGCCGAAGTAGGCCCGGAAGTAGAGGCTGGCTGCGTCGATCAGCAGGATCGGGGGTCGGTGTGCCACGCCGGACAGCCTGGCACAACCGTCCGACGATCAGGCGTACGCCCGGCCGTGGGCGGGTGTCAGCGTTGCTCGTCGTGCTGGTAGACAATTTCCCGTCGGGCCAGGTGCTGCACGATGTAGCTGGTCACCAGCAGCAGGATCGCGACCACCACCTCGATCCAGGCCGCGACGCCGTCGGCGACGGTGACGCCGATGATCAGCAGAGCCAGGCCGATGAGCGCGAGGACCCCGGCCCACAGTTGGCGGCGACGGCGGGTCGCCTCGTTCGCTGTCACGCTGGTCCTCCCGGTCGGGATGCCCGCGCGGGCTCCCCGATCCCAGGCTAGGGCCGCCGGGACGCGCCGGGGCCGGAAAACGACCGTGTGACCTGGTCGCCGCGCCGACCGCCGACCCGACCATGCTGGTCGTGCCGGCGGTCCACCAGCGCCAGAACACCCCGGCCCGTTCGTCGACGTGCATGTCGCCGTCCCCCGTTCGCCGAGCCAGTGCATTCCAATCTGGAACGGACTATAGTCAAAGTGGGAGCAACGGAGGTAGTGGGTGCGGCGAGAGGATCTTGCCGATGCGGACTGCGGTATCGCGCAGGCGCTCGGCGTACTGGGGGACTGGTGGACGTTTCTCATCGTGCGTGACGTCGCTGGCGGGACGACCCGCTTCGACGCGCTGCAACGTGAGCTGGGCGTCAGCCGTCGAGCCCTGACCGAGCGCCTCGGCGCGCTTGTCGAGCACGGTGTGCTGGAGCGCCGGCCGTACTCACGACACCCACCGCGCTACGACTATCTGCTCACCACGAGGGGCGAGGGGCTGTTGCCGGTGCTGATCGCGTTGCAGGACTGGGGAACGAGGCATCTGATGGGTGACGGTGACGTGACCGCGACGGCCGACGCCGGCTCGGCCGAGGCGCGCCGCGCGCACGACCTGGTCGGCCGGCGGTTGCCCGAGGTCGTCCTGCCCGCCGCCGACGGACAGCCGGTCGCGGTGGCGGCGACGGACGCGTGGACCGTCCTCTACCTATTCCCCGGGGCGTACGCGCCGGGGACGCAGGGCTATCCGCCCGACTGGGCGGAGATTCCCGGCGCCCGAGGGTGCACTCTGGAGTCGACCACCTACGCCAAGCGTCATCCGGACTTCGTGACCGCCGGTGTCCGGGTGTACGGCATCAGCACCCAGCGGCCCGACCAACTCGCCGACTTCGCGGCGTACGCCGAACTGCCGTTTCCGCTGCTGTCGGACGAGGACGGTCGGCTGGGGGCGGGGCTGCTGCTGCCGGTGTTCCGCGCTGGCGGGGTGGCCCGGTTCAAGCGGCTGTCCCTGCTGGTCGACCCGACGGCGGTGGTGCGTGCCGTGCAGTTCCCGGTCACCGACCCGGCCGCCTCGGTGCAGGAGATGCTCGCCCTGGTCGCCGAGCACGCGGGGATCCCCGGCTGACGCTGTCACGTCGACCGGGGACCCCGCGAGCTGCGGACCGTAGACCGGCGTCAGGCCGGGAGGGTCCAGCGCTGGTTGGCGCCGGCGAAGCACTCCCAGATCTGCAACCGGGTGCCGTCGGCGGAGCTGTTGTCGCTGGCGTCCAGGCACTTGTTGGACTGCGGGTTGCGCAGAGTGCCGTTGGACTGCGCCTGCCAGACCTGCGCGCCGCTGCCGTTGCAGTCCCAGAGCTGGACCTTCGCGCCGTTGGCGGTGGAGCCGCTGGTGATGTCGGCGCACTTGCCGAGGGCGCGTAGCGTGCTGTCGCTGGCCACGGTCCAGGTCTGCGCGTTGGTGCCGTTGCAGGTGTAGAGCTGGATGGCGGCGCCGTTGGCGGTGCTCGCTGCGGCCACGTCGACGCACTTGCCGGCGATTCCGGTGATCTGGCCGGTACGACCGGTCGGCGGCGGGGTGGTGCCGCCCATGATGGTGTCGTACATGGCGCTGAGCAGTGAGGTCGAGCCGCTCATGTCCTGGCTCAGCTCCCAGTTCATCACGCCGCCGGCGTTGGCCAGCGCCCACTGCGTCTTGCGCTTGACCGTCGGGATGCCGTTCCAGCACTGCTGGCTGCCGCCGATGTTGGCGCAGTCCCGATTGGCGTTCGCCGGGTCCAGCCCGACCAGGTACGAGTAGTTGTAGTAGACAGGTCGGCTGTAGAACGGGATGCCCATCACGGCCTTGCTGGCCGGTAGACCACGGTTCTTCCAGATGTTGATGCTGTTGACCGACCAGTCGTAGTTGGAGTGCGGGCTACCGCCGTCGTACGCCATGATGTTGAGCCAGTCGACCAGGGGGAACACGGCCGTCTGGACGCCCTGCACGGTGGGGCCCTCGGAGACGACGGCGGCGGTGAGGAGCTTGCCCCGGCTGCGCATGGCGCTGCTGAGCTGCGTCATGAGCGCGGTGTAGTTGTTGGCCGAGGCGCCGGAGTCGGGGTACTCCCAGTCCATGTCGACGCCGTCCAGGTTGTACTGGTTGACGAAGTTGACCAGGTTGTTGACGAAGTTGGTGCGGCTGGTGGCGTTGGCGGCGAGCGCCTCGAAGGCCGAGTCGTTGCCGTCGTTCCAGCCGCCGACAGCGATGGAGACCTTCACGTTGTTGGCGTGCCCCTGCGAGACCAGCGAGGAGAGCCGGGCCCCATCCACCCCCTGCAGGCTGCCGTTGCTGTTGGGCAGGATGAAGGCGTAGTTGATGTGGGTGAGCTTGTTGTACTGGATGGTGTTGATGTTGCCGGCCCAGGAGGGCATGTAGCCGACGCTCTTGAAGTTGTTCGGCAGCACCACGGCCTGCGCGGCGGTGGGGATCACGGTGAGGGTGGCGCCGGCCGTGGCCAGCGCGAGCAGGCCGGCGGCGAGGGCGCGGCGTAGTGGTGAGGACATCGGGGGCCTTCCCGTGGGCGGGGAACGACACCGCCCACGCAGGGTTGTCGCGGGCGGGGGTGCGGGACGCAGGTACGGGTGGGCCTCGAGGCAGCCAAATCTTAAAGAGTGTTAACTGTCCGCGTCAATCAACAACGATGAATTTCCGGTCCACCGGTGTCGATATGGGGTTTCCCCAAACGACCGTTAAGCTGACGGGGTGGGAATCGACGAGCTGTATCCGCCGGATCGGCTGATCGCCGCACAGCGCGCCACGGCCGCCGCCGGCCTGGACGCCCTGCTGCTCACACCCGGCTCCGACCTGCGCTACCTGACCGGGTACGACGCCCACGCCGGAGAGCGGCTGACCTGCCTGGTGCTGCCCGCCGAGGGGGAGCCGACCCTCGTCGTACCCCGGCTCGAACGCCCGGCCGCCGAGGCGTCCCCCGCGCCGGCCACCGGCGTACGCATCGTCGACCACGTCGACGGCACTGACCCGTACCCCCTGGTGGTCGCCGCCCTCGACGGCCCGGTAGCGGCGGTCGGCCTCGCCGACCGGATGTGGGCCGAGCAGGTCCTCGCCCTGCGCGCGGCGCTGCCCGACGCCGCGCAGCGGCTCGCCGGCGAGGTGCTGCGTGAGCTGCGGATCCGCAAGTCCCCGGCGGAGATCGCGGCGCTCGCCGAGGCCGGCGCGGCGATCGACGAGGTGCACCTGCGGATGGGCGAGTGGCTGCGCCCCGGTCGCACCGAGGCCGAGGTCGCCACCGACATCGCCGCCGCGATCCGGGCCGCCGGGCACGTCACCGTCGACTTCGTCATCGTGGCGGCCGGGCCGAACGGGGCCAGCCCGCACCACGGCACCTCGACCCGGCCGATCGGCGTCGGCGAGCCGGTGGTGGTCGACATCGGCGGCACGATGGCCTCGGGCTACCGCTCGGACTGCACCCGCACCTATGTGGCGGGTGGGCCGGCGCCGGCCGACTTCCTGGACTACTACGCGGTGCTGCGCGACGCCCAGCGCGACGCCGTCGCGGCGGTGCGGCCCGGGATCACCGGCGCGGCGGCCGACGCCGCGGCCCGGGAGCCGATCGCCGCCGCCGGCTACGGTGGCGCGTTCCTGCACCGCACCGGCCACGGCATCGGTCTCGACGGGCACGAGGAGCCGTACCTGGTGGCCGGCAACGACCGACCCCTCGACGCCGGCATGGCGTTCTCCATCGAACCCGGCATCTACCTGGCGGGCCGACACGGCGCCCGCATCGAGGACATCGTCGTCTGCACCACAGACGGCGTGCAACGGCTCAACACCACCCCCACGGAGCTCATCGCACTATGACTGTCGACCGGATCCTCCCCACCGACGAGGCCCACGACCTGCTGGGTCTCGCCACCGAGCTCGCCGATGGCGAACTCGCGCCGAAGGCCGCGGCCTTCGAGGAACGCGCCGAGTTCCCCCGCGAGGTGCTGCGGACGCTGGGCCGCGCCGGCCTGCTCGGCCTGCCCTACCCCGAGGAGTACGGCGGCGCGGCGCAGCCGTACGAGGTGTACCTGCAGGTGTTGGAGATCCTGGCCAGCCGCTGGCTCGCGGTCGCCGAGGCGGTAAGCGTGCACACCCTGTCCTGCTACCCGGTGGCGGCGTTCGGCAGCGACGAGCAGCGCAAGCTGCTGCCGGACATGCTCGGTGGCGAGTTGCTGGGCGCGTACTGCCTCTCCGAGCCGCAGGGTGGCTCGGACGCGGCGGCGCTGACCACCCGGGCCGATCGCGACGGCGACGCCTACCTGGTCTCCGGCACCAAGGCGTGGATCACCCACGCCCGCACGGCCGACTTCTACAACGTCTTCTGCCGCACCGGCGGGCCCGGCCCGAAGGGGATCTCCTGCCTGCTCGCCGACGCGGGCACGGCCGGCATCACCCCGCAGGCGGCCGAGCGGACGATGGGGCTGCGCGCGTCCCCGGTGGCGCAGATCGCCTTCGACGAGGCGCGGGTGCCGGCCGACCGGTTGATCGGTGGCGAGGGGATGGGCTTCACCATCGCGATGTCCGCGTTGGACTCCGGCCGGCTGGGCATCGCGGCCTGCGCGGTCGGGCTGGCCCAGGCGGCCCTGGACTACGCGGTCTCCTACGCCCAGCAGCGGCAGCAGTTCGGTAGGTCCATCATCGACTTCCAGGGGCTCGGGTTCCTCCTCGCCGACGCGGCCACCCAGATCTCCGCCGCCCGCGCGCTGACCCTGGCGGCGGCCCGGCTGCGCGACGCCGGCCGCCCGTACGCGATCGAGGCGGCCAAGGCGAAGCTCTTCGCCACCGACATGGCGATGCGGGTGACCACCGACGCGGTGCAGGTGCTCGGCGGCGCCGGTTACGTGGCCGACCACCCGGTGGAGCGCTACATGCGCGAGGCGAAGGTGCTGCAGATCGTGGAGGGCACCAACCAGATCCAGCGGATGGTGATCTCCCGAGCGCTGGCCAAGGGCTGACAAACGGTGCGTCGTGGTGCGGCTGGGGTGGGAGAGCCGCAGCCCACCGCGGCCCGCCACTCGGGTACCTCGTCGCCGTCGGGCGGTTTTCCCGGTAGGTTGCACGCCGTGGAGGAGATCGACCGCGCAATCGTCGCCGCGCTGACCGCTGACGGCCGTCTGTCGTACACCGACCTGGCCGAGAAGGTGGGGCTGTCGGTGTCCGCCGTGCACCAGCGGGTCCGCCGGCTGGAGCAACGCGGGGTGATCAAGGGGTACGCCGCACGGGTGTCGTTCGAGGCGCTGGACCTGCCGTTGACCGCGTTCGTGGCGATCCGTCCGTTCGATCCGTCGCAGCCGGACGACGCGCCGGAGCGGCTGGCCCACCTACCCGAGATCGACTCCTGCTACTCGGTGGCGGGGGAGGACTTCTACCTGCTGTTGGTGCGGGTGGCCAGCCCCACCGACCTGGAGCGGGTGCTGCAGGAGATCCGCACCTCGGCGAACGTCACGACCCGCACGACTGTGGTGTTGTCCACGCCGTACGAGAACCGTCCGCCGAAGATCAGCGCTACGGCACCGAGTCGGTCGCGGTCCCGGGTGCCGGAGGAGCCGGCTGGTTCCAGCGCAGGATGACCTGCCGGCCGTGTTCGTGACCGAGCGCGCTGACCGTGGCGGTGTCCAGGCGTAGCCGTCCGCCGGCGGACGGGGGCAGGCCGATCCAGCGGGCGCCGAGCACCCGCAGGCTGTGCGCGTGCCCGACCAGCGCGACGGTGCCGCGGTCGAGCAGCGGGGTGACGCGGGCCAGCACCCGGTCGAGGCGTTCACCCACCTGCGCGGGGGACTCCCCGCCGGGGCAGCCGTCGGTCCAGATGTTCCAGTGCGGCTGGTCGTCGTGGATGTCGACGGTGGTGCGGCCCTCGTACTCGCCGTAGTTCCACTCACTGAGGTCCTCGTCGACGGTGTCGACGGTGAGCCCGGCCAGCTGCGCGGTGCGCAGCGCCCGGGAGCGAGGGCTGGCCAGCACGGTGACGAAGCGCCGGCCGGCCAGGAACGCGGCGAGGGTGCGGGCCTGTCGCTCGCCGTCGGGGGTCAGCTCCAGGTCGGTGTACGAGGTGTGCCGCCGGGTGGCGCTCCAGGTGGTCTCGCCGTGCCGGATCAGCAGGAGCTCTCCCATGCGGTCAGTTAACCATCGCGGGCTCGGTCGGCAGGCAGCCCTCCCACAACCTATCGTCCTAGGATGCTCTAGCGGGTGTGCCGACCGACACTGCCGGTTTCGGCACCCGGAGAGCGGGCAAGCGAGCCAGGACAACCGCCAGACCGAGGAGGCGCGATGAGCTTCACCGAGAAGGCAAAGAACAAGGTTGAGCAGATGGCCGGCGCCGCGAGGGAGCGCGTTGGCGACATGACCGACAACGAGCGGATGCGTGGCGAGGGCGCCAGCCAGCAGGGCGACGCGCGCGCCAAGCAGGCCGGTCAGAACGTCAAGGACGCGGGTCGCAACGTGAAGGACTCCTTCACGAAGTGACCTCAGCGGTCCACGGGTCCCCGGGCGCATCGTCGCCCGGGGACCCGTCGCTACTGTCGCGGCGTGACTGTGCTGCGTTCCCTGGTGTTGTTCGTGTTGGCCGCGCTGGCCGAGATCGGCGGCGCCTGGCTGGTCTGGCAGGGCTGGCGGGAGCAGCGCGGGCTGTGGTGGATCGCGGCCGGTGTGCTCGCGCTGGGCTGCTACGGCTTCGTCGCCACGTTCCAGCCGGACGCGAACTTCGGTCGGATCCTGGCCGCGTACGGCGGGGTGTTCGTGGCCGGATCGCTGGGCTGGGCGATGGTGGTGGACGGTTTCCGCCCGGACCGGTGGGACGTCATCGGCGCGGCTCTGTGCCTGCTCGGCGTGGCGGTCATCATGTACGCCCCGCGCGGCGGCTCGGCGTAGCCCGCTGGTCGGGTGATCGACTCGGGTTCGTTGATGTCGGGGTGTCCGGGCGGGTGGGACAGCGCGGTATCAGTGAATCCGAGTCGATCAGCGGCGACCACTGGTGATCCGGCCGTCCGGGGTGCGGCACGAGGGACAGTGAGCCTCGTTCACTTCTGCGATGATCTGCCGCGTGATTCGATCTTGGCTTCGCCCGTTGTGTGGCGTCCTGGTCGCGGTGGTCGTCGTCGGCAGCGCCGCCTGCACGGCGTCCCGCGTGCCGCCGCCGGACGGGCCGGTCTTCGTCGGTTCGCCGACCTCCTCGGCGGTGCCTTCCTCCGTCGCCAGCGCCACTGCGTCGCCAACGGTTTCTGCCGTCCCGGGAGCGACGCGGGTGGGGACCCGAGCACCGGTGGTGGATCACGGCCCGCGTACCGGTGCGGAGGTCGCGTTGACCTTCGACGCGGACATGACCGACGCGATGCTGGCCAGCCTGCGTGCCGGGCGGGTCAAGTCGTACGCCAATCTGCGCATCCTGGACCTGCTGGAGCGCGAGCAGGTGCCGGCGACGTTCTTCCTGACCGGCAAGTGGGTGCAGCGGTATCCGGACGTGACCCGGCGGATCGCCGGCAATCCGCGCTTCGAGTTGGCCAACCACACCTACGGGCACGCGGCGTTCACCGCTGACTGTTACGACCTGCCCCGGCTGCCGGTCGACGAGCTGGCCGGCGATGTGGCCAAGACGTTCGAGGTGATCAAGCCGTACGGTGGCCGGCAGACCCGGTACTTCCGGTTTCCGGGGTTGTGCCACGACGCGGCGGCGTTGGACGCGTTGGCGCCGCTGGGTGTGACGGTGGTCGACGGGGACGTGGTCAGCGGCGATCCGTTCGCGACGGCGTGGAAGCCGTTGGTGCGGGCGGTGTTGGACCACGTTCGCCCCGGGTCAATCGTGATCATGCATGTGACCGAGGCGAACGCGGCGATGACGGATGAGGCGTTGCCGCACATCCTGGCCGGGTTGCGGGAGCGGGGGCTGGTGCCGGCGCCGTTGTCTGAGGTACTGACAGCTCCCTGACCCCACGGTGATCAAGAGGTTTACGTCAAGAAGAAGATCAAAGTTGACGTAAACCTCTTGATCACGACGACAGGTGGACGGTGGTCAGTCGTCGCGGTGGTCGTTCCACCACTGCTGGCCGTCGGCGGGCAGGGTGTCGATCGGGTCGTAGTAGGCGTAGCGCTTGTTGAGCGCCTCCAGGTCGGCGGATTCGATGGAGGTGCGGTAGTTCTTCGTCCAGTAGGAGATGCCGCGTTCGCGGTCGTAGTCGGTGAGCATGTGCACCCAGCGCTTGCCGACGAAGGGGACGTCGCAGACGATGCGGGGGGTGGCGTATCCGGGCAGGTAGCCCATGATGTCGTGCTGGAGTTGCTGGGCGTGCCAGACCGGGACCCGCCAGTGTTCGGCGTTGGGGATCATGTCGCACATGTAGAAGTAGTACGGCAGGATTCCGGCTTCGCCTTGGAGGGCGAAGCAGAGGTCGAGCAGTTCCGGGGTGGTGGCGTTGACGCCGCGCATGAGCACGCCCTGGTTGCGGACGTCACGGACGCCGACGTCGAGGGCGGTCTGGGCGGCCTTGGCGACCAGTGGGGTGAGCGACTGGGCGTGGTTGACGTGGGTGTGGATGGCGAGGTTGACGCCGCGGCGGGCTGCGGTGCGGGCGACGCGTTCCAGGCCCTCGACGACGTCGGGCTGCAGCCAGTGCTGGGGTAGGCCCATGAGGGCCTTGGTGGCGAGGCGGACGTCGCGGACCGTCTCCAGTTCCAGCAGGCGCATGAGGTACGACTCGAGGTTGCGCCAGGGGACGTTGGCCACGTCGCCGCCGGAGACGACGACGTCGCGTACGCCAGGGTGGGCCTTGAGGTAGGCGATGTGGGCGTCGTAGCGGTCGACGGGCTTGAGGGTGAGTTTGAGTTTGTCGACGGCGGGGGTGGAGTTGCCGACGAGGTCCATCCGGGTGCAGTGCCCGCAGTACTGGGGGCAGGTGGAGAGCAGTTCGGCGAGGACCTTGGTGGGGTAGCGGTGGGTGAGGCCTTCGGCGACCCACATGTCGTGCTCGTGGAGGCTGTCGCGGCTGGCGTAGGGGTGTGACGGCCAGTCGGTGCGTCGGTCGGAGGCGACCGGGATCATGTAGCGGCGGATGGGGTCGGCGAGCAGCGCCTCGGTGGTGAGGGGCGCGAACGGCACCATCGTGTTGATCATTTGTGGTGGCACCAGCATGGACATGGTGGCCAGGGCCGCCTGGTCGGCCTCGAGGTCGGCGTAGAAGCTGTCGTCGATGAGGTCGCCGAAGACGGCGCGGAGCTGCTTGATGTTCTTGACGCAGTTGACGCGCTGCCACTGGGCGGATTCCCACTGGTCGCGGGTGATGTGCCGCCAGCCGGGGAAGCGGGTCCAGTCGGGTTCGACCAGTGGGCGGCGGTGGTACTCGTAGGGCTGCCCGGCGGTCGGTACGGCGACCGGGGCGTGACGGGGTTGAGGGATGGTCTCAACCGGTTGGGTCTGGGTCACGGCCCCTCCTCGGTGTTGCGGCTGATCATCGAAGCCCGAAGGCTACTGGAAAATATCCGGCAAAGAAATTAGTCTGCCGTAAGTTTTCCCGTTACGCGAGCCTTGACCGGGGCTTCGAGCGGCTGGGCAGGGGAGGTTGGCGTGACGTCACCGGTGGGACTGCACCGCGTCGTGCAACCGGCGGGGGTGCTGCCGCAGGCGGCTTGGCGCTTGGACGCGTCGGCGGCGATCGGGCCGAACGAGGTGCGGATCCGGGTGCAGCGGCTCAACCTGGACGCGGCGAGCTTCCGGCAGTTGTCGGAGAAGCACCGCGGCGACGGTGACGCGGTCCGCGCCGAGGTGCTGGGGATCATCGCGGCTCGGGGGAAGATGCAGAACCCGGTGACCGGGTCGGGTGGGATGCTGATCGGCACGGTCGAGGAGGCCGGTCGGCGTTCCCCGTTGGGGCTCAAGGCGGGGGAGCGGGTCGCCACCCTGGTGTCGTTGACGTTGACGCCGCTGGTGATCACCGACGGGTTGGCGCGCTGGGACGGGCGCAGCGAGCAGGTGCCGTGTGACGGGTGGGCGATCCTGTTCGCGCGGTCCATCGCCGCGGTGCTGCCCGACGACGAGGATCCGCAGTTGTCCCTCGCCGTGCTGGACGTGTGTGGGGCGCCCGCGCTGACCGCCCGGGTGGTGTCGCGCTATGTCGAGGAGCGTCGCCGCTCTGGTGATCCGACGCCGGTACGGGTCGCGGTGATCGGCGGGGCCGGTAAGAGTGGGTCGCTGTCGCTTGCCGCGGCGCGGCGGGCGGGTGCCGCGCGTACCGTCGGGGTGGTGCCGGTGGCGGCGGAGCGCGACGCGCTGACGGCCGCCGGGCTGGCCTCGGTGGTGGCGTTGGCCGACGCGCGGGACCCGGTGGGGTTGTCCACGGCGGTGACCACCGCTCTGGGTGTGCCGGCGGACGTGACGGTGGTCTGCGTGGACGTGCCGGGGTGTGAGCACGGGGCGGTGTTGGCCACCGCGGACGGCGGCACGGTGATCTTCTTCTCGATGGCGACGAGCTTCTCCGCGGCGGCGTTGGGCGCCGAGGGGTTGGCGGCGGACGTGACGATGCTGGTGGGCAACGGGTACGTGCCGGGGCACGCGGAGTTGGCGTTGGGGCTGCTGCGCGCCGAGCCGGGGGTGCGTCAACTCTTCGCGGCGCGGGTCGCGGCAGACTGAGGCCATGACGAACCCCTCGACGTTGTACCGCGGCGGCGTGCTGCACTGCCCCGCCGACCCGAGCGCGACCGCGCTGCTGGTGTCTGGTGGGCGCATTGCCTGGTTGGGGACCGACGGTGACGCGCCGCCGGCCGACCGGGTGGTGGACCTGGGTGGGGCGTTGGTGACTCCGGCGTTCGTCGACGCGCACGTGCACGCCACCGACACCGGGTTGACGTTGTCCGGGTTGGAGTTGTCCGGGGTGCGCTCGGCGGGGCAGTTGCTCGACGCGGTGGCGGCGTTCGCGGCGGGTCTGCCGACGGACGCGGTGGTGCTGGGGCATGGCTGGGACGAGTCGGGCTGGTCGGATGCGACGTTGCCGGACGCGGCGGCGCTGGACCGGGCGGCCGGTGGTCGGCGGGTGTACCTGTCGCAGGCGTCGATCCATTCGGCGTTGGTGTCGTCGGCGATGCTGACGGCGTGTCCGCAGGCGGTGGGGGCGGCCGGGTACGACGCGTCGGGTTGGTTGCGGCGCGACGCGCACCATGTGGTGCGGGCGGTGGCGCAGGGGTCGGTGAGTCGGGCGCAGCGGGTGGCGGCGCAGCGGGTGGCCCTGGCCCACGCGGCGTCGTTGGGGATCGCGGCGGTGCACGAGTGTGGTGGTCCGGAGATCTCCGACGAGGAGGACTTCACCGGGCTGCTGGGGATCTCCGGTGCGGGGTTGCCGGAGGTGTACGGGTACTGGGGTGAGTTGGGTGGCGCGGCGCGGGCCCGGGAGTTGGGTGCGGTGGGCGCCGGTGGGGATCTGTTCGCCGATGGGGCGTTGGGGTCGCGTACGGCGCACGTGTCGCAGGCGTACGGCGATGGTGACGGTTGCGGGCACGGGTACCTGTCGGTGCAGCAGGTGCGTGATCACCTGTTGGACTGCGCGGCGCACGGCATGCAGGGCGGGTTCCACGCCATCGGTGACGCGGCGATCTCCACGGTCCTGGATGGTTTCGCGGCGGCGGCGCGGACGGTGGGTGTGGAGCGGTTGCGGGCGGCCCGGCACCGCATCGAGCACGCGGAGATCATGAACAAGCGGTTGATCGCGCGGTTCGTGGAGTACGGGGTGGTGGCGAGCATGCAGCCGGCGTTCGACCGGTTGTGGGGTGGCGCGGGCCGGATGTACGAGGCGCGGTTGGGGTTGGACCGGTCGTTGGAGTCGAACCCGATGGGTGCGATGCACTCGGTGGGGGTGGCGTTGGCGTTCGGGTCGGATTCGCCGGTGACGCCGCTGGACCCGTGGGGGTCGGTGCGGGCGGCGGCGGCGCACCACAACCCGGCGCAGCGGATGAGTGTGCGGTCGGCGTTCGCGGCGCACACCCGTGGTGGGTGGCGGGCGGTGCACCTTGACGTCGAGGGGGTCCTGGCCCTGGGTGCGCCGGCGACGTTCGCGGTGTGGTCGACGCCGGCGGGGGTTCAGCGGGGTCTGCCGGTGTTGCTGGCTGAGGACCCGGATCAGCGGGGTCCGGACGACCCGACGCCGCTGCCGGTGTGCCGGCGTCTGGTGTTGCGCGGTGAGGTCATCTATGAGGAAGGGTCGTCGTGAACGAGCGGTTGATCTATGTGGCGGGGGCGACGGCGTGACCGGCAAGCTTGATCTTGATCCGGTGCTGGTGGCGCGGGCGCGGGAGTTGGCGCGTCGGGCCGGGCAGCCGGTGGTGGACCTGGCGCGTAGCCACACCACGGTGTCGGTGGAGCGGGCGGTCCTGCGGTTGGCCGGGGTGACCGGTGCCGACCCGGACGGCATTCCGTGGGTGAACCGGCTCGTCGAGGCGGTCGCCGCGGATGTGGGGTTGGGTCACGGGGTGGCGGTGCCGGTGTTCGACGCCCTGGTCCGCGAGGGCAGCACCGACGTGACGTTGTTGGCGCAGAAGGCCGCCGCCGGGTCGGTGCGGTTCACCCAGCCGAGCGGGCGGGCGGCGACGGCCGCCCGGGCGGCGGCGCGTAAGGCGGTCGGGGCGGGTATCCGGCGTATCGACCGGCGGCGTGCCGAACGGGACCGGCTGGTGAAGCGCCACGGTGACCCGTTGCAGCGGCCGTGGATCTACCTGATCGTCGCGACGGGTGACATCTACGAGGACATTCCGCAGGCGCAGGCGGCGGCGCGGGCGGGCGCGGACGTGATCGCGGTGATCCGCTCCACCGGGCAGTCGCTGTTGGACTACGTGCCCGAGGGCGCGACCCGGGAGGGGTTCGCCGGCACGTACGCCACGCAGGAGAACTTTCGGCTGATGCGGGCGGCGTTGGACGAGTCGTCGAAGGAGGTTGGCCGCTACGTGCGGTTGACCAACTACGCGTCGGGGTTGTGCATGCCGGAGATGGCGACCCTCGCGGGGTTGGAACGCCTCGACATGATGCTCAACGACTCGATGTACGGGATTTTGTTCCGCGACATCAATCCGGTGCGCACGTTCGTCGACCAGCGGTTTTCCCGGCAGGTGCACGCCCGCGCGGGGATCATCATCAACACCGGTGAGGACAACTACCTGACCACCGCCGACGCGGTCGACGAGGCGCACACGGTGACGGTGTCGCAGCTGCTCAACGAGTTCTTCGCGCACGAGGCGGGGTTGGCGGACTGGCAGTTGGGGTTGGGGCACGCGTTCGAGATCAACCCGGAGGTGCCGGAGTCGTTCCGGTTGGAGTTGGCGCACGCGTTGCTGGCCCGGGAGTTGTTCCCGGACGCGCCGTTGAAGTGGATGCCGCCGACGAAGCACATGACCGGTGACGTGTTCCGGGGCAACCTGCTCGACGGGTTCTTCAACCTGGCGGGCGCGCTGACCGGTCAGGGAATCCTGTTGGTGGGGATGATGACCGAGGCGGTGGTGACGCCGTGGTTGTCCGACCGGGACATCGCCCTGCAGAACGTGCGCTACGTGTTGGGCGCCGCCGGTGGGCTGCACGAGGACTTCGTGCCGGCGCCGGGCGGGTTCATCCGCCGCCGCGCCAACCAGGTCCTCGGTGAGGCGCTGGATCTGTTGGAGCGCATCGGGGAGCAGACGTTGCTGTCGGCGATCGCCGAGGGCACCTTCGGGATCATGAAGCGGCCCGCGGACCGCGGTAAGGGCCTCGACGGGGTCGCCGCGCACGAGGCCGACTACTGCAACCCGGCCACCGACATCCTGGAGGCGGCGGCGTGAGCGGGGACAAGAAGCAGATCGTGCGGCCGTATGGGGACACCACCGGTGACGGGATGGTGCAGGTGTCGTTCACCCTGCCGGTGGCTCACGACAAGCGTGCCGAGGGCGCGGCGGTGCAGTTGGCCAACAAGATGGGCATCGACCCGGCGATGGTGGTGCACGCCAAGCCGATGGGCGACGGGTTCACGTTCTTCGTCGTGTACGGGCGGGTCAACCATCTGGTCGATCTCCACGCGGTGCAGGTGGTGGAGCGTGACTTCGCGTTGCTGTCGGCGAAGGACGTCAACACGGTGATCAAGCAGCGGTTGCGGCGCAAGCTGTCCGTGGTCGGGGCGTGCATCGGCACCGACGCGCACACCGTGGGCATCGACGCGATCCTCAACGTCAAGGGCATCGCGGGGGAGAAGGGCCTGGAGTACTACCGGGAGTTGAAGGTCACCAACATGGGCGCGCAGGTCAGCGTGCCGGAGTTGGTGGAGGCTGCCCGGGTGGAGAAGGCCGACGCGGTGCTTGTGTCGCAGGTGGTCACCCAACGCGACGCGCACCTGCACAACACCCGGGAGATGTCCGCGGCGTTCCGGGAGGCGATGCCGGCGGGGCGGCGGCCGCTGCTGATCGTCGGTGGTCCCCGTTTCGACGAGTCGATGACCGACGAGTTGGGTGTGGACCGGATCTTCGGTCGGGGCACCACGCCCGGTGAGGTGGCCAGCTACCTCGTGCACGCCCTGATCACGCAGCGGAAGGTGATGGCATGAGCGACGTGCGGCTTGGGTTGACGGTGACGCATCGGCGGTATGTGCCGTACGCGCACGCCCACTACGCCGGCAACCTCGTCGATGGGGCGTACGCCCTGGGGTTGTTCGGTGATGTCGCCACGGAGGTGTGTATCCGCACCGACGGCGACGAGGGTCTGTTCGCCGGGTACGCCGACGTGCGCTTCCACGCGCCGATTCACGCCGGCGACGTGGTGGAGGTGACCGCGCAGGTGTCGCGGGTGGGCACCCGCAGCCGCACCCTGGAGCTGAGCTGCGCGGTGGTGTGCCGGGGCCGCCCGGAGCGTTCCGCGTCCGCCGCGGAGGTCCTCGACCCGCCGATCGTGGCGGTCACCGCGACCGGCACCGTGGTCGTTCCCGCCGCCAGCGTGAGTCGCGAGGAGTGAGCCGGGGTTGCGAGCCCCGCAGTCGCGAACACCAGAGGCACAGTGAGTCGCGAGGAGTGAGCCGGGGTTGCGAGCCCCGCAGTCGCGAACAGGGAAACTCGTGACCCTGGCGGTCTGCGCGGACGTCGGTTCCACGTACACGAAGGTGGCGGTGGTGGACCTGGCCGCCGGTGTCCTGGTTGGCGCGGCGGCGGCGCCCACCACGGTCGGCACCGACGTGCTGCACGGCCTGGACGCCGCGGTCGCGGCGGCCACCGTCGGGCTCGGGGTGCGTGACGTGCCGTGGTACGTGTGCTCGTCGGCTGGTGGGGGGCTGCGGTTGGCCGTGGTCGGCTACGAGCCGCTGGTCACCGCGCAGGCCGGCCGGCGCGTCGGGTTGTCCGCCGGCGCGCACGTGGTGCACGTCGCGGCCGGTCGGCTCGGCGGCGCGGACCTGACGGCGTTGCGGGCGGCCCGATGCGACGTGGTGCTGCTCGTCGGCGGCACCGACGGCGGCGACGCCGACACGATCACCCACAACGCCACCAGGCTGGCGCGCGCCCGGTGGCGCACACCCGTGGTGTACGCGGGCAACGCCGACGTGCGCGAGGAGTTGACCGGGCTGCTGCGCGACGCCGGGGTGCCGGTCACCGACGCGCAGAACGTCCTGCCGCGCATCGGGGTGCTCGCCCCGGCGTCGGCGCGGGCGGCGATCCGTACGGTGTTCCTGCGCCACGTCATCGGTGGTAAACGACTGTCGAGGGGCACCCGGTTCGCGCGGCTGGTGCGGGCGGCCACCCCCGACGCGGTGCTCACCGGTGTGGAGGTGCTCGCCGACACCATCGGTGGTGACCTCGCCGTGGTCGACGTGGGTGGGGCCACCACCGATGTGTACTCGGTGCTCACGCCCGACGAGCGGGCCACCGGGCCGGGCCGGGAGGTCGCCGGCAGTCTGTGGCGGGCCCGCACCGTGGAGGGCGATCTGGGCATGCGGTGGAGCGCCCCCGGGGTGATCCGCGCCGCCGTCGAGGAGCGACTGCTGTCCGCGGACGACGCCGCGGGCCTGGCGGACGCCGCGGCGCGCCGGGCGGCCGACCCGGCGTTTCTGGCCGTCGACGACGTCGATCAGGTCGTGGACCGGCGCATCGCCGCTCTCGCGGCGACGGTGGCGATGCGCCGCCACGCCCGGGGCGCCGCCACCGGCGAGCGGGCTGGGCGTGATCTGCGCGATGTGCGGCTGATGGTGGGTTCCGGTGGGGTGCTGCGGCACGCGCCGACGGACGTGTCCGGGCAGGTGCTGGAGGCGGTCCTCGCCGACCACGCCGGCGGGTGGGCGTTGCCGCGTGCCGCCGCCGCGGTCATCGACGTCGACTACGTGCTGGCCGCCGGAGGGCTGCTCGCCGAGGAGCACCGGGCGGCGGCGGGGGCGCTGCTGCGTCAGCATCTGCGCCCGCATTGAGACTCGCCGACCCGACACGCCGTGGCGCAACACACGACAGGCCGGGTGTGGGTTGACAACCGACGGGGGTTGGCACGTACCGTCTTTGAGTCCTACCACGGGAAGCGGCTGTTGTTCGCTTCGTCCCTTCGTCCGCTGGCCGAGCGACATGTTCGAGCGTCATCGTCGCGGCGGCCAGGTCCAGCGGGCGGGGGTCGGCGGGGCGGCGCGAACCGGCCGCGGTTACCGGTGTTTGGGCAGGGTGAGGTGCACGGCCAGTAGACAACGGCCCGGCGGGGGCAGCCAGTCCACGTCCGGTCGGTCCGAAGGTCGTCGTGCCCCATCCTCGCCACACCGGCCGGGAAGGGCCTGGGAGCATCGGGGCGCGGCGCGAGCCGCGCCCCGATTTCGTCTCCCCCCGGGATGGCCGTGCGTTCGCGCACCATGCCGCCCGCACCGCAGTCCGCCAAGATCACGCTCAATCCAGGGACCAGGCCCCACCTGCACCGACAAGGCCACGACAACCGGGATCGAGCACGAACAAGGCGGTGACGGGGCAGCCCGCCGCCCGACGCGGCCGGTGCACCCGCCAGCCAGGTAGCCTTCGCCGGGTGATCGAGGTGAAGCGGTGACGACCCTGGACCGGGATGAGACCCACACCCCGGCGGCGCTGCCCCGGCCGGTCGTTACCGGTCGGCCGTTGCCGCTGCGGGTCGCCGTGCCCCTGGCGGTGGCCGCCGGGCTGGCCCTGCTGGTGGCGTTTCCCCCGTACGGGCTGTGGCCGCTCGCGCCCGTCGGGGTGGCGTTGCTGGCCGCCGCCGCGCACCGGCGGCGGTTGCGCGCCGGCGCCGGCCTGGGCTTCCTGACCGGGGTGGCGTTGTTCGCCCCGATGCTGGCCTGGACGAACCTGCATACCGGCTACCTGCCGTGGGTGCTGCTGTCGCTGCTGCAGGCCGGCTACCTGGCGCTGCTGGGCGCGGCCACCGCCTGGGTGTCGCCGCTGGCCGACCGCAGCCGCTGGGCGTGGCCGGCGCTGACCGGGCTGCTCTGGGTGGGGCAGGAGGCGCTGCGCGACCGCACCCCGTTCGGCGGGTTCCCGTGGGGGCGGTTGGCGTTCAGCCAGGACACCTCACCGCTACTGCGCCTCGCCGCGCTGGGCGGCGCGCCGCTGGTGACCTTCGCCGTGGCCCTCGTCGGCGGGTTGCTGGTCACCGCCGCCTGGCGGGGCTGGGTCACCGCCCAGCGCCGCGCACCGCACAGCCCGCAGGACACCCCTGCGGGCCCGGACAGTCCGCAGGACACCACGGCACCCCCGGACGCCGTAGCGGGCGCCACGGCGGGCCTGAACGGCCCGCAGGGCGCCACGGCGGCGCGGCGGTGGGCACCGGTGCTCGGACCGGCCGTCGTGGCCGTCGCGCTGACCGCCGGGGGTCTGTTGGTGCCGGTCGCCACCGCCGGGTCCGGCGCCACCGTCACCGTGGCGATCGTGCAGGGCAACGTGCCGCGGCTGGGCCTGGACTTCAACGCCCAACGGCAGGCGGTGCTCAACAACCACGTCGACGCCACCATCGAGCTGGCCGCGCGGGTCGCCGCCGGGCAGCAGCGGCAACCCGACCTGGTGGTGTGGCCGGAGAACTCCAGCGACATCGACCCGCTGCGCAACCCCACCGCCGGGGCACGAATCTCGCAGGCCGCTGACACCGTCGGGGCGCCGATCCTGGTCGGCGCGGTGCTGCTGGGTCCCGGTGCGGGGCAGGTCCGCAACGCGGGCATCCTGTGGCGGCCCGGCACCGGCGCGGACATGGACCAGCTGTACACGAAACGCCACCCGGTGCCGTTCGCCGAGTACGTGCCGCTGCGCAACGTGGCCCGGATGGTCAGCAAGCAGGTCGACCTGATCCGCAGCGACTTCGTGCCGGGAAGCACCCCGGGCGTGGTACGCGCCGGCCCCACCGTGCTCGGTGACGTGATCTGCTTCGAGGTCGCCTACGACCACGTGGTCCGCGACACCGTCACCGGTGGCGCGCAACTGCTGGTGGTGCAGACCAACAACGCCACCTTCAACGTGGCGGAGGCCCGCCAGCAGATGGCCATGGTGCGGTTGCGGGCGGTGGAGCACGGCCGACCGGCGTTGATGGCCTCCACGGTCGGCGTGTCCGGGTTCGTGGCACCCGACGGGCGGGTAAGCGATGCCACCGGGTTCAACACCCGGGAGGTCGTGGTGCGGCAGTTGCGGCTCGACGACGGGCGTACCCTCGCCACCCGCCTCGGTTGGTGGCCCGAGGTGGCGCTCGCCGCGCTGGCCGTGGCGGCCCTGGTCGGCGCGGCGGTGCTGCGTCGGCGGCAGCGGGTCAGGCCCGGATAGCAACAGCCGGTACGCCGGCGGGAGCGGAGGAACCGTGATCCAGGCGACCGATACGATCCGACGCCCGGACGAGGTGCCCGGGGTGGGCCGGGTGCTGGTGGTGATCCCCACCTACAACGAGGCCGACAACATCGCCGCGATCGTGGGCCGGGTCCGGCGCGCCGTCCCGGCGGTGCAGATCCTCATCGCTGACGACAACAGCCCCGACGGCACCGGCGCGATCGCCGACGCTCTGGCCGATGGCGACGCGCACGTGCAGGTGCTGCACCGTCAGGGCAAGCAGGGCCTCGGTGCGGCGTACCTGGCCGGGTTCGGGTGGGCGCGCGAGCGCGGCTACCAGGCGGTCGTGGAGATGGACGCGGACGGGTCGCACGCTCCGGAGGACCTGCCGGCGTTGCTGGAGGCCGCCCGCGACGCCGACGTGGTGATCGGCTCGCGGTGGACCAGCGGCGCGCGGGTGCTCAACTGGCCGCTGCGGCGGCTGCTGCTGTCGCGCGGCGGCAACCTGTACGCGCGCCTGGCGCTGGGCATGCCCGTGTCGGACGCCACCGGCGGTTACCGGGTGTACCGGATCAGCGCGCTGGACGCGATCGGCCTGGAGTCGGTGACCTCCCAGGGTTACTCGTTCCAGGTGGAGCTGTCCCGGCTGGCGCACCAGGCCGGGGTGCGGATCGTGGAGGTGCCGATCACCTTCGCCGAACGGGAGCACGGCGACAGCAAGATGAGCCCGAAGATCGTGGCCGAGGCGCTGTGGCGGATCACCGCCTGGGGTGTGCGCGACCGGCGTCAGGCGGTACGCCGTGGCCTGCACGGCACGGCCACCGGTCAGGCGCGGTGGCCGTGAGCGCGACCGTGTCATGCTGGATGAGCGGGACACGTCCATGATGTCGCGCGGGAATGGCGATGAGGTGAGATGCGCCGGAAACTGAGGTTCGCACCGGTGGCCATCGTGCTGGCGGTGGTGCTGGAGCTGGCGGTGTTCGTCGGTGTGGGACGGGCGCTGGGGTTCGGGACAGCGGTGTTGCTGGTGTTTGCCGCGTCGCTGCTGGGGTTGGTGCTGATGCACCGCGAGGGGACACGCGCCTGGCGTGGGTTCCGCGCCGCCGCGGCAGCCGGGCAGCCACCGGGGGCGCAGGTGACCAACGGCATGGTGGGGTTGGCGGGGGCGATGTTGCTGGCGGTGCCCGGCCTGGTCAGCGGGCTGGTCGGGTTGTTGCTGCTGGTGCCGCCGGTGCGCCGCCTGGCCCGTGCCGGGGTGCGACGCGCCACCGAGCGGCGGGTGTCGTCGATGGTCGCCGGTGACCTGTTCGGGCCCCGCACGGTGCGGGTGCGCCAGGGTGCGCCGCAGCCGACCCCGCAGCCGCAGGAGCCGGTGGTGGTCGATGGCGGTCGGGCCATCGAGGGTGAGATCGTCGAGCCCGGTCGGCACTGAGACGAAGCACAGAAACGACAGCGCCCCCGGGGAAACCCCGGGGGCGCCGTCGTGTGCGTCGTGCGGCTCAGGCGCGGCCGCGGCGGGTCCGAACCTCCTGAAGGCGCTCCTCGAGGATGTCCTCCAGCTCGGCGATCGAGCGCCGCTCCAGAAGCATGTCCCAGTGGGTGCGCGGCGGCTTGGCCTTCTTCTGCTCCGGCTCGTTGCCGTCGACAAGTCGGGCGACGCTGCCGTCGAACTTGCATTCCCAGGTCATCGGGACCTCGGCGTCGACGGCGAACGGCACCTCGAACTGGTGGCCCTTGGCGCAGAGGTACTCGCGGGTCTGACGCGGCGCGAGCTCCGTGTTGCGGTCGGATTCATAGCTCACCGCGCCAAGGCGGCTTCCGCGCAGCATACGCTCGCCCATGATCGACTTCCCCTCGTTCGTGGTGCTGGTCTTCTGGGTGTAACGGTGCGTTCCCGTCGAGCCATTCCCGCCCGAGGGCGTGAGGCATCCACGGGTGGGCCGGGACCAAGGGTATCCGGCCGCAACGGTCACCCGGTGAGGTGATCCCCAGGTGAGTCGCGACGGCGGTGTGTGTCCGCTGCCACCGGGGGGTTAACCGCCCGAGCCTACCGAAGGTTGCGCCACGCTGATCAGGTGGCGTCACCGCCCGTGGCGGCACCGAGGCGGGCCAGCGCCAGCGCCAGGTCACTGACCTGGTCACCGAGCTGCGCCACCCGCCGCTGGGCCAGGTCCCGGTCGGTCTCGGCGGCGTCGAGTCGTACCGTCAGGGCGGTGCGGTGACCCTCGGCGGTCGCCGCGGCCTGCCGGGCCACGCTCAGCTCGGCGGTGAGCGTGTCGCGATGGGCGGCCAGGGCGGCCAACTCGGCGCGCAGCCGCGCGGCCAACTCCGCAGCCTCCTGCCGGGCCTCGTCGGCCTGCCGGGCGGCGACCTCGGCGCGGTCGCGGGCCCGGTCTGCCTGCTCGCGCGCGCGGGCGGCGTCAGCGGCCTCGGCGCGGGTCCGCGCGGCGTCGGCGCGAGCCTGCTCGATCTGGCGGCGCACGTCCTGCACCTCGGTCTGCCACCGCCCGGCCCGTTCGGTCGCCTCGGACGCGGCCCGGGTGGCCCGTTCGGCGTCGGCGCGCACCGCGTCGCGCTCCACGCTCAGGTCGGCCACCCGCTGTCGCTCGGCGTCGCGTTCCGCGCGCAGGTCGGCCACCTCGGCGCGAGCCTGGTCACGGTCGCGCTCGGCCTGGGCGCGCAGCGCCTGCGCGGCGCTGGCGTCGTGGCGTGCCTGATCGCGGGCGGCCTCGGCGTGCCGTGCCCGCTCGTCGGCGGCGCTGGCGTGCCGTTGCGCCTGCTCGGCGCGTTGGCGGGCGTCGTCGGCCTCGGTCAGGGCGACGCGGGCCTGCTCGCGGGCACGCGCCGCGTCGGCCGCCGCGTTCTCGGCGTCGTCGCGGGCCTCGTCGCGTTCGGTCTGCGCCGCCGCGATCTCGGTGGCGGCCTCCGCGCGGGCCTGGGCGAGTTGTCGCTGCACGCCCACCGGGGACAACTCGGCGTGCAGCGACTCGGTCAACGTCTCGACGATCTGGTCGAGCCGGTCCACCGCCTCCCAGGTGCGGGCCACCTGCCCGGGCAGACCGGGTGCGTTGCGGTGACGCATCCGGGTGTTGCGGGAGGCACGTTGGCAGGCGCCGTCGTTGTCCCGGCAGTAGCGAAACGGTCGGCCCGCGCCGACACGCTGCGCCACCGGCGCTCCACAGTGGGCACACGGGCGGGTCTCGGTGGTGCTGGGCTGGGCGTCCATCGAGGGCGAAGTCTAGTGCGAGCCGGTCAGCTCGCCGCCCGGGCCGTCGCGTCCAGGGTGTAGCGGCGTTGCAGCAGCAGCGCCGCGAGCATCGCCGCCGCCGGCAGCAACCCGAAGCCGTAGCGGACCGCCGCGAGCGCCGCGTCCGGCTGCACCGGGGACTCACCGGCGGTCGAGGCCACGAAACCACCGACGGTCAGGCACAGCGCGTACGCGTACGGCCCCAGCGCCGCGCCGGTGGCCTCGGTGGCCGTCCACACCCCGGTGTAGGTGCCGGCACCGGTGCCACCACCAGCGGCGGCGCGGATCACGTCGGGCAGCATCGAGAACGGCAGCAGTTGCATGCCGGCGAACGCCACCCCGAGCACCGCCACCGCGCCGATGAGCACCGGCAGGCCGGCGGGGCGGCCCACCGCCAGCACCAGCGAGCCGATCGCGAACGCGGCCTGCGCGCCGAGCAGCGCCCGCTGCTTGCCGACCCGTCGGGCCACCACCAGCCAGACCGGGGTTACCAGCAGCGCCGGAGCCACGAACGCGGCCACCAGCACCGTGGTCAGGGCGGGCGCCCGCAACTCGTACTCGGCGTAGTAGGGCACCCCGGCGAGCACCAGATGGGTGGTGGTGGACATCGCCAGGTACGCGGCGACCAGCCACCGGAACTGCCTGTCGCGCAGCGCGGTGCGCAGCGCGCGCCACCCGCCGTGCCCGGTGGCGGCGGTGCCCGGCGCGGACCCGCGCAGCCGGGCGATGCCGGCGACACCGACGAGCATGGCCGCCAGCATCCCCACGGCGAGGATGACGCCCATGCGTTGGTAGCCGCCGCGCGTCGCGGCGTCGCCGCCGGTGAGCAGCGGGGCCAGCAGCCCGGAGACGAGGATGCCCAGGGTCAGCACGACCATCCGGAATGCCATCAGCCGGGTGCGTTCGTGGTAGCCGATGCGCAGGTCGGCCGGGGTGGACAGGTAGGGGACCTGGTAGGCGGCGAAGAGCAGGTTGCCGGCGATGAAGAACACCGCCACCCAGGCGGCGGCCGGCGCACCGGTGAGGCCGCCGGGCACGGCGAAGAGCCCGGCGAACGCGACCGGCAGGGCGCAGCCGAGCAGCAGCAGGCGACGCCGGTCGCCGCGTCGGGTCTGCTCGACGTCGGCGCGGTGACCCACCCAGGGATGCAGCAGCACATCGGCGATCTTCGGCAGCAGCAGCGCGAGGCCGGCCAGCCACGGCCCGACGGCCAGCACGTCGGTGAGGAAATAGAGCAGCAGCAGGCCGGGCACGGTCACCCAGACACCCATGCCGAGTGAGCCGGCGGCGAAGCCCGCCAGGGGGCCGCGTGGCAGCGTCGCGTCGGTGACGGCCGCGGGCCGCCGGTCCAGCCCGGTCATCGCCGCATCCTCTCCGCAATCCAACGGTTGCTGGATTCTAGGGGCAGAATGACGGCCATGACCATGCCCCGCCGCCGCCCGGGCCGGCCCCGCCGCGACGAGAGCCGGCCGACCCGCGAGGTGGTCCTCACCGCGGCGACCACGCTCTTCGCCGAACGGGGCTTCGATGCCGTCGGGCTGCGGGAGGTCGCCGCCGCCGCCGGCGTCGACGTGGCCACGGTCGCGCACCACACGGGTACGAAGGCAACGCTCTACGACGCCTGCTTCGCCCGGGTCTTCGCCGCCGAGCGGGAGGTGCTGACCGAGGCCGCCGAGCAGGCCCGCGCCGCGCTCGACGCGGGGCCGGACGCGGCACGGCGGGCCCTGCACGAGCTGGTCGACGTCTTCGTCGACTTCCTGGAGGACCGCCCCGAGACCACCGCGCTGTGGCTGCGCCGCTGGCTGGAACCGCAGCGGCACGCCGAGCTCGACCAGCGCTATGCCGACCCGCTCTACCGGCTGATCGCGGAGCTGCTCACCGCCGCCGCGGCGGCCGGGGCGCTGGCCGAGCCGACCCCCCACATCACCGTACGGAGTCTGGTGTGGGCGACGCACGGGCACGTGGTGGCGCTGGCCGCGGGCGCGCCTGGCGCTCGGGAACGGCGCGAGTTCCGGGCGTTCGTGCATCGCCTGCTCGACGGGTTGTACGGCTCGCCGACCCCTTGACGGGCCGCTGCCGCGCGACGATTATCCATCGGACGTTGGATTAGTGGGGGCGGCAATGGGCGTACCACCTCAGGTGGCGGTGATCGGCGCCGGTGCCGCCGGGCTCGCCGCGGTCAAGGCACTACGCGACGCCGACCTGCCAACGGTCGGCTTCGAGACCGCCGCGCAGGTCGGCGGTCTCTGGGTGTACGGGGCGCCCGACTCGCCCGCGTACCGCACGCTGCACCTGAACACCAGCCGTGGCCGCACCCAATTCGCCGACCACCCGATGCCCGCCGACTGGCCCGACTACCCCGACCACCGTCGTGTCGCCGGTTACCTCGCCGACTACGCCGAGCGTTTCGGGCTGACCGACGCCATCCGGCTGCGCCACACCGTCGAGCGGGTCACCCGCAACCCCACCGGCACCTGGACGGTCGCCGCCAGCGGCCCGGACGGCCCGGTCGAGGTCACCGTCGACGCCGTGGTCGTCGCCAACGGGCACAACCGGGTGCCCCGGCGGCCCGAGCCCGGCTACCCCGGCACCTGCACCGCCGAGCAGATCCACAGCCACGACTACCGAGGCCCGGAGCAGTTGGCCGGCCGGCGGGTCCTGGTCGTCGGCGGCGGTAACTCCGCGATGGACATCGCCGTGGACGCCTCCTACGCCGCCACCCGCACCCTGCTATCGCTGCGCCGGGGCGTCTGGGTGGTGCCGAAGTACCTGCTGGGTCGCCCCTCGGACACCCTCAACGGGGCGTTGGCCCGCCGACTGCCGTGGCGTCTGCGTCAACGCATCAGCCAGGCGATGCTGAGCACCACCGTCGGCAACCCCGCCCGCTACGGGCTGCCCGCGCCGACGCACGGCTTCCTGCAGGACCATCCGACGCTGTCTGACGGGTTGCTGTCGCGGCTGACCCACGGTGACGTCGAGGCCCGACCCGGTGTCGCCGCCCTCGACGGCGATCGGGTGGAGTTCACCGACGGCCGCAGCGACAGCGTCGATCTGATCATCTGGTGCACCGGCTACCGGGTGGACGTCCCGTTCCTCGACCCGGCGCTGCTCGCCGGCGGCGCGGACACCGTGGCGTTGTACCGACACGTGTTTCACCCCGACGCCCCCGGGTTGAGCTTCGTCGGGTTGATGCAGTCCACCGGTTCGGCGTTCCCCCTGGTCGAGGCGCAGGCCAAGCTGATCGCGGCGCAACTGTCCGGCCGGTACGCGCTGCCGGACCCGGACCGACAGCGCGCCGTCTGCCGGGCCGAGCTGCGGGCCGCGACCGCCCGCTGGGGTCAGCGCCGCCCGGCGATGCGCGTGGACTTCGACGTCTACCTGGCTGAGCTGGCCAGGGAGTTGACCGCCGGGACCCGCCGTGCCCGCGCCGACGTTTCCGGCGCGGCGTCCTCGGCGCGAGCAGCACAGTGAGCCGGCGGTCGCTGGCCGGCCGCCGGGTGCTGGTGACCGGGGCGTCCGGCACGTTCGGCCGCCACCTCGGCGCCGCGCTGAGCGCCGCCGGCGCGCGGGTGGTGGGGCTCGACCTGCACGGGTGCCCCGACGACGACGTGCCGGTGCTCGGTTGCGACCTGACCGACCCGGACGCCGTGGCACCGACGGTGCGGGCCGCCGTCGAGCGGCTCGGCGGGCTCGATCTGCTGATCAACAACGCCGGGGTCGGCGGCCCCGCACCGGCCGAGTTGCCGCCCGACGAGGTGGTCCGCCGCCAACTGGAGGTCAACCTGCTGGCGGCCTGGCGGACCACCGCCGCGGCGCTGCCCCCGCTGCTCGCCGCACGCGGGCGGGTGATCTTCGTGGCCAGTCGGATGGCGGTGCTGCCGCTGCCGCTCGCCGCCGCGTACGGGGTGAGCAAGCGTGCCCTGGTCGCCTACGCCGACGCGCTGCGCCACGAGGTGGGCACGCACGTCGGGGTCAGCGTCGTCTACCCGAGCATGGTCGCCTCACCGATTCACGACAGCACCGCCGAGGCCGGGCTGTCCCTGCAAGGGGTGTCCCGCCCCGAGCCCGTCGAAGGGGTGGTCGCCGCGATTTTGCGGACCGCCACGGCCCGGCGGGCGCCGCGTGATGTGGCGACCACCGCACGCGGCCGGCTGGAGATGGCCGTCGGCCGGCACGCGCCCGCGCTGGCCGACCGGCTGGTACGCCGTACCCTCGCCGCCCGGCTCGCCGCCGGTGACCTGGACGCCGCGCCACTGGCCGCCGCGATGGTGGGCCGCCACCGGGGGCGGTGATCGTCGGGTCAGGGCGCGGCGACCGCCGCGCGGGAACGGTCGGCGGCGATCCGTACGGCCAGCGCCGCGAGAGCGGTGCCGGTCACCCACCGCTGCACCCGAAGCCACCCCGGCCGGCGGGCGAAGAACCCCGCGAGGGTGCCGGCGCTGAGCACGATCAGCGCGTTCACGCTCAGCGCGACGGCGATCTGGGTCAGGCCCAGCAGCAGGCTCTGCGTTGCCAGGTGCCCCCACGCCGGGTCGATGAACTGCGGCAGCAGCGACACGTAGAGGATCGCGATCTTCGGGTTGAGCAGGTTGGTGACCAGGCCCATGGTGAACAGCCGCCGGGGCGGGTCCGGTGGCAGCGGCGCGGGCGTGAACGGCGAGTGTCCGCCCGGACGCAGCGTCCGCCAGGCCAGCCAGAGCAGGTAGCCGGCGCCGGCGAGCTTCACCACCGCGTACAGCGTCGGCACCAGCACGAAGACGGTGGCCAGGCCGGCGACCGCCGCCGCCAGGTAGACGCCGAAGCCGGCGGCCACCCCGAGCAGCGAGACGAGCCCAGCCCGGCGGCCCTGTGCCACCGAGCGGGACACCAGGTAGACCATGTTCGGGCCGGGCGTGAGAACCAGCCCCAACGCCACCAGCGCGATGCCCAGCAGTGCACCCGTACCCACCACCACGACGTTTCCCCCGTTCGGTAATCCCCACACCGACCGTAAACGGGATGAACCTCGCCACCCAGGGCCACCTGGCCGGCCGTGGCCTGCGATCCGGCGGGAATGGTCACCGGCGTGGACGCGCTGACCCTGGAAAGTGCGGGCCGAGCGCCGGAGGCGGCGCGATACGGTGGCCAGGGGAGGTGCCGCAGGGTGAGCGAGGCGTGGGAAGCGGCCGTGGAGGCGCAAATCCGGGGAGCCGTGCAGCGCGGCGAGTTCGACGACCTGCCCGGCATGGGCAAGCCGATCCCCGGGCGTGGGGCGCCGTACGACGAGTCGTGGTGGATCAAGAGTTTCCTGGAGCGCGAGGCGCTCCCCAGCGACCTGCTGCTGCCCACCCCGCTGCAACTGCGCCGACGCATCGAGCAGGTCCCCGACGAGGTCCGTGACCTGCCCACCGAGCAGTCTGTCCGCGACGTCGTGGCGCAGTTGAACGCGCAGATCGTGGCGTGGCTGCGCAATCCCGACGGCCCTCGGGTCGTGGTGCGTCCGGTCAACGCCGAGGACGTGGTCCACCGCTGGCGCGCCGACCGTACCCGGCGTGAGGTCACGACGACCGGCACCGAGCCGGCGACCTTCGTAACGCCGCCGCGCCGGCCCGGCCGTAGCTGGTGGCGGCGGTGGCGCCGCCGTCGGGGCTGACCCACGGCCACGACCACGGCAGACTGTCCCGATGCTCATCGAATCGCCGTCACCCGGAATGCCCTCGACGCCGGGTCTCGCCCTGCGTCCCTGGTGCGCCGACGACCTGGATGATCTGGTGGAGGCGTACCGGGATCCGGTCCTGCGGCGCTGGACCAACGTGCCGGTGATTACCGCCGCCGACGGCCGGCGGTGGCTGGAAGGCGCACTGCGGGACTTCGACGACGACCGGCGGTACACCTTCGCCGTCCTCGAAGAGGACGCCGACGGCGCTCGGCTGGTGGGGAACGTGGTGCTCAAGGGCATCTCCGACCAGCGCCCGGTGCCGGAGGTGGGTTACTGGACGGCGTCGTGGGCCCGCGGTCGCGGCGTCGCCCCGCGCGCCGTCACCGCGCTGAGCCGGTGGGCGTTCGACCGGTTCCCCGCCCTGACACATCTCGACCTGCTGCACCAGACGGACAACGTGGCGTCCTGCCGGGTGGCGCAGAAGTGCGGCTTCCTGTTCCAGGAGGTGCTGCCGGCTCGGCCGCCCTTCCCGCTCGATGGTCACCGGCACTCGCTCACCGCCGTCTAGCGATCAGTGCACCGCGGCGCGCCAGACCCAGGAGGTGCGCCGGGCCCGGCCGGGCAGCTCACCGCGGCCGGTCATCCAGAGCAGCACCTCGGGAGCGGGCCCGGCCGGCGCGTCGGGGAAGAGCCGCCGCAGCACCAGCGCGCTGAGCCGCTGCGGCGGCTGCCACGGCACACCGAGACCGAGGGTGATGTCGTGGGTGTGCAGCAGAGTCTCGGCAACGCCCATGGCGGCGAAGCCGGCCGGATCGCATGGGCCGAAGTGCCAGGCCCGCGCGTGCGGCGAGGCGGCGTCGACGGCAGCGGCGAGCAGCCCGGCGCAGGCCCGCACCACGGTGAGCACCCGCGCCGGGCTCGCGTCGAGGTCGACCCGCAGGTCGTACGGGAGGTAGGCGTCGTCCGGGCTTGCGGCGACCTGGCCCGCGTAGGCGAGAAGGTCGTGCGCGACGTGCGCCGCGGTGGTCCAGCAGCTCCAGGTCAGCGTGCCGGCCGGCACCGACCAGTCGCGCTCGTGGTGCGGCACCAGCACCCGGGTCATCTCCTCGGCCGCCGCCCGCAGGTCGGCTCCGGTCACCGCTGACATCCGTCGACCCTCGCAGGGCCACGTCGACGGCGCAACCGGGATCCGCGTGGGAATCCTGTGATGGGCAAGAGGGTTCGACGCATGCGAGAATCCATCGTCGCGTGGGGGAGGCGAGCGGAGTGTTGCCCAACCTGGTGGTGGACACGACGGTGTTGCCACCGGCGGACAGGTTCGAGTTCTGGTATGCCCTGGTCGCTCAGGAGACGGCACCAGCGCACATCAGCAGCGCCCACCTCGACGACTTCGCCGCGTACATCCAGGCCATCGATCTTGGTCGTATCCGGTTGACCTCGCTGCGGTACCCGTCGCTGGACTCGATCCGGCCTGCGCAACTGGTCCGCAAAGCCGAGGCGGACGTGTATCAGCTCGCGCTACCGCTCACGGGTCGCAGCGTGTTGACTCAGGACCGCACCGAGTCCACGCTGGAAGCCGCGAATCACTTCGCGCTTCTGGACACCGCGCGGCCGCACGTCGCCCGGCACCGCGCTGACGGCCCCGGTCTCGCCACCGCGATCACCGTGCAGATACCTCACGCGGCGCTGTCCTTGGCACCGGACCGGCTCCGCCGACTGTTGGCCATGCCGATGCCGTCGCACCGCGGCGTCGGCGGGCTGTTGGCCCACCACCTGCGCGGCATCGCGGCGCACCCGGAGCAGTTTGAGCCGGCCGAGGCCGAGGTCCTGGGCAGTGTGGCGCTGGACCTGCTCGCTGCCACGCTCGCTCAGCACCTCGACCTTGAGGGCACCCTGTCACCGGAGGCCCAGCAAACCGCGCTACGAGCCCGCGTCGTCGACTTCATCGACCGTCACCTCGACAGTGCTGAGCTCAGCCCGCGCAGCATCGCGGCCGCCCACCACATCTCGCTGCGGTCCCTGCACCGCCTGTTCGAGGGGGAGGCGACGACCGCTGCCGAACTCATCCGCGCCAAGCGCCTGGAGCAGTGCCGTCGCGATCTGGGCAACCCGCTGCAACTGCGGCAGCCGGTCCAGGTCATCGGCGCCCGTTGGGGATTCCCGGACAAGGCCCACTTCAGCCGTCTCTTCCGCGCTCGCTACGGACGTTCACCGCAGGCCTACCGGATGGCCGTCGTCCACCAGGAGCGGTGACCCCACCGGTCCCGCACGTGCGCGGGGACCGTTACCGCCGGCGGCCGGTCGGATCGTCGGCGACGAAGTCACCGATGGCGGCGCGGATCATCTCGCCGTACGGGTCGTCCGGTAGGTGCGCCAGGTGTTCGCGGGCTCGGGCGAGGTGCTCCCGGGCCGGGCCGATGTTGCCCAGGCGTCGGTGGCAGTCGGCCAGGTTCAGGTGCAGCGACGGTAGGAAGCCCTGCACCTGAAGCGTGTGGTGGTACCGCTGAGCACGGTCGTCGGTGAGGTCGCCGACGGCGGCGAGGGCACGCTCGTCCCAGCCCAGCTCCGCCTCGGTGGTGTCCTGCAGGTCGGCGAGGTAGTGGGCCAGGGTGCAGCGGTGCAGGGCGTCACCGGTGGGGCCCAGCTCGTCCCACAGCGCGGTGAGCAGCTCACGGGCCTGGGCGGAGGCGCCGGTCTGGCCGAGCTGCACCGCCTCGATGATGCGGGTCATGGTCGGATCGGGTGTCGGCTGGTCGTTCATGTCGCCGATGCTCGGGCCTCGACCCGGTCGAGGGTCAAATCGCCACCACCGGCACCTGGCCGTCTTAAAATTACAATCTGCTGCTCAAATCTTGCACTTCGCTGTCTGGTTTTCGTAGGCTGCCGTGGTGAGCAAACCTCCCCTGGTCGAGGCGAGAGATCTGACCAAGATCTATCCACCACGTGGCTCCACAGCGGAGTTCCGGGCGGTCGACGGCATCGACTTCGCGCTTGCGCGGGGGGAGTCCTTCGGGCTTCTCGGCCCCAACGGCGCCGGCAAGTCCACCACCATGCGGATGATCGCCGCGACGTCGCCGATCAGCGGCGGCAGCCTGCGGGTGCTGGGCATGGACCCGATGAAACAAGGGCCGGAGATCCGGGCCCGGCTAGGCGTCGTGACGCAGGACGACCACCTGGACAACGAGCTCACCGTGCGGGAGAACCTGCACATCTACGGGCGATACTTCGGCCTGCCGCGGGCCGTCATCCGAGACCGCGCGACCCGGCTGCTCGACTTCGCTCAGCTGCAGGAGAAGGCCGGCGACCCGGTCGAGACGCTCTCCGGCGGCATGCGTCGGCGGCTGACCATCGCCCGCTCCCTGATCAACGAGCCCGACATCCTGCTGCTCGACGAGCCGACCACCGGCCTCGACCCGCAGGCTCGGCACATCCTGTGGGACCGGCTCTTCCAGCTCAAACAGGAGGGCGTCACGCTCATCCTCACCACGCACTACATGGACGAGGCTGAGCAACTCTGCGACCGGCTCATCGTGGTCGACCACGGCCGGATCGTCGCCCAAGGCTCCCCTCGGGACCTGATCACCAGGTACGCCACCCGGGAGGTCCTCGAACTTCGCTTCCGCCTCGACGAACGGGACACCGCCGCGGAGAAGCTCCGAACCTCGGTGCTGGCCACCGGCGGCACCGACACCGACGGACGCGTCGAAATGCTCCCCGACCGGGTGCTCGTCTACACCGCCGACGGCGAGGCCGCCCTCGGCGCGGTGCACGCCATGTCGCTCACGCCGCTCACCGCGCTGGTCCGCCGCGCGACGTTGGAGGACGTGTTCCTCAAACTCACCGGCCGATCGCTGATCGAGTAGCAGGAGAGGGCACTGGTGCTTCGCGCATTCGGATACTGGGTCACGCGCTACCGGCGCACCTGGCGCGGCTCGATCGTGATCAACGTACTGAACCCGTTGCTGTTCCTCATCGGCATCGGCGCCGGCCTCGGCGCGCTCGTAGACGACAACGCGCCGGCCCAGATCGCCGGCGTCTCCTACGCGGCGTTCTTCGCCCCGGGCATGCTGGCCGCGGCCGCGATGCAGAACGCGTTCCTGGAGGGGTCCGCAGGCGTCGCCCGGGCTGCGAGCTTCGGGGCCTACCGCAGCGCCACGCCCACACCACTCGCCCCGGAGCAGCTCGCCGCCGGGCACCTGCTCTTCATCACCTTCCGGCTGCTCATCGCCAGCGGTGCCTTCATCGCGGTGATGGCCGCGTTCGGGCTGGTCGGGGGGTGGTGGGCGCTCGGCGCCCTGCTCGGCGCGACGCTGACCGGGGTCGCGTTCGCGGCACCAGCGGCCGCGTGGGCGGTCGGGGTGCGCAAACTGCGCCACATCGACACGGTGTTCCGGTTCGTCATCATGCCGTTCTACATGTTCTCCGGAACGTTCTTCGCGGTCTCGCAGCTACCGGAGTGGATCCGACCGGTCTCCTATCTCCTGCCGTTGTGGCACGGGGTGGAGCTGTGCCGCACGCTGAGCCTCGGCACGGCGACTGTCGCCGGCAGCTCCGTGCACATCGCCTACCTGCTGGCGCTCGCGATCGGCGGCTTCCTGGTCGCCCGCGTCACCTATCGCCGACGGTTGCACCCGTGACGACACACGTCCCGCGTCTCGTGGAGGCCGCATGAGCACCGTCGTCGTACCCACCTGGACGAGCCGGCGAGCCCTCGCGCTCATCGAACGCAACGTCATGATCTACCGCCGGTCGGTCACGCCGCTGCTCAACGCACTTGTCGAACCGATCCTGTATCTGCTGTCGATCGGTGTCGGTGTCGGGCTGCTCGTCGGCACGGTCCCCGGGGTCGACGTCCCGTACGCCGTCTACGTGGCCCCGGCGATCCTGGCCACGACCGCGATGAACACGGCGTTCAACCAGACCAGCTTCGGTGTCTTCACCCGGATGCGGGTCGAGAAGACCTATGAGGCGATCCTGCCGACACCCCTGTCCGTCACCGACATCGCCGTCGGCGAGGTGACCAGCGCGATGATCAACGCGTTGTTGACGTCGATCGGATTCCTCACCCTGATGGCCGTTGGCGGGCTGGTCACGTCGGCGTGGGTGCTGCTGGCCCTTCCGGCGTCGGTGCTGATCTCGTACGCGTTCGCCGCCGGCGGGCTGGCCGTCACGACGTACCTGCGCGACTTCCCGGACTTCCAGTACGTCCAGCTCTTCATGCTGCCGATGTACCTGTTCGCGACGACGTTCTATCCCCTCTCGGTCTACCCGGAGGCGGTGCAGCCCTTGATCCGGGCGCTGCCGCTCTACCACGCCATCGAGCTGGTCCGTGAGCCTGCGCTGGGCCACCTCAGCTGGGATCTGCTGATCCCGGTGGTCTACCTCGTCGCGTTCGGCTCGATCGCGATGCACGTCGCCACTCGTCGCATGACCCGCGCGATGCTGCGCTGACACCACCTCGGCCCGCGGCGCGCACCGCAGAGCGCGGTGCGCGCCGCGGGACCAGGCCGACCGTCGCTACCGCCGCAGGAGAGTCGGGTCGGCGACGAGGCCGACCCGCACCGCAGGGTCGGGACGTCTCATCGCTGGGCGACGATGGCCTCGATCACCGAGCGGGCGGAGGTCGGGCGGCGGCCGATGAGGCGTTGCAGCGTCGGGTCGGTGACGGCGAACTCACCTCGTCGCGCCGCGCGGTAGATGCCGAGGGTGAAGTCGGCTACCTCTGCGGGCATGCCACCGTCGACGGCAGCGGCGGTCCACTCGTCGTCGTCGACGACGACTCGGGTGATCGCGCGTCCCGTGATCTCGGTGAGGATGTCGGCCACCGCTGCGAGGTCGAGCATCTCCAGAGCGGTCAGCGCAGGCGTAACGCCGTCGAGCAGTCCCTCCTCGGCCACGGCGATGGCTGCGGCCTCGGCCAGGTCGGCGTGCGCGGTCCAGGAGACCGGGCCGTCCGCAGGGGCCACGAGCTGCCCGGTCTCCAGCGCCGCACCGATGGAGTAGCCGAGCGTGCTCGCGTAGAACCCGTTGCGCAGGGCGGTGAAGGGAACCCCCACACCGGCCAGGTACTCCTCGGTCGCGGCATGGGTGAGCTGGGCGGCGAAGAGCGAATCGCTGGATGCGGCCTGGTGGCTGGTGTACAGGATCCGCTTGGCTCCGGCGGCGCGGGCGGCGTCGATCGCGGCGCGGTTGGCGACGACCGCGCCGGCGCCGCGAATGGCGGGAGACACGACCAGGACCGTCTCGGCGCCTTCGAAGGCGTGCGCCAACGTGCCCGGGTTGGTGAAGTCGCCCGCCCGGACCCGCACGCCGCGCTCGGCGAGGCCCGCGGCCTTGTCGACGTCGCGCACACTCACGCCCACCTCCTGGGCGGGAATCCGATCGAGGAGCCGGTCGACGATCTGGGACCCGAGGTGACCTGTGGCACCGGTGACGACGTACATGCTGCACTCCCTGCTGTTATCGGCGATACGCCAAATACGTTAGCAGCGATAATCCATGGATAACAAGTTGCTGTTAGCATCGGTTCATGGTTTCGGCGCAGGACACGGCATCCCGGGACGAC
Organism: Micromonospora chokoriensis; assembly: GCF_000718555.1. GTDB lineage: Bacteria > Actinomycetota > Actinomycetes > Mycobacteriales > Micromonosporaceae > Micromonospora > Micromonospora chokoriensis_B. The sequence goes on from NZ_JOAN01000014.1 coordinate 138,241, forward strand.
GTCCGATCCGCGATCATCGCGGCAGCCACCCAACTGCTACGCGAGAAGGGCGCGAACGCGGTGACGACGCGCGCGGTCGCCCAGGCGGCGGGCGTGCAGGCGCCGACCATCTACCGGTTGTTCGGTGACAAGGACGGCCTCGTCGACGCCGTCGCCGAGCACGTCATGGCCACCTACGTCAGCAGCAAGTCGGCAGCGGCGGCAGCCGAGCATGGTGACCCGGTGGCGGATCTGCGCTCCGCTTGGCGGACGCACCTGGAGTTCGGGTTGGCAAACCCTGAGCTGTACGCGCTCATCGCCACCCGAGGACGCGGCGCATCCTCGCCGGCCGCGGTCGCGGGCATGGAGGTGCTGCGCGCTCGCGTACGACGACTCGCCGCGGTCGGCCTGCTCCGCGTCGACGAGCAGCGCGCGCTCATGATGATCCACGCCGCAGGCAACGGAACCATCCTCGCTCTCCTGGGAACGCCTGCCGGAGAGCGCGACCTCGGTCTCGGTGACGCCATGTTCGACGCCGTGCTCAGCGGCATCCTGGCGACCGCCCCGGCGACACCCGACAGCACCACGAACGCGATCGCGGTGACATTCGCGACGGTGGTCCCCGACCTTCCCGGGCTCAGCGACGCCGAACGTGCGCTGATGGCCGAGTGGCTCAGCCGATCGGTGACTCGCCCATAGCCCAGCCCGGCCCGGAGGCTGCCTTGAAAAGGACCTCCCGGGATGATGTCGTATCCGGGCGCAGCCGTTCGTAGACCTGGTGTGTGGCGGCCCGCCGCGCACGAGGGTTGCCCGAACGGCCCTCGTCCGGGAACCGAGAGGAGACGACGGTGACGGAGTACCTGATCGCATTCAACGATGAGTGGGTGCCCCCGCACACGGCGGAGCAGTTGCGCGCGAAGGCCACGGCCGGACGGGCCCTGATGGAGGAGATGCGCGCCGAAGGTGTCCTGATCTTCAGCAACGGCGCGCTCGACCGGTCGACCGCGGTGTGCAGTGTCGAGTCGGTGGACGGCAAGCCCGTCTTCACCGACGGCCCGTACGTCGAGAGCAAGGAGCACCTCGGCGGCTTCGCCGTGGTGGACGTGCCCGACGACGAGGCGGCGCGGTACTGGGCCGGCCGGCTCGCGACCGCGCTCGACTGGCCGCAGGAGATACACCGGTTCCCGGGCACCGGAGAGAAGTGAGCGCGACGCCGAGCCCTGCTGGGTCATGACCGACCCCACCGTCGAGCCGGCGATCACCCGTGCCCACCGCGAGGAGTGGGCGCGGCTGGTCGCCGGCCTCGCCCGCCGCTTCGGCGACCTCGACACCGCCGAGGACGCGACGGCCGAGGCGTTCGTCGAGGCCGTGAAGCGGTGGCCGCGCGAGGGCGTACCCCCGAATCCCGGCGGTTGGCTCGCGACCACCGCGACCCGCAAGGCGATCGACCGGCTGCGTCGCGAGGCGCAGCGCGACGCGAAACACCAGGCGGCCCAGATCGCGTACGACGACAGCCCGCCCGAGCCGACCGGCCCGGTCGAGGATGACCGGCTCCGGCTGGTCTTCACCTGCTGTCACCCGGCGCTCCCGGTACCGGCCCGGGTGGCGCTGACCCTGCGCCTGCTCGGCGGCCTCACCGTTGCCGAGATCGCCCGGGCCTTCCTGGTGCCGGAGACGACGATGGCGCGACGGATCACCCGCGCCAAGGCAAAGATCAAGGCGGCCCGCGTCCCCTACCGGGTGCCGGAGGCCGACGACATCCGCGAACGGCTCGGCGCTGTGCTCGCGGTCGTCTACCTCGTCTTCAACGAGGGCTATCTCGCCAGCGACGGCAGCGACGCGCTACGCGTCGACCTGACCGACGAGGCGATCCGCCTCGGCCGCCTGCTGCGCGCTCTCCTTCCGGACGACGGCGAGGTGGCCGGCCTGCTCGCCCTGATGCTGCTCACCGACGCGCGACGGCCAGCGCGGGTGTCCCGTACCGGGGAGTTGGTGACCCTCGACGAGCAGGACCGCGGCGCATGGGACGCCGCCCTCATCGCCGAGGGCAGAGCCCTGATCCGCGAACGGGTCAAGGTGGTGGCGGCCGGCGGTGACCCGGCCGGGCGCTACCAACTGCTGGCCGCGATCAACGTGGTCCACATGGACGTCCCATCGGCCCGCGACACCGACTGGTCCACGATCCTCGCCCTCTACGGCCGCATGGTGCTGCTCGACCCCTCGCCGATCGTGCGGCTCAACCGGGCGGTCGCCCTCGCCGAGGTCGACGGCCCGGCAGTGGGGCTCGCCGAGATCGACCGGCTCGCCGAGGCGCTCGATGGCTACCACGCGCTGCACGCCGCACGCGCCGACCTACTGCGTCGACTAGGGCGCAGCGGAGATTCACGGACGGCGTACGACCGGGCCATCGACCTGGCCGGCAACCCCGCCGAGCGGGCCTACCTCACCCGCCGCCGCGACCAGCTCGCCGGCTGATCTCCCCGCCCAGACGATCGGCGTACGCGGCAATCCACCTGGCATCGCGTTGGTAGAGCTCGACGTGACCGCGAATGTGCTCCTGTCCATGATGGAGGAAGCACCCGTCAGAACCCGAAGGAGTTGAACGGCGCTGGGTCGCAGCGGAAGACGCGGGTGAGGTCGGCAAGGGCACCTGAGCGGTGCGCGCGGATGCGCCCGGCCGCGGCCAGGAGAGCAGCCGACATGCCACCGAGGTAGAGAGAGCCCAGCGCTTGGATGTCCATCGTGAGGTCCGGCTGCTTGCCAGTGGGAGTACAGCTTGCGCCCTCGGGACCCACCATTAGCTGCCACACGCCGACGTTGTGTGGGCACATGTCGTCCACATCGATTGCGATCGTCAGCTCGGCGGCGCACTCGTAGGACCGAGCGGTCAGCGCTTTCGGTAGGTCGAGAATGCGCAGCCACAGGTTGTCGGCCTGGCGGGTGATGCGCATGGCGCGAGGATCGCGCAGGAGCCAGCGCAGCGGCTCGTCGGTCGGGCGAGATGCCGCGACAACCTTCCGGGTGAGATCGAAGTCAGTCAGGAGCATCCACATCGCGCGGTAGGCGTCCATGCTCACGGTCTGAAAGCCATCGACGACGAGCGTCCCCGCGTGCTCTGGGGTCGGCGACCACGGCAGCCGGAAGTTCGCGACTCCGTCGAGGTTGCCGCGCCGGTCGCGATGCACCAGGTAGCGCATCGGCCCGCCGGTGCCGACGGCGTCATCCGTCAGCCCCGCCCACTGGTCGGGCTGGGGAGTGAGTTCACCAACCTGCCGCCCACGGAGCTGCTCGTGGATCTCCGGCCAGGCCAGCCGTGCCGCCGCAGCGTCCACCAGCTCCAGCGAACCCGGTGGTTGTTCCTGATCGAGGAACGTGGCGGCGCTGCGTTCCAGCTCCCACCGAGAGCGCATCGTCGCTGGTGAGAAGCCGTAGCGCCCATAGATGCCGCCTTCGCTGGCGCTCAGGGCGGCCAGCGGCTCGCCGCGCCCGAGGGCTTCGTCGAACATCGCCTGCATCATGGCGCGAAGCAGCCCTCTCCTGCGGTGGGTCGCGATCACGCCCGTCGCGGTGACACCGCCGAACGGAACGCTGCCCAGCCCGGGGACGGTGATCGCCATCGAGATCATCGCCGATCCACCCACCAGCTTCCCGTCGGCGAACGCGGCCTGGGGATGGAAATGATCGGCCATCACCTCGTCGGCCCAGCTCTCCAACTGCTGCTCGGTCGCTGGATTGTTCGGCGGGGGCCATGCCTCAGGACCGCCGTGCCATGCTGCCGGCGCTGGCTCCCAATTCGGCAGTCCGTTGGCGAAGGGCAACACCTTCAGGTAGTCGACTGCCTCGGCTCGGGAGATGGGTCGGATCTCGATCTTCACGGACCGCATCTTTCAGATCCACTGTGACTGATGCAACGAGGTTTCGGAACCCCCGCCACCTACTGCACAGCGCCCGCCACCTCAGTACGAGACGAAGAGGGCTTCTTCCTGCATCACAAGATCGGTATGGGGCTGCAGGCCCAGGGCTACCAGGTCCGCGATGAGGACGCCGCCCGCTCGTCGCCGCTCGGCGTCAAGCGCACCGCGGCTCAGGCCCCTGCGCGACCCGGACACCGGTGTCGGCTGATGCCATGGACGCAGTTGGCCTTGACCTCAACCGTCGTTGAGGTATGAGGCTGACGCCATGACCGCGACGATTCTTGACGAGGCCCTTGACCGGCTACGCGACACCGGGCCTGAGCGCGTCGGCTGGCTGTCGAATCACGCGCCGATGGCGGTGGAGGCGCTGGCGCATGCCGGCTACGGGCATCGAGTGCACCAGTGGATCGATGGATACGCCGACCGGCTGGAAGAGCGGCCCCGCGGCATCGCACGGATAGCCCTCGACGAGTGGCGTGACCCGCTCGGTGACCCTGTTCGCACCGGCGACTGGCTCGACCTGTTCGAGCGCGAACTCCGCGCGGCGCCCTGGCGTGGGGTGCTGTTGCGGTGGTGGCCGCGGCTGCTGCCCGGTATCGCCGCCGGCGCCACGCATGGCGTCATCCGGGTCGGCCACGCGGTGCGGGCGCTGCAGGAGATAGAGACGCCGGCCCGGGTGACAGAGCTCGGACAAGGGCTGGCCTACTGGGCGGCGCGTTGGCAACCGCTCGCACCCGCTGGCGCAGGGCCTTACCGGTCGGCGGACCCCCGGGCGGCGCTCGACGCGGTACCGCGGGTACCGGACCAGCGTTTCGGCATCCGGCACCGGCTGGCCCAGCTTGCCGACCTACCACGGTGGCCGGAGGCCGCCGGCGCGATCCCCGACGCAGGCGCTGGCACCGCGGCGGAACGGCTTGCGACCGTGGTGAGGGCGGCCGCCGAGCGGCACGGCAGTTACGGGTACGCCAACCCGGTGATGCTGGTACACGCCGTCACCGCACCGAACGCGGTCATGCGTGTCCTACCGGTTCTTCCCGAGGCGATGCGGCCAGCAAGTCTCGCTGCGGCCTGGGCCGCAACGGCTGCGGTCACTGCCGTATACGCACCGGCCAAACCGCGTCCGCTACCGCAGCCCCGCCCCGACCTCACTATCGCGGAGTTGGCCAGCCGGGCGGTGGCGATCGGTGATCCGCACGCGATCAAGTACGCCGACGCGGTCGCCGACGTACTCGCCGCCGCGCCCGACCCGGCGCTGCTGGCGGCGGCAGTCCGCAGCGTTGACGAGTTGGCCGATTGACCGTGTCACCCGAGCCTCAATAGACATGCGAGGATTTGCCTATAACGGTGTGGGTGGCTGACGCCGTAGGCGGTGCCGTTGCGGGGTGTGGTGCCCCAGCCGAGTCGGGTGGCGTTGAGGACGCCGTAGATGTCCAGCAGCCAGACCGGACGGCTATCCGTCGCGCACCAGACCCGCCTCCACGCATCGCATCGTGGCCTCGGCCGCTGGTCCAGGCGTCGGACTGCCGGCAGCCACGTTACGAGGAGACCTACCCCAACACGGGTGGCCGTGCCCCTACCAGCGGTCCGCCGACGCCACCCGACCCGGCGACAACACCCCCCGGATCATCCGAACGGCAGGGGCAGGAAGTCATACCGGGCCGGGGCGACCGAGGGTCCCGGACTGGGGACGATCAGGTAAGGGGGTGGGGAAAACCCGCTGCCGGTTATCGGAACGGGGTGGTACAAAGCCGCAGTGGAAAAGCCTCTGGAGTTCGTCGACCTGTTGCGGCTGATGGACGAACGAGCGACCGCTTTCCGGGCGGCGGTCGCCGCAGCACCCAGCCTCGACGTGCGGGTGCCGACCTGCCCCGAGTGGACGTTGTTCGACCTGGTGCAGCACCTGGGCGAAGGGCGCCTCAGATGGGCCGCCATCGTGGCCGCAGGGCCTGCCGACGCTCCGCCGGCCCGGACGGCCCCGGTGGTGCCCCGGGAGCGCGAGGCCCTGCTGGCCTGGTTCGCCGCGTCGACGCGGGAGCTGCTGGACGCGCTGCGGGAGGCCGGCCCGGATCGTGGCTGCTGGACGTGGTGGGGTTCGTCGCAGTCGCCGCAGACGACTGAAGCCGTTGCCCGGCACCAGCTCCAGCAGGTTGCCGTGCACACCTACGACGCCCAGGTCGCCGTGGGCGCCCCGCAGCCGCTGCCGACCGAGGTGGCCCTCGACGGTATCGACGAGTTCGTGACCACCTGCGTCGCGACGACCGCCGGGTGGCCGCACAAGCCCGCAGTCGTCGACTACCACGCCACCGAGGGCCGTTCCTGGCGGCTCTGGTTCTCCGCCGACGGCGCCCGGGCCGCCCGCCTCCCCACGTCGGCCGCCGCCGAGGACTCGGAGGCGGCCTACGTTTCCGCCCGGGGCACGGCCAATGAGCTGGTCATGTTCTGCTACGGCCGCATTTCGATGGACTCGCTGCAGCTCGACGGCGACCGGCGCGTCTTCGACCAGTTGATCGCCTGGGAACCGGAGGAATAGAACCCCACGCCGATCTCTCACTGATCGTGCGGCAGATAGCCGCGCAGGCCGGTCTGCCGTGAGTCGAGCGGCGGGTCATTCGGACATTGTGTAGAGGGTCAGCGCAGCCAGCGACGGCGCATCGACGATGTCGCCGGCCAACACCATGGCACGGATCTGCGCGTCGGTGAACGCCCGGTGCACCATGTCCTGCTCGGTCGCCTCGCGGTCCGGCTCCCCCTCGGTCAACCCGGTGGCCAGGTACACGTCGAAGCCCTGGGTGGAAAAGCCGTACGCCTCGTACAGGTGCCCCAAATGGGTGACCGTCTCCGCCCGCAATCCGGTCTCCTCGGCCAACTCCTGACGAGCCAGCGCGGAGGCGCCACCCCTGACCCCGTGTCCCCAACTGCCCTGAGGGAACTCCCAGGCTCGCCGGCCAACTGGGTAGCGAAACTGCTCGACCAGCCAAAAGCCCTCGGCCCAGCGGGGCAGGACCAGCGCGGAGTCCGGCTTCTCCACCACCCCGTAAATACCAGTCGAGCCGTCGGGCCGGCGAACGCGATCCTCCCGGACGGTCATCCAGGCGTTGGCGTAGACGGTCCGACTATCCAAGCGCTCCATCGCACGATGCTCGCAGATCAACCGCATCGTTGTCGCAGCCACTAAGCAGCTTCAGTGGGCCGGGTAGCAGATGGTCGGTCGGCGCGAACCACTACTACCTCCGTTGGCTCCGCGACCTCGCCAGCCCCACGATTAGCCGTTTATTGGATTACCGGTAACGATAATTCAATAAATCACTACCACGAAACGGGCATATGGTGCGCGCACCATAATGACAGTTCTTGTGCGTAAGGAATCAGGATGGTGTCTCAGGGTGGTGGCACCGCAGGCAGAGGCAGCCTGGTAACCGTGATCCCGCTCCCGCGCCCCAATGCCGGCGTGCCGCGCGTCGTCGCGATCGACGCGGCTTGGAGCTACCGGTCCGACGGGCCCGTCCGCCGCCCGGTCGTTGGGTGGTGCGGGAGACATCCGGTCCCGCCCGAAAGTTTGCTGTAGGCGTACCCAGAGGATGCCGTCGCGCGCTTGCGCAGCGGGTACTGCGACATCATCGGTGGTTATGTTCTCAGTAGAGGAACGCGACCTGGTCCGGCAGCGGCTGCTGCGCCTGGCGGAACAGGATCCCGCTGTCGCCGCCGCCGCGATCACCGGCTCGCACGCGACCGACGATGAGGATCGCTGGTCGGACATCGACCTGGCCTTCGCGGTCAGCGAACCGCTCGACGTCGTCATGCGCCGATGGACGCACCAGATGTATCAGGACTTCGCCGCGGTTCACCACTGGGACCTGGTGTCCGGGTCTGCGATCTACCGGGTGTTCCTGCTAGCGCACTGCCTGGAGGTCGACCTCGCGTTCAGCCCGGAAGCCGAGTTCGGGCCACGAGGCCCGAGTTGGCGGCTCATGTTCGGGCAGTCAACCCCACCCCAGGTCACCACGCCGAGTGGCCACGACGAGATGGCTGGTCTGGCCTGGCACCACGCACTGCACGCGCGGGTCAGCATCGAACGGGGCAGATACTGGCAAGCCGAGCACTGGATCAGCGCCCTGCGCACCCAGACGATCGCGCTCACTTGCCGGCGCCTGGGCCACGCCACCAGTTACGCCAAGGGCGCTCATCTACTACCCGCGGACATCACCGGCTCGCTGGAAACGACCCTGGTCCGCTCCCTGGATGACACCGAGTTGCGTCGCGCACTCTCCGCCGCCGCAACGGCACTGACCGCAGAGCTGACTCGTACGGAACCGGCCCTGGCCGATCGACTGCACCCGATTCTCACCGAGCTTGCCGCGACCAGATGACCGCCGCAGAGCGGCAACCCACACGCTGAGTGGCCTCAGAGACGCAGAGGCTCCAACCGTGACCGAGGGGACGGTCCACCAGCGCGCGGATCACGCCCGGTCTCGAACCGGCTCCAATGGAAGCCGCGAGGCCCTCAACGCACGACCCGCACGGACGACGGGACATCAAGGCACACCATGAAGATCCTCCAAGACGGGCCCTTCCTCGTCATTCAGCGCGACCGGTTCGTCGCCCGCTTCCCGGCGGCCCCGGACGACGACCTGGAACAACTCCAGGACCAGGACATGTACGTCACCGTCACCGACGGACCGACCTACTACGCGACCCTGATGACCCTCGACGCCATCAACGATGTGCTACGCCGATGGAGACACACCGGCGAAGCCGCTGGCGGCCGATACTTCTACGCGACTGACCTCGTGATCACGCCCCGGCCCGGCATCACCGCGATGCTCGAAGCCATCGACGGGCTTGTCCGCGACGGAGAGATCGCGAACGCCTGTCAGGTCATCCCGAATAAGAGGGAAGCCGAGATGCCTCAGATTGACTGACACGCAAAAGCATCCTCGCGGTTGCGGGCGAAGGACCACCTTGCCGCGATTGGCCCGCACCCCATACCAGCCGCTTGCGTGGCCGGTGCAGGAGCGCAGAGCAAGGGTTGCGGCTACGAGCGGCCGTACGCGGCGCGGGCCTGGGCTACCTCGGCGGCCTCGCGTTCACGCCACCGGTGCTGAGCGTCCCGGTTGCACGTTCGGCAGACCCGACGGTAGCGGCCGGTCGCCGGGTCGAGTTCACGGTCGTGGCCGTTGCGGCACTGTGCCGGCTGGACTCGGTTACGGGAGGCATCGGCCCGGCTGACCTGGCGCAGATGTGTCGGCTCGATGCAGTCGGCGGCCCCGCAGGTCTGGTCGACGTCGAGGGCGGGGTCGTACCCGCCGACGAGGACGACGTACGCGGCGATGTGTGCCCATGCGCGACCGGCGACCTTCTGGTGGATCCCGCGTCGCGGCCCGTAACCGTGGATGACGAGGCAGCCGTTGTCGGTGCGGTGCGAGCGTTGCAGCAGGTAGGCGCGCAGCGACTCCTCGGTGTGATAGCGGGATAGACCCTTCACTGCCGAGAGCACGCTGTCACCGTACCCGCGTGGCTCGACGGGCACGTACTAGCGTAGGGCTGCGATGCCGGCCAGGAAGATGTCGATACCGGCGAGGAACTGCTCGCGGTCGTCGTGCTCGCGTAGCTGGGTCACCGTCGCGTGCACGAACGGGTACCTGCTCGGGTCCAACTGCGCCCACTGCGCGGCGGCGTTGTTCAGGAATGCCGCCCGGTCCGCGTCCTGGGCGGTGAGGTGGCGGGCGTTCGCGGCGTTCTGGACGGCGACACCGAGGACGTAGTTCACCAGCGTGCCGGCCGCGTCGAAGCGTGCCTTCTCGGGTACGGCGAGTGCGTCGAGCAGCCGGCCGATGCTCTCGTAGAAGTCCAGCAGCGCGGGCCGCCATGGTTGCCGGGAGAGCTCCGCGCCGACCCAGGGGTGGGCGTCGATCGCGTCGAACAGGCCCAGGGCGAGGCGGCGCAGGGTTTCGCGGGGGTCCGCGTCGGTGGCCGTGTGGGACAGCACGCCGGTGATGATGTCGTCGGTGGCCGCCGCGAGCAGGTCACTCTTGTCCGTCACGTGGTGGTAGATCGCCCCGTAGCCGGTTTTCAGGCGGACGGTGAGAGCGCGCAGCGTCAGGGCGTTCTCGCCGTCGCTGTCCAGTATCTCGGTGGCGGTCTGAATGATCAGCTCTCTGGACAGGCTGTCCGTGCGCCGCTGAGCCTTCGCCATGGCCCCAGTATGGCACTGATGGATCGCCGCTCCAAACCGTGTTAGCGTCGCATTGGAGCGGCGATCCAATGGGGGTTGCCGAGCGGATCTGGGGGGACCACCATGACCACACCGGTCACGATCATCGGAGCAGGTCTGGGCGGCCTGATGCTCGCCCGCGTACTGCATGTGCACGGCATTCCGTCCACCGTCTACGAGGCGGAGGCGTCCCCCTCGGCGCGGGCGCAGGGCGGGCTGCTCGACATCCGCGACTACAACGGTCAGCCGGCGCTGGCGGCGGCAGGCCTGACCGAGGAGTTCCGCAGGCTCGTCCTGCAGGGGCGTCAGGCGATGCGACTCCTCGACCGGCACCGCAACGTCCTGCTCGACGTGCCCGACGACGGCACGGGTGCCAGCCCCGAGGTGCAGCGCGGTGAGCTGCGACAGATGCTGCTCGACTCACTGCCGGCCGACACGGTGCGCTGGGGTCACAAGGTCAGCGGCGTGCGTACCCTCGGCGAAGGTCGCCACGAGGTGGCCTTCGCCGACGGCACGGCCGTCGTCACGAGCCTGCTGGTCGGCGCGGACGGCGCCTGGTCCCGCGTACGACCGCTGCTGTCCGACGCGACACCCGAGTACACCGGCATCTCGTTCATCGAGACCCACCTGTTCGACGGCGACACCCGGCACCCGACCAGCGCGGCCACCGTCGGCGGCGGAGCGATGATGGTGCTGGAGCCGGGCCGGGGCATCCTGGCCCACCGCGAGCGCGGCGGCAACCTGCACACCTGGGTGATGCTCGCCAGGTCACGGGAGTGGTTCGCCGCCATCGACTTCGCCGACCCCGACGTGGCCACCGCGCGGATCGTGCGGGAGTTCGACGGCTGGGCGCCGGAGCTCACCGCTCTAATCGCCGATGGCGAGACCCCGCCGGTGCTGCGTCACATCTTCACCCTGCCGGTCGCGCACCGGTGGGACCGGACGCCCGGAGTGACCCTGCTCGGCGACGCCGCACACCTGACCGCACCCAACGGCGAGGGTGCCAACCTGGCCCTACTCGACGGCGCCGAGCTGGGCCAGGCCATCGCCGCGCACCCCGACGACATCGAGACCGCGCTCAGCGCGTACGAGCAGGCCATGTTCGTGCGCAGTGTCGCGGCCAACGCCGAGGCCTCCGACCTGCACGACATGCTGGGCGAGGGCACGCCGCACACGCTGGTCGACGCCTTCGCCGGCTCAGCCCCAGGGCGGTAGCCAGACCTCTTCGTCGGGCGTCTGCGCGCGTCGTGAGTCGAGGAAGTCGCGCAGTGCGCGCAGCGCGGGGTGCGGATTGTCGTCGCGCCAGATGAGCGACATCGGGTAGATGGGCGCCGGGTCGCGCACCGGAATGCGGCGCAGGTCGTAGCTGTCCGGCCACAGGTACCGGGTGTGAACGCCTGCGAGGGTCGCCAACTGCGCGGACTCGGCGATCTCGGCCAGCAGCGCCTCGTTGCCGAAGACCGGCCCGACCAGGTCGATGGTGAGGCCGAACGCGGCGGCGAGTACGTCGTAGTAGTCGGCCCACTCGGTGCCGGGGGCCATGCCGGGCATCCAGATGCGGTGGTCGGCAAGTTGCGCAGGCGTGACGGTACGGGCGTTGGCGAGCGGATGACGGGGGCCGACGAGCAGTTCGTGGTGCTCGTCGATCACCCGCGTGGCCCGGATCGCGGCTGGTAGGTGACGCGCGGCGACCGGGACGGCGTGGAAGGTGGCGTCGACAGTCCCCGCCTCGACGGCGGCCATCGCGGCGTGCACGTCGGCGTCGAGGGTGACGACATCCAGTTCGATGCGCGGATGCGCACGGTGGAAGTCCTGCAGCAGCACCGCCGGGGCGATCCGTCGGCTGTGCACGTCGACGCGCAGCGCCCGCCGGCCGGGGCGCACGGAGGCGTCGGCGCGCGCCTCGGCCCGCAGCAGTTCCCGGGCATGGGGCAGGAAGGTCTGACCGTCGACGGTGAGGTGGGTGCCGCGCGCCGTGCGGGTGAACAGCCGTACACCCAGGTCCTTCTCCAGTGCGGCGATGCGCTTGGAGACAGCCTGCTGGGTGATCGACAGCGCGGCGGCGACGTCCTGGAACTGGCCAGCGTCAGCGGCGGCGACGAAGGTGCGCACGGCGTCGAGATTCACCCGACAACCCTACTGACACAACGTCTGGTTGTGACATGCCGCTGAATTGGTTGTTTGATCCCTGGTCGGCGGCCCTGATCTGATCGCAGCGATCAACGGTGAGTTGTCGGAGGCGGGAGGTGTGGGTTTGTCCGCGAGGCGGTCCCTCGGCCGGCGGTTCGGGTGGTTGTGGGCGTCGTACGCGGTCAGCGCCTACGGCTCGGGCCTCGGATTCGGCGCGCTGCCGCTGATCGCCGTGCTGGTGTTGCACGCCAGCCCCGCGCAGGTGTCCGCGTTGGCCGCGCTGGGGCCGGCGATGGGCGCGCTGATCGCCTTGCCGCTCGGGCCGTGGGTGGAGGTCCAGCGCAAGCGGCAGGTGATGATCGCGATGGACCTGGCCCGGTTCGCGGTGCTGCTGACGATCCCCATCGCGTACGCGCTGGGCCGACTCAGCTTCGGGCAGTTGCTTGTCGTCTCGGCCGTGGTCGCCACCGCCAAGATCGCCTTCGGCGCGGCCAGCGGCGCCTTCCTCAAGTCCCTCGTGCGCCCGGATGACCTGCTGGTGGCGAACGCGCGGTTCGAGTCGACGACCTGGAGCGCGATCGCGCTCGGGCCGCCGCTGGGCGGGGCTGCGGTCGGCCTGTTCGGGCCGGTCGTCACCATCGTGGCCGACGCGCTGAGCTACCTGCTCTCCGCGCTGGGCATCGCGGCCATCCGCGGCCATGTCGACCACCCCCGGCGTACCGGCGCAGCCCGGGTCCGGGCCGGTGAGGTGCTCGACGGGTGGCGGCACCTGTTGACCCACCCCGGCCTGCGTGCGCTCTACCTCAATCAGATGCTCATCGGCGGGCTGATCATGGCCACCGAGCCGCTGTTGGCCGTGCTCCTGCTCGGCGAGCTGGGTTTTGCACCCTGGCAGTACGGTCTCGCCTTCGCCGTGCCCTGCGTCGGCGGACTCGTCGGCTCACGGCTGGCCCGGCGGGTCGTGGTGCGCTACGGCCAACACCGGGTCATCCGTACCGTCGGCACGCTGCGCGCGATCTGGCTGGTCGGCCTCGCCTTCGTGCAGCCGGGCGTGGTCGGTCTCGCCACGGTGATCGCCGTCGAGCTGGCGATCATCATCAGCATGAGCCTGTACAACCCGGTGCTCGCCACCTACCGCCTGCAGCAGACGCCCAGGGATCGCGTCGTGCGTACGCTCTCGGCCTGGTCGATCGGCAGCAGCGCCACCATCGCCGCCCTCAGCGCGGCGGGTGGGCTGCTCGCGCAGGCCACCAGCCCCCGCACGGCGATCACGGTCGCCGGCCTGCTGATCCTCGCCAGCCCGCTACTACTGCCCCGGCGCCCGGACGCCGATCAACCGGCACCGGAGCATTCCGCACGGGTGCCTACGATCGCCTGATGTTCCAGCCGACCTACCCGATCCGCACCGCACGGCTCGCCCTGCGCCCGGTCACGATCGACGACCTCGACGACGTGCACGCGTTTCAGCGCCGGCCCGACGTCGTGCGCTGGATGCTCGGCGCCGAGCCGCGTACCCGTGAGCAGTCCCGGGCGTCGGTGCGCGCCATGGCGGGCGAGGACGCCTGGCGAGCGGAGGGTGACTGCCTGACGGTGGCAGCGGTCACCGATGCCGGCGTGATCGGGATCGTGGAGTTGGTGTGGCGCAGCCCGGCCGACCGTACCGCCGAGCTCGGGTTCGTCTTCCACCCCGACCACGGTGGCCGCGGGTTGGCGACGGAGGCCGCCACGGCGTTGCTGGCCTGGGGTTTCGACGAGTTCGGGCTGCACCGGATCTACGGTCGGTGCCACGGTCGCAACGACGCGTCGGCTCGGCTGATGGCGCGGCTCGGCATGCGGCAGGAGGCACGCCATGTCGAGAGTTACCTGTTCAAGGGGGAGTGGGCCGACCGGCTCGTCTTCGCGATCCTGGCGCACGAGTGGCGGGCCCGGACCAGCACGTTGCCGGGTGGGACGCGCCAGTAACTGGGCTGACGCCCTGGTCAGAGACGCAACTCGAGCACCAGTTCGTGCCGGATGGGGATCCCGTCGTCCTCCAGCGGGATGCTGGACTTGAGCTGCCGGGCCCGGGTCACGGCATCCCGTTCGACGCGTACCAGGTCGAAGCCGCGCCGCTGATAGAAGCGCAACGCCGCCAGATTTTCATTAGTGGTCACCAACCAGAGCACTGTGACGCGTTGACGGATTGCCTCGGCCCGCAGCCAGCCGAGGAGGGCGCTGCCCGCACCTATCCCCGGTTCGGTGGCGACGAGCGAGAGGATCTCCCACGTCTGGGTGCCATCGCGGCGGTAGGTGATCACCCCGACCCGACGGCTGTCCCGCTCGGCTACGGCGGCAGCGTCACCGGCGGCGTCCAGGAGTTCGTCGTGCACCGCCATCATGGTGCTGCCGAACGTGTCGGCCAAGGCCTCGTTGACGAACGGCGCGTCCTCGGCCACGGCATTCCGGACGGTCACGCGGGAATCCGATGTACGCATGTTCATGTAGTCGGCTCTCCGGGGCTCGGGATGACGGCCGAGAGCACGGTATCGCCGTACCCGCGTCTCGCGGTGGCGGTCGATCGCCGCCGCGAGACGCGGGTAGTGCCTGCTCAGGCTCGGCGGCCGAGCCACTCCCGGTACGCGGTGGGTGCGATGACGGCGTCGGCGGCGGCGATGAGGGCGTCGCCGGGTACGGCGGCGAACATGCCGGCGCTGTTCTCGGTGGTGACGGTGCGCTGGTCACCTCGGGCGGCGAGGGTGATCCTTCCCAACTCGTCGAGGGCGAAGACGTCCGGCCCGGCGACGTTGCGGATGCCCCGCAGCGGTGCGCCCATGCTGACCTCGGCGACGGCCTGCGCCACGTCGGCGGCGGCCATCGGCTGCACTGGCGTGCTGGGCAGGCGCACGGTGGTGTCGTCGGCGGTCCAGGAGAGGATCGCGTCGACGAACTCGAAGAACTGGGTAGCGCGGACGATCGAGTAGGGGATGGGTCCGGCCGTGAGGATGTCCTCCTGGAGAACCTTGGCGCGGTAGTAGTCCAGGTCGGGCACCTGGTCGACGCCGACGATGGAGAGCACCACGGCGTGGCCGACGCCCGCACGCTCGGCTGCGGCCAGCAGGTTGTCCATGGTCGCCTGGAAGAAGGCGGGCGAGGCGTCGTCGAAGGTCGGTGAGTTCGTCAGGTTGACGACGACCTCGGCGCCGGCGAGCGCCTCGGACAGGCCCTGCCCGGTGAGCAGGTCCACCCCGGTGGACAGCGAGAGCGGCACCGCCTCATGGCCCGCGGCCTGCAAGATCTTGACGACCTGCGACCCGATGAGGCCGGTCCCGCCCAGTACGGCGATCTTCATGCCCATGCACCTTCCCGTGATTGTGTGGTCCGGACGCTGACACCAGCCAAACTCGGACCTCTCTTGTCCGAAAACTATACTCGGACAAGATGAGTCCGAGTAACGGGGTGATTAGGGTGACGTCATGAAGATGTCCGGCGGGGTCGAGTGGGCGCTGCACTGCTGCGTGGTGCTCACCGCCAGCAACACGCCCGTCGCGGCGGCCAAGCTGGCGGAGCTGCACGACGTCTCCAGCAGCTACCTCGCCAAGCAGCTCCAGGCCCTGGCCCGTGCCGGTTTGATCCACTCCGTGCAGGGCAAGTCGGGCGGCTACGTGCTGACCCGCGCGCCGGAGAGCATCACCCTGCTCGACGTGGTGCGGGCCGTCGACGGCCCTGGCCCGACCTTCGTCTGCACGGAGATCCGCCAGCGCGGCCCCTTCGCGACCCCGGCCGACTCCTGCACCACGCCGTGCCCGGTCGCCCGCGCGATGTGGGCCGCCGAGGAGGCATGGCGTCAGGCGCTCGCCGCGGTCACGATCGCCGACCTCGCCCGAGACGTCGACGCCAACTCCGGCCCCGAGGCCCTGGCCGGCATCCAGACCTGGCTGACCAGCGGCACCAGCTGAGCGAGGTCAGCCGGTGTGGCGTACCTCGGTGTCCCAGATCTGCGCCCACGGACGCCGCAGCCCCCGGCACACGTGGATCGGGCCGCCGTTCTCGTCGTTCTCCACCTCGACCCGCTGGTCCACTCTCCCCGCGAGGGTGCACTGCTCGAACCAGGCGTTCAGCTGGTCGGGGCGCTCCCAGCCGACGGCGATGACCACGTCCGCGTCGGCGCTCGGCCGACCGAAGTCGACCATGCTGTTGTGCCCGGAGTACGCGCGGGGCAGGTCACGGGCCGGACCATAGCGGGCCAGCGCACCGGCCTCGCCGTAGTTGCCGGTCAGGACGACTGCCCGTGAACGCTCCTGCGGCGACAGCCCACGATGGACGCTTGCGATCGAGTCGGCGAACTCCGGCCAACCGATCGTCTCGCCCGCGTCGTAGTTGACGTCGACCACGAAGGCGGGCAACCGGTCGGCCGGGAGCACCGGCAGCAGCAGCACCACGTTGGGCAGCAGGAGCGGCACCACGCCCAGCGCGAGCAAACCCCGACGCCACCAGGCCGACCCGCGCGAGGCCCACGCGACGGTGACCAGCGCCCCGGCGGCGGTGAGGACCAGCAGCAGCGGTGCGTCGTAGTAACCCTTGCCGCCGGCGATCAGCACGATGCCGACCACCACCAGCCAGGCCCAACCCACCGCTCGGTAGGCCCGCCACGCCGGTCGGCGCAGCAGCGCGACGAGGCCAGCGATCCAGATGGGTACGGCGTACGGGCTGATGATGACGAACTGGAGAGTGAACGCCTCGAGGCGGCCACTGTAGGAGCTGTCGCCGTCGGAGATGGACGCGGCCACGCTGAGCTGCGGAAAATCGTGCGACGCCTGCCAGATCAGGTTCGGCGCGGCCAGCAGCACGGTGATCCCGGCGGCGGCGAGCACCCACCGGTCGCGCAGCAGCCGGCGCGGCCCGGCGATGAGCACGCCGGCGACCAGGCCGACGGCCAGTAGCGCCGGCAGCAGCTTGCTGAGCATGCCCACGCCGAGCGCCAGCCCGATGCCCAGCGCCCAACGGCTGTCCCCGGTGCGCAGCAACCGCACCGCGCACCACGCCGCCACCAGCCAGACCAGCAGGTCGACGGTGGTGGTGCTGAGCAGATGCCCGCTGGCGAGCACGATGCCGGAGAACGCGGCGAGCACCGCCGCGACGAGCTGCCCGCCCCGGCCCCCGCCCAGCTCGCGGGCGATCGCGGCGACCAGCAGCACCGCGCCGCCGGCCAGGAACGCCGACGGGGTACGCAGCACCACCAGGTTGCCCGGGGCGATCGTGTCGAGCAGCCGGGCCAGCGCCGGCACCAGCGGGCCCTGATCGACGTAGCCCCAGTCGAGGTGTCGACCGGCGAGCAAGAAGTACAGCTCGTCACGGTGATAGCCATAGCGGCCGGCGAGCAGCAACAGCGTCACGGTGGTGGCAGCGGCCACCAGCCACGGGCCGCGCGTACGCGCGCCGGGCTCTGGCGGTGATGACTGGGTCGGCTGGTGAGGTCGGTCGATCTCGATCGCGGACTCGCTCACCCGCCCATCATGACCGGCCGAGCCGCCGCGTGGGTGCCCGTACGTCTGCGCGTGCACCCGAGCTGACCAGGTGCGAAGATCGGCTTCGTCACTCGGACCGAAAGGACGATATGCGCTATCGCACTCTGGGGGCGACCGGCACGGTGGTCTCGACCCTCTGTCTGGGCACGATGACCTTCGGCGCGGAGACCGACGAGGCCGGCAGCTTCGCCCAACTGGATCGGTTCGTCGAGGCCGGCGGCACCTTCATCGACACCGCTGACGTCTACTCGGTCGGGGTCTCGGAGGAGATCGTCGGACGCTGGCTGCGGACCCGGCCGGACCTGCGTGACCGCCTGGTCATCGCCACCAAGGGACGGTTCCCGATGGGCCCGGGGACGAACGACGCCGGCCTGTCCCGGGTGCACCTCACCCGCGCCCTCGACGCCAGCCTGCGGCGCCTCGGCGTCGAGGCCGTCGACCTGTACCAGGCGCACGCCTGGGACCCGCTGACCCCACTGCCGGAGACGCTGCGGTTCTTCGACGACGCGGTGCGCGCTGGCAAGATCCGCTACGCGGGGGTCAGCAACTTCACCGGCTGGCAACTGCAGAAGGCCGCCCTGCTCACCCAGCACCTCAACCTCAACCCGATCGTGACCCTGCAACCGCAGTACAACCTGCTGGCCCGGGAGATCGAGTTCGAGTTGGTGCCGGTCTGCGAGAACGAGGGCATCGGCATCCTGCCGTGGTCACCGCTGGGTGGCGGTTGGCTGACCGGCAAGTACCAGCGCGACAACACGCCCACCGGCGCGACGCGGCTCGGCGAGAACCCGCAGCGCGGCGTCGAGGCGTACGCCGGTCGTAACGCCGAGGAGCGCACCTGGCGGGTGCTCGACGCGGTCCGCCAGGTCGCCGGGGACCGTGGCGTGTCCATGTCGGCGGTGTCGCTGGCCTGGCTGGCGGCCCGACCGGCGGTCACCTCGGTGATCCTCGGCGCACGCACCACCGAGCAGCTCGACGACAACCTGACCGCCGCCGACCTGGTCCTCGACGCCGAGCAGATGCGGCTGCTGGACGAGGCGAGCGCCCCGCCGGTGGGCGACTACCCGTACGGCGCAGCGGGTGTGCGCCAGCGCGGGCGTGACCTACCGACCGGCTCATGACGTCGTTTCCCGAGCCCACCGCCCCGGCCGGCAGCCGCGCCGAGGTCTTCCTGCGCTACCTGGACTACTTCCGCGAGTCCATGGTGGCCAAGGTGTCGGCGCTGGACGAGCCGGAGCTGCGGCGTAGCCGACTGCCGTCCGGGTGGACCCCGCTGGAGCTGCTCACGCACCTGCGCCACGTCGAGCGGCGCTGGATCGAGTGGGGTTTCCAGGGCCGCGTCGTCGCCGAGCCGTGGGGCGACCGCCGCGACGACCGCTGGTACGTCGCCCCCGACGAGACCCGCGCGGACCTGGTGGCAGCACTGCGGGCGCAGGGCGCACACACCAGCGCGGTGGTGAGCGGGCACGACCTGACCGAGATCGGCGCGCCGGGCCCGCGCTGGGAAGGCGCGGACCCGGCGTCGCTGGAGCGGGTGCTGTTCCACCTGGTCCAGGAGTACGCCCGCCACCTGGGCCACCTCGACGTGGTCGCCGAACTCGCCGGAGGCCCGACCGGGGAGTGAGCCCGTCGGCGGGCTGGTCACGGTGCCGCGCACTGGTTGGTGCGCGCGCGGCGGCGGTTGACTGTTGGACGGCCGCCAGCGGATGATCCAGCAAGGTGGCGCTCGGGTCAGCGAGCCGGGACGCTGGCCTTCAATCGGCGGTCCTGCGATGGCTTGAGGAGAGCGGATGTGCTGAAGTTCCTTCTCACGTCGGGAGGCATCAGCAACCCGAGCATCTCCGACGCGCTCGTCGACCTGTTGGGCAAGCCGATCGCCGAGTCCACGGCCCTGTTCGTGCCCACCGCTGTCTACCCCTTCCCCGGCGGGGCTGAGCGGGCGTGGAAGGCGGTTCACGGTCGGTCCGACATCCCGCTGTGCCAACTGGGTTGGAAATCCCTGGGGTTGCTGGAGCTCACCGCGCTGCCGACCATTCGCGAAGAGAACTGGGTCCCGGCGGTCCGGGAGGCCGACGCCCTCCTCGTCTGGGGCGGCGACGTGCTGTACCTGACCTACTGGCTGCGCCGGTCGGGCCTGGCCGATCTGCTGCCGTCGCTGACTGACACGGTTTATGTGGGGGTCAGCGCCGGGAGTATCGCGGTCACCCCGTACAACTGCGACGCCGAGTTCGACCTCGCGTTCGTCCCGGACGGCAGCGACAGGGGACAGGACGCCGACCGGGCGCTGGGGCTGGTGGACTTCACGCTGTACCCCCACCTCAATCATCCGGAGATGGAGGACACCGAGCTGTCCTCCATCCAGAAGTGGGCGTCCGGAATCCCGGTCCCGACCTACGCCATCGACGACAACACCGCCATCACAGTGGTCGATGGCAAGGTCGACGTCATCTCCGAAGGCGACTGGAAACTGGTCAACCCCTGACCGGGTCGTCCTTTCCGCCGAGCCAGCCCCTCGACGTGGTCGCCGCGCTCGTCGGTGGCCCGGCCGGTGCGTGCGGCCGCCGGCTCGATAATGGATGGATGCCGCTGCTCGTCGTACCCGCGCTGCCCGCCGGCAGCCTCGCCGCCCAGAAGCAACCCCACCTTCCGGTACGCCCCGGGCTGGCGCTGCGGCCGTGGCGTGACGACGACGCCCCGGCCGTGCGGGCTGCCTTCGACTGTCCGGTGATCCAGCGATGGCACGTGCGTCGTCTCGACAGCGACGACGAGGCACTGTCGTGGACAGCGCAGTGGGCCGGCCGGTGGCGCGACGAGAGCGCCGCCAGTTGGGCGCTCGTCGACGCCGACGACCGGCCCGTCGGTCAGGTGGGGTTGCGCGACGTGCTGCTGACCGAGGCGTCGGCGCAGGTGTCGTACTGGCTGGTGCCCGCCGCGCGCGGTCGAGGCCTCGCCACCGAGGCGCTGCTCGCCATGACCCGGTGGGCCTTCACCCGGGGCGGGTTCCACCGGCTGGCGCTGGAGCACTCGACCGGCAACGCGGCGTCCTGCCGGGTGGCCGGACGGGCCGGGTTCACCGAGGAGGGCGTGGCCCGAGGGTCGGTGCGCCACGCCGACGGCTGGCACGACATGCACCTGCACTCTCGGCTGGCGACGGGGGCTGAATCAGGAACCGACGGGGACGCTGGTGGTGGTTCCGTTGGCGTCGGTGACCCGTACGTCGGTGGCGGTCGCGGGTAGCAGCGCCGCGTCGCGGCCGGCGTCCTGCCATTGCCCTTCGCCGGCTCGGTAGCTCAGCGCCGAGCCCTCGGCGGCGACGACGACGCCTTGGTCGTCGGGCAGTCGTAGCCGCACCGGTAGTGGTGCTGTCCAGTCCGCGGTCGTGCTGGCCACCGCTTCGAAGGGGAGGTTGTTGCCGGCCAGCAGCGCGATGACGCGGGAAGGACCGTCGTCGTACTGGACGGTTTCCACGAGGAGCCGCCGACCGTCGGGGGTGACGCCGTAGACCCACAGCAGGGGAGAGCCATTGAGCGTGTGCGCTCCGGCCGGGTCGAGGTATTCGGCGAGGGCTTCGGTTGGCGCGTTCACCTCCTTGGCAGCCGGGTCGATGCCCCAGACCTGCTCCGCCCCGGGCAGCGTGCGCCGAATCAGCGGTGGTGCCGGCCGATCCTTGTTGCCGGGGAAGTAGATCTCGCTCGTACCGTCGATGTGAATCACGTTCTCCCGTCCAACGGGAGTACGGGAGAGCGCGACGGTGAGCTTCGTGCGCTGTGGCGGCACCGACAACACCGCCGCACCGTCTCGGAACACCACCGGCTCGAAGGTCCGCTCGACCTTGCCATCGGGCGCGTACCGCAGTTGCGGGGAGAACTCCGCCGGTTGCCCGAAGTCGAGCACAACAAGCACGTCGCGCTGGGATCCGAGCAGCGCCGCCTGCTCAAGGCCGTCTGTTTCGGTGTCGGTGACCTGCGTCAGAGTGCCGACGCGCGGACCGTCGGCGGTGGGTTTGACGAACCCCACCGTCATGCCGTGCACGGTGGCATGGGCGACGTAGGCGGCCGGGCCCGCAGGCGTATCTCCTGCCCACACGATGTTCGGCTCGCCGCGCGGCGGATCATCGGCCTGCTCCATGCCGCGCTGCCACACCTCGCGGACCTGCCGCAGATACCCTTCGTCGGTGGCCAGGTCACCGCGAGTGGGCTCGTCGAGCAGTGGTGAAGCGAGCTGTGTATCACCGGCGTTGCCGGGCAGGTCGAGGACGCCGGCCACGGGAACGGCCACCACGGCCGCGCAGACCGCCGCCAACACGGCCCGCCGACGGACCACCCGACGCCGTCCACCCCGACGCACCTCGGCGAGCAGACCCGGCGGGCTGACCAGGTCGTCCGTCGCGCGATGCAGGATGCCGCGCACGTCACTGTCGTTCATGGTCATCGCGAACTCCCGGTTCCAGTGATGGGCATGACGAGACTCGTTCCGGCCAGCGCCTCTCGCAGTCGAGCCAACCCACGCGAGGCGTGACTCTTCACCGCGCCCTCGGAGCACCCCATCGCCGCCGCGACGTCGACGACTGGCAGGTCCTCCAGGTAGCGGAGCACGACAGCGGCCCGCTGCCGGGCCGGCAGCGCCCGCAGCGCCCCGACGACCAACTCGCGAACCGCCACGGCCTCGGCGTGGTCCCGGGCTACCCCGTCGTGGTCACCCAACGCCTGCTCCGGACGCCGGGCCCGCCAACGCCACCGGTTGATCGACCGATTGACCAGCGCACGCCGCGCATACGCCTCGGGGCTGCTCTGCACCCGACGCCATCGCACATACACCTGCTCCAGCACCTCCTGAAGCAGGTCCTCCGCAGCGTGCCGGTCTCCGGTCAGCAGGAAGGCAACCCGCAACAGCACCGCCGACCGTGTGCGAACGAAGTCATCGAACTCCGTCCCACGCGAATCCCTCATCTGACCTCCCGGCCTCGTCAACCAACAAGACACCATGGGTGCCTGCGAGGTTTACCGGTGCAGAGTGCGCGTCGGCGATCCCGGGTGGCGGCACGGCGCATCGCGCGTGGCAATCGCGGCCAACCCGGACCCTCGGACGGCCTGCAGGGTGATCGGTGGGCGCTCAGACGGACGGCGTCACCGGGGACCACACGCCCATCCACTGTTCGGCGCCCCACGCCTCGTACCGTTGCACCTCGGTAAACCCCAGCTTCGCCGCGAGCCGCATCGCCCGGTCGTTGGCGATCTGGGTGCAGAGCACCACCGGCTCGCCGGGAAGCGCGTCGGCGAACCAGCCGAGCACCGCCGTGCACGCCTCGGCGGCGTACCCGCGTCCCCATGCCTCTGGCAGGAGCAGGTAGCCGAGCTCGGCCTCCGGGCGGTCGTGACTCCGACGCTCCGCGCCGCGCCGGTTGAGCTCGATGATGCCGATCATCGCTCCGTCGAGCTCGATCACGAAGAGGCCGAGACGCCTCGGGGGCGTCTCGGGCATTGCGCGCTCGCACTCATCACGCGCTCGTGGGCCGCCCAGGTACGTGCCCACCTCCGGTGAGGTGAACAGCTCGATGATCGCCGCCCGGTCTCGGGCCTCGGGCTCACGGAGCACCAGCCGTTCGGTCTTGATCGGGGCAGGTGGCCAGGCGATGGACCCAAGTTCAGTCATGGCGGGCAACCTATCGCCCGCCCCGTCGGCATCGGCTCAGCGGGCTTCAGCCCAGTCGACGAAACGCGGGGTCAGATCGGGCAGAGCGACATCCGGGTTGAGCTTGGTGAGATCGGCGGTGGCCTCCTCCTGGAGCTTCGCCAGGTGAACCAGCAGGCCCGGCCGATCATCGCGGTACTCGCCGAGGAGGCGCAGCTTCGCAGCCGAGCAGGGCCACAGGATGCCGCAGACCGGGCAGCGCCACGACGGCCGCAACGGAGAGTGCTTCGGACGTGCGGGCTGCCGTACCTTTTGCTCGTCCTGCACAACTCCCCCTCGTCGCAGCGCCGTCTACACCGCACTTTGCCGGGGGTTGCTGGACAAACACACAGCGTTATCTAATCTCTTCAGGGCAGCTCGTTTGTCCCGGGGGAGGGACGGC
Organism: Micromonospora chokoriensis; assembly: GCF_000718555.1. GTDB lineage: Bacteria > Actinomycetota > Actinomycetes > Mycobacteriales > Micromonosporaceae > Micromonospora > Micromonospora chokoriensis_B. The sequence continues at coordinate 162,052 of NZ_JOAN01000014.1, forward strand.
ATGAATCACGCCTTTGTCGCAGCGCTGGCTGCGGCGGGTCACACCGCCGAGAGCCTCGCAGGTCAGCTCGGCGTGCACCCGAAGACCGTCGCCAGGTGGGCAAACCCGGGGCACATTCCACAGAGCCGACACCGTGCGACCGTCGCAGGATTGCTGGCAAAGGATGCCGACGCACTCTGGCCGGACGTGGTCCGTCGTCGCGAGCCGGTGTGGTTCCGGCCCTGGGTCGACCTCGAACGCGAGGCGGTGACGCTGCGGTCGTTCCAACTCGCCTGGGTACCCGGGTTGCTCCAAACCGAGGCGTACGCGCGGGCGACCCTGGCCGGCGGGGTGCTGACAGCGGAAGCGGTCGCCGAGTTCGCCGAGGCGCGCATCAGCCGGCAGGCGATTCTCGGTCGGGGCGGCGGACCACTGCTGATCGCCGTGCTGGACGAGGGGGTGCTGAGGCGGCGCGTCGGCGACGACCGCGCGCTGATGGCGGCGCAGCTCGCCCGCTTGGTCGGGCACGTCGAGACGGGCAGCGTGCAGCTGCACATCGTCCCGGCGGACGCGCCCAGCTACGCCGGGCTCGACGGACCGTTCACCATCGCGGACATGCCGGACGGGTCGCGGGTCGCGCACGTCGACAGCGCGGCGCAGGCGCAGATCCTCGATCAAACGTATGACCTTGTTAGCCTGGAACGACGGTGGGAGCGTATTCGCGGAGAGGCCCTGCCCCGAGGGCGTTCCTTGGAACTTCTCAGAGAAGCGGCAGCATCATGGACATGACCGGTGCGCGGTGGCGGAAGAGCACAAAGAGCGGCGGCAACGGTGGCGACTGTGTCGAGGTTGCCGACAACCTTCCGGGCGTGGTCCTCGTTCGCGATACGAAAGACCGCGACGGCGGCACGTTGACGTTCACCCCGCAGTCGTGGCATGGCTTCGTCGCGATGGCCCGCGACGCCGGCTGACCCACCACATCGCACGAAGGCTCCCGGCCAGCGCCGGGAGCCTTTCGCGTGGGCCGGGCCGACCAGGTAGTTGCCGCTTGATCAGCGGACGCTTGTGGGTTCGGCCCTGCTGCGTCGGGTGTTGCTCGTCGCCGAGCAGCCGCTGACCGATTTAGTAGGGCCGGAAATCGCCTGGCGGTCCGCGTACCGCTGATGGAAGGGTGACCGGCGTGACTGCGCATGTGCTGGCCGGAGCCCTGGCCGACGACGGACGGCGACGGATCTTCGCGGCGATCGTGCTGGGTGCGACCAGCGCGACCGAGGTCGCCGAGCGCGCCGGCCTGCCGGCGCGGGTGGTGCTCACCGGGATCCGCCGGCTCACCGACGCGGGCCTCGTCATCGACGCGGACGGCGTGCTCGCGGCCGACGAGGCGTCGTTGCGGGCAACCGCCCGCGACAGCCGCCCAGCCGACGCCGCCGAACCCGCCGCCGACCCGGTGCTGCGGACTTTCCTGCGTGCGGGTGTCCTGGTGAGTCTGCCGGCGCAGCCGAGCCGGCGGCGGGTGCTGCTCGTGCACATCGCCGAGCAGTCGTTCGAGCAGGGCATCCGCTATCCGGAGCGGGCCGTCGACGACGCGCTCAAGCCGTGGTGCGCCGCAGGCGGGTCGGATCACGCGACGCTACGCCGGTATCTGATCGACGAGCGGCTGCTCACCCGCGAGCACGGCATCTACCAGCGGCTCTGATCGTCCGCTGCGCGAACCGCCTCGGCGCATGGCCTCCTGCACGTCCACCGACGGCCCACCCAGCCCACGCCTCCACGATGGGTGTTCGCCTGAAGCGAGCCAACCAACCGCCTGTCGTCAAGCCTGGCCGAGGAGTTGACCACCGCGATCCGCGGCACGAGTGCCGCGTCGTCGTCGCCACCCACGCCTGGCAGCGGCTGCGGAACCTGGCCGACTGGCCGCGTCGGCGAGCCGCCGAGGTAATGCCGTTGACCGGGTGGTGATGATCAACAGATGACCATCACCGCCCGACCAGCCTGGACGACCTGTCTCAGCCGACCCGACCAGCCCGACGCGGTGCTCCTGCTGCGCGAGTACATGACCGAGATGGTGGTGCGCTACCACCGCCGCGCGGCCCTGCCCGGCGAGGTCGACGCGGCGCTGGCCGAGTTGCCCAGCGACGACCTGACCGACCCGAGCGGGCTGCTCCTGCTCGCTCACCACGATGGCGACCTGGCCGGCTGCGCCGGGCTGCGTTGGCAGCCGGGCTGGGCCGAGCTGACCCGGGTGTACGTCCGTCGCGAGCATCGTGGCGCCGGTGGGGGCGCCGCGCTGCTCGCTGCCGTCGAGGAGCAGGCCCGCGCTGCCGGGGCGGACCGGATCCGGCTGGACACCCGCAACGACCTGGTCGAGGCCCGCGCCCTGTACGCCCGGCACGGCTACCGGGAGATCCCGGCGTACTCGGAGGGCCCCTACGCCGAGCACTGGTTCGAGAAGCAGTTGACGTCGGCTCGCGGACGCGCTAAATAAGAAGAGGAAGTTGAGTCTCCCCGGCTCAACTCATCACCTTCGGCCAGGAGAACCGAGGAGGCATGACCATGTTGATGCGTACCGACCCGTTCCGCGAGATCGACCGACTCGCCGAGCAGTTCTTCGGTACGGCGGCCCGTCCCGCGATGATGCACCTGGACGCCTACCGCGACGGCGACCACTTCTACGCGGCGTTCGACCTGCCCGGCGTCGATCCAGACAGCATCGACTGCACCATCGAGCGCAACGTGCTCACCGTCCGCGCCGAGCGTCGCCGACCCGCCGGCGACGGCGTCGAGTTGGTCGCCGCCGAACGCCCGATGGGCACCTTCACCCGGCAACTGTTCCTTGGTGACACTCTGGACGCCGACAAGCTGGAGGCGGGCTACCAGGACGGGGTGCTGACGCTGCGCATCCCGGTCGCCGAGCGCGCCAAGCCTCGCCGGGTGACCATCAAGGCCAACGGCGACGGCCGTCGGCAGATCAACGCCTGATCCGCCACAGCGACGGGTGGGATCGGCGCGCCTGCACGCCGATCCCACCCGAGGCTGAGAGCCTTTTTCACATGGTGATCTCCAACGTTCCGGTGCTACCCCGTCCGTCCGCGCCACCAGCGCTGCCGAGCGGGCCGGTCGAGGTCACCGAGGCGTGGCTGCGTAACCGGCGGCTCTCCGAGCACACCCGCGACGCGTACCGGCGTGACGTCACCGGCTGGCTCGGCTGGTGCGTCGGCCGTGACCTGGACCCACTGCAAGCCACCTTCCTGCACGTCAACGAGTACGCCCGCGCCTTGGAAAGCAGCATCGGCGCGCACAGCGGCCGACCGCTGACCCCGGCGACCGTCGCGCGTCGACTCTCGGCGCTGTCCAGTTGGTACGACTTTCTCGTCAAGCTGGGCGCAGTGCCGGCCAACCCGGTCTCCGGTGCCGACCGACCGCGCGTCGACCGGGACCACTCCGCCACCGTCGGGCTCACCCCTGAGGAGGTGGACGCCCTGCTCAGCGCCGCCGACGCGGACACCGGCGCGACCGCCGCGCGCAACCGGGCGGCGATCGCGCTCCTCGCCGACCTGGGCCTGCGGGTGGGCGAGCTGATCTCGCTGGACCTGACCGACCTCGGCACCGAACGCGGCCACCGCAGCGTGCGCTTCGTCGGCAAGGGCGGCAAGCAGCGCCGCCGCGCACTCACCCCCGGCACCGCGTACGCCGTGGACGCCTACCTGGCCGAGCGGGCCGCCACCACCGGCGTACCGGTGCCGCAGCTGACCGGCCCGTTGCTGATCACCGCCAGCGGCGCCCGACTGGACCGGCACTCGGTGTTCCGGATGGTCCGCCGCCTCGCCCGCGCCGCCGGCATCCCCGCCTGGGCGAAGCTGTCACCGCACTCGCTGCGACACGCCTTCGCCACCACGGCCCGCTCGGAGGGCGTGCCGTTGGAGGACGTGCAGGACGCGATGGGGCACGCCGACCCCCGCACCACCCGCCGCTACGACCGGGACCGGCACAACCTCGACCGCGACCCGGCGTACGCGGTGTGGGCGGCCCGGTCGCGTCGCCGCAGCTGAAGGTCGTCGCGTCGTCACGCGTAGCCGAAGGTCTGCGTCCACAGCGGGCCGTAGCCCAGATGCACGCCGACGCCGATCTCGGAGAAGTCGGGGTGCAGGAGGTTGGCGCGATGCCCAGGGCTGTTCAGCCAGGCATGAATGACCTCGTGCGGCCGACGCTGCCCACCGGCGATATTCTCGCCGGCGGGATAGTCGTAGCCGTGGGCCCGCATCCGGTCGAAGGGCGTCCCGCCCTCCGGGTCGATGTGGGAGAAGAAGCGACGCCGCGCCATGTCGAGGCTGTGACTGCGGGCCGCCTGACGAAGCAGCTCGTTCATCTTCAGTGGGGGTACGCGAGCCCTGGCTCTGGCCTGATTGGTCAAGAGCACCACCGTGTCCTCAAGATGGCGCCGGTGGTTGTCCGGGCTGATGATGACCGCTGGCCGACCGGGTGACTCCCTTTCGGAACTGGCCAAGAGATAGTCGTCATCCTCATCCACGTCAGGACACCCCTTTCTGTGTCTCGTAGACCGATGATCCACTAGGGCGGGGATGCCCCTGCCCGCGGGCCCCAGCCGTGCGCTGACGGCAGAGTCAGCGCACGTCGAGGGGCCAGAGCGTGACGCGGGCGGTGCCGTCGCGGCAGATGAGACCGGTGCCGACCCGCCGGCAGTCGGTCAGGCCCGCCGGCAGCACCGCGGACACCCGGTGACCGTCGCGCCCCACCGTCGCGACCAGGGCACGCTTGCCGTCCGCCGCCATTCCCAGCAGCACCAGCGGTTCCGTGGCGATCCGTGGACCCGCCACGGAATGCCAGCGCGCGCCGGCCGACCACGTCCACACCCGCTCCCCGGTGCCCGCGTCGATCGCCCAGCGCCCGTGCTCGTCCTGCCCGCAGATCAGGCCCTGGCAGGAACGTAGGGTCAGCTCACCCGGCTGCACCGGAACCTGCCAGCGCGGTGTCAGCCCGGGCAGGTCGTACCCGGTCAGCGCCACCGCACCGCCGCTGGGGTGGCGCAGCACCAGGTGCCCGTCAGCGACCTGGGGGTTGTCCGGGCCGTAGTCGGCCGGCGGAAGCCGTCCCCGCCCATGCTCCGTGCCGTCGCGGGCGTCGAGCAGCCGGGCCATCCCGTCGTCCTGCACCAGCAGCAACCGCCCGGGGGTGCCGGGCAACACCCGCAGCACGGCGGTGGAGGGCACCGGGATCGACCAGCGCGTCGCGCCGGTGATCAGGTCGACGCCGTGCACCGTGCCCTCGACCCGCTGCCCCGGCTCGGAGGCGCTGCGGACCTCACTCACCGCGACCGCCGCGTCCCCGGCCGCGTACACCCGCTCGGGTCGACGCCATAGCGGCTGACCGGTCCGCGCCGACCGCGCGGTGGTCACCCGGGCCCCGCGCGCCTGATCGCGCTCGACGAGCAGCAGCAGGTCACCGGCTACCTCGGCGGACCACCCGACGGCAGGCGGCACGGTGACCTGCCATTGCGCCGGGCCGTGCGGCGCGGCCGAGTCGTAGGCGCTCAGCGTCGGCGGGTTCGTGCCGGGGTCGACGATCAACAGCAGCGGCCCAGCGCCGAACACGGTCGCCCGGGCGGGCACCGCGGGCCCGATCTGGGGCGTCAGGCGCGCGACCGGGGCCGCGCCACCGAGCAGAGCGCAGACCGCCACCAACGATGCCGCCCGCCAGCGGCGGGACACCCGCGGCGCTGGCCCCCGGTCGTCCAGGGGTGCGCCCCGGTCGTCACCCAGCTCGATCAGCACCGACACGGGTGGCCCGCCCATCCGCTCGCGCCGACCGGTCAGCAGAGCAGATCCAGATGCTGGTGGGCGTCCTCGGCGATCTCCTCGTGTCGCAACCAGCGCCGCGCCCACAGTCGGGCGGCCAACTCCGCCTGCTCGTCACCCCACGCGGCGTGCTCGACGAGCAACGCGGCGCTCAGCGCGTACGCCAGGCGCAGCGCCAGCCCACGGGCACCCGCGAGCACCGTCGGCGCACCCGGGTCAGCGGTCACCGCGGTGATGGTGTCGCCCAGCTGCCCGGCGGCAGCGGCCAAGGTATCGGCCAGCACCGGCGACAGCGGCCGAGCCAGGTCGACGGCGGCGGCGAGGCGGCTCAGCAGCGGCGCCCCGGCGTCCTCCCGGGTCAGCGCGCGCAGCACGTCCAGGGCCAGCACGTTGGTGGTGCCCTCCCAGATCGGCAGCACCTGGGCGTCACGCAGCAGCCGGGGCACGCCGGTGTCCTCCACGTAGCCGGCCCCGCCGAAGCTCTCCACGTACTCACTGGCGGAGCTGACGGCGAGCCGACCGGTCGCCAGCTTCGCCAACGGCGCCACGATGCGCAGCTCCGCCGCGGCCTGCGGGTCGGCGCCGACCTCGACCCGCCCGAGTAGGGCGAACGCGTGCCCAGCCAGGGCGAACGCGCCCGCCGCGTCGACCGCGAGGGTGCCCAGGGTGGCCCGGTGCAGGGGCGAGGACGCCAGCGGGCCGCCAGCGACGTGCCGCACGTCGGCGTACGCGCGGGCGTAGGCGAGACCACGTCGCATCCCACCGGCGGCCGCGGCGGCGTTGTGCACCCGGGTCACCACGACCAGGGTCATCGCCCGGACCAGACCGGGCACACCCGGGTCGCCCAACGGCAGCGCGTACGCGTCGCGCAGACCGATCTCGGCGGTGGGCAGCGCCCGGGTGCCGAGCTTGTCCTTGAGGCGGTGCACCGTGACACCCGGTGCGGGTGCGCCGGGCGCCGTGGCGTCGGCCAACGGTGAGTCGACCGCGTACCGGGGGACGAGGAACGGGGCGAGCACCCGGCTGCCCCGGCCGGCGCCCTCCGGTCGGGCCAGCGCCACCGCCATCGCCGCGTCGGCGGCGGAGCAGAACCACTTCTCCCCGGTCAGCCGCCACGAGCCATCCGCCGCGGGTCGGCCGAGGGTGCTGGATCGGCCCAGGTCGGAGCCGCCCTGTGCCTCGGTCATCCACTGCCCGCTGGTGATCGCCGTGGCCGGGTCGGTGGAGATCAGCCGAGGCAGCCACGCGTCGCGGACCGTGGCGTCGACGTCGGGCGTGCTGAGCAGCGCCGCTGCCCCGTCGGCCATCGCCACCGGGCAGGAGAACGTCGCCGACTCCGGCCCGTACAGGTGCAGTAGAGCGTGTTGCACGACCCGCGCGGCGGCACCCCAGGTGCCCCGGGCGTCCGGCAGGTAGGGCAGCGCGACCACGGCGTGTCGGGCGGCGGCGGCGCGCTGCGCCTGCCAGCCGGCGGAGGTGTCGATGCGGTCGATCCGGGCACCCCACGGGTCGTAGCGGACCAGCGTCGGCGGGTGCGCCTCCGCGTCGGCGTGCGCCGCGCGCAGCGGCCCGGTGACGTCGGCGGCCAGGTCCGCGAGACGGCCCTTCGCGGCGGCGTGCCCGCCCGGGCCGAGGTGGCGCTCCAGCCAGGACCGCAGCAGGCCATCACCGGCGTACGGGTCGACGGGGGGTGGTACCGGCTGCACGAAGCGGCTCATCGATCGGCTCCTGGCACTGCTCGGGGGGTGTGCGCCGACGGTAGACGATGCGTGGCCGCCGCGAACAGGGCACACGCGCCCATTGGGCGCACCCAGTTTCCGGCTTGTCGCCCATCGGTGCGAGCGTGTTCTCTACGGTCGGTAGTCGTGGGTGCCGGCCAGCCATGGAGCCGACCGGCCCGGCGTCACCGCCCGATGCGCACCGGGTTGGCGTTCGCCGGGTTCGGCGTGGCCCTGTGCTGCGTCGGGGTGGCCGGGTTGGGCGCCTGGAACCTGCAGACCGTCCGGCAGGCCACTGGCCCGATCCGGGAGACGGCCGACGGTTTCCTCAGCGAGGTGTCCCTCGGTGACAGCGACCGGGCGTACGAACGGCTCTGCGAGGACGCCCGCAGTCGGTGGAGCGCGATCGGCTTCACCAGTTGGGTGCGGACGCCGCCGATGGTCACCGGTTACGAGATCACCGACGTGTCGGTGGCCACCCGCAGCGGGAAGCCGCAAGGCACGGTGACCGTGAAGGTCACCCGCTCCGGCGGGCTCAGCGAGGAACGTCGTCTGCCGGTGGTCCGCGAGGGCGGGGACTGGCGGGTGTGCGGTGACCCCTTCTGATCCACCGGCGGTCACCCCGGCGCGTCCCTGGTTGCTGCGACCACGTCAGGGGGTGCAGCCGACCACCTCGACGGAACTCTTCTTCGACCTCGTCTTCATCTTCACCATCACCCAGTTGTCGCACTACCTGATCGAGCACCCGGACTGGCGTGGCGCCGCGCGTACCGCCCTGTTGCTGGCGCTGGTCTGGTTCGTCTGGATCTACACCACCTGGCTGACCAACTGGCTGCAACCGGACCAGGGACCGGTACGGGCGATGTTGATCGGGGTGACGCTGGGCAGCCTGTCGTTGTCGGCGGCGATCCCGCAGGCGTTCGCCCAGACCGGCCTGCTCTTCGCGGTGGTCTACGTAATCGTGCAGGTGGGCCGCACCGTGTTCGCGTTGTGGGCGGTGCAGGGCAGTCCGTGGTTGGTCGCCGGATTTCAGCAGTCACTACCGTGGATCGCCGGGACGTCGGTGCTCGTGGTGCTCGGCGGCCTGGCCGACGGGACCGCCCGGCCGGCGGTGTGGGCGGCGGTGATCGTGATCGAGGTGGTCGGCCTCGCGATCGGCTACCCGCTGCCGAGGCGGGGACGCAGCCGCCCCGAGCGGTGGATGGTGGAGGGTGGGCACCTCGCCGAGCGGTCCGCGGCGTTCGTTCTGATCGCGCTGGGCGAGTCGATCCTGGTCACCGGCAGCACCCTCACCGAGCACGTGGACCTGATGACGTTCGCCGCGTTCCTGGTGGCATTCGCCGGGTCGGTGGCGCTGTGGTGGGTGTACTTCGCCCGGTCGGCCTCGGCCGCCACGGAGGTCATCGCCCACGCCGGTGAGCGCACCGGCGCGTTGAGCCGGGTCGCGTTCAACTTCCTGCACCCGATGATCGTCGCCGGCGTGATCGTCACCTCGGCGGGCGACGAGCGGTTACTGCGCGAGCCCGGCGCGCCGGCCACCACGGTCGCCGCGCTGTTCACCCTGGGTGGCCCGGCACTGTTCCTCGCCGGGCACGCCGCCTACCAGACGCTGCTCTGGCGAACCCTGCCGACCAGCCGGATCACCGCGGCGGTGGTGCTGCTCGCGCTGGTGCCGGTCTGCGTGGGGCTGGGGGTGCCCGTCGCGGCCTGCGCCACGCTGGCGTTGGCGGTGACCGTCGCGGTCATCCTGACCGACCGGTTCCGGTCACTGGCGGGTGTGCGATGACCCGCTCCTCGCCGGGTGCCCGGCACCTAGTCGCGGGGGCCGAGGTCGCCGCTGCGGTAGTGCCGGCGGCAGAGCACCTGGTAGCGCACCTCGGCGGTCTGGACGGTGTCGCCGATGACGACCTGGGCGCCCTCGCGCACGACCTGCCCGTCGACGACGCGGGCGTTGAGCAGCCCTTCGCGGCCGCACCAGCAGAGCACCTCGACCTGGATGCGGGCCACCTCGTCGGCCAGCTCGAACAGCCGCTGCGCGGCCGGGAACAGCCGGGACCGGAAGTCGGTGGCCAGGCCGAACGCGAACACGTCGACGTCGTAGCTGTCGACCAACTCGGCCATCTGCTCCACGTGCTCGACGGTGTAGAAGCACGCCTCGTCGCAGATCAGGTAGTCGACGCGTACCCCGTCGGCCCACCGGCCGCGCACCAAGGCCCGCAGGTCCAGGTCGTCGGTGACCTCGATGGCCTCGTGGGCCAGGCCGATGCGGGTGGTGACCTGCGGCCCCAACGACCGGTCGATGCGGGTGGTGACCAGCCCGCGTCGGCCCTGCCGGGCGTGGTTGTAGTTCATCTGCAACGCCATGGTCGACTTGCCGCAGTCCATCGGACCCCAGAAGAACTTCAACGCCGCCGCGTGCACCGGACGCCCGTCGAGCCCACGTGCGGCCGCGCACCCGGCCGGCGCGTGTGGCTGGCCGGGGAACGGGTGGGCCAGGCAGGTCGGGGCGGTGGCGTCGTCGTCGGTCACGGTCGGGCAGCCTAGCCCATTGACCGGCTCGGATCGGCCGGGCGCGGGTGGCGTGCTCAGAGCACCCGGGGTGGCGTGTTGCCTGCGGCGACGATGGCACGGCGGATCGGCACGGCGGCGAGGAGCAGGAACCCGACCACGAAGAAGATCAGCAGTGAGACCAGGCCCACCCGGTACGAGGCGGTGAGCTGGAACACCAGGCCGAAGGCGAGCGGGCCGAGCCAGCTGGTGCCCTTGTCGCTGATCTCGTAGAAGCCGTAGTACTCGCCTTCCTTCCCGGCCGGGATGAGCTGGCTGAACAGTGATCGGCTCAGCGCCTGGCTGCCGCCGAGGACCAGGCCGATGGCCGCGCCGAGGATCATGAACGGCACCGGCGCCTCGGCCGGCAGCCGGAACGCGCCGATGATCACACCGGTCCAGAGCACCAGGCTCAGCAGCACGGTCTTCCAGGCGCCGATGCGCTTGGCCAGCGCGCCGAGGCTCAACGCGCCGCCGAAGGCGAGGAACTGCACCAGCAGGATGGTGATGATCAGGGTGCTCTGCTCCAGGCGCAGCTCTTCGGTGCCGTACTGGCTGGCCAGGGTGATGACGGTCTGGATGCCGTCGTTGTAGACCAGGAACGCCAGCAGGAAGAACAGCGTCAGCGGGTACGCCTTGACCTCGCGCAGGGTGCCGGCGAGTTGCCGGAACCCGTCGGTGACCACGTTGCCGCCGCCGGCCAGGGCCGCGACGCTGGGGCGCTCCCGCAGCCAGCGCAGCGGCACCAGCGTGAACAACGCCCACCAGACTCCGGCGGAGACGATCGACCAGCGCGCCAGGTCGAGGGTGCGCTGCGGGTTGTCACCCTCGTCGAGCAGGGTGATCGCGACGAGGTTGAGCGCCAGCAGCAGACCGCCGCCGAGGTAGCCCAGCGCCCAGCCGCGGCTGGAGATGCCGTCGCGTTCGTCGGGGCCGCCAAGCTGCGGCAGGAACGAGTTGTAGACCACGATCGCCGCGCCGAAGGAGATGTTGGCGACCAGGAACAGCGCCCCGCCCAGCAGGTAGCGGTCGCCGGTGACGAAGGCCATCGCGATGGTCGCGCCAGCGCCGGTGAACGCGGCGCCGCCGAGCAGTCGCTTCTTGTGCGCCGACCGGTCGGCGATCGCCCCGATCACCGGCAGCACGAACACGGTGAGAAACACCGACAGCGAGATCAGATACGGGTAGTACGACCCGGCCGCGACCTTGATACCCAGCGGGTACACGTATCCGTCGCAGGTGTCCGCGCCCAGCTCGCAGCCGGCCGCCAGCTCGGCGACGGTGGTGAGGAACGGGCCGAGGAACACGGTGATGACCGTGGTCTGGAACGCGGAGTTCGCCCAGTCGTAGATGTACCAGCCGCGGCGCTCGCGGCGGGTGCTCGCCGGGGGCGGGGCGTCGGTCACCGTGGGGGGCACGGTCTCGGCCATCGGGGGTCCTTCGATGCCTCAGGCGGCCCAGTGGCCGCGGCTGCGGTAGACGTCGCGCAGCACGCCGACGTGATCGGTCATGATGCCATCCACGCCACGATCCAGTAAGTCGTGCATCTGGGCGGGATCGTCGATCGTCCAGACGTGCACCTGAAGGCCGATGCGGTGGCAGTAGTCGAGGAACCGGCGGTCCACCACCGGCACCCGCCCGTAGCGCGGCGGCACCTGCGCGGCGACCACCGACGGCGGCAGCCGCAGCGGACGCCCGTGCAGGGAGGCGAGCCGCAGCCGGGCGACGCCGCGCATGCCGAGGCTGGTGGCGACCCGTCCGCCGGTGAGCGCGCGCAGCCGGGTCAGCCGGGCGTCGCTGAACGAGGCGAGCAGCACCCGATCCCCGGCGCCGACCCGGGTCACGGTGGCGACGGTCGGCTCGACGCCGCCGTCGGCCTTCACGTCGATGTTGAAGCGGACCTGCGGCCAGGCGTCCAACACCTCATCGAGGCGGGGTACGACGGCAGCGCCGCCGACGCGTACCGAGGCGAGGTCGGCCCAGCTCATCTCGGCGATGCGCCCCGCCTCACCGGTCACCCGGCGCAGCGTCGGGTCGTGGAAGATCACCGCCACGCCGTCCGCGGTGGCGTGCACGTCGGTCTCCACGTACCGGTAGCCCAGGCCGATGGCACGGGCGAACGCCTCGGTGGTGTTCTCGTCGCCCTCGGCGGCGCCGCCACGGTGGGCGAACGCCAGCGGCGCGGGCGCGTCGAGGTAGCCGAATCGGGTCAGCACGCGACGCAGTATGCCCTCGGTTGGTGGCCGGCGGGTGGCCGGTGGGCGTCTGTCGCCCGCCGGCGCCGCCGTTGTCGTCGGGGGCGGGTCAGCTCCAGTCGGTCTGGTAGCCGTCGTGGCGCAACAGGTCCAGCAGTTCGGCGTCGCTGGGCCGGTGCACGCGGGTGAGCGCGGCGGTCAGCTCGTCGACTCCGACCGGGTCCGGCCCCTGCACCTCGATCGCCCGTACCTTGGCTCCATCGGTGCGATAGAGGGCGATGGACGGGTCGCTGTTGTCGGTGTCGTGGGTCACGATCAGCGTGCTCCCGCCGCTGAGGTCGGTGCAGGTACGCACCCGCGGCGAGCCGCAGTCGACGCCTGCGGGTAGCCCTCTGGCGGGTTGCGGCACGCGCAGCCGCCAGAGCACAGGCACGGTCCGGCCATCGGCGGTGCGCAGCTGGTAGGCGATGTCGAGGCCGCCGCGCTCAAGCCAGCCGACGGTGCCGGGCCCGGTCACGTCGTCGGGGATCAGCAGCTGATCCCGCGGCCACGGTGACAGTCTGGTCAGGTCGGCGAGGTCCCGTTGGTTCTTGGCGTGGTGGTGCTCGATCCGCAGACCGGCGTAGCCGATCCCGCCGACGACGAGGAGTAGCACTGCGGCGAGGACGAGACGACGGCGCGACACCTGATCATTGTCCCGGTCGCCCGTACGGCTCAGGTGCCCGGGCGGGAGCACGCCGCTCAGGCTGAGTGACGGCGGTGCACGCGAGTGAGGTCGGTGGGGCGGCCCGGGTCGACGTGGTGGGGCAGGTCGGGCTCGTCGGGGCGTAGCGGCGCCAGGGTGTCGGTGAGCGCGTCGATGATCCGACTGGTGGCCCGGCGGGCGGCGCCAGGGCTGTCGGCGGTGGTCTCGCCCAGGTCGACGGGGGCGCCGAAGTGCACCCGGATCACCGGGCGGCGCCACAGTGACCGAGCGATGCCGCGCAGCATTCCCCGGGGCGCCTGGTAGGGCAACACCTCGTGGGTACCCCACTGGGCGACCGGGACGACCGGTGCGCCGCAGGCCAGGGCGAGCCGGGCGGCGCCGGTCTTGCCGCGTTCGGGCCACAGGCCGGGGTCCAGGCTGATGCGCCCCTCGGGGTAGATGAGGATCACCGAGCCGTGGGCGACGGCCGCGGCGGCGTCGTCGAGGGCCCGGTGCACGGCGCTGGTGCCCCGGTCGACCCGGATGTGCCCGGCGTGGCGCATGGCGGCACCGAACACCGGGACGCGGAACAGTCCGGCGGTCGCCATGATCCGGGGTGCGATGCCGCGGGTCTGGCAGGCGGCGGCCATCACCACCGGGTCGAACGGGCTGATGTGGTTGGCGGCCAGCACCAGCGGGCCGCGACGAAGGTGCGCCGGGACGTCTCCGGTGACCTCGAGGCGGGCGAGCAGGCTGACCAGGCCACGGGCCAGCAGCAGGGCGGCGCGCCAGATCAGCGGCGGCTGCCAGGTGGTGTGTGCGGTGTTCATCAGCGCGCCATCGTCGCACGCGGCGGCGGGGCCGCGAGGGCGGGTCGGGTGATCAGGGTCATTGGTCCCGGGTCGTTTCGGGCCACCCGGCCCTGCCCTTTTCTCTACGACGAGCAGTAGTATTTACTACGTCTCGTAGTACGGATGGCTGGGGGTTTTCAGGTGGACGCGTTGGACGTTGCCCGCTGGCAGTTCGGTGTCACCACCGTCTACCACTTCCTCTTCGTGCCGCTGACCATCGGCCTGTCCGTGCTGGTGGCCATCCTGCAGACGATGTGGCACCGCACCGGCAACGAGCGCTACCTCAAGCTCACCAAGTTCTACGGCAAGCTGTTCCTGATCAATTTTGCCATGGGCGTGGTCACCGGCATCGTGCAGGAGTTCCAGTTCGGCATGAACTGGAGCGACTACTCCCGCTTCGTGGGCGACATCTTCGGCGCACCCCTGGCCATCGAGGCGCTTGTCGCGTTCTTCCTCGAATCCACCTTCATCGGCCTATGGATCTTCGGCTGGGACCGGCTGCCCAAGCGCGCGCACCTGGCCAGCATCTGGGCCGCCGCGATCGGCACCAACCTCAGCGCGTACTTCATCCTCGCCGCGAACTCGTTCATGCAGAACCCGGTCGGCTACCGGATCAACCCGGACAGCGGACGCGCCGAGCTGACCGACTTCCCAGCCGTGCTGACCAACAAGGTCGCCCTGATCACCTTCCCGCACACCCTGGCCGGCTCCTTCCTGGTCGCCGGGTCGCTGGTCGTCGCGGTCGGCCTGTACCACGTGATCCGCAACCCCGGTTCGGCCGACACCGGCGCGTACCGCTTCGCCACCAAGTTCGGCTCCTGGGTCGTCCTGGTCGCCTCCGCCGCCGTGCTGTTCACCGGCGACATCCAGGGCAAGATCATGACGGACGTGCAGCCGATGAAGATGGCCGCCGCCGAGGGCCTCTACACCACCGAGAGCCCCGCCTCATTCTCCGTGCTCACCATCGGCAGCCTCGACGGCAGCCGCGAGGTGTTCGCCCTCAAGATCCCGTACCTGCTGTCGTACCTGGGCACCGGCGACCCGCACGGCACCGTGCAGGGCATCGACGACCTCCAGGCCCAGTACGCCACCCAGTACGGTGCCGGCAGCTACACCCCGATCATCCCGGTCACCTACTGGAGCTTCCGCTTCATGATCGCCTTCGGGATGGCGGCCGGCGCGATCGCCCTGCTGGTGCTCTGGAGCCAGCGCAAGGGCCGCACCCCCAGTAGCAAGTGGCTGCTGCGCGCCGGGCTGGCCATGCCGGTGCTGCCCCTGCTGGCCAACTCCTTCGGCTGGATCTTCACGGAGATGGGCCGCCAGCCGTGGATCGTCTTCGGCGAGATGCTCACCCGCAACGGGGTGTCGCGCAGCGTCTCGCTGGCCGAGGTGCTTACCTCCTTCGCCGCCTTCACGCTGATCTACGCCACCCTCGCCGTGATCGAGGTCAAGCTCCTGCTGCGCTACGCCAAGGCGGGCGTGCCCGACGTCAGCGAGCAACCCCCCACCGACGACACCGACGACGCCGAGCGCCCGCTCGCCTTCGCCTACTGATCCCGGAGCCCATCGTGGAACTGACCACCATCTGGTTTCTCCTCGTCGCCGTGCTGTTCACCGGGTACTTCATCCTGGAGGGCTTCGACTTCGGCGTCGGCATGCTGCTGCCCGTGCTCGGCCGCGACGACCGGGAACGCCGCGTCCTGATCAACACCATCGGCCCGGTCTGGGACGGCAACGAGGTGTGGCTGATCACCGCCGGTGGCGCCATGTTCGCCGCGTTCCCCGAGTGGTACGCCACCCTGTTCTCCGGCTTCTACCTACCGCTGCTGCTGATCCTGCTGGCCCTGATCGCCCGAGGGGTCGCCTTCGAATACCGGCACAAGCGCCCCGAGGCGTCCTGGAAGCGCCGCTGGGACACGGCGATCGTGGTCGGCTCGCTGCTGCCGGCGATCCTGTGGGGCGTCGCCTTCGCCAACATCCTGCGCGGCGTGCCACTGGACGCCGACCACGAGTACGTCGGTGGCCTGCTGAACCTGCTCAACCCGTACGCCCTGCTCGGTGGTGCGACCACCCTCGCGCTGTTCCTCACCCACGGCGCGGTGTTCCTCGCCCTGAAGACCACCGGTGACATCCGCGAGCGCGCGGGCGCGCTCGCCGTGCGCCTCGGTGTCGGCGCCGCCGTGCTCGCGGTCGGATTCCTCACCTGGACGCTGAGCATCCGCTCCAGCGCCGCCGCCGTCGTGCTCGCCGTCGGCGCGGCCCTCGCCCTGCTCGGTGGCCTCGCCGCCGCCCGGGTACGCCGGGAGGGCTGGGCGTTCACCGGCACCGCCGTGGCGATCGGCCTGGCCGTGGCGACCCTGTTCGCGGCGCTGTTCCCGAACGTGCTGCCCTCCACCCTGGACACCGCCGGCACGCTGACGGCCACCAACGCCGCCTCCACCCCGTACACCCTGAAGATCATGACCTGGGTGGCGGTGATCTTCACACCGGTGGTGCTGGCCTACCAGGGGTGGACGTACTGGGTGTTCCGCAAGCGCATCGGCGTAGCCAACATCCCCCAGCACTGACCCCCCACCCGCCCCTGCCTCCCGC
>NZ_JOAN01000015.1 GCF_000718555.1 Micromonospora chokoriensis
CCGATGGTACTGCACTCGTGAGGGTGTGGGAGAGTAGGACGCCGCCGGACAACTTTTCAGAATAGGCCACCCCCACCCGGGGGTGGCCTATTCTGCGTTCCCGTTTGTCCCTGCGTAATCGACCCGGCTCCCCCAGGTCTCCCGGGAGTGTCCGACGCCCCCTGGAGGGCTCGGCGCGCCCGAAGCCGCCAAGGTCACGCTCGAACCATGTTGTAGTGGCCTCACTGACGCGCCGACACCACTACAACCAGGATGTTGCGTGACCGAGCGAGCGGGCGGTCCGGGCGGGCGGGTCCGGCCCCGGGGGCCGGACCCTGAGAGCGAATGAGGACCTCAGGATGTCTTCGGCCCGCAGACATAGCGGGGTTCCGCGGCGTAGCGCCAGGTGAACTTCTCCCGCTTGACCACTACGCCGCCCTTCTTGATGACCCGGAAGGCGTCCTGGGCGAAGCCGTTGATGCCGTTGGTCTCGATGCACGAGGGCCCGGGATCCAGGTGGACCTGCTTCGGCGTGGTGATGTTGCGGCGTGGCCCGTACTCCGTCTTCACGCTGTCGTAGATCTTGGTGCTCCAGATCGACACGGTGATCGAGCTGGACGTGTACGACGTGTCGATGAGCAGGCCGTGCTCGGTGTTGTTGCGGAACTTGAAGTCCAGATTCGGCCAGATGATCGTCGACTCGATCACCGCCGGGTACCTGTCGAACCAGTACGAGTGCGGCTTGTGCTCGACGTCCTCCAGGCCGGCGTAGTAGGTCGCGTTGAAGAGCGTGGTGGTGAACTGCGAGATGCCGCCGCCCACGCCCGGCACCAGTTTGCCGTCGAGGATGACCGGTGCGTCCTTGTAGCCCTGGGCGTAGCCGCGCTCGCCGGTGTGACCGTTGAGCGAGAACGTCTTCCCGGGCAGCACGACCGTGCCGTCCACCTTCTTCGCGATGATCGCGATGTTCTGGTTGCGCGGCGCCGCCATGCCGCCGCTGAAGCGGGTGGTGAAGGTGGACACCCGCTCCTTGATGCCCAGGCCGGCGAGCTTCTCGCCGGTCAGCGCCGGCGGCGTCGACTTCAACTCGCCGGTGACCTCGCGGCCCTCCGTCTTGGGTAGCACGGCCAGCAGGTCCCGACTGAGGGCCGCTGCGTCCAGCTGCTGCCCGGACTGTCCCTCGGTGGGGGTGGGACGGCCGCCAGAAATGGTCATCGTGGCGTCTTTGGGCGGCACCTCGATGGTGGCCAGCTTGTCGCCGAGCGCCGCCCGAAGCCGCTTGACGTCCACCGACGGGGTGAGCTTGCCGGTCTTGTCGGCGTTGAATCGCAGGCTCTTCGCGATTGCGGCGGGCGGGATCGTCACCGAACCCTTGTCGGTACGCAGGGTGGCCGGAGCGGCGACTGCCGGCTTCGCCAGCTCGCTGACCAGCCGGTCCAACTCCTGCGGGGTGGTCGCCGGGTGGCTCTCCACCAGGGGCACGGTGATCGGTGCGCCGGCCAGCCAGCCAGCGCGGACCACCTCGGCGGAGCGCTGCGGGTCCAGAGCCAGGCCGGGCTTGGGCTGTACGACCTTCGGCGTGGTGCCCTGGTAGGTGATCGCCGGCATGGTCATCCCCTGGGCCTGGTTGCCGAGCACCTTGCGGAGCGCGTCGTCCAACCGGCCCACGTCGACGGTGACCACCGGCTCGACGGTGCGGGAGCCGACCAGCCGGCTGACTGGGTGCGCCTCGGCCTCGGCCGCTGCCGCGACGGTTGCCGGCACGTCGACCGTCAGCCCCACGTCGGCCGGGTTGATCTCGGCGGTGCGCCCGTCGACGGTGACCTTCAGCGGTGTGGCGAGCGTTGCCGCCCGCCGGGCCAGTGCCGCCCGCAACTCCCGGTCGGCGTCGGCACGGCTCCGGCCGCCCAGCTCGGTGCCGAGCACGCTGGTGCCACGGGGCACATCTCCGGCGTACGCCCAGGCGCCGGCACCTGCCACGGCGGCGAGGACACCACCGGTGACGCCGGCGGCGAGCAGCATCCGCACCCGACGCTGGCGACGCGGATCGCCGTCCGGCTCGCCAGGAGCGGCTGTCGTGACCGGCTCAGGCCCGTCGTCCGGCCAACTGACCGCGGTGACCTGCACGGTGGGCCGGTCGTCGGCGGGTGGAGTCTTGTCGCCGTACAGCGTCACTGGAACCTCGATCGCCAGGGTGCTGCGGGAGGTCCTCCCTCCCGGAGGCACCTACGGTAACGAATGTCCGGCCGTCCTCGTGGGCTGAGCCCACCAGGCGCTGCTACCGCGTGTCGTTTGGCGTGTCGTGGCTGGCCGGGGGGCGGTGTCTGCGGCGGACCGGGGACGTGGCACGGTGGCCGGGTGGGCACTGTGGAGCGGGCGTTGGCGTACGGCGGCGGTCGGCTGGACCGGGCGGGCCCGCTGCGTACCGATTCGACGCGGTTGCACGCGCTGTTCGCCGAGTCGACCACGGTGGTGCTGCCGATGTGGCGGGACCGCTGCCTCGTCGACGGCCACGGGCCGGTACGGCTCAGCGCGGAGCGGGCCGCCCTGGTCCGATCCGCCGCCAGTGACACGGTGTTCCTGGGGCTCGACGCGGACGTCGCGGTGTTCGCCGCGGACCTGTCCGCACTCCCCGAGCGGTCCGCCGTCGAGATGGCCGGCGCGGTGCGCTCCGTCGACGTGCGGGGCCTGGTCGGCCGGCTCGAACCCGGCGACGCGGCCGTCCAGGCGTACGCCCGGGGTTTGCTGCACTGGCACCGGCAGCAGCGTTTCTGCGGGACGTGCGGTGCGGCGGCCGTCGCCGACGGTGGCGGGCACCTGCGGACCTGCACCAGTGGGGAGTGCGGGCGTCTGCTGTTCCCAAGGATCGAGCCGGCGGTCATCGTGTTGGTCGAGGCGCCCGGCCGACCGGGGCGCTGCCTGCTGGCCCGGCACGCGGGTGCGGCCGAGGACGCGTACTCGACGCTGGCCGGCTTCGTCGAGGTCGGCGAGAGCCTGGAGGACGCGGTCCGTCGGGAGATGGCCGAGGAGGCGGGGGTGACCGTCACCGACGTGACCTACCAGGGGTCGCAGGCGTGGCCGTTCCCCGCCGGTCTGATGGTGGGTTTCCGGGCCACCGCCACATCCGACGAGGTACGCGTCGACGGCGAGGAGTTGCTGGAGGCGCGCTGGTTCACCCGGGCGGAGCTGCGGGATCGGGTGGCCTCGGGTCGTCCGCTCGGTCGGGTGGACGCGATCGACCACCGTCTCCTGGCGGACTGGTTGTCCGCAGAAGCGTGACCGGTGGCGAGCCGGCGCTCCGCACCCTGTTCAGGGGCGTCGATGACAGTTAGCCTTTGCGCCCATGCCGTCTTCGACAGGTCTGCTGACCGCGGTGAGTTCGCACGTGGCGTCGCTGCTTCCCGATCGGGCGGTGGCGGGCGCCATCCGCGCGGTCTATCCGCGCGTCGAGCCTGAGCTCGCACGCCTGGCGGAATTCATGCCAAAGGGCGGCACCGCCCTCGATGTCGGCGCCTGGTACGGCCCATGGACTCGCCGTATGCGCAAGCTGGCCGACCAGGTCGTCGCCTTCGAGCCGAACGAGGAGCTGGCGCGAAGCATCGTGCGTGCCTTTCCCGAGGTACGGGTCATCCGCGCGGTGGCGTCGGATCATGAGGGAAGCGCCGAGTTGTTCCTGCCGGAGAGTGGACCCGCAGTGGGCACCTCATCGCTGGAGTACGGATCCGGCCGCTCGGTGACCGTCCCTCGCGTGACGATCGACGGCCTGGGCCTCAGCGACGTGCGGTTCCTGAAGATCGATGTCGAGGGGCACGAGCTGCCGACGTTGAACGGCGCCGCCGAGACGATTCACCGGGACGACCCGGTGCTGCTGGTCGAGGTCGAGGAGCGAGTCCAACCCGTTGCCCCGATCATCGATCTGCTGACCGGGTGGGGTTACCGCGGCTACGTGCTGCCGGGGCGGGAATGGTTGCCGCTCGCGGACTTCGACATCCGCGGCAATCAGCGTGACGCGATAGCGCGAGTACACCAGAGTTTCGCGCGTCGGGTCGTGTTCCCCCGGCCGCGATACGTCAATTCGGTCCTGTTCAAGAGGGACGTCAGCTGATCCGGCCAGCGAGGTCCGGGGGTGCGACGGGTTGCGGCCCCGCCGTTGGGTTTCGCCGCCGCGCCGAGGCGCGGACGATGACCGCCAGGGCGAGGGCGGCAGCCGCGGCAGCGGTGGTGGCGGTCCACATGATGCCGGCGAAGGTGTGCGGTGCCACGAAGACCGCCACGAAGACGAGCCCGCCCGCCGCCACCCAGAGCGGCACCGATGGCCAGCGGGCCCCGCTCGCGATCTGCGCGTTGATCAGCACAAAGGCCAGAGCGTAGAAGGCCCCGGTGGCGGCGAAGAACGGTGCGTATCCGCCGAGTGCGGCGTAATCCTGCCCGCCAGCGAGCCGGAAGGCGAGGCCGCCGGCCAGCGCCGCGCCGAGGACGAGTGCGCCGCCGCACGCGCTGACGACGGCCCAGGCGGCTCGCCGTGTCCTGCCGTCGAGGCGGGCCATCCGGGGCAGGGCCAGCACGGTGACCACCTGCGGTGCCCAGAGCGCTCCCTTGGTCAGCACCGTCCCGACCGAATAGGCGCCGGACTCCGCAGGTGTCAGCAGCTGCCGGGCCAGGATGAGGTCGGCGTACGACGCGACAAGCATCGCCAGGGTGGCGCTGCTGGCCGTGCTGACCTGCCGCAGACCCAGCGTCGACCCGCCGGCCGCGCGGCGTCCCGCCGGTGGCGCCTCGATTCCAGCGGCCCCCGCCCCGGCGACCAGGCGCAGGATCGGCAGAGCGACGTACGAGCAGACGAGACCAGCCAGCAACGAGCCGACGAGGCCGGCGCCGAGGGCGAGCCCACCGATCACGCCGGCGTAGCGTCCGATGGCCAGCACGCCCATCCCCACCGCCAGTCGCAGGAAACGCTGGTCCCCCTGCAACTCGCCGAGCCATCCGGCGGCCAGGACCACGGGGAGCGTCATGCCCACCAGCAAGGTCACCACCTCGACCGGCAGGTGCAGGCTTGTGACGATCAGGGGAATGGCGGCCACCAGGATGCCGGCCGTGACAGCTGCCGTGCCGAGGGTGACGCGTGCGGTCGACGTGTGCGGGTGACGTGCCCGGTGCACGGCGACGGCGGTCTGGAGACCCGCGCCGGCGACGCCGGCGATGGCGACGAGAGCCTGCACGGTCGCCAGCGCTCCGAGGTCGGCGGCGGTGAGGTGGCGGGCACCGAGCATGGGCACCAGATAGGCCAGCCCATTGGTCAAGGTCGCGGCGGCCATCACGGCGCTGCCGGTCGCCGCCATCCGGCCGGCGTCGGAAACCGGTGCGGTAGTTCCTCTCATACCGGCCGTCTGACTCCACTTCTCCCCGCCGTCGTGCCGGAAGGGTGGGCACCGGCGGGAGCGCACAGGGTACCGAGATGAGCGGGCCCGCGTGGGCCGCTAGTCGGGCCGTCTGGCCGGTCGACTACGCCCGGTGGAGGGGCTAACGTCTCCCCGCGCGACCGGCTCGGGCGGGGTCTCACGGACGACGCCCCGGCGTCGCCACAACCCGTCCCGTCCTGGCCCACAAATAGGAGCCACGCGTGAAGCTCCCCGGTGCTCACCGCGCCGACCTGGCACGATCGGTGCGCCTGCTCCGTGCGTTTCGCGTGGAGCAGACCGATCCCGATTTCTTCTACGGCCTGCTCGCGCAGGACACCGTCGACCAGCTTCAGTCGTACGCCGACCTGGCCGGTGCCGTGGTCCTGGACGTCGGAGGGGGTGCCGGCTACTTCGCCGAGGCCCTCACCCGGGCCGGCGCGCGGATCGTCTGCGTGGACTGCGACGCGGGCGAGATGTCTGCGCGAGGTGAGGTCGTGCCGGGCGGTGTGGTGGGTAGTGCGCTCGACATGCCCGTTCGCACCGGCACGGTCGACGTCTGCTTCTCCTCGAACGTGCTCGAACACGTGCCGCAGCCGTACGCCATGGCCGACGAGATGCTCCGGGTGACCCGTCCTGGTGGCACGATCTTCCTGTCCTTCACCAACTGGCTGTCGCCCTGGGGTGGTCACGAGACGTCGCCCTGGCACTACCTGGGCGGGCACCGCGCGGCGCGGCGGTATGAGCGCAAGCAGGGTCGGCGGCCGAAGAACGTCTTCGGCGAGAGCATGTACGCCGTCTCGGTCGGCGAGATGCTCCGCTGGGCCCGGCAGCAGTCCGAGGCGGAGGTGGTCGACATCCTGCCGCGCTACCTCCCGGCGTGGGCCAAGGGAGTCGTCCGCGTGCCTGGCGTACGTGAGGTTCTCACCTGGAACCTGGTCCTTGTCCTCCGTAAGCGCTGACCTGCCTGGTCGGCTGCGCCTGCACGTCGCCGCCGCCGTCACCGCCCTCCTCGTGTTGGCGCCCCTGGTCCGACCGGGCTACGTGCTGCGCTACGACATGGTCTTCGTGCCTCGGCAGCCGCTGCGGTGGAATCTGTTCGCCCCGGGTGACGCGCTTCCGCGTGCGGTGCCGCAGGACGCGGTGGTGTCTCTGCTCAACCTGGCGGTGCCCGGTTGGCTGCTGCAGCGGATCGCGCTCGTCGCGATCATCTGGTTCGCGGTGGTGGGTGCCGGCCGACTGGTGCCGGCGCGACGTGAGCTGACCCGCCTCGTCGCGGCCGTCGGGTATGCCTGGACGCCGTTCCTGGCCGAGCGGCTGCTGCTGGGACAGTGGGGTCTGCTGCTGGCGTACGCCGCACTGCCCTGGCTGGTCCGGGCCGCGATCGGGTTGCGCGAGGGCCGACCCGGGGCGCTGCCGCGGTTGATTGTGGCCGCTGCTGCCGCGGCGATCACTCCCACCGGTGGCCTGCTGGCCCTGACGACTGTCTCGGTTCTTCTCCTGGGTCGCGGTGGCCCTGGCCGGCGGGCATGCGGCGCGGCGCTCGGTGCGGTGGCCGCGCTCAACCTGCCCTGGCTGGTCGCGGCCGCGGTGACAACCGCCGGTGGTCGTTCGGATCCCGATGGTGTGGCGGCCTTCGCCGCTCGGGCCGAGAACTGGGGCGGCCCGCTCGTCGCGCTCGCCGGCACGGGTGGGATCTGGAACTCGCTTACCACTCCGGCCAGTCGTGGGGCTCTGCTCGTGCCGGTCGTCACGGCAGGGCTGCTCGTCCTCGCCGCCCTCGGCTTTCCGGTGCTGCGCGACCGCCTACCGACGGGTGTGGCGACCCGGCTGGGCGTGCTGTCCGTCGGCGCGTTCGTGGGTGCCGCCTTCGCGGCGCTGCCCGGCGGCGCGGCCGCCCTGCGTTGGCTGGTGGCGGAGGTGCCCGGTGCCGGCCTGCTCCGCGACGGTCAGAAGCTCCTCATCCCGTACGTGCTCTGCCTGGTGCTCTGCGCTGCGCTCGGTGGTGAGCGAGCGGCAGCGCGCCTGAAGCAGCCCGGGGACCGCCTGGCCCTGGTCGGGCTGGTGCTGCTGCCGGTCGCGGTCCTCCCCGATCTGGCGTACGGCGCCGCCGGCCGCTTGCAACCGGTCCGCTACCCGCAGGAGTGGGGTGTCGTCGCGCGGGCGGTCGCCCAGGAGCCCGGCCCGACCCTCTCGTTACCGATGAGCATGTACCGGTCGTACCGGTGGAACCACGGCACTGTGGTGATCGACCCGCTGGCGCGCTACCTCCCGGTGGAGGTGGTCACGGACGATGCCCTCCTCGTCGGTGACCGGACGGTGGACGGCGAGAGCCCTCGGGTGGCGCAGCTCCGCAGATCGCTGCTCGACCGGCGGTCGCTGGCGGGCAGCGACCTGCGGTGGGTGGTGGTGCAGCACCGGTCGGGAGGGACGGTTCCGCCGCAGGTGCTGGAGGGGCTTCAGGTCGTCCACAGTGGCGAGGAGTTGACGCTCTATCGCAATCCGGCGGTGTCACCGGCCGGCGCGGGGCAGCGTGCCGGCTGGCCTCTGGTCCTGAGCCTCTGCTGCGCCCTGGCGATGCTCCTGCTCGCGATCGTGAGCCTGTTGCGCCGCCCTACCGCGTGGTAACGTGCCGCCACGCTCATCGATGGAGGAGGGTACACAATGCCGAAGCCGCTTACCTTGATGCTGGCCGCGGTGGTCGGTGCGGTGCTGGCGGTGGTGGCGCTGGGTGCCATGACGCAGCAGCTCGTCGTCTCGTCGGGCACTGCGGCGAGCACCTCCGACGACAACGGCGACCCCCAGCACTACGGCGTCAGGTAACCAGCCGCCGGCTTCGGCCCGCTGTCGGTAACGGCCCGCACGAGGTCGGCGAAACGGTTTCCCGATGCCGACCAGGTAAAGCCGGCAGCGTGCGACTGTGCCGCCTTTCCCATTTCGAGGCGAAACACGTCGTCGGCCAGAAGGCTCCGCACCTGTGCGACGAAGTCAGCAGTGTCGTGGGCGAGTAGTCCGGTTTCCCCGGCGACGATTGCCTCGGTGACACCGCCCGCTTCGTGAAATGCCACGGTCGGCGTGCCAACTGCTCCCGCCTCGACTATCGTCAGGCCCCATCCCTCTTTCCGGGAGGGGGTCAGGGCGACCCATGTCGAGCAGAGCAATTCGTGCTTCTCCGGCTCTGACACGAAACCCGCGAAATGCACTCGGTCACCGATGTCCAGTATGTCCACGAGTTCGCGTAGTCGCCTTTCCCACCAGCCCTGCCCCGCGATGGTCAGCCGTACGGTCGGGAATTCCGCAGCGAGCTGCGCCACCGCCTCCAGGGCAATCTCCACCCGCTTGTGTGGAACGAGCCGGCACAGCACCAGGAGCGAGGGATAAGGGGTGCGAGGAGCCGTGTCTGGCGTCAATTCCGGAGTGCCGTTGTAGACCACCGTGACACGACCCGGGTCGACTCCGAGAAATGCCAGTTCATCGCGGGTCGCGGACGAGACGGTGACGTAGCGGCAGCGCCGGTAGACACGCGTCGCGAAGCTCGACTCGATCCACCATCCGATGCGGGCGCCCCAGGCCCCGAGGACCACCGGCCACTGCTCACGGTGCACGTGGTGCACGAGGATGACGATGGCGCAGCGCGCGTACAGCGGGGTGAGGAAGGGCAGCCCGTTGCACACGTCGACAATCAGGTCGGGCCGGCCGAGCGATCGCGAACGCAGTGGGCCGAACCCGACCAGGCCGGCGAGATAGACGAGCGCGGCCCGCAGGTAAACGGTGTGTCGGCCGCCCCGCCGAAGGATCCGTAAACCGCGTTCTGACGTCTCCTCGCGGGGTGCACCCGGATGGTTGGCGCACAATAGCGTCGCGCGGTGCCCGTGCGCTATCAACTCTTCGGCGATGCGCTCGACATAGACCTCCGAACCTCCACCTTCCGGATTGCGCGTGTCGCGCCAGTTGAGGAACAGTACGTGCCGTCCGGGGCCGTCGAGGGTCTGCACCCGCTGCTCCTACTGCCGAGTAGTGTTCGCGATCGCGCCACCTTAAGGCGCTCGTGTCCGAACCCGCAATGGGTCGACGCGTCGGTCTGATGTGCACCAGGCGGCCGGCAGTAGACGGGAGAGACAAAATGCGCGAGGCATCGCAACCGGCGGGCGAGTTGGCACCCTACGGTGCTTCCTCGGCGGTATGGCGATTGCGGGCGGCATCGGTCTGCGTCGCACTGACGGCGCTGGCGTTCCTTCAGGAACCCGGCAAGATCGTGATGGACACCAAGGTCGATCTTGCGACAAATCCCGTCGGATGGCTCGAACGCGCATTGCACGTCTGGAATCCAGCGGGGTCGTTTGGCCAACTACAGAACCAGGCGTACGGATATCTATGGCCGATGGGGCCATTCTTCGCAGCTGGCGATGTCATCGGCGTACCCGCCTGGGTGGTGCAACGACTCTGGTGGGCGCTGCTGATGTGCGTCGCCTGCATCGGGGTCATCAAACTGGCTGAGCGGCTGGCCATCGGCACGCCGGCCGCCCGGATCATCGCGGGCGTCGCGTTCGCGCTCTCCCCCCGGATCGTCACCGAACTCGGCCCGATCTCGGTCGAGGCATGGCCCAGCGCGATCGCCCCGTGGGTGCTCGTACCCCTGATCGGACTGGCCCACGGCGCTTCGCTGCGCCGGGCCGTCGCCTGGTCCGCACTGGCCGTCGCCTGCGCTGGCGGTGTCAACGCCACGGCCGTGCTGGCGGTCGTACCGTTGGCGGTGCTCTGGCTGGTGACCCTGCGGCCGATGCGGCGTCGGCTCCTCGCGGTCGCCGCCTGGGGGGTGGCGGTCGCCGCCGCGACCGCCTGGTGGTTGGTGCCGTTGCTGCTGCTCGGCAAGTACAGTCCACCGTTCCTCGACTACATCGAGACGGCCCCCGTGACCACCCGGGTCACCGACCTGGTGACGACGATGCGCGGGACGTCGCACTGGCTCGCCTACGGCCGGTCCTGGGGTGCGGGTGCCCAGCTCGCCCTCGACGGCCCGCTGGTCATCGCTACCATCGTGGTCGCCGCTCTCGGCCTAGCCGGCCTGGCCCGCAGCGGGATGCCGCACCGGCGTTTCCTCATCACCGGCCTGCTCGTCGGCATCGCCCTGGTCGGAATGGGGCACGTCGCCGCCGTCGACGGCCTCCTCGCCGAGTCGCAACGGTCCTTCCTCGACCGAGCGGGGGCACCGCTGCGCAACGTGCACAAGTTCGACGTGGTGCTGCGACTACCGCTGATCCTCGGCCTCGCGCACCTGCTCGGCATGGTGTCCCGTACGTCGGCGGTGGCCGGCCGCCGATGGCACTCCGCGCAGAAACGCGCGATCGTGGTGAAGGTCGTGGCGCTGACCGGAATCGCCGCCGTCGCGAGCCCCGCCCTCGCTGGTCAACTGCCGATCAAGGGCAGTTTCGACAGCGTTCCCGGTTACTGGCAGGCCGCAGGCAGCTGGCTGGACGACAACCTCGGGCGCGACCGCGTACTGGTGGCGCCAGCCGCCCGCTTTCCCGACTACAACTGGGGCAGCCCCGCCGACGAGATTATCCAACCCCTGCTGAAGAGCTCCTGGGCGGTGCGCAACTCGATCCCGCTCACCCCGCCAGCAACGATCAGGCTCCTCGACGCCGTCGAATCGGTGCTGAGCACCGGCACTGGTTCGGACGGCCTGGCCGAGCTGCTCGCCCGCTCCGGAGTGCGGTACGTCCTGCTCCGGTCGGACCTCGACTACGGTGCGTCCCGTGCCGCCCGCCCGGTGCAGGCGCGGCAGGCCATCGACCGCTCTCCCGGGCTGCGGCTGGTCGCCTCCTTCGGTCCGATGATCGGCGGCGAAAGTGCCTTCGGCGGCTACCGGGACCAGGGCCTGGACGTGCCGACCCGCGCGCTGGAGGTGTACGAGGTCCAGCAGGCGGTGCAGCCCGTCGTCGCGTACGACGCCACGGCGATCTCGACCGTCGTCGGCGGGCCGGAATCGCTGCTGGACATCGCCGCGGCCCGCCGACTCGACGCGGCACCCACAGTGCTCGCCGGCGACCTGCCGACCGGTCAGGCCCTGGGCCCGGTGCTGCTGACCGACGGCATGCGCCGTCGGGAGGTGACCTTCGGACTGCTGCACGACAACGCGTCGGCCACCACCGAAGCCGACCAGCGGCCGCTGCTCGCCGGAGTCGCGCGTGACTACCTGCCGGCCTGGGGGGACAGGTACGCCACGGTGGCGCGGTACGTCGGGATCAACGGGGTCACCGCCTCCAGCTCCTGGGCGCAGGCGCACCCACTGAGCGGATCCCGCCCGGCTCACCTCCCGTACGCGGCGGTCGATGGCGACCCGGCGACCTCCTGGCGCACCGCCCCCAGTGCCCCCACCCGGCAGTGGCTGGAGGTCGAGCTCACCGAGCCGAGGAAGGTCTCTGAGGTGCGGCTGCGGTTCGACACGGAGGCGGACATGCTGCCCACGAAGGTGACCGTGCGCAGCGGCCCGGAACGGGTCACCGTCGACTCGTTCGAACCGACGTTGACCGTCCGGCTCCCTGGCGTGCACTCCAGCACCCGGATCAGGGTCACCATCGAGGCGGCGTGGCCGATCCGGACCGGTCAGGGGCGGGTCGGCATCGCGGAACTGGAGATCCCCGGCGTGCAGGCGGCGCGGACCCTGGTCACGCCGCAGGGCCCGGACACCGAGCGGCCCGCGACAGTGGTGCTCACCTCGGCGCCGACCACCGACTCGTGCTTCTTCGTCGACGACGTCCCACGTTGCGGGTCCGGAGTGGGCCGAGAGTCCGAGGACGGTGGTCAGCTCGACCGGACCGTGGTGCTGCCGGCGAGCGCCTCGTACACGCCGACGGTCTGGGCGCGACCGAAGGCCGGCCCGCAGCTCAGCGCACTGCTCGACGCGGAGGTGGCGAAGTCGTGGCCGCTGACGCTGCCGCCGCGGGCGACCGCCTCGTCCAGTGCGGTGCCCGACCCGGTGGCCCGACCCGGCGCGGTCCTCGACGGGGATCCCGCGACGGCCTGGCTGCCAGCCGCTGAGGACGAGGGCCCGTGGTTGAAACTCAACTGGCTCACCACCCGCACGATCAGCGGCCTGCGGTTGTCGTCAGCGGATTCGGTGGCCCGTGCACGCCCCTGGCGAGTCACAGTCATCGGCGACGGTGGGGTGCGCGCGGGCACGGTCGACAAGGACGGGTTGGTCAGGTTCGACCGGCCGTTGCGCACCGACGAGGTCACGATTCTCTTCCGTGCGAACACCTCCGTGAAGAGCTTCGACCCGTACAAGGGCAGGTCCGAACGGCTGCCGCTGGGTATCGGCGAGGTGAGCACCCTGCCTGCGGGTCAGTCGATCGGAGTGAATCTCGACGAGCGCGTCACGTTGCCCTGCGGCAGCGGGCCGACACTTCAGGTCGCCGACCGGCAACTGCGGACGTCCATCACGGCCAGCCGCCGGGAGCTGCTGGAACTTCGGGAGGTACGGGCCACGGCGTGCGGCGAGAAGGTGTCGGAGCCACTGGAGTTGCGCGCGGGCGAGCTGCGGGTGGTGGCGGCCGGGAGTGATCTGGCCGTACCGACGAGGCTCGTTCTGGACCCGGCTGGCCGCACCAGCCCGATCGCGTTGCCGAGCCTCGTACGCGTCGACGGGTGGTCGGCGACGGAGCGACGGCTGTACGTCGCCGCGAACCCGGGCGGCACCGTCATCGCGGTGCGGGAGAACGTGAACCCTGGTTGGCAGGCGACCGTGGCGGGGCACAAACTGACGCCAATCGTGCTGGACGGATGGCAGCAGGGCTGGTTGCTGCCCCCCGACGTCGGCGGGGACGTCGTACTCCGCTTCACGCCGGAGGGCACCTACCGGGTGGGACTGGTGGCGGGTGCGGCGCTGCTCGGGATCGTCCTGCTGCTTGCGGTGCTTCCGTCCCGCCGCCCGCCGAGGTCGATCGTGGCCGCGCCGGGACGGCGTCGGCGGGGCTGGCTGCTACCGAGCGCCGTCGGCGCTGCGGCGTTGCTGAGCGTCGGCGGAATCTGGGCGGCCGTGCTGGCGGTCGTCGGAGCGGCGGTTCTTGTCGCCCCCGGGCTGCTCGCACCGTACCTGCACCGCAGTGAACTGCGGCGGCTCCGCCGGATCAGTCGGCTGGTGGCATGGCTGCTCCCGGTCGTCTGCTTCGGTGCGGCGGGGTGGCTCTCGCTCGTCGATCCTCTGCCGCACACGTCCGCGGCGCCTCAGCTGGCGGCGCTTGCCGCCGTCACCGCCCTCTGGTGCTCGATCGCCCTGCCCGCACGTCGCTTCGCGGTCGCCGACCCCCAACGCAGCAACGGGCGCTCGACGACGTAGTAGCTGACCGCCGCGAACGCGATCGCGCCGGTCAGGGTGAGCGCATAGATCCGCACCGGGTTCCCGGTGAAGTAGGCGCGACCTTCGACGCGGTAGATCAGCTCCAGCACCAACGGGTGCCACAGGAACATTCCGTAGGAGAGCGTGCCGAGCCAGCGGATCGGTGCGCTACCGAGGGCCAGCGACATCAGCGTGGTCGGGCCGAACACGAGGGGCAACAAGATCATCACCGCGACACCGGCGTAGAGCCCGAGCTGCGCGGCGAACTGTCCGGCCGTCGGGGCGGCGACGCCCCGCGGCCCGGTGACCGAGGTGCTGGCCACGGCGAGCAGGCCGAGCGCGATGCTCCAACAGGCCAGTGGCGCGGAGCCGAGCTGATCGAAGACCTGCCACGAGCGGGGTGCCGTCGACGTCCGGAGCGCGACATGGATCGTGGCGAGCACGATGCCCGCGGCGAACCACAGCGCGTACGAGGGGAACCACATGATGTGCAGGCCGGTGTCCAGGAGGCCCGCTCCCATCGCGGCGATCCAGCCCACCGTGATCGCCAGGCCGACACCCGCGAGCGTCACCGTGCGGACGGGTCTCCATCGCCTCCCGACGAGACCCGCCGCCGCCAACGGCAGCAGCAGGTAGAACACCACTTCGGTGGCGAGACTCCAGGTCTGACCCAGGCCGGGCCGGATCTGTGCGTGCTCGTAGATCTGGGCGAAGGTGAGGTGCCGCAGCCAGTCGCCCAACGGAGCGACGCCCTGCTCTGGAAGCACCGTGAGGCAGACGACGACCGCGAGCCAGTATGCCGGCAGGATCCGTACGGCCCGCTTCCAGTAGAAGCGCCGCGCACCCGGCGTCGCGGAACCGGTGGCGGCAGCACGGGCCCAGGGACGAAAGAGCAGGAAGCCCGAGAGCGTGAAGAAGAGCGCTACCGCGAAATCCATCATGGCGATCCAGCCGCCCCAGCTTTCCCGGGTAGTGACGCCCGTGATGAACCCGACGTGTTGGGCAATCACCGCTACCGCACCGATTACCCGCACCCCGTCGAGGGCCGGCAGACGCGGAAGCGCAGGGGCGGATGGGGCAGTAAACATCGGGCTTCCCGGGGGTCGCGGAGAGAGGTGACTGGAGAGTAACGTGCCGCCATGCCAGAGGCGTCCACCCGTGACGTCGATGTCTTCAGCGCCTGGCTGGCTGGCGCCTTTTCGCCTTGTCATCGAAGGAGGAGCTGTGAAGAGGATTGTCGGCGCCGCGCTTTTTGGACTTGGCGTCCTGCTGGTCGTCGCCGCTGTGGGGCTGCCGCTGTACGTCGCACCCGTGGTCGGTCAGTTGCCGTACGACCTGAAGCGGTCGGAGTCCGTGGCCGAGGCGGCCGACGCCGAGTTCCTCCAGATCAAGGCAGGCGCGGCGAACGTCGAGCGGGGTGGACTCCGGTCGACTGTGGAGGTGGTCCCGCAGCCCAAGACCACCGACGAGAAGATGACAGGCGACCTCAAGGGCAAGGCCGTTGTCTGGGACGTGTTCCAGTCGGTGCGACGCGTCGACAACAACGAGATTATTAGCGAGTACAGCACCGAACTCGCCATTGACCGC
This sequence comes from Micromonospora chokoriensis, assembly GCF_000718555.1. GTDB lineage: Bacteria > Actinomycetota > Actinomycetes > Mycobacteriales > Micromonosporaceae > Micromonospora > Micromonospora chokoriensis_B. Next base: position 15,301 of record NZ_JOAN01000015.1, read on the forward strand.
GTTAGTGGTGCGGCCGCGAAGTGGGATCCTGCCTGGCTCGATGACGGCACTGGCCAACCCGCGAACTACGCGGGTCAGGTCTACAAGTTCCCCTTCGGCACCGAAAAGAAGGACTACCCGGTCTACGACCGCGAGATTCGCAAGACGGTCCCGGCGCAGTTCAAAGAGGTCACCGAGGTACGTGGGGTGAAGGCCTACCGCTTCGAGCAGACCGTCCCCGAGGCGCAGTTGGTGGTGGCCGAAAGCAGCCTGAAGGTGCTGTTGGCACGCTTCGCACCCGGGGCCACGACGGCCCGACTCATGTACACCAACACGCGCACGTTCTGGGTGGAGCCCGTCACCGGCTCGTACGTGGACGTCCGCGACCAGCCGCGCAAGGTGCTGGTGCCGGACGTGGGCGCACCGACGGTGCTGCTGAACGCCGACTTCCGCTACAACGAGGCGACTGTGATCTCCAGTGCCGACCGCGCCGCGGAGAACGCCAGCTCCATTCAGCTCGTACGCCTCTGGGGGCCGATCACGCTCGGAGTGCTCGGTCTGCTGGCGATCGTCGGCGGCATGCTGCTGGCTCTGCGTGGCTCCGGCAAGCCGGTCACTGCCGCCGAGCAGGCCGCTGCCGAGCCGATCGAGGAGGAGCGGGGCGGTAGCCACCGGGCCGACCGGGATGGTGAGGACACCGCCGCCGACTCCACCGAGCAGACGGTGCCCGATCAGCGGTCGGCGGCTGAGCGTTCCGCGACGCTCTGACCCCTGAGTCACCTGTTCGGTGGGCCTGGTTCGCCGGGCCCACCGAACTGCTTTTCACCGCTTGACGGCCGACACCACGAGGATCGAGGCGAGTGAGGGCCGGCGGCTCATGGCCGTGTCGAACCAGGCCATGCTCGACGGGACCCCGTGGAACCCCGCGCCTCGCAGGGTGACCGGCTCGAACCCTTCGCGGCGGAGCAGGTCGAGCAGCGCGGTGCGGTTGAACAGGCGCAGATGCCCGACCGGCATGGTGTCGGTCTTGAGGCGACGCAGGGCTCCGGCGCCGACCTCGGTCGACCGTGTGGAGGTCTCGTAGAAGATCGGCTGGACGCCGGCCAGGAAGAGCGCTCTGTTGTACCAGGCTTGCAGGTTCGGCGTGGTCAGCACGAGGTGACCGCCCGGCCGGAGCACGCGCGCGCACTCCTCAAGCAGGTGGTCGGGGTCGTACAGGTGCTCGAGCACCTCGCCGGCGTGCACCAGATCGATCGAGCCGTCCGGCAGTGGCAGGCCGTCGTCGAGGTCGCAGCGGTGGAACTCGTACGGCAGTTCGGCGGCCCGTGCGAGCTGGTGCTCCGAGTAGTCGACCCCGATCCAACGGATGTCCCGCTCGGGGGCAGCGGACGCGAGATGGGCCAGAAAGCTGCCGTCGCCGCACCCGACATCGAGAACAGTCGACGGGTTCGCCGAGTCGGCGGTCAGCGCGGAGAGGATCAGGTCGGTTGCGACGTGTTGGCGTTGCCGCAACGGGGGTGATTGGCTGCCCCAGCCCTGGGGGCCGTAGTAATCGATCAGCGGCACGCCGCAGAGCATAGCCATCCGGCAGTGCCTGAGGGAGGGTCGCGCGATGCGAGATCGCGCCGCGCGCTCTCGGCCTCCTTTACATTCGTTACCTTTTTGTAATTCATCGATGGGTAAGTCACTCTGTGTTGTTTTGCTGGGTTAAATGTCGGCCTTGAGATTGATTTGGCGATCACTGGGCCTCGATTCTTCAACGCAACGTGACGCTGTGCCGCCGCGGTGCTGGCCGTGTGTTACCGCTGGGTAATCGGGGGGTTGTGACCTGCGCCGCAGCGGGTGCACCATCAAGCCCGATGGTTACCAGCCGGTAACAGGTGGCGGGCCCCGATGTGGGCCGCCAGTTCGGGACCGGTCACTCGTGCGCATCGACCCGAGGAGGAACCCGTGCAGGATCGGTTTGACAGTCAGGGTCGTACCCGATGGAAGCGGTTCGCCGCCATGATGGTGCCCACCACGGCGGCCGCCGGCGCCATCCTGTTCGGAATGTCGACCGGCGCGATCGCCTCCGACATCACGGTCTCGGGGCAGACGTTCAAGATTGGTGCCAACCGCCTTGAGGGCGACGGCTTCAAGCAGTACGGCGGCATCGTCCGCGAGAAGGGCAAGGACGGAAAGGCCGGTCAGGTCCACCCGATCGCGCTCTCCGAGATCAGCAGCGCCGAGCTGTACAGCCTCTGCCAGTCCGTCCGCGCCGACCTGCCGGGCCTGCCGGTGGTGCTCACCATCAACGCCGGCGAGGGTAAGGAACCCGCCCGCGCCAAGGACCTGCTTATCGCGATGGACTCGTTGAACGGCAACGCGACCTTCACCAACATCAAGATCGGCCGGGACGCCACCGACCTGAACCCGACCGCGCAGGCCGGCTCGTTCGGCCAGAACTCCGACCACGTCACCATCACCAACCTGCAACAGGTGTCTCGCTACACCACGGCGGCCACGTTCAACCTGGTCGGCCTGAGGCTCAAGGTCAATGTGGGTGACGACGCCAAGGGCAAGGAGTGCTTCTGAGTGAGCCCCGGCCCGCGGTGGTCGACACCGCGGGCCGGGCCCAGGTCCCCGATCCCGCTCGGCCAGGAGGAGTACGTGACAACCGCGAACCCGTCCCACGCCCGGCCCGGTGGTCCGGCTCAGGCGTGGCGGTTCTTCCGCCGCTGGCGGCGCAGCCGACCGTTCTGGGGCGGACTGCTCATCGCTCTGGCCGGGTTGGAGATGTTCGCCTCCACCCGAATGACCCTCAACGGCCTCAGCTTTCGCAGCGGGGCGACCGGCCTACTCTCGTTGCTGATCCCGGTCATCCTGGTGACCTGTGGCCTGCTGCTCTGGTTCACCCCGGCGCAGCGGCTGTTCTACTCGGTCGTCGCGGCGGTCACTGCGGTGTACTCGCTGATCGGGCTCAACCTCGGCGGCTTCTTCGTCGGTCTGTTGCTCGGCATCGTCGGCAGCGCGCTCGCCTTCGCCTGGACGCCGACCCGCCCCGCCCCACCCCGGCAACAGGCCGACGCCGAAAAGGACGGCACTGGTCGGTCCGGTGAGGACCAGGGCGGTGTCGAGCGGGTCGAGCATCCGGCGCCCCGGGAGTCCGACGAGGGTGCGCCGCCCGACTGGCCGGGCCGCTCCGCTGATCCGCGAGCCTTCGCCATCGCTCTCGTGGTCCTCGGCCTGGCGGCCATCGGGCTGGCCAGCCAGCCGCGAGCGGTGCAGGCCGCGCCGAGCCGACCGGCCTCGACAGGCTGTCCCACCCCTCCCGGGACCGGCACCCCGATGCCCACCCGTAGCGCGGCCACGCCGACACCTCCCCGCAGCGCGGCCACGCCGACGCCCACCCGGAGCCCGGAGCGGGGCGGCAATGTCATCACCGACATCCTGGACGGAATCGGCGATCTGCTCAGCGGTGGCCGCCGGGAGGGGTCCGCCGCGCCGGCAGTGACCCCGACCGGCACGCCCGCAGCCCGGCCGACCGGCAGCGCGACGCCCCGCCCCGGGCCTGCCGACTGCCCGTCGCAGATCCCGGGCAAGTCGACCCCGGGTAAGCCCGGCACCACGGCACCCGACCGGCCGGCAACGGTGCAGCCGGGCAAGCCGCTGCCGCGCATCGCCGCCGATCCGGCGTTGCCGACCGTGGCGCAGACACCGTCGAAGCTCACCGGATCGTCGGTACGGATGACCGGGCTGCGCTTCGAGGGGATCACGGACCTGCACACCGTCAAGGGCGACCTCAAGGTGCTGAAGTTCAGCATGCGGGAGGCGGTGACCGCCGACTTCCTGCTGCGCGCCGACGGCCCCGAAGGGCGCAACCAGCGGTACGCGACCGACCAGTTGACCGTCCGGGGAGACGTGGCCTTCTACGCGACCCGGTTCGTCGGCCGACTGCTCGGCATCAAGATCACGCTGACTCCGGATCTGCCGCTACCGGACGGCATCCCGGTCACCTCGCCCATTCCGATCACGTTCACCGATCCGGCTATCGACCTGGCCTACGTCACGAGTGACACGCTGACCGCCCGCCCGGCATTGGCACTCACCCTTAGCTGAGCGCCCGGCTGCGTGGCCACCCTCAGCGCGCGGCCGCGCGAGCAGCCTCGGCTCGACGCACGGCTGCGCGCGGCGACGGACTCGTCGTACCGTCGACGCGCGCAGCCGCGGCCCGGTCAGAGCCGGGCCAGCGCCCGGCGCAGCGGGTCGAGACCCAGCGCACCCAGGTCCAACGCCTGCCGGTGGAACTCCCGCAGGTCGAAATCGGCGCCCTTGCGGGCCTTGGCGTCCTCGCGGGCCTGGAGCCAGATTCGCTCACCCACCTTGTACGACGGTGCCTGCCCCGGCCAACCCAGGTAGCGGTTCAGCTCGAAGCGCAGATTCTCGTCCGGCACCCGGCAGTGCGCCCGCATGAACTCCCAGCCCAGCTCGGGCGTCCACCGCTCGCCCGGGTGGAAACCGAAGGGGTTGTCCTTCGGGATCTCCAGCTCCAGGTGCATGCCGATGTCCACGATCACCCGTGCCGCGCGCATCGCCTGGCCGTCGAGCATGCCCAGCTTGTCGCCCGGGTCGTCCAGATAGCCCAGCTCGTCCATCAGCCGCTCCGAGTAGAGCGCCCAGCCCTCACCGTGCCCGGAAACCCAGCAGAGCAGCCGCTGCCAGCGGTTGAGCAGGTCGGCCCGGACGGCGGTCTGCGCCACCTGGAGATGGTGGCCCGGCACGCCCTCGTGGTAGACCGTGGTCACCTCTCGCCAGGTGGAGAAGTCGCTGATGCCCTGCGGCACCGCCCACCACATCCGGCCCGGACGGGAGAAGTCCTCACTCGGGCCGGTGTAGTAGATGGCGCCGTCGCTGGTCGGGGCGAGGCAGCACTCGATGCGGCGCACCTGCTCCGGGATGTCGAAGTGGGTGCCGTGAAGCTCGGTGATCGCCTTGTCGGCCAGCGCCTGCATCCAGTCCCGGAATGCCTCCTTGCCCTGGATGGTCCGGGCCGGGTCGGCGTCCAACCTGACAACGGCCTCGTCGACCGTGGCACCGGAGCCGGCGATGCGTCCGGCCACGACCCGCATCTCCGCCTCCAGGCGGGCCAACTCCGCGAAGCCCCAGGCGTACGTCTCGTCCAGGTCGATCTTGGCGCCGAGGAAGTACTGCGAGGCGAGCTCGTAGCGCTCCCGACCGGCGGCCTGCTTGTCGCGTCCGTGCGGGGCCAACTCGGTACGCAGGAACTGACCGAACTCAGCGGTCGCCGCGGTCGCCGACGCCGCACCCCGACGCAGCTCCGCGCCGAGCGTGCCCTCCGCACCCAGCCGCTCGACCAGCCCGTGGAAGAAGTTGTCCCCGGTCGGGTCGGTCCAGATGTCGCACTGCTTGGCCACCTCGACCAGCTGCACCTTCGAGCTGACCTCACCAGCGGCGAGCGCCTCGCGCAGGGTGGTCTTGTAGCCCTCCAGCGCGCCGGCGAAGCCGTTGAGCCGGGCGGCGATGTTGGCCTGCTCGTCGCTTGTCGCGCTGGGCATCAGGTCGAACACCATGCGGATCTCGTGCAACCCGCTGGTGATCACGCTGACCTCGCTGGTCACCTCCCCGGCGTCGTACCGGGCCAGGTCCAGGCCGAGTCGTTCCTGCATAGCCTCCTGGGCGGTCCGCTCCGATTCGGTCTCCGGCTCGGTCGCCTCCAGCTCGGTGAGCGTCCGGCGGGTGAGGTCCGCCCGTGCCCGGTAGCCGTCGGGCGAGAGGTCGTCGAGCTGGTCGTCATGGCCGGCAATGCCGACGAAGGTCGCGCCGGTCGGGCTCAACGGAGCCCACTCGGCCACGTAGCGGTTGGCGAGTTCATCAATTCGTCCCACGCTGCGACCCTACGTGACCATTCCACCCTGGTGTCGCCGACGTTTGTCGTGTTCAAGCCGCAAGTTGCGGTACGGCGGGGCGGCCGAAAGGCCCGCGACTTTGTCGTACGGTTACGGCAGAGTGTCAGGGGTGACCACCGATACCACTCCTGACAAAGCGCCGGTCCGCGCCTGGCTGCCCGGCTTCGTCGCCCTCGCCGCGATCTGGGGTGCCAGCTTCCTCTTCATCAAGGTCGGGGTGGCCGAGCTGCATCCGGTCCAGCTCACCCTCTACCGAGTGGTCGCCGGCGCGTTGACCCTGTTGGTGGTCCTCGCCGTGCTGCGCGACCGGCTGCCCCGCGAGCCCAGGGTCTGGGCGCACCTGGCCGTTGTCGCCGCGTTCGGCGTGGCGTTGCCGTTCACCCTCTTCGGCTACGGAGAGCAGCGGGTCGAATCGATGCTGGCCGGCATCTGGAACGCCACCACGCCGCTGATCGTGCTGCCGCTGGCGGTGCTCGTCTTCCGCACCGAGCGGCTGACCGTGCGCCGTGCGGTCGGGCTGGGGCTGGGCTTTGTCGGGGTGCTGGTGGTGCTCGGGGTCTGGGAGGGCATCGGCGGGGCGCACTTCACCGGGCAGCTCATGTGCTTCGGCGCGGCGGCCTGCTATGGCGTCGCCATTCCGTACCAGAAGCGGTTCGTCGCTGGCAGCGCGTACTCAGGTCTGTCGCTGTCCGCCGCGCAGCTGCTGCTCGCCGCCGTGCAACTGGCCATCGTCACCCCGATCGTCGCGGGCCTGCCGCCGCTGCCCACCGAGCTGTCGCCGGGGGTGGTGGGAAGCGTGCTGGCTCTCGGCGCGCTCGGCACCGGGCTCGCGTTCGTGATCAACATGCGTAACATCCGGTTGGCCGGCGCGAGCACGGCGTCCACCGTCACGTACCTGATCCCGATCTTCGCGGTGCTGATCGGCGCCGTGGCGCTCGACGAGCGACTCAACTGGCACCAACCGGTCGGCGCGCTGATCGTGCTGCTCGGGGTCGCGGTCTCGCAGGGGCTGTTCGGTCGCCGCCGGAGCAGCCCGGTGGTCGGCGTCGGCGCACCCGCCGCACCCGCCGCCGAGCCCGCCCGCCGCTGACCGGCCGCCGCGTCGCGGGGGTCAGGGGCGATCGTGCGTCCAGGCCACCAACTGCTCTGCCGACCAGGTGTTGATCACGCGGTCGGCGGGGACGCCGCAGAGGGCGGCGCGCTCGCAGCCGAACCGTTGCCAGTCGAGTTGGCCGGGCGCGTGCGCGTCGGTGTTGATGGCGAACCGGCAGCCGGCCTCCAACGCGCGGCGGATCAGGCGCTTCGGCGGGTCCTGCCGCTCCGGCCGAGAATTGATCTCGACGGCGGTGTCGTGCTCGGCGCAGGCGGCGAAGACGGCGTCCGCGTCGAAGTCGCTCTCTGCCCGGGTACGCGCGCGGTGCCCCCGATCGCCCGGACCGGTCACCCCGGCCGGGCGGGACGACACCATCCGGCCGGTGACGTGGCCGAGGATGTCCAGGTGTGGGTTGGCGACGGCTTTCAGCATGCGGCGGGTCATCTTCGACCGCTCGTCCTTCAGGCCGCTGTGCACCGACCCGACCACCACGTCGAGCCGGGCCAGCAACTCGTCGTCCTGGTCCAGGGAACCGTCGGCGAGGATGTCCACCTCGATCCCGGTGAGGATCCGGAAACCCTCGGGCAGCGCCGCGTTGACCTGGGCCACGTGGTCGAGTTGCTGGCGTAGCCGCGCCGCGGTCAGCCCCCGGGCCACCGTCAGCCGGGGCGAGTGGTCGGTCAGCACCACGTACTCGTGGCCCAACTCCACCGCCGCCAGCGCCATCTCCTCGATCGGCGAGCCACCGTCGGACCAGTCCGAGTGGGTGTGACAGTCGCCGCGAAGGGCGGCGCGCAGCGCCGTGGCCTCGGCATCCAGATCGCTGCCCTCGGTCGCCACCAGTCGGCGCAGGTAGACCGGCTCCTCACCGGCGAGGGACTCCGCCACGCAGCGGGCCGTGACGTCACCGACCCCGGCCAACTCGGTGAGCGTGCCGTTGCCGGCCCGTTCGGTCAGCTCGGCCGAAGACAGGCCGGCGAGCGCCTTCGCCGCCGACCGGAACGCGCGTACCCGGTAGGTGGCCTCGTTGGCCCGCTCCAACAGGAACGCGATCCGGCGCAGGTCGGCGATGGGATCTCTCGCGCGGGCCATGTCAGGGCGCCTTCGGGCAGCCGTGCTTGCGTTGCCACGCGGTCACCTCGGTGGCTGGCTCCCGATTGCCGCCGCCTCGCCAGGAGTCCAGGTAACGCGCCGGCCAGATCACCCCGCGCCGAATCCACCAGCCGTCCTTGCCCGTGCAGGCCGGCGAGATGCCGAAGTGCACATGGCACACGTTGTTCGCGTTGCCGGTGCGGCCCACCTTGCCGAGCTGCTGCCCGGCGCGGACCCGCACCCCGGCGTCGACGCCGCTGGTCACGACGCTCAGGTGTGAGCCGTAGTAGCGCACCCCGTCGTCGCCGAGCAGGGCGACCGACAGGCCGCCGTTGTCCGGCCCCTGCTGCCCACGCTTGGAATACCTGTCCACGCGACTCACCTCAAGCACCGTCCCGTCGGTCACCGCCACGAACGGCTCGCCGCAGTCGGCGAACAGGTCCGTCGCCGGGTACGCCCCGTGCGTCGGGTGATAGTCGACGTTGTCGGCGCGTACCGGGAAGACATGCTTGAGCCCGGTGCGGGGTGCCGTCGCCGACGGCCTGGCCGACGACGGCACCGGGCGGCCCGGGTCGGTCGCCGTCGGCGTGGGCGGTTGGGACGGCGGCTGGTCGGCGGTCGCCCAGACCACCGGTGGCGTCGGCGCGGCGCCGTCGGGTGGCACCCCCGGCCGCGTGGTCGCGCAGCCGGCGGCCAGCACCGGGGCGAGCAGCAGCAGGATCGGGTACGCCGGACGAGCGCGGCGGCTGATCGTCGGCGAGGACATTCGGTCATCCTGGCAGAGCCGGTACCGTGGGGACGAGCGGCACGCGTGAGGGGAGGGCAGCGACGGTGACCATTGCCCGACCCGATCCTGGCCCGGATTTCGGTGCCGCCCGCCCGGTGCCGCGTACCCCGTCGGGTCTCTTCCCCTCCGGGCCCCCGACCCGGCCCACCTACCGCGAGCCGCACCCGATCACCGGCGGTGGTGTCGCCTCCGGCGGCGGCGCGGCGGCCGGTTGGCTGCTGCTGTTCGGCCTGCTCGGCACCGATGTGGCCAGCTACGCGTGGTGGACGGTGTTCGCCGGTCTGCTGGCCTGGGCCACCGCCCTGGTGCTGGTGCGCCACGGTGACCGGGGGGTGGCCACCGGGGTCGCCATCGTCACGGCGGGTGGCTGGAGCATCGCCGCCGCCGTGGTGGCGGTCCGCTGGGCCACAAGCGGTGACTGGCCGCTCTGGTGAGCGACACGAAACAGGCCCGAAACGGTTGTCGATGACTGCACCGTGTGCCCGGTTGGCTGCGTAGCGAATGCCGTCTTGACGTGGCCGCTGAGACTCGGCACGCTCGGGACTATGGCCTGGACCACTCCGCGGCAGGATCCCGATCGCAACCGTCGTCGCCTGCAGTTGCTGGCCGAGTTGGCGGGCGCCCGGGCGGTCCGCCAGCGCAGCCGACCGCAGCGGCAGCGCACCGAGCGTCTGCGCCAGCTCATCGCCACCCGCCGTCGAGTCACCGGCTGATCCGACTTTGTCAGTAATGACCCGCCCTTCGGGGCGTTGACGGGTCGCCTGCCGACCTGACCGGATAACGTGCACGCGTAACGAGTCGACGCTGTGTCGAGGGCTATTGGGGGGACCGTGTCGTACTTCGCTGCGGCCGTGGTGCGCGATGACAGTGGTTGGACCGCCGCCGAGGTCAATCTGCGTGGCGCCACCGACATCGACGAGGTCGCGGACCGGCTGCGCGACGTCGACCAGGAGGCCGACGTGTCGCTGCTCTTCGTCGAGGCCGACGACGCCTACCTGGTGGTCCTGCGCCTCGACGAGGGCGAGGACCTGCGGGTGTTCGGTTCGGATTCCGCGTACGCCGAGGAGTCGCCGCTGGGGTCGCTTCTGGTCGGTGACCTGAAGACCTCGGTGACCGGGCTCGACGGTGACGAGGAGCCCCGCCCGGTGAGCACCGGTGACGAGGAGAGCGAGCAGCCCGTCGTCGACCCGGAGGCCGACCCGGTCGGTGATGCAGACCTGCTGGCCAACCTGGGCATCTCCGCACAGAAACTGCTGACCCTCTGCACCCACGAGGGGATGATGCCGGCGGACGTCACCGCCGAGATCTGCCAGGTGCTGGGCTGCGTCGACGAGGTCGAAGACCTGCGTGAGGTCTGAGCCGGCCGGCCGACGGCAGCGCCACGAGCTGTGGATGCGCCGGGCCCTGGAGGTCGCCGTCACCGGGCCGCCGGTGGACGACGGGGTCAGCACCGACGTCGACGACGTGCCGGTGGGTGCGGTGCTCTACGGGCCGGACGGCACCGAGCTGGCCACCGGACGCAACGAGCGGGAGCTGACCGGCGACCCCACCGCCCACGCCGAGGTGTTGGCCCTGCGCCGAGGTGCCGAGCGCACCGGCCGGTGGCGGCTGGACGGCTGCACCCTGGTGGTCACCCTCGAACCCTGCACCATGTGCGCGGGGGCGCTGGTGCTGGCCCGGGTCTCCACCGTCGTGTTCGGGGCGTGGGAGCCCAAGACCGGCGCGGCCGGATCGCTCTGGGACGTACTGCGTGATCGTCGGCTCAACCACCGCCCCGAGGTCTACGGCGGGGTGCTGGAGGCCGAGACCGCGACTGTGCTGCGCGCGTTCTTCCGCTGAAGGCTCAGGCCGGCGGCAGGGTGACCGTGACGATCAGGCCACCGGCCGGGCGGGGCTGCGCCTCGGCTGTGCCGCCGTGCGCGCGGGCCACCGCGCGGACGATGGACAGCCCCAGCCCAAAGCCCCGCGCGCCGGCGACCCGCTCTCGTGACAGCCGACGGAAGGGCTGGAACATCGTCTCGACGTCGTAGCCGGGGATGACCGGGCCGGTGTTGGTCACCGTCAGGGTGGGCCGCCCGCCGACCAGCCCGGTGCGTACCTCCACCCAGCCGTCGGCGGGCAGATTGTGCCGCAGCGCGTTCTCCACCAGGTTGAACGTGAGCCGTTCCAACAGCACCGGGTCGCCGCTGATCAGCGCCGGGGCCAGGGCTCGCCGTACCCGCACCCCAGGTGCCTGCTTCCCGGCCTGATCGGTCGTGTGCGCGCAGACCTCGGCCAGATCGACAGGCGTACGCTCGGTCAGCTCGTTCTCCGAGTCGGCCAGGGTGAGCAGGCCGTCGATCAGCCGCTCGTGGCGTTCGTTGACCGCCAGCAGCGACTCACCCAGTCGACGGGTCTCCGCCGAGACGTCCGGACGGGTGACCGCCAGCTCCACCAGGGCGCGGTTGAGCGCCAGCGGCGTACGCAGCTCGTGCGAGGCGTTCGCCACGAACCGGCGCTGCCCGTCGAAGGACCGGTCCAGCCGTTCCAGCATCTCGTCGAACGTGTCGGCGAGTTCGCGTACCTCGTCGGGAGGGCCGGTGAGCGCGATCCGCTCGTGCAGGCCACGGCCGGCGGTATCCGCACCGGCGATCCGTCGGGCCGTGCCGGTGATCTGGTGCAGGGGCTGCAAGGCCCGGCCGGCGAGCAACCAGCCGAACGCGATCGCCACCGCCGACACCACGATCAACGCGATGCCGCCCTGGGTGAGCAGCGACTCCAATGCGTTGCGCTTCGCCTCGTCCTGCACCTCCTGCACCAGGGCGCGCAGGTTGTCGATGGTCTGCCCGCTGGACGTCGTGGCGGTGGTCTTCGGCAGATCCCGCAGGCTCACCCCGAACGGCTGCGGCATCCGCTGATCCACAAGCACGTACGTGACGGCGAGCAGGACCATGCCGGCCAACAGGAAGAGCCCTCCGTAGATGAGGGTGAGCCGGGCACGGATCGTCAGGCGCTTCATCGGATCTGGTACCCCGCTCCGGGGACCGTCTCGATCACCGGTGGGTCGCCGAGTTTGCGGCGCAGCTTCATCACGGTCACCCGGACCACGTTTGTGAACGGGTCGATGTGCTCGTCCCAGGCGCGTTCCAGCAGCTCCTCGGCGGAGACCACCGCGCCGTCGGCGCGGAGCAGCTCGGCCAGCACCGCGAACTCCTTGCGGGACAGCGCCACGTGCCGGTCGTCCCGGCGTACCTCGTGTCGGGCCGGGTCGAGCTGGATGCCGGCGCGACGCAGCGTCGGCGGTGCCGCCGGGCGGGCCCGCCGGGTCAGCGCGTGCACCCGCGCCGACAGCTCGACCAGGGCGAACGGCTTCGTCAGGTAGTCGTCGGCGCCGAGCGCCAACCCCGCCACCCGCTCCCGGACCGCCGCCGACGCGGTCAGCATCAGCACCCGGGTCTCCCCGCCCGCGTCCACGATCGCCCGGCACACGTCGTCGCCGTGCACCACCGGCAGGTCCCGGTCCAGGACCACCACGGCGTACTCGTTGACGCCGAGCCGTTCCAACGCGGCGTCCCCGTCGTACGCCACGTCGACCGCGAACGACTCCCGACGCAGCCACTCGGCGATGGCGTCCGCCAGCACGTTCTCGTCCTCGACCACCAGCACTCTCACCCCTCCATGGTCCCCGGGGTGGGGTAACGGCGGCATAACCGCCGACGGTAACGCCGGGGATACGTCCGCTGCCGTGCACTGGGTGTCACGTTCGGCGAATCGCGCCGGACCTGAGCGGAAGCGGACGCCATGCGACGAATGATGCTTGCGATCCCCGTCCTGCTGGCCCTGGCGCTGCCCGGGTGCGCGGCGGGAGGCGACGACGGTGGCGGGGTCGCCACCGCCGGTGGGGCGAAGGCCGAGACCACGGCGAGTAGCGCCCCCGTCAGCGACTCGGACCGGCAGCTCGCCTTCGCCCGGTGCATGCGGGAGAACGGGGTGGACATGCCCGACCCGGAGGCGGGCGGCCGGCCCGGCTTCCGGTTCGGCGCGGATGTGGATCAGCAGAAGGTCCAGGCGGCCATGGAGAAGTGTCAGGACAAGCTGCCCAACGGCGGGCAGGGGCCGCAGCTCAACCCCGAGCAGGCCGAGCAGATGCGCACGCTGGCCAAGTGCATGCGGGAGAACGGAGTGCCGGACTTCCCAGACCCGGACGCCGACGGGCGGGTCCGGATCGGCACGGGGGGCAACGCGATCGACATCGGCGACCCGGCCATGAAGGCCGCGCTGGAGAAGTGCCGGCAGCACGCGCCGCAGTTCGGGGGTGGCCGGTGACCGGCGCCATCCGACGCTCGCGGCTGCGCGCCGCCATCACCGGGGGCGTCGTTCTGCTTGTCGCGGCCGTGGGCGTGGTCGCCGCGGTGGGCTTCGGCGGCGGTGCCGACGGAGGCCGGGCCCAGGCCGGTAGCGCGCCACCAGCCACCGCCACGGTCACCCGGCAGACCCTCGCCGACTCGGAGACCGCCGACGGTGAGCTGGGGTACGGCACGACGCGTACCGCCACGGCGAAGCTCAGCGGCACCGTCACCGCGCTGGCGGCCACCGGGTCGACGGTACGCCGGGGCAAGGCGCTCTACCTGGTCGACAACGAGGAGGTGGTGCTCCTCTACGGGGGGCTGCCCGCGTACCGGACGCTCGCCCCCGGGGTGGAGGGTGCCGACGTCGCGCAGTTCGAGCGGAACCTCGCGGCGCTGGGCTACACCGGCTTCACTGTCGACGACGAGTACACCGGCGCCACCGCGGACGCCGTCCGAGAGTGGCAGGAGGACCTGGGTCAGACCGAGAGCGGTCGGGTCGAGCCGGGGCGGATCGTGTACGCCGACCGGGAGGTCCGGGTGGAGAGCCACCAGGTCGACGTCGGTGATCTCACGCAGCCCGGCCAGGCGGTGCTCACCTATACCGGCACGAGCCGGGTCGTCACCGTCGAGTTGGACGTGGACGACCAGCGGTTGGCCAAGCGCGACGCGAAGGTCACCGTGCGGCTGCCGGACGGCCGGGCGGTGGCGGGCACGATCAGCACGGTCGAGACGGTCATCCAGGCCGGCGCGGCCGGTGCCAACGGGCAGTCCGGTGACGCCGAGACGAAGATCGAGGTGACCGTCGTGGTGACCGACCCGAGCGCCCTCACCGGCTTCGACCAGGCCAGCGCGGACGTCACGTTCACCGTCTCGGAGCGCCGCGACGTGCTCACCGTGCCGGTGGCGGCGCTGTTGGCGCTCGCCGAGGGCGGCTACGGCGTCCAGGTCGCCGAGGGCGATGCGAGCCGGGTCGTCGCGGTGACCACCGGGCTGTTCGCCGACGGCCGGGTGGAGGTCAGCGGTACGGACCTCACCGAGGGCACGACGGTGGTGGTGCCGACGTGAGCGGCGAGGTGATCGTGCTCGACCGGGTCAGCAAGCGGTACGCCGGCGACGTCGTGGCGTTGGACGACGTGTCGCTGCGGATCGGCTATGGCGAGTTGGTCGCGATCGTCGGCCCATCCGGATCGGGTAAGTCGACCATGCTGCACCTGATCGGCACCCTGGACCGGCCGTCGTCGGGCAGCGTGCTCATCGACGGGTACGACGCGGCGAAGCTGACCGACCGGGAGCTGTCCGCGTTGCGGGCCACCCGGATCGGCTTCGTCTTCCAGCAGTTCCACCTAGCTCCCGGCGTCCCGGTCGTGGACAACGTGGCCGACGGGTTGCTCTACTCCGGCGTACCCCTGCGGAGGCGGCGCGAACGGGCGGAGGCCGCGTTGGTCCGGGTTGGCCTGGGCCACCGGTTGGGGCACCGGCCGCACGAGCTGTCCGGCGGTGAACGGCAGCGGGTGGCGGTGGCCCGCGCGGTGGTCGGTGAGCCGGCGGTGCTGCTTGCCGACGAGCCGACCGGCAACCTCGACTCCCACTCCGGTGCCGGGGTGTTGGAGCTGCTGCACGATCTGCACCGGGCCGGCACCACCGTCGTGGTGATCACCCACGACCGGGAGATCGCGGGAAGCCTGCCCCGGCAGGTGCGGATGCACGACGGCGCGGTGCGGCACGACTCGGCCTTCGCGTCGGGCGAGGTCGGCTGATGGCGACGCTCACCCCGGCCCGGCTGGGGCCGGCGGACATCCTGCGCGTCGGTGGGGTGGGGCTGCGGACCCGTCCGCTGCGGGCGTTCCTCTCCGCGTTGGGTATCGCGATCGGTATCGCCGCGATGATCGCGGTCGTCGGCATCTCCTCGTCGTCCCGGGCCGAGCTGGATCGGGCGCTCGCTGCGCTCGGCACCAACCTGCTCACCGTCGAGCCGGGCAGCACCCTGTTCGGCGCGGACGCGCAGTTGCCCGAGGAGTCGATCGCGATGATCGGGCGGATCGGCCCGGTGACCGAGGTGTCCGCGACCGGGCAGGTCTCCGACGCCAAGGTGTACCGCTCGGATCGGATTCCGGCGGCGGAGACCGGCGGTATCGCCACCCAGGCGGCCCGGCTGGACCTGCTCGGCACCGTCGGGGCCGAGGTGGCCACCGGCACCTGGCTCAACGCGGCGACCGCCCGCTACCCGGCGGTCGTGCTCGGCGCCACCGCGGCGCAGCGGCTCGGGATCACCGCAGCGGACCCGCAGGTGCAGGTGTGGCTGGGTGGGCGGCCGTTCACCGTGGTCGGCACCCTCGCCGCCGCGCCACTCGCCCCGGAGTTGGACACGTCGGCGTTGATCGGCTGGCCGGCGGCGACCGAATACCTGGGCTTCGACGGCCACCCGACCACCGTCTACACCCGGGCGCGGGAGTCGCAGGTCGAGGCGGTCCGGTCGGTGCTCGGCGCGACCACCAACCCGCAGGCGCCGAACGAGGTCGAGGTGTCCCGGCCCTCGGACGCGCTGGCCGCCGCCGAGGCGACCGACGACGCGTTCACCGGCCTGTTGCTGGGTCTGGGTGCGGTCGCGCTGCTGGTCGGTGGGGTCGGTGTGGCGAACACCATGGTGATCTCGGTGCTGGAACGCCGCGCCGAGATCGGCCTGCGCCGGTCACTGGGAGCCACCCGCGGTCAGGTACGGACCCAGTTCCTCGCCGAATCGCTGCTGCTCTCCGCGCTCGGCGGGATCGGCGGGGTGGTGCTGGGGATCCTGGTCACCTCGGGGTACGCGCTGTCGCAGAACTGGCCAACAGTGGTGCCGGCCTGGGCGATGCTCGGTGGGGTGGGTGCGACCCTGGTCATCGGCGGCTTCGCGGGCCTCTACCCGGCCGTGCGCGCCGCCCGCCTCGCGCCGACGGAGGCGTTGGCCGCCGTCTGACCTCTGCGGCCTGCTGTGGCTTTCCGTGGCCTTCCCCGGTCGGACGCGAAAGAGCGTGATGACTGTGGGGCATATTGATGCCTCACAGTCATCACGCTCTCCGCGGTGTTGCCCGCCCGGTCAGACGGCTCAGGCGATGATCGTGTCGAGGGCGATCTCGACCATCTGGCTGAAGGTCTGCTCGCGCTCCTCCGAGGTGGTCTTCTCGCCGGTCTTGATGTGGTCGCTAACGGTCAGCACGGTCAGCGCGCGGGCCTTGAACCGGGCGGCGATCGTGTAGAGCGCCGCCGACTCCATCTCCACCGCCAGCACGCCGTAGTCGGCGAGGGTGTCGTAGAGGTCCGGCCGGTCGGTGTAGAAGGCGTCCGCCGCCAGGATCGGCCCGACGTGCATGGTGATGCCGCGTCGCTCGGCCACCTCGACCGACGTACGCAGGAGCCCGAAATCGGCCACCGGGGCGTAGTCGATCAGCCCGTCGAAGCGCATCCGGTTCATGTTCGAGTCGGTGGACGACCCGATCGCCGCCACCACGTCCCGCAATTGCAGGTCGGTGCTGAGGGCACCACACGAGCCGACCCGAATCAGCGTCTTCACGCCGTACTCGTTGATCAGCTCGTGGGCGTAGATGGAGGCCGACGGCATGCCCATGCCGGAGCCCTGGATGGAAACCTCGACGCCGTTCCAGCGGCCGGTGAAGCCCAGCATGCCCCGGACCGTCGAGTAGCAGGTGGCGCCCTCGAGGTAGGTCTCCGCGATCCACTTGGCCCGCAGCGGGTCGCCCGGCATCAGGACCCGCTCGGCGATCTCGCCCGGCTTCGCGCCGATGTGCGTACTCATGGCAAAGATCCTGCCAGGCCGGCCAGGGCGATACCGGTTCGGCGTCCGAACCCGCGGTCCTGTACCCTCGTCGGCGGTGGCGTGTCCGAGCGGCCTAAGGAGCACGCCTCGAAAGCGTGTGAGGGTTAACGCCCTCCGAGGGTTCAAATCCCTCCGCCACCGCTCTGTAGTGCCGAAACGCCCGGTTGATTCGCGAGGATCGGCCGGGCGTTTCTGTGTCGGAGCGTTCAGGCGACCGAGAACGTGATCGTTGCGGTGTAGGTGCCCGCGACGGCCGTCGGGGGTATCTGGACCGAGACCACGGGATCCCAGGTCGCCGAGTTGTTGCCGATGCCGTCGGTCAGGGTGAACGCGGTTCGTTCGACATTGATGATCTCTGCGTCTCCCGCAGTGGGTTGGCCTGAGGTGAAGGTGCCGATACCGCTGGTTGCGGTGGCCGGGCCCGACCAGTAGGAGGCGTTGGTGTTGGAGATCGTGTGAACCGGGACGCCGCTGGTGACGAAGTTCGTCGCGACGACGGTCGCGGTCCAGGTCGGCGCCGACAGCAGGCGTTCATCCGTCACCGTGACCGGTCCCAGATGGCTCGACACGACTCCGCCCAGGCTGGCGCTGCCCAGATCGGCCGTCTCCGGCGCGCTGATCGACAACTCTCCCGGCTCCGCGCAGGTCGACCTGGTGACCGTGTCGGTGTCCATGGTGACCGCGCCGTTGATCGCCATCGTGCGGCCGTCCACCTCAAGCGCTGCGCCCACAGTGATCGAGGTGAAGGCGAGAATGTTGCCGCGGAACAGGGAGTTGGCACCGAGCGTGACCGAGCTTCCGACCTGCCAGAAGACGTTGCACGACTGGGCGCCGTTGATCAGGTTCACCGTGCTCGACGCGCCCGTGATGAGTGTGCTGGTGGTCTTGAAGATGAAGACCGCGTTCGGGTCACCCTCCGCGTCGAGGGTCAGGTCCCCGGTGATGGTGAACGTGCCTCCAGCGGATTCGTACACGCCGGTGGGCTGGGTGGTGCCGGCGAGTTCACTGGAGAGGATGTCTGTGGTCGTCCGCGAGACGGCGTCGTTGTAGGCGATGACGAGATCACTCTTGCCTTGCACGGCGGGGCCGTCGTTGGAGTGGATCGCCCCGTTCAGTTGACCGGGCGGGAATCCGGTCACAGCGGTGCCTGGGCTCACGCCGAGGTCGCCGGTGACCACGCTGAGCCCGGTGTTGGTGACGGTCGTGCCGGCGAGGATCGCGAAGTCCTCGGCCGTGCCCAGCGGCACCGGCAACTCGGCCGCGCTCGCGCTGCGCGGGCTGACCACGAGGAACAGGGCGGTGGTCGCACCAACCAGAGTCAGGGCGATGGTTGCCCGGGTCATCCCGGTGATCTTGCGGTATTTGCCCGCACGAACAGAGAGCGCCATGGTCTCCTCGGGAGTCTCGACGGCCAGCAGTCCTTCAGTCGCCCATAGTGGCACGTTCAGGTAATAAGTGGAGCAAATCGGTCATTCGGAGGAGTGGCGCGATCCTGTGCTTGCCCTGGCCGGTCCGAGCCGATCAGCAGGGGCCGATGCCCTCGTTGAAGAGGCGGCGGGCCCAGTCCGCGTACCCGGCGATGGTCTTTCGGACCGTGCGCCCGTCGTGCAGGAACAGGTACGCGCGGTCGCCGCTGCGGGCCAGTAGCCCGTCGAGGCGGTGCGTCCCCTGTGGAGCGCGAAGTCGGCTGACCTCTGGATAGCGTTCCCAGACAAGGTCGATGGGCGAGCCTGCCGTTATGCCCTCCGGTGTCCGCATCGGGTCGCCGACCCAGAGCAGGACGAGTTTGTCCTCCACGAAGACCGGGCTGACCGTGTCGTGGCCAGCAAGCACCGGCCCGCAGGCATCCAGGCTGGTACGCAGGATGCCGCGTCGGGTCAGCTCGTCCTCGGTGGTGCCGAACTCGATGTTGCGCAGGCCGTTCAGGTCGATGATCTCCACACTGCCGGCAGGCCGACCGTCTGGAATCGGCTCAGTTGGCGGTACGCCGCTGCCCGCGATCGAGGCAGCCGTCATCAGCGTGGCGATAAACGCAAATTGTCGCAATTTCATGGAATCCCCCAGTCCCCAACGGAACGGGAGCGTTCAGGTTGCTGGCAATGGCCGGATTACTGGTTTTCCCACTGTTCGACCAGCTCGTCCCAGTAGTCGGCGCTGAGTCGACGCCGTCCGTGCGTCAGCCAGCCGTCGGTGTTCCGTTCCAGGTGCAACCCCAGCTCGGCGAACGGGTCGATCCAGGTCCCGGGCTCGACGCCGAGCTGAGTCAGCGCACCGTTGATCGGCCACTGTTCGCGCGACGTATCCAACTCGTCGTCGAAGCGGGGGCCCCAGGCCAGCGCCCCACCCAGCCACACCGCCGCCGACTGGTAGCCGACCCCACCGCCGAACTCCGCCTCCAGGTACGCCACCGGCCCCGACTGTGACCAGCGGCTCAGCAACTCGACCAACGCCGCCGACAACACCAGGCCGAACGGGCGCTCGGCGCTGCGGTCGTCGGTCGCGAAATCCGGCAACGAGCCAGTCAGCTCCACCACCAACTGCGGGGTGACCGGCAGCAACGCGAAGTCCTGGCGCAGCTCGCCGAGGACCGCGTGATCCAGCTCGGCGGTCTGCTCGCGGAGCAGTTCAGCGTCCGCGATCACCGCGCTGAGCTGGTAACCCATCGATCCCTCCGCCGTCCACAGCCTGTGGATAGAACATGTGTACGACGGGTTTCGGGTCCGTCGGTGCCTGGCAGGCTACCGGTGCTGGGCCGAGCCGGCCGGGGCCGTTCAGGCCCGCTGGGCGAGCTGGCTGACGAACGCACGCCAGGCCGCTGGGGCGAAGGCGAGCGCCGGGCCGGTCGGGTCCTTTGAATCCCGTACGCCGACGACGCCGGGCAGGTTGTCGGCGACCTCCACACAATTCCCACCGTTGCCGCTGCTGCGGCTGCTCTTGCGCCACCGGGCGCCGTTCAGCTCCATGACTCCGCCACTTCCGTGATGAGTTCGACCGACTGCCAGTGCGACAGCGCCTCCCCGCGCACGTTCTCCCATGCCGTCATCATGGCCGCGATGTCCTCGGGGTCGCTAGCCACTTGTCCCTGGAGCTGGTTGTCGAGGTAGCCGGCGACCCGGTGGTCGTGGCTGTGCGCGATCACGAACGGCCCGTTGAGGCCGGCGTAGGCGCCGACCGTGCTGGGCACGACGTGCACCCGGATGTGCGGCTCGGCGCAGGCTGCCGCCACCGCCAGCAGTTGCTCACGCATGGTCGCCCGGCCGCCCACCGGGCGGCGAATCACCGCCTCGTCGATGACCGCCGTGAACTGCGGCGGGTCGTCCCGCTTGAGCACGCCCTGCCGGCCGAGTCGGACCGTGAGGTGGCGCTCGATGTCGCCTCGGGGGATCAGGCCCGCGCCGCTCAACACGGCGCGGGCATACGCCTCGGTCTGGAGCAACCCCGGCAGAACGGTCGACTCGAATGACCGCAGCGACACTGCTTCACGCTCGATCTCTTGCCACGGACGAAACCAGATGGGGTCACGACGTCTTGAAGTGTCCGGCCAGATGTCCGACACGTCCTTACGGAGGGCTTCCGCTGCCGCCAGGCGATGGCGAGGATGCGGGATGCGGCCCTCCGTCAACCAGCGCCCCACGGTCTTGGGGTCGACGCCGACGGTTTCGGCGAGGGATTCGGTGGTGTGCCCGGTGTCGCTGAGCGCCACCCGGAGCGCATCGTTCATGGCCCCTCCATCGGATGTCCTAGATATCTGAGAACCATATAGCTACGCGGTGTATCTGTCTCATGACGCGCTTGAGGGTGGTCTACAGAAGACGGCGCGATCGGTGGAGGCGCAGGAGCCCGGCGGTCGGCGTCAGTCCGGGGGTCGCCCCGACGGGGAGGCGGGGCGATCCCCTTCCACCGCGAAAGAGGTCCGCCCATGCCCCGCCGCCGTTACCGGAACCACCTACCGACTCGACCCACCTGGCGCTGTGCCGCGTGCGGCATCGCTTGGCCTTGCTCAGCGGCGAAGCTGCGGCTGCTCGGTGAATACCGGCACGACCGGGTCGCGTTGACCGTCTACCTGGCGACGCTGCAAGCGGAGGCCGGTGAACACCTCGCCGACATCGACCCGGCCCGACTGACCGAACGCTTCCTCGCCTGGACCCGCGCCCGAGCCTGACGGAAGCGTCAGGGGCGCCAGATCACCACCTCGATGTCGCGTCGTCGTTCGGCGAACCGGCCGTCGTGTGCCGTCGCCGTCAAGAGTTGACGCAGGTCCGCCTCGAAGGCCGGGAGCCGATCGGCGAACAGGTGCGGTGCCGCACTGGACAGCGAGAACACCGCCGAGGTGATCTCGTCCACGGAGCGTTCCACGACCATCCCCTGTTCGACAGTGATTCGGGTGGGGCCGGTGAAGCCCGCCGCGCGCATGATCTCCGCCTCGCCGGAGGGGGTGCCCGTCGGCAGCAAACCCTGCCCAGCTCGGCGGACCGGGCCCAGGTAGCTCGCGACCAACTCGTCGATCTGCCGCCAGGGTGCTCGGGGGTACGGCAGTGGGTCGTCCCCGGTCACGCCCTGATGAGTGTTGGCGCCGACATGGACCCAGGCCCCGTCGGGCGTGAGCATCTCGCGGACGCGACCAGCAACGAGTGGCCGATCCATCCAGTGGAACGACTGGGCGAACGTGGCCACCCGGAACGTACCCAGGCTGGCTGGCAGCGCCTCGGCACGCAGGTGCCGCCACTCGACTTTGGTGGCCCCGTCCTCGTCGGCTCTACGCTGGGCCTCGGTGAGCATGTCCTGGTCCGCATCGACGCCCACCGCGCTCTCGAACAGGGGTGCGAGCAGGAGCGTCAGCGATCCGGGTCCACAGCCGACGTCGAGGAGTCGGCCAGTGCCGTTGAGGTCGAGTGCGGTGCCGATCGTTTCGGCGAGGCTGCTCGGATAGGGCAGGCGGCCGACGCTGTAGTGGCTGGCGCTGCCCGCGTACAAGGTCTCGTCCCACTGCCACGTCGCCTCGGTCACGACGTCGATGAGACCACAGAGCGGTGCGCGGGGGCCGGTTATGGCGTCTCACGTGGACATTCGTGGCGGCCATCTCATGTTAATCTCGCTCAGCTCTGCATGATCACCTTGAGCGACCGAGGGGACGCATGACGGCCGAGGTTCCACACGCGGGCGGGCTACTGGACCCGGGCGGTGCCATGGATCGGCTCGCGGAGTGGAAGGGTCGCCTGGACCAGTTGGCGACCGCCACCGACGCGATGAGCGACCGTATCCAGGAACTGCGAGTGACGGTCGCCGACGGCAACGGGCTGGTGGAGGTCACGATCGACTCCGTGGGTGCGTTGGTCGATCTGCGGCTGGGTCAGCGGGTGCAGCGGGTCGCACCCGATGTCGTCGCACGGACGATCATGACGACGATCGCGCTGGCCAAGCGGCAACTTGCCGACCATGCTCAGGAGATCATCGGCGATACGCTGGGCACCGATTCGCCGGCCGCGCGGGCGATCGCCGAACGCGTCGGGCAGCAGCTGCGCGATGCCGACCCCGCGGCGGGTGACCAGGGCGAGCAGTACGGCCGGTAGTGAGCGGCGGGTTCGAGGGCGATGAGCAGATACAAGCGTGCCAGCGGCGACGTGATTCGTTGGCCGGACAGCCCCACCGCGCGGGAAGCACTTGAGCAGTGGTTCGCCGCCGATTCGCCCACGGCGTACCTGTCGGGGGATTCTCTTGATTTTCGCGGGGCGGACCTCAGCCGCCTCGACCTGGCTGGTGCCTATCTCGCCAGTGCCCACCTGGTCGGCGTCCGCTTCGAAGGGGCCAACCTCGGCGACGCCAACCTGAGCAACGCCGAGTTGCAGGGTGCGGATGTCTCCTTCGCCGACCTGGCCAAGGCGGTGATGGTCGGCTGCTCGGCCGGTGCGGCCTCGTTCCGGTCGGCTCGGCTGTTCTCGGCGCAGCTCGACGACGCCGTGCTGGCAGGAGCGGATCTTCGCTGCGCGATCCTCAACTCCGCCAAGCTCTACCAGACCGATCTGCGCGGTGCCAATCTCGAGTTGGCCAGCCTGCGCTGGTCCACGCTCGGCGGCGCGGGCATGCCGGCGGTGCTGACCGGCGCGCGGATGTTCGGTTGCCAGTTCGAGGGCGCAAAAGGTGCGGTAGTCGGGCCGGCTCTGGTGGACGAGGGGGCGACCCGGTCGCTCGGCGGTGCCGAGTTGGCGGCGTGGTTCTCGGCGCAGGGCGCGGAGCACGTCCAGGTGGTGGGTTGACGCCACCGCACAGACGACTCAGGGCCGGCCCCCGCCGGGGTCGGCCCTGTCGTTCTGCTGCTCACGCTCAACGGTGAATGATCGGGGTTAGCGTCTCCGCGGCACCGCCGACATCACGAGTTCAGGCGAGCCGGTGGCGCCACCACAGTTCGGTGTGGTTGGCTCCGCCGCAGTAGTAGTACTCGTCGTCGACTCCGTAAATCGCGTTGAGTCTGTCCTTGGTCCACACGCATTCAGAATCCGTACTGAAGGTTTGAATATGCGTGTTGACGGGACCACAACTCCCGCACCACCCCTTGGCGGACGCCGGTGTCGCTTCCAGGCCCAACGAGAAAATCGCGGCCAGGGCGACTGCGGGTGCCACGATTTTGATCGTCTTTGAGAGCATCTATTTCCCTCTGAATGGATGTGGAGGCGGTGGTGTTGTGGGCTTGCTGGTTCGCCCACTAGTTGTGGCGTTGGAAATACTAGGCGATGTGCCGCAGCCAGAGTTCGTTGTGGTAGGCCCCGCCGCAGTAGTAGTACTCGTTGTTGCTCGGGAGGCCACGAGAGGCGTTGAGGCTGTTCCGCGTCAGGATGCAGATCGTGTCCGACGAGTAAGTGTAGATGTGATCGTTCACGTAGCGAACCGGCCCGTTGTTCGGATCGCTGCCCTGATCGCCCGCTGCGAAGGCTGGTGCCGCGCCGGCGAAGGACAGGGCGACGACCGTTCCCAAAGTGGCAGCGCGTGCGAACATCTTGGTTTTCTTCGAGGGCATTGCGGCTGCGCCTTTCGAGACAATCCCTGAGTCGCGCGTGGGGAGCGTCGAGGGTGTCCAGCACGGGCGATCCGGGTGCGACGGGCGGCCGTAAGGGTTGGATCAGGGCAAGTGAGTCGACGCCTCAGGTGAGAGTGACCGCAGGAACGACGCAGGGCCGGCCCCCGCCGGGGTCGGCCCTGCCGTTCTGCTGCTCACGCTCAACGGTGAATGATCGGGGTTAGCGTCTCCGCGGCACCGCCGACATCACGATCTCAGGCGAGCCAGTGGCGCCACCACAGCTCGGTGTGGTGGGCTCCGCCGCAGTAGTAGTACTCGTCGTCGACTCCGTAAATTGCGTTGAGTCTGTCCTTGGTCCGGACGCATTCAGAATCCGTACTGAAGGTCTGAATGTGCGTGTTGACAGCCACGCAAACCCCGGGGCACCGCCCCTTGGCGGATGCCGGTGTCGCTTCCGCGCCCAATGTGAACATCGTGGCTAGGGCGACTGCGGGTGCGAACACTTTGATCGTCTTCGAGAGCATCTAGTTTCCTCTGAGTGGATGTGCAGGCGGTAATGTTGCGGGCTTGCGGGGGTTCGCCCACTCATTGCGGCACCGGAACTACTAGGCGATGTGCCGCAGCCAGAGTTCGTTGTGGTAGGCCCCGCCGCAGTAGTAGTACTCGTTGTTGCTCGGGAGGCCGCGAGAGGCGTTGAGGCTGTTCCGTGTGAGGACGCAGACCGTGTCCGACGAGTAAGTGTAGATGTGATCGTTCACGTAGTGATCAGGCTCGTAGCCCTGATTGCCGGCGAATGCTGGTGCCGCGCCGGCGAAGGACAGGGCGATGACCGTTCCCAAAGTGGCAGCGCGTGCGAACATCTTGGTTTTCTTCGAGGGCATTGCGGCTGCGCCTTTCGAGACAATCCCTGAGTCGCGCGTGGGGAGGTGTCGGTCTGCATAGTCCTCGCCGATAAGGGGAACAACTGCCCCTGCGGCGGGTCGCCGGTGGACCGGCCGGACCAGGTCAAGTGAGACGGGAGCAACCGTCGAGACGACGAAGGGCCGGTCCCCGTGGGGGCCAGCCCTTCGTACTGCCTGCTCAAGCGAGCGGAGGATACGAGATTCGAACTCGTGAGGGTGTAAACCCAACACGCTTTCCAAGCGTGCGCCCTAGGCCTCTAGGCGAATCCTCCGCGAGCCAGGATACAGGCCCGTCTCGGCCGGGCCACCCCACCACCCCCTGAAGATCGACCGGCGGTCAGGTAGGCTGGGCGGCACCTCCCGTGCGGCGGTATCTCGTGAACCTCCCCAGGGCCGGAAGGCAGCAAGGATAAGCGAGCTCTGCCGGGTGCACGGGAGGCCTTTTCGTCTGTGGGCCGGTTGATCCACTCGAGATCTGTGATGTCGCGGTGTCCCGGCCACACGGACACCGCGGTTTCCAGGAAGCCGAGTCGATCAAGGTCGGCGGCCAGGAAGTCGAGTCGATCAAGCCCGAAGGCCCAGGCGCCCCGGGGTGGTGGGTGGTCACCCGCGCCTGACCGGCGCAGAATGGCTCGGTCGAGAGGAGGCGGGACGAGTGACGCTGGCGCTCTACCGCAAGTACCGGCCGCGTACCTTCGCTGAGGTCATCGGTCAGGAGCACGTGACCGAACCGCTGTCGCAGGCGCTGCGCAGCGGACGGCTCAACCACGCCTACCTCTTCTCCGGCCCACGCGGCTGCGGCAAGACCACCAGCGCCCGGATCATGGCCCGCTCGCTCAACTGTGAGCAAGGCCCCACCCCCGAGCCGTGCGGCAAGTGTCAGTCCTGCCGCTCACTGGCCACCGACGGTGCCGGTTCGATCGACGTGATCGAGATCGACGCGGCCAGCCACGGCGGTGTCGACGACGCCCGCGAACTGCGCGAGCGTGCCTTCTTCGCGCCGGCCAACAGCCGCTTCAAGATCTACATCATCGACGAGGCGCACATGGTCTCGACCCAGGGCTTCAACGCCCTGCTCAAGCTGGTCGAGGAGCCTCCGGAGTACGTCAAGTTCATCTTCGCCACCACCGAGCCGGAGAAGGTCCTCGGCACGATCCGGTCGCGGACCCACCACTACCCGTTCCGGCTGTTTCCGCCGAAGGTGGTCCGCCCCTATCTGGAGCAGCTCTGCCAGGCGGAGGGAGTCACCGTCGAGCCGGCGGCCTTTCCGCTGGTGGTGCGTGCCGGTGGCGGCAGCATGCGGGACAGTCTCTCCGTGCTCGACCAGCTCATCGCTGGCGCCGGCGCGGAGGGGGTCAGCTACGCCCGGGCCGCCTCGCTGCTCGGGGTCACCGACTCGGCGCTGATCGACGAGATGTGCGACGCGCTGGCCGCCGGTGACGGCGCCGCCGCGTACGCCACCGTCGACCGGGTGGCCGAGGCCGGGCACGACATGCGCCGGTTCGCGTCGGATCTGCTGGAGCGGCTGCGCGACCTGATCGTGCTTCAGCAGGTGCCGGCCGCCGCCGCGAAGGGCCTGATCGACGGCCCGGCCGACCAGATGGAACGGATGGCCGCCCAGGCCTCGCAACTTGGCCCCGGCACGCTCTCCCGCTGCGCCGACATCGTGCACGACGGCCTGGTCGAGATGCGCGGCACCACAGCGCCTCGCCTGCTGCTGGAACTGATCTGCGCCCGGATGCTGCTGCCCGGCGCGGACGACACCACCGGCGGCCTGCTCCAGCGCCTCGAACGGATGGAACGTCGGCTCACCCTGGGTGGCACCGACGCGCCGTCGGCCGCCGCCGGCTCCGCGCCAGCCAACCACCCAGGGGTACGCCCACAGCACGCCACCCCGGTCCCGGCTGCCGCCACCCCGGCACCGGTGAACGCCCCGACCTCCGCCCCGCCGTGGGCGGTCGACCCGGCAGCGTCCCCGACCCAGAACGCTGCGGCCTCGGGCGCTCCGGTCGCGCACGCCCCGACCTCCGGCGCACCGGCCTCGTACGTGTCGGCCGCCGATTCGCCGATCCCGACGTCCCCCGGTGCGTCGACCGGGTCGGCACCTGTCGAACCCGTCTCGCCCGCCGGCTCGACAGCACCACGTCGCGTGGTGCCCCCGTCGGCGGTGCTCCCCGACCCGGCCACCCCAGCGCCGCCCCGACCGGGTGCGCCGGCTGCCGCGCTGGACGCGGTCGCGGTCCGCCGCGTCTGGCCCGACGTGGTCGGCAAGGTCAACCGGACCAACAAGCGGATCGCCGCCCTGATGCGTGACGCGGTCGTCCGCGAACTCGACGGCGACATGCTGGTGCTGACGGTGAAGTCCACCGTGCTGGCCAAGATGATGGCCGATCACGCGGCTGTGCTCACCGATGCGCTCTACGAGGAGTTGGGCGGGCGCTGGCAGATCCGGTGTGAGGTGGCCGGCGAGCGCGGCGGCGTGTCGCTGTCCAGCCCACCGCGCTCGCAACCCGCCGCACCGGCCCGACCAGCCACGCCGCCGGAGCCGCCTGCTGCGGCTGGCCCGTCGAGCGGGCCGCCTGTTGCGCCGATCGTGCCTGCTGCCGCTGGTCCGACGAGCGTGTCGCCTGGCTCAGCCAACTCGCACGCTGCGGCTGGCCGGTCGTCGCCTGGCGCACCCAACGGGCCTGCTGCGGCTGGCCCGTCGAGCGTGCCGTCCGCCGCGCCGAACGCGTCTGCCGCTGTCGGCCCGGCGAGCGCGCCGTCTGCCCCGGCGTCGGACGACGAGGACTGGCCGGAGGCGGCTCGCCCCGGCGGCGGTGCTCCCGCAACCGAGGCGACGGATGACGAGGACTGGCCGGAGGCTGCCCGACCTGGTGGCGCGGCGGCCGGAAACGAGTCGAGCTTCAACTCCGCACCGGCACCGACCGGCGCGAACGGCGGCGGTACCAATGGCAGCGCCGCGAACGGCGGCGGACCCGGCGGTTCGGACGGCCCTGGGGCAGCGGCCGGTGGCGGTAAGCCGGGCGGGCGTGGTAACTCGACACCGGCGGCCCGGCAGCCGGCGGCAGCCGGTGGTGCGCCGGTGAGCAGCGCCATCGCCGCGGCTCGCGCGGCGGCGGCGGGGCGTGGTGCGCGTACCGGAGCGGCAGCCCGACCTGTCGCGGACGCCGAGTGGGCCGGCGAGCCGCCCTACGACCCGGACTTCGATGGCCCGGCGCGGGCCGGTCGGCCGGGCGGCGCGGCGGCCCCGAACTACGAGGGATTCGACCCGGGCGACGAGCCGCTGGACGAGATCATCGACGAGAAGACCGCGCGGGAATCCAGCGAGGAGCAGGCAGTACGGCTACTCCGGGAAACCTTCGGCGCGGAAAAGATCAACGAGGTCGACGCCCGCTAGCCCCGCACACGGGCGAGGGCGGGCGTTTCGGCCAGCAGGACGGCTAGGCAGCAGGCCCAGAGGGGGAAGGGCAGGACGGCTATCCGTTCCATGCCGCCTACTCCGATTCCCAGGCCCTGCTGGGCGAAGAACAGCACCGTCCCGACCAGCGCGATGAGCCCGGCGGTAAGCGTGAGTCGGCGCCAGCGGCCGAGCGTCGTGGCGCGCGGCGCGAAACCGGCGAGGAGCAGGCCGACGTTGCCCACCCCCATGATCAGGAATGCGCCTAGGACGTGCAGGTTCTCGTCGATGTCGGCCGGGTAGAGGGCGGCCAGGGCGTACCCGCCGGTGGCCAGCAGCAGGAGTGTCTGGGCCGAGCGCACCAATGCGCCGCGACCGAGGATTCGCCAGGTCAGCAGGATTCCGGCGGCGAGTAGCACGGCGGTGGTCAGCATCGCGGCGTTCATCAGTGGGTGCCACGGCGAGCAGACGTAGCGGGGGCGGGTGGTGTCCCAGATGCCGCAGTGCGCGTTGCCGAGGTCGCTGATGTTGTGGGTGGCCCAGCTGTAGGTCGGCTCGCGCCACCGCAGCCCGGTGATCAGGCTGGCGACGAGGAAGACGGGTGTGGCCGCGACCCAGCACAGCGTGCCGACCCGGCCGGTGCGGGTGAGGTTCATGCCACGAGCAGACCAGTGCGACGGTGCCCGGCGCACTACCAGCAGATGGCCGATTCGGGGTAGTGGTAGCCGTACCCGTCGCGGGGTGGAAGGCCCCGGCGTGGGCGGACGCACCGGGCGGGGCAGGGTCGGTCCCAGCGGATAGGCTGAGCGGCGGTCGAGCAGACGAGTGCGAGAAGGAGCCATCCCGTGCGCCCAGGTGGACAGCCGAACATGCAGCAGATGCTGAAGCAGGCGCAGAAGATGCAGCAGCAGATCGCTGCCGCCCAGGCCGAGCTGGCCGAGGCCGAGCTGACCGGCACCGCCGGTGGCGGGCTGGTCACCGCGACCGTCTCCGGCTCTGGTGAGCTCAAGGCCATCAAGATCGACCCGAAGGCCGTCGACGCGGACGACGTGGAGACGCTTGAGGATCTGGTCGTCGCGGCTGTGCACAACGCCGCCGAGGCGGCCCGGGAGTTGACCGAGCGCAAGATGGGCCCGGTCGCCGGCGGCATGGGCGGCCTCGGCCTGCCCGGTTTCTGAGCCGGCAGATGTACGAAGGTGCCATCCAGGATCTGATCGACGAGCTGGGTCGGCTGCCGGGCGTGGGTCCGAAGAGCGCTCAGCGGATCGCGTTCCACGTCCTCTCGGCGGATCCGGCCGACGTCAACCGGCTGGCCGGCGCGCTGCGCAAGGTCAAGGAGCTGGTGCGGTTCTGCACGACCTGCTACAACGTGGCCGAGTCCGAGCAGTGCCGGATCTGCCGCGACCCGCGCCGCACCGACGAGGTGCTGTGCGTGGTGGAGGAGCCCAAGGACGTGGTGGCCGTCGAGCGGACGGGTGAGTTCCGCGGTCGCTATCACGTGCTGGGCGGCGCGATCAATCCGCTGGAAGGCATCGGTCCGGACAATCTGCGCATCCGGGAGTTGCTGATCCGGCTCGGTGGTGGCGCGGTGCGGGAGCTGATCCTGGCGACGGACCCGAACACCGAGGGCGAGGCGACCGCCACCTACCTGGCGTTGATGGTGAAGCCGATGGGCATCGCGGTGACCCGGCTGGCCAGTGGGCTGCCGGTCGGTGGCGATCTGGAGTACGCCGACGAGATCACCCTCGGTCGGGCCTTCGAGGGTCGCCGCGCGCTCTGATCCCCTGTGTACGGCTGGTGGCCGGTGCCCGTATGGGTGCCGGCCACTGCTGCGTCACTGCCCGGAAATGATCTGACACCTGCGCCCTCATCGGGGCTGTTCGACGTAACAGTTTGGCATCGCGGGTGCGGAATGCTCGGTTTTTGCCGCTGTTTACCTACGAATCGAATGTCAAGCGGCGATTGAGGCACGATCCGATACCAACCGTCCACTCAACGGTTTCCGGGTGGACGCATCGGGAGCTATGGTCACCGCCATCGGTGACCCCTGTCACCACGTTGTCCGTACCCCCAAGGACGAGGTGAAGCACACATGCGTGCACCCAGGCCGAAGGTCGCGATCGCGGCCGTCGCGGTCGCGGCCCTCGCGGTAGCAGGCTGCGCCGAGAGCAACCGCGACGACAAATCCGGTGGTAGCAAGAAGGACACCCTCGTCTTCGGCGTAGCCGGAGACCCGAAGGTGCTCGATCCGAGCTTCGCCAGCGACGGTGAGTCGCTGCGTGTGGCGCGTCAGGTCTTCGAGACCCTGGTTCGGCCGGAGGAGGGTGGCACGAAGGTCACCCCCGGCCTGGCCGAGTCCTGGACCCCGGACGCCGCCGGCACCACGTGGACCTTCAAGCTCCGCTCGGGCGTGAAGTTCCACGACGGCACCGACTTCAACGCCGAGGCCGTCTGCGTCAACTTCAACCGCTGGTACAACTCCAAGGGCCTCATGCAGAGCCCGGACGTGACCGCGTACTGGCAGGACGTCATGGGCGGCTTCGCGAAGAACGAGAACCCGGAGCTGCCGCCGAGCCTCTTCAAGTCGTGCGCCGCCAAGGACGCGACCACTGTGGA
Source organism: Micromonospora chokoriensis (assembly GCF_000718555.1). Classification (GTDB taxonomy): domain Bacteria; phylum Actinomycetota; class Actinomycetes; order Mycobacteriales; family Micromonosporaceae; genus Micromonospora; species Micromonospora chokoriensis_B. The sequence continues at coordinate 46,230 of NZ_JOAN01000015.1, forward strand.
CCTGTCCTTCACGCGGGTCTCCAGCAAGATTCCGGCCGCGCTGATGCTCCCCTCGTTCTCCATCCACAGCCCGAAGGCGCTGCAGGAGTTCGACGCCAGCAACGTCGCGGGCACCGCCGAGGACATCAAGTACCCGGCGTACGCGACGGCGCACCCGACCGGCACCGGCCCGTTCAAGTTCAAGGCCTGGGACGTCGCGAACAAGACGCTGACCCTGGAGCGCAACGAGGACTACTCGGGTGCCAAGGCCAAGCTGAAGACCCTTATCTTCAAGACGATCTCGGACGAGAACGCCCGCAAGCAGGCGCTGCGCTCCGGTGACATCCAGGGCTACGACCTGGTCGGCCCCGCCGACGTCGACCCGCTGAAGAGCGAGGGCTTCAACGTCCTCACCCGCCCGGCGTTCAACGTGCTCTACCTGGCGATCAACCAGAAGGGCAACCCGAAGCTCGCCGACATCCGTGTCCGGCAGGCCATCGCGTACGCCCTCAACCGTCAGCAGCTGGTCACCTCCAAGCTGCCGCCGGGCGCCAAGGTCGCCGACAACTTCATGCCGGACACCGTCGAGGGTTGGAACGGTGACGTCACGAAGTACGCCTACGACCCGGCCAAGGCGAAGGCGCTGCTGGCCGAGGCTGGCGCGTCGAACCTGACGCTGAAGTTCCACTACCCGACCGAGGTCACCCGGCCGTACATGCCGAACCCGAAGGACATCTTCGAGTTGCTCTCGGCGGACCTGAAGGCCGTTGGCATCACCATCGAGGCGATCCCGCTGAAGTGGAGCCCGGACTACCTCAACGCCACCACGTCGGGCAACAAGCACGACATCCACTTCCTGGGCTGGACCGGCGACTACGGCGACGCCTACAACTTCATCGGTACCTTCTTCGACCGGCCGAAGCCCGAGTGGGGCTTCAGCAACCAGGCCCTGTTCGACCAGTTCAAGGACGCGGACACCACCGCGGACATCGCGGCCCGGACCGAGAAGTACAAGGCCCTGAACAAGTCCGTGATGGACTTCCTGCCGGGTGTGCCGATCTCGCACTCGCCGCCGGCGATCGTGTTCGGCAAGGACGTGACCGGCGTCAAGGCCAGCCCGCTCACCGACGAGCGGTACGCCACCGCCGAGTTCAAGTAAGTCCTGATCTGACGCAGCAAGGAACGCGGGCGGGCGCTGTCGCACAGCGCCCGCCCGCAACCCTCCGCACCCCTTCGAGGCCGCCGTGTTCCGGTTTATCGTCAGGCGCCTGCTTCAGCTGATACCTACGCTGTTCGGGCTCTCCCTCCTGCTCTTCATCTGGCTCCGCCGGCTCCCCGGCGGTCCCGAGACCGCCATCCTCGGCGAGCGCGGCACACCCGAGATGCGGGCCGTGATCCGCCGCAACATGGGGCTCGACGAGCCCATCCTGGTGCAGTACGGCCGTTTCGTGCGCCGGCTGATCCGGCTCGACCTGGGCACCTCGACCTCCACCAAGCGGGCGGTCACCACGGAGTTCATCGAGCGCTTCCCCGGCACCGTCGAGCTGACCATCACCGCGATGGTGATCGCGATCGGCGTCGGCATCCCGCTGGGCTACCTGGCCGCCCGCCGTCGCGGCCGTTTCCTGGACCACGCGTCCGTGGGCGGCTCGCTGATCGGCATCTGCATCCCGGTCTTCTTCCTGGGCTACCTGCTCAAAGCGATCTTCTCGGAGAACCTGCACTGGTTCCCGTCCAGCGGCCGGCAGGATCCGACACTCGGGGCGACCCGGGTCACCAACTTCTTCGTCCTGGACGGGTTGATGACCCGTGAGTGGGACGCCGCAGCCGACGCCCTCTGGCATCTGGTGTTGCCCAGCATCGCGCTGGCCAGCATCCCACTGGCGATCATCGTCCGGATCACCCGGGCGAGCGTGCTGGAGGTGCTGAACGAGGACTTCGTCCGGACCGCCGAGGCGAAGGGCCTGACCGAGCAGACGGTTCGTCGCCGGCACGTCCTGCGTAACGCCATGCTGCCGGTGGCCACCTCGATCGGTCTGCTCGCGGGCGGGCTGCTCTCCGGCGCGGTGCTGACCGAGACCGTCTTCGCCTTCAGCGGCATCGGAGCGTTCGTCGCCGAGGCCATCGGCCAGCGCGACTATCCGGTGCTGATGGGCTTCATTCTGATCATCGCGGTGGTGTACGTGCTGGTGAACCTCCTGGTCGATCTCTCCTACAGCTTCATCGACCCGAGGGTGAGGGTGCGATGACGCTCAGCCCAGGCAAGAAGCGCGAAAAGATCGACCGGCTCTCCGAGTTGGCCGCCCGTGACGACGAGCGGGGCGTGAGCCTCTGGCAGGAGGCGTTCCGCCCGCTGCGCGGTAACCCGGCCGCTATCGTCGGCGCGATCATCCTGGCGATCTTCGTGCTGGTCGCGGTGGTCGGGCCGTTCCTCGTGCCGTACGCGCCGACGGACACGATCGGCATCCGGGAGGGGTTGATCAAGCCGGGTGTCATCCCCGGTCCGACCGGCGAGCACTGGTTCGGGTACGACCACCAGGGCCGTGACGAGTTCAGCCGGATGATCGTGGGTGCCCGCCAGACCCTGCTGGTCGGCGTGGTCTCCACCCTGATCGGTCTGGCGGTCGGCGCGCTTATCGGTGGCATTTCCGGTGCCGCGGCCGGTCTCGGTGGCCGCTGGGGGCGGTGGATCGACACCACCCTGATGCGCTTCATCGACATGCTGCTGGCGATGCCGAGCCTGCTGCTGGCGGTGAGCATCGCGGCCCTGCTCGGGGCCAGCCTGACCACTGTGATGATCGCGGTCGGCGTGGTCTCGGTGCCGGTGTTCGCCCGGCTGCTGCGCGGCTCGATGATCTCCCAGGCCAACAGCGACTACGTGCTGGCGGCGACCTCGCTCGGCGTCAAGAAGTCGAAGATCGCGCTGACCCACGTGGTGCCGAACTCGCTCGCCCCGGTGATCGTGCAGGCCACGCTGACCCTGGCCACCGCGATCATCGAGGCTGCGGCGCTCTCCTTCCTCGGCCTCGGTAACCCGGACACGGCCGTGCCGGAGTGGGGGGTCATGCTCGCCGACGCGCAGCAGTACCTCGGCATCCGGCCGTCGCTGGCGATCTACCCAGCGGTCGCGATCATCATCACCGCGCTCGGCTTCACCCTGCTCGGTGAGGCGATGCGTGAGGCCCTCGACCCGAAGCTGCGGAAGTAGGCCCCTAAATGGCACTGCTCGAAGTTGAAGATCTCTCCGTCACGTTCGCCCGCCGCGGTCAGCGGGCCGTGCACGCGGTCGACGGGGTGTCCTTCTCGGTCGACGCCGGCGAGGTCGTCGGCCTGGTCGGCGAGTCCGGTTGCGGCAAGAGCGTCACCTCGCTCGCGATCATGGGTCTGTTGCCGAAGCAGCCCGGCCTGCGGGTCGGCGGTAAGGCCGTCTTCGACGGCACCGACCTGCTTCAGCTCGACGACCGGTCGCGGCGGGACATCCGTGGCCGAGACATCGCGATGATCTTCCAGGACCCGCTCTCCTCGCTGAACCCGGTGATCCCGATCGGGTTGCAGGTGACCGAGGTGCTCACCCGGCACCGCGGCATGAAGGGCGAGACCGCGGCGAAGGAGGCGGCGGCGCTGCTGGACCGGGTCGGCATCCCCGACCCGAAGCGGCGGCTGAAGGAATACCCGCACCAGCTCTCCGGTGGTATGCGCCAGCGTGCGCTCATCGCGATGGCGGTGGCCTGCCAGCCTCGGCTGCTGATCGCCGACGAGCCGACCACCGCGCTGGACGTCACCATCCAGGCCCAGATCCTGGAGCTGCTCAAGGAGCTGGTCCGGGACTCCGGCACCGCCCTGTTGATGATCACGCACGATCTGGGTGTGGTGGCCGGCATGTGCGACACCGTGAACGTGCTCTACGGCGGCCGGGTGGTGGAGACGGCCCGCCGTCGTCCGCTGTTCCGTCAGCCGCGGCACCCGTACACCGTGGGTCTGCTCGGGTCGGTGCCGCGTCTGGACGCTGGGCGGGGCGAGAAGCTCAACCCGATTCCCGGTTCGGTCCGTGACCTGCTGCCCTGGCCGGAAGGGTGCGCCTTCGCCCCGCGTTGCGCCCGGCGGACCGACGAGTGTGTGGGTGAGCCGCCGGAGCTGGTGCACGCGCACGACGGACGTAGCTACCGGTGCGTCAACCCGGAGCCGGTGCCCGGCCTGGTGCCCGCCCCGCGCGAGGAGGAATCAGCGTGAGCGAGCGTAGCGAGCGAACCATCAGGCACAGCAGCGTGGCGTCTCGCGCCGGCGCGGAGCGAAGCGGAGTGCTGGCGTGAGCGAGAACGACATCCTCGTCGAGGTGCGCGACCTGAAGGTGCACTTCCCGATCAAGCGGGGGGTGCTCTTCGACCGGGTGGTCGGCCAGGTGAAGGCCGTCGACGGGGTCGACCTGAGCATCGCGCGCGGCAAGACGTACGGCCTGGTCGGCGAGTCCGGCTGCGGCAAGTCCACGTTGGGTCGGGCGCTGCTCCAGCTCACCCCGCCGACCGCCGGTGAGGTCAGCTTCGACGGTGTCGAGCTGACCACGCTGCCGTCGGGCAAGCTGCGCAGCATGCGTCGCCGGATGCAGATGATCTTCCAGGATCCGATGTCCAGCCTCGACCCCCGGCAGAACGTGGAGTCGATCCTGACCGAGGGCCTGCAGACCCACGGGATCGGCACCGACCGCACCGACCGGCGGCGGATCATCGGCGAGACCCTGGACGCGGTTGGGCTGCCGCGCTGGGCGCTGTCCCGCTACCCGCACGAGTTCTCCGGCGGGCAGCGCCAGCGCATCGGTATCGCCCGCGCGCTGGTGCTCGGGCCGGAGCTGATCGTCGCCGACGAGCCGGTCTCGGCTCTCGACGTCTCGATCCAGGCTCAGGTGGTCAACCTGCTTGACGAACTCCAGGACAACCTGGGGCTGACCTACCTGGTGATCGCGCACGACCTCGCGGTGGTGCGGCACATCTCCGACACGGTCGGCGTCATGTACCTGGGGGCGCTTGTCGAGGAGGCGCCGAGCGACCGGCTCTACACCGAGCCGCTGCACCCGTACACGCGGGCGCTGATGTCCGCGGTGCCGGTGCCGGACCCGGACGTGGAGGATCGCCGGGAGCGGATCCTGCTCGCCGGTGACCTGCCGTCGCCGGCCAACCCGCCATCCGGCTGCCGCTTCCACACCCGCTGCCCGTGGGCCCAGCCCACCCGCTGCGCGGACGAGCGACCGGTGCTGCGGGAGATCGGCTCCAGCAGGGTGGCCTGCCACTTTGCCGAGCAGATCGCCAGCGGCGAACTGCGCCCGCACCAGGTCAGCGCCCAGATCGTCCGACCCGAGGACGAGGGGGACGCACCGGGTGTGGTCTCCGCACCCACCGAGCCCGGCTCGTACGTCTGAGACTGGACGCGGTGCCGGCGGCCGTCAGCCCTCAGGGCGGTTGAGCAGCCCCACCGCGACGCCGTGCACCGCGTCCAGCCCGGCCGGATCGGCCAACGTGACCGACGCTCCGGTCACCGCGTACCACTCGTCCGCGTCCTTGTACTGCACCCGCAGGGTGACCTTGCCGTCCGCGTACTCGGTGCGCAACGTCAGGTCGCCGGTGACGACGCCGACCTCGTCGGTCATCACGCCGCCGGGGCCGGGCACGATGTCGGTGGTGCGGCTCTGCGGGCCGGCGGCGCCGCCCGAATCCGCCACCATGCCGGCACCCGGCACGGCGGCAGGGGTCTCAGCGGTGCCGTCCGCGGTCATGCCGGCGGCGGACGGGCCGTTTTCCCCAGCGGCGGTCACGATTCACTCCCCACTCAACAGCCCTCCAACATGTCGGTCAGGGCGGCCTTCTCGGCGCTGGTCACGGTCAGCTTCCAGTAGTGCTTGACCGTCACCCAGTCTTGAGCATATTTACACCAGTACGATCGGTTTGCCGGCTTCCACTGGGACGGGTCCTGGTCACCCTTCGACCGGTTCGAGGAGGCGGAAACCGCGAAGAGCTGCGGACGGGTGGTGTCGTTGGCGAAATCACTGCGCTTCGCGTTGTCCCACTCGTCGGCACCCGAGCGCCACGCGTTGGCCAACGGCACCATGTGGTCGATGTCCACCTCGGAGGGATCGGCGGCGCTGCGGCCGTCGTACACGCTCTCCCAGCGCCCACCGACCACGTTGCAGCCGGAGAGTTTCACGTCCTTGCCGTCGCGCTGCAGGATGGTGTCCCGGACATCGCAGTTCTTGCCGGTGTCCCGCCAGTGCGGGAAACGCTCCCGGCTGTAGCCCTTCATCGAGCCGGCGGTGGCGACGGTGAGCTGGCCTAGCTGCTCTGCGGCATTGCCGCCGTCGCTCGACGATGGCGGCGGTGTGGTCGGCTCCTCCTGCGGGACGCAACCGGCCACGCCGAGCGCCAGCGCCGCGGTGAGCGCGGCCACCGCCGCTCGCGGTCCTGATCTGGTACGCACAGACGACACCTCTCCAGCTTGGGGGCTCCCGGCGATTGCGCACAGTACCCGGGGACGGTTTCGGCGTTTCGTGGCGTCTCCCACATGATGCAAGGCAGATTGGTGGGATGACCGCACCCGTACCGGCGACTGCCCTCCGGATGGGCAGCACCGCCGGCCGGGGCACGCTGCTCGCCGCCGTACTCGCCTCTGGCATGGTGTTCCTCGACAGCACTGTCGTCAACGTGGCGCTGCCGAAGCTCGGGCAGGACCTCGGCGCGAACGTCGCCGATCTGCAGTGGACCATCAACGGCTATCTGCTGATGCTGGCGGCGTTCGTGCTGCTCGGCGGTGCGCTCGGGGACCGCTTCGGCCGACGGCGCATCTTCCTCATCGGCGTGGTCTGGTTCACCGCCGCCTCCGTGCTGTGCGGGCTGGCTCAGGGCACGAGTTGGCTGATCGGGGCCCGGTTCCTCCAGGGCGCCGGTGGCGCGTTGCTCACGCCCGGGTCGCTCTCGGTGCTCCAGGCGAGTTTCCACCCGGACGACAGGGGCCGCGCGATCGGTGCCTGGGCCGGGCTGTCCGGGGTCTCCACCGCGCTGGGCCCGTTCATCGGGGGCTGGCTGATCGACGCGCTCTCCTGGCGCTGGATCTTCTTTCTCAACCTGCCGCTCGCGGTGCTGGTGGTGCTGGCCGCGCTGCGCTGGGTGCCGGAGAGCCGGGACGAGAGTGCCTCCCGGACCCAGGGACGGGGTCGGAGCCGACGGCGGTTCGACGTCGCGGGAGCCCTGCTCGGAGCGCTCGCCCTCGCCGGTGTCACCTACGCCCTGATCGACGCTCCGGCGCGCGGGTTCGACTCCCCCGAGGTGCTGATCGCGGCCCTGGTCGGGGTGCTCGCCGCGGTGGCCTTCGTGTTGCTGGAGCGGCGGCGTGGCGACACCGCGATGCTCCCCACTGGGCTGTTCGGCAGCCGACTCTTCTCGGTGCTGAACATCTTCACCGTGGTCGTCTACGCGGCGCTCGGCGGCTTCACCTTCTTCTTCGCCGTCTACCTGCAGAACGTGGTCGAGTGGTCGGCCCTGCGCACCGGCATCGCATTGCTGCCGATGACCCTGCTGCTGTTGGTCGGCTCGGCGCGGGCCGGCGCGCTGTCGGCCCGGATCGGCCCACGGCTGCCGCTCACCATCGGGCCGGTGGTCGCCGCGGTCGGTCTGCTGCTGCTACGCGGCGTCGGGCCAGGCGCGTCGTACTGGACGGACGTGCTGCCCGGGGTGCTGCTCTTCGGCATCGGGCTGACCCTGGTGGTGGCGCCGCTGACCGCGTCGGTGCTGGCCGCCGTGCAGGATCGGTTCTCCGGGGTGGCCAGCGGCTTCAACAACGCCGCGTCCCGTGCCGGCGGGCTGCTCGCGGTGGCGGCGCTGCCGCTGCTGGTCGGCCTGTCCGGTGGAGGGTACGAGCAGAAGGCCGAGCTGACCGACGCCTTCCGGGGCGCCATGCTCTGGTGTGCGGGACTGTTGCTGGCCGGCGCGGTGCTGGCCCTCGTGCTGGTCCACCGGCCACCCCGGGACGCTCCGCCGTCGCAGCCCTGCCACTCGTTGCCCGCCGCCACGCCCCCGAGGTAGGCAACCACTCGGGGACGCGGCGCGTGCGGTCAGCGGCGTGCGCGGTTGACGGCGCTGGTGACCGCCTTGATCGACGCGGTGACGATGTTGGCGTCGGTGCCGACACCCCAGACCGTCTTCCCGTCCACCTCGCACTCCACGTACGCGGCGGCCTGCGCGTCACCACCGGAGGAGAGCGCGTGCTCGTGGTAGTCCAGCACCCGTACGCCCACCCCGACCGACTGGAGCGCGTTGACGTACGCGTCGATCGGGCCGTTGCCGACCGAGGCGAGCGAGCGCTGCTCGCCACCCACGCCGACCTGGGCCTCGATCTCGACCTTGCCGTCCGTGGTGCCGATCGTGTAGCCGGCCAACCGGACCGCCGGGTCGGGCTGGTGGTCGAGCAGGTAGTGCGTCGCGAAGATCTCCCACATGGCGGCCGGGTCGACCTCGCCGCCGTCGTGATCGGTGACCTGCTGCACCACTCCGGAGAACTCGATCTGGAGCCGGCGCGGCAGGTCCAGTTGGTGCTCGCTCTTCATGATGTACGCGACGCCGCCCTTGCCGGACTGCGAGTTGACCCGGATGACCGCCTCGTAGGTGCGGCCCAGGTCCTTCGGGTCGATCGGCAGGTACGGCACCGCCCAGGTGTGCTCGTCCATCGGGACGCCGGCCGCCTTCGCGTCGGCGGCGAGGGCGTCGAAGCCCTTCTTGATGGCGTCCTGGTGGGAGCCGGAGAAGGCGGTGTAGACCAGGTCACCCGCGTACGGGTGGCGCTCGTGCACCGGCAGCTGGTTGCAGTACTCGACGGCCCGCCGGACCTCGTCGATGTTCGAGAAGTCGATCATCGGGTCGATGCCCTGGGAGAAGATGTTGAGCCCCAGGGTCACCAGGTCGACGTTGCCGGTGCGCTCACCGTTGCCGAACAGGCAGCCCTCGATGCGGTCCGCACCGGCCAGCAGACCCAGCTCGGCGGCGGCCACGCCGGTGCCCCGGTCGTTGTGCGGGTGCAGGCTCAGCACCACGCTGTCGCGGCGCGGCAGGTGTCGGTGCATCCACTCGATCGAGTCGGCGTACACGTTCGGGGTGGCCATCTCGACGGTGGCCGGCAGGTTGATGATCAGCGGCCGGTCCGGGGTCGGGTCGATCACGTCGATCACCCGCGAGCAGACCTCCAGCGCGTACTCCAGCTCGGTGCCCGTGTACGACTCCGGCGAGTACTCGTAGAAGATCTCGGTGTCCGGGGTGTGGATCTCCGCGTACTTCTGGCAGAGCCGCGCACCCGTGGTGGCGATGTCGGCGATGCCGTCGCGGTCCAGGCCGAAGACCACCCGCCGCTGGAGCGTCGAGGTCGAGTTGTAGAAGTGCACGATGGCCCGCTTCGCGCCGCGCAGCGACTCGAACGTCCGGTCGATCAGGTGCTCCCGGCACTGCGTGAGCACCTGGATGGTGACGTCGTCCGGGATCATGTCGTCTTCGATGAGCTGCCGGACGAAGTCGAAGTCGGTCTGGCTGGCCGACGGGAAGCCGACCTCGATCTCCTTGTAGCCCATCTGGACCAGCAGCTGGAACATCCGGCGCTTGCGTTCCGGCGACATCGGGTCGATCAGTGCCTGGTTGCCGTCGCGGAGATCGACCGCGCACCAGCGGGGGGCGGCGTCGACGGTGCGGGTGGGCCAGGTGCGGTCCGGCAGGTCGACCCGGAACTGCTCCTGGTACGGCTGGTAGCGGTGGTACGGCATCCGGCTCGGGCGTTGCCGGGCGATGGGATCGGTCTCAGCGTCGGTGACAGGTTGAGCCATGGCGAAGTGCTCCCTGGAACATGTGGCGTCAGCAGATCGGAAGGTGTCGGCGAGGCGCCGGGCAGCGGTGCGCGGCGGTGCCGAGAGGAAACTCGGATGTGCTGGACGGCGCGATGCAACTCCGCGACGAGGTGCCGGCCGGTTAGGCCTCGTCGCGGCGGCTAAGGAGAAGAAGCGCCTGCCACATGACCAGGTAACCCTACGTGATGGATCTCTGAGTGGGAAGGTCCGTCCGGACTATGGGACCGACGTCATGGTCCGGTTCCGGGGTTGCTGCACCCGTGGCGTGCGGTGTGTTCAGCCGAGCAGGAGGTCGGCCAGCGGCCGGCGACGGCGTAGGCCGGTCTCCTCGGCGACGAGGTCCGCCGGGAGGCTGAGCGGGTCGCCGAGTTGCCCGACGACGAGCACCGCGTACGGCCGCACGTCGGCGGGTAGGTGCAGGTCGGCGGCGAGTCCGGCGCGATCCACGGTCAGCACCTGCCGCACGTGCAGCCCGAGCGCGGTGGCCTGCACGGTGAGATGGGCAACCGCCTGGCCCAGGTCGTACGCGATCCCGTCGGCTGGTGCGGCCTCCGGTTCGACGTGCCCGGCGAGCAGCAGCGCGGCGGCCCGGTGTGCCCAGCGTTGGTCGCGCTCGGGCAGGTTGACCAGGATCCGCTTCCACGTCTCGTCGTCGCGGTAACCGAGGGTGAACCGCCAGGGCTGGCGGTTACCCAGGGAGGGCGCCCAGCGGGCCGCCTCCAGCAGGGAGGACGCGTCGGCCGCGCTCAGTTCCTCGGTGGGGTGGAACGCCAGCGGACTCCAGCGGTAGGCGAGCAGCGGGGTGAGGTCGGCCATATGACGGATCGTCCTGTATGGGCGATTCGCCGCTCAGGTCGGGTGTGCCAAATGTGGTCAAAGGCACCCGTAACCGGACGAAGATCAGGACGTTCCCGCGCTCGGGCTCTCCGACGAGTCCGGGGTCGGTGGCGCCGCCGTGTCGAGCGGCTCCCGGTCGACCACCACCGGGCCGGCCAGCTGCACGGTGGCCGGGGCCGGACCGGGTGGGGCGGCCAGCCGTAGCGTCCCGGCCCCGGTCCGGACACCGGTCGGCGTGCCGTCCTGGTCGTAGCAGTAGATGCCCACGTCCAGCGGGGCGTTGAGCGACGCCGAGGTGGAGTCCACCGAGTAGCAGGTGCCGGTGAGCCCCTCAGGCGCGCTGGCCGGGGCGACCGCCAAGGGCGCGCGCCGGTCGGTGAGCACGTCCAGCCAGTCGGTGAGCGGGTGCTGGACCCGAGGGTCCGAACGACGTGGGATCGCGTCGTCGCGATCACCCAGGCGCACGCAGCTCGCCGACTCGGTATGACCGGCCGACGGCAGGGCGCACTGGAACAGCCCGTCAGCCGTGTTGGCCATCGAGACATCGACGGTGCCACCCAACGCGCCCCCCGGCACGTCGGCCCGCCAGCTGCCGTCGTTCGCGCTGGTGAACACGATTGTGCGATCGGGTTCGCCCTCCTGGCGGTACACGTACTGGGCCACCAGGTGACGGTCCTGAGCAGCCGCGGCCAGCGCGGCCAGCTCATCCCGTGCGGCGTCCACCTCGACCGGCCCCGGATCGGCGGGCGGTGGAGGTGGAGGCTGCTCACTGGTGCAGGCGGCCAGGAGCGCCGGCAGGGCGAGGACGAGCGGCCCGAGCACGCGGCCGGCCGAGCGGTTGAGGACGGGCACCGGCCCATTCTGGTGGGTGCGGGCGGCCGGTGGGGGCCGACGCGTACCGGGCTCGTCTCGGCGTGTCGGGCGGGTCGTCCTCGCGTACCGCCCGACCTGGTGGGACCGGCCTGGCCGGCCCCGCGCGGGCCGGATGGTGGGATCACCTGACCCGGCGTCGTTACCTGCCGGATACCCTCGAGGGGTCTGACACGCGCCGCCGGCCCCGGTTCCGGCGGCGTCGGCACGCTCAGGGTCGCTGGGAGGGAGTGCACCGTCGTGGCACTCGTGGTGCAGAAGTACGGCGGGTCCTCCGTCGCCAACGCCGAGCGGATCAAGCGGGTGGCCGAGCGCATCGTCGCCGCCCGCAAGGCCGGCGACGACGTGGTGGTGGTGGTCTCCGCGATGGGGGACACCACCGATGAGCTGCTCGACCTGGCCAACCAGGTCAGCCCGCTGCCGCCCGGCCGCGAGCTGGACATGCTGCTCACCGCCGGGGAGCGGATCTCCATGGCCCTGCTGGCCATGGCCATCCACAACCTGGGGTACGAAGCCCGCTCGTTCACCGGTTCGCAGGCCGGCGTGATCACCACCTCGGTGCACGGCCGTGCCCGGATCATCGACGTCACCCCCGGGCGGCTCAAAGGCGCGCTCGACGAGGGGTCGGTAGTCATCGTGGCCGGCTTCCAGGGTGTCTCGCAGGACACCAAGGACGTCACCACGCTGGGCCGGGGTGGCTCGGACACCACCGCCGTGGCGCTCGCCGCAGCCCTGCACGCCGACGTCTGCGAGATCTACACCGACGTGGACGGCATCTTCACCGCCGACCCGCGGATCGTGCCCAACGCCCGGCACATCCAGCACATCACCTACGAGGAGATGCTGGAGCTGGCCGCGTGCGGCGCGAAGGTGCTGCACCTGCGTAGCGTGGAGTACGCCCGACGGGCGGGGTTGCCGATCCACGTCCGTTCGTCATACTCGACCAACACCGGCACGATGGTCACCGGATCGATGGAGGACCTTTCCGTGGAGCAGGCACTGATCACCGGAGTCGCGCACGACCGCAGCGAAGCCAAGATCACGATCGTCGGGGTGCCCGACGAGCCGGGTGCCGCCGCGCGGATCTTCGACACCGTCGCCGGTGCCGAGATCAACATCGACATGATCGTGCAGAACGTCTCCACCGAGGGCACCGGTCGGACGGACATCTCGTTCACCCTGCCCAAGGCTGACGGCCCCACCGCGATGGCGGCGCTCAGCAAGATCCAGGAGCCGGTCAAGTTCAAGGGCCTGCTCTACGACGACCACGTCGGCAAGGTCTCGCTGATCGGCGCCGGCATGCGCTCGCATCCCGGTGTCGCGGCCGGCTTCTTCGCCGCGCTCGGCGCGGCCGGGGTCAACATCGAGATGATCTCCACCTCCGAGATCCGGGTCTCCGTGGTCTGCCGGGACACCGACCTCGACGCCGCCGTCCGCGCCATCCACGACGCGTTCGAGCTGGGCGGCGACACCGAAGCCGTGGTCTACGCGGGGACGGGTAGGTAGCGCCGATGACGGCGCTGCCCACCCTCGCCGTGGTCGGAGCGACAGGTGCCGTCGGCACCGTGATGTGCGAGCTGCTCACCGGGCGACGCAACGTCTGGGGTGAGATCCGGCTGCTCGCCTCCGAGCGCTCCGTCGGGCGGCGGGTGCGCTGCCGGGGCGAGGAGATTGTCGTCCAGGCGCTGACCCCCGAGGCGTTCGACGGGGTCGACGTGGCCATGTTCGACGTGCCCGACGAGGTCTCCGCCGAGTGGGCGCCGATCGCCGTCTCCCGAGGGGCGATCGCGGTCGACAACTCTGGCGCCTTCCGGATGGACCGCGACGTTCCGCTGGTCGTTCCGGAGATCAACCCCGAGCAGGTGCGTAACCGGCCCCGGGGCATCATCGCCAACGCCAACTGCACCACCCTCGCGATGATCGTCGCCGTCGCGCCGCTGCACCGCGAGTACGGCCTACGGGAGCTGGTGCTCGCCTCCTACCAGGCGGTCTCCGGGGCTGGCCAGTCCGGCGTCGACATCCTGCACGACCAGCTCAGCAAGGTCGCCGGCGATCGGGCGCTCGGCTCGCGCACCGGCGACGTACGCCAGGCGGTCGGTGACGACCTGGGCCCGTTCCCGGCGCCGATGGCGCTCAACGTGGTGCCCTGGGCCGGCTCCCCGGCAGACAGCGGCTGGTCCTCGGAAGAGATGAAGATCCGCAACGAGTCGCGGAAGATCCTCGGCCTCCCCGACCTCAAGGTCTCCGCCACCTGCGTCCGGGTGCCGGTGGTCACCGCCCACTCGGTGGCCGTGCACGCGGTCTTCGCCAGCGAGGTCGACGCCGAGGGCGCCCGTGAGGCGCTGCGCAACGCGCCCGGGGTGATCCTGGTCGACGACCCCGCGGCCGGGGAGTTCCCGATGCCGATCGACGCCGTCGGCACCGACCCGTCCTGGGTCGGCCGGATCCGCCGTGCCCTAGATGACCCCCGTGCTCTGGACTTCTTCGTCACCGGCGACAACCTCCGCAAGGGCGCAGCCCTCAACACCGCCCAGATCGCCGAACTCCTGGCCAAAGAACTCCGTAACCCCTGACCGCTTCCGTTAGGCGGCGGATAGCAGGACGCCGTCTCGGCCTTGGCGTTTTACTGCGTAGAGGGCTTGATCGGCTCTTTTCAGGGTGCGGTCGGGGGTTTCGCCGGGGCGGGGGAGTGCCACGCCCACGCTGATCGTGCGGCCGATGCGTCGGGCCGCCTCGGTCAGCCGTTCCGCGATCCGGACCGCCTCCTCCGGACGGCTCACCTCGATCACCGCGACGAACTCGTCGCCGCCGATCCGGTACAACTCGTCGCCGTGCCGCAGCGCTGCCTCCAGGGCCCGCGCCAACCCGACCAGCACCCGGTCGCCGGCCTGGTGGCCGTACGTGTCGTTGACGGTCTTGAAGCCGTCCACGTCGATCGCCAGCAGGGCCGTACGGCCGGGGGTGGCCGTCGCGATCCGCCGCCCGAACGGGCCGGTGTGCCGCAACCCGGTCAGCGGGTCGGAGCTGGCCTGCTCCCGCAGCCGGGCCAGGGTGCGCAGTCGTTCCACGCTCGTCCAGGCCTGCCCGGCGAGCAACTCCATCAGGCTGACCGTGGTCGGGTCCGGACGCAGTGCGCGTTCGTCGGCGACCAGCAACACGCCGCCGGCGTCCGTCGGCCCGACCGGTACGGCGACAAGCGTGCGTACCCCCGCCCGCGTCAGCGGACGGTAGTCCTCGGTCGGGGGATGCCCGGACTCGCCCAGCGTGTACCCGGCGCCGTACCGGTGTGCCCGGTCGACCATCCGGTTCAGGGCGGCCGGACCCGCCGTGGTCAGCTCGGCGCGGATTCGGGTCTCCAGGTCGTTCGCCACCGACGGGGACGGGCCGAGCTGGCCGCCGATCAGCAGGATCGCTGTGGAGAGGGTGGAGACCTCCCGGGCAGCGCGGGCCGCCACCCCCATCACCTCCCCCTCGCTCGGGGCACAGGAGAGTGCGGCGGCGTGCCGGAGCAGCTTCTCGCTGCGGCTCTCCGCCGGTGGGCCGCCGAGGGCGGCGATCCGTGAGCCGAGCTGGTCGGCCAGCCGCTGCGCGGTCTCCCGCCACGGCTCCAGGTCGGTCGGCTCACTCCACTGCAGGTCGAGTACGCCGATCGTCGTGCCTGCCGGGTCCAGCACCGGTACGCACAGCTCGGTGGTCACGTCCGGGCGTACCGGTAGGTAGTCCGGGTCGACGGTGACATCCGGGACGACGGCGGGGGCGCCGGTGGCGTACACCCGACCGACGATGCCGGTCCGCGCTGGCACGGTGGCGAAGACCTGCCAGGCCCCGGTCGCCGCGACACAGCGCAGGCGGTCGTGGACCGCGAGCAGCACGGAGATGGTCGCCGGGGTGTGGCGGGACAGCGCGGTGACCGTCCACCGACACGCCTCTGGCGTGCTCGACGCCATCGGCAGGCGGACGGTGACGTCACGGATGACTCGCTGATGATCCACTCGCACGTCGTTCCAGGTAGGGGAGGAGCCCGGCCGGCGCCGAGCCGCGCGATCAAGCGTACTCACGGCGGCGGGGACCGGCGCGGCTTCGTACACACGTGCTATCCACAGGCTGTGGACGCAGCCTGTGGGCGGCGTGCCCCACGGGATGCCGTGCCCGGCGATAGCGTGGAGCATCCCGGCGCCGAGGAGGCGAGCCCATGCTCATCGCCCAGCTCAGTGACCCCCACCTGACCACCGGCCTGCTCGCCGCCGAACCGGCCGCCGGGCTGCACCGTGCGCTCGGCCGGGTGCTCGCGTTGCGGCCCCGACCGGACTGCGTGGTGATCACCGGCGACCTGGCCGACCACGGGCAGCCCGACGAGTACGCGGCGCTGCGCGAGGTGATCGGCCGGTTCCCGCTGCCGGTGCACCTGGCCACCGGCAACCATGACGACCGGGAGTCGCTGCTCGACGCGTTCGGGGGCACGCCGTGGCTCGGGGGCGGCTTCTCGGCCTACTACCACGTCGACCACGAGGCGGCGTCGGTCGTGGTGCTCGACTCGCTCGTCCCCGGCAGCGACAGCGGGCAACTCGGCGAGGAGCAGCTCGGCTGGCTCGACGGGGTGCTGGCCGGGCGGCCCGAGGTGCCGGCGGTGATCTTCCTGCACCACCCGCCGGTCGCGGTCGGCATCCCGGTGGCGGACACCGTCCGGCTCGCCGACGGTGCCGCGCTCGCCGAGGTCATCGGCCGGCACCGGCACGTCGTCCGGGTCGCCGCCGGGCACCTGCACCGCCCGGTCACCACGGCGTACGCGGGCACGGTGCTCACCGTGGCCCCCAGCACCTGGAAGCAGAGCACGCTCACCATGAGCGCCGACGAGCAGATCGGTTGGGTCAACGAGCCCACTGCCTTCCTGCTGCACTCGGTCGAGGCCGGCGGCTGCGTGACCCACACCGTGCAGGTGAGTCACTCCGCTGGGCAGACCTGCGGCTTCTGAAGGCGTCGCCGTGCTGGTCTGGTACGTCGCGTACGGCTCGAACCTGCACGCCGCCCGGCTGGCCTGGTATATCGGTGGCGGCTGCCCACCCGGCGGAAAGCGGACGTACCCAGGCTGCCGCGACCGGCGCCCACCGAGCCGGTCCGAGCCGGTGTCGCTGCCCGGCGGCATCTACTTCGCCGGCGAGTCCGGTGCCTGGACCGGCGGCATGGCCTTCTACGACCCGGATCTGCCGGGTGAGACGGCTGCCCGCGCCTACCTGGTGACCCTGGAGCAGTTCACCGACATCGCGGCCCAGGAGATGTACCGCCCGACGGCTGACACCGCCGACCTGATCCCGGCGACCGGCGCGGCCATCGACGCCGCAGTCGCCGACGGGCGAGCGACGCTCGGCCCGGGACGATACGAGACGCTTGTCTGCCCCGGCAGCCGTGACGGCGTTCCGCTGCTCACCTTCACCGCACCCGAGGGGGCGTCAGCCGCACGATGCCGGCCACCCGCGCCGATCTACCTCGCCATGATCGCCCGAGGGCTACGCGAGTCGCACGGCTGGCCGGCGGAGCGGATCGCCAACTATCTGGCGGTCCGGCCCGGCGTGGCCGATAGTTGGCCTCCGGACGCGGTTGCCGCCCTGGTCACCGAGGCGCTAGCCGTCAGTTGAGCAGGAACTCGCGAAGCGCCGGGGCCAACGTCGTCGGCGGCACGTCGTGGTAATCACCGTCGAGGCTGATGGACCGGCCACCCGGGACCGCCTCGGCAGCGGCCCGGCTCGCGTCCCGCAGCCACTGTGGACTGCCCGTGCTGTCCACCGCGAGGGTCGGCGCGGTGATGGCCGCCAGCCGGTCGGCAGGGAACCGCCCGCCGGCGGTGACGATCGAGTCGTACGGCAGGGTGTGCGCGATCGCGGTCAGTGAGCCCCACATCGGTTGCGCCTTCATCCCGGCGACCGCCTCGGCCGGCAGCCCCACCGAGTCACTGAGGAACGTCTCCACCGCGCCGCCCCGGTCGTCGGCGGCGATCAGCTCGATGAGTTGCGCGGTGATGTCTTTACGGACGCCAACGTGCGGGCCGACCTGAAACGGTGGCTCGAAGAGGACCAGCCCGGTCACCGGGAGGCCCTGCGCGGTGGCGAGGGCGGCCAGGACCGCACCCGAGGAGATCCCGTAGACAGCGGAGGAACCACCTGCCGCCGCGATCAGGGCGGCCAGGTCGTCGATCTCGCGGCCAATCTCGTACGGTGCGGTGTCGCCGCTTTGGCCCCGACCTCGACGGTCATAGCCGAAGACGGTGAAATCCGGTGCCAACGCCGCCCCCAGTGCGCGGGTCGTGTTGCGATCGCTGAACGCGCCACCGACCAGGATGATCGTCGGCCCGGCACCGGACCGTTCGAACGCGATGGGCGTGCCATCCGCCGATCGCACCTGCTCCACCGTCGGTGTCGTTCCGCTCACGATGCCGCCCCCTTTCCATGATTGCTGTCCTGTCCTTTCTAGACCCTGGGTCCGACACTGTCCGGCAATGCGCGGTAAACGGTGATCGATTTCGGACTGGGCGTATGCGCAGCTCTGCTGCGCTGCCGGAGTCGCCGGGTCGGCGTCCGGATGAGAGGCTGTCGGGGCAGGCGGCCATCCACGACCGCCGCTAACCGTGACCCTTCCGACGGCGTCGGTCGGGGGCCCGGTCGACCCACCGGCCGGGCACCGTACGCGCCGATTCTCACGAGGAGATCCATGTTCATACCCGGGATGCGTCGGGCCGCTGTCGGCCTGACCGCGCTCGCGGTGGCCGCCCTCGGCGCGGTCGCCACCAGCCCTGAGCAAGCCGACGCACGGCCGAAGCCGGTCGACGTCACCCTGCTGGCCCTCAACGACTTCCACGGCAACCTCGAACCACCGAGCGGGTCCAGCGGCACCATCGCCGGGCAGACCGCCGGCGGCGTCGAGTACCTGGCCACCCACCTGGCCGAGCTGCGCGCCGCCGCCAAGAAGAAGAACACCATCACGGTCGCCGCCGGTGACCTGATCGGCGCGTCCCCGCTGCTCTCCGCGGCGTTCCACGACGAGCCGACCATCGAGGCGCTGAGCATGGCCGGGCTGGACTACGCCAGCGTCGGCAACCACGAGTTCGACGAAGGTGCAGCCGAGCTGCTGCGCATCCAGAACGGCGGCTGCCACCCGGTGGACGGCTGCGCCGACGGCACCCCCTATCGGGGCGCCGGCTTCAAGTACCTGTCCGCGAACGCCTTCAAGACCGCGACCGGCAAGCCGCTGCTGGCGCCGTACGCGATCCACAAGGTGCAGGGCGTCAAGGTCGGCTTCATCGGGATGACCCTGGAGGGCACCCCGCAGATCGTCAGCCAGCAGGGCATCGCCGGCCTCAGCTTCGCCGACGAGGCGGACACCGCCAACCGGTACGCCCGTGAGCTGCGCCGCAAGGGCGTACAGGCGATCGTCGTCCTGCTGCACGAGGGTGGCACCCAGGCGGCGACCGGTGGGATCAACGACTGCGTCGGCATGACCGGGCCCATCGTCGACATCACCAACCGGATGGACCCGTCGATCGACGTGGTGGTCAGCGGGCACACCCACCAGGCGTACAACTGCGACATCAACGGCAAGCTGGTCACCAGCGCCAGCTCGTTCGGTCGCCTCGTCACCGACATCGACCTCAAGATCGATCGCCGCAGCGGGGACGTGATCTCCGCCGCCGCGAACAACGTCGTGGTCACCCGGGACGTCGCCAAGGACCCGAGGCAGACCGCGCTGATCAACCGGTACAAGACGGTGCTCGGCCCGGTCGCCGGACGCCAGGTCGGCGTGACCAGCCAGGTGATCACCCGGAGCCAGGAAACCCTCTTCGGTACGAGTCTGGGTGAATCGCCACTGGGCAACCTGATCGCCGACGCGCAGCTCGCCGCCACCGACAACGAGCAGGGCGCAGTCGCCGCCTTCATGAACCCCGGCGGGGTTCGAGCCGACCTCGACGCCGGCCCGGTCACCTACGAAGAGGCGTTCACGGTGCAGCCGTTCGCCAACAACCTGGTGACACTGGACCTGACCGGCGCGCAGCTCTACTGCGTCCTGGAACAGCAGTTCGTCACCAACCGGACGCTGTACCCGTCGGCCACGGTGGGCTACGTGGTCGACCCCAACGGCACCACCGGCACGGTCGCCGACCCGTGCGCCGGCACCCGCGTGGTCCGAGGCAGCCTCACCCTCGGCGGCACCACCGTCGACACCGCCGCCACCTACCGGGTGACGGTGAACAACTTCCTGGCCGGCGGCGGTGACGGCTTCAGCGCCCTCACCGGTGGAACGAACCTGGTCACCGGCCAGATCGACCTGGACGCCTTCGTGGACTACCTGACCGCCCAGTCGCCGGTCTCCGCACCGACGCTGGACCGAATCCGCACCACCGTCGAGGTCCCCGCCGCCTGACGGTCGACCCCCGCGACGCCGGGCCCCGGAGCATCAGCTCCGGGGCCCGACCCGTCCCAGGCACTACCGCCCGGCGCGGGGTGCGGGGTGCGGGGTGAGTCGGGGGGCGGGGTCAGGCGGAGGCGGGGGCGGGGATCGCCGGGGAGGTCGTCGGACGGCCGTCCTGCTCTGCGTTGAGCAACCGGCGCAGGGAGAGCGCGACCAGCGAGGCGACCAGGCAGCCGCCGACCACGGTCGCCACCCAGACCTTGCCGTCAGCGGCGCCGATGAGCGGGCCGGCGGTGACCGGGCCGATCACACCGCTGATCCCGAAGATCATCGAACTCATCGCGTTGTACCGGCCGCGTAGCTCGTCGGTGGCCAGCGCGTTGGTCAGCGCGGGCATCACCGGCGACAGCAACGTCTCGCCGAAGCCGAAGATCGCCGAGCAGGCCACCACGCACAGCGCGGCCAGGACGGCACCCTGGGTGCTGACCAGGTTGGCGGCGCCGAGGACCAGCCATGCGGTGGCGAACACCGCCCCGACGAGGGCCAGCGCGGCGGTGCGGCTGCGGCCCTCGATCCGGCGGATGACCAGGAGTTGAGCCAGCACGATCATCACGGTATTCGCCGCCAGCGCCCAGGCCACCACCCGTGGGCTCACCTCGGCGACCCGTACGGCGTACGCGGCGAAACCCACCTCGACCTGTGCGTAGCCGCAGGTGGTGAGGATCAACCCGAAGATCACCAGCCGCCGGAACGGGCGGTCCCGGAGCACGGTCAGGTAGCCGCCGGCCGATGGCTCGTCGACGCCCCGACGGTTGCCGAGTCGGTGACCCACGCCGGGCAGGGTGAGCAGGATCAGGGCCGGCATCAGGTAGGTGACCGCGTCCAGCAGGTAGATCGCCTGGAAGGTGCCGGGCCGGGCGGTGTCGATGATCGCGCCGGAGGTCATGCCACCGATCCCGATGCCGAGGTTGAGCAGCGCGAAGTTCAGCCCGAAGACGCGTTGCCGCTCATCGTCGTCGGTCAGCGAGGCGAGGATGGTGTTCTGCCCGGACCAGATCGCCGAGCTGCCAACCGCGATCACCGTCATCACCGCGAACGCGGAGGCGCTCGAATCAACCAGGGCCAGCGAGCCGGTGCCCACCGCCTCGATCAGCAGGCACGGCAGCACCACCCGGCGGGCCCCGAATCGGTCGATCAGAGTCCCGCCCAGCGGCGACAGGGCCAGGGTGACCACGCCGTACCAGCCGATCACCAGCCCGGCCCGGGTGTCGGTGAGACCGCGTACGTCGGTCAGGTAGATGAAGAGGAACGGCAGGGTGAGGCCGCGCCCGATCGCCGACAGCACGGTGCCGACGAGGAGCCGGCGAGCTTCCGAACGGCGGGGGAGGGCGCGACGCAACATGACCGACATTCTGTTCGCCAGCTGCGACATCGCGCGAACGGTATTGACCGAGCCACGCCTTCGCCGGGGTGCTCGGGTGACCAATCCCACGAGGATGGACGCGGCGCGTTCGTTCGCCGTTGGTGTCCGCCGGGTCTGCGATGCTCTCCCGATGACCGGCACCTGGCGACATCTGCCCGCTACCGCCCGCGCCATCGCGGTGACCGCTACCGCAGCTGTCGCCGCCGCCCAGACGCGCGACGGTGAGGTGTACGACGAGGCGGTCGATGGGCTCGCCGCGGACGAGCGATCTGGCCTGGTGCTCGGCGCAGTGGTGCGGCTGCTGCTGGAGGCGACCCATCCGGACGGGCTGGACGGCGACGACGTGCGGCAGGTGCTGGAGCGGTGCGTCCGGGCGGCGGCCCCCTGGCGACCGGACGTCGACCCGCACGTCGTGCTGGTCCTGCTGGCCGGGGCGCTCGGCGTGTACGACCCCGGCGAGGACGACTCGCCACCCGACCCGGCAGCGCTCGCCCGGCACGCCCCACTGCTCGTGGCCGACCTGCTGGCGGTGACGGGCCGACCGCTCGACGGCTACCTGAGCGCGGCGTTCACCGAGATCGAGCGCACCGAGCGGCACGACTGACACGTTGCGGCCGAACGGGCGAGGGTGCCGACCGATCGGAGCTGATCACATCGTTCGGCATCGCGCTATTCTCCCTCCGCATGATCGACTCGCACGGGGGTGTGTGATGGACAGACGTATGGCGGCGCGGCTTGCGGTCGTACCGCTGCTTGGTGGTGTGGGCCTGGTGGGGCCGGCGATGCCGGCGGTGGCGGCGGCCCCCGCGCCGGTCGCGAGAGCAACGGCCAGCCTGGCGAACGAGCTGTACGTGAGCGGCCAGGACTGCACGCCGGGCGCCGATGGCAGCGAAGCGGCGCCGTACTGCACGATCTCGGCGGCGGCGGCGGTGGCGCAGCCCGGCCAGACGGTGCTGGTGCAGCCCGGCAACTATCCGGAGACGGTCACCTTCACCCGGTCAGGCACGGCGACCGCACCCATCGTGTTCCGCGCGGTGAACGCCTTCGACGGCTGGGTCCACGTAGGTCGGACCGTCGGGTCGGACGTTACCGGCACGATTCTGTCTCTCAACCAGGTCCACGACGTGGTGGTGGACGGCTTCGTGTTGTACGGGCAAAGTATCAGCGCCTCGCCTGCCGTGGTGATCGATGGCTCGTCCCGGGTCACGCTGAACGGTGTCGCCGTGCAACAGACAAAGGTGCCGGCAGCGGTACGGGTCAGCGGTGCTTCCCACGACGTGACGATCAGCCGAAACTGGCTGATCAACCTCAATGACACCGGTAGCGTCGCTTTGGCTGTCGAAGGGGCCGCGACCGGCACAACGGTCATTGCCAATCAGGTCGCGGCCGGGCGGATCGGCGTCACCGACGCGCCCGGCACCACGGTCACCAACAACACGGTAACCGCGGCGTGCGGCCCGGGGATCGACATCACCGGCACCTCGCCCAACGTGACCATCGAGAACAACATCGTCAAGCCATTGAGTAGGCAGGTGGCCCTGTGTAGGGGGTCATACGCCGACGGTGCGATTTCGGTCTCGGCGGCTTCGTTGCCGGCCGTGGCCGACTACAACCTGATCGATCCGACGGTGGGCACTGCCCCGTATGTCTGGGCTGGCACCACGCACCCCACCTTGGATGCGTTTCGATCCGCCACCGGGCAGGGCGGGCACGACATCGCCGCTGATCCGTTGCTGGATACCCAGAGCGGCGGAATGCGGAGTTTCTTCCCCCTGAAGGCGGGCTCACCGGCGGTCGACTCGGCCAACGCGACGGCACGGGGCCTGCCCGCGACCGACATGTTGGGCAATTCGCACGCCGACGACCCAGCGGTGACCAACACCGGCACCGGCAATGGCTACCACGACCGGGGTGCGGTCGAGCGGATCCTCGGCTTCAACTGGTACACGGAGCCATTCCGCCAGTCCGTCGGCGGCGGGCCACTGGACGGGACCGCTCGGAGCACGAACCATTCGACGTGGCAGTACGACGGCCCGGTGGGGACCTTCACCTACAAGTTCAGCGACTCGAAGTTCTACCGGGTGAGCCAGTCGCCGGAGGAGACTCACCGGTTCCGCCGCGCGGGCCGGGCCTGCGCCTACGTCCGCTCGAACTTCACCGGTAACCGTGAAGCGCCCGGCTCCTACAGCACCCTCTGCACGGTTCTCGGGGCGCACTACACACCTGTGTCACCGACCCGGCTGCTCGACACCCGTAGCGCGATCGGAGTGGGAACGACCACCCCGATTCCCGCGAACTCCGAGGTGGTGCTGCCGCTCAGCAGCATCGGTGGCGTGCCGGTGGCGCGGATCAGTGCTGTGGTGTTGAACGTGACGGTGACCGAGCCGACGACGTCGGGCTTCCTGACCGTCTATCCGGACGGTACGGGGACGCCGAGCGCGTCGAACGTCAACTTCGTGGCCAGGGAGACGGTGCCGAACCTGGTCACCGTCCCGGTGGAGAACGGGAAGATCCGGATCCGGAACAGTAGCGGCGGCACCGTGCACGTGATCGCCGATCTTCAGGGCCAGTACAGCGCAGAGGGCCAGGGGTTCACCGCCCTCGCCCCGCAGCGTGCGCTCGACACCCGTACCTCCGGCGGTGCGTTCCCGCCGAACACCACCCGGCAGTTGGACCTTGTCGGGAGGATCCCAGCGAATGCCACCGCCGTCGTCCTCAACGTCACGGTGACCGGGCCGACGACGAGCGGCGTCCTGAAGGTCTTTCCCGCCGGTGCGGCGCTGCCCGCCGCCTCGAACCTGAACTTCGTCACCGGTCAGACCATTCCGAACCTGGTGACCACTCCGGTGGTTGCCGGCAAGGTGAGCATCCACAACCAGAGTTCCGGTAGCACGCACGTCGTCGCGGACGTGGCCGGTTACTTCGGGCCGGCCGGTCAGTTGACGTACGTGCCGAACTCCCCGGTTCGGATCGCCGACACCCGCGCTGACCCGAACCGCGGAAACCATCCACTCAATCCGCGCGAGTCGATCACGGTCTATAGCGACTTCGCGGCCGGCGGGAACTGCTCCTGCCCGTTCGTGGCGGCGATGGTGGCGAACCTGACCGTCACTGCTCCGACCACGGCCGGCGTGCTGACCGCCCACCCGGCAGACGAGGCCCGACCGTCGGCGTCGAACGTCAACTTCGCCGCCGGGGAGACCGCTTCCAACCTCGCCATCGTCGGGACGGGTCGCGGCACCGCGCTCTACAACAACAGCTCAGGCACCACGCACGCCATCGTGGATCAGTCTGGCGTCTTCATCAAGCCGCTGTACTGACCCGTTCGCCCACGGCGGCCACACTCCTCGTCGGGGTGTGGCCGCTGTGCCACGGAAGCCGCTTGGCAATCACGCTGAGTTCGATCATTTCTCTTACGGGGGCAAGTCATGACCGTCCGACGTTGGGCGAGGTTCACGCTCGTACCACTGCTTGGCGGCGCGGCGCTGGTGGGGCCCGCGGCGCCGGCCGTGGCCGCACCCGTCGCGGCCGCGCCGGTGACCGTCGCGGCGGCCGGCGGTGAGCTGCACGTCAGCGAGCAATGGTGCCTCAGCAGCGGTGACGGCACCGAGCAGCGGCCGTTCTGCACCATCTCGGCGGCAGCGGCGGTGGCCGGCCCGGGTCAGACGGTGCTGATCCATCCGGGGGAGTACCTGGAGACGGTCCGGTTC
Source organism: Micromonospora chokoriensis (assembly GCF_000718555.1). Lineage (GTDB taxonomy): Bacteria > Actinomycetota > Actinomycetes > Mycobacteriales > Micromonosporaceae > Micromonospora > Micromonospora chokoriensis_B. The sequence continues at coordinate 71,311 of NZ_JOAN01000015.1, forward strand.
ACCCGATCCGGCACCGAGGGTGCGCCGATCACCTTCCGGGCAGTCAACGTCAAGTGGCAGATGGCCCGGGTCGGCAACTTCGACACGACGGTCGGGACCGGCGCCGTCCTCGACCTCACCAACGTGCACGACGTGACGGTGGAGGGTCTGGTCGTGTTCGGGGCGAATCTCGCCGACGCCGTGACGGTGCGGGACTCCCGCCGGGTCCGCCTCGACAAGCTCACCATCCACAACGGGCTCGGCGGCCTCACCGGTGTGCGGATCAGCGGCCAGTCGAATGAGGTGATGTTCAGTCGGAGCGTCATCCGGGCCGCACAGGGACCGTCGGTGACCGTCGAGCCCGGCGTGACCGGTACGACCATCACCGCGAACGTGCTCGACAACTCCGGCCTCGTCGCTACCGACGCCGTCGGCCTGGCCGTCACCGGAAACACGGTCTACGTCGACTGTCGTCGTGGCATCGATGTGGCCGGGCGTTCCCCCGGCGCCGCGATCCACAACAACATCGTCGTCACGGCGCGTCAGCGCAAGCGCTGCACCACCCCAGCGAACGCGGCCGGCATCCGGGTGTCCGCCGAGTCCGTGCCCGGGACCAGCACCGACTACAACCTGATCGAACCGTTGAGCGGTGGAGCACCCTACAACTGGGCGGGCACTGACTATCCGGACCTAGCCGCGTTCGTGGCGGCGACGGGACTTGCCACGCACGACCTCGCGGCTGACCCGAAGCTCGTGTGGACGAACGCCCTGCACCGCGACTACCTGTTGACGCTCGGGGGTTCGCCGGCCCGGGACTCCGCCGACGCCACCGCCGTGGGTGTCCTGGACACCGACCTGCTCGACAGCTCCTTCGCTGATGATCCGGGTGTGCCGAACACCGGCACCGGCAGCGGCTACCGCGACCGAGGAGCGGTCGAGGGTGGCTCGCAGGTCACCGAGGATCCGGTACGTGTCGAACGCAAGGTGGGTGGCGGGCCGCTCGATATCGTCGCGCGTGCCGGCTGGCACCAGACCTGGACGGTCGAGCGGGATCGGGCCCAGTACGCGTATCACCTCGACGGTGAGCACTTCTGGCGGGTGAGCGACGTCGCCACCATGGAGTACACGCTGCGGCGAGCCGGCGATGCCTGCGTCCAGGTCCAGATCAGCGTGTCCGACTTCCGGATGCCCGCTGGTGGCGAAGAGCGGGTCTGCACCCAGGTCGGCGCGCGCTACGTACCGATCACCCCGACCCGACTGCTGGACACCCGGGCACCGATCGGTGTGCCCGCCTCGCGGCCGGTGGCAGGCTTCGGAACGATCGAACTGCCGGTCGGCATCATCGGCGGCGTCCGGGACACGGACATCAGCGCGGTCGTGCTCAACGTGACGGTCACCCAGCCGACCTCCGCCGGCTTCATAAGTGTCTTTCCGGGCGGCGACTGGAGCGACGCATCCAGCGTCAACTTCGTGGCGGGGGAGACCGTGCCGAATCAGGTCACCGTGCCGGTACGCAACGGGTCGGTGAAGTTCTACAACGCAAGCTCGGGCACCGTCCATCTGGTCGCCGACCTGCAGGGTTTCTATGCCGCGGCGGGATCCGGCTTCGCGTCGGCGTCGCCGACCCGGGTCCTCGACACCCGGGAGGGCGTGGGAACCCCGATCGCCGCCAAGGGCACCCGAGTCCTCGACCTGTCCGGCCGGCTGCCCGCCACCGCGACGGCGGCCGTGCTCTCCGTGACAGTCACCGCGCCGAAGACGGGCGGTGTGCTCACCGTCTACCCGTACGGCTCGGCGGCGCCCACCGCGTCGAGTCTCAATTTCGTCGCCGGACAGACCATCCCCAACCTGGTCACCGTGCCGGTGGTGAACGGTCGGGTCAGCATCTTCAACAACAGTTCCGGCACCACCCACGTCATTGCGGATCTGGCCGGATGGTTCAGCCCGGACGCCACCCAGACGTTCGTCCCGATGACGCCGAAGCGGATCGTCGACTCCCGGAACAGCACCGGGCTGCCCGGCCGGACCCCGGCTCCCCTCGCCGCTCGGGAGACCGTCCGGTTCGCGCCGATGCGCAGTGCTCTGGTCTGTAACCCGGCCTGCCCCGCCCCCACCGCGCTGTTGGGGAACGTGACAGTCACCGCGCCGACCACGCCGGGCCTGCTCACCCTCTACCCCGGCGGTGGATCGCGACCCACTTCCTCGAACGTCAACTTCGTCGCCGCTGAGACCGCGTCGAACGCCGGGGTGGTCGCCGTGGGCGCCGGCATCGACCTCTTTCACAACAGCGGCGGTACGTCCCACGTCATCGTGGACCAGTCCGGCTACTTCATCGCCGCCGCGTCCTGATTGGGCGGCGTGGGCCGTCCGTTTTCGCCCTTATTGCAGATCCACATTATGGAGATGATCGATGAGACGGTCTGCCATGGCGGGGCTCGCGCTCCTGCCGCTGGCTGCTGGCGCGGGCCTGGTGGTCCCGGCGGCGGCCGCATCCGCCACTGTCGTGCGGGCGCCCGCGCCGAGCGCAACCGGTGTCGAGTTGCACGTGAGCAACACGAGATGCGTGACGGGCGGTGACGGCAGCCTGGTAGCCCCGTTCTGCACCATCTCGGCGGCAGCCGCCGTGGCCGAACCCGGCCAGGTCGTCCTGGTCCATCCCGGCACCGAATACCGGGAGTCGGTGGTCATCAGCCGATCGGGGACCGAGGGTGCGCCGATCACCTTCCGGGCGGTGAACGGCCCGGGTCAGAGTGCCACCGTGGTCAAGGTGGGTAAGCGACGCGGCGCCAATGGCAGCGAGAGCGCGTTCACTCTTCGCGGCGTCCACGACGTGGTCCTCGACGGCTTCCAGGCTTCCGGTGAGGGCACCGCCGAGGCCGTCCTCGTCGACGCGTCCACCCGGATCACCCTGGACCGGCTTGTGGTCGGCGAGTACGACGCCCGGGCGGCGGTTCGGATCACCGGCACCTCCCAGGACGTCACGATGAGCCGTGGCGCATTCACGCCGGGCAGTGGCCTGGCGGTGGATCCGGGGGTACGCGGTGCGCTGGTGACCGCGAGCACCTTCACCCAGAGCGGTATCACGGTGCGGGACGCGCCGGGCACGAAGATCGTCGGCAACACCCTGGAGACCGACTGCACGTTGGCGATCGACGTCATCGGCACGTCGCCGGGGGTGTCGATCCGCAACAACATCCTGGAGACCGCCACCGGCCCGCTCAGTGACGCGGTGGCGTGCGAGGTGCCGGCGGAGGCCACTGCCATCGCCGTCTCGGCGGACAGCGTCGCGCAGACCGTGTCGGACTACAACCTGATCGAGCCGGCCAGCGGCGGCCCGCTCTACCGGTGGGGTGGCACCGAGTACACCAGCCTGCCCGAGTTCGTCGCCGCCACCGGTCACGGCCGGCACGACATCGCCGCGACCCCGTGGCTGTCGGCGGAGCCGGCGTACGAGCGGCCGTACTACAAGATCGACCGGAACTCGCCGGCCATCGACTCGGCCGATGCCGCCGCCGAGGGTGTCTCTCGCACCGACCTGCTGGACAACCCGCACTCTGACGACCCCGACGTCCCCAACACCGGCACCGGCTCGGGTTACCACGATCGGGGTGCGGTCGAGGCACAGGGCCCGACGACGGTCACCGAGGTGCCGGTCCGACGCAAGGTCGGCGGCAGCCCCATGGACGTGACCGTCGGCATCTCCGTCACCACCGCCTGGCGTACGGACGGCCCGCTGGGCAAGGTGTCGCGCAGTTGGGGCGACGAGCCGTTCCGCCGGATCGTTCAGATCGGGCCGGAGGAGCACCGCTTCCGGCGTGCCGGTAGCGCCTGCGAGACCCACCAGGTGACCTTCACTGACTTCCGCTTCACCTATGGCGCCCCCAAGACCACCTGCACCGTGGTCGGTGCCACCTACACCGCCCTTGCGCCGCTGCGGGTGCTGGACACCCGCAGTGCGCTCGGAGTGCCGGGATCCGTGCCGATTCCGGCGAACACCGAGGTCGTGCTGGCGCTGCCCCGGATCAACGGGGTGCCGGCCGCAGACCTCAGCGCGGTCGTGCTGAACGTGACTGCCACCGCGCCGACCACCGCCGGGTTCCTGCGGGTCTACCCGGACGGCACCACCCTGCCGGACGCGTCGACAGTCAACTTCGTGCCCGGTGAGACGGTGCCGAACCTGGTCACCGTGCCGATGACCAACGGCAACCTGCGCATCCGCAACAGCGCCAGCGGCACGGTCCACGTCGTCGCGGATCTGCAGGGCTACTACTCGGCAGGTGGTTCCGGGTTCCGGTCGGTCGCTCCGTCACGGGTGCTGGACACCCGCGATGCCGGCAACTCAGCGTTCGCCCCGAACACCGGTCGGACGCTGGACCTGACCGGTCGAATTCCGTCCGGGGCGACGGCAGTGGTGGTCAACATGACCGTGACCGGGCCGACGACGAACGGGGTGCTCACCGTCCACCCGTACGGCACGGCGGTGCCGACGGCGTCGAATCTGAACTTCGTCGCCGGGCAGACCATTCCGAACCTGGTGATGGTGCCGGTGGTCAACGGGAAGCTGGCCATTCAGAACGTCAGCTCCGGTCGTACCCACGTGGTTGTCGATCTTGCCGGCTGGTTCGGCGGCGGTGCCACGGACGTCTTCGTGCCGTTCGGCCCGCGCCGCATCCACGACACCCGAGGGGCTGCCGGCGAGGGCTGGCCGCAGGCGCCGATCACTTCGACAGGCGTGCCTGTCCCGTACCTCGACCCGATGTTCGACAAGACGGCACCGAAGCCGACGGCCGTGGTGGCGAACCTGACCGTCACCGCGCCGACCAAGGCCGGCGTGCTCACCGCCTACCCGAACGGATCGGGCCAGCCCACCGCGTCGAACGTCAACTACGTCGCAGGTGAGACCGCCTCGAACCACGCCATCGTGGGCGTCGGTGAAGACAGCAACATCGTGCTGTTCAACAACAGTTCCGGATACACCCATACGGTCGTGGACCAGGCGGGTTACTTCATCGCCGCCGCACGCTGACCCACGTACGCGCGCAAGCCGGTGCCCCCCCGCGAGCAGCGGGTGGGCACCGGTTTGGCTTCACGGCCAGGCAGCAGCCACCTGATCGCCGATCTCACGCATAGCCATACGTCGGTATAGGCTGCCTCGCGTCAAGGTGATCTATTTTCAGCGGGGGCTGTTGGTGAGAAGAAGACTGTGGTCGCTGGTGGTCGTACCAGTGGTTGGTGGGGTGAGCCTGGTCGGGCCGATGACGCCCGCGGGAGCGGCACCGGCCCCCGCGCAGGCGGTGCCCGCGTCCGGCTCCGAGGTGTACGTCAGTAAGAGTTGTCCGTTCCCTGCCTTGGCGGACGGAACGGCCGACCGTCCGTACTGCACGATCTCGGCCGCCGCGGCGGTGGCACAGCCGGGGCAGACCGTCCTCGTGCAGATCGGCTCCTACGTGGAGAAGGTGGTGGTCAGCCGCTCGGGCTCCAGCGGTGCGCCGATCACCTTCCGGGCGGCGAACGGTCCGGACGGCTTCGTCACGTTGAGCGCGCCGGCCGGAGGCAACGCGATCTCGCTCGCCGGGGTGCACGACGTCCGGGTCGAGGGTTTCTCGCTGCGGTCGTCCGGCACCGCCGAGCCGGTCCTGATCGACGGGGCCACCCGGGTGACCGTGGACGGGCTCACGGTCCGTGCGCCGGCCGGCGTGAGCGGAGTGCGCGTCACCGGGGCGTCGAGTGACGTGACCGTCAGCCGGGGCTGGTTCAGCGCTTCCGGTGCGCCCGGGGTGGCGATCGGTGCCGGTGTGGCTCGTGCCGTGGTCAGCGGCAACCAGTTCCGGGGTGGCCTCACGGTCACCGATGCCCCCGGCACGGCGATCACCGGGAACACGCTGGTGACCGGCTGCGCGTCCGGTATCACCGTGACCGGCTCCTCGCCGGGAGTGGAGATCCGCAACAACATCGTGCAGACCGCCGACGTGTCCGGCAGCGCCCCCGCCGCGTGCGCTGACCCGGCTGCGGCCACCGCGATCGCTCTCTCGGCCGGTTCGGTCGGGCAGAGCGTCGCCGACTACAACCTGATCGACCCGGTGAGTGGCGCTGCCCTGTACAACTGGGGAGACACTTCTTACGCGGACCTTGCGGCGTTCCGGGCGGCGACCGACCAGGGCGCCCACGACATTGCCGCCGACCCGAAGCTCAAGGCACAGCAGGGCACGGAACGGCCGTGGATCGCTCTCGATCGCACGTCGCCGGCGGTCGACTCGGCGGACGCGGGTGCGACCGGCTCCGCTCCGGTCGACCTGCTCGGCAACTCCCGTGCCGATGTGCCGGAGGTGCCGAACACCGGCACCGGCTCGGGGTACCGCGACCGCGGCGCGGTCGAGATCGCCAGCCCGTGGACCGGCAGCAACGACGTCACCGTCAGCCGGAAGGTGGGCGGCGGCCCTTACGACATCGTGACCCGGCTGCCCTGGACCTCCGCGTGGCCGGTGGAGACGGTTGCCGGCAACTTCGCCTATCGCGCGACCGACTCCCGTTTCATGGAGCTGGCCAGCAGCCCGGTCCACGAGCAGACGGTGCGCCGGGCCGGCCAAACCTGCGTTCGAGTGTTCACGAGCGGGGACGGCTTCCGGATCCTCAACGACTTCGACCTGCCCAAGGGCAGCTGCACGGTGGTCGGCGCCCGGTACAACCCGGTCACTCCGACCCGCCTGCTGGACACCCGGTCCGGGGTCGGAGTCGGCACCTCCGTGCCGGTCGGGCCCAACTCCGAGGTGCTGCTTCCGGTTCCGAGCATCGGCGGTGTGCCAGCGGCCAACATCGACGCCGTGGTGCTGAACGTGACGGCGACCCAGCCGACGGCGAGCGGCTTCCTCACCGTCTACCCGGACGGCGTCACTGCGCCAACCGCGTCGAGCGTCAACTACGTCGCCAAGGAGACGGTGCCGAACCTGGTCACCGTGCTGCTGACGAGCGGGGGGATCCGATTCCGCAACAGCAGCAGCGGCACCGTGCACGTCATCGCCGACCTACAGGGTTGGTTCGGCGCTTCCGGGTCGGGTTTCAAGCCGCTCACCCCGGTACGGGTGGCTGACAGCCGGGAGGGTACCGGCGGCCCGTACCTGCCGGACACGTCGCGGCAGCTCGACCTCTCGTCGAAGGTTCCAGCCGACGCGACCGCCGTGATCCTGAACGTGACGGCCACCGCTCCGGCGACAGCCGGAGTGCTGAAGGTGTACCCGGGCGGTTCGCTGGTGCCGGTCGCGTCCAACCTGAACTTCGTGGCGGGTCAGACGATCCCCAACCTGGTTATGGTGCCGGTTATCAACGGCAAGGTGAGCATCTACAACCAGAGTTCCGGCACCGTGCACGTGCTCGCCGACCTGGCCGGATACTTCGGGTCCGCGTCCTCCGGCGCCGACCAGACCTACGTGCCGTACGGCCCGCGCCGGGTCGTCGACACCCGGGACGGCACCGGGTTGCCGTCGCGGCCGGTCGGACCGGTCGCGTCGAACTCCCTGATCAGCTTCAAGCCGGCGAACGTGCAGGCCAACCCTTACTGCGCGAGCGGCGTACTGCAGTGTCCGACCGCGGTGGTGGCCAACCTGACGGTTACCGGACCGACCAAGGCCGGCCTGCTCATCGGGTATCCGTCGCACCTGCCGCGGCCGACGGCGTCGAACGTCAACTTCGTCGCCGGGGAGACGGCCTCCAATCTGGCCGTCATCGGGACCGAGATGGGTGGGGCGTCGCTCTACAACGCCAGCTCGGGCAGCACCGACGTGATCGTCGACCAGGCGGGCTACTTCATCGCCGCCGCGTCCTGAGCACCGTTTTCGGAGCCGGCACCGCATTGCGGTGCCGGCTCCGGCTGTCTCCGGGCAACAGTTAGCGGCACCGCTGACCAGTCGATCACTCATCACTCATCACGACTCCGCCGAGGCGCAGAAGGTTGAAGGCCAGCAGCGCTCGCGTCGCGCAACGTTCACCTGAGAGAGCCGGTTACCAGCGGGTTTGGCTGAACCGAACGGTTCGAGGTGTCGTCGTAACGACCGGAACTGGCAGGTAGGACATGTTGTCTGGGGGATGGGCGTGGACGGCGGGCACCTGGGACGATCCATGGAGACCACCGCGATGGAGCGGATCGACGCGCTCCGGTTCGACTGGGACGTTCAGGATGGCAAGGCGTATCGCGGTGCTCGCCGGGCTGGTCGCGCTCGTCGGAAGCGCGGTGCGGCGGCCCTGCTGCTTGCCTGCCTGTCGACTGTCGTTCTGGCGGTGATGATCGGGGTCGTGGCGATGCCCGCCAAGCTCGGAAGCTCCGCGCCGTTGGCCGGTCCCAGCATCGACGCGGGGATGCCGATGGTCCCGGTCGTTCCGCAGGTGTCCGACGCGCCGCTCGGCTCCGCCACCACTTCGCCGACGGCAGCCGTCCCTTCGACGAGCGGCACACCGTCACCGACGGGTTCCGCTCCTGTGCACCGGCCGACCACCCCCGGGCTGACCCCGCCCTTGGCCCCGACCGTGATCCCGTCGACGGCCGCGTCGGTCCCGCCCCCGACGGTCCAGCCGTTTCGTCCGGTGACCGTCCAGGCCGAGGACCCGCGCAACGAGCTGCACGGCGACGCCCAGGCGGTTGGCTGTCCGACCTGTGATGGTGGCGCCAGGGTTCGCTACATCCTCGGCGCGAGCTATCTCGTCGCGAACCTGACGATGCCGGTGGCCGGGACCCGGACGGTGACCGTGAAGTACGAGTCCGCGGACTACCGGCCGCTGAAGATCAGCGTGAACGGTGCAGCCCCGCTCGTGGGCTGGGGGGCTGGTGGAGGCGACTGGGAGACGCCACTCTCCTTCACCGTCACGATGCACCTGCCCGCAGGTCCGATTCGGATGAAGCTCTACCACGACACGGACCCGGCCATGGACATCGACAGCGTCACCATCAGCTAGCTGGTCGACCGGCGGAACCGGTGCGAGCGGCCTCAGCTGCCCGCACCGGTTCCACACCGTGGTGTCAGAGGATCACGATGGTGAACTTCTCCGCGGTCCCGATCGACGAACGATTGGCGATCAGGGGGCTGGCGCCGGAGTTGGCGGCGCTCACGTACATGCCGTTCACCTTCGCCCGAAGGCTGATCGTGTTGTCCGAGTTGCGGACCAACGTGAAGGTCTCCCACCCGCCGACGGCGGCCCGGTTGGCGATCAGCGGCTTCGTGCCGGCCTCCGCCGCGCTCACGTACATGTTGTTGATCTTCGCGCGCAACGCGATGTTGCCGCTGCCCAGGTCAACCATCTCGAACGGTTCCCAGACCCCGATCCCGGCAGCACCGGCGATCAGGCTGTCCGCACCGGCGTACGAGCAGCTGACGTACTTCTTGTTGACCACGGCCTGCAGAGCGATCGGCCCGATGGGCAGCGTGGGCCCCGACGTGGGCGGGGTCTGCCCGGTCGGGTTCTGGGTGACGGCCTGCCAGAAGTTGATGTTCAGCGGCCCGCCCACGAACTCCAGCCGGACGGTGTGGTGCTTACCCGCCGGGAGGCTGAAGGCGCCCGCGTCGATCGTCTGGTAGCTCTGCCAGTCGCCGGTGTTCGGCACGGAGATGGTCGGTCCGGCGACGCCGTCGATGACGAAGCGAAGCTTGGCGTCCGTGTTCGGCGTGGCGACCCGGGCCTTCATCGTGACCGAGTTCTGCAGCGGAATCTCCTGCCACTGCAACCACTCGCCATTGCTGGTGGAGCCGACGTTCCAGCCGCCCCCGGAGTCCGGGGTGGTCTGCACGTCGACGTCGCCGGCCCGGTAGACGTTGTACGCGTTGCCCGAGGTGCTGTCGCTGTAGCTGTCCGCGGTCTCCGCCTCGACCCGCAGATCGGTGGGGAACGGGTTCTTGGAGTACCGCCGCAGGATGTTCAACATCTGGTTGGGGTAGTCGACCCGCCGCTGGGCGTACGTCCCGGAGGCCATCCGCCAGGTCGCCGCGTTCTCCTCCCAGTCCGTGAAGCCCTCGACCAGGGTCGCCGCCGCGCCGTTGTTCACCGTGGTGTTGAGGTTGCTGGCGAAGGTCTGGCCGTGGTTCGGGTCGATCACCATGTTGGTGCTGTCTCGCACCACGTAGAACCCCGGTACGGCCACGCCGTAGCTGCGGCCGTTGAAGGTGGTGAGGGAGCGCCCACCGCTGGGCATGCTGAACCAGGAGTTCGAGCCGTTCGCGACGGCGCTGACCGCCGAATCGCGCTCCATCCAGGTGCGGTCGAGGTTGAAGAACGGGTCGACCCCGAACTCCGCCTTTGCCCGGTCGCGGACGTGCTGCAACATCTTCGCGGCGTTACCGCCACCCTGGTGAACGAAGAAGGTGTCGCTCAACGACCACTCGTACACCACCGGCTTCCCGTCAATCTTGAAACGCAGATTGTCCGGTACGGCGGTGAAGAAGGCCCGCAGGTTGTTGTCCCAGATGTACTTGTAACCACCCTCGCCGGTGCCGGCCGCGTCGGCGATGTCGAAGGGCGGGTCGTAGCCGCCGCGGTTGTGCACCGCCATGTTCTTCTGATCGGTCATCGAGGCCGGAGTGTCGTCGAAAGCGGCGATCTTGAGCCGGTCGGCGACACCCCGACGGTTGATCGCGTCGACGAGCTCGCTCAGCATCCGCGGGTCACCCCCGCCGTTGGGCACCGCGGTCCCCGGGACGTACCCGCGCAGCACGGGGGCGACGAAGTCGACCCCGGCGCTCGTCAGCTCCTCGACGTAGTTGTCCCAGAACTTCGCCCGGTCACCGGTGGTGACCAGGTACGACGGCAGGTTGTAGGTCGTGCTGCCGAAGCCGGGGTAGGAACCGTTGAGGGTGCCCCCGCTCAACCCGAACGTCACACCGACTGGTCCGGTCCCGCCGGCCGTACGGCCGGGCAGGCTGGTGCCGCTGGTGACGACCACCGGGGTGGTTGCCGCGGCGGCACTCGTCGTGGTTGCGCCCACCGCGCCGACCGGAAGGACCAGGGCGAGCCCCAGCATGGCCGCGGTGCGACGCATGGTCCTCGGAGTGGTTTTCTCGGGCTTGTCGCTCATAGTCACCCTTCTTGGCTGCTGTGATCTGTCGGGTTCTCGAACACCGGAACCGCACTGGGAGACCAGTCATGGGCATGTTCGGGACGGCCCCCATTGCTGGCCGGTCGACACGGCCGGGGCTCCCGGGAGTGCAGTGCGTGTCCGGTCCGTGCCCCTCTGCATGGCCGGTGATCCGCCACCAAACTGGACGAATGGCGAGACCTGGCCACTCGGACGACGGCTGCTGGGCCGGCTTGGTTCAACAATTCCGGCAACCCAATGCACGCGATCCCGAGGTTGCTGTCCGTACCGTGGGAGCGCCGGAAACGAATCAAGGCCCCTCCGTGGAGGGGCCTTGACCTGCTCTTACCTCTGGTCGGGGTGGCCGGATTCGAACCGACGACCTCTTCGTCCCGAACGAAGCGCGCTACCAAGCTGCGCCACACCCCGAGGCGTGCCGACAAATAGTAGCCCACCCGGCCCGATGGTCAAACTCGGTACCCCCGCCGCTCTGGGCGACGGGGCACCGGGCGGCTGTCAGCGGGGGATGAGGGTGAGGATGCTGGCTTCCGGGGGACAGGCGAAGCGGACCGGGGCGGTCGGGTGGGTGCCGAGGCCGGCGGAGACGTGCAGCCAGGAGTCCGATCCCGGCCACCGGTGCAGACCGCGCGCCATCGAGCGGGGCAGGCCGCAGTTGGTCACCAGCGCCCCGAAGCCCGGTACGCAGACCTGACCGCCGTGGGTGTGCCCGGCCAGCAGCAGCCCGAAGCCGTCCGCGGCCATCTGGTCGAGCACCCGTGGCTCGGGTGAGTGGGTCAGCGCGATGGACAGGTCGGCCGAGGACGAGACCGCGCCGGCCACGGACGGGTAGTCGTCCCGGTCGATGTGGGGGTCGTCCACGCCGACGAGGTCGAGCTGGCGGCCACCGGCCTTCAGCGTGGTCCGAGCGTTGTTGAGGTCCGCCCAACCCGCGCCGGTGAAGACCTGACGCAGTTCCTCGTAGGGCAGCTCGACACCCTCGGTGTACTCCCGGTCGGGCAGGAAGTACGTGAAGGGGTTCTTCAACACCGGCCCGGTGTAGTCGTTGGACCCGAACACGAACGCGCCCGGGTAGTTCAGCAGCGGTTGCAGGGCCCGCAGCACCCCGGGCACCGCCCCCGGGTGCGCCATGTTGTCGCCGGTCACCACCACCAGGTCGGGGTCGAGGGCTGCCAGCGACGCCACCCAGCGCTGCTTGCGCGCCTGGTCGGGCATCATGTGCAGGTCCGACAGGTGCAGCACGCGCAGCGGCTCCGCGTCGGCCGGGAGCACCGGCACGTCGTACCGCCGCAGGGTGAACATGTTGCGCTCGATGAGCGACGCGTACGCGAGGCTGGCCGCGCCGATCGTGGCGGTTCCGGCGGCGAGCCGGAATAGTGTGCGCTTTCGCATGGCGTTCAGGGTAGTTTGACCGTCCATGAGCACGCTGAAGGACCGCCTCACTGCCGACATGCGTTCCGCGCTCAAGGCGCGCGACGAGCTGACCACCTCCACGCTGCGGATGGCCCTGGCCGCCGTCGGCACCGCCGAGGTCGCCGGCAAGGCCAAGCGCGAGCTCACCGATGACGAGGTGCTCGCGGTGCTGACCAAGGAAGCCAAGAAGCGCCGGGAGGCGGCCACCGCCTTCGCCGACGCCGGCCGCACCGAGCAGGCCGCGAAGGAGAGCGCCGAGGGCGAGGTGTTGGACCGCTACCTGCCCAGGCAGCTCTCGGACGCCGACCTGACCGAGCTGGTGTCGGGGGCGCTCGCCGCGGGCGGCTTCACCGCTAAGGCCCAGATGGGCCCGGCGATGAAGGCGGCCCAGGCCGCGGTGGCGGGCCAGGCCGAGGGTGGCCGGGTGGCCGCCGAGGTACGCCGACAGCTCGGTCTCTGACTCACCAGGATCGGCCGGCGCGGCACGACGGTTGTCGCAGCCGATCGCCGGTCCGGACAGACGAACGGGCGGGCACCCGAGGAGGGTGCCCGCCCGTTGTGTCCTACTCGTCGGCTCAGCCGCCTGGACGACCGCCGGGTCGACCGGGCCCGTTACCGGGCGGCGGACCACCCGGGGTGCCCTCGGTGTTGCCCGGCGTGCCGCCACCGCTGCTGACCTGAATGGTGACCACGCCACCCTTGATCGTGCGTCCGTCCGGGCTGCTACCGGCCGCTTCGCCCGCCTTGCAGGAGGACGGCACCCTCGTGTCGGAGACGACCGGCTCGAAGCCAGCGCCCCTGAGCCGGGACTTCGCGGTGTCCACCGACACGCACTTCACGTCGGGGATGCTGCGCTGGTCACCCTCGGAGATCTTCTGGCCCGGCGGCTCGAAGTTGATGCGGGGCTTGCCCTTCATGGCGTCGCGCAGCGTCTCCCACACCGGCGGGTTGATGCCGTCCCGCTCCGAGTGCTTCATCTTCACGTTGGTCTGCGGCCAGTCCGGGTCGGCCATGATGCCGGCGACCGAGTACTGCTTGGTCATCACGACCTGAGCAGCGGTCTTCTCCGAGTCGGTGGTGCCGGACTTGCCGGCCACCGGGTAACCGACGTCGTTGCGGATGTTGCCGGAGGTGGCGCCGGTGCACCGGGAGACGGATGACTTGTCACCGACTGGGCAACGGGCCGCGTCCACCGCGGCGCGGGCCACCTCGGTGCTGAACCGCTTCTCGCAGCGCGGGTTGGCGATGTCCAGCTTGTTGCCCGCCGGGTCGCGGATCTCCTGCACCGGGATCGGCTCGCAGTACTTGCCGTCTGCGGCGAGGGTGGCGTAGGCGTTGGCGAGATCAAGCGGGGTGGTCTGCGAGACGCCCAGGGTGAAGGCGCCCCACTGGTGCGCCCCCTTCTCCAGGTCCAAATCTTCCTGAGATCGGAAGTTGATGCCCAGCCGCTTGGCGGCCTTGACTACGTTCTCGGCGCCGACCTGCTGTTGCAGCGGCACGAAGTAGGTGTTCACCGAGCGGCCGAAGGCACCCCACATGTTGTGTGGGCCGGCCATGCTCTCGGCCGCGTTGGTCGGGCAGTAGAAGTGGGTTCCCGGACAGGCTGCCTTGCCAGGCTGAATGATGTATTCCGACCGGAACTGCTTCGGCGAGTTGATCGTGTAGCTGAGCGGGATGCCCTTCTCCAGCGCCGCCACGATGGTGAAGATCTTGAACGTCGACCCGGCCTGGTAACCGCTGATGCCGTCGCCGCCAGTGAGCAGCGGGTTGACCGTCGCCGGGTAGTTGCCGCGGATCTTCTTCTTGCTCTTCGCCGGATCGCTGGAGAGCTTGTTCTTCGGGTTCTTCGGGTCGTCCAGCTTGAACTGCCGGTTGACCGCCAGCGCCCGGACCCGGCCGGTGCCCGGCTCGACCACCGCGACCATGGCGGCTTCCTTGCTGTTCTCGCTCTTGGACTTGCGGACCGCCTTGTCCGCGGCCTTCTGCGCCTGAACGTCGATCGAGGTCACGACGGTGTAGCCGCCGCTCTTCAGCCGGCGCTCCCGGTCGTACGTCGTCGAGCCGAACGTCTCCTGATCCATCCACCAGCGGTAGAAGTAGTCGCAGAAGAAGCCCCAGCTGTTGACGTTGGCGGACACGCAGCCGTTCGGGGTGCGCTTGTCCTTGACCACCAGCTTGACCGCCTTGGCGGCGTCCGCCTCCTGCTGGGTGATGGCCTTGATCTCGACCATGTTGTCGATGACGTAGTCACGTCGATGCAGCGCGGCCGGGTAACCCGACTCGGTGGTCGGGTCGTTCGTCGTGGGCGCCTTGACCATGCCGGCCAGCAGCGCGGCCTCTTCGATCTTGAGCTTGCTCGGCGGCTTGCCGAAGTAGACCTGGCTGGCGGCGAAGATGCCGTACGCGCCGTTGCCGAACGCGGCGAGGTTCAGGTAGCGGGTGAGGATCTCGTCCTTGGAGAATTCCTTGTCGACCTGGAGGGCCAGCCGCATCTCGCGCAGCTTGCGGGCGCTGGTGTCCTCGGTCGCCGCGACCACGTCGGCCGGGTGGGTGGCCGAGTAGGCGATGGCCAGCCGGACGTACTGCATGGTCAGCGTCGAGGCGCCCTGCCGGCCGGCGGACTCGCTCTGGTTGTTGACGAACGCACGGGCGACACCGTTGATGTCGACGCCGTTGTGCTTGTAGAAGTCATGGTCCTCGGCCGCGATGATGGCCTTCTGCATGTACGGCGAGATGTCGGCGAACTTCACGTCGCGCCGGTTCTCGTCGTACATGGTCGCGAGCGGTGTCTTGCCGTCCGAGGCCAGTAGGTAGCTGATCTGTGGCGCGCTGGGCGCCTCCAGCTCCGTGGGCAGGGCGTCGAAGGTCTTTGCGCCGGCCTTCGCGGCCAGGCCAGACATCGCCACTGCGGGGAAGGCCGCCGCAGCGACCACCACGCCGGCCAATAGGCCACACACGAGTAGCGATGCGGCGTTGGTCAGCACATTGTGGTCACGTTTCCGCATCCAGGTCACCTCGACAGGGTACGCGAGTAGGGAACGAGGGGCGCTGGGGCGTTCTTTCCCCATTTCCTGCGCGCGCTGCCCTCGTTGTGCTAAACGCACGACCCCCGGTGCGTGGTTGCGTGTGACCTGGCGTGAGTCTCCTCCAATTCAGGGAGGCGGCGCAGCGTTACCGCTGACCTCGGCGGGGTAACCGGCGGTTGAAGGCCCGGGAAGCCGGGAGTGTCCGGAATGATGGATTTCGCCGACAACGTTGCGTAATCAGTCGACTACAGAGCATGATGGAGGCGGCGACAGCGCCACATGTCGTCCGCGCCGCCTTGGGGAAGGCAGGCCGGGCGACCGGGGGGAATTGCCGGCTGACGTGCATCGACGAGGTCGGTAGGTACTGCAAGGGGGGACGTGTACACATGGGCATGATCACTGACTGGCCGTCACAGGCGGCATGTCAGAACGGGGACCCGGACGCGTTGTTCGTACAGGGCGCCGAACAGAACGTGGCGAAGCGGATCTGCCGGAGCTGCCCAGTTCGGTACGAGTGCCTGGCCGACGCGCTGGACAACCGGATCGAGTTCGGTGTGTGGGGCGGCATGACCGAACGCGAACGGCGGGCGCTGCTGCGCCGTCACCCGCAGGTGACGAGCTGGCGCAAGATGTTCGAGGCCGCGATGAAGAAGAACAGCAAGGACAAGGCCGGCAAGGACAAGATTCTCGTCAGCGCGGCCAACTGACGCCGGTCACGGCCGGCTGATCGCCGCGCCGATCGTCCGTAGCCCGTCGACGTCGTGCACGTCGGCGGGCTGCGCCGTGACCGAAACCGCCGGCACGGCCGGGAACGCCTCGGTGAAGCGCGCGGCGACCTGCTGCTCGCGTACCGCCTGACGAGCCAGCGCCGCGTGCGCCCGCAGCACGTCGGCGGTGCCCTCGTGCCCACCCAGCTCGGTCAGCCGCTCGGCGGCGACCCGGCTCTGCTCGGCGTCCAGCTCCGGGACCGCCGGGCGGTGCACCCGGTTGAGCACTAGGCCGGCCAGCGGCATCCGCTCGTCGCGCAGCCGGCCCGCGAAGTAGGCGGCCTCTCGGACCGCGTCCGGCTCCGGCGTCGCGACCAGCAGAAAGGCCGTCTCCCGCGCCTGGAGGATGCGGTACGTCTGCTCGGCGCGCTGCCGGAAGCCGCCGAACATCGAATCCAGTGCGGCCACGAAGCCGGACAGGTCGGTGAGCAGCTGCGCGCCGAGCACCTTCTGCACCACCTTCGAGAACATCCCGAACGAGGCTGTGACCAGGCTGAACATGCTCCGTCCGCCGCTGCGGGCCGGGGCCAGCAGCAGTCGCAGCATCCGGCCGTCGAGGAAACGGGAGAGTCGAGCCGGCGCGTCCAGGAAATCAAGTGCCGAGCGCGATGGTGGCGTGTCCACCACGATCAGGTCCCATTCGCCCCGAGCGTGCAGCTGGCCCAACTTCTCCATCGCCATGTATTCCTGCGTGCCGGCGAAGGTCGAACTCATCGCCTGGTAGAACGGGTTCGCGAAGATCTCCGCGGCCTTCGTCGGGTCGGTGTGCTGCAGCACCACGTCGTCGAAGGTGCGCTTCATGTCGAGCATCATGGCGTGCAACTCGCCGCCGCTGCCCTCGACGTCGATCCCCTTGACCTGGCGGGGGGTGTTGTCCAGCTCGGTCAGGCCCAGCGACTGGGCCAGCCGGCGGGCCGGGTCGATGGTGAGCACCACCGTGCGCCGGCCATGGTGCTCGGCGGCCCGCAGCGCCAACGCCGCAGCCGTGGTCGTCTTTCCCACTCCGCCGGCACCGCAGCACACGATGATCCGCACGCCGGGGTCGGCGAGGATCTGGTCGACGTCCAGCTGCGGCGCCGCGTCTTCGGAAGGCACCAATCGAGCGTATCGGGCCGGTGGGTCCGCGCGCCCGTGCTGCGCTCAGGTGTGAGTCATTCGGCGCGGACGAGGGCCTGGGCCAGCGTCGCGAGCCCGGCCTGGTCCACCCCGTCGGGCAGCAACGGCAGCTCGATCATCGGCAGCCCCAACTCCACCAGGTCGGCGCGGAGCGAATCCTCCAGTTCGCGCCGGATGAGCTGGTCTCGTGCCTCATCGTGCAACCCGGCCACGATGTCCCGATCGGCTGGCAACCCGGCGGCGACCAGCCCGCGCTTCAACTCCGCGGCGGTGACCGCGCGGCCGGCGGGCAGCGGGGGCCGGACGCCGTTGACGAGCACCTTCCCGATGCCGAAGCCGAGGGCGGTCAGGTCGGCGATCGCGTCGACCGTCTCCTGGATAGGCATCTCCTCGAGCAGCGTGACCACGTGCACCGCGGTCATCGGAGACCGCAACAACGCGGCGACCCCCTCGCTCTGGGTCTTGATCGGGCCCACCTTGGCCAGCCGGGCGGTCTCCGCCGTGACGTTGAGGAACCGGCCGATCCGCCCGGTCGGCGGGGCGTCCAGCACCACCGCGTCGTACGCGCGCCGCTGCCCCAAGGTGCGGGTGGTGGCCTCCTTCACCTTGCCGGTGAGCAGCACGTCGCGCAGGCCGGGCGCGATGGTGGTGGCGAAGTCGATGGCGCCGAGCTTGCGTAGTGCCCGGCCCGCCGCACCCAGCTTGTAGAACATGTCGAGGTACTCGAGCAGCGCCTCCTCGGCGTCCACCGCGAGTGCGCGCACCTCACCCCCGCCCGGGGCGTCGGCGAGGTGCCGCTCCTCGTAGGGCAGCGGGTCGATGCCGAACAACTGGGCGATGCCCTGCCGCCCCTCCACCTCGACCAGCAGGGTGCGCCGGCCACCGGCGGCTAGCGCGAGGGCCAGGGCCGCCGCAACGCTGGTCTTGCCGGTGCCGCCCTTGCCGGTCACCACGTGGAGGCGGGCAGACCATCCGGCACCGGCCGGGTCGATCGGACGCTCAGCTGCACACACCCGTCGAGCCTATCCAGGCCGGGCGGTCAGGCGACCTCGCAGACCCACCAACCCGTCTTCTGCACCACAGTGAAGCGCAGCTCCTGGTCGGCCACCTTCTCGTCAGCGGTGGTCATGGTGAGCCGGGTGGAGACGGTGGCCCGGTCCCCGGTCTGGTTGTCCACCTTCGGGGTGGTCCACCGGAAGCGCGGGTTCTGGTAGGTGGCGGCGTACTTCTCCACCTCGGCCACCTTCGCGGCGATCTTGTCGTCGTCGCGCGCGGCGGCGCAGACCCGACTGGCCGCCTTGGTCGCGTCGCGATCCTTGTAGACCGCGGTGAGGAACTCGTCGACGGCGACCGCCGGTTCCTTGGCGCCCTCGCCGGTCTCGGCATTGCGCAGGGTCAGGAAGGCCACCACACCGCCGCCCACGCAGAGCACCATGATCACGACCAGCGCGATCGCCGCGATCAGCAGGCCGCGCTTCTTCTTCGGCTCGGCCGCACCCTGGTAGGGCGGGTATCCCGGCGGGGGCGGGGGGATCGGCGACGGGCCCGGGGTGCCCGGCTGCGCCGCTGCGGCGGGGAAGGCGGGCGAGGTGGGTGAGGCGGGGTGGGCCGGCAACGCTGGCTGGGCGGGGGATGCGGGGAGGGCGAGCTGCCCAGGTCGCGCGGTGGGGGCCGGCTGGCTGGGGATGGCCAGCGCGCCGGGCTGACCGGCGGGATCCGGGTGGACCGGCGGGTGAGCGGGTGTGTCGGCCTGGTCGCCGCTGGGCGGGTGGGTCATGTCGTTCCCCCAGGGGTGCGGCGCCCGCCGCCACCCCTGGCGCCGAGCGTGATCGAGCGGGCGGCCGGGCGCTGCGCGACCGTCCGACCGGAAGGGTAGCGGTCGATGACCGGATCGGTATCGCCCCGGCCGTGCCGCACGGTTCATCGGTCCGGTGGGCGGTACCCGCGTCTGATTCGGTGTCAGGCCCCCGACCTGCGGTGTGTCGCATATGTGACTGTTGGTGATGCTTGTGCGCGTCCTGTTGGCGGGACTGCGGCCACAGACCTACCTTCGTCCCGGTGCGGGGGGGCCGGAACGGACGAATGGGTCCGGGCCGGACGCATGGTCCGAGAGGTACGACCGGAGGCAGTGCATGCGCGACGCGGACAACATTCCTCGCACCCAGTTCCCGACGAACGACCGACCCCGCCGGCCCCGGTCAGCGGTCGAGGCCGGCGGGCAGCTCACCAGCCAGCCGATCAACGAACGGTCGTACCGCCGCATGCCGGAGCAGACGGAGACGGCTCGGGTGCCGAGCCAGCCCGCCGAGCGGACCCGCGACGACGACGAGCCGGGCTTCGTCATCCACCTGCCGATCCGGGTGCCGAATCTGGCGGCGGCGACCGTGCTGGCCGGCCGGGTGGCGGTGTCGCTGGGCTTCCTGCCCGAGCTGGACGCCGGCGAGACCACCGTGTCCAACGCCGACGATCAGAACAACCGGCACCGGGTCTTCTGTGACCTGCTGCTGCCCGATCGGTCCCGCTGCCCCCAGGGGTACGAGCACGAAGGGCTCTGCGGGGAGCTGCCGGCCGCGCCGGAGCAGCGTCCCGTACCTCGTCCGGCCAGCGGACCGTAGGCTGTCCCTCGAACAATTCCGCACCGAGAGGGAGCCCTTCAGCGATGCAGAAGTGGGAATACTCCACGGTCCCGCTGCTGGTCCACGCGACCAAGCAGATCCTCGACAACTGGGGCGAGGACGGGTGGGAGCTCGTCGCCGTGGTCCCCGGCCCGAATCCGGACCAGCTGGTCGCCTACCTGAAGCGGCCCAAGCAGTGAGCAACGGTCCGCACGCGAAGCTTGCCGAGCTGGGGCTCGAACTGCCCGACGTCGTGCCGCCGGTGGCCAGCTATGTCCCGGCCGTGCAGTCCGGGCAGCACGTGTACGTTTCCGGCCAGTTGCCGATGGCCGAGGGCAAGCTGCTCGCGACCGGCAAGGTCGGCGCCGGGATCTCCGCCGAGCAGGCGAAGGATCTCGCCCAGCGCTGCGCGCTCAACGCGCTGGCCGCGGTCGACGCGCTGGTCGGCCTGGAGAACGTGGTCAAGGTGGTCAAGGTGACCGGCTTCGTGGCCTCAGCGCCCGGCTTCACCGGTCAGCCTGCCGTGATCAACGGTGCTTCCGACCTCTTCGGCATCGTCTTCGGGGAGGCCGGCCGCCACGCCCGCAGCGCCGTGGGTGTGGCCGAACTGCCCCTCGACGCCCCGGTGGAGATCGAGCTGATCTTCGAGGTCGCCTGACGCGTCCCATCTCCCCGCGATCTTGCACTTTCGGCCCGGACGAAAGCCCTGAACGGGGATGAATCAGGGGTTGCAAGTGCAAGATCGTGGGGTGTGGCGGGCGGGGTCGTACGATCGCAGCCATGAGCGGGCACGTGACGGGGGCGGTGGCGGCGCTCGCCGACGAGCTGCCCCGCTGGGTGACACTGCTGCGTGCGCCCAACCCGGGGCCGATGACCCTCGACGGCACCAACACCTGGGTGCTGCGGGCGTCGGCAGCCGAACACGCCATCGTGGTCGACCCGGGGCCGGCGGACGAGGGGCACCTGACCCGGATCGCCGAGCACGGCCCCATCGGGCTGATCCTGATCACGCACGGCCACCCCGACCACACCGAGGGGGCCGCCCGGCTGAGCGAGCTGCTCGGCGGCGTGCACGTCCTCGCCGTGGACCCGGCGCACACCATCGGCGGTGAGCCGTTGACCGAGCCGGGTGAGCGCTTCGGTGACTTCGACCTGCGCGTCCACCTGCTGCAAACGCCGGGGCACACCGCCGACTCGGTCTGCTTCCTTGTCGAGTACGGCGACGAGCGGGTGGTGCTCACCGGTGACACCATCCTCGGTCGGGGCACCACCGTGGTCGCCCACCCGGACGGGCACCTCGGTGACTACCTGAACAGCCTGGAGCTGCTGTCCGCGTACCGGGGGATCGTGGCGCTGCCCGGGCACGGCCCGGCGCTGGCCGACTGCGCCGCCGCCGCCAATTTCTACCTGGCCCACCGCCGGGCCCGGCTCGACCAGGTCCGGGCGGCGGTCGCCGCAGGCGCCCACACCCCCGCCGACGTGGTGGCGACGGTCTACGCGGACGTGGACCGCGCACTCTGGTGGGCGGCCGAATGGTCGGTCCGTGCCCAGTTGGAGTATCTGGGTGTCGGCACCGGGGAATCCGCGCCCGGGGCCAGTGGGTTGGAGCACATGTGACCTGCCCCGTGTGTGGAACCGTTGCCGTTCCCGGTGCGCGGTTCTGCCACAACTGTGGCGCCGCGCTGCCGGCCGCCGCCACGTTGCCGGCGGCCGAGCGTCGGGTGGTCACCGTGCTCTTCGGTGACCTCTCCGAGTTCACCTCCTGGTCGGAGGACCTCGACCCGGAACGCGTCGGTGCGGTCACCGACCGGGTGCTCGCCGCCCTCGCCGGTGCCGTGAAGACGTTCGGCGGGCACGTCGACAAGCTGACCGGTGACGGCATCATGGCGGTCTTTGGCGCCCCGGTGGCACACGAGGACGACGCCGAACGTGCCGTCCGGGCCGCCCTGTCCATGCAACGGGCCGTCCGCCGGGTGCTCGACGACGAGCGGGGCGGCGGCGCGCCGCTCGGGCTGCGGGTGGGGCTGAATACTGGCGACGTCATCGCGGGCATCCAGGCCGCGATTGAGTACACGGTCATCGGCGACACGGTGAACACTGCGGCCCGGCTCGCCGATGCCGCAGCGGTCGGAGCCGTCTACGCCGGTGGTCGCACCGCCGCGGCAACCCGGCACGTCTCCTCCTGGCGGGCGCTGCGTCCGTTGCGGCTCAAGGGCAAGCGTGAGCCGGTCGAGGCGTACGAGCTGCTGGGCCTGCTGGACGCGCCGGGCACCCGGTCGGGGCTCGGCGACGAGGCGCCGTACGTCGGCCGAGAGACGGAGATCGGCCGGATCGCCGGCCGGCTCGCCGAGGTGATCGACCAGGGCGACCCGCGGGTGCTGCTGATGACCGCCGAGGCGGGGATCGGCAAGTCCCGATTCGCTGCCGAGGTAGAACGCCTGGCCGCCGGGTACGACGTGGGTGCTGGCCGGTACGCGGCGCACACCGGGGCCCGGGTGCTCTCGGTGCGCTGTGCCGCGTTCGGTGAGCGGCGACGGCTCGCACCCCTGGCCGACCTGGTGCGTGCCGCCGTCGGTCTGCCCAGCGACGCCGCCCCCGCGCTGACCCGCCCGGCGGTGGAGGAGCGGTTGCGGCGGCTCGGGCAGCGGCTCGCCCGCTCCGGCGGTGAGATCGCGCCGATCGCTACGGAGCAGCTGCTCGCCCTGCTCGGCTACGCGGAGCTGCCGGCGCACGGCGGCACCGACAGCGGCGAGTGGGGCGGGTCGGGCACTGCGGCGGCGGATGCCGAGGTGGTGCCGAACGCGGTCGCCGATCTGCTCAGCGGGCTCGCCTCGGAGGCGCCGCTGGTGATCGTGGTGGACGACCTGCACGATGCCACCGCCGAGACGATCAGTGCCCTCGGGCTGGCTCTCTCCAGGCTTACCGGCCCGGTGCTGGTGCTGCTGCTCGGCCGCCCGGAGCTGGTACGCACCGCTGGTGCGCTGACCCGGGTCGCGGACGCCGAGGTGCATTCGTTGCCGCCGCTGCGCGGTGCCGACGCGGCACGGCTGCTCACGAGCTACCTCGGCGGCGGCCGGCTGCCACAGGCCGACGCCGACCGGTTGCTCGCCACCGCGCAGGGCAACCCGTTCTACCTGGCTGAGCTGGTCACCCTGCTGATCGAGCGCGGAGCGCTCACCACCGAATCGGTGCGCGGAGTCGGTGCCGGTGCCGCGTCGGTGCGCGGAGTCGGTGCCGGGTCAGCGCGGGTCGCGGCGGAGCGGCCTGGCTCCGCCGAGCGGGAGCAGGGCGGGTCCGCCGGCTGGCGGCTGGTGCCGGGTTCGCTGGGCAGTCGGCTGCTCTCCCGCGACCTCGCCGCCGTGCTCGCGGCTCGGATCGACGCACTGCCGCCGGACGCCCGGTCGGTGCTGCGCGACGCCGCGGTCACCGGTGACACCGTGCCGACCGGAGCGTTGGAGGCGATGCGGGAGCAGCGCGCCGGTCGCGACGGCCGGCCGTCGGCAGTGGTCGCCGTCGAGCTCGACCGGGCTGTCGAGGAGCTGCTGCAACGCCGGATGCTGCACCGTTCGCGTACCGGCTACTCGTTCGCGACGCCGCTGATGCGGGAGGCCGCGTATGCCGGGGTGAGCAAGGCCGAGTTGGCCGAGCGGCACGCCGCGCTGGCCCGGTGGGCCGCGCCGGCGGACGAGGGCAAGGTCAGCACGGTGGGCGGGTTCACCGACGAGGCCCGGGACGACTTCGTGGCGGCGCACGTCGAGCGGGCCGCCCGGCTCGCCGACGCGGTGAAGCTGCGCCCGGACGCGCCGGCCCGGGCGGTAGTCCCGCTCGGCGTCGCCGCGCTCGGTCGGGCCGCCCGCCGGTCGCTCTCCGCCGGTGAGCCGGTCATGGCCGTCGAGTACGCCGAGCGCGCCACCGAGTTGGCCCGCGACGGGGTGCCGGCAGCCGATCGGGTGGTGCACGCCCGGGCGTTGCTCCAGGTCGGCCGCGTTGCCGATGCGCTGGCGTACGCCGAGAAGATCGCCGCGAACGCGGGGGACGAGGCCACCCGGGTCAGCGCCCTGCTGCTGGCGGGGCAGGCCCAGGAGACCCTCGGCGATCAGGGCCGGGCGGTGACCGCCTGGCAGGAGGCGTTGCAGGTCGCCACGGAGGGTCAGCTGCCCACGCAGCGCGCCACGGCGATGCGCCGGCTCGGCATGGCCGACTTCGTGGCGGGGCGGCTGAGTCAGGCGAGCAGCCGGTTGGCGGCCGCGTACCAGGTCAGCCTCGGCGCGCAGGATCGGCGCGGGCAGGCGTGGTCCCTACAGAACCTGGCCTGGGTGACCACCACCCGGGGTGACTTCGCCGGCACCGACGCGGTGCTCGGTCGGGCCGCCCGGCTCTTCGCCGAGCTGAAGGACCCGTACGGGCGGGCCTGGCTGCGCGGCACCACGGCGTTCGCCCGGCTGCTCGCCGGCCGACTGCGCGAGGCGTGTCGGATGGCGCAGGTGTTCCTGCCGTTCGGTGAGCGGGTCGGTGAGGCGTGGGCGGTGGGCACGTTGCGCGCGGTGGCGGCGTTCGCCACCGCCGAGCTGGGTGACCTGGCCGAGGCCGACCGGGAGGCCCGGCGCGCGTACCGGGACTTCGCCGCCGCCTCCGACGACTGGGGCCGCGGGTTCGCCCTGGTGGTCCGGGCGGTGGTGGCGCGTGGGCTGGGCGAGTCGGAGCACGCGGCGGACCTGCTCACCGACGCTCTGGCGTACGCGGAGCGGACCTCGCATCCGCTGCTCACCGGGATGGCCGGCACACTGCGGGGCTTCGTCGCGTTGGACATGGGCGACCGCGAGACGGCCGAGCGAGTGGCCCGCGCGGTGCTGACCGCCGTGGAACCGCACAACCCGCAGGCCCCGGCGCAGGTGGCGCCCCGGGTGTTGCTGGCGGCGGCCCGTCTCGCCGCCGGCGACTCGGCGACCGCGGTCGGGCTGCTCGCCCCGGTGGCCACGGCCGCTGCGAACGCACCCTCGTTGCTCTTCTCCCGCCGTCAGACGATGGCCCAGTACGCTGCGGCGCTGCTCGCTCACGGTCAGCGGGAGCAGGCGTTGGACTGGGCCCGCCGGGCGGTCACCGCACCCGCCGAGGACGTGCGCAGTCAGGTGATCGCAGCGAGTGTGCTGGCCGAGGCGTTGGCCGCCTGCGGTCGTCCGACCGAGGCCCTGTCCTGTGCGGAGGAGGCGGTCCGCACGGCGTACGCGACCGAGCAGCGCAGCGAACGAGCCGCGGCCGACGCCCTCCTCACCCGCCTAAAAGCCCTCACCTGACCCGACTCTGGGGTGGGGCAGGTTTTGGCGATTTTGGGGATGTGGTGGTCGGGGTGAGCGGCTAGCGTGTCACCACCGCGTGCGGGTCCACAGTGGTGACCGTCGCAGTGCCTGGGGAGGCCCTTCATGAAGCTGCCGCGATCCATCGCGGGCTGGACCATCGCGGTCTTCGGCCTGCTGGCGCTGGTGATGGGCGGGGTCGGGCTGCTCTGGCCGGAGGCGCAGTTGCGCATGCTCGGCTTCGAGGTGCCGGCGACGCGGGCCGTCGGTGATCACACCGGCACGTTCCTGCTGGCGTCCTCGATGGCGGCGTTCAACATGGGCGTCTACTACCTGCTCGCCACGGTGACCGAGTGGCGGGCGTTCTACCGGTTCACCGTGGTCTTCCGACTGGTCACGTTCACCGTCTTCACCATCGCGGTGCTGGCCGACATCGCTCCCAACCGGTTCTTCGGGGTGGCGGCGTGGGAAGGGCTGGGTGCCGTGGCCACCGCCGTCGGTCTGCGCCTGGATGCCCGCCGGGGCGTCCCGGCCGGCGAGGTCGCATCGTCCGAGGGTGCCGGGACGACTGCGGTCGCCGAGGAGGGTACCGGTCCCGCCGGTGCCGCTTCGGCGGACGCGGTGCGCTGAGCCATCGGTCGGGTTGGGTATTTTCGAGCGGTGACCGACACCCCGACCGGCGGCCTGCCAGTGCCGATCGTGCCTGGTCTGACTGATTTGCGGGTCTTTGCCCGGGGCGGGTACGCGACCGTCTACCGAGCTACCCAGATCTCCGTGGATCGCGAGGTCGCCGTCAAGGTGGAGAACCGGACGCTGGACAGCGACCGGGATCAGGCCCGCTTCCTGCGCGAGGCGCGGGCGGCCGGCCGGATGTCGTCCCACCCGCACGTGGTGGACCTCTTCGATGTGGGGGTCACCGTCGATCAGCACCCCTATCTGATCATGGAACTCTGCGACGGCTCGTACGCCGAACGGATGCGCACCTCGCCGCTGGGCCCGGTGGAGGCCCGCGACCTCGGCATCAAGATCGCGGATGCCCTGGCCCACTCGCACGCCGCCGGGGTGCTGCACCGGGATGTGAAGCCGGCCAACATCCTCCACTCGTCCTTCAACTCGGCGGTGCTCGCCGACTTCGGGCTCGCCGTCCTCGCCGAGCACCGGGACGCCTCGGTCACCCTGGAGGTGCTCACCCCGGCGTACGCGCCACCGGAGATGTTCAGCCACAGCCCGCCGTCGCCGGCCGTCGACGTGTACGCGCTCTGCGCCACCCTCTACGCCGTGATGCACGGCCGGCCGCCACGCTGGCAGTCCGAGCGCAACCCGAGCCTGGTCACCGTGCTGGAGATGTTCAACCGGCCGCTGCCCGCCCTGCCCGGCGTACCGGACGAGCTGATCGACGTGCTGCGCGCCGGCATGGCCAACGACCCGGCCGAGCGTCCCTCCGCCCTGGAGTTGCACGACCTGCTCGCCAACCTGCCGTTCGGCTCTCCGGCGACACCGGTCAGCGGCGCTCCGGTCAGCGGTGGCGCGACCCCCTCCGGCCCGTACGCGGCCAGCCAGCGGGTGCCCCGCCCGCCTATCGAGGAGACTCAGCGAACAGTCCCGGCGGACCGGCGTTGGCGGCGCTGGCTCTTCGGTGGTGCCGGGGTGCTCGCGCTCGCCGCCTCCGCAACCGCCGGGGCCTGGGTCGCCGACCGGGCGCCATCACCCACCCCGAGCCCGTCGGCCACGCAGATCGCCGCGCCGGCGACCGGGCCGCTGCCCGGCTGCGCGACCGGCATCGGTGCGCCCACCGCTCTCCCCGAGGGTGCCCGGTGCCTGCCCGAGCTGGAGTGCTTCGGCCCGATGCGGATCCGCGGCAGCCGCGCCGAGGCGGCTCGGCTGTCCTGCGCCGGCCGACACACCTGGGAGACGTACGCCGAGGGCATCCTGCCGGTGTCGCTTGTCGGCGCCGACTATGACGAGGTGATCGCCGCCGAGCCGGTGCGGCAGGTGTGCAGCGCCAAGACCTTCCGGTTGACCACCGGCATCGGCGAGCCGACCGGCTGGCACCTGGAAGTGCTACCGCCGGTCGACGGCAGCATCGACCGGACCTACCGGTGTCTGGCGGGGCGGGGCGTGGACGCGCTCACCGCACCCACGCTCACCGGCCGCTGAGCCCGTCCGACCCGCGCCGACGGTCACGCACCGCACGCAACGCGTCCCGGCTGTCGAGCGCGTCGAGGGTGTCCGCATCGATCCCGTACGGCATCAGCTCGGGCGGCCCGATGGCCGCCGACCGGTCCATGGGCTCCGGGTCGTCGACCTGACGGGCGGCGGAGACAGCAACCCCGGCGACCATGGTCAGCAGCACGCAGAGCAGCGCGAGAACCACGCCGAGGAGATCCTGTCGGCGCCACACGACCAGCATGACCAGCGGCGCAAGAGCTCCCAGCGCCGCGAGCACCGCCACCGTCCGCGCATCTGGTCTGGACAATCGGCTCACCTGTCCAGCATGTCGTGACGAGGCCGGCTGTCAACCGCAGAGCTGGCCGCCGCGCCGATCGACATCGATCTGAGGGATCCACCCGACATGATCGACGGCGCGCACACGGATTGGACGACAACGGCTACTCTCGGTGTCCCGCAGGCTCTTTCGGCAGCGAGGTCGCCCATGAACTCAGGCAGTTCGCAACCCCGGCTCCGCGCGTTCACGTCGACGCTGGCGGTCGCCCTCACTCTCGTGCTCGCCGCCGCCGCCGGTTGCGACAGCAGGAAGGAGCCGGAGCTGCCCTCCGTGCAGGAGAAGATGCGCGAGACGCACATCTACGGCCAGTCGAAGCTGCGGATCGGTGTCGCCACGAACGAGCCGCTGATGGGGGAGTTGCGCAACGGCAAGCCGGTCGGCTTCGACGTCGAGATCGCCCGGTACATCGCCACCTCGCTCGGTTACGCGGGGGACCAGCGGGTGGAGTTCGTCCCGGTGGCCACCGAGGAACGGATCCCCGCGCTCCAGGGCGGGACTGTCGACCTAGTGGTGTCCAGCTTCTCCATCACCGAGGAGCGCAAGAAGGTGGTGAGCTTCGCCGGGCCGTACTTCGTCACCACCCAGGAGGTGATGGTGCCGACCCGATTGCGGGGGAAGATCAGCACCATTGAGGACCTCCGTAACCCGGACTACAAGATCTGCACCAGCGGCGGCTCCACCTCCGAGGCCGAGCTGGGAAGTCACCAGGTCAAGGCGTTTGTCGTGAAGACCGTCGGGGACTGCGTCGCCGGCATCCGGACCGGCCGCTACGACGCGGTCAGCTCCGACGAGACGATCCTCGCCGGCTTCCTGGCCCGCCACCCGAAGGAGTTCGAACTCGTCGACATGCCCTTCGGTACCAGCGAGTTGCTGGGCGTCGGCGTGCCGATCGGCGACCCGGCACTGCGGGACCTGGTCGCGTTCTTCCTGCAGAAGAGCTACCAGCAGGGGCGTGACGAGCAGGTGAGCCCCTGGCAGACCGCCTACAACCGGACCTTGGGCCCCTGGCTGAAGGCAGACAAGCGCCAGCCGCAGCCGCTGGAGGTGCCGAAGCTTGTCGACTTCGACGACAAGGCGCCCGCGAAGTGAGCGCGGCGCCGACCGCCACCGGCGGTGACGGGCCGGTCCCGCCGCCCCGCTCGTCCGTGCCCGCCGACTCGCCAACGATCGACGGTACGGCCACAGCGCCGGTCGTCGATCGTCCGGCTGCCGTGGCCGGAGTCGCCTGGCCGGCCGGCGTGCCGGTCGCCGAACCGGCCGAGCCGGTCGTCGTCGAGGTCGAACCCGGTCGGGTGCGCTGGGATCCGGCCGAGCGGCGGGCCCGCGCCAGCCAGTCGTTTTGGACGGCCGTGGTCGGCGTACCGGCGATCTTCTCGGTGCTCCGCCTCGGCGTGGAGGCCGGCGGCGAACTCCAGACCACGCTGCTGCTGGTGGCGAACGTCGGGCCGGTGAATCTGCTCGCCGGGTTCCTGACCACGGCGGCACGGCTGCTCTCCACCGGCATGGTCGCCGTCTTCGCGCTCGGCGCGGTGCTGGCCGTCAGCGCGGACCGACTCCCACCCGGCACCCGACGCCGACCGCTCTTCGCCCGCTGGGCCGACATCACCCCGGCCTGGGTGGTGCTGGCCAGCTTCCTGCTCGCCCTGATCACCTGGCCGTTGCTCTACCTTCCGTTGCTGCTGCCGGCCTTCGTGGCCGCGTTCCAACTACGCCCCGAGCGGCTGCACGAGCGGGTCGTGCCTCGGCTGCTGCTGATCGGCGTGCTGCTCGCCGGGTACGGCTGGCTGATGCTGCCCACGCTGCGCGAGGCGATGCGGCAGGGCGATGAGTGGCTGGTGCTGGCGCTCCTCGTGGTGCCTCCGCTGCTGGCCCTCTTCATCGCCGGGCCGCTGCCGGGGCTGGTGATCCGGCCGCTGGCGTCGGTGACCGAGGTGGCGGTGCTGGCCACCCTGGCCTGGGCCGCGGTGCCGGTGATCAGCACGCCGGTGTTGCCGCTGACCGTCACCACTGTGGGGCCGGAGAGTGGGCCCACCGAGGACGTACGCGGGCACGTGGTCACCACCGACGACGTCAACATGGTGATCCTCCAGGAACAGGGTGGCGTCCGGTACGTCCCGGTCGACCTGGTCCGCGCCCAGGTGCTCTGTCCCAGCGAGGAGGAGTTGCCTCGCCATCAACTGCGCATCCACGACTTCCACGTCGAGGATTCCCTGCTGGAGGGCATGGGCCGCCGAGTCCGCCCAGTCCACCGCATAGACGCAGCCTGCCGCACCCCAGCCTGACCGCCCCACCCCGGCCCCGCCCTTGCAGATCTTGGAAGGAAGCAGCCCCTATAGGGGCCGAAACTTTCCAAGATCTCGCAGCTGAGCGAGGCTCAATAAGACTTGTCCTGGCCGAGGACGTGTTGGGCCACGAAGTTGAGGATCATCTCCCGACTGACCGGGGCGATCCGGCCCGCCCGAACCGCGCCGAGCAGGGTCGCCACCCCGTACTCGGTGGTCATGCCGGCCCCGCCGAGCACCTGGACGGCGGTGTCCACGGCGAGCGCGGCGGCCTCCCCGGCGGCGTACTTGGCCATGTTGCCGGCGACCCCGGCCTCCAGGTCGCGGCCGGCGTCGTAGAGCGTGGCCGCCTTCTGGATCATGAGGCGGGCCAGCTCCACCTGCACCGCCGCGTGCGCCAGCGGATGCGATACCCCCTGGTGGGAGCCGATGCTCCGGCCACCCCAGACCTTGCGGGTGGCGGTGTATTCACTGGCTCGCTCGATGGCGTACCGGCCGGTGCCGGCACCCATCGCGGCCACCGTGATCCGCTCCGGGTTGAGCCCGGCGAAGAGCGCCGGCAGCCCGGCATCCAGCGACTCGCCGAGCAGCGCGTCGGCGGGTACCCGCACGTCGTCCAGGTAGAGCAGGAACTGGTTCTCCGGGGACACGATCTCCATGTCCAGCTTGGACCGGGTCAGCCCGGCCGCGTCGGTCGGCACCAGGAACAGCGCCGGCTTCAGCTTTCCGGTGGAGGAGTCTTCGGTCCGCGCCACCACCAGCACGTGGCCGGCCTCGTCGACCCCGGAGATGTAGCACTTGCGGCCGTTGAGCAGCCAGCCGTCGCCGTCGCGGCGAGCCACCGTGCCGAGCCGGTGGAAGTTGGAACCGGCCTCCGGCTCGGTGATCGCGAAGACGATCTTCTGGGAGCCGTCGGCGAGGCCCGGCAGGTGCCGCTTGCGCTGCTCCTCGGTGCCGTGCCGGCTGAGCACGGTCGCCGCGATGGCGGGGGAGACCACCAGCAGCAGCAGCGGGCAGCCGGCGGCGGCAAGTTCCTCGCAGACGATGGCCAGATCGGTGATGCCGCCGCCCCCGCCGCCGTACTCGGTGGGGATGTTGACCCCCAGGTAGCCGAGCCGTCCGGCCTCGGCCCAGAGTTCGGTGGTGTGTTCGCCGGCCTTCGCCTTCTCGACAAAGTAGCCGTGACCGTAGCGGCGGCCCAGCGCCCGCACGGCGTCGCGTAGCTGGTCCTGCTCGGGGGTGAGGTCGAAGGTCATCGGGGGTCCTCTTCGTCGATAACGGCCAGCACGGCGCCCGTCTGCACCTGACCGCCGGTCGGCACCGGCAGCTCGGTGACCACGCCGTCGATCGGGGCCAGCACGGGATGTTCCAGCTTCATCGCTTCCAGCGTGAGCAGTGGTTCGCCGGCCGTGACCCGCTGGCCGACCTGGACGTGCACCCGGCTCACCGCGCCGGGCAGCGGCGCGAGCAGCGACCCGGCCGCCACCTGCGCGGTGGGCAGCGGGAGACGTGGCAGCTCGTCGAGGCTCGCCGCCCCGTCCGGGCCGTCCACGAAGACAGCCGACCCCACCCGGTGTACGCGGTACGCGTGCCGAAGCCCGTCGACGTCGAGCACCACCCGGTCCGGGGTGGCCTCCACAAGCGCTACTGCCGGCGGCTTCGCCTCTGACGCCGCCGCGTCGCCGGGTGGCGCTGCGGACCAGTCGGCGAGTCCACCGGTCCGGTCCAGGCGGTAGCGGATTTCGATCTCGTCGCCGTCCGGCCCGACGAAGCGGGTGATCTGGGGTACGGCGGGCACGTTGCGCCAGCCGGAGGGGAGCCCGGAGAGTACCGGTGCGGTCGCCCGGCGGTGCGCGGCACCGGCCAGCGCGGCGGCGAGGGCGGTGAGTGGGACCTGGTCGGCGGGGAGGAGTGGGGTGAAGACCTCCGGGTGCCGGTCCAGGAAACCGGTGTCGATCTCCGAGGCCGCGAACTCCGGGCTGCGCAGGACGCGGACCAGCAGGTCCCGGTTGGTGGCCACCCCGTGCAGCTCGGCCCGGGTCAGCGCGCCCGCCAGTGCCCGGGCCGCCTCGGCTCGGGTCGGCGCCCAGGCGATCAGCTTGGCGAGCATGGAGTCGTAGTGCACGCTCACCTCGGAGCCCGTCCCGACGCCGGAGTCCAGCCGCAGGCCGGCGCGCTGGAGGCCACCGAACTCCCGGTCCACTCCCGGTATCGCGAACCGGCGCAGTGTGCCGGTGGCGGGTCGCCAGCCCTGCGCCGGGTCCTCGGCGCACAAACGCACCTCGATCGCGTAGCCGCGTACGCCCGGCGCGTGAAGGTGCACCGGCAGCTCTGCGCCCTCGGCGACCAGCAGTTGCAACCGGACCAGGTCGAGCCCGACCGGGACGGTCAGCTCGGTGACGGGGTGCTCCACCTGCAACCGGGTGTTCATCTCCAGGAAGAAGAACTCACCGGTCGGTGCCAGCAGGAACTCGACCGTGCCGGCACCCACGTAGTCGACGGAACGTCCGGCGGACACCGCAGCCTCGTGCAGCGCCACGGACAGCTCCCCCGGAAGCACCCCGGGGGCCTCTTCGATGATCTTCTGGTGTCGGCGCTGGATCGAGCACTCGCGCACCCCGAGGGCGGCCACCGTGCCGTGCGAGTCGCCGAAGATCTGCACTTCGACGTGCCGGCCACGCTCGACGTACCGCTCGATGAAGACCGTGCCGTCGCCGAACGCGGCAGCCGCCTCCCGGCTGGCGCTGGCGACGGCCTCGGTCAGCTCGTCCGCGTCCCGCACGATCCGCATGCCCCGGCCACCGCCGCCAGCGGACGCCTTGACCAGCACCGGGAAGTCGGTGACCTCGTCGGCGTCGGTCCAGCTCGGCAGCATCGGCACGCCTGCCTCGGCGAGCAGCGCCTTCGCTGCCAGCTTGTCACCCATCGCGGCGATCACCTTGGCCGGCGGCCCGACCCAGGTCAGCCCCGCGTCGGTCACCGCCGCAGCGAACTCCGCGTTCTCGGCGAGGAAGCCGTAGCCCGGGTGGACGGCGTCCGCGCCGGCCTTGCTGGCCGCGTCCAGGATCAGGTCCGCCCGCAGGTACGTCTCGGCCGGCGAACTCCCCGGCAGGCGTACGGCCAGGTCGGCCTCGGCCACGAAGGGCGCGTCGGCGTCCGCGTCGGAGTACACGGCGACGGTCTGCACGCCCATCGCGCGGCAGGTGGCGAAGACCCGGCGGGCGATCTCGCCCCGGTTCGCCACCAAGAGTCGAGTGATCATGACCGCACCCCCTACATCCGGAAGACGCCGAAACCGTCGGCGCCCTTCACCGGTCCGTTGTGGATTGCCGAGAGGCAGAGCCCGAGGACAGTGCGGGTGTCCCGGGGGTCGATCACCCCGTCGTCGTAGAGCCGGCCGGAGAGGAAGAGCGCGCCGGACTGCGACTCGATCTGCTGCTCGACCATCATCCGCATGGCGGCATCCGAGTCCTCGTCGTAGTCGCGGCCCCGAGCGGCGGCGGCCTGCCGGGCCACGATGGAGAGCACCCCGGCGAGCTGCGCCGGGCCCATCACCGCCGACTTCGCGTTCGGCCAGGTGAAGAGGAACCTCGGCTCGTACGCCCGACCGCACATGCCGTAGTTGCCGGCCCCGTACGAGGCGCCCAGGTTGACCGTCAGGTGCGGCACCGTCGAGTTGGACACCGCATTGATCATCAGGGCGCCGTGCTTGATGATGCCGCGCTGCTCGTACTCGGTGCCGACCATGTAGCCGGTGGTGTTCTGCAGGAAGATCAACGGGGTGTCCGAGGCGTTCGCGAGCTGGATGAACTGGGCCGCCTTCTGCGCCTCCGCGCTGAACAGCACCCCTCGGGCGTTCGCCAGCACCCCCACCGGGTAGCCGTGCAGCTCTCCCCAACCGGTGACCAGCGCGTCCCCGTACGCCGGTTTGAACTCGTCGAAGTCGCTGCCGTCCAGGATCCGGACCAGCACCTCGCGGGGGTCGAACGGCACCTTCAGGTCGGCGCTGGTGATGCCGAGCAGCTCCTCCGGGTCGTACTTCGGTGGCTGTGGCACCGCCGTCCGCGGCGACGGCCCCTGCTTGCGCCAGTTCAGCCGGCGTACGCACTGCCGGGCCAGCCGGATGCCGTCCCGCTCATCCTCGGCGAGGTAGTCGGCCAGCCCGGACGTGCCGGCGTGCATCGCCGCGCCGCCCAGCGACTCGTCGTCGGTGACCTCGCCGGTCGCCATCTTCACCAGCGGCGGACCGGCCAGGTAGACCTGGGACCGGTCCCGGATCATGATCACGTGATCGGACATCCCCGGCACGTACGCGCCACCGGCCGTGGCGTTGCCGAAGACCACGCTGACCGTGGGGATGCCGGCCGCCGAGAGCCGGGTGAGGTCACGGAACACCCGACCGCCCGGGATGAAGATCTCCGCCTGGGTGGGCAGGTCCGCCCCGGCCGACTCGACCAGGTTGACCATGGGCAGCCGGTTGGCCAGGGCGATCTCACCGGCCCGCCGGGTCTTGGCCAGCGACCACGGGTTGACCGCTCCGCCGCGTACCGTCGGGTCGTTGGCGACGATCAGGCACTCCACGCCCTCGACCACCCCGATGCCGGTGACCACGCTGGCCCCGACCGGGAAGTCCGTGCCGTACGCGGCGACCGGCGACAACTCCAGGAACGGGCTGTCCGCGTCCACCAGCAGCTCGATCCGCTCCCGGGGGAGCAGCTTGCCGCGGGCGTGGTGCCGGGTCACGTACTTGTCGCCGCCGCCCGCCCGCGCCTGGTCCAGTGCGGTGTCCAACTCGGCCAGCCGCTCCAGCAACGCCGCCCGGTTCGCCGTGTACGCCGGTGCGGACGGGTCGACAGCGCTGTCCAGCGTGGTCATAGGCCCATGCCCTTCGCGATGATCTCGTTCATGATCTCGGTGGTGCCGCCGCCGATGCCGAGGATCCGCGCATCGCGGTAGTGCCGTTCCACCTCGGCGTCGCGCAGATAGCCGAAGCCGCCGTGCAGCTGCAATGCCTGGTCGACGACGTGGTCGCAGGCGGCCACCGCCACGTTCTTCGCCATCGCCACCTCGGTCACCACCGGCTCGCCGGAGACGACCCGACCCGCGACCTCGTGCACGTACGACCGGGCCGCCTCGGCCCGCGTGTGCATCTCGGCCAACCGGTGTCGGATCAGCTGCCGGCTGGCCAGCGGACGCCCGAAGGTCTCCCGGTCCCGGCACCAGCGCACCGCCAGCTCGACGCAGCGCTGCGCGGTCGCGTACGCCTGGGTCGCCAGCGACAGCCGCTCCGCCGCGAAGTGCTGCATGATCGCCAGAAAGCCGGTGTTCTCCGCGCCGATCCGGTTGGCGACCGGCACCCGCACGTCGGCGAAGGACAGCTCGGCGGTGTCCGAGCAGTGCCAGCCCAACTTCTCCAACCGGCGTCCCACGGTGAACCCGGGCAACCCCTTGTCGATGACCAGCAGGGTGAGTTCGCCGCTACCGGCAAAGTCGGTGCACACCGCAGTGGTCACGAAATCGGCCCGGTGCCCGCTGGTGATGTACGTCTTCGACCCGTTCACCACGTAGTGCTCGCCGTCGCGGCGGGCGGTCGTGCGGATGGCGGCGACGTCCGAACCGCCGTCCGGCTCGGTGATGGCCAGAGCGCCGATCATCGTGCCGGCGAGGGTGGGCCGGACGTACCGCTCGATCAGGCTGTCGTCGCCCGGGGACGAGACTCCGGCGAGCCGACCGCCCAGCGAGCCACCGGTGCGGGCACCGGCCGCCGCGACCATGTGCGGCAACGCGATGCCGTGCGTGAACAGGGCCGCCACCAGCCCGGACGAGCCGCCGGAGCGGATCAGCTCCTCGGTCACGATGATCGAGTCGAGCAGGTCGCCGCCGCTGCCACCGACCGACTCCGGGAAGCCGATGCCGAGCAGGCCGAGCTTCGCGGCGGTCCCGTGCAACGCCCGCGGCACCTCGCCGGCCCGCTCCCAGTCGTCCAGGTGCGGCAACACCTCCCGGGTCAGGAACGCCCGGGTCAGCTCACGTAGTTGCCGGCGCTCCGGCGTGTCCACCAGGCTCATGGCGCGATCTCGCCTGGTAGGTCGACTATCCGGGCACGCAGCAGCTCGCCCAGCGCCTTGGCCTGCGGGTCGAACCGGGTTGACGCGGCCACCCCCGCCCCGAGCAGGCCCTCGATCACGAAGTTGACCGCGTGCAGGTTCGGCAACTCGTAGCGCTGTACCGACAGCGGCGCGGTCTCCGGCAGCAGCTCGGCCAGCCGCTCGACGGTCAACCAGGTCCGCAGCCACACGTACCCGACGTCGGTGCGCGCCCAGACACCGAGGTTGGCGTCCCCACCCTTGTCCCCGGAGCGTGCGCCGACCACCTCGCCGAGCGCCCCGCGCCGGGTCGGGCCCCCGACCGCCGTGTCACCGCTCGGGGCGATCTCGTCCGCCGAGGTGGGGGCGGTGCGGATCGGCGGGGCGATCGGCACCCGCTCGCCGCCGGGCAGCACCGCGACGTGCGCCACCGCGTCTTGCGGGACCGCGTCGGCGGTGAAGACGCCGTACGGTGTCGCGTCCCCGGGCAGGGTGGTCAGCGTGCAGCCCGGGTACGAGGCCAGCGCCAACTCCACCGCGGCGGCCGAGAAGGCCCGCCCGGCCCGCGCCTTGTCGCCGTCGCGCAGGTGTACGTGCAGCAGGGCGCTGGCCGCCTCGGTGTCGGCGGCATCGGGGTGGTCGGTGCGGGCCAACGTGAACTCCAGCCCGTCCTTGCCCACCGCCTCCTCGACCTGCCCCCGGACCAGGGCCGCCTTCGCCTCGATGTCCAGCCCGCAGAGGACGAACGTCATCGAGTTGCGGAAGCCGCCGAGGTTGTTGACGCCCACCTTGAGCGTGGGCGGTGGCGGCGTGCCCCGAACGCCTGCGACCCGGACCCGGTCCGGCCCGTCGGGGTGCAGCGTCACCGTGTCCAGTCGAGTGACCACGTCCGGCCCGAGGTACGCCGGCCCGCCGATCTCGTAGAGCAGTTGGGCGGTGACCGTCTCCACGGTGACCGCGCCGCCGGTGCCCGGATGCTTGGTGACCACCGATGAGCCGTCGGGGTGCACCTCGACGATCGGGAATCCCGGCCGATGACCGCCGTCGGGCAGCTCGGTGAAGAAGCTGAAGTTGCCGCCGGTGACCTGTGCGCCGCACTCGACGAGGTGCCCCGCGACGGTGGCCCCGGCCAGCTCGTCGAGGTCGTCGCGGCTCCACCCGTACCGGGCGATGGCCGGGCCGACCACCAGCGACGCGTCGGTGACCCGGCCGGTGACCACCACGTCCGCACCGGCGTCGAGGCAGGCGGCGATCCCGAACGCGCCGAGGTAGGCGTTCGCGCTCAACGCGTCCGGCCGCTGGATCGTGTCGCCCTCGACGTAGCCGACCTGGGCCGGCAGGCCGAGCCGGTTGGCGAGCTTCTCGATCGCGGCGGCCAGGCCGGCCGGGTTCAACCCGCCGGCGTTCGTCACGATCCGTACCCCTCGGTCGAGGGCGGTGCCGAGAGTGGTCTCCAGCTGCCGCAGGAACGTCTTCGCGTAGCCCAGGTCGGGGTCGCGGAGACGATCCCGGGCGAGGATCAACATGGTCAACTCGGCCAGGTAGTCGCCGGTCAGCACGTCCAGCTCACCGCCGTCGAGCATCTCCCGCCAGGCGGTGAACCGGTCGCCGTAGAAGCCGGAGGCGTTGCCGATGCGGATCATGCCCGTACCCCGTCTGCGCCCGCCGGCTTCCGGCCGTCACCCGGCGGGCCGGCGAAGGCCTGCGCCACGTCGAGCCACTCGTCAGCGACCGGCCCGGTGGCGACCAGGGCGAGGTCCGCGCGGTGTCGGCGCTGGGTGACCAGCAGGCAGAAGTCCCGAGCCGGGCCGGTGACCCGGTCGGCGGCGTCCGCCGGACCCCAGCTCCACGTGTCGCCGCCGGGCCCGACCAACTCGACCCGGACCGGCGTCGTCGGTGCCTCCCGGCCGTGCGCGGCGAAGCCGTGCCCGAGGGTACGCACACCCAGGTGCGCCACGTGTCGGAGCCGGTCGCTGTCGGGGCGGACCACGTCGAGGGCGTCGGCCACGTCCGCACCATGCGCCCAGGTCTCCATGATCCGGGCGGTCGCCATCGAAGTGGCCGACATCTGGGTGCCGTACCAGGGAAGTTTGCCGCCGGCCGGAACGACGGCCAGCGCGTCGACGAGCGCGGTCCGCCCGGCTCGCCAGCGGGCGAGCAGATCCGCCGGCGGAGCGAGGAACCCCTCAGCGCCGACGTCGACGAGCCGGGTCACGTCCGGCGCGGCGGTCACCGTCGCGTAGAACGCCTCGGGCACGGTCGCCGCCAGCAGCGCGACGTGGTCGGTCCAGGCGAGGTGGGCGATCTGATGCGCGATGCTCCAGCCCGGCGCGGGGGTCGGCCTCGCCCAGCCGGCCGCCGGTAGTGGGGACACCAGGGCGTCCAGTTGGGCGGACTCGTCGGCCAGGTCCGTGAGCAGGTCGCTGAGGTCGACCATGGTGCCTCCGGTCGGTGGTGGCCGGTGCGGCCGGCGGTCAGGGCGTGAGCAGAGTGGCGAGCTGGCGCTTCCAGGTGGCCAACAGGGCAGTGCGGCGGGCGGAGTCGTCGCTGAGCAGGTTTGCCACCCCGAGCCCGCGGAGCAGGTCGAGCGTGGCCTGCACCGCCTCGCGGACGCCGGGTCGACGCTCGTCCACGCCGAGTAGGGCAACGGTGAGACGGTGCATCTCCCGCCCGACGGTCGCCTCCAGCGGCACCAGGGCGTCGCGCAGCTCCCGATCGGTGCGGGCGGCGACCCAGAGTTCGAGCGCGGCCACGAACAGCGGCCCGGTGAACGCCACAGCGAGCAGGTCGACCACCCGGTCCAACCGCTGTGGGCCAGCCGGCAACGCCTCGGCCTCGGTGCGCAACTCGTCGGCCCGCCGCTGGGCCAGATGGGCCACGGCGGCCGTCACCAGCGCTGCCTTTGTCGGGTAGTGGTGCAGCTGAGCCCCGCGCGACACACCGGCCCGGGTCGCGACGACTGTTGTCGTGGTGCCGGACCAGCCGTGCTCGATCAGGCAGTCGACGGTCGCCTCCAGCAGCCGGGCCTGGGTGGCGCGGCTGCGCTCCTGCTGAGGGACGCGCGTCGATGCGGTGGGCACGGAGACAGCCTGCGGCCTATGAAACAAACAGTCAAGACTGACTTTTTTGGGACTAGTGCCTGCATGCCTGCGGGAGGTGCGGTACACCTCGATCACTTGATGCTGAGTAGCTGAAAGACGCCCCCGACGACTACTCAGCATCAAGTGATCAACGCTCGGCTCGGCCGTCACCCGGGCGCAGGCCACGTCTCCTGCGCCAGGCAGATGGAAAAGCGTCCCCGCCTGCCGTCAGTGACGGCAAGCGGGGACGCGTGTGGTGCTACTCAGACGCGGGCGCGACGGGCCAGGCGCTCCGGGTCCAGGATGATGATGCTCTTGCCGTCCAGTCGCAGCCAGCCACGCGAGGCGAAGTCGGCGAGCGCCTTGTTGACGGTCTCCCGGGAGGCGCCGACGAGCTGAGCGATCTCCTCCTGGGTGAGGTCGTGGGTCACCCGCAGAACGCCGCCGTCGCGGGTGCCGAAGCGGCCCGCCATCTGGAGCAGGTTCTTGGCTACCCGGCCCGGCACGTCCGTGAAGATCAGGTCGGCGAGCGAGTCGTTGGTCCGGCGCAGCCGCCGGGCGAGCACCCGGAGCAGTTGCTCGGCGATCTCCGGACGGTTGTTGAGCCACGGCCGCAGCGCCTGCTTACGCAGTCGCACCAGCCGGGTGTCGGTCACCGCGGTGGCGGTCGCCGTACGCGGACCCGGGTCGAAGAGCGACAGCTCACCGACCATGTCCGATGGCCCCATCACCGCGATCAGGTTCTGTCGGCCGTCCGCAGCGCGGCGACCAACCTTGATCTTCCCGGACAGCAGGATGTAGAGGCTGTCACCGGGCTCGCCCTCATTGAAGACGATCTCGCCCTTGCGGACTTCGATCGTCTCCATCTCCTTGGCAAGCGCCTCGGCAGCTTCCGGGTCAACACCCTGGAAGATCCCGCTGCGGGCCAGTACCTCGTCCATTGCGCACCTCCGGTTGCGCGTGCCGTCCGTCGGCCGGGGCCGCCGTCCGCTGATCCCCTCGCGCGCCGCCAAGTCTAGGCGCACGTGAGCATGAATCAGAGGTCGCCCCTGGAATCTTGATCGGTGGGCGTAACCTGCCCGACGTGCTGAGCGAGCCGATTCTGACCAGTCGCCCCGAGGATGGGCGGTGTGTGCCGCTGCTCGTCTGGCGCCCGGACGTGCCCCTGCGGGCGATCAGCAGCGGCTCGCTGGGCGGCGGCATCGGGGTCCGGCGATGGGTGTTGAACGCGACCGTGCCGATGTCGTACGACCGGGAGGACCCGGCGGCGCACCTGGCCTCGCTCGCCGCCGAGCTGGACCTCGACGGCCCCGGGGTTGGTTTGTTGACCGGCGTCGATGTGACCGAGGTGGTGGCGCGGACCGATACCGGGGTGCGCGCCTGGGCGACGGTCGGGCTCGGCACGCCGGTGTCCGCGGCAGCGCCGACACCGACCGCGCTCACCCAGCGCGTCGGCACGGTCAACATCGTGGTGTACGTGCCGGCCCGGCTCGCCGACTCGGCACTTGTCAACGCGGTGGCCACCGCGACCGAGGCGAAGACCCAGGCGATCACCGAGCTGGGGCTGCCGGGAACCGGCACGCCCACCGACGCGGTCACCGTGCTCTGCCCGGTGGACGGGCCGGAGGCGGCGTACGGGGGGCCGCGCTCCACCTGGGGCGCACCGCTCGCCCGAGCGGTGCACGCCGCGGTGCTCGCCGGAGGTGCCCGGCCCGTCGTGCCGTGGTCTGAGCAGCTCAGGGCCGCAAAGTCCAACCGATCGGCTGTCGTCGGCGCGTTTGACGACCAGTAGCGTCGACGGACGATGTACGCTCCCGCGTCCCGCCCGTGTCGCGGCGTCGCACCTGGCCTCGCCGCGCTGCTGGCCGCCGTCCTGATGGCCGGCTGCGCCGACCCCGGTGGCGAGGCGCCCGTCTGGCAACCCGGCGCTGGCGGCGGCACCGGCGTCCCGGTCTCCACGGCCAGCCCGAAGGCGACCGGGCCCGCCTCCTCCGGTCCGCGCGCGATCTCACTCTCCGCCACCGGCGACATCATCATCGGCAACGCGCCCAGTCGGCTGCCCGCCGCCGACGGTAGGGGCTTCTTCGCCTCGGTCACCGCGGCGCTCAAGGCCGACCTGGTGATGGGCAACCTGGAGGAGCCGCTGACGGTCGACACCGGCGCTGGCAAGTGCGCGGCCAACGCCACCCGCTGCTTCCAGTTCCGGGCCCCACCGGAGTACGCCGCGCACCTGCGCGACGCCGGCTTCGACGTGCTCAACCAGGCCAACAACCATGGATACGACTACGGGCCCAAGGGCTACGAGAACACCCAGAAGGCACTGCAGAAGTACGACCTGGAGCACACCGGCGCACCGGACGAGATCACCGTGGTCGACGTCGAGGGCGTCAAGGTGGGCGTGGTCGGCTTCTCGTCGTACGTCTGGTCCAACAGCCTCGTCGACATCGCCGAGGCGAAGGCGGTGGTCACCAAGGCCGCCACCATGGCCGACCTGGTCGTGGTGCAGGTGCACATGGGCGGCGAGGGCGCCGACAAGACCCGGGTGAAGCCGGGCACCGAGCTGTTCTTGGGTGAGAACCGGGGCGATCCGGTGAAGTTCTCGCACGCCATGATCGATGCCGGTGCCGACCTGATCGTCGGGCACGGCCCGCACGTGCTGCGGGGGATGGAGTTCTACCAGGGGCGTCTGATCGCATACAGCCTGGGCAACTTCGCCGGCGGCGGCAACTCGCTGAGCAACGACGGTCGCCTCGGCTGGGGCGGGGTGCTCAAGGTGTCGCTCAAGCCGGACGGCACCTGGGCCGGCGGCTCGTTCACCTCGACGTACATGAACTCCACCGGCAAGCCGACGATGGACCCGGACCACCGGGGTCTGGGCCTGGTCGCCGAGTTGAGCCGCGCCGACTTCCCGAAGAGCGGCGCTCGGCTCGACCGGCAGGGGAAGATCTCGCCACCGACCGCTGGCTGACCCGGCGAGGCCGTCCGAGGTGCGACGTAGGCTGACCGTCGTGACCAGTAGCCCTCCCGGTGCCAGCGAGACCGACCTCGGGCGCAAACGCCGTGCCCGCAAGATCGGCCGGGTGCTGGCCGAGACGCACCCCGACGCGCATTGTGAGCTGGACCACTCCAACGCCCTGGAGCTGGCCGTCGCCACGATCCTGTCCGCGCAGTGCACGGACAAGAAGGTCAACGAGGTCACCCCGAAGCTCTTCGCCCGCTACCCGAGCGCCGCCGCGTACGCCGGCGCTGACCGGGGCGAGAT
The DNA here is from genome assembly GCF_000718555.1 of Micromonospora chokoriensis. Taxonomy (GTDB): domain Bacteria; phylum Actinomycetota; class Actinomycetes; order Mycobacteriales; family Micromonosporaceae; genus Micromonospora; species Micromonospora chokoriensis_B. The sequence continues at coordinate 113,808 of NZ_JOAN01000015.1, forward strand.
GGAGGAGCTGATCCGGCCCACCGGCTTCTACCGCAACAAGACCGACTCGCTGCTCAAGCTCGGTCAGGCCCTCCTCGACCGGTATGACGGTAAGGTCCCGGGGCGGCTCGTCGACCTGGTGACGCTCCCCGGCATCGGCCGCAAGACCGCCAACGTGATCCTCGGCAACGCCTTCGACGTCCCGGGCATCACCGTCGACACGCACTTCCAGCGGCTGGTCCACAGGTGGCGGCTGACCACCGAGACCGATCCGGTCAAGATCGAGCACGCGATCGGCGCGCTGTACGACAAGCGCGACTGGACCATGCTGTCGCACCGGATCATCTTCCACGGGCGACGGGTCTGCCACGCCCGCAAGCCGGCCTGCGGCGCGTGCACGCTCGCGAAGCTCTGCCCCTCCTACGGCACCGGCCCAACCGAGCCCGCAGCCGCCGCCAAGCTGCTCAAGGGCCCTCGGGCCCGTGACCTCGCGGTGGCGGCCGGGGTCGACCCCGAGTTGGTGCCCGCGCAGGCGGTCAGTGCGGAGGTGCCGTGAACCGCCGCCTCGCCCTGGGGATCCTGCCGCTGCTGCTGACCCTCGCCGGCTGCACCAGCGGCGCTGCCGACGACGACCCGGCGCCCCGTCCGGCCGCAGCTGAGCGGCCATCGCCGTTCCGGGACTGCTCCACGCTGAGCACGGCGCCCACGGCGGCATCGCCCGGCTCCGGCACGACAGCCCCCGCCGCTGGCGGGCAGGCGCTGCCGGAGCTGACACTGTCCTGCTTCACCGGCGGCGCCCCCGTCGCGCTACGGGACGTGGCCGGGCCGGCGGTGATCAACGTGTGGGCCTCCTGGTGCGGGCCGTGCCGCAAGGAGCTGCCCGCCTTCCAGCGGCTCAGCGAGCGGGCCGCCGGTCAGCTCCAGGTGGTCGGGGTCAACACCCGCGACAGCCGGGGCGGCGCCCAGTCCATCGGCGAGGACTTCGGCGTACGGTTCCCGATCCTCGTCGACCAGGGCGACGCGCTGCAACGGGAGCTGAAGCGCAGCGCCTTCCCGCTGACCCTCTTCGTCGACGCGCAGGGCCGGATCCGGCACGTGGACGCCACCGGGGCTCTCGACGACGCCCAGCTCGCCAAGCTGGTCCGCCAGCACCTCGGCCTGGCGGTGCCGGCGTGACCCGTCGGCCACCCGAGTGGATCGAGCCGCTGCTGACCCGGCTGGGCACCGCCCGCGCCGAGGACTTCACCCGGCTGACCACCCCGGCCGAGGGTGGTCGGGAGAGCGCCGTGCTGGTGCTGCTCGGCGAGCAGCCCGGGGCCGGTCCCGACGTGCTGGTCCTGCAACGCGCCGCCACCCTGCGCAACCACGCCGGCCAGCCGGCATTTCCCGGGGGTGCGGCCGACCCGGAGGACGCCGACGTCCGCGCCACCGCCCTGCGCGAGGCGAACGAGGAGGTCGGCCTCGACCCGGCTAGCGTGACCGTCCTGGCCGAGCTGCCGAAACTGTGGATCCCGGTCAGCGACTTCGTGGTCACGCCGGTGCTGGCCTGGTGGCACGACCCGCACCCGGTGCACCCCCGGGAGCCGGCCGAGGTGGCACACGTCGCCCGGCTGCCAGTCAGCGAGCTGGTCGATCCGGCCAACCGACTGCGGGTCCGCCACCCGAGCGGCTGGATCGGGCCGGCGTTCTCGGCGCGCGGGATGCTCGTCTGGGGCTTCACCGCCGGGGTGCTCTCCACCCTCCTGGAAATGGGCGGCTGGGCTCGTCCGTGGTCGCGCGGTCGGGTGGTGGAGCTGCCGTCGACCGGGGCGACACCGGCGCCGTCGGCCGGCACCGACGAGGCCGACGAGAACGCCCTACGCTGACGGCACGGTCACCATCCGCAAGCGATGGTCATCCGTCGGGCGCACTGCCCGTACGCTTGACCCGTGTCCGTCGTGGATCTCGTCCTGCTGCTGCTCATGCTCGTGTTCGCGATCAGCGGATACCGCCAGGGTTTCGTCATCGGCGTCACGTCGCTGACCGGCTTCTTCCTGGGTCTGCTGCTGGGCCTCCAGCTCGGGCCGTTGTTCGCGAGACAGTTCGTGGACGCCGGCACCCGCGTGCTGATCTCGCTCGTGGCGATCTTCGGGCTGGCGGTGGTCGGGCAGGCGCTCGCCGGCTGGGCCGGCTCGCACCTCCGCAAGACGATCACCAGCGATGTGGGCAAACGGATCGACGACGTCGGTGGGGCACTCGTCTCGTTGTTCGCGGTGCTGCTGCTCGCCTGGCTGGTCGCCGTGCCGCTCGGCTCGTCCTCGGTGCCCTGGCTCGCCGCCTCGGTCCGCAACAGCGCGTTGATCACGGTGGTCAACCAGGTCCTGCCAGAGCAGGCCCACGAGTTGTCCACCGCGTTGGAGGACACCGTCGACACCGACGGGTTCCCGGACGTCTTCGGTAACCTCGCGCCCACCCGGGCCCGCCAGGTCGACCCGCCGGATCCGGCGCTGGCCGGCTCGCAGGTGGTGGTCAGTGGTCAGCGGTCGGTGGTCAAGGTGCTCGGCTCCGCCCCCAGCTGCTCTCGCCGGATCGAGGGGTCCGGCTTCGTGTACGCCGACGACCGGGTGATGACCAACGCGCACGTCGTGGCCGGCACCCGCTCGGTCGCCGTGGAGCTGGGCGGCGAGCGGTACGACGGCAAGGTGGTGGTCTACGACCCGAACCGGGACCTGGCGGTGCTGCTCGTGCCCGGGCTGCCCGGCCCGTCCCTGCGGTTCGCCGCCGGCAACGCGGGCAGCGGCTCCGACGCCATCGTGCTCGGCTTCCCGCTCGACGGCCCCTACAACGCGCAGTCGGCGCGGGTCAGGGACGTCGACCAGATCAAGGGGCCGGACATCTACTCCGCCAATGAGGTGACCCGGGAGATCTACACGATCCGGGCGCTGGTCCGCAGCGGCAACTCGGGCGGTCCGTTGCTCTCCGCCAACGGCCTGGTGCTCGGCGTGATCTTCGCGGCGGCGTCCGACGACCCGAACACCGGCTTCGCGGTGACCGCGGCCGAGGCCCGCCCCGTGGCGTTGGCCGGGGCCGAGCGCAACCGGCAGGTCGGCACCGGCGAGTGCACCTGAGCGTCGCGCCGCGGCCCGCTCAGCTCAGGCCGTCCCGGGGTGCCGCTCGACCTCGGGAGCGACGCCGTCGCGGGTCGGCCGCACCGGCCGGAGACCGGTTCCCGCCCGCCAACTGGTGAACGCGGCGGTGGTCGCCGCGACCACCGCCGCACCGAGCAGCCAGCCGGCCACCACGTCGCTGGTGAAGTGCACGCCGAGCGCCACTCTGCTCAACCCGGTCACCACGGCGAGCAGCACCGCGGCGACCCAGAGCGCGGCCCGCGCCACCCCTCGCCCGGCGTACGGCAGGAGCACCAGTAGCAGCACCCCGGCGGCCAGGGTGGCGTTCAGCGCGTGCCCGGAGGGGAACGAGTAGCCGGCGGCCCGGGCCACCGGGTCCAGAAGGTCCGGCCGGTCCCGGCCGACCAACAGCTTGAGCAGCGGACCGACCAGCCCGCCGACGATCATGGTGGTGGCCGCCCAGAGGGCCAGGCGGTGGGCTCCCCGGCGCAGCAGCCAGACCACCAGGAGCAGGGCGACGGCGCGCAGCGGCATCGGCGCGAACACCTCGGTCCAGACCCGCATCAGCACGACCCAGGCCGGGTGATCCTGCGCGAAGCTGTGCAGCGCGTCGGTGATCGCCGTGTCCAGCCGGTGCAGAGGTGCCCAGGCGTCGAGCACCAGCAGCGTGAGCAGCGCGAACGGCACCAGCAGGAACGCCGCCGTCGCGGCCAGGGTGAGCCGCAGCCCCAGCGAATGGTCTGGATCGAATCGGCGGCGCCGCCAGGAGGGCTGGCCGGTGGGGGCGAGGGTGGGCGGCCGGTGCGTGCTCATGGGTCCGTTTCTACCCGGCCGGTTGCTCGGTCAGGCCTGGCGGTGGGCCGTGATCAGCCGGCCCGCTGACGGAGCCGGCGGACCAGCAGCACGGCACCGGCGACCAGAGCGACGAGGAACACGACAGTGGTCCACAGTTGCCCCGGCGCGGACGTGGCCGGACCGCCCGCCGCCCGGGCCGTCCACCGGCTGTGCTGGCCGGCTGCGGCGAGACCGAGCGGATCGCTGCCGGCGCCGGCTACCGGGTCGTCGTCGGCCGAGCCGGGCGCCGGCCCGAAACCGGTCACACCCGGCGACGTCTGATCGTCCAACGGGTTGGCGGTCACCGGCGGCACCTGAGCGGTCAACGCGGCCACCGGGTCGACCACCCCGTACCCGAAGCGGTCGTCGCGCCCGGTCGGGCCCAGGTCCCGGGCGGTGCTGAGCAACCGGTTGACCACCTCACCCGCGGGCATCTGCGGGTAGCGGGACCGGACCAGCGCGGCGGTCGCGGCCACCAGTGGCGCGGCGAAGCTGGTGCCCTGCACCCGCCAGTAGCCACCCGGCGGCTTCGCGCCGACCAGCCCACTGGCGGGAGCGGTGAGCACCGTCGCCCGGCCGGTGATCGACCCGGACCACAGGTTGTCGCTGCTGCGTTCGAGACCGGAGACCGCGATGACACCCGGCTCACGGGCCGGGTACCAGACCTTGCTGCTGCTGGAGGTGGCCAGGTTGCCGGTGCAGGCCACCACGACCACGTCCCGGACGAACGCGTAGTCCAGGGCCGCGGCCAGGGCTGGGCTGTCGCCGCTGCCGCCCAGCGACAGGTTGATCACGCGGGCGCCGTTGTCGACCGCCCAGCGCACCCCCTGGGCGACGATCAGAGCGTCGTCGTAACGGTTCTCCGCGTCGAGCACGCGGACCGGCAGGATCCGGGCGTCCGGTGCCAGGCCGACCACGCCGCGCTTGTCGTCGCTGCGCCCGGCGATCAGGCCGGCGACCGTGGTGCCGTGGCCCACCGGATCCGGGCCTGCGCCGCCGCCGGGGCCCACCAGATCCTTACCCGGCAGCACCTGGCCGACCAGGTCGGGATGAGTGCCATCCACTCCAGAGTCGATCACCGCGACGGTCACGCCTCGGCCGGTCGAGCTGCGCCAAGCCGTCTCGGCCCGCAACTCGTCGAGCTGCCACTGCTCGTCACGGACCTGGTCGGTGCGGGCGATGGCGTCACCGGGAGCGAACGCCATCGGCGCGCCGGCGAGTTGTCCACCATTCGTGGGCGTGGCGACGGGCGTGGCTGCGGCGGTCGGGGCCACGACGGCGAGCGCCGCGGCCACCCCGAGCAACGCCCGGCTGGTCGCTCGACGGGCCGTCGACGGACCGCTGTACCGCACCCCAGTCACATCCCCAGCCATTCATCCCGACGGAACCATGACGATCGGAGATTACCGGTTTCCTCACCCGTCACGGGAAGAACCGGCGAGTCCGGTCATTGTGGCGGCAGTTGTGCCAGCTGCACGAGGCGTACGCCCTCCCGCCGGGTGACCAGCCGACCACGCCCCGGCGGCAGCGGTCCCGGCCGCACCGGCCCGACGAGCGCGCCCTCCTCGGGGCTGCCCGCCATCACCAGCCCGGCGGTGGACAGCTCCCGCAGCCGCTGCACGATCGACTCGTACTGTGCGCGGCCCGCCCCACCGGAGCGGCGGGCCAGCACCAGGTGCAGCCCGGTGTCCCGGGCGTGCGGCAGGTGCTCCTCCAGCGCGCGCAGCGGGTTCGCCGGCCCCGCCGCCACCAGGTCGTAGTCGTCCACCAGCACGAACAGCTCCGGCCCGGACCACCAGGACCGGTCCCGCAGCTGCTGCGGGGTGACCTCCGGCCCCGGCGCCCGCCGCTCCAGATAGCCGGCGGCCGACTCGACCAGGTCGGCGGTGTGTGCCGCGGCGGTGCCGTACCCGATCAGGTGTGGCGTCTCGATGGCACCGAGCAGGCTGCGTCGATAGTCGACGAGGATCACCCGGGCCTCTTCGGGAGTGAACCGGGTGATGATCGACGTGGCCAGCGCGCGCAGGAACGACGACTTGCCGCACTCCGAGTCCCCGAAGACGACGAAATGTGGCTCGGTGGCGAAGTCGAGCAGCACCGGGCGCAGGTCCGCCTCCGCGATCCCGATCGGCAGCCGCAGCCCGGTCGTCGAGGCGAGGTCCAGATCGGCGTACGGCAGCACCGGCGGGAGCAGCCGGACCCGGGGCGCCGGCGGGCCCGCCCACCCGTCGGCGGCCCGCTTGACCAGGTCGGCGGTGTCCCCGCTGGCGGCGCCGAGTTGGGGCAGCGCGGTGAGGAAGTGCAGACCCTCGGCCGTCACCCCACGGCCGGGGCGCTCCGGCACGTTCGCAGCCGCCCGCCGGGCCACCAGCGAGTCGGCCGGGTCGCCGAGGCGCAGCTCCAGCCGGGAGCCGAACAGGTCCCGGATGGCCGGGCGGAAATCCAGCCAGCGCAGCGCGCTGGCGACCACATGCACCCCGTACGACAGGCCCCGGGTGGCCAGGTCGGTGACGAGTGGCTCCAGGTCGTCGTACTCGCCACGGATGGTGCTCCACCCATCGATCACCAGGAAGACGTCGCCGAACGGGTCCGCGCCCGGCTGGCTGAGGGTCCCCGCTGCCGCGCGGCGCTGCCGGTACGCGGCCATCGACTCCACTCCCAACTCGGCGAAGCGGCGTTCCCGATCGGCCAGCAGGGTGGTCATCTCGCCGACGGTGCGTCGTACGGCGGTCGGGTCGGCGCGGCCGGTCACCCCGCCCACGTGCGGCAGGTCGCGCAGCGCGGCCAACCCGCCGCCACCGAAGTCGAGGCAGTAGACCTGCACCTCGGCCGGGGTGTGGGTGAGCGCCAGCGCGCAGATCAGCGTTCGCAGGACGGTGGACTTGCCGCTCTGCGGCGCACCGACCATCGCGACGTGCCCGGCCGCACCGTCCAGCGCCAGCCAGAGCAGATCCCGGCGCTGCTCCAACGGTTTGTCCACGACGGCCAACGGCACGCCGAGCGCCCCGTGCAGCTCTGGGTTGCCGACGGTGAGCCCACGCTGCGGGTCCACCTCGACCGGGCCGAGCAGCTCGTCCAGGGCCGGCGGCGCACCGAGCGGCGGGAGCCAGACCTGGTGCGCCGGTGGGCCCTGCCCGACGAGCCGGTCCACCAGCAGGTCGAGCAGCGTCCTACCGCTCTCCTCCTCGGTCACGACGGGCACGACCGGGGTCGCCGGCTCGGGCACCGGCACGACGTGGGTGGTGAACGTGAGCAGCCGGGCGCCCCCCGCGGCGGTGCCGCCACCCGGCGTGGCCCGACGGCGGACCGCACCGGAGACGTACGCGGCCTTGAACCGGGCCAGCGGGTCGGTGCCGGCGCGCAGGTAGCCGTGGCCTGGCGAGCGCGGCAGCTCGTGCGCGTCCGCCACCCCGAGCACCGTCCGGGACTCCAGGGCCGAGAAGGTGCGCAACCCGATCCGGTACGAGAGGTGGGTGTCCAACCCGCGCAGCCGGCCCTCCTCCAGTCGTTGGCTGGCGAGCAGCAGGTGCACGCCGAGCGACCGGCCCAGCCGGCCGATCTGCACGAACAGGTCGATGAAGTCGGGCTTGGCGGAGAGCAGTTCCGAGAATTCGTCGCAGATCAGCAGCAACGACGGCAGCGGGGCCAGCGGGCTGCCGGCCGCCCGGGCCCGCTCGTAGTCGCGCACGCTGGCGAAGTTGCCGGCGCGTCGCAGCAACTCCTGGCGGCGGACCAACTCCCCGTTGATCGCGTCCACCATGCGGTCGACCAGGGGCAACGCGTCGGCCAGGTTGGTGATCACCGCTGCGGTGTGCGGCAGTCGGTCGAACGACGTGAAGGTGGCGCCACCCTTGAAGTCGACGAGCACGAAGTTGAGTTGCTCGGAGCTGTGCGTGGCGGCGAGCCCCAGCACCAGCGTGCGGAGCAGCTCGGACTTGCCGGAGCCGGTCGCCCCGATGAGCAGGCCGTGCGGGCCCATCCCGTCCTGGGCGGACTCCTTGAGGTCCAGCTCGATGGCACCGCCGTCGGTGCCCACCCCGATCGGCACCCGCAGTCGGTCACGCGCCGAGCGTGGCAGCCAGCCCTGCTCCGCCGTGAAGCTCTCCGGGTCGCCGAGACCGAGTAGCTCAGGCAGGCCCAGGTCGGCCTGGAGCGGGGAGTCCGGACCGCGGGCCGCGCCGGCGAGCCGCAGCGGCGCCAACCGTCGGGCGACCGCCTCGGCGTCGGCCAGGTCCAACTGGTCGGCGGTGCCCACGTCGGCGTGCCCGTCGGAAGACCGCGAGTGCAGCCGCCGGCCGTGCAACTCCAGCAGCAGTGCGTACCGGTCCAGCAGCCGGGGCGGCGGGGTGTCCAGGTCCAGCACGGTGACCGCGTCGATGCCGCCGTCGCCGGTCAGGTCACTGGCACCGGTCAGGTCGCCGCCGTCGAGGACCACCACCACGTGTGGGCCGTCGGTGGCCGGGCCGGCCGGGCTGAACCGGGACCGGCTGGCCAGCACATCGGCCAGCAGCGACTCCAACTCGGCGGCGGAGCTGGTGACCAGTCGTACCGGGCCGAGCGCGTCGGTGCGGCTGGGATGGTGGGCGTGCGGGAGCCACTTCACCCACTCCCAGCAGGTGCGGCGCTCCGGCCCGGCGCAGACCGCGACGAGCAGTTCGTCGGGGGCGTGGAAGACCGCCAGCTGGGTCAGCACGGCCCGGACCAGCGCCTGCACCGCCGGGTCGCCGGTGGGTGGTCCGCCGGTGGTCGGGGTGTTCGCCCGGCTGCGGCCGGCGGGCCGGACATGCACCCGGGCGAAGCTGCGCAGCGACAGCGCCACCGGCAGGTCCGGCACCACGGAGTACGCGTCCAGGAATCGGCGCAGCGCGCCGGCGGTCATCGGCTCCAGCTCCTCCAGCGGCCGGGTGACCGGTGGGACGAGTGGGGTGGCCAGGGTCTGCGGCCCGACGGCGACCCGCACCACCGCGAAATCTCCGTCGGCCGGGCGGCGCTCCCAGACCCGGTGGCTGTCCACGGTCGACCAGAGCTGGCCCGGGTCCGGGTGCCGGTAGTAGAGCCCAGCCCGTTGCTGGCCCGCGGTCCGCCGGACCCGCCGCCGCAGCGTGGCCAGGTGGCGCAGGTACTCCCTGCGGGCGGCCATCATCTCGGACTTCTTCGGAGTGCCGGAGGCGCTGCCCCAGGACGTCACGAGCATCGCCAACGAGGAGAGCCCGAACATTCCGCCCACCACGTACGAGTACGCGCCGCCGCCCCGGCCGAACATCATCGCCATCGCCACCGTGCCGCCGAGCATCGGCAACACCATGAGCATCTGCTGCCACCGTCCGCCGGTCACCACGGGGATCTCCGGGGGCGCCTCGACCGGCAGCTCACCGGCGGGGATCTCCGGTGCTGGTCGACGCGGTGGGCGCTTGATGACGACGGTGGACACTCGGCCTCCTGACAGCGCTGGGTAACCCGAGCCTGGCTCATGGTAGGTAAAGTCCTGTCGTCCGCGCAGCCTCCGATCCCCCTCGATATGGAGTCCAGTCGATGACTACCGGGCTGGCACGCGTCACCATCAGCGCGCCGCAACGACGGGTGGACGTCGCCCTGCCGGAGCAGGTCCCCCTGGCCGAGTTGCTGCCCGACGTGCTCCGGCACGCCGGCGTCGGGCTGGCCGACGACGGCGAGCAGCACGGTGGTTGGGTGCTCCGTCGCACCGACGGCGCGCTCCTGGTGACGGCACAGGCGCTGCTGCCGCAGGGCGTACGCGACGGTGAGGTGCTGCACCTCGTGCCGGCCCGCGCGCACTGGCCCGAGTTGGAGTACGACGACGTCATCGAAGCGATCGCCGACGGTGCTCGCCGCCGTGGCGGCGCCTGGTCGCCCAGCGCCACCCGGGCAGCCGGTCTGGCCGGCGCCGCCGTGCCGCTCTCGGTCGGGCTCCTCGCGCTGTTCGCCGCCGGCCCGACGCACCGGGCCGGCTGGCTGGCGGCCGTCGGGGTGGCGCTGGTGCTCACCGTGGCCGGCACGGTGGCCTCCCGCGCCAACGGCGACGGCACCGCCGGGGCAACGCTCGGCGGTTATGCGCTGCCCTACGCGTTCACGGCCGGTGCCCTCGCGGTCGGCTCCGGCGACCCGGTCGGGCCGTTCGGGCCGGCTCGCTGGGTGGGTGCCCCCGAGCTGCTGGCCGGCTCGGTCGCGCTGCTGCTGGTGGCGTTGATCGGTCTACTCGGGGTGGCCAGCCGGCTGCGGGTCTTCGTGGCCGGTGTCACGGTCGGCCTGATCGGCGCCGGGGCCGCCCTCGGTGGGCTGGTGATGACCACTGCCGGTACGGCGGCAGTGCTGCTCAGCGCACTGGTCTTCGCCGTCGGGGTGATCCCGCTGCTGGCCATCCGGCTCGGCAAGCTGCCCCTGCCGCCCATCACCCTGCCGACCTCGACCCCCGAGGGGGAGCCGGAGCGGGCCCGGGATCTGCCGGACCGGAGCCGGGTGCACGCCGCGGTGATCCGCACCGAGGAGATGCTCACCGGGATGTTGATCGGCCACGCGGTGCTGGCGGCAGCCACGGCGGTCGTACTCGCGGTTGCCGGCGCAACGGCCGGTCGGGTGCTGGTGGCGGTCACCGCGGCGGTGCTGCTGCTGCGGTCGCGGCTGTTCGTGGCGCTGCGACACCGGGTGCCGACGGTGCTCGCCGGGCTGGCCGGCTACGCGGTGTTGGGCGCTGTGCTTGTCGCCCGGGTCGACGAGACCGGGCGGCTGGCGCTGGTCCTCGGCGGGGCGGCGCTGGCCCTGGTGGCCGTCGCCGGCGGCACCGGGTACGCCCGCCGGCCGGTCTCGCCGTACCTCGGAAGGGTCGCGGATCTCACCGACACGGCCCTGGTGGTCGCCGTGGTGCCGATCGCCTGCGCGGTGCTCGACCTGTACGACCGGGCCCGAGGGCTGCTCGGTTGAGCGACCCTCGGGCCCGGTGCGTCAGCGGTCGTCAGTGGGCGGATTCGCCGCGCGCCTCGGCGTCCCGGGCCCGCTGGTAGGAGGCGTGGATCTCGGCCTCGGCCTCGGTGCGGCCGACCCAGGTCGCGCCCTCCACCGACTTGCCGGGCTCCAGGTCCTTGTACACCTCGAAGAAGTGCTGGATCTCCAGGCGGTCGAACTCGCCCAGGTGGTGGATGTCGCGCAGGTGCTCCTGACGAGGGTCCTCGTAGGGGACGCAGAGGACCTTGTCGTCCCCGCCCTTCTCGTCGGTCATCCGGAACATGCCGATGGTGCGGCAGCGGATCAGGCAGCCCGGGAAGGTCGGTTCGGGGACGAGCACGAGCGCGTCCAGCGGGTCGCCGTCCTCGCCCAGCGTGCCCTCAATGAACCCGTAGTCGGCCGGGTACTGGGTGGACGTGAAGAGGGTGCGGTCCAGCCGGATCCGGCCGGTCGCGTGGTCCACCTCGTACTTGTTCCGGTGACCCTTGGGGATCTCAACCGTCACGTCGAAATCCATCTGCACGCTCCCTCGTCTGCCCACGCTGGCTAACGGAACCAATGGCGGCCCTCCGGACGGGTGAATGCCCACCCGCCGACTCCGGCCGCCGCATAGTCTTCGGACCGAAGTAGTGTCACCCAAGCCGATTTTCGCTGGGGGAGGAGGGGGTCGTGGGGAGGGAAGATTCACACTACCGCCCGGACAGGGGCTCTGTGCACGGTACGGGACGATCCGGCTCCGGCGGTGCCAAGGGTCGGGTTCCGGTGCCGGATGCCCACCTCCCACGAACTCCCGAACCACCGGCGCCGACCCCGGAGAGGGTGCCCGAGCGACCGCCGCCGTTGCCGTGGCACCCACCGACCGGGTCGGCATCGCCCAGTCCGAACTTCGGTCGCTACCCGGTAACCGGCGCCGAGCGGCCGATGAGCGGCCCGCCGCGCGGCAGCGCCCAGGTCCCGGTCGGCCCGTCCGGTCCCGGTGGGGTTCCCCCACTGGGCCCGCCGATCTCCGCGCTGCCGGCGTCCGCCGGTCCCGCACCGGCACCCGCGACGCCGCCCCGCCGCAAGCGGCTGCCGGTGGTGCTGGCCGCCGTGCTCCTGCTGGTGCTCGTCAGCGTCGGAGTCGTGATCACTCGTCCCGGCCCGGTCGCCGGATGGCTGGGCGACGACGCTGGGTCCGCGTCGAACGCCGGTGGTGTGACCCCGGACCCGGCTCCGTCGGATGTGCTTGCCGGCCCGGATCAGAACGCCCCGCTGCCGACCCCGGACGGGGTTCGTGCCGCGCTCGATCCGCTGGTCGGCGCCGCCGCACTGGGCGACCGGGTGAACGTCTCGGTCGCCGACGTGATCACCGGCCAGACGCTGTTCGACAAGGGGGCGGACGACGGCACCGTCCCCGCCTCGGTGACCAAGCTGGTGACCGCGGTGACCGTTTTGGCTGCCCGAGGGCCCGGCTACCGGATTCCCACCCGTGTGGTGGCCGGCGCGAAAGCTGGCGAGGTGGTCATCATCGGTGGCGGCGACCCGACCCTCGCGATCAACAAGAAGGGCTACTACACGGGTGCGGCACGTCTCGACGAGTTGGCCGCCCAGGTGCGCACCGCGCTCGGCGGCACCAAGCCGACGAGTGTGATCGTCGACGGCTCGGTCTACTCCGGTCCGGTCTACGGCCCCGGCTGGGACGACGACATCCCGACCGGCGGGTCGGGCGGGGCGATAACCGCGTTGATGACCGACGGCGCGCGTACCGACCCGGGCGTCGAGCACGGGTCCGCCCAGCGGTTCGCTGAGCCGGACCTGGCCGCCGGGAAGGCGTTCGCGCGGCTGCTCGGTGTGCCGACCGACGCCGTGAAGCGTGGCACCGCCCCGGCCGGCGCCAGCCCGGCGCCCGGCACCGAACTGGGCGTGGTGCAGTCTCCGCCGCTGATCCGGCTGGTCGACGTCATGATCAGCGAGAGCGACAACATGGTGGCTGAGGCGCTCGCCCGTCAGGTCGCGTTGGCCCGCAACGAGCCGGCCTCGTTCGACGGGGGTGCCGCCGCCATGGACGCCGAGGTGGCCGAGTTGGGCCTGCCGGCCGACGAGATCACCGTCTCCGACGGCAGCGGCCTGTCCCGTCGCAACCGGATCAGCCCGTCGCTGCTGACCGACCTGATCCGGTTGGCCGCCAGCCCGGATCATCCGGAGCTGGCCGGCGTCTTCGGCGGCCTGCCGGTGGGTGGTTGGTCGGGGACGCTGAACGAGCGCTACCGCACCGCCGCGGGCACCGCCGCCGGTGCGGGCAGCGTCCGGGCCAAGACCGGCACGCTCTCCTCCGTGCACGCCATCGCGGGCCTGGTCACCACCGCCGACGGCCGGCTGCTGACCTTCGCGGTGCTCACCGACCGGGCGCCGGGGGAGAAGGACACCGCCCAGCCGGCACTGGACCGGATCAGCTCCGCGCTGGCCCGCTGCGGCTGCCGCTGACCGTCGCCGGTACGGGGTGACGCGGTCGCCATCGGCGTCGATCGAGGGCGCGAGCCCGGGCCGAGGTGTCGCGGCGCGGGTACGGTGGGTCCATGGCGCAGTTCGTGGACTGGGATCTGGCCGCCGCCACCGCGGGGGCGTTGAGCAAGTCGGGCCCCCGCGTGTCGTACGCCGAAGCCACCGACGTGGTCGGCGACCTGCGCCGGCTGACCGACGAGGCGGCCGGGCACGTGGCCGACTACACGGGGCTGCGGGCGCAGGTGTCGCATCCGCCGGTTCGGGTGGTCGATCGCCGGGACTGGGCCGCGACCAACATCGCCGGGCTCCGCGAAGTGATCACCCCGCTGGTGAGTCGGCTCTCCGGCGACAAGCAGCCGGGTGCGCTGACCGAGGCGATCGGCTCCCGGCTGACCGGGGTGCAGGCCGGGACGGTGCTGGCGTACCTCTCCGGCCGGGTGCTCGGCCAGTACGAGGTCTTCTCGGCCGACCCGGGCCAACTGCTGCTTGTCGCACCGAACATCGTCGAGGTGGAGCGCAAGCTCGGCGCCGACCCACGGGACTTCCGGCTCTGGGTGTGTCTGCACGAGGTCACCCACCGCACCCAGTTCACGGCCGTGCCGTGGATGCGTGCCTACTTCCTCAGCGAGGTGCAGGCGTTCGTCGACGCCTCGTCGAGCGGGAGTGAGCACCTCGTCGAGCGGCTGCGGCGCGGGGTGGCCACGCTGTCCGAGGCGGTCCGTGACCCGGAGAGCCGCACCAGCGTGCTGGACATCGTGCAGACCCCGGCGCAGCGGGCCGTACTGGACCGACTCACCGCGTTGATGACCCTGCTGGAGGGGCACGCCGAGTTCGTCATGGACGGCGTCGGCCCGCAGGTGATCCCGAGCGTGGAGCGGATCCGGGCGTCGTTCAATCGACGTCGGGAGGCGGGCAACCCGCTGGAGAAGGCGATCCGCCGGCTGCTCGGGGTGGACGTCAAGATGCGCCAGTACGCCGAGGGGCGCAAGTTCGTGCACGGTGTGGTGGAACGCGTCGGCATGGACGGCTTCAACTCGATCTTCAACTCGCCGCTGACCCTGCCCCGACTGTCGGAGTTGGGCGACCCGGACGCCTGGGTCGCCCGGGTGCACGGCCCCGCCGGCACCTTCCCGGCCGCTGGCTGATCACCCGCCGGTGGCCGTTCTCGCCCCGCCGGTGGCCGCGATCCGGGTGGCGGTCCGCCGCGTCCTGACCGGTCTGCCGTCCGACGGCCCGGTCCTGGTCGCCTGCTCCGGGGGTGCCGACTCGCTCGCTCTCGCGGCGGCCGCCGTCTTCGTGGCACCTCGGTTGGGCCACAGCGCGGCGCTCGTCACCGTCGACCATGGCTTGCAGGACGGCTCCGCGGAGCGCGCCGAGGCGGTCGCCAGTTGGGGGCGGGAGGTCGGGTTCGCGTCGGCGACGGTGGTCCGGGTGGAGGTGGCCGGGCGCCCCGGCGGGCCGGAGGCGGCTGCCCGCGACGCCCGCTACCAGGCGTTGACCGAGGTGGCCCGGCAGCAGAACGCGGTCGCGGTGCTCACCGGGCACACCCGGGACGACCAGGCGGAGACGGTGCTGCTCGCGCTGGCCCGGGGCGCTGGCCCACGAGGGCTGGCCGGGATGCCCGCCCGGCGGGACCTGGGCGGCGTGCCGCTGCTGCGCCCGCTGCTGGAGATCGGTCGGGAGCAGACCCGCGCCGCGTGTGCCGTGCACGGGCTGAGCCCGTGGCAGGACCCGCACAACACCGACCCGTCGTACGCCCGCTCCCGGGTGCGGGCCGACCTGCTGCCGGCGCTGGTGCGGGCGCTCGGGCCGGGCGTGGTGGACAACCTCGCGCGTACCGCCCGGCTGGTGGCCGCCGACAACGCCGCGCTCGACGAGCTGGCGGCGGCGGCGCTGGCGGCGGCCCGGCACCCCGCCGGTGGGCTCTCGGTGCCGGAGTTGGCCGCCCTGGCCCCCGCGGTACGCGGCCGGGTGCTGCACGCCTGGGCACGTGAGCTGGGTGCGGTGCCGGCTGCCCTGTCGTACCGGCACGTCGCCGCGCTGGACGCCCTGGTCATTCATTGGCGTGGCCAGGGCCCGGCCGACCTGCCGGGTGGTCTGCGGGTGCTCCGGCGCGCCGACCGGTTGGCGCCGGTGGACCCCACTTGATCTAGACGCTGTGCGCGCGGTCCCGGAAGGTGGTCCGGTAGCTGTGTGGGGTGGCACCGACCCGGCGGCTGAAGTGGTGCCGCAGCGCCGCCGCGTCGCTGAAGCCGGCCTGGTCGGCGACCGCCTCCACGCTCAACGGGGTCTCCTCCAACAGCCGTCGGGCGAGCAGCACCCGCTGGTTGGTGAGCCAGTCGTGCGGGGTGGTGCCGGTCTCGGCGCGGAACCGGCGGGCGAACGTGCGGGGCGCCATGCCGGCGCGGGCGGCCAACTCCTCCACGGTGATCGTCCGGTCCAGGTGACCCATCAACCACTCCAGCACCGGTTCGAGGGTGGGTGCCTCGGGCGCCTTCGGGATGGGCGCCTCGACGTACTGGGACTGGCCGCCGTCGCGGTGCGGCGGGACCACCATCCGCCGGGCCAGCCGGGTCGCGGTGGCCGAGCCGTGCTCCTGGCGGATCAGGTGCAGGCACGCGTCGATGCCGGCCGCCGTGCCGGCGCTGGTGAGCAACCGACCGTCCTGGACGTAGAGCGAGTTGCACCGCACCCGAGCGCGCGGGTGCCGGCGTTGCAGCTCGTCCACGTACCGCCAGTGGGTCGTGCACTCGCGGTCGTCGAGCAGCCCGGCCTCGCCGAGTAGGAAGGCTCCGGAGCAGACGCTGAACAGGTGCGCGCCGCGGGCGTCGGCCCGGCGGAGCGCGTCGAGCACCGGGCCGGGGACGGTGGTGCCCTGGCTGTGCGCGGGGATGGCCACCAGGTCGGCCTCGTCGACCGGGCCGAGGCCGGCGTGTGGCGTGAGGTGGAAGCCGGACGAGGTACGCACGGGAGCGCCGTCCGGGCTGCACACCTGGAAGCGGTAGGCGGGGAAACCGTCGGCTGTCCGGTCGGTGCCGAACACCTCGGCCAGCACGCCGAGCTCGAAGGGAGCGACCTGGTCGAGGGCGAGGACGGCAACGGACCGCAGCATGTGACGAGGGTAACCCCACAGGTGGCAGTAAATCGATGACCGATGGCATTCCTGCCACTGTCCGGCCGCTTCGCGAGGTCGCAGACTGGTCTCAGTCCGGTGCGCACCGGCGGCGAAACCATCAGCAATCATGCGAAAGTGAGCGCCGCCATGGAGTTCCTGCTCTTCCTCCTGTTCCTCGTCCTGCTCGTCGCCGCCTCGGCGGCTGGGCTCACCGTCGACAGCCACGATTCGGCCGACTGGAAGCCCAGCGACGGTGGCCGCCGCTGGCAGTCACGTACCAACTGATGCTTTTAGCGCAATTTGCGGAGAAAATCTTTGGCGGGACCGCGCCAAAAGGTGCGGCCCCGCCGACGGAGGCCATCCGACGTACGGCAGGCTAGGAGTCATGGCTGACGGCTCCTGGTACGACGCCGACATCGACCACGTGATCATCTCTGAGGCGCAGATCCGCGAGAAGACAGCGGAGCTTGCCAAGCAAATCTCCGCCGACTACGCCCACGTGAGCGACGGACTTCTGCTGGTGTGCGTGCTCAAGGGTGCGGTGATGTTCATGGCGGACTTCGCCCGGGCGCTGGGCCGTAACGGCCCGCCGGCGGAGCTCGACTTCATGGCCATCTCGTCCTACGGCCAGGGCACCACCTCCTCCGGGGTGGTCCGCATCCTCAAGGACCTGGACCGGGACATCGCCGGTCGGCACGTGGTGGTCGTCGAGGACATCGTCGACTCCGGGCTCACGCTCTCCTGGCTGCTGCGCTACCTCGAGTCGCGCTCGGCGGCGAGCGTCGAGGTGGTCGCCCTGTTCCGCAAGCCGGACGCGGTGAAGGTGCCGGTCGGAGTGAAGTACGTCGGCTTCGACATCCCCACCGAGTTCGTGGTCGGCTACGGCCTCGACTTCGGTGAGCGCTACCGGGAGCTGCCGTACGTCGGGGTGCTCAAGCCCGAGGTCTACGCCCGCTCCTGACGCCGGGCCCGACCTCTCGGCCCGCCCCGATCGCCGGCATGAGGCCGACTCGCATCGGCATCCATCAAGCCGACGTTCAGCGCGCTCTCAGTTGTTGCGGTTACCGTGGAGCACGGTGGCCCGGAGGTTACTCCGCGCTCGACCCATTCGATCGCGTGACCGGGCGCTCGGGTGGCCGAGCCGGACTCCCGCCACGCTGGTCTCTACCCGGACCCGCCGTACGTTCGGTGCGGTGCTGGTGAGCTGCCCACGGTGCGTGTCGTCGATGTCGAAGGCACGCCGAGCGCGGGGGGCTCGCAGGCTCGCTCCGTGCGTACTCGGTCTTTTGGTGGTGCACGACTGCGGGGCTCGCAAGCTCACTCCTCGCGTACACGGTGTACCGTCGAATGACCGCGGCGCGGCAGTTTTCGCGCCTCGGGGTCGAGGCCGGCCCGCACGGCGGCTCCGGCCGCCGCTCAGCGCGGCGACACCATCAGACGGTCAGGACGTCGATCAGGAGGATGCGGGCGCTCTGGCGCTCGACAACAGTATGGAACGTACGCGTTTCTTCCGCCGACCGGTGGTCTGGATCATCCTGGTCATCCTCGGCGCCGTTGTGCTCAGTCAGCTGTTCACCAGTGGTCCCAGCTACCACCGCGTGGACACTTCCGTTGCGCTCGACCAGCTGCACACCGCCAAGATCAATAAGGTGGTCTTCCAGGACAAGGAGCAGACGCTCCAGCTGGACCTGGCTCAGAAGACCAAGTTCGGCAAGACCGAGACCAACAAGATCGAGGCCCAGTTCCCGTACCAGACCGGCGACGAGATCTGGAACGAGGTGCTGGACGCCAAGGCCGCCAACCGGGTCACCGGCCCGGCCGACGCCAAGGTCTCCTCGGACAGCATCTGGGTGAGCCTGCTGGTCAACCTGCTGCCGATCGCGTTGCTCGTCCTCCTGCTGCTGTTCTTCATGTCGCAGATGCAGGGCGGCGGCTCCCGGGTGCTCAACTTCGGCAAGTCCAAGGCGAAGATGATCACCAAGGACACTCCGAAGACGACCTTCGCGGACGTCGCGGGTGCCGAGGAAGCCGTCGAAGAGCTGTACGAGATCAAGGACTTCCTGCAGAACCCTGCGAAGTACCAGGCTCTGGGCGCCAAGATTCCGAAGG
The DNA here is from genome assembly GCF_000718555.1 of Micromonospora chokoriensis. GTDB lineage: Bacteria > Actinomycetota > Actinomycetes > Mycobacteriales > Micromonosporaceae > Micromonospora > Micromonospora chokoriensis_B. The sequence goes on from NZ_JOAN01000015.1 coordinate 132,390, forward strand.
GCGTGCTGCTCTTCGGTCCGCCCGGCACCGGCAAGACGCTGCTGGCCCGCGCGGTCGCCGGCGAGGCCGGGGTGCCGTTCTACTCCATCTCCGGCTCCGACTTCGTGGAGATGTTCGTCGGTGTCGGCGCCAGCCGGGTCCGTGACCTGTTCGAGCAGGCCAAGACGAACGCCCCGGCGATCGTCTTCGTCGACGAGATCGACGCCGTCGGCCGGCACCGTGGCGCCGGCATGGGCGGCGGCCACGACGAGCGCGAGCAGACGCTCAACCAGCTGCTCGTCGAGATGGACGGCTTCGACACCAAGGGCGGGGTCATCCTGATCGCCGCCACCAACCGGCCGGACATCCTCGACCCGGCGCTGCTGCGCCCGGGCCGGTTCGACCGGCAGATCCCGGTGGACGCCCCCGACATGGAGGGCCGCAAGGCCATCCTGCGGGTGCACGCCAAGGGCAAGCCGTTCACCCCCGACGTCGACCTCGACGCGGTGGCACGACGGACCCCGGGCTTCAGCGGCGCCGACCTGGCCAACGTGATCAACGAGTCGGCCCTGCTCACCGCCCGCAAGGAACAGCGGGCGATCAGCAACGACTCGCTCGAAGAGTCGATCGACCGGGTGATCGCAGGTCCGCAGCGACGGACCCGCGTGATGAGCGACCAGGAAAAGAAGATCACCGCGTACCACGAGGGTGGCCACGCGCTGGTCGCCTGGGCGCTGCCGCACGCCGCGCCGGTGCACAAGGTGACGATCCTGTCCCGTGGTCGCTCGCTGGGCCACACCCTGGTGCTCCCGACCGAAGACAAGTACACCCAGACCCGCGCCGAAATGATCGACACCCTGGCGTACGCGCTGGGCGGTCGCGCCGCTGAGGAACTGGTCTTCCACGAGCCGACCACCGGTGCCGGCAACGACATCGAGAAGGCCACCCAACTGGCCCGCGCGATGATCACCCAGTACGGCATGAGCTCCAAGCTCGGCGCGATCAAGTACGGCACCAGCGGGGACGAGCCGTTCCTCGGCCGCAACATGGGCCACGAGCGGGACTACTCGGACTCGGTGGCCGCCGAGATCGACGGCGAGATGCGGGCGTTGGTCGAGCTGGCGCACGACGAGGCCTGGGAGATCCTGGTGGAATACCGGGACGTCCTGGACAACATCGTGCTCGAGCTGATGGAGAAGGAGACCCTCTCCACGGCCGACATGGCGCGGATCTGCTCCCGGGTGGTCAAGCGCCCGCCGCTGGCGCCGTACAACGGCTTCGGCAAGCGCCAGCCCTCCACCGAGCCGCCCGTGCTCACCCCCGCGGAGAAGGACAAGCTCAAGGCACAGGCCCAGGCCGACGGCGCGCAGGCGGCGGTCGGCGGCGGGGCACCGTCCAACAACTCGGACGGCACGCACTGAGCAACGACCCGACGGCCAGCTCCCCACACCGGGAGCTGGCCGTCTCCGCGACCGAACCCGACGGCGACGACGAGCTGGACTACGTGGCCGCGCGGCTGATCAGCGGCAAGCTGACCGGCCGCCCGGTCGAGGATGCGGTCGACCTCGGCCGGATCGAGAAGGCTGTCCGCGAGATCCTGATCGCGGTCGGCGAGGACCCGGACCGTGACGGGCTCCAGCAGACACCGGCCCGGGTCGCCCGCGCGTACGCCGAACTCTTCGCCGGCCTGCGGGTCGACCCCGCCCAGGTGCTCAGCACCACCTTCGAGGCCAACCACGAAGAGTTGGTCATCGTCCGGGACATCGACGTGATGAGCCTCTGCGAGCACCACCTGCTGCCGTTTCGGGGCAGCGCGCACATCGGCTACATCCCGGGCCCCGACGGGCGGATCACCGGCCTGTCCAAGTTGGCCCGACTCGTCGAGGTCTTCGCCCGTCGGCCGCAGGTGCAGGAGCGGCTCACCTCGCAGGTCGCCGACCTCCTGATGAGCAAACTCGCACCACGTGGGGTCGTCGTCGTGCTCGAGTGCGAGCACATGTGCATGGCGATGCGCGGCATCCAGAAATCCGGTGCCAAGACCATCACGTCGGCCGTACGCGGCATCCTGCAGACGGACTCCAAGTCGCGGGCCGAGGCGATGGCGCTGATCATCCCCCGCTGACACCCCGACGCACCGCGGCCGGCCGAAACCCTTCCGGGACGGCCGGCCGTTGCGGTTCCGCACCCGCCCGGGATGTTCCGGCCGGGCGCTTCCGCCACGGCGGGTCAGCCAGCGAGGAGGGCCAGCAGCAGGCCGGCCGTGGCCAGCACCGCCGGCACCAGGCACACCAACGCGCCGAAGCGCACCGTCCGGTCCAGCCGCTCGGTGGGGCTCACCCGGAACAACCGCCCGATGCCGATCCACCCGGCGACGAACGCGACCGCCGGCATCGGCAGCCCGCAGATCAGCGCGGCCACAGTGGCCGGTCCCACCCCCGTCGCGGCGTACACCGCGAGCTGGATCAACGGCACCAGCAGCGCGAACGGCCCGTACACCAGGAGGTTGCGCGCTCGTGCGGGCCAGGACCCGGGCCGGAACCTGCCGCGCGCGGCCAGCGCCGAATCCGCAGCCTCGGCCCGACCCCGCGCGGCCCGCAGCGCCGCCAGCACGGCCGCCGGGCCGCCCGCCATCGACCGGGCCGCCTCGGTCAGCTCCGGCGGCGACGGCACCAGAGAGATCGCCGGTACGCCCAACTCCCGCAGCCGTTCCTGCTGGCTCGCCAGCCCGGTACGGACCGCCGTCAACTCCTCCCGGGCAGCCTCCGCCGACCGGGCCTGCTCACCGGCGGCGGCGGCCGCGCTGCGGCGTACCCCGTCCAGCTGACGGGCTGCCGCGAGGTACTCCGCCCAGGCTGTGCTGGGCTCGACCGTCGTCGGCGTGGCGTCCCCGCTCGTCGCGGCGGCCCGCTGCCGGCCCGGCCCGGTCACCGTCGCGTTCGGATTCACCTCGACACCCTCCACGCGCGCCACCCGATCAGCCGGCCTCGTCGGCGAACGGCACCAGGACGGTGCCCCGCTCGTCCGAGCCGTCCCAGAGCACCGCCCGGTCAGGGCGCGCGCGCCACTCGACCGGCCGCCCGAAGACCGCGGTGAGTTGCGCGACCGGCACGTCCAGCACGGCCACCGCAGCCAGCTTGTCGACCTCGCCCGCCGGCTCGAACAACGCGGCGAACGGCGGCACCGCACGCCACCAACCCAGCAGGTGCCTCCCTGCTGGCGGCCCGTCCCGCAGGAGAGCGCGCAGCCGGTCCACCGGCAGCTCCCGAGGACCCGGCCGGTCCAGCCCGAAGACCACCAGATACGTCGGTAGCTCGTCGGCGGCGTCCGCGAGTAGCGTCGGCAGATCCACCACCTCGGCCGAATGCCGGGTCGCCAACTCGGCGGCCAACGCCTCCGCCAACGCCCGGGAGCCCGGGTCCGGTGCCGTCACCAGGAAGCGAGCGGTGCCCGGTGCGTGGTGCGCCGACGTGCTCCGAGCCGCTGTCGCCAACAACCCGCCCGCCGCGCTGCCCGAGCCCAGCACCGCGAGGTTGCGCCCGGCCGCCGGCCCCAACGGTACGGCGACCGTCGAGCGGGCCACGTCCACCGCACGACCCAGCAGAGCGGCCGGCCCGTGCGCCTGCCCCGCCAAGGCCGCCCGGTGGCGCGGATCGTTGCCCAGCAGAGGCCGGGCGTAACCCGCGAAGACCACCGGCGGCACCGACCCGGCCGGGCGGGCCGCCCACAACTCGTGCCGCAGCCCCTCCACCACCTCCGGGTGATCCTGTGGGTCCGGGTGGCGGATCAACCGTTCATGACCCCGGATCGCACCCCGAGGGCCGCCCAGCCCGCCGGCCGTGTTCACCACCGCGCTGCCCACCGGCAGACCCGCCGCCGAGTCGTTCGTCGGCTCCAGCACCGGGCTGCCGCCCGGCAACGCCACCCGCACCGGAAACTGCCCCAGCACCGAATCCCGATGACCGGCATCCGCGCGGGCGCTCAGCCCCAACTCGCCGGCACCCGCCAAGACCAGGTGTACGCCGTACGCCCGGCCCGCCCGGGCCAGCGCGTCCAACTGGGCGGCCACCTCGACGGCCAGCCGGTCCCGCTCGGCGAAGAGCAGCGGCACATTGTCCAACACACAGACGATCCGGGGCAGCGGCTGATGCTGACGCAGCTCCGTGAAGCGTTGCCCACCAGCCCGGGTGCCCGCCTCCGTGCGGCGCTGCACCTCAGCCAGCAACTCGTCGAGCAGATCCCGGACGTACTCCCGGTCGGCGGCCATCGCGGCCGCGCGGACCTGCGGAATCCACGACCGGTCCCGCTCGGTCTGCAGGAACTCCACGAAGGACTCGCCGTCGCCGAGATCCACCAGATAGAACGCCAGGTCATCGGGGCCGTACCGGGCGGCCAAGCCGAGCAGCGCGGTGGTCAGGAACGCCGCACGGCCCGCCGCGGAACGGCCACTCACCAGCCAGTGCGGGGTCAACTCGGTGAAGCCCAGCGGCACCGACCGGCCCCCGGCATCGCCGACGGTCGTCGTCAACCCGTCGGCGGAATCCGACTCCCACAGCCGCTCACCCGTGGGCGGCAGCAGAGCACCCAATGCCAATCGGGAACCCGCCTCCACCTGCTCGGCGAGCCGCCGGCAGACCGCGTCGACCAGCTCGGCCGGTGGATCCGACTCGACGAAGACCGGCGAGTTCAAACCGCCCGGCGGATCGGCGCCCGGACCGGCGAACGACGCCCCCGGCGGGTCACCAAGCAGCGCGTACGCGTTACGCAGCGCCAGCGACGTGGTGTGCGGCAACGGTGCCCGGGCCGAGTACGGGCCGGCGGGAGGCCAACCCGCCACCACCAGGTGCAGCCCAGCGGCCGGCCCCTGCTCGGCCAACGTCTCGATGCGCGCCAGGTCGGTCGGGCCGGTCGACTCCGGCAACGCGGCCACCACCAGCAACAAGGTGCGATCGTGGCGGCGTCGCCCGCTCGCCCCCGGGGTGACCCACTGCTCCGCCTCGGTCAGCACCGCGCGCAGACCCACCACGTCCACCGCAGGCGGCGGCAGCAGGCCAGCATCCGCGAGCGCCCCGAACGGCGTAAGCACAGCCCCGGTGGCATCCACCGCGCGAATCAGCAAGGCACCCGCCGGTGCCGCACCCAGCAACCGCAGGAGTACGGCCCGGAGCAACCCCGCCACCCGAGGCTCCCGGGCATCAGCGTCCACGCTGAGGTGACCGGTGCCGACAAGTGGCACCAACGCGGGGAAGCGAGCGTCGTCCAACGGCGCAGCAGTGCCGACCCGGACGAACGGCGGCGGGCCATCACCCGCCGGAGAATCCACAGTGAGCGTGTCCAGTGCAGCGCCCGACCAACCCGGAGCCAGCAACGCCGCAGCTGTCCGTAAGCGGTCAGCCACCTCGTACTGACGGCGCTGGTCGGCCGGGGCCGGTCGCGTCTCGTCCAGAATCCCAGCAGCTGCGGTCGCGACGGCCGCCGCCCGACGGTGCAGGGCTGCGGCGCGGTTAGTGCGAGCCTTCGGACCGGCCACCGCGTCCACCCCCTCTGCCCGAGGTTGGCAACCCCTCCCCAAGCAGAGACGGTATCCCAGCCGAGGGCGCTCCTCCGGGAGGTGCCCCGGCGCTGCGCCGGTGATGTCGTGGATCTCACGGGTCCGTCACGATCCGCTGGATCTGAGGCATTGGCTCCGGAGCGTCCAGCCGATAACTTCAGGAGGTGGAATCAGTGCAGCCCCCCGCCGGTTCCCAGGTCTCCCGCGTACCGGCCCAGCGGACACCGTCCGAGCAGCTGCCGCCCGCCCCGGAAACGCCGGCACCGCAGCCGCCACGCCGCCGGATGCGGACAGTGCTCACGGTCGTCGCGGGCGTGCTTGCCCTGCTCTGTCTTGGCGGGCTCGCCACTGCCTACGTGTGGTACAACCGCGCCACAGCTCCAGATCGCAGCGCACCCGACGTAGTTGTGGACAACTATCTGCGTGCATTTCTCGTGGATCGCAACGATACGAAAGCGAACCTCTTCACCTGCGAGAGTGGTGCCGACCTTGAGGCCATTCGAAACCTGCGAAGTGAGACTGAGCAGCGTGAGTCGAAGTTTGGTGTCACCGTGCGGGTCAGCTGGGGCCCACTGACGCGCACGCCGTCTTCTGCGGGGGAGTCCGTCGGCACCACGCTGACCATTGCCGGGTCCGACGAGGGCGTTGTCCGAAGCAGCCGCCGAGAGGACTGGACGTTCAGTGTCGTCGAGGATCACGATGGTTGGCGAGTGTGTGGCGGCGCAGAGGCGAGCTGACGTCACTCAATCCACAACAGGTGAACCGGCACTTCCAAGGTGGTGGGTGACTGGCCGCGCCAGGCCCAGCGGTACCACTCCACCTCGGGTGTGATGCGCACGCAGATGTCCCCCTCGGCACCCGAGTAGGTCTCGGTGACCGCTCGAAGGTCACGGTGCTCTAGACCGCCCTCGACGTGCACCACCCGTCGACCGGTGACCGCGTCCGCTTCGAAGACGGGGGTGGGAGTCCGGTGCGCCGGGCCGTCCAGCGAGACCAACCGGATTCCCGTATCCCGCGGGCCGTCGACCCCCGGTCGACTGCCGACCATCTCCACCCAGACCCGCTCCACCGGCACCAACGGCGCGAACACCTCGACCTGGTCGGCTTCGGCCCGGTACCACTCGTGCTCGGGGATCACCGGCACGTAGGTCCGGGCGCTCTGCACCACCCGGTCGTCAGCGCGTAGGTCGCCGCGCCAACCCATCCCTGGCAGCCCGACCAGGACCCGTCGCCCGCGTAGCTCCACCCGCTCCGTCGCGGGGACGACGGCCAGAGGCCGAGGTGGCTGCGGCGCCCAGTCGGGTTGGTCGGCGAACGGGTCGGGCAACGGTCCGGTCATACCTGCGGTGGCCTCACTCAGCGGCGCGTAGCGGGGCGCCCCGCTCGCGCATGAACGGGACCGGGTTCACCGCACCAGACGAGTTACGGTCGTTGCGCAGATGCACCTCGAAATGCAGGTGCGGACCGGACGAGTTGCCGCTGCTGCCGACCTTGCCGATCACCTGGCCAGCCGACACCATCTGGTCTTCCTTGACGAAGGGCTGAACCATCATGTGGCAGTACCTGGTGATGTTGCCGCCGGCGTGCAGCAGGTCGACGAACCAGCCACAGCCCTCCTTTCCAGGGAAGCCGTCTACGTCGCAGTCTCGTTTGCCCCGGTAGTCAGGGTCGCAGGTGGCGACCAGCACACGACCGGCCGCTGCCGCACGGATCTCGGTGCCCTTGGCCGCGCCGATGTCGACGCCGTTGTGGCTGGGGCGCTCGGTAGTTCGAAAGCCGGAGCCGACGCCGCCAGGGATCGGCGCGGTCCAGCCCGAGGCGGCGATCTGGCCACGCTCGGCCGCGTCACACACCGCCTGACCGTTGATCTCGACGGTGCGGGCCGCGCCGCCGGACAGCGCGTCCACGATCCGGCTGGCGAGTTCCTCGTGTTTGGCGTACGCGTCCGGGTACGCGCTGATCTGCACCCGCTGCGCGGCCACGCTCAGCGGCCGGCGTTGCCAACTGCTCACTTTGATGAGCTTCTCGTAGAACTTGCGGGCCGCGTACGCGGGGGTCAAGCGTTGGGCGACCGTGCCCCACCCCGGCCGCTGCTGGAACAGGCCGACCGAGTCGTGGTCGGCGCCGGCTCCCTCGTGCGGCAGGGCCATGGACTCGGGCACACCGCTGTTCGCCAGGTTGCGAAGCGCGGATTCCTGCATCGCGGTAGCGACGGCGATCACCCAGCCTCGCGAGGGTACGCCCATGTCCTGGCCGACCTTGATGATGATCGCGGCATTGCGGATCTGGGCGTCGCCGTACTCGGTGAACCGCGGCAGCTTGCCCGTGATGTTCACCGGTCGGACCGGCCCGCACTCCATGCCGGCCAAGGTGTCCCCGTTCTCGGCGTCATCGCCACCGAGCCCGGCGAGGAAGAACGCCGCAGTGCCGCCGGTGCAGCAGAGCAGGAGCAGCGCCCCGGTGAGCACCGTGGCGATCACGCCGAGCCGGAGGGGCCGGCGGCGTTTGTCAGCGCTGTCAACGTCGTTCACGGCCGCTCCCAGTCCAGAACGTCGACCAGCCAACCATCGTCGGAGGTGACCAACTCCAGCCGGAGCCGACCGGCATCAAGGGGAAGTAGCAGCTCGACGAACGTCGCGGTCCGCTCTCGCATGGTTGGAGGCCCAGCGACCTTCTCGGCGGGCACACCCTCGGGCTCGACACCGGTCAACTTCTCTCTCAGCGCCGGCGTGGAGAGCGGCCGTAGGCCAGCCTGCCACTCTTCGGTGGTCATCCCCGGGCGACCCAGCCAGGCCACGGCGAAGCGCTCGGCGGTCTGCTCGGGCGTGCGGGCGCCCGGTGACGTCACGGGTGACCGCGGAGTCGCGCTGCTGAGTAGGCCGTCGTCGCCGGCCGTCGGGTTCACGGTGGTGATCGGCCCATCCGGGCGGTTACTCAGTCCGTCCGCCGAATCGACCGGGTGGGAGATCAGCCGGGCCGCCCCAACCACGCCGACGACCACCACTCCGATCACCAGTGCAACGCCCAGCCGGGACCGCAGCGCCCGGGTGAAGAGGAATTCGATCGCCCGTCGCATGACCGTCACCTCGCCTCTGAGCGCACCCGAGGTCCGGTGCGATCCGGTGCACGCTCGGTGGAGCCCGGTCGGTAGACCACGAACGACGGGTTCTCAGCGGGTACATCCGGCTCGGTCCAGGTCGCTGGCGCTCGGCGCCGGGGCTGCGGGGCGACCGGGCGGCTCCGCCCCCCGTCCTCCGTCGTCGGCGCTTCGTCGCGCCCTTCCTTACCGTCAGGGCGCCCCGCCTCTGCGCGCCGGTCCTCGGCCGCAGCGGTCGGCACCGGGGCCGGATCTTCCCGCCGCGCCTCCGGACGCAGCCGGGTCTGCTCCGCGACGGGTGACCGTCGACGACCGCCCACCGGCTCGGCGGTGCCGCCCGGCTCAGCGACGTCCAAACGTGCGGCGGTTCGCATGTCGCGGAAGAACCGGCGGTGCCACGAGCCGGCCGAACTGACCGCCTCGCTGCTGTCCTTGCCGCCGAGTTGGGTGATCCGCCGGTACGGCCGCAGCAGCAGCCATCCGACCACCCCGCAGAGCCAGACCAGCACCACCTGAAGCCAACCCGGCATGGTGGGTGTGCTCATGATCAGATCTACGGCGAACAGGTAGATCGCGGCGCCGGTGCCGAAGATGGCGATGTTGAACACCGCGGCGACAACCGCGTTAGCGAGGCGGCGTAACCCAGCGCTGGCGGGCCGGAGTAGGCCGATCGTGCCGAGGATCGGGGCAGCGATCACCGCCCAGCGGAAGATCAGGAAGCCGAGCAGCACGAGCACCGACGCGGTGAGGTCGAACATCGCGAAGAGCACAGCCGCGAGCACCGCGATGAACCCGGAGCCGATCCGGTCCATGTCCCGGGTTCCCGTCAGGAACTCGTAGGCCTCCGGGTCCTCGGCCTTGATCTGCTCGGCAACCGTCATCCACTGCTGCTGTTTGGCCTTGATCGTGCCATCCCGGGTAGCCGGGTTAGCGCGGAGTTTCTCCGACTCCTCCCAGGACAGCGCCTTGGCGTCGTACAGGGCTGGGCCGTACTTGCGGGCTGTCTCGCTGTCCGCCGAGCCAAGCACTCCGCGCAGCCAGTTGCGGTAAAGCATCGCCTCGGTGGCAGTGTCGCTGGCACGGACGGCCGGCGGCCGGTTATCTGTGCAGGCCTTGGGATCCGGATCGTCGCACTGATCCGGCGGGGTGTCCCGAGCTGCCGGACCTACGGCGTCGTGCACGACGCCGAGCGAAGTGATCAGGGTGCCGTCGGCGATGTTCGCTGACTTGACCGGCCAAGCCGCCAGTGCGGTGACTGCCACCATCACCAGTAGCGCCCACCCGGCCGTCGTCATCGCATTGCTCATGTCCGACTGGCGAGAACGCCAGAGCAGATACAGACCCACCACGCAGAGTGTGATGATCCCGAAGACGCTGAATACCTTCTGGTAGACCGCCTTGGTGGCCTTCTCCACCAGCGGGTCGGCCCAGCTCCACATCGTGCGGGGATCCCAGGCCCGCTCCCGCAGAGCGTTCGAGGCCCCCACGACCGCCGTGGCCATCATGAGTTCGCCGTTAGCGACCGTGGTAGTGAACTTGTAGTCCGGGTGAAGGATGGTGGAGGCGCATCCACCATCCACGTCATAGGTGTTGTAGCTGTAACCGCCGTAGCCGTAGTCGCTGTAGATGCCCTTCGGCCCGGGCAACTTGGACGAATCCGGGCGAGAGGCGAACCAACCAGCGAGGCCAGAATCCGGAGCGGATGGTACGGGCGGCTTCCGGCACTCGATCTCGGCCTGGCTGACCTGCTTCAGCTTTCCTACGCAGGTGCGGAAGTCGGCCTGCCATTCGGCTGTCGTACAGAGGTCAGCGCGGGCCTGAGCGGTGGGCGGTGCGGCGGCTGCGGCCTCGGCGCCGATCAGCGGCCAGCTGAGGGTAGCCCCGGCCAGTACGCCGAGGGCGAGCAGGAACGACATGATCCTTGCCCAGACCCTCGCCATGTCACGCCTCCAGATCCGGCAGGGGGATGCTCGGCAGCACTCCGGCCGCTGCGGCGATCGCGGCGGGCGTCGTGTCGAGGTGGTCCAGCAGGCCTTCGACGTACGAGACGTCGACTCGGACCTTCTGCACTCGCCCGTCCACGTCGCGCATCACGAATTCACGGAAGCCGAGGCGGGAGGCCGAGTTGGTATCGGCGGCGGACAGCGAGGCGAGTGTGGCCTCGTACCCGTCGTTGACCGGCACGCGCAGCAGCCGCAGCGCTTCGGAGGCGATCTCGGCGTCTTCGGCGATGCGGCCGACGAAGACTGTGGAGACGAGGTTCTGCACGTCGAGGCCGAGGATGTCGCGGGGGTTCTGGGAGGCGACCAGCGCGGCCAGGTTCCATTTGCGGGAGTCACGGGCGAGCCGGACCAGGAAGGAACGCCCGGACCGCCAGCCCTCCATGAAGTGCGCCTCGTCGAGGCCGACGAGTTTGCGGGACGACATCGAACCGCCGTAGCAGCGTCGGACGGCGAGCCGGTGCGCGGTGTGCAGCATCGGCAGGGCCAGCGCCTCCTCGGCGGACCAGTACTCGCGTTCAATCTTGAGGTCGGGCAACCGTAGCCCGGCCATGGTGATCACGGTGAGTGCCGCGTCGGCACCGAGCAGCCCTTCCGGCGGTCGGCCGAAGAAGAGCATGGCCAGTGGCATCTCGGCGGTGTCCAGCAGGAGGTTTGCCAACTCCTTGCCGGCGTCGTCGTCGAGCCGCCCGAGGCAGCTCACCACGTCGTCCAGGGTGGACGTCTCCTCGGCCGGGACCTGGCGGACGGCGTGCCGGAAGAGGGTGGCGGTCGACGCCTCCCTGGCCACCTGCGGCGGAACGAGCATCATGCAGATGTCCTGGACCAGCATTCGCCGCTCGGCGCGGGCGTTGGAGACCGCGATCTCGAACTCCCGGTCACCGGAGGCGCCGACGCCGAACTCGGTGCGCAGCGGCGTCGGAATGAGCGAGTAGGGCGCCAGGGTGCCGTGCTCCGAGCCGGTCAGGTTCAACACCCGGGAGTACGGCCGCAGCTCGGGCATCGCGCAGAGGCGGGCCAGCGGGCCGGACGGGTCGAGCAGGGTCACCTGGACACCTCGCCGGGCGGCCAGGTAGCCCAGGGCACCGAGCAGGGTCGACTTACCGCCGCCCGGCTCGGCGACGAAGACCGCGAGACCGGAGCGTTCCCGGACCTCCATGGGGAAGTGCAGGTCGAGGAAGACCGGGCGGCGGCAGGTGCCGGCGGTCCGGCCGATCAGGTCGCCCCGCCGGTCGCCCACGTTCGACGCGGCCTGGGGGAGCGCGGCGGCGAGCAGCGGCACCGGCATGCGGCGGACGTAGCCGGTGTTGGCGATCGGTTCGCCGGGAATGAACTCGCGGGCCAGCCAGTCCTGGTTCTTGGGGTGTTGCAGCGAGATGCGCAGCTCCCGGGAGTAGAGCTGGATGAGCCGACGGGCCCGCTCGAGGCATTCCTCCCTGGTCCGGCCGCCGACGGCGATCCGGTGCCAGCCGTGGGCACGGGCCGAGTCGACCGGCAGACCGGTGGTCATCTCGTCGCCGATCACCAGGGCGCGCTTGGCGAGACGTTCCAGCTCCGGGGGTGCGTCGATGCCGTGCTCGGCGTAGTCGAGCTGTTGCGAGCGGATCATCCGCAGCCGGTGTTCGAGATTGCGGAAGGAATCGCCGGAGCCGAGGATGTCCACACGGGTGGAGATCTCCATCGGCCAGGGCAGTCGCTCGTGGAAATGCAGCCAGGGCTCGTGCCGTTCCGGGATCTCCAGCGGCTCCATCCGGCCGACCGCGAGCACGGCCACGTGCCGTTCCTCGCCGGTCATCCGGTTGACCAGTTTGACCGTCGAGCCGTACGGGGTGCGGTAGCGCTCGACCTGCTCGGTCATGGCGAGCAGGTCCCCGCGTTCCCAGCGCCCGTCGGTGACGGGGGAGAGGGTGCTCGGCGGTGACATGCACAGCGCCACCGAGCGGTAGAGCAGCCACTCCAGCTCCTGGGCGGTGACCCGCCGGCCGCGCATGCCGAACGCGCCGAGCACCTCGTCGAACTGTTCCACGGTGCGGCCCAGCTTGCGGCGTTCGCCGTCGGCGGTGCCCCGGCCGAAGGTGCGCAGCAGCCGCTCGGTGAGCGAGTCGCCAAGGGAACGGCGGGCGAAGGTGACACCGAGGTAGGTCTGCCCCTCGGCGTGGTTGACCGCCATCAGGTGCCGTTGGGCCGCGACCAGGTGATCGGCCCAGCCGGTGGTGCCGGGTACGTCGGGTAGCGGCGCCGAGGTGTGCGTGTCGATCGTGCGCGCCCACTCGTCGGCGGGGAACGGCCGGGTGGTGCGGCGTAGGTGCAGTCGGAAGCCGGCCAGGCCGGCGTACTGCTCGGAGATCGCCGACAGCAGCGCCTCGCGTTCGGCGTCCGGCCGGAACGCCCAGCGGACCTCGGGCAGCCAATACCAGGCGGTGACGGTGTTCGGAGTGAAGGTCAGGTGGCCGGCGATCTCGGTGATGGCCAACTCGACCGACGGGTCCCGATCTCCAAATTTGATCTTTGGAGCGCGTACCCGGGTCGGTTTGATCGGTCGGTCCGCGGCGCGTTGTCGGGGTGGAGCGACCTCTTTCCCGATGGGCTCCGTGCCGGCGCCCTTGGGTCGATCCGGGGCGGTGGCCCGGCGCGCCGTGCGTTCCAGAGCCGGCCGATCCGCGGCAGCGATGCTGGCCGGCTGCTTCGCCGAGGCTGGGGGCCGGGCCGCTTGCGCCGCTGGCCGGGCCGGCGGCGTGGCCGTGGGTCGGCTGGCCGACCGACCAGCGGGACCGGTGACCGCCGACGGTGACCCACGGCCGCTGGGCCGGTCGAGCTCGTCCGGTGGACTGTGCATCGGCCGTCGGTCGCCGGCTTGCTGCGGCACCCGGGACTCGCTGGCTGGCTGACCGCCGCCGTGCCGTGGCTCGACCGGCCGGCTACCGCTGCCGGGCTGGTCGGCGGGCGTCCACGGTGGCTCGAGCTCAGGAGTCGCCCGAGCTGGTGCCGGGCTGGCGGCGGGCGGCGGCTGATGCGGGATCGCCGGCTGCTCCCGGGTGCTCGGCCCGGCTGTGACGGCTCGCGCCGAGCCGGGCCGTGCCCCGCCGAAGAGGTCCAGGAAGGGGGAGTCGATGTCGGCGTTCTCACCCGCCGACACCGCGGTGGGCTCGGCGGGTGGCGTCCGGCGGGGAACCGGCCGGGGCGCCTGGAACACGCCGACGGCGCCGTGACCGGGCGAGGTCACCAGCGCAGGGTCGAGCGCCACTTCGTCCTCGGCCTCGGTGTAGTCGAACGAGTGCGCACGGTGACCTGCCGGCGCGGCCGGGCGGCCGGCCGGGGAACCCGGCGTGGAGGAGCGACTCATGCGTCCGCCTTAGCGACTGTCGGCAGACCCTTGCCCGCGTCCTGCGACGGACCATTCGACGTACGCCCGGTCATGCCAGCTCCTCCCGAATCCTGATCCGGCTGCCGACCAGGCGCGGATCGCGCTGCTCGACCGCCGGCTCCCGGGTGCGTCGCCAGTCGGTAAGCGCGGTGCGGATGACCACCCGCGCCGGCCGATCGGGGTCGACGTGCCGGAAGATGAACGACGTGGTCACGATGGCGAGCGCGATCTCCCAGGCTGGAAAGAGCTCGACCGTCAACGTGAACAGCCAGTGGATGAACATGTAGAGGGGGACCAGCAGGATGAAGAGCCCGTACTGGGCGTAGGGCAGGTGGACCGGAAGGGTGTAGCCGGGCGGCCCGAGGTAGACCAGGCGGGCCCGGTAGATGTCGTCGTCGGTGCGTAGCCGCATCTGGTGAACGCGCCTATTCGAAGATCAGGTCGATCAGGTAATCGCCGACGAAGAAGAGTGTTGCCGCGCCGGCGATGAAGGCCAGCCCGACGATGGCGATCGCGGAGCTGGTCAGCACCTTGGAGATCTCGCCTCGGCTGGCGCGACCGATGAAGATGACGCCCAGGACGGCGAGCAGGATCGGCGCGATCTTGCTGGCGAAGAAGGTGACGACACTGTTGGTGTCGATCCCCTTCGGTGCCGGCTCCGCGAGTGGAGCCGACGCCAGGGTGGAGAGCGCGTGGGCGACGCCGGACGACGCCGTCTCCATGAGCTCGAAGGCGATCACTGGAACCTCCCCATAGCGCGGCCGGCGGTGCCGCGGCGGTGCAATAGGCAAGCCTGGCGGGAAAAGTGCTCCACAGGGCATGGCGTTCTTGACCCTGTGTTCGTTACTCACCACGGAGGGTGGCGAGGTTTGGGCGGTTTTCCCCCGCTTCGGCCCTCCCTCCAAGCTTCGCCATCTCTATGCTGGCCAATTCCAAAGCGTACGGGCCGCCCCGGATTGCGACAAGCCGCGAAGGGGCTGCCCGATGCTGCTCGGATGTCCGATCGTACACCTGTTCTAAGTGGCACGTCAGGGGTGCTGGTGCGGGGCCGACCCGGGTCGGTGGGCACCGCTGCCGCGACCGGTACCGTCTAGTCGTGACCGATCTGGTGCGGGCTTCGGGCCCGGTGGTGATGGGCGTTCTCAACGTCACACCGGACTCCTTCTCCGACGGCGGACGGTACGCCGACCTGGATGCTGCCGTCGGACACGGCGTCCGTCTGCGCGATGCCGGTGCGCACCTCATCGACATCGGCGGCGAGTCGACCCGCCCGGGCGCCGAGCGGATCGACGCCGCGACCGAGGCCGACCGGGTGTTGCCGGTCATCCGCGAGCTGACCGCCGCCGGCGTGCTGGTCAGCGTCGACACCAGTCGCGCGCGGGTGGCGGAGGCCGCCCTGGCCGCTGGCGCGGCGGTGGTCAACGACGTCTCGGGCGGGCTGGCCGACCCGGACATGGCCCGCGTGGTCCGCGACGCGCACTGCCCCTGGGTGCTGATGCACTGGCGTGGCCACTCCCGCGAGATGCGCGAGCTGGCCACCTACACCGACGTGGTGGCCGAGGTCCGGGCCGAGTTGGCGGAACGGATCGACGCGGCGCTGGCCGTCGGCGTGGCCGCCGATCGCCTCATCGTCGACCCCGGGCTCGGCTTCGCCAAGACGGCCGCGCACAACTGGGAGCTCAGCGCCCGCCTGCCGGAGCTGCTGGATCTCGGCTACCCACTGCTCTTCGGGGCGAGCCGTAAGTCGTACCTCGGCGGGTTGCTCACCGCCCCGGACGGCACGCCGCGGCCGACCGCCCAGCGGGAGGCGGCAACCGTGGCCACCAGCGTGCTGGCGGTCGCCGCGGGCGCCTGGGGCGTACGCGTGCACGACGTGCGGGCCACCGCTGACGCGCTCGCCGTCTGGGCCGCGACCGGGCGCCCCCGCCTGGCCGTGCCCTCGCACGAGAAGAAGCCAGCACAACACGACCACGAGCACGAGGTACGGCCATGACGACGGACCGGATCCACCTGACCGGCCTGCGGGCGCGCGGCCGGCACGGGGTGTACGACTTCGAACGCGTACAGGGGCAGGACTTCGTGGTCGACGCCGTCCTGGAGTTGGACCTCGCCCCGGCCGCGGCCAGCGATGACGTCACCGACACGGTGCACTACGGCGAGTTGGCCGAACGCCTGGTCGCGGTGGTGACCGGCGAGCCGGTCAACCTGATCGAGACCCTCGCCGACCGACTCCTCGCGGTCTGCCTGGCCGACGAGCGGGTCGACACCGCCACGATCACCGTGCACAAGCCGGAGGCGCCGGTGCCGCACACCTTCACCGACGTGGCTGTCACCATGACCCGGACGCGTGCCCGGTGACCCGGGCCGTCCTGTCGCTCGGCAGTAACCTGGGCGACCGTCTGGAGCACCTGCGTACGGCCGTCGCCACGCTCGGCGACGCGGTGCTCGTGCTCTCCGGGGTGTACGAGACTCCACCGTGGGGCGACGCGGACCAGCCCGCGTACCTGAACGCGGTGGTGCTCGCCCAGGACGACAGCGCGACCCCCCGCGACTGGCTGGAGCGGGCTCGTGACGCGGAGCGCGCGGCCGGTCGGGTCCGTGACCCGCAGCGGCGGTTCGGGCCGCGCACCCTCGACGTGGACGTGATCGCGGTCTGGGGTGACGACGACGAGCCGGTGCTCAGCGACGAGGAGGAGCTGACCCTGCCGCACCCCCGAGCGCACCTGCGTGCCTTTGTGCTGCGTCCGTGGATCGACATCCAGCCGTACGGTCAGCTGCCCGGCCACGGCTGGCTGACCGACCTGCTGACCACCGGCCCCGCGGCGGACGAGGCGTTGGAACTGCGTCCCCGGCCGGACTTGGCGTTAGAGTCGACGGCATGACCGAGCGGAACCGGCCGGCATGACGCAGGCGAAGCCCCCACCCTCGGGCGGGTCGGGCCCGGATCGGTCCCGGATGGGCCCCACCCGGATCTCGACCCTGTTCGTGGCCGGCCTGGCCGCGGCGGCGGTGGCCTGGTTGCTGATCAGCACCCTCTACTACAGCGGCATTCCTCGGCTGCCCTGGCTGCCGGTGGTGACGCTGGCCGGGCTCGCCGTGCTGGAGGCGTACGCCGCGATCAACACCCGGAGCCGGATCGAGCGCAAGCCCGGCCGGGAGCCGGTCAACCCGCTGATGGTTGCCCGCTTCGTGGTGCTGGCCAAGGCGTCGGCACTGGCTGCGGCGATCTTCGCGGGCTTCTACGCGGGGCTCACCGGCTGGCTCTTCGTGGAGACGACCCGCGCTGCCCTGGACGATCGACCGGCCGCCGGCGGTGGTCTGCTCGCCTCGCTGGCCCTGGTCGGCGCCGCGCTCTGGCTGGAACGCTCCTGCCGCGTGCCGGAGCGCCCGGACGACGAGCGCGAGCAGGACCCACGGGACAGCCGCCCCGGCCAGCGCTGAGCAGGGGGTTACGCCCGGCTGCGGGCGCGGGTACGGTGCCTGCGATCGGAGAGCAAGGGCCGCCCAGGGTTCGTCCGAGCGCCGGACTGGGGGCGGTCGGCCACTGGGGAGGCGGCGTCATGGGGTACGAAGAAGCGGGCCGGGAGCGGTCGGCCGAACCCTCGTCGGGGGTGTCGTCCGCCGTGCTGGAGAACGTCTTCGACGACCCCACCCACGGTGAGCCCGGCCGGGACCGGATCGGCGTACATCTGGGGTGGGAGCTGCTGCTGCTGGCCGGTCTTGCCGCTGTGGGCTGGCTGCTCTGGCAGGAGGACTCGGCCGCCGTGCGCGGCGACAACCTGCGCACCCTGCTGGTCGACGCGGTCGGGCTGGGGTTGCTCGCGCTGGCCGCCGGACTGAGCCTGCGCACGGCCGCACCAAACCTGGCCATCGGCCCGATCGCGGTCGCGTCCGCCCTGCACTACGCCGAGCAGGGTGACCGGGGTCTGCCGGAGTCGATCGGGATGGCCGTGGCGGTCGCCGCGGCGGGCGGGCTCGTGCTGGCGCTGGCCGTGGTGGTGCTGCACGTGCCGGGCTGGGCCGCCAGCCTGGCCGGCGCGGCCGCAGTGGTGGTGTACATCGAACGCCGGTCGGCGCCCGTGCTGGTGCAGAGCGACTACGACCCCGGGCGCAGCGCCGGCTATCTCTTCGCCGGATTCGCCGCGGTGGCCGTCCTCGGCGGGCTGTTCGGCGCTATCCGGGCGATCCGTCGTCTGGTCGGCCGGTACCGACCGATCGGAGACCCGGCCCGTCGGCGCGGCGCGGTGGCGGCCGTGGTGACCGCTGTCGCGCTTGTCTTCTCCACGGTGCTGGCCGCTCTCGCCGGTGTGCTGCTCGCCGCGAACGACCCCGGGCCGGTGGCGCCCACCTCGGGGCTGGACTGGACGGTGCTGGCGGTCGGCGTGGCCCTGCTCGCCGGCACCAGCGCGTACGGTCGCCGGGGTGGTGTGTTCGGCACGGTGCTGGCGGTCAGCCTGGTCGCGGTCTTCCAGGTGTACGCGCCGGAGCGCGGCTGGACGCTGAGCAACTGGGTGGTCGGCGGGGTCGCGCTCGCTGTCGGGCTGCTGGTCACCAGGCTGGTCGAGACGTTCGGTCGGCCCCGACCGGGCAGCACCGACAAGCCCGAGCCCCTCGGCGACGGCACGATCAGCTCGGGTTGGACGGTGCCGCAGCCGCAGTCGGCCGACAACTGGCCTCCCACGCTGCCGACCCAGGCCGCGCCGCAGTCGGTCGACCCGTGGCGGGACCCGCGTTGGGAGGACAGCCCGCGTCGGTGGGACACCGACGAGCGGTGAGCCACATCGCGTCCGCCGAGCCGGAGCTGATCTCGACCGTTAGGCTCGGCGGCATGACCGACACACCTGCCGCCGCCCCGGGCGGAACCTCGTTCGCCGAGCTTGACGCGCTGTCCACCGAGGAGCTGCGGGAGCGGGCGTTCGCCCTTGCCCGGGAGCGTCGGGACGTGAAGTTCTACTGGTCGGTGCTGCGCCACCTGCCGAACGCGGACGAGGCCACCGTGCTGGACGGCGCTCCCAACTCGATCGGCCCGACGATCGACGAGGCGAACGCGCTGTGGCGGGAGCTGACCGGTCACGGCTACGAGGAGTCGGCGCCGCTGCTGCGGGCCGCCTTCATCGACTACCTGTTGAAGCACTGAGCCGCTCGGGGCAGTCCAGGCCGGCCCGAGCCACCGGTTCGGGACCTGGGCGGATCGCGTCGATCTTCCACCGCTCCGGCCCGGTCAGCCGCTACGGCACCGCCGCCGGCACCGGGGCGCTCGCCGTGCTGCTGCTGGTCGGCATCTGCGGCAGCCCGGCGTACACCGGTTGGGCCGCCACCCAGACCGACCCGAACTCGGCCGGCGCCTTCTACGCGCGCCTGCTCGCCTGGCCGGCCTGGCGGCTCGACGCGGACGGGCAGGCCGGCGGGTTGTTCGCCGCCGACCTGCGGGCCGTGCTGCTCGTGGTGCTCGCGGTGGCCCTGCTCTACCTGCTGCCCGCCGCCCAGGTCGCCCGGGTGCCCGGGCCGGTCAGCCAGTTCTTCTCCGGCTGGGCCGCGTACGTGCTGGCCGGTGGGCTCGCCGCCGTGCTGGCGGCGCTGCTCGGCCCGTCGCCGTCACTGCTGGGCGCCTTGCAGGACGCCAGCACCGGCGCCGGCTACGGCTTCCTCACCGGGTGGATCATTGGCACCGCCAGCCTCGGCGGGCGCGCCTGACCGAGGCAGGTCAGGCGGACGACCGAGGCAGGTCAGCTGGTCGGACGGCCGAGGTCGAGGAGGCGCTGCCGGCTGAGCGCACCGACCGGACGACCGGCGTCGGTCACGACGAGCCGGTCCTGGCCCGAGGTGAGCAGCACCGCCAACGCGTCGTACGCAGAGCCGTCCAGTGCGACGGTGGGCAGGTCAGCCGCGGCGTCCCCGGGCACCGGCTCCAGCGACTCCCGGTCGAGTGGGGTGACCGCCAGCCGGCGGATGCCCCGGTCGGCGCCGACGAACTCGCGTACGAACGGGGTGGCGGGTGCGCCGAGCAGGGCGGCCGGTGTGTCGTACTGCTCCAGGTGCCCGCCCTCGGAGAGCACCGCGATCCGGTCACCGAGTCGGACCGCCTCGTCGAGGTCGTGGGTGACCAGCACGATCGTCTTGCGGACCTCGGCCTGAAGGCGGAGGAACTCCTCCTGGAGGCGGGCCCGGACGATCGGGTCGACGGCCGAGAACGGCTCGTCCATCAACAGCACCACCGGGTCGGCGGCGAGCGCGCGGGCCACCCCGACCCGCTGCCGCTGGCCACCGGAGAGCTCCTGTGGGTAGCGACCGCCGAACTCGGTCGGGTCGAGCCCGACCAGGTCGAGCAGCTCGTCGACCCGGGCCCGGGTCTGGCCCTTGGGCCAGCGGAGCAGCCCCGGCACGGTGGCCACGTTGGCCCGCACCGTCTGGTGTGGAAAAAGCCCGACATTCTGAATTACGTACCCGATTCGGCGGCGTAGCCGCACCGGGTCGACGTGACTGACGTCCTCGTCGCCGAGGGTGATGCGGCCGGCGCTCGGCTCGATCAAGCGGTTGATCATGCGCAGCACTGTCGACTTGCCGCAGCCGGACGGGCCGATCAGCACCACCAGCTCACCGGCGCGGACGTCCAGGCTGAGTTCCCGGACAGCCTCGGTGCCGTTCGGGTAGCGCTTCTGGATGCCGTGCAGGGAGATCGATGCCGCGCGAGGGGATTGGGCCACGTTGGCGGCCCCCGGGGTAACGTCCACGTATGTCCTTCCGCCTGAGCTACCGGGCCGACCCGGGTAACCCCTGGTTCTCCTGGCAGTACGTGCGGGACAACTCTGACACGATCCTCGCTGCGGTGCGCGAACACGCCTCCCTCACCGGGCGGGCGGTGCTGATCGCGGTGCTGATCGCGCTGCCGTTGTCCGTGCTGGCGTACTGGTTCCGTCCGCTCGCCGGCCCGATCCTCGCCGTCAGCGGGGTGGTCTACACCATCCCGTCGCTGGCGCTCTTCGCGTTCATCGCGCCCTACCTGGGCACCGGGGCGACCACGGTGCTGGTCGGGCTGGTCCTCTACGCGCTGCTGTTGATCGTGCGCAACGTGGTGGCCGGGCTCAACCAGGTGCCCCCGGAGGTGCGCGAGGCCGCCGAGGGCATGGGTTACGGCCGGTGGGGCCGGCTGTTCCGGATCGACCTGCCGTTGGCGTTGCCGGGCATCGTGACCGGCGTACGGCTGGCGACCGTCTCCACGGTGGCGTTGGTCACGGTCGGGGTGCTGGTCGGGCACGGCGGGCTCGGGCAGTTGATCTTCGCGGGCTTCCAGAACAACCTCTACAAGGCCGAGATCATGACCGCCGCCCTGCTCTGCGTGGCGCTCGCGGTCGTGCTCGACCTGCTGCTCATCCTGGTCGCCCGACTGGTGAGCCCCTGGTCCACTCGGAGGGCACGGTGACCGTCGCGGCGAACCCGGTCGGCCAGGCGATCGTCTGGATCAACGACCCACTGAACTGGACCAACCCGGGCGGCATGCTGGACCGGCTCGGCGAGCACCTGACGATCTCCGCGCTGGCGGTGGCGCTCGGCTGCCTGGTGGCGTGGCCGCTCGGGCTCTGGCTCGGGCACCTCGGCCGAGGTGCCGGCCTCGTGGTGCTGATCTCCAACGCCACCCTGGCCATCCCCACCCTGGCGCTGCTGACCATCCTGCCGGTCGTCTTCGCCAGCGGCTTCGGGAAGACGCCGGTCGTGGTGGCGCTGGCCGTCTTCGCCGTGCCGCCGCTGCTGGCCAACGCGTACACCGGGGTGCGGCAGGTGGACCCGGAGGCCCGCGACGCGGCCCGTGGAATGGGTCTGTCCAGCGGGCAACTGCTGCGCCAGGTGGAGTTGCCGCTCGCGGTGCCCTACCTGGCGGCCGGCTTCCGGACCGCGGCGGTCCAGGTGATCGCGACCGCGGCGCTGGCCTCGTTCGTCAACGGTGGTGGCCTCGGGCAGATCATCCGGACTGGCTTCGGCATCGGTATCGCGGCCGGCGGTGGGCAGATCCTCGCTGGCGGTGTGCTGGTGGCCGGGCTGGCGCTGCTGGCCGAGGTGGTTCTCGGCGGCGTCGAACGGCTGGTCACCCCCCGACCACTGCGGCGTGGGCGGCAGCGTCTGGGGCGGCCCCGCGCCGCCGATGCCACCGGAAGCGCCTGACCCGTCCGGGTGAGCCCGGCGTCGAGCCGACGACCCACGCCGGTCCGATCGGTGACGATGCGGTGACGAAGTCCGTCCCAAGTTGTCGGTCGGTTGCGGAGCATGTTGGGTGGATATTCGCGGGCGACCGACAGTCAGGATCGTCCGTCGGACACGCGGCCGGCCCGGACGGGCCGCGCCGGGACACGGAAGGCGGGCACATGCGCGCACGTACACGGCTGGCCATCGGCGCGGTCAGCGCCGTCGCCGGGGCAGCGCTTCTCACCGGCTGCGGTGATGCCGGGTCGTCCGGCACCGACGCACCCCAGCAGAGCGCCTCCGGCGCCGGGTGCGCCCCGGTCGCCGGCCAGCAGCTCATCGCTCTGCAGGACGACAAGAAGCTCCAGAACTCCGACAACGTCATCCCCGCGGTCAACAGCAAGGCGGCGAACCCGCAGCTGATCGCCGCACTGGACAAGGTCTCCGCCGCGCTCGACACGCCGAAGCTGATCCAGCTGAACAAGGCGGTGAACGAGGACCGCAAGACGCCCAAGGTGGCGGCCGAGGCGTTCGCCTCCGACAACAACCTCACCGCGGGCATCGCCAAGGGCCCGGGCGGCGAGATCGTGGTGGGCGCCGCCAACTTCGCCGAGAGTCAGACGCTGGGCGAGCTGTACCGGATCGCGCTCACCGCGGCCGGCTACCAGGTCAAGGTGCAGCAGATCGGCAACCGCGAGCTCTACGAGCCGGCGCTGGTGAAGGGCGAGATCCAGGTCGTCCCGGAGTACGCGGCGACCATGGCCGAGTTCCTCAACACCAAGGCCAAGGGCGGCACTCCTCCGCCGATCTCCTCGCCGGACATCAACACGACGGTGACCGCGCTCAAGGCCGAGGGCGACAAGGTGGGCATCACCTTCGGCACCCCGGCCGCCGCGCAGGACCAGAACGCCTTCGCGGTGACCCAGGCCTTCGCCGACAAGTACGGCGTGCGGACCCTCTCCGAGTTCGCGGCGAAATGCTCCGGCAGCGCGACCGTGCTGGGCGGCCCGCCGGAGTGCGAGCAGCGTCCGTTCTGCAAGCCGGGCCTGGAGAAGACGTACGGGCTGTCGGTGGGCAAGTTCTCCTCGCTGGACCAGGGTGGACCGTTGACCAAGAGCGGGCTGCGCGACGGTTCGATAAGCGTGGGGCTGATCTTCTCGTCGGATGGCGCCTTCGCCACCAGCTGAGGACTCTCCGTACCTGCTGAGGACGCCTCCGCCCGCTACCGGGCGGGGGCGTCCGAGCATCTTAGGGACCCCGTTCCCTCCGGTGGACATCCTCGGTAGGCTGCACAGCCATGCCAGCCCTGGCCAACTCCGACGCCCGGCGTCAACCACCGCTGCTGACCATGCTCTTCTGGGCCGGCGTCGCTCTCGCGCCGGTCGCGGCACTGATTCTGCTGGTGGCCGACGGTAACGGCCCGCTGCGCTTCGCCGCGGTGCTCGCCATCGTCGCGGTGGTGCTGATCGGTCTCTCCATCGCGCTGCGACCCGACGGAGAGGGCGATTCGGCGCGGGCCGACGAGCTGCAGGGTGAGATCGAAGAACTGCGCCGGGAGCTGCGCGGCGAGATCGTGGCTGCGGCGCAGCGCGGAAATCAGGCGCTCGACCAGGCACAACGAGCCCAGGAGGGAATCGCCGCCGTCCGGCGTCGGCTCGATGCCAGCGGTGCCGCCCTCGCCGGTGCCGCCCCCGCCGTCGATCCGGCAGGTGCTGGGCGGGCGCGCGTGCCGGTCGTCGAGCCGCCGGTGGACGACGCGCCGGTGGCCCGCAGCCGGGTCCCGGTGCCGGGTGACGCGCCGGCAGGCCGAGCCCGCGTGTCGAGCCCCGAGGACGCGCCTCGGTGGGGTCGCCCCGAGCAGACCGAAGACGACGAGCCTGCGTACGCACGGGAGGCCGCCGAGCCGCCGGCCCCCGCCGGGATGTACGGCGGGGAACGGCCGGCCGCCACCGCGTACGGCTCAGCCCGTCCCCGCGAGCACGACCGCCCCGAACCGGCGCACCGGCCGGCGGGCGTGGTTCGGCACACCGAGACCGTGCACGTCACCACCCGGCACACAGTGGTGGACGGCGGCGCGGCCGATTCGGCTGGGCGCTACGGCGGCGGGTACGCCGGCCAGTGGACCCCGCCCGCGCAGGAGTGGTCCCGGGGCGGCGGCGCGGACGAGCGCCCCAGAGCCGGGTACGGCGACGAACCAGAGTGGACCGATCGGCGCGACGCGTACGCCCAGCCCGACGAGCCCGCTCCGGCGGCCCGGTCGCACCGCTCACCGGACCGGCCGGAGGCGGGCTCCTGGGAGAGCCCGGACGATCGAGGCTGGTCGGAGCAGCGCGATCGGGCGAGTGCCGCAGCGCCGCAGCCCGGGCCGCCGCTGCGGGCCGACGACACCGGCGAGTACTGGTCGCAGTTGCGGGCCGGTGACCGGTGGGCCGCTGTCCGCGACGACGAGAACGGCCGCGAGCTGCGGGTCGGCGAGCGCCGGGCCGAGGTGCACGCCGATGCCACCGGCACCGAGTACCGGGTGGCTGACCGCTGGGCCGCCGTCCGCCACGAGGAGCCGCGCCGCCACGAGGACGCCGGCCGGTACGACGAGCCGCGCCGGTACGAGGACGCCGGCCGGTACGACGAGCCGCGCCGGTACGAGGACGCCGGCCAGTACGACGAGCCGCGCCGGTACGAGGACGCCGGCCAGTACGGAGAGCCGCGCCGCCACGAGGACGCCGGCCGGTATGAGGAGCGGGAGTCGTACCCCCGGGATGAGCCGGCGCGCCGCCACGACCGCGACGGTGGACGGCGGGCCGAGCCGGGAAGGCCGGCGCTGCCGGTCGGCGGTGTGCCGGTGCCCGACGAGTGGCGCCCGCCGCGCCAGCGTGGCCACCAGGCGGAGCCCGCGCCGGAGCGGACCGGCCGGCGGCGAGTCGACGAGCGCTACGGCTACCCGCCCCAGGACGACGTACCGCGTGCCGGCGGTGCACCACCCGCCGACCGCTGGCGGTGACTCCTCAGGCGGCTCGGCTCACTTGTCGATGTCGCCGACCACGAAGAACATCGACCCGAGGATCGCGATCAGATCCGGGACCAGGCAGCCGGGGAGCAGGGTGGCCAGCGCCTGCACATTCGCGTACGAGGCGGTGCGCAGCTTCAACCGCCACGGCGTCTTCTCGCCCCTGGACACCAGGTAGTAGCCGTTGATGCCGAGCGGGTTCTCGGTCCAGGCGTAGGTGTGCCCCTCCGGCGCCTTGAGCACCTTCGGCAGCCGGGTGTTGATCGGCCCGGTCAGCCGGTCCACCCGGTCGAGGCACTGCTCGGCGAGGTCCAGCGACGCGTACACCTGGTCGAGCAGCACCTCGAAACGCGCGTGGCAGTCCCCGGCGCTCCGGGTGACCACCGGCACGTCCAACTCGTCGTAGGCCAGGTAGGGGTCGTCGCGGCGCAGGTCCAGGTCGAGCCCGGACGCGCGGGCCACCGGCCCGGACGCGCCGAACGCGGCGGCGTCCGCGGCGGACAGCACGCCCACGCCGACGGTGCGGGCCAGGAAGATCTCGTTGCGCCGGATCAGGTGGTCCAGGTCGGGCAACCGACGGCGTACCTCGCCGATCGCCGCGCGGGCCCGCCCGGTCCACCCGTACGGCACCTCTTCCTTGAGGCCACCCACCCGGTTGAACATGTAGTGGATCCGGCCGCCGGAGACCTCCTCCATCACCGCCTGGATGGTCTCCCGCTCCCGGAAGGCGTAGAAGATCGGCGTGATCGCCCCGATCTCCAACGGGTACGAGCCGAGGAACATCAGGTGGTTGAGCACCCGGTTCAGCTCCGCGAGGGCCATCCGCAGCCAGGTGGCCCGCTCCGGCACCTCCATGCCCATCAGGCGTTCCACCGCGAGCACCACACCCAGCTCGTTGGAGAAGGCCGAGAGCCAGTCGTGCCGGTTGGCCAGCACGATGATCTGCCGGTAGTCACGCACCTCGAAGAGCTTCTCCGCACCCCGGTGCATGTAACCGACGATCGGTTCGCACGCGACCACCCGCTCGCCGTCGAGCACCAGCTTCAACCGCAGCACACCATGGGTGGAGGGGTGCTGCGGGCCGATGTTCAGCACCATGTCGGTGCCGAGCTGTTGATCGCCGGTGCCGGCGATCAGCCCGGCCCCGGTGCCGACGGTCAGTTCACGGAGGGCCCCGGCGTCGGTGGTCATGCCCGTCATCGTGCCACGGCCGGCCCGAACGGGATGCCGACCGGCTGGCGCAGCCACAGGTGCCCGCCGAGCCCGGCCGGGTCGGTCAGTTCGGCCACCGCCGACGCGGCGGCCAGCGCCCGCACGTAGCCGGCCGGGTCGGTGCCGGCCAGGCTGAGCGGCGGTCGCCCGCCGTCGGCCCCGAGCGCCCGCAGCGCTTCCCGCTGCAAGACCAGGGAGTACGCGCACCGGGCGACCGCCGCACCAGCGGAGGCGACCGAGTCCATGGCCACATGCGCGGTGACGTCACTCGACCCGTCGGGCACCGGGGGCACCTGTCGCCCACCCCGGTAACCGGTCAACGTCCCGTCGACCGGTCGTGCCTCCCTCAGGTGTCCGTAGTCGATTGCCACCGCGAGCCCTCGATTGATCCTGCCGACCGCATCTGCCCAGGCATCGTCCCTGGTCCGGCCGATCTCGGCGCGGTGGTCGTGGTGGTCGTGGTGGGGGGTTTCCGGGCAGCCCGGCCGGCTCCGGGCGGTCAGGCTTGATCCCTCCGCCGGCCGGGCTGCCCGGAAACCCGACTCGCTTTCGCTTGTCGTGTCCGCCCCGGTCACCACCGGATTCGGGGTACTGGGCGGGCTCGTGGGGCTGGGCCACCACTTCGTGAGCCAATCATGATCAGCGGGGCTGACCGGCTCACCAACCGTCTCTGCACCACTGCCGGGATCGACAAGCAGGTATCGCCAGCCGTCGTCGGTGTGCACCGCGACGTCTAGCGGCACGTTGTCCAGCCACTCGGTGGCGATCAACAATCCGTTGATCTCGGTGGGGATCTCGGCTGTCCAGTTGATCTCTTCGGGCAGGTTTTCGGGGCGGGCGGCGTACTCGACTGCTGTGAAGCGGACCCGCTCCGCAAGCGACGGGCGGGCGGTGACCAACGACGGCTCGTCGGGCGACCGACGGACGGAAACCCCCACCGCAACCCCGACGGACGCCAGCAGGGCGCGGAGCAGTTCTCCTCGACCAGCGCCCACGTCAACGACATCGAGCCGGTCCGGGTGGCCGAGGGCCGAGTCCACCTGTTCGACAAGGCGCAGCAGGGCGGTGGCGAAGGCTGGGGACGCGTGCACGCTGGTGCGGAAGTGGTCGGCCGGCCCGGTGCCGGCAACGAAGAAGCCGCCCGGCCCGTAGAGGGCTCGGCTCATCGCGTCTCGCCAGGCGATCGGCATCAGGTCACTCCAGGTCCAGGGTGCGTCATGCGGTGATCAGGTGATGAAAAGTAGGTCAGAAACGATCCGAGTGCCTATTTTTCATCACTTGATCAAGGTGGTCGCGGGAACGCGCTGGTGGGCGGCGTTTCGGTGGCAAGCGGGGACGGTGGCGGGGGGTGCTTCCGGCGGTGGTGAAGGTTTTCACACATGCTTGTCCGGGTTCGGTGGGCCGGGCGCATACTTGCGATCGACCGGTACCCCTTCTCGAGGACTGGATCGTCGTCATGAGCGCACCGTTGCGCCCGCGTCCGGCCGCCCCATCCGGGCCTGCCGCATCGTGGGATCGCGCCGTTCCCGGCGCCCGCGCCACCTCCCGTCTGCTCACCGTCGGTGTCGTTGGCGCCGGTCGGGTCGGCGCCGTGCTGGGCGCCGCGCTCGCCGCCGCCGGGCACCGGTTGGTCGCTGTCTCCGGCAGCTCCGGAGCCAGCCGAGCCCGCCTCGCCCTGCTGTTGCCCGAGGTGCCTCGTCGCCCGGTCACCGCCGTGGCCCACGCCGCCGCTGACCTGCTGCTGATCGCGGTGCCGGACGACACCCTGGCCGGCGTGGTGGCCGACCTCGCTGAGCGGGGCGCCCTGCATCCGGGTCAGATCGTCGCGCACACCTCGGGAGCGCACGGCCTCGCCGTGCTGGAGCCGGCCGTCGCGGCCGGCGCCCGGCCGCTCGCCCTACACCCCGCGATGACCTTCACCGGTACGCCGGACGACCTGGCCCGTCTGGACGGCATCTCGTACGGGGTGACCGCCCCGGCGGAGTTGCGCCCACTGGCTGCCCGGCTGGTCGCCGACCTCGGTGGCGTGCCCGAGTGGGTGGCCGAGTCGGACCGCCCGCTCTACCACGCTGCGTTGGCCCACGGCGCGAATCACCTGGTGACCCTGGTCAACGAGGCGACCGACCGGTTGCGGGACGCCGGAGTGTCCCGGCCGGAGAAGGTGCTCGCCCCGCTCCTGCGGGCAGCTCTGGAGAACGCGCTGCGGCTCGGCGACGACGCGTTGACCGGTCCGGTCTCCCGTGGTGACGCCGGTACCGTGCAGCGGCACCTGGCCCGGTTGGCGGCCACCGCGCCGGAATCCGTCCCCGCGTACCTGGCGTTGGCACGTCGTACCGCCGACCGGGCGATCGCCGCCGGCCGGCTGCAACCGGTGGACGCGCAGTCGCTGCTCGGCGTGCTGGCAGACAACGCTAGGGAGGTGGCCGCATGACGCAGGTGGTGCACACGCGCGCCGAGTTGGCCGAGGCCCGGGCTGGGCTGAAGGGCACGGTCGGCGTGGTGATGACCATGGGCGCGCTGCACTCCGGGCACGAGACGTTGCTGCGCGCGGCCCGGGAACAGGCCGATCACGTGCTGGTGACGATCTTCGTGAACCCGTTGCAGTTCGGGCCGAACGAGGACTTCGACCGTTACCCGCGCACCCTCGACGCCGACCTGGAGGTCTGCCGTCGGGCCGGTGCCGAGCTGGTCTTCGCCCCGTCGGTGGCGGACATGTACCCGGACGGGCAGCCCCGCGTACGCCTCGACCCGGGCCCGCTCGGCGGGGAGTTGGAGGGGGCGAGCCGCCCCGGTTTCTTCCACGGTGTGCTCACCGTGGTGTTGAAGCTGCTCCAGCTCACCCAGCCGGACCTGGCGTTCTTCGGCGAGAAGGACTACCAGCAGCTCACCCTGGTCCGGCGGATGGCCCGCGACCTGGACGTGCCGGTCGAGGTGGTCGGTGTGCCGACCGTCCGAGAGTCGGACGGGTTGGCGCTCTCCAGCCGCAACCGCTATCTGAGCGAGCCGGAGCGGGCCGCCGCGCTGAGCCTGTCCGCCGCGCTGCGGGCCGGTGCGCGCGCCGCCGACGACGGCCTGGACGCGGGGGCGGTGCTGACCGCCGCGCACACCGCGTTCGGTGCCGGTACGTCCGGTGCCCGCCTCGACTACCTGGTGCTCACCGATCCCGAGTTGGAGCCGGGGCCGGTATCCGGGCCGGCCCGGCTGGTGATCGCCGCGTGGGTGGGCGCCACCCGGTTGATCGACAACGCGGCGATCCACCTCGCCCCGCGCCGCTGACCCGGCCGCACCACCCTCCACCAATCCCGCGAAAGGCCACCCCGATGCTGCGGACCATGCTCAAGTCGAAGATCCACCGAGCCACGGTGACCCAGGCCGACCTGCACTACGTCGGTTCGGTGACGGTGGACGAGGACCTGATCGACGCCGCCGACCTGCTCCCCGGCGAGCAGGTGGCGATCGTGGACATCACCAACGGTGCCCGGCTGGAGACGTACGTGATCCCAGGTGAGCGGGGTAGCGGCGTGATCGGCATCAACGGTGCCGCCGCGCACCTGGTCCACCCCGGTGACCTGGTCATCCTGATCTCATACGGGCAGATGGACGATGCCGAGGCCCGGTCCTACCGGCCGCGGGTCGTGCACGTAGACGCCGACAACCGGGTGATCGAGTTGGGCGTCGATCCGGCTGCGGCTGCTCCCGGCACGGCCGGAAACCCGGTGCCCAGCCCGCTGGCTGTGTCCGGAGTCTGATCCCGCGTACCGCGCTTCCGGTCTGTTACCGGAAGGTCATTTCCGGTTACCCTGGGCGCGCTGGCGGAAGCCGGCCGGTGGCTGGGGGAGGCCGCTATGCGCAGTGCGATGACGACACTGTTCGCCGCTGTTGCCACGGCAGCGCTGCTGGCCGGCTGTGCCGGGTCCGGTGACCTGGACGGTGACCTGACCGACGACTGGGCGGCGCTGCCGGCACCGTCGGCGTTCACCCCGGCCGCCGGTGTGTGTCACGCCGCCGACTTCACCGATCTGGTCAGCCTGGCCAGCTACGAGCCGGTGGACTGCGCCGGCCCGCATCGGCTGGAGACCGTGCACGTGGGGGCGTTCCCGGTCGAGCGGGCGACCGCCCCGGCGGGTGGATCGGCGGAGCTGCGCGGCGCGTTCGCCGAGTGCGACACCCGGGCGACCGGCTACGTGGGCGACGACTGGCGGGCGGGCCGGCTGCGGCTGTCCGTGGCGCTGCCCAACGGGCTGGGCTGGGCGGCGGGCTCCCGGTGGTTCCGGTGCGACCTTACCGAGCTGACCACGACCGAGGCGGCAGCTACCGTCGTGGTCCGGTCCGGCAGCCTGCGGGACGCGCTGAAGGGGCCCGCTGGGCTGCGGCTCGGGTGCCAGCAGACCCGTGGCGGCGCCGGCCGGGGTGTGCAGACGCTGATCCCGGTGGAGTGCGGCAAGCAGCACGACGCCGAGTTCGTCGGGGTGTGGCGCGCGCCGGAGATGGCGTACCCGACCAAGGACGCCGACTGGGTGCCGCTCTACACGGGTTGTCGCAGCGCCCTCGCCCGGTACACGGGCGTGCCGGACGACACCAACCTGCGCTTCCGTAGCGGTGTGGTGGTCCGCCCGCCGGGGGCGGGGCGTTGGAAGGTCGGTGATCGGGGCGTCCGCTGCTATCTGTGGCTCAGCGACCGTACGGTGAGCGCCTCGCTGAAGGGCGCAGGCCCGGCTGGCTTACCGGTCCGGACGAAGTGACCACGGCCTGACGGTCGGCTCGGCGCGGTCGGCGGCGGACGGGGTCGCCCAAAACACTCGTCCCGCCCCCGCCGCCCCGGGCGAGGATGGTTCGGGTTGACTGAGGGGATGGACCTTCCGACCGTCGACCTGCCTCCCCTGCCCGGGTTGCTGGCCGCGCCCGCACCCGGCTGGGTGGAGACCACCGACGTGATCGTGGTGGGTTCCGGCGTGGCCGGGTTGACCGCGGCGCTGCACCTGCGTGAGGCGGGCCTGCACGTCACGGTGGTTACCAAGGTCAACATTGACGACGGCTCGACCCGGTGGGCGCAGGGTGGCATCGCCGCCGTGCTCGACCCGGCCGACACCCCGGCGGCGCATGCCCGGGACACCGAGGTCGCTGGGGTCGGGCTGTGCGACCCGGAGGCGGTCCGGGTGCTGGTCGAGGAGGGCCCGGCCCGCCTTCGTGAGCTGATCCGGATCGGCGCCGAGTTCGACCGAAACCTGGACGGCTCACTGATGCTGACCCGTGAGGGCGGGCACCGGGCGGACCGGATCGTGCACGCTGGCGGGGACGCTACCGGCGCGGAGGTGCAGCGGGCCCTACACGCCGCGGTGCAGCGCGACCCGTGGATCCGGCTGGTCGAGCACGCCCTCGTGCTGGACCTGCTGCGCGCGCCGGGTGACGGCCCAGATGGGCTCGGCCCGGCCTGCGGGATCACCCTGCATGTGCTGGGTGAGGGCAGCGAGGACGGCGTCGGCGCGCTGCTGGCCCGTGCGGTGGTGCTCGCCACCGGCGGGATGGGGCAGATCTTCTCGGCCACCACCAACCCGGCGGTCTCCACCGGGGACGGGGTGGCGCTGGCGTTGCGGGCCGGCGCGGCCGTCACCGACCTGGAGTTCGTCCAGTTCCACCCGACCGCCCTGATCACCCCGTCCGGCACGGGGGTGCCCGGTGCCGGGCACGCGCAGCAGCCGCTGGTCTCCGAGGCGCTGCGCGGCGAGGGCGCCTACCTGGTGGACGCGGACGGCAAGCGGTTCATGGTGGGCCAGCACGAGCTGGCCGAGCTGGCACCCCGGGACGTGGTGGCCAAGGGCATCCACCGGGTGCTGCTGGCCACCGGCGCGGACCACGTCTTCCTCGACGCACGACACCTGGGCGGCGACTTCCTGGCCGGTCGGTTCCCCACCATCGTGGCTTCCTGCCTGGCGATCGGCGTAGACCCGGCGACCGACCTGATCCCGGTGGCGCCGGCCGCCCACTACGCCTCCGGCGGGGTCCGGACGGATCTGCGCGGCCGCACCTCGATCCCCGGCCTGTACGCCTGCGGCGAGGTGGCCTGCACGGGCGTGCACGGCGCGAACCGACTGGCCAGCAACTCGCTGTTGGAGGGTCTGGTCTTCTCCCGGCGGATCGCCGAGGACATCGCGGCCGGCCTGCCCGAGCAGGCTCAGCCGGCGGACACCGGTGCCTGGCGTGGCGGTGCGGGCTGGGTTCTGCCCGCAGCGTCGACGCCGGCCCTGCAACGGGCGATGACCCGGGGGGCCGGGGTGCTCCGATCCGCGGCGACGCTGGCCGAGACGGCCGGGACGCTTACCGAGTTGGGCGTTGCCCGGGGCCGACCGCGGACCGCCGACTGGGAGGCGACGAACCTGCTCACCGTGGCGTCGGCGCTGGTCGCTGCCGCGTACGCCCGTGGTGAGACCCGGGGCTGCCACTGGCGGGAGGACTTCCCGACGTCCGACGAGCAGTGGCTGGGCCATCTGGTCGGCGCGGTCGGGGCGCAGGGCCGGGTGACGCAACAGTGGGAGGGGATCCAGTGAGCGCGAGGAGTGAGCCGATCTTGCGAGCCCCGCAGTCGGGAACGAAGGAGGCGACGATGACGGAGCCGACGCGGGCGGCGTTGCGGGCGGCTGGGCTGGACCCGGCGCAGGTGCGGCAGGTGATCGAGGGCGCGCTGATCGAGGATCTGGGCCCGGATTTCCTGGACGTAACCAGCGTGGCAACCATCCCGGCGGAGCAGACGGACACCGCCGACCTGGTGGCCCGCGCGGACGGGGTGTTGGCCGGGATGGCGGTGGCCGCCGCCGTGTTCGAGCTGGTGGGCGAGGTGACGGGCTTCGGTCGTACCGTCGAGGTGTCGGTGCTGGCCCGCGACGGCGAGCGGGTGGCCCGCGGCGACGTGCTGGCGACGGTGACCGGGCCGACCCGGCTGCTGCTGACGGCCGAGCGGACGGCGCTCAACCTGCTCTGCCGGATGTCCGGGGTGGCCACCCACACCCGCGCGTGGGCGGACGCGCTGGCCGGCACGAAGGCGATGGTGCTGGACACCCGCAAGACGACGCCGGGTCTTCGGGCGCTGGAGAAGTACGCGGTGCGGGCCGGTGGTGGCACCAACAAGCGGATGGGCCTCTACGACGTGGCCATGATCAAGGACAACCACAAGCTGGCGGCCGGGAGTATCACGGCGGCCTACCGGCGGGTCCGGGAGGCGTTCGGCGAGGTGCCGGTGCAGGTCGAGGTGACAACTGTCGACGAGGCGGTGGAGGCGGTCGAGGCCGGGGCAGACTTTCTGCTCTGCGACAACATGACTCCGGAGGTGCTGGCCGAGGCGGTGGCCGCCGTGGGCGACCGAGCGGAGCTGGA
Organism: Micromonospora chokoriensis; assembly: GCF_000718555.1. GTDB lineage: Bacteria > Actinomycetota > Actinomycetes > Mycobacteriales > Micromonosporaceae > Micromonospora > Micromonospora chokoriensis_B. The sequence continues at coordinate 166,137 of NZ_JOAN01000015.1, forward strand.
GGCGACCGGCGGGCTGACCCTGGAGGTGGCCGGCCGGTACGCGGCCACCGGCGTCGACTTCCTCTCGGTGGGTGCGCTGACGCACTCGTCGCCGATCCTGGACATCGCGCTGGACCTGCGCACCGAGTAGTTGTCTAGGCTGCGTGCGTGCTGCTCTGCATCGACATCGGAAACACCAACACCGTGCTGGCGACCTTCGACGGCGACAAGCTGGTGCACTCCTGGCGGATCAAGACCGATGCCCGCTCGACAGCCGACGAGCTGGGCCTGATGTTCCGGGGTCTGCTCGCCGGGGACAACGTCGAGATCACCGGTGTGGCCGCCTGCTCCACGGTGCCGGCCGCGCTGCGGTCGCTGCGCACCATGCTCAGCCGCTACTACGCCGACCTGCCGAGCGTCGTCGTCGAGCCCGGGGTGCGGACCGGGGTGCAGTTGGCGATCGACAATCCGAAGGAGGTGGGCGCCGACCGGGTGGTGAACACCCTGGCTGCGTACACCCTCTACGGCGGGCCGTCGATCGTCGTGGACTTCGGCACCACCACCAACTTCGACGTGATCAGTGAGCGCGGCGAGTTCCTCGGCGGCGCGTTCGCACCGGGCATCGAGATCTCCTTTGACGCGCTGGCCGCCCGCGCGGCCCAGCTGCGCAAGGTCGAGGCCACCAAGCCCCGCTCGGTGATCGGCAAGAACACCGTGGAGTGCCTCCAGGCCGGCCTGTACTTCGGCTTCGCTGGCCAGGTGGACCGGATCGTCGAGCGGATGACCGAGGAGTTGGGCGAGGTGCGCGCGGTGATCGCCACCGGCGGCCTCGCCTCCCTGGTGATCAACGAGTGTCGCAGCATCACCCACCACGAGCCGATGATCACGCTGATCGGCCTGCGGATGGTCTACGAGCGCAACCTCTGACGCTTGCGGGGAGGGTTTCCGGGCAGCCCGACCGGCTCCGGGCGGTCAGGCTTGATCCCTGCGCCGGCCGGGCTGCCCGGGAACCCCCGTTGGCGTCAGCGCCGTCGGGCGCGCAGCACAAGCGTCCGGTACGGCAGCTCGACGGTCTCCCGACCAGCCAGGGCGGGGTGGGTGTCCAGGAGTTCGGCGAGTTCGCGTTCGACCCGCCGCTGATCCTCGCTGGAGGCGGTGAGCCAGTACGACCGGGTGCGGATCATGCCGAACAACTCGTCCGGCGTGAGCGTGCGGCGGTGCGTGAACTCGCGCGACTCGATGGCGTCGAACGCGGGGCCGAAGTCGGCGTACTTCTCGGCATAGTCGCCGGCTTTGTCACGTATGTCAGATATCCGGCTCAGCTCGGCTACCCAGTCGAGCCGGTCGTCCCGGATGTTCCAGATGGGGGCGAAGGTGCCACCGGGGCGCAGCACCCGGGCGATCTCGGTGTGCGCGGGCTCTCGGTCGAACCAGTGGTAGGCCGTCCCGACCAGCACCGCGTCCGCCGCCGCATCGGGTAACGGCAGGGCCTCGGCGCTGCCCGCCAGCGCCGTCGTGCCCGGCGTGGCGTTCGCGAGTTGCGCCCGCATCCCCGGATCAGGCTCGACGGGTACGACCTCGTGGCCCAGGGCCAGCACGGCGCGGGACAGGATGCCGGTGCCCGCGGCGAGATCGACGACCTGTGCGTTGCTCAGCCCGTCGAGTGCCCAGCGGACCGCAGCCTCGGGATAACGTGGCCGAAATCGGTCGTAATCACTCGCGGCGGCACCGAACGACAGGGCGTGAGTGTGATCGACCATGTCGGGCAGGTTATCCCGTAACAGCCTCCGGACCGCTTGAGTACGCTCGGGCCTGACCCCTGTATCTCCGTGACGAGGAAGCGTGCCGTGAGCGAGCAGAACCCCGTACCAGTGGACCCCGCCGACGACCTTCCCGAGCAGATGAAGGTCCGCCGGGAGAAGCGGGACCGGATGCTCGCCGAAGGCGTCGAGCCCTACCCGGTCGGCTTCCCCCGTACGGCCACCCTGGCGCAGGTCCGGGCCCGTTACGCCGACCTGCCGACCGACACCGCGACCGGTGACCAGGTCGCGGTCACCGGCCGGGTGATCTTCGTACGCAACACCGGCAAGCTCTGCTTCGCGACTCTCCGGGACGGCGACGGCACCGAGTTGCAGGCGATGCTCTCCCTGGACCGGGTCGGGCCGGAGCGGCTGGAGGCGTGGAAGCGCCTGGTCGACCTCGGCGACCACGTCGGCGTCACCGGAGAGGTGATCACCAGCCGGCGGGGTGAGCTGTCGGTGTTGGCCCAGCAGTGGGAGATGACCGCCAAGGCGTTGCGACCGCTTCCGGTGGCCCACAAGCCCCTCTCCGAGGAGGCCCGCGTTCGGCAGCGTTACGTCGACCTGATCGTCCGGCCGCAGGCACGGGAGATGGTGCGCACCCGAGCTGCCGCCGTACGCAGTCTGCGCGATTCGCTGCACGGGCAGGGCTTCATCGAGGTGGAAACGCCGATGTTGCAACTGCTGCATGGGGGTGCGACGGCCCGACCGTTCGTGACCCACAGCAATGCGTTGAACACTGATCTGTATCTGCGAATCGCTCCGGAACTGTTTCTCAAGCGTGCCGTGGTCGGCGGCGTCGACCGCGTCTTCGAGATCAACCGCAACTTCCGTAATGAGGGTATCGACTCTTCGCACTCGCCCGAGTTCGCGATGCTGGAGACGTACCAGGCGTACGGCGACTACGACACGATGGCCGAGTTGACCCGCAATCTCGTGCAACAGGCGGCGATCGCGGTCAGCGGCTCGACGGTGGTGACCCACGCCGACGGTCGGGAGTTCGACCTGGGCGGCGAGTGGCGGTCCGTGACGTTGTTCGGTGTGCTTTCCGAAGCACTGGGTGAGGAGGTCACGGTCCGCACCGAACACTCCCGCCTGGTGGAGTACGCGGACAAGGTGGGATTGGCCGTGGACCCGAAGTGGGGCCCGGGCAAGCTGGCCGAGGAACTGTTCGAGGAACTCGTCGTTCCGGGCCTGCAGGCACCCACCTTCGTACGGGACTACCCGGAGGAGACGAGCCCGCTCACCCGGGCGCACCGCAGCGAGCCGGGGCTGGCCGAGAAGTGGGACCTCTACGTGCTCGGCTTCGAGCTGGGCACCGCGTACTCCGAGTTGGTCGACCCGATCGTGCAGCGGGAACGGCTGATCGCCCAGGCGCAGCTCGCCGCCCGTGGCGACGACGAGGCGATGCGTCTCGACGAGGACTTTCTTCGGGCGATGGAGTATGGAATGCCGCCGGCCGGCGGTATGGGAATGGGAATCGACCGGCTGTTGATGGCCCTGACCGGGCTCGGAATTCGGGAAACCATCCTCTTCCCGTTGGTCCGCCAGGAGTAGTCCCGCCCACACTCACGCCGAGCCGTAACGGGATCCTATTGACGCGGCAAGTGGCGCGCGGGTTATTGTGCTCTCGTTAGCAGGATTCCCCTGCTCGAAAGGAATGTGGGACGTGGCCAAGCAGATCATTCACAAGCTGGTCGATGACCTGGACGGTGGGGACGCGGACGAGACCGTCAAGTTCGCCCTCGACGGCGTTCAGTACGAGATCGACCTGTCGAGTGCCAACGCCGCGAAATTGCGCGATGCATTTGCCTCGTACGTGGGTGCCGGCACCAAGGTCGGCCGGGGCGGCGTGGTGATCGGTGGACGGGCTGCCCGCGGTCGGGGTGGCGCGACCGCCGATCGGGAACAGAACAAGGCGATCCGGGAGTGGGCCAAGAAGGCCGGCAAGGACATCTCGGACCGGGGTCGTATCCCCCAGGAGATCGTGGACGAGTTCCACGCAAAGCGCTGATCTGTCAGCAGGTTGGTGGCCAGCCGCCACCGCAGGCGACACCGACGCCGGGCCGGAGGAGTTCTCCGGGCCGGCGTCGCCGTATCCGCCGTGGGCCGGCGTCGCCGCTGCGGACCGGCGTCGTTATGTCCGTTTCGGGCCGGCGTTGTTGTGGCCGTTCCCGACCGGGAAGCAATCCGGGGCGGCCGACGTTGTCCACAACCAGTGGAGCAGCTATCCACAGCCTGTGGAAAACCGTCCCCAGGGTCGAGTGCGGCGTCCTTCGCGACCGCTGTTCTGCCCTCCGGGAGCCCTCTGGAACGCATCCGGAGCCCGGATCGGGCCTCCGTCGAGCCAGTCGGATTTCGCTCTGCGCGTAGCGACAGGGCTACCGGAACACCTCCTGAGCGCGGACGGTTGTTCAAAACGACGTGGAACCGACCCAGAGCAGAGACACACGACCTCAGCTGAGTCGGTCAGCGACGATAGAGTAAGGAGGCACGGACGCCCGTCCCGGACGTTCGTGCACCGGCCCCGCCAAGATCTTGACCATCAAGGCGCACGGCACGTGAGGAGCACGAGGGCATGTTCGAGCGGTTCACCGACCGAGCGCGACGGGTTGTCGTCCTGGCCCAAGAAGAGGCCCGGATGCTCAACCACAACTACATCGGTACGGAACACATCCTGCTGGGCCTGATCCACGAAGGTGAAGGCGTCGCGGCAAAGGCCCTGGAGAGCCTCGGCATCTCCCTTGAGGGCGTCCGTCAGCAGGTCGAGGAGATCATCGGCCAGGGCCAGCAGGCACCGAGCGGGCACATCCCGTTCACGCCGCGGGCCAAGAAGGTGCTGGAGCTGTCGCTGCGCGAGGCGCTGCAGCTCGGCCACAACTACATCGGCACGGAGCACATCCTGCTCGGGCTGATCCGTGAGGGCGAGGGCGTCGCTGCCCAGGTGCTGGTGAAGCTCGGCGCCGACCTCAACCGGGTCCGCCAGCAGGTGATCCAGCTGCTCTCCGGCTACCAGGGCAAGGAGCCTGCCGCGGCGGGCGCCGCCCCGGGTGAGGCCGCGCCGTCGACCAGCCTGGTGCTGGACCAGTTCGGCCGCAACCTGACTCAGGCCGCCCGCGAGGGCAAGCTCGACCCGGTCATCGGGCGCGAGAAGGAAATCGAGCGGGTCATGCAGGTGCTCTCCCGCCGTACCAAGAACAACCCGGTCCTGATCGGTGAGCCCGGCGTCGGTAAGACCGCTGTGGTGGAGGGCCTGTCCCAGAAGATCATCAAGGGCGAGGTGCCCGAGACCCTCAAGGACAAGCAGCTCTACACGCTCGACCTGGGCGCGCTCGTCGCCGGTTCCCGCTACCGCGGTGACTTCGAGGAGCGCCTCAAGAAGGTGCTCAAGGAGATCCGCACCCGCGGCGACATCATCCTGTTCATCGACGAGATCCACACCCTGGTGGGTGCGGGTGCCGCCGAGGGCGCGATCGACGCCGCGAGCATCCTCAAGCCGATGCTGGCCCGTGGCGAGCTGCAGACCATCGGTGCCACCACCCTTGATGAATACCGCAAGCACCTGGAGAAGGACGCCGCTCTCGAGCGCCGGTTCCAGCCGATCCAGGTGGGTGAGCCGTCGCTGGCCCACACCATCGAGATCCTCAAGGGTCTGCGTGACCGCTACGAGGCTCACCACCGCGTGAGCATCACGGATGCTGCCCTCGTGGCTGCCGCGACCCTGGCCGACCGGTACATCTCCGACCGCTTCCTCCCGGACAAGGCGATCGACCTGATCGACGAGGCCGGCGCCCGGATGCGGATCCGTCGGATGACCGCGCCGCCAGACCTGCGTGACTTCGACGAGCGCATCGCCCAGGTGCGTCGCGACAAGGAGTCCGCGATCGACGCGCAGGACTTCGAGCGCGCTGCCCAGCTGCGCGACAAGGAGAAGCAGCTCCTCGGCCAGAAGGCTCAGCGGGAGAAGGAGTGGAAGGCCGGTGACCTGGACGTCGTCAGCGAGGTTGACGACGAGCAGATCGCCGAGGTGCTCGGCAACTGGACCGGCATCCCGGTCTACAAGCTGACCGAGGAGGAGACCTCGCGCCTGCTGCGCATGGAGGACGAGCTGCACAAGCGCGTCATCGGCCAGGAGGACGCGGTCAAGGCGGTCTCGAAGGCGATCCGGCGTACCCGGGCCGGCCTGAAGGACCCGAAGCGCCCGTCGGGCTCGTTCATCTTCGCCGGTCCGTCCGGTGTCGGTAAGACCGAGCTGTCCAAGGCGCTCGCCGAGTTCCTCTTCGGCAGCGAGGACGCCCTCATCCAGCTGGACATGTCCGAGTTCCACGACCGCTACACGGTGTCGCGGCTCGTGGGTGCCCCTCCCGGCTACGTCGGCTACGACGAGGGCGGGCAGCTGACCGAGAAGGTGCGGCGTCGGCCGTTCTCGGTGGTCCTCTTCGACGAGATCGAGAAGGCCCACCCGGACGTGTTCAACACGCTCCTGCAGATCCTCGAAGACGGTCGGCTCACCGACGGTCAGGGTCGGATCGTGGACTTCAAGAACACGGTCATCATCCTGACCACCAACCTGGGCACCCGAGACGTCGCCAAGGCGGTGTCGCTGGGCTTCCAGCAGTCGGAGGACTCCGAGTCCAACTACGACCGGATGAAGCAGAAGGTCAACGACGAGCTCAAGCAGCACTTCCGGCCTGAGTTCCTCAACCGGATCGACGACACCATCGTCTTCCACCAGCTGCGCCAGACCGAGATCCTCTCGATCGTGGACATCATGATCCAGCGGATCGAGGGCCAGCTGCGCAACAAGGACATGGGTCTGGAGCTGACCGACAACGCCAAGAAGTACCTGGCCGCGAAGGGCTTCGACCCGGTGCTCGGTGCCCGTCCGCTTCGTCGCACGATCCAGCGCGACATCGAGGACAACCTCTCCGAGCGGATCCTGTTCAACGAGCTGACCCCGGGTCAGATCGTCGTGGTGGACTGCGAGGGCGACCCGAACGACATCGACAACTCCAAGCTCGTCTTCCGAGGCGCGGAGAAGCCGGTTGAAGTTCCGGACGCCGTCCCGGCCGACCTCGGTGGCACTGCCGCTGGCACCGCCGCCACCGCAGGCGCGGACGAGTAACCCAACCAGCAAGGGCGGGGCCCCGGTGGCGCAAGCCATCGGGGCCCCGCCTTTTCTGCGTCCTCCCCAACAGGCCACACCGGCCCCGCCCGCGCCGCGCCGCGCCGCCCCGCCACGCCCGCGCCTCGCACGCCGACCCCCGACCACCGTGCGGCCCGTGCGGGGCGTGGGGTCGGGAGGAGCGGGTGGGGCGGGTTAGCTGGTGAGGTCGGCGGTTGGGAGGGACGGGCCGTCGCCGACCAGGCGGAAGGAGTCGGTGCCGGCCGGTTCGACAAGCCCGTCCTGTACCAGGCCGGCGAGGGCACGCGCGCGTTGGACGTCGTCGGTCCAGACCTGGTCCAGCCGCTGGTGCGGGACCGGCCCGGTGCTCTCCCGGAGCACTCCGAGCAGCAGGCCGCGTACCTGCCGGTCGGTGCCCGCGTACCGCTGAGGTCGGCGGGTTGGGCCCGCCGGTGCCTCCTGGCCGGACGCCCGCCACGCGCAGACCGATTCGACCGGGCAGGCGGGGCAGCGTGGTGACCGGGCCGTGCAGATCACCGCACCCAGTTCCATGAACGCGGCACTGGCCAGCGCCGCTGCGGCCGGTTCTGTCGGGAGTAGCTCTTCGGTGGCGACCAGGTCGGCGGGTCGGGTGGCTGGGCCGGCGTCGGGTTCGCCCGCCACCGCCCGGCACACGACACGTCGTACGTTGGTGTCGACGACCGGGTGCCGCTGCCCGTACGCGAATGCGGCCACCGCCCGCGCCGTGTAGGTGCCGACGCCGGGTAGTGCCAGCAGTTGCTCCAGCCGGTCCGGCACCTGGCCACCGTGCCGGTCGACGATCGCGACCGCGCATTCGCGCAGCCGGACCGCCCGACGGGGGTAGCCGAGGCGTCCCCACATCCGGATCGCCTCGGCTGGGGTGTCCGCAGCCAGCGCGGCCGGCTCCGGCCAGCGGGCCAGCCATGCTTGCCAGGCCGGCACGACCCGGACCACGGGCGTCTGCTGGAGCATGACCTCGCTGACCAGGATGGCCCACGGGGTGGTTCCGGGCTCGCGCCACGGCAGGTCACGGGCGTGCTGCTGGAACCATCGGCTGACCAGGGTGGCGAAATCGGGTTGAGTCATGGCGTCGTCGATGATGTCACGCGTGGCGGTCCCGTTGGTTGGGCGGCTCGGGCGGGGTGCCACGTCGACGTTCGCCGGGCGGGGGAGAATGCCCGGATGAACGAGCTCGCGATCACCGTCATCGGTCGGGACCGGCCGGGCATCGTGGCCGATGTCGCGGAGGTGTTGGCCCGACTGGGCGCGAACCTCACCGACAGCACGATGACGCGCCTGCGGGGGCATTTCGCGATGACCCTCATCTGCACGGGGCCGGCGGCCGCCGAGGTTGAGGCCGCACTGGCGTCGCTGGCCGCCGAGGGTCAGCTGGTGGCGACGGTACGCGCGGTCACCCCGGACGGCGAGGTGCCGCCGGTGGGTGAGCCGTACGTGATGGCGGTGCACGGTTCGGACCGGATGGGGATCGTCGCGGCGATGACGCGGGTGCTGGTGGACGCCGGGGGGAATGTCACCGACCTGAGTACCCGGTTGACCGGTGCGCTCTATGTGGTGTTGGCGGAGGTCGAGTTGCCGGCCGGTGTGGCGGCCACCCTGATCGACCGGTTGCACCAAACGGCTGCCGAGTTGGGCGTGGAGGTCACTCTCCGTCCGGCGGACCCGGATCTGTTGTGACCGGCGGGGCGAGCGGGCCGGGCGTCGGGTTGGGCGACTGGACGCCGGATTCGTTGGCTGTGCCCGGGGTGGTGCGGGCGGTGGTGTCCGCCCCGGATCCGGTGCTGAGCCGGGCCGCTGACGAGGTCGATCCCACTGCGGCGGAGACGGTCCAGTTGGCTGCCGATCTGGTGGCCACGATGAAGGTCTCGCCGGGCTGTGTCGGGTTGGCCGCGCCGCAGGTCGGGGTGGGCGCTCGGGTCTTCGCGGTCGATGTGACCGGGCACCCGAAGGCGGTGACGGTGCACGGCACCTTCGTGCTGTGCAACGCGCGTGTGGTCGAGGCGACGCGGTGGAAGCCGGGCCGGGAGGGCTGCATGTCGGTGCCGGAGCTCACCGGGGACGTGAAGCGGGCCAGCCGGCTGGTGGTGGAGGGTGATCTGCCGGGCAGCGGTGAGCCGGTGCGGCTGGTGACCGACGGCTTCGAGGCTCGGGCGTTGCAGCATGAGATCGACCACTGTGCGGGGCTACTCTTCCTGGACCGGGTGGCCGGTGCGCACGCCGTCTATCAGCGCAAGGTCTACCTGTGATCGGGTGCCGGGCGGTTGAGCGATCTGTCCTCACTGGAGGGTGGGCGGTGCGCTCTGGGGAGGCTCCGGCGCGTCGCGCCGCACTGCCGGGTACGGCGCGGCTACGGTGGAGGGCATCATGCGTCTGACGGTCGGCCCCCTGCCACCCGCCGTGTATTGGCGGCGTCGCGCCGTCGTACTCGGAGCGGGCTTTCTTTTCCTGATTGTCCTGCTCTACTCCTGCAGCGGTTCGGGTCGTTCCGGCGGTCAGGAGCCGAAGGCGGGAGGTTCCCCGTCGGCGACGTCTAAGCCCGACGGGCCGGTGTTGACACCGCAGACCGGGGTTCCCTCGTCGTCCGCGTCCGCTGATTCGGGTGCGCCGAGTCCGAGCCCCGCGATCACCAGCAACACACCTCCGTTGGGCGAGGCCGCTGGTTCGGAGGACGACGGCACCTGCACCGACGCGGAGATCAGCGTGGTGTCGGTGGCGAGCCCGACCTCGGTGCAGCGTGGGGCAGTGGCCAACCTGCAACTGAAGATCAAGAACACTTCGGACCGGACGTGCAGTCGCAACGTCGGCGCCGACTTCCAGGAGATCTTCATCAAGTCCGGTGCCGAGAAGGTCTGGTCGTCGGACACCTGCGGCAAGGTTCAGGGCTCGGACGTGCAGTCCTTCACGCCGGACTTCGAGCGCTCCTACCAGGTGCCCTGGAACGGGCGGGACACCAGCCGGTGTGATGGTGTGTTGGCCGGTGGGCCGTTCCCGCCGCTCGGGGCGTACCAGGTGTTCGCTCGGGTCGGCACGAAGCTCAGCGAGCCCGTGAAGCTCACCGTCACCGGCTGAGTCGGGTCAGACGTAGCGTTCCAGGATGGATGCCTCGGCGAGCCGGGACAGCCCCTCACGGACGCCGCGGGCTCGGGCATCACCGACCCCTTCGACGGCTTGCAGGTCTTCCACGGTTGCGCCGAGCAGCCGCTGGAGGCTGCCGAAGTGCAACACCAGACGATCGACCACGGCCACCGGTAGCCGGGGCACCTTGGCCAGCAGTCGGAAGCCACGCGGGCTGACCGCGGCGTCGAGCGCGTCGGACGCGGCCGGGTAGCCGATCGCCTTGGCCACCGACACCAGGTCGATCAGCTCGGTGGCACCGAGCAGGTCCAGCTCGACGAGTGCCTCGTCCAGGGTGCGCGACTTGCGGCCGACTGGCAGGTAGTCGCGGATGACAAGCGTCCGGTCGGCGTCCACGCCAGCCATCAGCTCGTCGAGTTGCAGGGCGAGCAGACGGCCGTCGGTGCCCAGCTCCACCACATAACCGGCGATCTCGTCGGCGATCCGGCGAACCATCTCCAGTCGCTGCACCACGGCCACCGCGTCCCGGACGGTGACCAGATCCTCGATCTCCAACGCGGAGAGGGTGCCGGAGACCTCGTCCAGCCGGAGCTTGTAGCGCTCCAGGGTGGCGAGCGCCTGGTTGGCCCGGGAGAGGATCGCCGCCGAGTCGTCGAGCACGTGCCGTTGACCGTTGACGTAGAGGCTGATGATCCGCATCGACTGGCTGACCGAGATGACCGGATAGCCGGTCTGCCGGGCCACCCGCTCGGCGGTGCGGTGCCGGGTGCCGGACTCTTCCGTCGGGATGGACGGGTCGGGCATCAGATGCACGGCGGCCCGGACGATCCTGGTGCCGTCGCTGGAGAGCACGACCGCGCCGTCCATCTTGCACAGCTCGCGCACCCGTGTCGCGGAGAACTCCACGTCCAGCGGGAAGCCGCCGGTGCACAGGCCCTCGACCACCTTGTCGTAGCCGAGCACGATGAGTGCACCCGTGCGACCCCGCAGGATGCGCTCCAAACCGTCGCGCAAGGCGGTGCCGGGGGCCATCAGGGCGAGATTGGCGCGCAGCGGATCTCCGGTGCTCCCAGCGGCTCCCGCGGTCACGCTCACGCTGATCGGGCGGGCGGGCGAGCCCACGGCGCCGGTGCGGGCCTGGGGCGGCGCTCCGGCTGGCTTGGTGGTATCGCGGTCGATCGGCACGGGCACAGTCTACGGACTGCCGTGCGGTGGGTGCTGTCGTGGTTACTGTGATGTGTCACGATGCCGCCCTTTCCAACGTCTCCCGCTTGCGACGTGCTGTCCGGTTTCACCGTTCTCGTTGGCACGGTGGGTCACTCGGCGGACGCGCGGGCCGCATGGTGCAGGGCCGAACGGACGTCGGTGACCTCGGTCACCCGCATCTGCTCAGGGCCTGCGCCGGTGCTGGCCGGACCGCAGCCGGGCGGCACCAGAGCCACCTTGAACCCCAGCCGGGCGGCCTCGGCCAGCCGGCGCGGCACCGCCCCGACCCGGCGCACCTCGCCGGTCAGCCCCACCTCACCGATCGCCACCAGGTGCGGCGCGATCGCCAGGTTGAGCCCGCCGGAGGCGACCGCCAGCGCCACCGCCAGGTCGGCGGCCGGCTCCGTCACCCGGATGCCGCCGACGGTGGCGGCGAAGACCTCCCGGTCGTGCAGGGTCAACCGCTCGGTGCGCCGTTGCAGCACCGCGAGCACCATCGCCAGTCGCGCCGAGTCGAGGCCGGAGACGGTGCGTCGGGGAGAGCCCGCCACGGTCGCGCCGATCAGCGCCTGCACCTCAGTGACCAGGGCCCGCCGCCCCTCCATGGCCACTGTCACGCAGGTGCCCGGGACCGGCTCCGCGTAGCGGGTGAGGAACAGCCCGGACGGGTCGGCCAGGCTGCTGATGCCGCCCTCGTGCATCTCGAAGCAGCCGACCTCGTCGGCCGCGCCGAACCTGTTCTTCACGCCGCGCACCAGGCGCAGCGAGGAGTGCTTGTCGCCCTCGAAGTGCAGCACCACGTCGACCAGGTGCTCCAGCACCCGAGGCCCGGCCACCTGGCCGTCCTTGGTGACGTGCCCGACCAGCACGGTGGCGATGCCCCGCTCCTTGGCGACCGACACCAGTGCGGCGGTGACCGCGCGGACCTGGGTCACGCCACCGGGCACCCCCTCGGTGCCGGTGGTCGAGATGGTCTGCACCGAGTCGAGCACCAACAGGCCCGGCTTGACCGCGTCGAGGTGACCGAGGACCGAGGCCAGGTCGCTCTCCGCCGCGAGGTAGAGCTGCTCGTGCAGGGTGCCCATCCGCTCGGCGCGCAGCCGCACCTGACTTACCGATTCTTCGCCACTGACCACCAGCGAAGGGCTGCCAGCGCCGAGTGCCCACTGCTGCGCCACATCGAGCAGGAGGGTCGACTTGCCCACGCCGGGCTCGCCGGCGAGCAGCACCACGGCACCGGGGACCAGGCCGCCGCCGAGCACCCGGTCGAGCTCACTCACCCCGGTGGGCACGGCACGGGCCGGAGCGGCGCTGATGGTGGCGATCGGCCGGGCCGGCTCGGACGGCATCCGGGAACTGACCACCCGACCGGAGACGGTCGGGCCGGTCACCGTGCTCTCGACCACCGCCCCCCACTCACCGCACTCTGGGCAGCGCCCCACCCACTTGGGCGGCTGGTGCCCGCAGGCGTCGCACTGGTAGGCCGGACGCGGCTCGCGGGCAGTGGACCGACCACGGGCGGCACCGGCCGTGCCGCCGCGTGAAGGGGTCGATCGGGAGGTGGTCACATCAGGACGCTAGCCCTCGCGTACGACGAAAACACCCCGGCGTGGTGGTCACCACGCCGGGGCGTTTGTCGATGTGCGGGTCGGGTCACTCGTGGGTCGTGCCGCCCTCGTTGCCCTCGTAGCCGCCCTCACGCTCGATGATCGGCGAGGGAGGGGCCGCCGGGGTGAGCGGCACCGCGACCGGCGCCTGGCCGGTGACCGTGTTGCCGTTGCCGAAGTCGAAGGTCACGACGACGTTCTGGCCGGAGCGCAGCGCCTCGGTCAGGCCGATCAGCCGGAGCTGGGTGGTGGCCTCGGAGTTGAACTGGATGTAGCTCAACGGCGCCAGCTCGATCCGGGCTGGCTGACCCGGAGCGGAAGGGCTGGCCGAACCGGACGCCCGCGCCGACTCCGGGGCAGACGGGGTGGCCGAGGACGAGCCGGTCTCGGAGGGCGTCGCCGACGGGGTCGGCGAACCGGACGTCGAGTTCGACGGGCTGACTGACCCGGACGGCGACGGGCTCATGGAGGCGGACTCCGAGGCGGACGGCGACGGGCTCGCCGAGCCGCCGCTGATCACGACCTCGCGAGCGCTCTCGGTGGTGACGGTGACCGTCACCGTCTCCTTGGAGTCGTTGTAGATCACCGCGCTGAGCCCGGCGTCCTGCCCGGCCTGGTAACCCTCGGTGCCCGGGTAGTCCACCAGCAGGCCCCGCACGGAGAACGAACCGTTGCTGGTCGTGAGGTTGACGCCCTGGACCGACGGCTCCTTCAGCGCGGTCTCGGCGATCTGACCGGTGCCGCATCCGGAAGTCAGCAGGCTGACCGCCGCGATTCCGGACAGCAACAGGGCCGCCCGCCGGGATCCCCTGATCGAGCGCGTCACGTCGGTCCTCCTCGTCACAATCCCCACCCGGGCCGTACGCCGGGCACGGTGGCCATACCCGCGCAGACCGCGCTCCAGGGTAGTTGGGGCTGATCGAGGCCCGCACGCGGACCCGGTAATGCCACCTGGCCGGGTGGCGTTCACACCACCCGACCGCTCGCCACCAGCAGAACCACGTCGATGAGGGCCACCAGCATCACCGCCCGGAAGGCCGCCACCGGCCGCCGGCCGGCCCGGCTCGCCGAGCGTCCGGCGTACCAGCTCAGCGGCGGCACCACGGCGGCCGTGCCGACCGCCGCCCAGCCGATCACCGACGGCGGCCCGGGTGGTCCCAGGGCCAGCGCCGCAGTCGCCGCGAGGAGGAAACCCGCCGCGGCCACCCGGCTGCCGGCGGCGCCGAGGCGGTGGGGCAGGCCGCGCACTCCGGTGCGGGCGTCGTCGGCCAGGTCGGGCAGCACGTTGGCGAAGTGCGCGCCGGCGCCCAGGCAGGCCGCCGCCGTCACCAGCCAGACGGGCGGGGCCGGCTGCCCGGGCAGCGCGAGGACCACGAAGGCGGGCAGCGCGCCGAACGACACGGCGTAGGGCAGCACCGAGAACAGGGTGGCCTTGAGCGGCCAGTCGTAGAGCAGCGCGGAGACCAGGGCGAGCGTCAGCCAGAACGCCGCCGTCGGGTTCGTGGTCAGCGCCAGCAGCGGGCAGGCCACCGCAGCCGCCGCGGCGGCCCAGGCCGTCACGCGCCGACCGACCGCGCCACTTGCGACAGGTTTGTCGGTACGCCCCACAGTGGCGTCCCGCTCGGCGTCCAGCGCGTCGTTGGTCCACCCGACGGCGAGCTGGCTGGCCAGCACGGCGAGCACCACCGAGACGATTCCGGCCGCCCGGTGGCCCACTCCCCACGCCAGCAGACCGGCCACCGTGGTCACCGCTGCGGCTGGTTCCGGATGGCTCGCTCTGACCAGCCCTAACACCCTCGACGACATAAGGGAAGTCTGGTCGTTACCGAGCAGTCGTGCCACGCTCGGTGCCATGCGAGAGGTGGCTGCGGCCGGGGCGTCCACCGGTCCGAGGGTGCTGCCGCGAAACGATCCGCGTCAGTACGACGACCTGGCCGGTGAGTGGTGGCGGCCGGATGGCGCGTTCGCCATGTTGCACTGGCTGGCCGAGGCCCGTGCCGCGCTGGTGCCACCGGCCACCCGCCCGGACGCGCTGCTTGTCGATCTGGGTTGCGGCGCCGGTCTGCTCGCGCCGCACCTGGCCGGCAAGGGCTACCGCCACGTCGGGGTGGATCTGACCTTTTCGGCGCTGGTCCAGGCGGCCGAGCACGGCGTACGCGTGGTCCAGGGCGATGCCACCGCCGTCCCACTGCCCGACGGCTGTGCCGACGTGGTCTCGGCGGGCGAGTTGCTGGAGCATGTGCCGGCCTGGCCGCGTGCCGTGGCCGAGGCGTGTCGGCTGCTGCGCCCTGGTGGCGTGCTGGTGTTGGACACCCTGAACGACACGGCGTTGGCCCGGCTCGTCGCGGTCCGGATCGCCGAGCGGTTGCCGACGGTGCCACGCGGCATCCACGATCCTCGGTTGTTCGTGGACGCGCGGGCGCTGGTGGCCGAGTGCGCCCGACACGGCGTCGACCTGCGGCTGCGGGGCATCCGTCCGCAGATCGGCGGCGTGCTCGCCTGGCTGCTGCGCCGCGCTCGCACGGCCGGAGCGCCCGGTGCGGTGCCCGCCGGCAGCGCGCCGCGCATCGTGCCGACCCGGTCCACCGCCGTGCTCTACCAGGGCCGGGGGGTCCGCAAAGGATAGTCGGGCCGTGGCGGGGTATGGAACGCCGAGGAGGAACGAGATGACGGTGCACGCGCTTGAGGCAGCACGCCGGTTGGCACCGCGGTTCGCCGCGCGGGCGGCGGAGCACGACCGGGACGGTTCCTTCCCCGTGGACGACTTCGCCGACCTACGCGAGGCTGGCCTGTTCGGGTTGATGGTGCCCCGGGCGCTCGGCGGCCTTGGGGCCACCTTCGCCGAGTACGCCGCGGTCGCCACTGAGCTTGCCCGGGGCAACGGTGCGACCGCCCTGGTGTTCAACATGCACGCGTCGGTGACCGGCGCGCTGGGCGCGGTCACCGAGGAGTTGGCCGAGGCGCTGGGCGTACCGGACGAGGCGCTGGCCGCCCGCGACCGGCTGCTCAGCGCGGCGGCGCAGGGCTCCTGGTACGCGGTCGCGATGAGCGAGCGTGGCGCCGGCGCCCGGCTGTCCCAGCTGACCACGGCGTACGCGCCGATCGACGGGGGCTGGCAGCTCAAGGGCAGCAAGACCTTCTGCTCCGGTGCCGGGCACGCGGACGGCTACCTGGTGGCGGCGCGCAGCGCGGCCGACCAGTCGGTGGTCTCACAGTTCCTGGTGCCGGCCGGCGACGGGCTGACCGTGGAGCCGACCTGGGACTCGCTCGGCATGCGCGCCACCTCCTCTCACGACCTGCACCTGGACGTCAGCGTGCCAGCCGACCGGCTGCTCGGCGGGGTGGAAGGGCTGGCGCTGGTGGTGGCCCAGCTGATGCCGCACTGGCTGGTGGCCAGCTACGCGGCCGTCTACGTGGGGGTGGCCCGCGCGGCGATCGACGCGGCGGCCGAGCACCTCAACGCCCGCAACCTGGCCGGTCTGCCGGCGGTGCGGGCTCGGCTGGGTCGGGCGGACGCGGCGACGGCCGCCGCCCAGTTGGTGGTCGCCGAGGCGGCCCGCCGGGTGGACGAGGCACCGGGCGACGAGGAGACCAACCGCTGGGTGTGGCGGGCGAAGCTGCTCGCCGGCACCACGGCCGCGGAGGTGGCGGCGTCGGTGTTGGAGGCGGCCGGTACGTCGGCGACCCGCCGTGGTCATCCGTTGGAGCGGCTCTACCGCGATGCCCGCTGCGGCTCACTGCACCCGGCCACGTCGGATGTCTGCGCCGATTGGCTCGGCATCGCCGCGCTGGGCGGCGACCCGGATCGTGACGGATCGGCACCGCGTTGGTGAGCCCGTCGTACGGGGTTCGCACGGAAGATGGGCCAGCCGAGGCGGCTGGTGGGACGGCCAGGGGGAGGACAGCATCTGACGAGAGGTGGGGATCGTGTCCGTACCAGTGATCGCGGGGCTCGGGACAGCGCAGCCGCCGTCCGCTTCGCAGGACGAGTTGTGGGAGGGCTTCTTCTCCCGACACTTCTCCGGCACCACCCGGTCGTTGGCCCAGCGAATCTTCGCCAACTCGGGGGTGACCCGGAGGCAGGCTGCGGTCAACCCGCTGCTTGAAGACGTCTCGGACTGGCCGACCGAGCGCCGGATGCGCCGCTACCAGGTGGAGGCGCTGCCGCTGGGCAAGGAGGCGGTGGGTCGCGCGCTGACCGCGGCCGGGCTGAGCGCCGGCGACATCGGGCTGTTCATCGTCTGCTCCTGCACCGGGTACGCCACCCCGGGGCTGGACATCCTGCTCGCCCGGGACCTGGGCATGGCCGCGGACACCCAGCGGATGTTCATCGGCCACATGGGTTGTTATGCGGCGCTGCCGGGGCTCGGCGCGGCGAGTGACTTCGTCGCCGCCCGGGGGCGGCCGGCGCTGCTGCTCTGCGCGGAGCTGACCAGCCTGCACATCCAGCCGTCCAGCGCCCGGGTGGATACCCAGCAGATCGTCTCCCACGCGCTCTTCTCGGACGCCGCGGTCGCCGCCGTGGTCGTGCCGGGCGGCCCGGGGTACGCGCTGCGCGAGGTCACCGCCGTCACCGACACCTCGACCGCCGACCACATGACCTGGGACGTCACCGACGCGGGTTTCCGGATGGGGCTGTCGCCGAAGGTGCCGCAGGTGCTGTCGAGGCACGTCCGCGGGCTTGTCGACGGTCTGTTGGCCCGGCACGGTGTCGCCAGCTCCGAGGTGGACGGTTGGGCGGTGCACCCGGGCGGGCCGCGGATCCTCAACGTGGTCGAGCGGGAGTTGGCGTTGCCCCCGGAGGGGCTGGCGGCGTCCCGGGCGACGCTCGACGAGCACGGTAACTGCTCGTCGCCGACCGTACTGCTGATCCTGGATCGGTTGGGCCGGGCGACGCCGGCGGCTCGGCGCATCGTCATGTTGGCGTTCGGCCCGGGCCTCACCCTGTACGCCGCTCTGCTCGATCGACAGGACTGAGCCTCCGGCCGGTACGCTCGATTGATGGATGCGACGACGGATGAGCGGCTGCGCTCGGCGGTCCTCTATGGCGCTGCCGTGGCCGTCCTGGCCGTCGGTGGCTGGTGGTGGCACTCTGCCGCACCCTCCCCGGTGGCCCGGCCGGCCGATCCAGCGGCCGCACCCGCCGTAGGGCCCAGCGCCGCCACTCCGTCGCGCCGCGTCCTGCCGGACGGTGCTGAGGTGACCGCGCGGGTTGGTGCCGACACAGGTGAGGTCGTCCGGCGGCCGGACGCTGCGCGGATGATCATCGACACGGCCACCGGCAAGATCACCGACATCGAGGGTGATCCGAGTTGGCTCTTCTTCCAGGGTGAGCTGCCCCCGTTCCGCGACACGACCTGGCAGGAGCGAAGACCGCTCGTGCCGGGGCAGCGCGTCGTCCGGCAGGCGGCGGGCGGCAACGCCCGTCAGTTGCTGCAATACCGGTGCACCAGGCCGGGCACCCTGTCGGTGACGACCTCCGGGGCCGAGCTGGCCGGGCCGTCCGAGATCGACTGCGACGGCATGACCACCAGCGCCGAGGTGCTCTCGCACGGCAGGCCGTTCCGGGTGTCGCTGTCGACGGTCGGGGTGCGCGAGATCGACGTCGAGGCGCAGCTGGTCACCCTGCCCGACTAGACCCGGCGGGGGTCACCCCACCTCCCGCGCGCCGGTCAGCCGGCGAGGGCGCTCAGGTCGCTCCGGTAGGACTCGACCGTCCCCAGGTCCGGCAGCACCCGGGTCACTATGCCGGCGCGGTCGACCAGCAGGGCGGTCGCGGTGCCGGCGCGAACCGGTTGGCCCAGGAACGAACGCAGCCCTCCGGCGGGGTCGGCCAGGACGCGTGCCTGCCGCTGGGTGGTCGGCCCGGCCGGGCCCGTACGCCCCCCGGTGACGGTGACCACGGAGACGCCGGCTGGCGCACCCGCCAGGGCGTCGGTGACGCGGTCCGGGCAGGGGCAGCCGTCCAGCAGAATGATCATGGCGGGCAGTAGGCCGCGCAGTGGCACAGGCGCGTCGTTCGCGTCGACCAGGTCCAGCGCGGGCAGCGCCCGGCCGGTCAGGCTCTCCGGTGGCGAGTAGGGGGCCGGGGCTGGACGGTCGGTGTCGCGGTTGGCCCGGGGCCAGGTGACCACCAGTAGGCCGGCCAACGTGGTGAGGACCGCCACCAGCAGGACCAGCAGCGGCAGGCCCAGCCGGGTGCCGCCGCCGGTTCGGCGCAGCTCACGGCGAATCTGGGCGGCCTCGGCGGCCAGCGCGGAGGCGTCGTCGGGGACCACCACCCGGCCCCACTCGGGAGGCAGGCCGGGCACGCCGTCGGCTGGCCCGTGACCCTCTGCGTCCGGCTTGCCCATCGGACCTCCTGGAAGCGTCTCGAGAGCGGAGTGCGGCTCGGTCTCCAGGGTCGCGCACGAGGGGCTCCTCCCGCTACACCTGGGCGCGGTCCTGCCGGCCGGGCTACCATGGGAGAGCGCATAGCCCTTGATCTCGACGTTCTGTTCACCCGTGCCGGGCAGTCATTTGCCCGCTACGGAGCGTGTTCGAACCATTGGTTTGACCGCCTGTCAAGCTGAAGCAAGACCTCTCACAGGGCCCCTGAGCTGCGCCAACGGTCAGGACATCGGTGAGACATCGGTGCCTGACCGTGTTACCCTAGACACAGCGAAAGGGGTTTCGAACCTATGGTTTTCAGTGTCGGCGAGACCGTTGTCTACCCCCACCACGGGGCCGCACTCATCGAGGCAATCGAGACTCGGGTCATCAAGGGCGAGCCTAAGCAATACCTCGTCCTGAGGGTCGCGCAGGGTGACCTGACGGTCCGGGTGCCGGCCGAGAACGCCGAGATCGTGGGCGTACGTGAGGTGGTCGGCGAAGAAGGCCTCGGTAAGGTCTTCGACGTTCTGCGGGCTCCGCACACCGAGGAGCCGACCAACTGGTCGCGGCGTTACAAGGCCAATCTGGAAAAGCTGGCTTCCGGCAACCCGCTGAAGGTCGCCGAGGTCGTGCGTGACCTGTGGCGCCGGGAGCGGGAGCGGGGCCTCTCTGCGGGCGAGAAGCGGATGCTCGCCAAGGCCCGCGACATTCTCGTCGGCGAGGTCGCGCTGGCTGAGAAGAGCACCAAGGATGAGGCGGAGACGCTGCTCGACAAGGTCCTCACCGAGGCCTAGTCCGCACAGCATCGTCGTACCCACTTCGTTGTGAAGAAACCACCGAGGACCGCGACGTGACCGCGCAGCTCAATCCGCGCGGTGACGTCGCGGTCCTCGTGCCTGCGGCGGGTGCCGGCGTACGGCTCGGCCCTGGCCGACCCAAGGCGCTGCGCCTGCTCGTCGGCGAGCCGCTGTTGGTGCACGCTGTGCGTCGACTGGCCGCCGCGCCCTCGGTGCACACCATCGTGGTGGCCGCGCCGACCGCCGAGGTGCAGGCCGTCCGCGAGCTGTTGGCTCCGATCGCCCCGGTGATCGTGGTGCCCGGCGGCGCGGAACGGCAGGCGTCGGTGGCCGCCGCGCTGGCCGCGGTGCCCGCCGGCCCGACGATCGTCCTGGTGCACGACGCCGCTCGGGCGCTCACCCCGCCCGAGCTGGTCGAATCCGTCGCGGCGGCGGTCCGGGGCGGGTGCGACGCGGTGATCCCCGTCCTGCCGGTCGTCGACACGATCAAGGAAGTCGGCGCCGACGAGGTGGTGCTCGGCACCGTCGACCGTTCCGCCCTGCGCGCGGTGCAGACCCCGCAGGGTTTCCGCCGGGCCGTGCTCAGCGCCGCACACGCCGCCGCCGGTGACTCCCTCACCGATGACGCCGGGCTGGTCGAGAAGCAGGGCGTCGCGGTGAGCTGCGTGCCCGGCTCGGAGTACGCCCTGAAAATCACCCGACCGTTCGACCTGGCTCTGGCGGAGCATCTGCTCTCCGCCGCCGGCTGACGCGTACCCTCTGATCATGATCGTTCCCCGGGTGGCCATCGGCACCGATGTGCACGCGTTCGAGCCCGGCCGGCCCTGCTGGGTGGCCGGGTTGCTCTGGCCGGACCAGGACGGCCTCGCCGGGCACTCGGACGCCGACGTCGCCGCGCATGCCGCCTGCAACGCGCTGCTCTCCGCCGCCGGTCTCGGTGATCTCGGTTCCGCCTTCGGGGTCGACCAGCCCGAGTGGTCCGGCGCGTCCGGGGTGGCGCTGCTGACCGAGACGGCCCGCCGGGTGCGGGCCGCGGGCCTGGAGATCGGCAACGTGTCCGTGCAGGTCATCGGCAACCGACCCAAGATCGGTCGGCGTCGCGCGGAGGCGCAGGAGGTGCTCTCCGCCGCAGTCGGCGCTCCGGTCACCGTCTCGGCGGCGACCACCGACGGGCTCGGCTTCGCCGGCCGGGAGGAAGGGTTGGCCGGGGTCGCGGTGGCCCTGGTGTACGACGCGCCGGCCGCCTAAGCTCGCCGCGATGTCCAGCGATCCCGCCCCCGACCAGTCCGCCGCCGACGGCTACGTCCAGCGGGCCCAACTCCTTGCCGAGCTCGGCCGCTATGACGAGGCGGCCGGAGAGTTGGCCTACGGGCTGGCCCTACAGCCGGATGACGTCGACGTGCTCACCATGCTGGCCCGGGTGCACCTGGCCGCCGGCCGCCCGGCCGAGGCGCTCACCGCCGCCGACACGGCCCTGGCTGCCGCACCGGAGGGCCTGCCACCGCTGGTGGCCAGGGGTATGGCGCTGGCCGACCTGGAGCGCTATTCCGAGTCGGCCGCCACCGCCGACCGGATCCTCACCCTCGGCCCGACCGACGCGTACGCCCAGCGGAGCGCGGCGGCGATCCTGGCCGGCGCCCGCAACGGACAGCCGGCGCTGAACGCGGCCTGGCGCGGTGTCGAGTTGGCCCCGCAGGAGCCGCAGGCGCACCTGGTGCTCAGCCTGGTCGCCGCCCGCCTGGACCTGTTCGACCTGGCCGAGCGGGCCTACCGGGAGGCGCTGCGGCTCGACCCGCGCATCGCCGAGGCCGGGCACGACGTGGGTGTCATGCGGCTGGAGCAGCGCCGCTGGTCGGAGGCGTTGGAACACATCGCCGAGGCGGTGACGGTCAGCCCGAGCCGGATCGACTCGCCACGGACCCTCGCGTACGGGCTGCACCGCCTGGTGCTCTACGGCGCGGGTTGGTCGCTGGTGGCGGCGGTGCTTGTCGCGTTCGCGGCGTCGGCGAGCGACGGGTTCTCCCGTGTCCTGGCGGTGCTCGCCGCGCTCACCGGCGGGGTCGTGGTCTGGCAGCTCGCGGCCCGGCTGCCGGGGTTGACCCGGACCGTCCTGCCCGCCCTGCTGCACTCGGACCGTGCGATGGCCCTGGCGATCTACGCCGCAGCCGCCGCGCCGTTGCTGCTGCTGGTGTACGCGATGGTCGGCTCACCCTGGCCCCTGGTGCTGGCCATCGCCGTCACGGCGGTAGCCGAGTTCGCCGTCTTCACCCGCACCGCCATCCGCTGACCCAGGCTCCCGCGAACACTGGGGCGTGCAGAGGGCCCACCACGGCGAGACGCTCGGCCGGGAGGCCCCGGCCGAGCGTGCCGGACAGATCAGCAGCCGAGATACAGCCGCGCCTGGAAGCGCACCGAGCCGGCAGGCGGACTGTCCTGGCAGCCGATGGTGCCTACCTCCATGACGGAGAAGGTGGTGTAGCTCTCGAGGTTGCCGACCTGGAACCAGAACGGGTAGGTGGTCGTGCCTCCCGACGTCAGCCGCTGGCACCGGTATTCGAGCCAGGTTCCCTCTACCGCCCGGGTGCCCTTGTAGAGGCCGTAGTAGCCGGGCTGAGAGAAGTTCCAGGTGTCGGTGACCGACTCACTGTTCGTGGTCGAGGTGCTCTTCTGCACCGTGAAGCCCACCTTGGTCTCGACCTCGGCGAGAACGAACTTCCCCTTTGCCGTGATCTCGATGCTCGCGCTGACCGACGTGGTCACCTCGTTGACCGTACTGAGGGTCTCGGCGTGCTCACCTGTGGTGCCGGCGGTGATGTGGACCGCGAGGAAGTGGGTCAGCGTGGGGTTCACCTCGACCGCGTCGACAACGTAGGCAGTCTCGCCGACGTTGGCCGGGCCGCAGGACTTGGTCGGCTTGGGGTAGCTCGGAATGACCCCGCCGCCTCCCCGGTCTGCGGCGGCCGGGCTTCCGACTGTGGCGACGAGCATTCCCGCGACCAGGGCGACAGCCCCGATTCGGGAGGCATGAGGAAATCCCGTACGGGAAAGGCGCATGGCCGCTCCTGACTCGGTTGTACACAGTGGACCGATTGCGACCATCATCGAGTGACTGATCAATGGCCGCAACGATCCTCAACCGCGCCAGGCGCGCAAAATTGCCTTCCCGGCTATCCGCCCGGTACGAGAGTGATCGTCGGATAGTCGACCGGTAGCACCCTTTCGGGCAGCCCGCCAGCAGGGCCGCCGAAAGGGTGTAAACGGCTAGCCGCGACGGGCCCAAGTCCAGGCGTACGCCTCGTCTTCGCACTCGTTGGCCGCGTCGCAGAGATCCAGCGGGCGGAAGGTGTCGACCATGACGGCCAACTCGTCGAAGTAGTCCGCGCCGATGGACCGCTCGGCGGCACCCGGCTGGGGGCCGTGAGTGAAACCGGACGGGTGCAGGGAGATCGAGCCCTGCTCGATGCCGGAGCCGCGCCGCGCCTCGTAGTTGCCCCCGGTGTAGAAGAGCATCTCGTCGGAGTCGACGTTGTGGTGGTTGTACGGCACCGGGATCGACTGCGGGTGGTAGTCGACCTTGCGGGGCACGAAGGAGCAGATGACGAAGTTGGGCCCCTGGAAGGTCTGGTGCACCGGCGGGGGCTGGTGGATGCGGCCGGTGATCGGCTCGAAGTCGTGGATGGAGAACGCCCACGGGTAGAGGTGCCCGTCCCAGCCGACCACGTCGAACGGGTGGTGGGCGTAGACGTAGCGGGTCCATCCGCGCCGGTGCCGGACCAGCACCTCGACCTCCTCGCCGTCGACGAGCAGCGGGGCGTCGGGGCTGCGCACGTCGCGCTCGCAGTACGGCGAGTGCTCCAGGAACTGGCCGCGTACGGAGAGGTAGCGCTTGGGCGGGCCGATGTGCCCGGACGCCTCGACGGCGAGCAGCCGGACGGGCTGGTCGCCGGTGGGCACCAGCCGGTGGATGGTCGAGGTGGGGATGACGACGTAGTCGCCGGCGACCGCGTCCAGCGCCCCGAACGGGGACTCGACCCGCAGGGTGCCCGACTCGACGTAGAGGCAGTGGTCGCCGGTGGCGTCGCGGAACAGCGGTGAGGGTCGGTCGGCGAGGACGTACCCGATTCGTACGTCGTCGTTGGCGAGCAGGTACTGCCGGCCGAGGATGGGGTCGGCGCCGCCGGTGTCCAGTTTGTGGGTGCGCAGGTGGCGGGGCTTGAGCGGCAGGTTCGGTGCCCGGGTGAACGTGGGCGGGGTGAACTCGTCGGCGGCCAGGATCGCCGTGGGCGCGTACCGGTGGTAGAGCAGGGACGAGTCGGAGGAGAAGCCCTCCTGGCCCATCAGCTCCTCGGCGTAGAGGCTGCCGTCGGGCTGCCGGAACTGGGTGTGGCGCTTGCGCGGCACCTCGCCGACGCTGCGGTAATACGGCATCTCGCCTCCCGATATGACCCGTTCACCGGCCGAAGGCGTCCGATAATCGGACGCTGTTGTCCGTTCCTCGTAGCGTCCCGTACATTCTTGTTCCGTGTCAACGCAGGTGCCCGCACTCCTCGACGGCCTGGTGGACGATGCCGCCGTCTTCCCCCCGGGCAGCGCCACGCTGCCGGACGCCCTGGCCGCCCACCGTCGGCACCGCACCGCCTGGTACGCCGACCTGGTCGGCCCGCTGCTCATCCCCGCCTCGACCGTCGCGGCCGGCGAGTTGAGCGGTCTCGTCGACCCGGGCGAGGGCATGGTGATCGGGCTGATCGGTGACACCGGGATCGGGAACCTGCCGTTCGCGCTCTCGTTTCTCGCCCCCGACGGCGTCACCGCGCGTCAGATCGAGGTGGCGGTCGCCAAACGCGGTGAGGACCCGCTGCCCGGCATCGCCGAGTTGCTGCGGCTGACCGACGCGCTGGCGGGCGTGGAGGCCGTCTACGCCGAGCTGCCGCTGACCTTCGGGCTGATGGGGGCGCTGGACGCGCTTGTCGCCGCGCGGGCCGACGGGGTGCCGATCGCGGCCAAGTTCCGCACCGGCGGGCTCGCCGCCGAGCTCTTCCCCACACCGACCGAGCTGGCCGCGGTGATCTGCGCCTGCCGGGACCGGGACCTGCCGTTCAAGCTCACCGCCGGGCTGCACCAGGCGATCCGGCACCTGGACCCGGAGACCGGGTTCACCCATCACGGCTACGCCAACGTGCTGGCCGCGACCCTGGCGGCCGCCGACGGCGAGGGTGCGCGCTCGGTCGCCGAGCTGCTGACCATTGTCGATCCGCGTCCCCTGCTGGAACGCGCGACAGCACGGCTGGACGTGCCCCGCCCACTCTGGGTCGGCTTCGGCTCGTGCAGCATCCTGGAACCACTTACCGATCTGATCCGGCTTGGGCTGGTGAACGGGGGCTACGACGCATGACCTGGGTGACCGGCGCCGAAGGATCTTCGTACGGGGTGACGAACCTGCCGTACGGGGTGTTCCGGCACAACGGGGGTCCGGCGCGGATCGGCGTACGGATCGGGTCCTGGGTCTTCGACCTCGCCGGGGCTGAGGCCGCCGAGCTGGTGTTGGCCGCCGGCGCGCTGTGCCGTCCGGTGCTCAACGACTTCATGGCGCTCGGTCGTCCGCAGTGGACGGCGGTGCGGCAGCGGATCACCGAGCTGCTGACCGACCCGGCGCACCGGGCTGCGGTGGAGCCGCTGCTGGTGCCCCTCGACGACGTGGAGCTGCTGCTCCCCATCGAGGTGGCCGACTACGTCGACTTCTACTCCTCCGAGCACCACGCGTCGAACGTCGGGCAGATCTTCCGACCCGGCCAGCCGCCGCTGCTGCCCAACTGGAAGCACCTGCCGATCGGCTACCACGGCCGGGCCGGCACGGTGGTCGTCTCCGGCACGCCGGTGACCCGGCCGACCGGGCAGCGGGCCTCCGCCGAGGGGCCGGTCACCGGCCCATCGGTACGCCTCGACATCGAGGCCGAGGTCGGCTTCGTGGTGGGCGTACCCAGCGCGCTGGGTGACCGGGTGTCCGTGGACGACTTCGCCGAGCACGTCTTCGGGGTGGTGCTGGTCAACGACTGGTCGGCCCGGGACATCCAGGCCTGGGAGTACCAGCCGCTCGGCCCGTTCCTCGGCAAGTCGTTCGCCACTTCGGTCTCGGCCTGGGTCACGCCGCTGGACGCGCTCGGCGACGCCTTTGTGCCGGCCCCTGACCAGGACCCGCCGGTGGTCGACTACCTGCGGGACGTGCCGCACCTGGGCCTGGACCTCCGGCTGTCGGTCGAGTGGAACGGCGAGCGGGTCAGCGAGCCCCCGTTCGCCACCATGTACTGGACTCCCGCACAGCAGTTGGCGCACCTCACCGTCAACGGCGCGTCACTGCGCACCGGCGACCTGTACGCCTCTGGCACCGTCTCCGGCCCGGACCGGGGGCAGGTCGGCTCGTTCCTGGAGCTGACCTGGGGAGGGGCCGAACCGGTAAAGGTGGGCGACGAGACCCGCACCTTCCTCGCCGACGGCGACACGGTGACCATCACGGCCACCGCCCCTGGCCCGGGCGGCACCACCGTCGCCCTCGGCGAGGTCACCGGCACGGTTCGCCCGGCCCGCTGAGCGGGCACCCGCCACCCGTCTCGTGCACGGGACCCGTGATCGCACCGGCTGTGCGATCACCGGCCCTGGTTGAGCCGTTGATCGTCCGGATCCCGTTGCCTCGCCGCGCGATCCGAGCCGGGCTCTGCCCGGCTGCCAGCGGTGGGGCATCCCCATCGCACACGGAGGTAACGACGATGCACGATCTTGCGGGCGCGGTCTGGCGTACCAGCAGCCGCTCAAACGACCAGGGGCTCTGCGTGGAAGTGGCGGACAACGTGGTTGATGTTCACGGTTTGGTCGGGATTCGCGATTCCAAGGACCAGGCCGGCCCCACACTCGCGGTCAGCCCGCCGGGGTGGACAGCGTTCATCGGCGCGATTCGGGCCGGTCACTTCGAGCGCTGACCGGCGTTTCGGCGCCGGTCGACGACGATCGGTGTCGAAGCGACCGCCTAATCGGACAGCGTGGCCTCCGGTCGGTGGAAATTCCGTCCGGGGGCCCCGTCCGGCCCTCACTCCGCGTACCGTCGGGGACACGGGAGGGTGGCATGTCGACGGTGGCGATTACCGGGATCATCGAGGCGCACGCTGTCGACGTCTGGCGTCTGCTGACCGACTTGCCCGGCCGTGCGGCCCGGCTGACCGCAGCCGGCCCGATCGAGGTGCTCACTCCGGGTCCGTTCGGGCCGGGCAGTTCCTGGCGTGAGGAGCGCGCCCAGCCGGGCGGCGGCACGCTGATCGAGGAGTTCCTGGTGGTGGAGGCGCTCGCGCCGCAGCGACTGGTGCTCTGTTCCTCCGGTGCCGGCGCGGATTACCGGATCACCTGGAGCCTGCGACCGGTCCGACGCCGCCGTCGAGGTTGCACGGCGATCACCGTCACCCAGGAGGCGGTGCCCACCGCCCCGTACGGCCGGGTGGTGGCGCTGCTGCTCGGCGGGCTAGCCGCGCGGGCGGTCGAGGCGGCGCTCTGGCGTGATCTCGCCGATCTGGCCGTCGCGGCCGGTGCCGTCGGCTCCGTCGAAGCCGCCTGAGCGCCAGCCGGTCATTCCTCGCTGTGACCTGTTCGGGGTCCGGTCCGCTGCGCTGGGTAGGGTGCCGGGCGGAGGTGCGGCATGAGGTTCCCGAAAGGCCGGCGACGGCTCGTTATTGCGGTTGCGGCGCTGGTCGCGACCGCGGCCGTCGCCGTCATCGTCCACCGGGTCCTCGCGCCGGCAGAGGTGAGCACGGTGGCGCAGGCCGATTATCCGGCCCCGG
The DNA here is from genome assembly GCF_000718555.1 of Micromonospora chokoriensis. Taxonomy (GTDB): domain Bacteria; phylum Actinomycetota; class Actinomycetes; order Mycobacteriales; family Micromonosporaceae; genus Micromonospora; species Micromonospora chokoriensis_B. Next base: position 193,956 of record NZ_JOAN01000015.1, read on the forward strand.
CCCGACCGGCTGCTGGAGTGGTCGGTCGTCTGCCGGTCGCGCCGTTGATCGTGGACGGGAGACTGCGGGTTTACGCCGCACACCGCCAGGTCTACGCCGACCGGCCGGTCGACGGGCGGCACCGGACCACTCCGTACTGGTCGTACCGGCGGTGGCCGGCGGAGTTGACCGGGGTGGTGGCCAGCGGCAGCACGGTGGTCAGCCGTTGGTCGGACGGGCGACTTGTCGCACTCGACGCCCGGACCGGCGGGGTGCTCTGGCGCACCGACGGCCCGAAGCCCGCCGAGAGCACGGAGGTGCTGCGGCGTACCGGGGCGGCGACCGTCTGGGACCCGCGCGGGCTCCAGCTCACCGACCTCCCGGACGGGCGGATCGTGCTGGTGGCGACCGGGGATAGCCAGGCGCGTGGGGTCGAGGTGAGCGGTGGTCGGGAGCTGTGGCGGGTTGACCTGCCGGGCAGGTGCCGCAGCGATGTCGGCACCACGGCGGCTGGGCAGCTGATCGGGCTGGATGCCTGCGCCGGGGCGGCCACTGTCGAGTTCCGGGACGCGGCGACGGGTGTGGTGCGGGAGCGCTGGCGACCGCCGGGTGGCCCGGACGAGTTGGTGGTGACGCCGCTCGGCTGCCGTACCGGCCGGTCGGGCTGCCTGGGGCTGCGGACCGCCGGGCCGGGCGACGCGGGCGGGCGGGGTTGGCTGTTGGGTGCCGGCGAGCCGGTCGCCGCCCCCGCGCTGGACCTGGCCGGCGCCGCGCTCGTCGGTGAGCAGGCCGTCGTCGTGCTCGACGGGGTGGCGGTGGGTCGATCGGCGCGTACGGGCACCGAGCTGTGGCGGTCTGCGAGCCTGGGCGCGGCCCGGGTGCTGGTTGGTGAGCCTGGCCGGGTGCACCTGCTGACCGAGGCGAACGATCTGGTGACGCTAGACCCGGTGACCGGCGCGCAGTTGTCCCGCTTCTCGCTCAACGTCGGCTCGGATGGGACCGGCTGGGCACCTGGGGCGGTGGCGGCCGAGGACGGGTTCGTCGCGGTCGAACGGCTCCGCAAGCCGGTCGACCCGACCGGCGACGACCGGCGCTACTACCTGACCGCGGAGGCGGTGATCCTGGCCGCCACCTGATCGTGGCGTCTTCGACCCCGGAACGCCGAACCATTCATTCCCTTTGTCGGAAAAGGGTACGTTTTTCATGGTTCAGGTTTCGGTGGAGAAGGGGTCGGCGCATGGGCAGGATAACAGCCAACTACGTCGCGGGTGGCGTACTCGCTGCCGCCGCGAGCATCGCGCTGGCGGTCCCGCCGATGCTGCATGCGGATCCCGCGTCGGCGCGCGGGTTCAGCGCCGCCCGGGCCGAGCCGTCAGCGGACACCGGCGTCACCTTCGAGATCCTGCCGGCGACGCCGACACCCACACCGACGCAACCCGGGCCACCCACGCCCACGCCGACGCAACCCACGGCACCACCTCAGCCCACGCCCAGCCACGGTGGCCAACTGCCGGTCACCGGTGCGGGTGGGTCGACGTTGCTGCTCACCGGGCTGGGCGTGACCCTCCTGATCGTCGGTTGGCTGGCGGCCCGGCGCCGGCGGCCGGTCTGACAGACACTCGCCACCGAACGGCCGGTGGAAGCCCGCCGCCGACGGCCGGTCCGATGCGCGGCCGCCGGCGTGGTGTCACCGTCCGGCCGGGACCCGCTCCCGTGGCCTGCCGGTGGGGGGTCGGGGGGACTGACGGGATCGGCGGGCCAGCACCGCGAGGCCGGTGATGAGCAGCAAACCCGCGATGGCCGCCCCCACGGTCCAACCGGACACCATCCGGGAGATGACGCTACCCCGCTTCCCGACCTGACCCGGGTCGGGGAACTGGATCTGCGCGGTGATGCTGCGCTTCACCAATCCACTCTCCAGGTTGATCTCGACCTTCCACGGCCCGTTCGGCAACTCGGCTGGTAGCCGGGCGATGACCTGCCCGGACCCGCCTGGCGGTAGCGTGACGCCCTGCCCGACCTGGAATGGGCCGGCCCGGCTGTCGGCCGGTCCGTCGGTCAGGGAAACCGTGCCGGTCAGGTCGATGGCACGGCCACCGGTGTTGGTGACCTGAGCGGTCAGCGATGGTTCGCCCTCAGCGCTGCCGGCCGGACGAAGCTCACCGATCGAGAAGTCGGAAATCGGCTCGCCGCCGGGTCCAACATCGAGGTACATCCGGACGCCGACCCGGTGGATCTGGGTGACCTCCCCGCCGGCCCGGGGCGCGGAGGTGGCGGACGCCCAGACCACCCCGTACCGCTCGCCGCGTGAGGCGGCTGACGGCACCTTGACGGTCGCGAGGACCCTTGCCTCGCCCCACGCCTCCACCTCCACGGCGGACTTGTCGAGGGTGATCCACGAGGTCAGCTCGTTGGCCGCGTGGCCTTCGCCGAACTTGAACTCCGAACCTTCCACGGTCGCCGCCGCCGGATACACGTCGATGCGGCGGTCCTGGTCGGTGCGGTTGGTGACCAGCAACTGCCGCTTGATCGTGGTGCCCGGCGGGAGGTGATCGACGATGTACCGCCGCGCCCGGGGATCGTCGCGGCGGTTGCTCGGTGCCTCCAGCAGCCGGATCCCGAGGCGGTCGTCGGCGTCCGGCTCGGCCGCGCCGGCCCGGGTCGACAGACCCGGACCGGCGAGGCAGAGCAGCGCCAGCGCGACCGCGACGGTCGACCGGCCCTGGCGGCTAGGCCACCGAATGCGTCACCGTCCCGGTGTAGATGCCCGCGATGCTGTCCAGCGGCACGTTGACGTCAAGCGTGGGGTTCCAGGACGCGGTGTTGCCGCCGGTGCCACCAGTGTGGGTGAACGCCGTGAGCGGCGTGACGCTGGACAGCGGCGCCGCGTCACCAGCGGTGAGCTGGCCCGGCGTGAAGGTGCCGGTGCCGGTGGTCGCTGTGGCGGGGCCCGACCAGTAGTCGATCTCCTCGGGCAGGACCGTTTCGGCGGGGGTGCCACCACCGGTCTGGAAGACGGTGGCGGTCACCGAGGCCACCCAGGAGGCATCCGCATCACCCCGGGAGTCGGTGACCGTGACCGTGCCGAGCTGAGCGGTGATGACGCCACCGGGCGGGCCGCCGCCCAGGTCGGCGGTGGCCGGCGCGACGATGTCGAGGGTGCCCGCCTCCACCTCGAAGGTGACGGTCGTGTCGTCGGTGGGCGCGGCGGCGGCCGGCGCCGCGAGGAAGCCGACCATCGCGGCGGCGGCCGCTCCGGCGAGACAGATCTTGGCAGTACGCACTGTATTTACCCCGTTTTCTCGAAGTGAGCCGGCGTGAGCCCTCGACACAACCGGCCACTTCGGAAGATAGGGCATAAGACATGTCAAGTCGGACAAACAACTCATAGTTCACGATTGAGGTTGATTACGCCTGGTTGGGGTGGCGAAGTTGGTCAGGCCACCCGGGCCGTGAGGTTGGAGTGCTGGGGTCGCGGTTCGGCGTCGCTGCTCAAACTCACCAGAAGCTGATCGGAGAACAGCAGGGCGTCGTCGCGCCGGAGGGCTGCGTGGTGAAGAGTCTGCAGCCATGACCCCGGGTCCACGCCAAACTCCCGGCGCAGCGTGGTGCGGGCTGCCGCGAAGATGCGCAGGGCCGCCGGAAGATTGCCGGCCCGATAACACGCGACGAGCATGAGTGCGGCGGACTTCTCCCGGGTGAGATTCGGATCATCGATCTCCGGCAGCCCAGCAATGGCGGGCAGGCCGTCGCCGCTGGCGATGCGGGCGGCGGCGAGGTCCTCGGCCAGGGCGAATCGTTGCTCGCGGAGCATTGCGAAGCGATGATCGAGCCAGCCCTGAGCGGCCACGTCCTGGCCTGAGGTTCCGGCCCAGAGTGCCGATGCGCTTTCGAGTGCCTCAACCGCGCCACGGAAATCCGAGCGGTTCATCGCCCGGCGGCCCTCGTTCCAGAGCTCGATTGATCGCCCGAGGTCTAACTCTCCGTCGAGAATATCCAGCCGGTATCCACCATGGACGGTTGCGAGGCGTTCGTGGAGCTCCGGGCTCAACTCGGCAAGGAAGCGGCGCAGTTTGGCGATATAGGTCCGCACATTTGCGTCTGCGGAAACTGGCGGGTCACTCCAGATGGCAGTGGCCAGGGTAGCCGAACTGACGTTTTGCCCATGTCGAAATAGAAGAGCTGCGAAAATGCTCTGGACGCGGCCTTCTTGTGGAAAGTGGAAGGCATTGTCAACTGTCACGCCCGGAGATCTGAGTAGTCGGAACATCATTTCGGCACCCCCGTTGTCGCGCACCGTTAGGGTGAGCAGCGACAGGGACGCTACATCGGCCCGCGCACCGAGGCAACGGGTGCTCTCGCCATTATTTAACGGACTTATCTAGAGCCGATGTGCCTTGCGGCAAGTCGACCGTTTTGTCGCTTCGGGGCCGAGGCTGTCGCGCGGAGAAGCCGTCACGTGGAGTAACTGAGGCGCGGGGCGGCGGAAAGCCAAGTGACGTGGTCACTTGAGGAACTGGCGACGAGGCTCCAGGGGTTTGAGTTGGCTTGGCCGCGACACTCCGTTATCTCCGGGTCGACGTGCCCAGCGGGCCGCACCTTGCTCGTTGGCCCGACCCCCACAGCTCGGCAATCCGGGCGTGAGTAAGGTTCGCCAACTCGACGATTCGGTCGCGCGTGCCCTGCGCTTCCCAATCCGGACGGTCGGCACGGTGTGGATCAAGTCGGGCGACGGCGCGGGCCCTCGTGCCCGGTGGGCGGCGTGTGCTGCGAATGTGCAGCGCTGGTGCAAAGGAGTGAAAGGCTGCGATCTCCAACGCAATAGCGACCAGGGATGTGGCGATGAGTAAGAAATCTGCAGGTCTGCTCCGATCATTCCCCCTTGCTGCGACCGTCGTCGCTGCCGTACTGCTGCCGGCAGTTCCTGCTATGGCGGCGGGTGGGGTCACGCCGGCGGCGTCTGAGGACCTCGTGCCAATCCCGGCTCCGATACCTCCAAAGGGGGAGCAGGGCCCTGAGTTTGGCACCCAGGCGGAGTACTGCACGCCGGGGACCTACCTCTACTCAATGACCAACACGACGAACACCTTCGACGCGAAGTTCCGTACGTCGGTCATCAACAACACCAGTTCGGCGAAGAGCTTCAAGTTCACCGCGACGAAGACGGGCACCACGACCTTCACGGTTTCGGTCTCGGTTTCGGCCGAGCTGAAGGCGGCAATCTTCGCCAAGATGGAAGCCACCATCAACGCGGGCGTCGAACAGAGCAACACAACGTCCTATGGTGTCGAGGTCAGCGGCACCGTCAACGCCAACTCCACCCTGTACGGCGACTATGGCAACTGGAAGGAGAACGTCAGCTGGAAGTCGCACTACGTCTACAGCAACTGCAACACGACCTCCGAGAATTCGGGCAGCGCGTATGCCCCCTACCGTGAAGCCTGGAAGCTGTACTACTGACCGTGCGTGCTGGCGTTCAGGGCAGCTTGACGACAGGCTCGTCCGGCCTGGATTGGAGACGCGAGATGCGTGCTAGTCGTTCCGCCGTGTGCCTGGCCCTCGGCATGGTCGTCCCCTTGCTGATGGTCAGCGGCTGCACCGCTGACACGGCGAGACGATCGGCGGTGCCGTCCGGACCCGCCTTACCCACCGGGATGAGTCAGCCTTCCCCCACCGCGGAGGCGCCGACCGGATGGTTTCCGACCGGTCGGGTGCTGCTGGCCGGTCCGCTGGCTGAACAGAAGGAAGCAACCATCGCCGATGTGGTTCCCAGCGGGGCCAGCTTCACGGTGTATTTCGTCTGCACCGGGGGAGGCCGGATCGCATTGGACGTGAAGACCGGCGGTTTGCTGCGATATCCCTGCGACGGGGTGCCCAATCGGTCGCAGGTCTTCGTCGACAAGGGCGTCTCGACCGATCTTGCCGTTGGGGTCGAGGGTGAGACGCAGTGGCGACTGGCGGTAGTCGACGGAGCGCCCTAGCCGGGCAATGGCGGGCGGAGCAGCTGCCTGCTGCCCCGCCCGCCGCCGCGACGGCGAGCTGTCGCTCAGACCAGGGCGGCCTCGGCCGCCGCCAGGAACGCGTCGTTCTCGGCCGGGGTGCCGATGGTGACCCGGACGCCGTCACCAGCGAACGGCCGCACGATCACGCCGCGCGCCTCGCACGCCTTGCCGAACGCCACCGCCCGCTCGCCCAGCGGCAGCCAGACGAAGTTGGCTTGGCTCGTCGGCACCTCGGGCACGAACTTGCGCAGCGCCTCGGTGACCCGGTCCCGCTCAGCGACGACCAGGGCGCAGCGGCGCTCCATCTCGGTCGCCTGTGCCAGCGCAGCGAGCGCCCCGGCCTGGGCTGCCGTGCTGCTGGAGAACGGGGTCGCCACCTTGCGGATGGCGGCTGCCACCACCGGCTGGGCAACCAACCAGCCCATCCGCAGCCCGGCGAGCCCCCAGGCCTTCGACAACGTGCGCAACACCGCCACGTTGGGCCGGTCCAGGTAGTCGAGCCCGTCCGGCACCTCCGGGTCGGTGACGAACTCCCGGTACGCCTCGTCGATCACCACCAGCACGTCGTCCGGCACCGAGTCGAGGAACCGGTCCAGCTCGGCCCGGCGCAGCGCCGTACCCGTGGGGTTGTTCGGGTTGCAGACGAAAATCACCCGGGTCCGATCGGTCACCGCCGCGGCCATCGCCGCCAGGTCGTGCCCGTGCTCGGCGTCGTTGGGCACCCGCACGCTTGTCGCGCCGCTGGTCGCCACGATGATCGGGTACGCCTCGAAGGACCGCCACGAGTAGAGCACCTCGTCGCCGGGCAGGCAGGTTGCCCGCACCAGGTGCTCGGCGAGCGCCACCGAACCGCAGCCGGTGGCGATCCGGTCGGCGTCCACCCCGTAGCGCTGGGCCAGCGCGTCACGAAGCGCGACCACGCCCATGTCCGGGTAGCGGTGCGACGTGGTGACCGCCTCGGTGACCGCCTCCACCACGCCGGGCAGCGGCCCGTACGGCACCTCGTTGCTGGCCAGCTTGATGGCCTCCGGCAGGCCCAACTCCCGGGCCAGGTCGGCGGGGCTGCGCCCCGGCACGTAGTTGGGCAGCGCGTCCAGGTCGGCGCGGGTCAACCGCAGCGCCGGCTGGTGGCGTCCGGAGTCGGTCATGGGGTGTCTCCCGAGGGCTGGTCGCGGTCGTTCGAGGGGGCGGGGTCGGTGCGGTAGGGGACCTCGACGACCACCGTCTGCGCGCGCTTGTCGTGCAGCGCCTGGCGCAGGGGGTGGTCGAAGAGGGGAGAGAGAGAATCGACCAGTTGCAGCACCAGGCCGAGCCCGGCGCAGTACCACAGCAGGGTTGGCAGGCCCAGCGTGCTCCACCGGCTCAGTGCTCGGCGGACGCCCAGCGGCTGGTCGGCGGCGATCGGCACCGCCCGGATCCGCATCACCCGCTTGCCGATGGTCTGCCCGCCTGCGGCCATGGTGGGCACCTCGTAGGCCAGCCAGAGCGCGGTGGCGATCAGCAGGATCGCCACCAGGAGAGACCCGGCCTGCTCACCGGGGAGCGGCAGGCCGTCGGCGGAGGTGTCACCCCGCGACGCGCGCCGGAAGACCTCCTGCCAGTACGGGGCCCACTCCTGCGCCCATCGCCAGACGAACCAGCCGTTGACCACCACGTTCAGGGCCAAGACGAGGCCGAAGTCGATCAGCCGAGCGACGAACCTACGGCCGTAGCCGGCCAGCCGGAGGCCGTGCGGCCGCGGCTCGGGCGGTCGTCCGGGCCAGCCGGGGTGACCGGCCGGAGGCGCCCAGCCGGCAGGGCTGCCCGGGGGCGCCCAGCCGGCAGGGCTGCCCGGGGGCGCCCAGCCGGGCGGACCGCCCTGCGGGCCCCAGCCCGGGCCGTGACCCGGCTGCGGGCCGTACCCCGGTTGTTGCCCGTACCCCGGTTGTTGCCCGTACCCCGGTTGTTGCCCGTACCCCGGTTGTTGCCCGTGCCCCGGTTGCGGGCCCTGGTGTGGCGGCCAGCCGGGTGCGACGGGCCCCGGGCCAGGGGTGGCCGGGCCGGAGGTTGGGGTCGCGGCCGGGGTGACCGGCGCGGGCGGCGGCTCGGCCGGTGGCGGGCCGTCCGGCACGGTGGCGTCGACGGGGATGGGCGCACCCAGCCAACCGTCACCGTCCCAGTAACGCCGGGTCTCAGTGTCGGCGGGGTCGACGTACCAGCCGGGTTGAACGCTCACGCCGTCACTCCGCTTCGCTGCGCGACGGCGCGAGGCGCCACGCTACTGAGCCTGCTGGTTCGCTCGCTGCGCTCGCTCACGCCGTCACTCCGCTTCGCTGCGCGACGGCGCGCGGCGCCACCCGACTGGGCCTGCTGGTTCGCTCGCTGCGCTCGCTCACGAGGACACCTTAACGACGACGGTCTCAGCGAACTTGTCGTGGAGGCACTGCTGCCACGGCTTGTCCCAGAGCTGCCACAACCCGTTCAGGTAGCTCAGCCCCGGGACGAAGCCGGAGACCTGTTGCACCAGGAACCGCTTCGCGGCGGCCCGGCGGTCGAGGGTGCGCGTCGGGTCGAGCGGCACGACCCGCAGCTTCATCATCTTCTTGCCGAAGGTCTGGCCGGTCTTGAACATCATCTCGACGTGGTAGACGTACGAGATCACCAGCGAGATCGCGATGATCCCGAGGTCCAACCAGAGCAGGGGCAGCAGAAGGTCGCGGACGAACTCGGCCTCACGCAGCGAGCCGTCCGGCGCGAACAGGGCGACCTCGGGCGCGATGAAAACGAGAAAGATGATCGCCGCGGGCACCGTGAGCACCAGGCCGATCACCATGAAGATGCCGACATCGATCAGTGTCGCCAGCAGCCGGTCACTAAAGCTGGCCAGCGGCTGCCCGCCTGGGGTCAGCGTCGGGGGCGGGGCCACCGGTCGCGGTGGTCCGGCGTGCCACTGCGGCGGGGCATACCCGGGCGGGGCGTACTGCGGCGGCAGCGCGTACTGCGGCGGCGCGGCGTACCCCTGGGGGTGTGGTCCGGGCGGTGGCGCGACGCCGCCGGCGGCGGGCTGAGGCCCACCGACCGGCGGCGTCGGGTACGACGGAGGTTGCGTCACGCTTGCAAGTGTTACAGGTTGCCGCGGGCTTCCTGCTCCCGCTCGATCGCCTGGAAGAGCGCCTTGAAGTTGCCCTTACCGAAGCCGAGCGATCCGTGCCGCTCGATCAGCTCGAAGAAGACCGTGGGGCGGTCCTGCACCGGCTTGGTGAAGATCTGGAGCAGGTAGCCGTCCTCGTCCCGGTCGACCAGGATCTTGCGGGCCTTCAGCTCCTCGATCGGCACCCGGACGTTGCCGATCCGCTCGCGCAGCTCCGGGTCGTCGTAGTACGAGTCGGGGGTGTCCAGGAACTCCACCCCGGCCGCGCGCATCGCGTCGACGCTGGCGACGATGTCGTTGGTGGCGACGGCGATGTGCTGGGCGCCCGGGCCCTGGTAGAACTCCAGGTACTCGTCGATCTGCGACTTCTTGCGGGCGATCGCCGGCTCGTTGAGCGGGAACTTCACCTTGCGGGTGCCGTTCGCCACGACCTTGCTCATCAGCGCCGAGTAGTCGGTGGCGATGTCGTCGCCGATGAACTCCGCCATGTTGGAGAAGCCCATCACCCGCTTGTAGAACTCGACCCACTCGTCCATCCGGCCCAGCTCCACGTTGCCGACCACGTGGTCGACGGCCTGGAAGAAGCGCTTCGGCTGGATGCCGGCGGCGATCATCGGCTGCCGATCCACGATCGGGCCGCGCGCCACGAAGCCGGGCAGGAACGGGCCGGTGTAGCGGGACCTGTCGACAAGCGTGTGCCGGGTGTCGCCGTACGCGGCGATGGCGGCCATCCGGACCGTGCCGTGCTCGTCGGTCACCTCGTGCGGCTCGACGACGCTGGTGGCGCCCTGCGCGATGGCGTGCGCGTACGCGGCATCCACGTCCGGCACCTCCAGCGCGATGTCGCTGACCCCGTCGCTGTGCTTCGCCACGTGCTCGGTGCCGTCGGCGTCCGGGCGCACCGCGCCGGTCAGCACGAACCGGGCCGAGCCGCTGGTCAGCACGTACTGGGCGTGGTCCCGGTAGCCCTGCTCAGGGCCGCGGTACGCCACGCAGGTCATGCCGAAGGCGGTGGAGTAGTAGTGGGCGGCCTGCTTGGCGTTGCCGACCAGGAAGTGCACGTGGTCGAGGCCCCGGACCGGGAACGGGTCGTGGCTGATGTCGTGGTCGACAGCGCCGACGAGCCGGTCGACGTCGACGTCCTCGGTCGACTTGGGTCGGTCGATCGCCTGGGTCATGGTGGGCTCCCTCGCGTACCGGCCGGCCTTGTGGGCCGCCGTGGTTGGTTCTTGTGGCGAGGATCGCTGGCCCGGCATCAGGTGGGCAACTGTTGCCAGAAATGCTGGTCAGGTTGCGCATTCGGTATGGTCTGGACTCATGAATGGTGAGCAGAATGTACAGCTCGACGCGCTCGACGTGCGCTTGATCGAACTGCTCGCCGAGGAGCCGCGGATCGGGGTGCTGGAGTGCTCCCGGCGGCTCGGCGTGGCGCGGGGCACCGTGCAGGCGAGGCTGGACAAGCTCGTCGAGCGGCGGGTCATCGAGGGCTTCGGCCCCGCGATCGCCCCGGCCGCGATCGGGTTCGGGGTGACCAGCTTCGTCACCCTGGAGATCAGTCAGCGGCAGGGCCACGACCCGGTCACCGCTCACCTCGCCGCCATTCCGGAGGTGCTGGAGGCGCACACCATCACCGGCTCCAGCGACCTGCTCTGCCGCATCGTGGCCCGCTCCAACACCGACCTGCAACGGGTCATCGACCAGATCGTCTCGTCTGCGGGCATCACCCGGGCCTCGACGATCATCGCGCTGGCCGAGCAGATTCCCTACCGCACGCTTCCGCTGGTTCGCAGCGCTGTGCGAGCCGAGGGAAGAGTGCTGTAACACCTCCGTGCCCAGAAAGCGCGGCGACACGGCGGCGCGGGCGTACGGAAGATCCGTGATCGTAGCTACGGTGTGCGGTGTGGCGAAGGGGAGCGTGCGCGTGGGGGTGGCGCTTGGCCTCGCCGTGGTCGTGGCGCTCGCCGCGACCGGCGTGTGGAACCCGTTCCCCGGCCTGTGGGACTGGGTGGACCGCAGCGAACCCATCTCCGAGCCCGACGTGGTCTGGCAGCAGCGGGTCGGTGGCACTCCGCGCAGCGTGACAATCGCCGGCGACGCCGTAGTGGTCGAGCAGCGTACCCGGGTCGAGGCTCGTAGCCTGGCCACCGGCGCCCAGCTCTGGGAGCGCAAGGCGGACTGGGCGGCCGTCGCCGGCGGCGACCGCGATTCGGTCGTGGCCGTGGGCAAGCTCCTGGTCAAGGGGTACGAGCTGCTCGACCCGACCACCGGGGTGACCCGACGACGTGACGATGACGCGGTGGCCGTCTGGACGTACCGCAACTTGCTCCTCGACGCCCGGTGCACGGACGCCACCGACTGCACCCTGAGCGCCTGGGACCCGCGTGGCACCGCGCCGCTCTGGACGGCCTTCCTGCCCGGGGTGCACAGCGGCCTGCTCGCCGACAACCCCGGTCTGCGCGGCACCCGCCGGCTCACCGCCACCCGGATCGAGGACGGGGTGGCCGGGGCGGAGGCCGCGCCACCGCTGCTCGGCTTCCCGGTCGACGGTCGGGTCCACGTGGTCGACACCGCCACCGGCCGGGTGTTGCAGAACGTCGAGCCCGCCCGGGACGAGCGGCTCTCGGTGGTGGGCGGCCGGCTGCTGCGCATCGCCGCCCGCTCCCAGGACGGCACCTGCTACTTCGCCATCTCCGCCCGGGACTCGGGGACCGGGCAGGAGGCCTGGCAGCGGGCCGGAATCAACCTGCGCACCGCCGACTCGGCCGGCTGCGTGCAACGCGAGGACCCGCAGGGCGCCCGGAACGTGCTGATCGGCGTCGCCCCGGACGGCCGCGAGGCGGTCATCGACGGGTACGACGGACGGCTGCTCTGGGTCGGTGACTCGGGCACCAAGTTGATCGCGGTCGACGATCGCCTGGCGGTCTTCCGGGCCGCCGACAAGCGCTCGGTCATCGCCCGTGAGCTGGGCACCGAGAAGGTGCTCTGGACGCGACCCGCCAGCGGCAAGGCCGGTGCCGCGCTGACCCCGTACGCGGCGGTGGTCGCCGACGAGAAGCCGTCCCGGCTGGCCGCACTGGACCTGCGCAGCGGCCGGGAGTTGGCCGTCCTGCGTACTTCGGCGAACGCGCTCGCCGTCGGGTCGCAGGGCATGATCATCGGCGAGGGGCGGGAGATCGGGTACGTCCGCTTCGGCGCGACCGGAGGCTCGCCCACCCGACCGCCCGGCGACGGTGGGAACCCCGGGCCGGGCGGCACCGGCCCCGGCGGATCGAACAACGGCGACTGCGGGCCGAAGGGCGAACTCTGCCCCGACCCGGACGGCGGCAAGGACGGCTGAGCGGGCCGGTCGCCTGTTGATCCGGGCGGCGGCGGAGCGCGGCACGCCCGGAGGATGAGAGCGGCGTCCCAGGACCCGCCCGGCGGGTGGGAGTGATCGACCGGTCTGCCCTAGGCTTGCCGCTCATGAGCAGTGCCGCCGCATTCTCGTACGCCCCTCTGCTGCCGACCGGCCCCGACCAGACGGACTATCGCCTGGTCACCGACGAGGGCGTGGACGTCGTACACGGCCCGGGAGGCCGTCGGTTCCTCACCGTGGAGCCGGCTGCGCTCACCGCGCTTACCGCCGAGGCGATGCACGACATCGCGCACTTCCTGCGCCCCGCGCACCTGGCGCAGCTCCGGGCGATCATCGACGACCCGGCCGCCTCGCCGAACGACCGTTTCGTCGCGCTGGATCTGCTGCGCAACGCCAACATCGCCGCCGGCGGTGTCCTGCCGATGTGCCAGGACACCGGCACCGCCATCGTGATGGGCAAGCGCGGTCGGCACGTGCTGACCGACGGCGCCGACGCCGAGGCCATCTCCCGGGGCGTCTACCAGGCGTACACCAAGCTCAACCTGCGCTACTCCCAACTCGCCCCGCTGACCATGTGGGACGAGCGGAACACCGGCAGCAACCTGCCCGCACAGGTGGACCTGTACGCCGAGGACCCGGACGGGCACCCGGACGCGTACAAGTTCCTGTTCATGGCCAAGGGTGGCGGCTCGGCCAACAAGTCGTACCTCTACCAGGAGACCAAGGCGCTGCTCAACCCGACGCGGATGATGCAGTTCCTGGAGGAGAAGCTGCGGCTGATCGGCACCGCCGCCTGCCCGCCGTACCACCTGGCCATCGTCATCGGCGGCACCTCCGCCGAGTACGCCCTGAAGACCGCGAAGTACGCCAGCGCCAAGTACCTCGACGCGCTGCCGACCGCCGGCTCGATGAGCGCGCACGGTTTCCGCGACCTGGAGCTGGAGGCGGAGGTGCTGGAGTTGACCCGCAACTTCGGCATCGGCGCGCAGTTCGGTGGGCGGTACTTCTGTCACGACGTACGGGTGGTCCGGTTGCCTCGGCACGGCGCGTCCTGCCCGGTGGCGATCGCGGTCTCCTGCTCGGCGGACCGGCAGGCCGTCGCCAAGATCACCCCGTCGGGTGTGTGGCTGGAGCGGCTCGAAACCGACCCGGCGCGGTTCCTGCCCGACGTCACCGACGATGCGCTCGACGCCGAGCTGGTCGTCCGGGTCGACCTCAACCGGCCGATGGACGAGATCCGCGCGGAGCTGTCGAAGTACCCGGTGAAGACGCGCCTCTCGCTCTCCGGGCCGCTCGTGGTCGCCCGGGACATCGCGCACGCCAAGATCGCCGAGCGGCTGGATGCCGGTGAGCCGATGCCGCAGTACCTGCGGGACCACGCGGTCTACTACGCCGGGCCGGCGAAGACCCCCGAGGGGTACGCGTCCGGCTCGTTCGGCCCGACCACCGCCGGCCGGATGGACGCCTACGTGGAGAAGTTCCAGGCTGCTGGTGGCTCGCAGGTGATGCTGGCCAAGGGCAACAGGTCGGGTCAGGTGACCCGCTCCTGCCAGCAGCACGGCGGCTTCTACCTCGGCTCGATCGGCGGCCCCGCGGCCCGCCTCGCGCAGGACTGCATCAAGCACGTCGAGGTGCTCGAATACGCGGAGCTGGGCATGGAGGCGGTCTGGAAGATCGAGGTGGAGGACTTCCCCGCCTTCATCGTGGTCGACGACAAGGGCAACGACTTCTTCGCCGAGGTCACCAAGCCGGTGCTCACCGTCGGCCGCCGCTGACGGATCCTCTGCGAGCCGGCCAGGCGCGCGGCAGGATGGTACGCGTGACGACTCCAGAGGCGACCGGTTACCGGATCGAACGCGACTCGATGGGCGAGGTGGAGGTGCCCGCCGAGGCGCTGTGGCGGGCGCAGACCCAGCGTGCGGTGCAGAACTTCCCGATCTCCGGCCGGGGCCTCGAACCGGCCCAGATCAAGGCCCTCGCCCAGATCAAGGGTGCGGCGGCCGAGGTCAACGGGGAGTTGGGCGTGATCGACGCCAACGTGGCCGCCGCCATCGCTGCCGCTGCCGCGCACGTGGCCGACGGCGGTTACGACGACCAGTTCCCGGTGGACGTGTTCCAGACCGGCTCGGGCACCTCGTCGAACATGAACGCCAACGAGGTGATCGCGACCCTGGCGAGCCGTGAGCTGGGTGCGCCGGTGCACCCGAACGACCAGGTCAACGCCTCCCAGTCCAGCAACGACATCTTCCCGTCCTCGATCCACCTGGCGGCCACCCAGTTCATCGTGGAGGATCTGCTGCCGTCACTGGGGCACCTGGCGTCCGCCCTGGAGGCCAAGGCGGCGGAGTTCGAGACGGTGGTCAAGGCCGGGCGTACGCACCTGATGGACGCCACCCCGGTCACCCTCGGCCAGGAGTTCGGCGGGTACGCCGCTCAGGTCCGCTACGGCGTCGAACGGTTGGAGGGGGCGCTGCCCCGCCTGGCCGAGCTGCCCCTGGGCGGCACCGCCGTGGGGACCGGGATCAACACCCCGCTCGGCTTCGCCGCCGCCGTGATCGACAAGCTGCGGGAGTCGACCGGGTTGCCGCTGAGCGAGGCGCGTAACCACTTCGAGGCGCAGGGCGCGCGGGACGCGCTGGTGGAGACCTCGGGGCAGTTGCGGACCGTGGCGGTCGGCCTCTACAAGATCGCCAACGACATCCGCTGGATGGGCTCCGGCCCCCGCGCGGGCCTGCGCGAACTGCGCATCCCGGACCTTCAGCCCGGCTCGTCGATCATGCCGGGCAAGGTCAACCCGGTGGTCGCCGAGGCGATGCGGCAGGTCTGCGCCCAGGTGATCGGCAACGACGCGACGGTCGGGTTCGCCGGCTCGCAGGGCGACTTCGAGCTGAACGTGATGCTCCCCGTGATGGGCCGCAACCTGCTGGAATCGATCCGGTTGCTCTCCGCGGTGAGCCGGCTCTTCGCCGACCGGCTGGTGGTCGGCCTGGTCGCGGACGCCGAGGTCTGCCTGGCGTACGCCGAGGGCTCGCCGTCGATCGTCACCCCGCTCAACCGCTACCTGGGGTACGACGAGGCCGCGTCGATCGCCAAGGAGGCGCTGGCCAAGCAGACCTCCATCCGCGAGGTGGTGATCTCCCGGGGTCACGTCGACTCCGGCAAGCTGACGGAAACCCAGCTCGACGAGACCCTGGACCTACTCCGGATGACGCACCCCTGAGGCGGGGTCGCCGCGTGGTCTCGCCCAGCCGAGGAAGCGAGTGAAGAGCGTTGCGGGGTCCGGGCCGTCGTGCGGGTTGAGCCGGTACAGGTCGGCCGCCGCCTCATGCAGGACCGCGCACAGGTAGATGCTCAACCCCACCCGGTCGTGCGCGTACTCCTGACGGAGGGTGAGCCGGGCGACCGGGCACGGCCAGGGCGCGGCGCAGACCCGGCAGAGCCAGAGCGGGCGCAGCGGCAGGTGCGGTCGACATGGTGTCGTCGCGCGGTCGTCCAGGGCAGTCCGGGACATGGTGTCGCCGTCCTTTCGAGCTGACTCGTTTGTGGCATCACGCCCGCGCCATGCGCCATGCGCCATGCGCCGTGCGCCGTGCGCTGTGGGCCCGCGCCGTGCGCTGTGGGCCCGCGCCGTGCGCTGTGGGCCCGCGCCGTGCGCTGTGGGCTCGCGCCGTGCCCGGCCCGCGCGCATCTCGCTGCGCACCCGCTGCCCATGCAAGATCGTGCTCGATCCTTGGCGTCAACACCGTTGCGTTAGGGCGCAGGGCGGGTCCGGCAACCACTGCCGAGACGTATTGCGCCAAGGGGGGTCGCGTCGATCTTGCAGTTTCAGTGGTCGACATGGAGTGGGATGCCCCTTATGTCGGTACAGAAAGTGCAAGATCGCGGAGCAGGGCAGTCCAATCCCGTCGATCAAGGAGTTCCACGATCGAGCACGATCTTGCTGGTTGGTCGGCTTGGTCTTGGGGGTGGGACCGCCCGGCACGGGGGAGCGGACGGTCCCGTACGACGCCGCCGGACCCGGGGGACGGGGAGCGGCGCCGTACTTCACAGTCTGGTGATCAGGCGACTACGGTCGGAAGGGTTTGGCCGCGTCGTCGTAGTCGCCCTGTGTTGGGTGGCACCGCTGCTGGCGGCCGGCTGGAGTTGATCGTCGGCGGGGTGGAAGGGCGGCACGGCATGGCCGATGGACAGATGACGGCGGCGGCGTTCCTGATCGCGGAGCTGCGCCGGGCGCGGGCTCGGCGCGGCTGGAGTCAGGACGAGCTGGCCAAGGCGGTCAACTACTCGGCGTCGATGGTCAGCGCCGTCGAGCTGGGCCAGCAGCAGCCCACCGCCAAGTACCTGGAACTCGTCGATCGCGCCTTGGACACCGGAGGCCTCTTCGGTCGCATGTCCACCGAACTGGTAAGCCTGGACAAGGCTCAGGTTTGGCTACGCGGCTGGCGCGCGATCCTCGCGGATGCACGGGCGCTGCGATGGTTCGATCCGCTGCACGTCCCTGGGCTGCTGCAAACCGAGGGCTACGCGCGCGCCATCTTCGAGTCGGACAGATTGCTCGATGGGGATGAGGTCGGGCGTCGGCTGGCAGACCGGATGGACAGTCAGCGCGTGCTCTACGAGGACCGCCCACCGCACGTGGTCGCTGTGCTTGATGAGTCGGTGCTGAGGCGACGCGTCGGCGGTCGGAAGGTGATGTGCGAGCAGGCTTTACACCTAGCGCGGTTGGCGACCGAGCATCCGCGCGTTCAGCTACACGTGGTGCCTCGCACGGCCGAGGAGTATCCCGGCCTGAACGGACCATTCATCATTGCCACCGTGGCCGACCACAGCGATCTCGCCTATCTTGGTGGCCAGATCGGCGGTCAGGAACTCGACCGGCCTGCGGATCTGCTGCGTCTACAGTGGACCTGGGAAGCTACCCTCGGGCAGGCGTTGCCACCCCAAGAGTCGATCGAGTTGCTGAGGGAAGTGGCAGAGTCGTGGAGTTGACCGGAGCCCGGTGGCGCAAGAGTAGCCGGAGTGGTTCCAACGATCAGTGCGTCGAGGTGGCTACGAATCTTGGGGACGTGGTCGGGGTGCGAGACAGTAAGGACTTGGACGGGCCTGTGCTCGTTGTCGACGCGTACTCCTGGCGGCTCTTCGTGGCCGCGCTGCCGCGCTGACGCGGCGGCCTTGCCCGCGACGGCCTGGTAAAGCGCTCGACGGGGTGCCTGCGCCGGGCGGATGATCCGGGCTATGGGTGACGTGCCGGCGGGGACCTCGCGGCTGCGGTTTCGGCGGCTGACCAGGGCCGACGCGGACGCGTTGGTCGAGCTGGACAGCGACCCCGAGGTGATGCGTTTCCTCACCGGCGGCGTGGCGACTCCGCTGGCCACCGTGCGCGATGAGCAGTTGCCGAGGCTGCTGGCCCAGTACGAGCGGCATCCCGGGCTGGGTCGTTGGGCCGCCGACGATCGGGAGTCCGGTGAGTTCCTGGGCTGGTTCGCGCTCGACCCGTCGGCGGACGGCACCGAGGCCGAGTTGGGCTATCGGCTGCGCCGCTCGGCGTGGGGTCGGGGGCTGGCCACCGAGGGGTCGCGGGCGTTGGTCCGGCACGCCTTCGACACGGTCGGGGTGCGTCGGGTCTGGGCCGAGACGATGGCGGTCAACGAACGCTCCCGGCGGGTGATGGAGAAGGCCGGGTTGCGCTACGTGCGGACCTTCCACCTGCAGTTCGACGACCCGATCCCGGGCACCGAGCACGGCGAGGTGGAGTACGAGTTGCGGGCACCCATCGGTCAGGAGCGGCTGGCGGCCCGTCGGGCACGGTAGGCGGTCACCGCCGCGCGGTTGCCGCAGCCGGCCTCGCAGAATCGTCGGGACCGGTTGCGGGACAGGTCGACCACCACGTTGTCGCAGTCCGGGTATTCGCAGATCCGCAGCCGGCTCAGCTCGCGGGTACGGACCAGGTCGGCCATCGCCATGGCCGCCTCCACCGCGATCCGGGTGGCCAGCGGCGCGTCGCGGGGCACGGCGTGCAGGTGGTACGGCTCGTCGTCGTGCTCGATGAGCTGGGGCAGCGCCTTGTGTTCCCGCAGTAGACCGTTGACCACCCTGACGATCTCGGATGGCTCGGCGTACCAGATGCGGCGCAGCTTGGGTCGCAGCTCCCGGACGGCGCGCAGTTCGGCGTCGGTGTGCTCGTGTCGGCCGCTGTAGGAGTGGCGGACGAAGAACGCGTCCAGCGCCGCGGTGTCGGGCAGCAACTCGCCGTCCCGACCTGCGGTGTTGACCAGCGCGGCGGCGGCGATCAGCGAACACTCGGTGTCATGAGCGAATAGCAACTTGACTCCTGTCACAGCTTCCGCTTAGCGTCATCAGCACAAGGATAGTTTGCCCATGACACGGTGCCATTCCGAGGAGCGCGACATGCACTCACGACCTGCTGCCGGCGTCGGGTTGGCGCTGCTCTCCGCAGTCACCTTCGCCACCTCCGGCACCTTCGCCCGATCGCTCATCGAAGCTGGCTGGTCGGCCGAGTCCGCGGTGATCGTCCGGGTCGGCGTGGCCGCCCTGGTGCTGGCGATCCCCGCCCTGCTGTCGCTGCGAGGCAACTGGCACGTGCTGCGGAGCAACGCCCCGGTCATCGGGCTGTTCGGGCTCCTGGGGGTGGCGCTGGCTCAGGTCTGCTTCTTCAATGCCGTGCGCTACCTGCCGGTCGGTGTCGCGCTGCTGCTGGAATACCTGGGCATCATCCTCGTCGTGGGCTGGATGTGGCTGCGGCACGGGCAGCCGCCCCGCCGACTCACCGTCGCCGGATCGGCGGCCGCACTGGCCGGGCTGGCGTTCGTGCTCGACCTGGCCGGCACCGCCGACTTCCACCCGGTGGGCCTGCTCTGGGGGCTGGGCGCAGCAGTTGGCCTGGCCGGCTACTTCGTGCTCGCCGGCCAGGTCGACCCCCGGCTGCCCTCGGTCGCCATGGCCAGCGGTGGAATGGCCGTCGGCGCGGCCGTGTTGCTCCTCGTCGGGCTGACCGGCCTGCTGCCGCTGCACGCCACCTTCGGCGAGGTCACCTTCGCCGGGCAGCCCACCAGCTGGCTGGTGCCCATCGTCGGGCTGTCGCTGGTGGCCGCCGTCATCGCGTACCTCGCCGGCATCGCCGGCACCCGGATCCTCGGCCCTCGCCTGGCGTCGTTCGTAGGGCTGACCGAGGTGCTCTTCGCGGTGCTGATCGCCTGGCTCTTCCTGAACGAGTTGCCCACGGGCTGGCAGTTGTTCGGCGGTGCGCTGATCGTCGCCGGGGTCGCCCTGGTGCGCCTCGACGAACTGCGCGGGTCGCCCTCGACGCCCGCGCCGGTTTCGCCCGAGCCCGCGCTGGCACTCGACGGTCGGTGAGCCGCGTGCCGGTTCGTCGGTTGGTGAGCGTCCGGCGGTTGGCGACCGCTCTGGCGGATCTGGGCATCGATGTGGACGGTGCGCGTTGTCAAACTTTAGGGATTCACGGCCATAACGGGCGTTGTACTGGCGTAAAACCGAGCGTTGTTGTGTGATGGCTGCCACGTCCCTCAACGAGAGGATCCGATGTGGTGAGCAAGCGCTTCACCGCCCGTACGGTCGCGACCGCGGCAGTACTGGCACTTACGGCTACGGGGTTGGGAGTGCCGGCTAACGCCGCACCGACCAACTCCCGCACCTTCACCGTCGTTGCCGAGGATGGTGTCGCCGCCGAAACGGCCGTCGCCGCGATCCGGGCAGCCGGAGGCACAGTGGTGTCCCGGTCCGATGAGGTCGGCATGTTCCAGGTCAGCAGCGACCGGGCCGACTTCGCGGCCAGGGCGACCGCCGCGCCGACGCTGATCGGCGTCGCCGAGCAGAAGGCCATCGGCCGCAAGCCGAAGCTGGACCGGGTCGAGCAGGAGCACGTGACGGCGACGTCGGCGGGGGCCGCAGCCCGCCGCGGAACCAAGATGGACCCGCTCGACGACAAGCTGTGGGGCCTCGAGATGATCCGGGCCGACAAGGCCCGCAAGATCGAGCCGGGCGACCGTCGGGTGACCGTCGGTGTGCTGGACACCGGCGTCGACGCCGGCCACCCAGACATCGCACCCAACTTCAACTGGGCGCTGTCGCGTAACTTCGCACCCGACCTCACCGACGTGGACGGCCCCTGCGAGGTGCCGAGCTGCCTCGACGCGGTCGGCACCGACGACGGCGGGCACGGCACCCACGTGGCCGGCACCATCGGCGCCGCGGCCAACGGCTTCGGCCTCTCCGGCGTTGCCCCGAACATCTCGCTGGTCGAGCTCAAGGGTGGCCAGGACTCGGGCTACTTCTTCCTCGACCCGGTGGTCAACGCCCTGGTCTATGCCGGCCGGTCCGGCATCGACGTGGTCAACATGTCGTTCTACGTCGACCCGTGGCTCTACAACTGCACCGCCAACCCGGCTGACTCCCCGGAGGACCAGGCCGAGCAGCGGGCCATCATCAAGGCGATGAAGCGGGCGCTGATCTTCGCCCACAACAAGGGCGTCACCCTGGTTGGTGCGCTCGGCAACAACAACGAGGACCTGGGCGCTCCGCGTATCGACGAATCGAGCCCGGACTACGGCGCCGACCCGTACCCCCGGCCGATCGACAACAACAGCTGCTGGGACCTGCCTGCCGAAGGTCCGCACGTCATCGGCGTGTCGTCGGTCGGCCCGTCCGGCAAGAAGGCGGACTTCTCCAACTACGGCACCGAGCAGATTTCGGTTGCCGCGCCCGGTGGATTCGCGCGGGACGGCTTCGGGACCCCGACGTACAACACCCCCGGCAACCGGATCCTCTCCAGCTACCCGCTGAAGGTGCTCCAGGAGGAGCCCATCTCCCTCACCATCCCGGACCCCAAGGTGGACGCGGACGGCAACATTGATCCGCGTGTCGCCACGAGCGTGTTCAAGGAGTGCAAGGCCAACGGTGAGTGCGGCTACTACACCTACCTCCAGGGCACCTCGATGGCGTCCCCGCACGCCGCCGGCGTCGCCGCGCTGATCGTCAGCCGGTACGGCAAGCCGCAGGGCCGGGCTGGCTTCGGGATGTCGCCGGACCAGGTCGAGCAGCACCTCTACCGCACGGCCGCCGAGCACGCATGCCCGGAGCCGCGCCTCCAGCAGTACCGCAATGAGGGCCGGGACGAGACCTACGACGCGTACTGCGCCGGTGGGGTCAACTTCAACGGCTTCTACGGCTACGGGATTGTCGACGCCTACGCGGCGGTGAAGACCCCGCTCAAGCCGAACGCCCGCCCGTAAAGCACATCGCACTGCCGAGGTGGCCTCACCGCCACCGCCCGGGGCCCGGTCGACGCTCGTCGACCGGGCCTTGTGCTCGCCCGGGCCTGCTACAACGCCCATCGCTCAGCACCGGTCATGATCGACTCGTCTTCCGTGAAGGCGCGGTGTTGGTGCCGGAAGGATGGCGCGGTTTCCAGGAACCCGAGTCGATCCTGGTCATCTGGACGATCCCTGTCGCCAGCCGCGGCTAACCAGCGCGTCGCGTACCTCTCGAAGCACCGCCGGGAACTCGCCGTGCAGCCGTCGGCTGGTCACGTGCAGGACCAGCCAACCCGCAGCGACCAGATGATTCAGCCGACGGCGATCGCGGTGCAGCTGCTCTACGTCGGAGTGCCACTTCCCGTCGTACTCGACCGCTACCCGATAGTGCGGCCAGGCCAGATCGGGATGCAGGACAATGCCGCTAGGCAGGCGTATCGGATGTTGAACCACTGGGCGCGGCAGCCCGCCCAGCACCAACCGCACGCGCAGGTGCGACTCCGGTGGAGATTCTGCTCCGCCGTCGGCCAGGTCGAAGACCCAACGTGCTCGTCGTCCACCGGGCCGGTCGGCATTGCGGGCAGCCATGGCGGCCAGCGTGTCGCGATCGGTCAGCCCCTGCCCCAACAGCGAGTCGACGATCGCGACTGCCCGGACCGGATCAAGCCAGACAGCCGTTTCCCAGGCGGCCCGCCCCGGGTCGGATCGGGGGATTGGAAGGTCCCGCTCCCTGGACCCGTGTGGCCTGGCCGCCGCCCACCCATCGCCCCGACCGGTCATCACCAGGCCCCCTGCTCCGACGGGCATGGCGGCTGGGCGGGAAAGTCGCCGTACTGGGCGTGGTGGCATTCCGCCGGCAGGTGGGTGCCCTACTTCCACAGGTCGCGCTGCATCACGTGGACGTCCAGCGCTCGACGGCCGCTCTGCGTCCGGCATTCGTTCTGCACCCGGCGTTCGGCCTGCGTCTAGCGGTCGGATGGCGGCTGAATGATGTCCTGAAGTCGGCGGGCGGCTCGTGTCCGGTGGTCGGCCTGATGGTCGTCTTGTGCCGGCCGGTCTTCGTGTGGATGGTGCCGCCGGATCAGGGGTCTCGCTCGACGTGAGCGGGGTGATGGCGTTGACGTGCACGCTGAGGCCGCGCTGTGAGCCGACCCGTAGCGATCGGGGCACGAGGACGTGCACCTCGTCGGTGAAGCTCGCGGCGTGTTCGACGCCGTGCAGATAGGCGGCCGACGGGCCGCCGACCACCACGCCGGGCGGAAGCCGGAGGAGGGCGGCGCGACAGGCGAGGGCGTGGTCCCGTTCCAGCCGCGAATCGGCGTAGATGTCGTGGCGCAACCGCACCCAGGCCGAGTTGCGCAGTTGATGTTCGGTGAGCAGGCCGTCCCGGACAGCGTCGGAGCCGCGGAAGACCTGCCAGGTCAGGGCAGCGGGGCGATGCGGACGTGGTGGCATGTCGAGCAGCCTGCCGACTGCGGGCGGGCCGCCGAAACCCCTGTGGACAACCCGACCTGCGCGCGCCGCCGCACCTGTGGACAACCACGAATCCACAGGCTGATCATGCTATGGCGTCAGCCGGATCGACTGACCAATCAGACATTCGGCCCGCCGACGGGCGGTGATCCACTCGCGTTCCTGTAAGTCGGGTGGTCCCTGTTGCCGGGACACCGCGACTTACAGGAACCCGAGTCGATCAAGCCCTCAGGGGCGTGCGCGGGGCGGTGTGGTGGCGCGGGGCGGCGTGCGCGGGGCGGTGTGGTGGCGCGGGGCGGCGTGCGCGGGGCGGTGTGGTGGCGCGGGCGCTAGGGGGCCGGCGCGGGGTCAGCTGAGGGCGGTGGTGATGGCTCTGGCGGCGGCCTGCACCTGGGGGCCGATCGTGTCGACGTCCAGCGGGGCCAGCGCGACCACGCCGACGCTGGCCTCCAAGCCGGGTACGCCGAGCACCGGCGCGGCCACCCCGTACGCCCCGGCCTGCAACTCTCCGCTGCTACTCACCAGCTCTGCCACGCCGGCTCGACCGGCGAGGATCGCCCGGCCCGCCGCTCCCCGGTCCAGTGGGTGCCGTGCCCCGGCTCGGTACGCGACGTGGAACGACGTCCAACTCGGCTCGACCACGGCCAGAGCCACGCCCTCGCCACCCTCGACGACGGTCAGATGCGCGGTCGCGCCGGCCTGCTCGGCGAGGCGGCGGAGCGCGGGCAGCGCACCTTCGGCGAGCAGCGGCTGGGCTCGTCGGGCCAGGTGCAGCAATCCGGCACCGAGGCGCAGCCGACCGTCTCCGTCGCGGCGCAGCATGCCGTGCCCGGTCAGCGCGCTGACCAGCCGGTAGACGGCAGCTCGGCCGATGCCGAGCTGATTGGCGGCCTCGGTGACGGTCAGACCACCCGAGGCGTCGGCGACCAGGTGCAGCAGCCGTAACCCCCGGTCCAGCGTCTGCGACGTCTCCCCGCTCCGTCCGGCAGCGGCGTCGACCGGCCCGGAGGCTGCGTCGGCAGGGGCGGTGGGGTTGGCTGGCGTGTCACCGGAGCCACCGGAGCGTGCGGTCGCATCCACGACTGGCAGCGTACGACCCGGCACCGGCGGACCCGGACAGGCGCGGACAGCTACCCTTGTACGGTGACGCTACGCCTGTATGACACTGCCACCCGATCGGTGCGGGACTTCGTCCCGCGGGAAGCCGGCAAGGTGGGGGTCTACCTGTGTGGTCTCACGCTTCAGGCCCCGCCGCACATCGGTCACCTTCGCTCCGGCGTCAACTACGACGTCCTGCGCCGCTGGCTGTTGGCCGCCGGCTACGAGGTCACCTTCATTCGCAACCTGACCGACATCGACGACAAGATCCTGGTCAAGGCCGGCGAGCAGGGTCGACCGTTCTGGTCGATCGCGTACGCCAACGAGCTGCTGCTCGCCGAGTCGTACCAGGCGTTGAACGTGTTGGCGCCCACCTACGAGCCGCGCGCCACCGGGCACATCCCCGAGATGCACGAGCTGATCACGAAGTTGATCGCCGACGGGCATGCGTACCCGGCGAGTGACGGCTCCGGCGACGTCTACTTCGACGTGGCGTCCTGGCCGGCGTACGGGTCGTTGTCGGGTCAATCCCCGGACGCCATGCAGTCCGCCGGCGACGCCCCCGATCGGGGCAAGCGGGACCCGCGCGACTTCGCGCTCTGGAAGGGTGCCAAACCGGACGAGCCGGCGGACGCCTACTGGCCGTCGCCGTGGGGCCTGGGCCGCCCGGGCTGGCACATCGAGTGCTCGGCGATGTGCTGGCGGTATCTCGGCCCGGAGTTCGACATTCACGGTGGTGGGCTGGATCTGACGTTCCCGCACCACGAGAACGAGATCGCCCAGTCCCAGGCGGCCGGGTTGCCGTTCGCCCGCTACTGGGTGCACCACGGGCTGCTGAGCATCGGCGGGGCCAAGATGGGCAAGTCCGCCGGCAACGCGCTGGGCTTGGCGTACGTGGACTCGCTCGGGGTGCGGCCGGTGGACCTGCGCTACTACTACGCCGCCGCGCACTACCGCTCGGTGATCGACTACTCAGAGGATTCGCTGCGCGACGCGGCCACCGCGTACCGGCGGATCGAGGGTTTCGTGCAGCGGGCCGTCGAACGCGTCGGTGCCGGGCAGCCCGGTGAGCTGCCCGGCGGCTTCGTAGCGGCGATGAACGACGACCTCAACACGTCCGCCGCCCTGGCCGTGCTCCAACAGCACATCCGGGACGGCAACACCGCGCTGAGCGTCGGCGACGATGTGACCGTCCGCACCACGCTGGCCGCAGTGCGGGCAATGCTGGATATCCTCGGGATCGACCCCCTCGACCCGGCCTGGACCGGTGGCGGCCGATCGGATGATCTGCGTGCCGTGGTGGACTCCCTGATCGCGCTGGCCCTGGAGCAGCGCGCGCAGGCCCGGGGCCGCAAGGACTGGGCCGCCGCCGACGCGGTACGGGACCAGCTCAAGCTGGCCGGCGTGGTGGTCGAGGACACCCCCCAGGGCCCCCGTTGGACTATTGGAGAGCAGGACTGATGGCCGGCAACTCGCAGCGCCGTGGCCGGCGACTGACGTCGAAGGCAGGCGCCCCCAAGGGCACCGGTGGCAAGAACAAGGACTCGTTGGCCGG
Source organism: Micromonospora chokoriensis (assembly GCF_000718555.1). Taxonomy (GTDB): domain Bacteria; phylum Actinomycetota; class Actinomycetes; order Mycobacteriales; family Micromonosporaceae; genus Micromonospora; species Micromonospora chokoriensis_B. The sequence continues at coordinate 219,838 of NZ_JOAN01000015.1, forward strand.
GCGGGGTCGCACCCTGCCCGCGGACGAGCGGCCGTGGCACAAGGGCTACTCGGGCACCGAGAAGCTGCCCCAGCGCACCGCCTGGAAGCAGGACAAGGAGCGCCGCGCGGCGGCCGAGGAGGGGCGTGCCCCGAAGATCGGTCAGCCGGGCAGCAAGGACACCACCTGGGGTCGGGGCGGCGGTCGGGGCGTACCGGTCGGTCGTGGTGGTGCCACCGGCGGTCGGGGCGGCAAGCCCACCGGGCGGTCTGGCCCCCGGGTCACGCCGGGGCGCAAGTCCAACCCGTCCAAGGACTCCCCGGAGCTGTTGGTCGGGCGTAACCCGGTGCTGGAGGCGCTGCGCGCCAACGTGCCGGCAACGGCGCTCTACACCGCCCAGGGCATCGACATGGACGACCGGATCAACGAGATCATCCGGACCGCCGCCGACCGGGGCATCGCCAACCTGGAGATCAGCCGCGCCGAGCTGGACCGGATGACCGGCGGGGTGCTGCACCAGGGCGTCGGGTTGCAGGTGCCGCCCTTCGCGTACCAGCCGTTCGAGGACATGGTCGTCGCCGCGATGGAGCAGCAGGCCCCGCTGCTGGTCGCGCTTGACGGTGTCACCGACCCGCGCAACCTGGGTGCCGTGATCCGGTCGGCTGCCGCATTCGGCGCGCAGGGTGTCTTCGTACCCGAGCGTCGTGCCGCCGGGATCACCGCGACCGCCTGGCGGACCAGCGCCGGCGCGGCCGCGCGAGTGCCTGTGGCGCAGGTGACCAACCTGACCCGGTCGCTGAAGGCCTGCCGGGACGCCGGCTTCATGGTCGTCGGCCTGGACGCCGACGGCGACACCGACCTCTACAACCTGGAGGCCGCGGTCGGCCCGCTGGTGGTGGTGGTCGGTTCCGAGGGGCGTGGTCTTTCCCGCCTGGTCGGGGAGACCTGCGACCTGACCGTCAGCATTCCGATGATCTCCGAGGTCGAGTCCCTCAACGCCAGCGTGGCCGCAGCGGTCGCCCTGGCCGAGGTCGCCCGCCGGCGCTCCGCAGAGCTGTAGCGCACGCCGAGGAAGGCCCCCTCCCGCTTCAGCGCGGGAGGGGGCCTTCGTCGTCAACTCTGAAGATCAGCGGTACGACGAGAGGGGCGGCCCGCCGCAGCGGACCGCCCCTCTCGTGTACGGCGTTACGTCAGATCCGGCCACCCGTGGCGGCGTGGAAGACGTGGCTGCGACCGGCGACCGGCCGGACGAACACGGTGTCACCCATGTTCGGCATGTTGTGCCGGTCGGTGCGGACGACGAAGCGCTCCGAGTTGCCACCCAGCGCGGCGTGGCCGTAGACGTTGGCGTCCGAGCCGAGGTCCTCGACCAGCTCGACCACGACCGGCATACCGCCCTCGGTCGGGCTGACCAGCTCGCAGTCCTCCGGGCGGAAGCCCACGGTGACCTTGCCGTCGCCACCCTCGGCGCGGGCCGCCTCGACCTGCTCCCGGGTCAGCGGGATCTGCAGCTCGGCGAACTCGGCACCCCGCTCGTTCAGCGGAACGGTCTTGATGTTCATGGCGGGAGAGCCCATGAAGCCGGCGACGAACACGTTGGCCGGGGTGTCGTAGAGCGCCCGGGGGGTGTCCACCTGCTGGAGGACACCGTCGAGCAGCACCGCGACCCGGTGGCCCATGGTCATGGCCTCGACCTGGTCGTGCGTGACGTAGACCGTGGTGACGCCCAGCTTGGCCTGCAGCGACGCGATCTGGGTACGGGTCTGCACACGGAGCTTGGCGTCCAGGTTCGACAGCGGCTCGTCCATGAGGAAGACCTGCGGCTCGCGGACGATCGCCCGGCCCATCGCGACACGCTGACGCTGACCACCGGAGAGCGCCTTCGGCTTACGGCTGAGGTACTCCTCCAGCTGGAGCAGCCCGGCCGCCTCCTTGACCCGCCGGTCGATCTCCGACTTGGAGGTCTTACGCAGCTTGAGGGCGAACGCCATGTTCTCGTACACCGTCATGTGCGGGTAGAGGGCGTAGTTCTGGAAGACCATCGCGATGTCGCGGGCCTTCGGGGGAAGGTGGGTGACGTCACGCTGGTCGATGTAGATCGAGCCCGCGTCCACGTCCTCCAGGCCGGCGAGCATCCGCAGGCTGGTGGACTTACCGCAACCGGAGGGGCCGACCAGGACGAGGAACTCGCCGTCGCCGATCTCCAGGTTGAGCTCGTTGACGGCGGGACGCTCTTGGCCCGGGTAGATCCGGGAAGCCTTGGAATAGGTGACCGTAGCCATGGTGAAGCGCTTCCTTTCACCGGCAGGAACGTGCCGGACGATCCGAGTGAAGGAGCAACCGGCACGTGTCCGTGCCGGTCAGCGGACGGCGGCCCGGTCGCGGGGGCGCCGGGTTGTCGTCCGTGTCAGTGAACCGTAAACGGGTTTCACCTTGCTGCCAAGGCGGGGGACCGCCGAACGTGCTACCCGGGGCTACGCATTCCGGTCACTCGGGCACGGTCAGACATCAATCGACGCCACGTCCACCCGGCAAGGCGTCGGGTTAATGACGATTCCCGTGGTCGGGAGGCATCGCGAGCGGGATAACCGGACGTCAGTCGCTATGCTGGCCTCGACACACGCGCCCCTGTAGCTCAGCTGGCCAGAGCACTCGCCTTGTAAGCGAGATGTCGCCGGTTCGATCCCGGCCGGGGGCTCCAATTCCATCAGGCATTTCCCGATGGGCACCGCCCGAGTCGTCCGGTCGGCAGCAATGGGACTCACACCAGCTTGCCGACCGCCCGACGCATCGCGTCGAGGTTGGCGCGAGCGTGGACCTTGAGCGTGATCTTCACGTCGGCGTGCTCAGGCGAAGGCGATGAACGGCAGCGTGGTGTGCCACAGCACTGCGATGTGGTGCTGCGCCCGGTTCGTGCCGACCGCACGGAAGGTCGGCGTGACGCCGGCACGGGTCACGCCGGTGACGGTTGCGCCGACGGCACGGGCGGCGTGATGACACGCGGTGGTGAAACGGCCCAAGTCCGCTCGGTAGCTGGAGCGCCGCCCGAAGCTGGTGGCTCCGGGCGGCAGCTGCCTGGTCGGGCTCCGTGGTCGTCGCGGTGGTGCAGGCCGCTATCCGGTCCGGCCGAGAACCCGACAGTCAGATGTTCAGCGGGCCGCCGTTGCGAAGGGCGTCGTCCTTGATCGCGATGAGATTCGCGGAGACGTATGGGATGTTGTGGGTCTGGTGCCATTCGCTCGGGAAGTACGTCACCAGCCGCGATGCCTGGAATCGGCACTTGATTTCAGGCACGAAGCGAGAATAGTTGGCGTCCGTGAAATACCAGAACGAGTTCTCGTTGTAGAACGCGACGTGCGTGGGATCCTGGTAAGCACCCCGACCATCGGTGCTGGGTGTCAGCGACAACAGCATCCCGTTCGGCGCGAGCAGTCGATACAACTCGTTGAACAGTGCGATCTTATCCGGGATGTGCTCCAGGAAATCCGCGGCCCTGATGACTCCGACGCTGCTGTCCGGCAGGTCGACTCCTTTTGTTATGTCGCAGACCATGTCGACGCCCGCGCCGTCGTGGTAGTCCAGACCGAGGTAGCCCTCCGGCTTGTTGTGGGCGGCACCCAGGTCGAGCGCCAGGAGTCCCTGCCGCCGCGACCAAGCCAGCGCATTCTGTTGAATGTTTCGGTCGTAGATTTCCACCGTACGCTGCTGGATTCGGGCATTCATATCCGGAATGCGTTGAGTGTTCTTGGCATGCATGCGCTGCAGGTACAGGCACTTCTCTATGTGATGGAACTCGCTCACCTGGTACATCCGAGCCATAAGATCGGCGTCGTCCGCGACATCGAGCGAATCGTCGTAACCGCCGACCTTTTCGTAGATGTCCCGGCGGAAGGCCCGTACATGGTTCGGTGCGTACCAGATGTAGCTCACGTTGTGCGGCGTCGGCGGCATCGCCCGGCAGACCAGCACCTCCCGGCCGTCCACCTTGTCGTCGTAGTGCCGCCAGCCGAATGAACTCGCGAAACGGTCTTCGCAGCGGCGGCCGTCCTCCTGAATCTGCGCGGTGTCGCTGTAGACGAACCCGACCTCCGGGTTGGAGTCGAAGGCGTCGACGATCTCTTGCAGACAGTCGCTGCTGAGCAGGTCGTCGTCATCAAGCTCGACCAGGATGTCCCCGGCAGCCTCGGCGCAGGCGTACCCCTTCACGGCGCCAATGCCGTTGAGGTTGTCCTGGACAATGAGGCGGATCCGATCGTCGTGCTTCTCGGGCCGCCAGCGAGACCCCTGGTTCAGAACGACGACCCATTCCCAGTCGGTGAAGGTCTGTGCAAGCAGCGTCTGGAAACATTCGTCGATGAAGCGGGTGCGGTTGCTTCCCGTGAAGACCGTTACGCGTGGTGTACGCATTGAGGCGATCACCTACCCGCCGGAGTCGAGGAGGTGCGGTACTTCGCCGGTACGGCTGAGGTGAGCCCCTTGTCCAGCCGGATCGCTGCCTTGAAGGCGTCCCGCGCTGCCGTGTCGTCGCCGGATTGGGACAGCAGCATGCCCAATCGGAGGTAAGCGGTCGACGACTTGTTGTCGATGGACACGACCTTGCGGTAGATCTCGATCGCCGTCGTCGGAGCCTTGCTTTCCAGTGCAATCGCCTTGTTGTAAAGGGCTGGCTTGTAGTTGGCGTCGGCCGCCAGTGCCTTGTCGTAACTGCTGATCGCCTCGTCGGCCTCGTTGCGCGACTGGGCGATGAAGCCCAGGTTGAACCAGGCGAACTTGTTGGTGGACTCGGCGGCCACCAGCTTCTCGAAGGTGACCTTCGCCGCGTCGAAGTTACCGGCTTGGCCCTGCTCGACACCGAGTTGCAGCAGCTCCGCGGGCGTGGGTTCGGTATTGGCGCCGCCGCTCGCCTTGTCGCTGTCGCCTGAGCTGCTCGCCTGCGGCTTATCGGCAGGCTTCTCGCTGCATGCCGCGACTCCGGTCAGTAGGACCGCACCACAGGCGAGTGACCCGAATATCTGACGCACGCTCATTTCTCCTCCTTGGCGGTAACGGGGCGGTCCGACTCGCTGTTCGGCCGGCTGGAATCGCTACCGGGGGCCGTCGCCCGACCCGACGTGGCGGCTGCGAGCCCGATCAAGACTGGGATGGTGGGCGATATGCAGGACACCCAGATGTCGGCGCCTCCACCGGTGAAGGTGAACTGGTAGCCGCTGGTGGAGAGGGGCTGGATCAGCACCGGGTTAACACCCGCGCCCGAGAGCTGATATCCAGTTCCGACAGCGATGTCCCCGGCATTGCACCCGAAGTTGACGGGGGTGTCCGCGATCACGGTCAGCGGGCCCTGAATGTAGGCGGACTCGATTCCGTTGCCCGCCGCGCCCTGCGCGCCCTGGGTGCCCTGGGCACCCGTGGTGCCCTGCGGTCCTTGTGCGCCTTGCAAGCCCTGGGCGCCCTGGGCGCCCTGAACGCCGGCGTCACCTTGAGCGCCTTGGAATCCTTGAGCGCCTTGGAAACCTTGTGCGCCCGTGGCGCCTTGTGCGCCCGTGGCGCCTTGTGCGCCCGTGGCGCCTTGTGCGCCCGTGTCGCCCTGGAAGCCTTGTGCGCCTTGTGCGCCGGTGTCGCCTTGGCTGCCCTGGGCACCTTGAGCGCCGGTGGCGCCTTGTGCGCCTGTGTCGCCCTGGAAGCCTTGTGCGCCTTGTGCGCCGGTGGCACCTTGTGCGCCGGTGGCACCTTGTGCGCCGGTGGCACCTTGTGCGCCGGTGGCACCTTGTGCGCCGGTGGCACCTTGTGCGCCTGCGTCGCCCTGGAAGCCTTGTGCGCCTTGTGCGCCTGCGTCGCCTTGGCTGCCCTGGGCACCTTGTGCGCCCGTGGCACCTTGTGCGCCCGTGGCACCTTGTGCGCCTGCGTCGCCTTGGCTGCCCTGGGCACCTTGAGCGCCCTGGGCACCTTGAGTGCCCGTGGCACCTTGTGCGCCTGCGTCGCCCTGGAAGCCTTGCGCGCCTTGTGCGCCGGTGGCACCTTGTGCGCCGGTGGCACCTTGTGCGCCGGTGGCACCTTGAGCGCCCGTGGCACCTTGAGCGCCCGTGGCACCTTGAGCGCCCGTGGCACCTTGAGCGCCTGCGTCGCCCTGCGCGCCTTGTGCGCCGGTGTCGCCTTGGCTGCCCTGGGCACCTTGAGCGCCCGTGGCACCTTGTGCCCCCTGTGCGCCTGCGTCGCCCTGTGCGCCCTGGAAGCCTTGTGCGCCTTGCGCGCCCGTGTCGCCCTGTGAGCCTTGTGCGCCCGTGGCACCTTGCGCGCCCGTGGCACCTTGCGCGCCCGTGGCACCTTGCGCGCCCGTGGCACCTTGCGCGCCCGTGTCGCCCTGTGAGCCTTGTGCGCCCGTGGCGCCTTGCGCGCCCGTGTCGCCCTGTGAGCCTTGTGCGCCCGTGGCACCTTGAGTGCCCGTGGCACCTTGTGCGCCTGCGTCGCCTTGGCTGCGCGTCGCCTTGGCTGCCCTGGGCACCTTGAGCGCCCGTGGCACCTTGTGCGCCTTGTGCGCCTGCGTCGCCCTGGAAACCTTGCGCGCCTTGTGCGCCCGTGTCGCCCTGTGAGCCTTGTGCGCCCGTGGCACCTTGAGCGCCCGTGTCGCCCTGGAAGCCTTGAGCGCCCTGTACGCCGGGGGTGCCAGCTTCGCCTTGGCTGCCCTGGGCACCTTGAGCGCCCGTGGCACCTTGTGTGCCTTGTGCGCCTGCGTCGCCCTGGCTGCCCTGCGCACCTTGAGCACCCGCGTCGCCTTGTGCGCCCTGGGGGCCTTGCTTGCCCTTGGAGCCATGGTCCGGCCGATGACCATCGTCGTGCCCACCCCAAGGGCCCTGCCAGCCCTGCGGGCCGTAGTCCGGCGGGCCGTCGGATCCGCCGTCTTGGTGGGCGGTCAACCAGTACGACGGCAACCCGCCGTACTGGCCGAGCGGACCGGGTGTACCGAGGTGCACGCCCTGGGTGGACGGTTTCGCTTCCACGGGTTGCGCTGCGGCGGCGGGTCCACCCGTCATGCCGACTACCAGCAGGGCCGAACTCAGCCCTGAAGCGGCGCGGGCATGCTGCAGCTTTCGCCGCAGCCGTCGGTTGTTGCTCATGACCCCTCCAGAGCCACCCTGGATGCACCCAGAGCCACTTACTAGTTACTTGTTGTCATCAAGGGCGAGTCGTAGCGTATTCGACCGATTCGCGCCTGGAGGGAGGTTTCAGTAGCAAATAGGCATATTCGGATTAAAGTGGATTGATCTCACGATCAGCGGCGTAGGCCCCGGCAGCGCGTCCCCGACCCGCCCTGTTAGCGAGGGCAGCGGCGACACCACGTACTCGAATAGGGTGCCCAGCGAGGAACAACGCGGGTCCGCCCAGAGTGACGGCGGCCGGCCTCGGGTGGGTCTGCCCGATAGCCTGGGGCCTGGCAACGAGCGGAGCGAGGCGGGGGCCGATGAGTCGCGCGGTGGAGGAGTCGAACCGGGCGATGCTGCGTGCCCGGGACGCCATGGACCGGGCGTACGCCGAGCCGCTGGACATCCCCGCGCTGGCCCGGATCGCGCACGTCTCCGAGGCGCACTTCATCCGTACCTTTCGGGCCACCTTCGGTGAGACCCCGCACCGCTACCTGCAACGCCGCCGGGTGGAGCGGGCGATGGCGTTGCTGGTGGAGACCGACCGGGATGTAACGGACATCTGCTACGCCGTCGGTTTCGGCAGCCTGGGTACGTTCAGTCGGACGTTCCGGCAGATCGTCGGTGCGTCACCGTCGGACTTTCGGCGGCACCGCGTCGCGCCGGCCAATGTGCCGTCGTGCTTCGCCAAAGCCTGGACCCGACCCAGCAGTTTTGGATAAGCAGCAGGTCACCGTCGACCTCTAGCGTCATGGGCATGACGATGAACGCGATCAGCCGTTCCCAGATCTACGTCCTCGACCAGGACGCCGCGCTTGACTTCTACGTCAACAAGCTCGGTATGGAGGTCAACACCGACCAGGACCTCGGTTTCATGCGGTGGCTTACGGTCAACCTGCCGGGCGACCCGGAGCGCGAGATCCTGTTGGAGAAGCCGGGCCCACCGGCGCTGGACCCGGCCACCGCCGAGCAGGTCCGGGAGTTGCTCACCAAGGGTGCACTCGGTGGGTACCTCTTCATGACCACAGACGACGCCCACAAGACGTACGAGGACCTCGTGGCTAAAGGCGTCGAGATCACCGACGAGCCGACCGAGCGTCCGTACGGGATCGACTTCGGCATCCGGGACCCGTTCGGCAACCGGATTCGCATCGGCCAGATGTTCCCCCGGGCGTAGGGGCACCGGGCCGCGGGACCGGGAGGTGCGGGGTCGAATCCGTACCTCCCGGTGTGTTGAGGTGGGCGGCATGGTGACCCGGTTGCTGTACCTGACTCGACACGCCGAGCAGGATCTGTCCGAGCTGAGTGGGCCCGATGCCGGGGAACCGGATACCGGCCTGTCCGAGCGCGGCCGACGGCAGGCCACCCTGCTCGGCGAACGACTGCGGGGCCGCCGGTTCGCCGCCGTCCATCACGGGCCGCTGCGCCGGGCCGCGCAGACCGCCGAGCTGATCGTCAAGTCGCTGCCCGAGGTTCCGGTGTACGAGACGGAGTTGGCCGGTGACCACCTCCCACATGACACGGATCCGGCTGGCCTGCCGCCCGCGTACGCCGATTTCCTGGCGCAGTTCTCGGCGGCCGAGCGGGTCGACGGGCCGCGAGTGACAGCGGACGCGGTACGGCGATTCGCCGGCCCGGTGGGCGAGGGGCCGGCCGGCGGCGAGCCGGTCCGCGAGCTGGTCGTGACGCACAGCTTCCTGATCGCCTGGCTGGTGCGGCACGCCCTCGACGCGCCGGAGCGGCGCTGGCTGGGCTTGAACTCGCACAACGCGGGGCTGACCGTCATCCGGTACAGCGCGGCCGGCCCGCCGAGCCTGATCGCGGTCAACGACGTGGCCCACCTTCCGCCGGAGCTGCGGGGCACCGGCCTGCCCCCGGACTACCTGCCGTAAGTGTTGGTGGCGCGCAGCAGCAGCTTGACCACCGCTTGGGTGGCTGGCGGCGGGGGCCCTTCGGCCGGGCAGTCGGCGTACCCGGTTTCGTTGCTGCCCACGGTGAGGCGGTAGTGCATCACGTCCGCGCAGGTGGTCGCGGTGGTCGGCAGCCGCGCCTCGGTGGGAAGCCGGGGATCGGCGGCCAGTCCCGCCAGGATGCCCTGATCGGCAGGGGTGAGCCGGCCGGTGCGCCGACTGCCGGCCCGGTCCGTCACGGTCCACTGGCCGTCCGGCTCGACGACGATGGAGTCACCACGCCCGGCGAAGCCGCCGGAGCCCCGCAAGGTCACTCGAGGTGCCACACCGCTGGCCTCGGGGCTAACGGTGGGGGCGGTGGTCGGCAGCAAGGTGGCCGTGCCGGACGGGCCGGTAGCTGTAGTGGCCGGGCCGGTAACGGTGGTGACCGGAGGCTGGGTCGGGGTGGTGGGGGCTCGGTCGACGGTTGTGCAACCGGTCGCGAGCGCGGCCAGGAGCGCGATCGTGACGGCGGTCGTCGATGCGGGTCTCATCTCCGTCGGACGCGCAACCCCAACCATCGGTTCCCCCACTCACCCCCACCCCCGCCACCACACCCGGACGGAGTCGGTGGGAGCTGTTTCTGGCAATCTTGGACAGTTTCCGTTACGCGCTAACGGAAACTGTCCAAGATTGCTCGGCAGATTGGCGGCGTCGCTCAGGTGGCGCGGGAGGGAGCGGACGTGTCGGACGCGGAGTTGACCGTGGAGGTGGCCGGGCCGGTCGCGACCGTGGTGATACGCAACCCGGCCCGGCGCAACGCGATGACCGCCGCCATGTGGCGTCAGCTCCCCGAACTGCTCGACCGCCTGGAGCCCGACCCCGACGTACGGGCGTTGGTGCTCACCGGCGCGGGCGACGCCTTCTGCGCGGGTGCCGACCTCGGTGACCTGGCCGAGCTGCTGGACGCCGGTGACGCCAGCATCGCGACAGCCGCCGAGGAACGGCTGGCCCGGTTCGCCAAGCCGACCGTCGCGGCCATCCGAGGTGCCTGCGTCGGGGGTGGTGCTCAGCTCGCCGTCGCCTGCGACCTGCGGATCGCTGCCGACGACGCCCGTTTCGGCGTACCGCCGGCTCGGCTGGGCCTGGTCTATCCGGCACCGACGACGCGCCGGCTGGCCCGGCTGGTCGGCCCATCCGCCGCCAAGCATCTGCTGTTCACCGCCGAGCTGATCGACGCCGAGCGCGCCCTGCGGATCGGCCTGGTCGACGAGGTGCTGCCGGCCGACCGGCTCGCCGTACGGGTGGACGAGTTGACCGCGACGATCGCCCAGCGGTCGCCGCTGAGCATCGCCGCCGCGAAGGAGATCATCGACGATCGGGCCGAGCCCGCCCGGATCGCCTGGTGGCACCGGAAGGTGACGTCCACCGGCGAGGCCCGGGAAGGGGTCGCCGCGATCACCGAACGTCGGCAGCCCCGCTTCGCCTGGCGGCCACCGACCGACGAGTGACCAGAGGTGCTCCCCGGCCGGCGAGTGTCGCACCCATTGCAATACCTCGATCCCGAGTCATCCGCTCCCAGGTCGGTACGGCAGGCTGTCCGTCGTGCAGCGTGATCAGTTGCTCGCGGGCCGCTACCGGCTCCTGGAGCGCCTCGGCAGTGGCGGAATGTCGGCCGTGCACCGGGCGTACGACGAGGTGCTCGAACGGGACGTGGCGGTGAAGGTGCTGGTCGCCACGGACACCAATGCCCGTCAGCGGATCCGGGGCGAGGCCAAGGCCGCGGCCCGGCTGTCGCACCCACACCTCACAAGCGTCTACGACTACGGCGAGTCGACGCTGGACGGTGCCGAGGTTCCGTTCGTGGTGATGGAGTTGCTCGGCGGTCACACCCTCGAACACCGGTTGGCGGCCGGGCCGTTGCCGGCGCGCGCCAGCCTGCGGGTGTGCGCCGAGGTGGCCTCCGCGCTCGCCGCCGCGCACGAGCAGGGGTTGGTGCACCGCGACATCAAACCGAGCAACGTGATGCTCACGCCGGCCGGCGCGAAGGTGCTCGACTTCGGCATCGCAGCGGCCGCCGGCGCGCCGGAGATCGACTTCGAGGGGCGGCTGCTGGGTACGCCGGCGTACCTGGCGCCGGAGCGGTTGCAGGCCGGCGAGGTGCTGCCGGCCAGTGACGTGTACGCGCTCGGCCTGCTGCTGCACCGGGTGCTTACCGGCCGGCTGCCCTGGCCCGCCGAGGCGCAGACCGGGATGCTCCGGGCACACACGCACGTCGAGCCGGATCCGCTGCCCCCGATCGACGGTGTGCCGCCCGAGGTGCACCGGCTCTACCGCTGGTGCCTGGCCGGCGACCCCGCCGACCGGCCGCCGGCCGCCGACGCGGCCCGCATCCTGCTCGCCGCCGCTGGCGGAGCCGCGCCGGAGGCAGCCGCGACAGTCGCCGCTGGCGGATCCGCGCCGGAGGCAGCCGCGACAGTCGCCGAACCGTCGGCAGACGTCGCCGAGCCAACCAACGCCGCGACCGGCGGTTCGGCGCAGTCGATGAGGCGTCACCCCTGGCGTCGGCGGCGAGCCATCCTGGCTGTCGGCGGCGCCGTGATTGTCGCGGTGGCGCTGGCCGGGCCGCTCGGTGACCTCAGCAACCGTCGACAGGGGCCGGGCGCTTCGCCGACCGGAAGCGGCCCGGGCACCACCACGGTGGGGATGCCCCGCACCGAGGAGCCGATCGGCGGGGCAGACCCCGCACCATCCGCTGTGCCGCCGAACAGGAAGACCGCACCCGCTACCCGGAGCGCCGCCCCGACCGCCCCGGGCCCGACGGCCACCACTCCAGGCGCGACCCCGACCAGTGCCGCGCCGACGCCTACCCCCGCCACGGGCACACCAGTGGACGCACGCGGCGGCACGGTCACCGCTCGCTGCGTGGGGAAGTCGGTCGAGGTGCTAACGGTGCGGCTGGCGCCCGAGTTCCGGGTCGAGGCGTACGACCCGGGCCCGGCGAAGCAGATCGTGGTCGAGTTGACCTCCACCGAGTACCGCAGCGAGATCCGGGTGCACTGCCCCAACGGCAGCCTGAAATCGCAGGTCAAGGAGCGCACTGCCTGACTCGGGGGCCGGCGGGATGCCGCGCCCGGGACGTACCCCGGACGCGACCCCCCGTTCCCGCCGGCCGGTCCGTCACCGCCCGGCCAGCGCCCCCCAGCCCGGGTTCACCGGCTCCCGGCGCAGCGGCATGCCCGCCTCCGCGGGCGTCCGGTCGCCCTTGCGCTGGTTGCACGCGTAGCAGGCGGCGGTGGTGTTCCGCCAGGTGTTCCGGCCGCCGCGCGAGCGGGGCAGGATGTGGTCGATGGTGGAGGCCGACCCGCCGCAGTACGCGCAGCACCTGTCGTCGCGGCGCAGCACACCGGCCCGCGACCAGGTCGGCCCGGAGTTGAACCTCCACCGGGTGACCACGAAGCGGACCAGCCGCACCACCCGGGGCATCGGGAAGACTCCGATGACCTGGTCCGGCTCGGCCTCGTGGATCTCGGCCACCCGACGGCAGAGCATCCGTACGGCGTGTTGGACGGTGACCCGGTGCAGCGGGCCGAGGTCGGCGTTGATGACGAGGACGGCGTCCACCGGGACTCCTTTCCTGAGATGACGGACAGCAAGAAGCCGCCCGGTCCGGCTGTCGGACGGGGCGGCTCGGCGCGTACGGGTACGCGTCAGTCGGGCCGGCCCGCCCGGGGACCTTCCGCTCGGTAACCGTCGCCGGGCAGCGTCGACGGCACGGTGGTGACGTGCGACATCGTCATGAGCTGCTCCTGCGGTGGTGGTTGACCTTGCGCGCTCACGGTAGGTCGACGGGGGAGACAGGGGCAACGTATTTCGATCGGCCGGCCTCGTCGGGCCGCCGCTGCCGACGGGTGCGGGGGGCTGCTTTCGCCGTAGCCTGGGCGGTGGTCAGCGGCCGGTTCAGCCGCAGGGCCATCCGGGCGGTGAGTTCGCTGTCCAGCAGGGGCCGGTTGACCTCACCGGCGACGGCCAGCGCGGGCCCGGAGACCGACCGCCAGATCGCGGCCAGCCCGGCGCCGAGGCCCACCAGTGCGACGGTGGCCCGGGTGGTCGGTGAGCCGGCGGCTGCGGCGGCACTCACTCCGACGACCGCGAAGAGCACCAACAGCAGGGGTACGAGCACCGGCCAGAAGATGCCCCGTGCCGCCTGCGCCACCAGTCGCCGGTCCCGGATGATCAGGTTTCTGGCGATCACCGCGTAGTCCTCCTCGTCGAGCAGGTCGCGCGGGTGCAGGCCGCCGGTGAGCACGTCGCGCCAGAGGTCGCCCTGGCCGCGTAGAGCCCGGCTCAGTGCGGCGGGCGCCGGCTCGGTCTGGTCCCCGTGGCCGGCGCGGTCGACAGCGCTCGCCCAGGCGGTCATCGACCGGCGCACCACTGCGGCCGAGTACGGCGGCAGCACGCTGGCCAGCTCGTCCAACCATCTGCTGATCTGGATCTGTCGGCCACCGAACTGCCGTAGTAACTGGGTGACATCGCCGGCTCGGACGGTGTCGGCCATGGATCGGCCCAGTCGGTAGGCCAGCCCGACCCGGTGGTTGGCGGCCATCGCCCAGCGCAGCACTTCCACGTTGAGGTCGTCGAGGGCGAGCAGCAGCGGCACCGGGTCCGCGGGGTCGGGCTGACCCAGGTCGGGAAGCAGGGCTCGGGCGGCCGAGGTGTCGGGTGCCGGCCCGGTGTGCCGGGTGAGGTCGGCGATCTGGGCCAGGGCGACGTCCACCCCGTCGAGGTACATCCGCATTCGCCGGTGGACAGACATCTCGGTGAGGTTGGAGAGTTTGGCCGGCGGCACGGCCGGGCGGGTCTCGACGAAGGCGCGGGGCTCCGCGTGTTGCCCGTGGTGGTAGGCGTCCGCCATCCACCAACCCAGCCGCAGCGCGGTGACGATGCAGGCGCGCTCGTCGCGGATCAGCGGGTACGTGTCGTCGCGGCCGATCTCGTCGATCGACGAACCGTTCTCCGCGCCGGCGCGGTGCAGTGGTGACATCTCCCGCTGCCCTCCCGCCCGGCTGATCGACGGTTGATCATTCGAGCGTACGGCAGCGTACCGTGGCTTATGTGGTGTTTTGTCGATTTGGCCTGCCGCGACCGGCCAGCAGCCCGCGCGGTCGGATCGAGCGCACCGGCTCGGCCGCGCCGCCCTCGGCACGCAGGATGTGGTTCGCGGCGATGATCCCGGTCGCGGCGGAGCGCTCCATCAACGCGCTCGGGAAGTCCGTGGCGATGCCGTCGCCGGCCAGGTAGAGGCCGGGCGCGTCGGTGCGTACCCCCGGTCGCCAGGCGTGGCTGCCCGGCGTGAAGGCCGGCGCCTGCGCCTCGACCCGGGCCCGCAGTTCGCGGACCCGCAGGTCGCCGGCCTCTGGCCAGAGCGCGACCAGCTCGCGGCGCATCCGCTCGGCCAGCTCCTCGGCCGGCACGCCGGGCTCGCAGGCATACGCGTGCAGCTCGATGACCGACCCGGCGGTCTGCTGCGCCCAGCGCCGCGGCTCGTTCTCCAGCCGGTGGTAGAGCGTCACCGAGTCCAGAGTGGGCTGGCGGGACACGCCGCTGAACACCGCCCGCTCGGCGGCCACGTCCCCGGCACACCAGTAGCGGGCCACCGCGTACGGCGGGCCGGGGGTGCCGAAGGCCGGCATTCGCGCTGCCAGCTCGGGTGCCCGCTTGGCCAGGTGCGGCGAGGCCGTGACCAGCGCGGCGAGCGCCGGCGGGTCGACGGCGAGCACGACGTGCCCCGCCGGATGGCTGTCGCCGTCGGCGGTCGTCACCCGCCAGCCCTCGGCGTCGTGGCGCACCTCGACGGCGGCGCAGTTGGTGCGGACCCGGCCGCCGTGCTTCTCCACGTGCCGGGTGAGTGGCTCCCAGATCGCCGTGGCGTAGTCCTCGTCGGGGCAGTCGAAGGCCAGCCCTTCCGGGTTGCCGAGCAGGTAGAAGTGGAACTGGGCGACCATCTCGGCCGCCGACATCTCCGCCTCGTGGTTGAAGAACGAGTGCGAGAAGACCTCGAACAGCATCGCCCGTGCCCGGTCCGGCAGTCGCAGCGACGCCAGCAGCTCGTCGGCGGTGGTGTCGTCCAGGTCCGCGTAGGTGCGCACCGGGTCGTAGCTGAGCAGCGGCAGCGCGGCGTCCCGGTCCATCAGCCGCAGGTCCGCCAGGCGCAGGCTGGGGCTGCGCAACAGCAGAGCCAGCAGGTTCGCCGGCGGCGCGGGCGGCAACTTGCCGAACTCCTCGGTCGGCCACTGCTCGCTGAGAATCGGATAGCCCGGAATGGGCTTGAGGAAGCCCAGGTCAGGGTCGATTCGGCGGAGGATGGACCGCCAGTTGTAGTACTGCCGGAAGAACGCGTGGAAGCCGTGCTCGTTGCGTTGGCTGCCGTCGGCGAGCGCCTCCGGCCAGGCGCCCAGTCGACCGCCGAGCGTCGGCGCCGCCTCCAGCACGGTGACCGCCACACCCCGTTCGGCCAGCACCACCGCCGCCGACATGCCGGCGATGCCACCGCCCACCACGAGCGCCGTGGTCGGTCGCGGCACGCGGGCCGCGCCACCACCGCCCGGGTCCACCTGATGCTGCCGTACGCCGATCAGTCGACCTACCACTTGCGACAGCGCCAGCGCCATGGGCCCAGTCTGCCCCACCTCGGCTCAGTCGGCTGGTAAGCAGCGGCGGGGGCGGTCCGAGGCGGGCCAGACGTACTCCAGGTCCGCTGGCACGTCGTCGCCGAAATGGGGGCGGTAGTGCGTCGGGTCCTTGCGCAGCAGCGACGAGCGGTGGCTCAGGTGCAGGTCGTCGCGGCCCAGCCACGGGGGCAGCTCACCGGCGCGGGCCAGCTCGTCCTGGGTGCGTATCACGCCGGCCCCGCAGGCGGCGGCGAGGTCGACTGTCATCGTGGTGGCACAGGTGTCGGCCCGCCCCGGTTCGGTCCAGACCGCGCACATGTCCAGCCCGTAGCGGACGAGCGCCTCCTCGTACCCGGCCCACATCTTCACGGCCGGGTGGTTACGCCAGCCGTACCCGGGTCGGGTGAGCCCGCGCAGCACCTGGATGGCCTCCACCCGCTGCTTGCCCAGCCGCTTCTGGTCCAGCGTGCGAGCACTGGCCAGGAAGTCCGGGTACGGGAGGAAAGTCTGCATGTCGCTGCTCTACCCGTCGCCGGGGCGGGCATGCCTGGTCCCGGGATGATCCGGACGGGGTCGCCCACCGTGGCTGTGCTGATTACGATCCGGGCATGGCGGAGCCGTGGCGGGACCGGGCGCGACGGGCGGTCGAGTGGAACTGGCGACTGCGGGCCGTCGGTGATCCACGCCCGCACTACGTGATCTGCGGGAAGGACGCGCTCGCCTACTACGTGGCCCGGGCGCTGCTCGAATCCGAGCTGCCGGCGGGTGGGGCCCGGGTGACAGTGGTGGTGCCCGAGCGCTACCGCAGCAACGGCCCGGACGTGGCCGGGCTGCGTGGGGTCCGGGTGGTCCGCTCGGACCGACTGGACGTGGCGACCTTCGAGGCCGCCGGCCTGGCCGGGGCGACCGGGCTGGCGCTGCTGCACCAGGACGACGTGGGCAACCTGCACGCCGCGCTCTGCGCCCAGGCGGTCGACCACCGGGTCCGTCAGGTGCTGCGGATGTTCAACGGCACTCTCGCCGACGGTGTGCGCAAGCTGCTCAAGGCGCCGGTCGAGGTGCTGTCCGACGCCGAGATGGCCGCGCCGGCGTTCGTGGCCGCCGCGCTCAACGAGGTCGACCCCAGCTCCTTCCAACATCGGGACAAGACGCTGCGGGTGGCGCGGCGAGCCGATGTCCGACCGCAGGACGTGGTCTGCGCGTTGGCGCACGTCAGCGTGGCGCAAGGGGTGGAGTTGCTGCCGGCCGAACAGGCCGGCGCCGACCTGGTGCTCGCCGAGGCGACCGGTCAGCCGCCAGGGACCGAGGTCGCCGCCCGCAAGCTGGTCCGGGCCCGCCGTCGGCGCCGCCCGATGGAGGTGCTGCTGCGTGCCGTACGCGGCTTCGCCACCCGCAAGATCGGCGTTGCGGTGATGCTGGTGCTCGCGGTGATCGCGGTACTGGGGGCGTTGATCTCTCGGGCCGAGGGTGTCTCCCCGGCCGAGGCGCTCTACCTGACGCTTGTCACCACGCTCAGCGGCGCGGATCCGGACACGCACAAGGCGGCCAGCGCGCAGATCATGCAGGTGGTGCTCAACCTGGCCGGGTTGGCGCTGATCCCGCTGATCACCGCGGTCGTGGTCGACGGCATCGTCAACGCCCGGCTGGCCCTGCATACCGGCCGGTTGCAGCCCGCGCGGGTCGGGCACGTGGTGGTGATCGGCCTGGGCAACGTCGGCACGCGGGTGGTGGCGCAGCTGCGCGAGTACGACGTCGAGGTTGTCGCGATCGACAAGGACCCGGAGCCGCGCGGCGCTGCCCTGGCCCGCCAACTGGAGGTGCCGCTGATCGTCGGCGACGCCGCCTTGCCGGAGACGCTGGTCTCCGCGTCGGTGGCCGACTGCCAGGCGCTGGTGGTGGCGTCCACCGACGACGTGGCCAACCTGGAGGCGGCGCTCGCTGCCCGCGATCTCCGTGCCGACCTACGGGTGGTGCTTCGGCTCTTCGACGGCGACTTCGCCGAACGGGTGGAGGAAACCTTCGCGCTCGGGGTGTCCCGGTCGGTCTCCTACCTGGCTGCCCCGGCCTTCATCGGGGCGCTCACCGAACGCGCCGTGATCACCACGATCCCGGTCGACCGGCATGCGCTGCCGGTCGCCGAGGTGCCGGTCGCTCCCGGCTCCGAGCTGGACGGCCGGCCGCTGGACGTGGTCAACCGGGACGGGCAGGTCCGGCTCATCGCCCGTACCCCGGCCGGCGGTGCCAAGACGATCTGGTGGAAGGATCTCGATCCCCGGCAGGTGATCTTCGCCGGTGACCGGCTGACCGTCGTCGCCCGGCGGCGCGGGTTGGACTGGCTGACGCGCCAGTGCGCCCCGCCCGCCCACCCGGACCCGCTCTCTCGGCCGGCCGGGCCGGTCCACGGTGGGGTGCACGCCCCAGCGGCGGCGTCTCCCGCAGTGCCGGGCCAGACAGCCTCGGGGGTCGCCGTGGCGCATCCCGTTCCGCCCACCGGGGGTGCTTCCACGACAACCACCGGCGGCCCAACTGACGATTTCGAGCTGACCCGCCGACATGATGGGACCAGCGAGGTGAGCTGACGGCACCCGGTCTGGCCGCTGCGGCACCCAGCGGTGGCGTCGGCCGAGTATGGTGCGCCCGTGCTTGGTGGTGGGGTGGGTCGACGAGCCCGCGACGCGCAACGACCGCGACGCGACACGGCGGTCGTACAGTGGCTGCGGGCTCAGTCTGGGTGGTGGCTGCTCGCGGCGGCCGGTCTGATCGCGGTGGTCGTCGGCTGGGCGCTGTGGCCCCAGGCCGAGCCGGAGCCGCGCCAGCGCGAGTACCGGGCCGAGACGGCGTGCCTGCTCACCGGCGCGGCGGGCGTCGCCGCTCCGGAGGCTCGTCCGGTGTGGACGGGCATGCAGGAGGCCTCGATCGCGACGCAGGTCAAGGTGCAGTTCCTCGAAGTTGACGGCCCGCAGACCGGCGAGAACGCCGAGACGTTCCTCGCCAGCCTGGTGCAGAGCCGCTGTGGGGTGATCTTCGCCGTCGGCGATGCTCCGGTGCAGGCGGTGGGTCCCACCGCCGCGCGGTTCCCCGCTGCGAAATTCATCGCCTTCGGTGCCGCGACGCCGGGCCCGAACGTGGTGGTCGAGCAGGACGCCAACTCGGAATCGGTGCAGCGTAAGGCCCGGGACGTGGTCTCGGCCCTCGCCTCCAACAGGGACTGAGACTCCAAGGTTTCTCTCAGGATTGGCCGTTCGGACATCTTGTGCCGAAGATCGATGAGAGATCACACTCCGCGTTGGTAATTTCACTTCGCGGGGGAGGGGACCGGCCATGCGCCGATCCGTTACCAGTGGGCCACGCCGTGTCGCATTCGTGGTCGCCGTTGTCTTCGGGCTGACCGTCGCCATACCGGCCGACGTGGTGCGGCCGGGTGGTGAGTTCCCACTCACGTGGCTCACCTGGTTCGCGCAGCGTCCCGCCTGGTCGGCGACCGCGGCGTTCGTGGGCCTTCCCGTGCAGCAGAGGGGAAAGCCGGTCACGGTTGATCCGCACGTGCCGGCTTCGGCGACCGACGCCGGCACCGGCGCAGGGCGGGCACCCCAGCCCGCGCCCGGCACCCTTGAGGCGTACCAGCCGCACCGGATCGCCACCACGCCCGAGGTGACGGATGCGGCCGAGCCGGGCTTCGACGCCCGCACCAGCACGCGGGATGCCCGCAAGTCGAGCGCGCGCTCGGACATCTTCGCGAACGCCGACGGCTCCATCACCAAGCGCACCTACAACCGTCCGGTCAACTACCGCGCGTCGGACGGCACTTGGCAGAAGATCGACTCGAATCTCGCCCGCCGCTCCGACGGCCGCCTGCACGTCACGGCGAACCGGCTCGGTGTGTCGGTCGCCGGCGGGACTTCGGGGGCGTCCGGGCGCGCCGCCAACTCAGCCACGGACGGCGACCTCGCCCAGCTCACCCTGCCCGGCGGCGAGAGCGTCGGTTACCGGCTTGAGGGCGGCACCGTCAACGTGCCCGAGGTGACCGGCCCGACCGCTCGTTACCGGGATGTTCTGCCGGACACCGACCTGGAGCTGACCACCTTCGACGCCGGCATCAAGGAAACCCTGGTGCTGCGCTCGCCGGAAGCGGCCTCCACGTGGGTGTTCCCGCTGCGACTCACTGGCCTGACCCCTCGGCTCACCGACGCGGGATCGGTGGAATTGCTCAATGCCGCTGGCACGGCGGTGGCCTGGTTTCCGCACGGCTCCATGCAGGACTCCAAGGTCGACCCGAGGTCCGGCGCGCCGGCCGAATCCGACGCGGTGACCTTCGAGATCATCACGCTCGCTGGTGCACCCGCGCTCAAGGTCGTGGCCGACCCGGCCTGGCTGCGCGACCCGGCCCGCCAGTATCCGGTGCGGGTGGACCCCACCGCGACCACCGGCACGACGGGCGACGTGTACGTGGACAACGACAGCGAGACCACCAATCACAACGGCGACAACCTGCCCGTCGGCACGTACGACGGTGCGGTGAAGGCGCGCTCGTTCATCCACTTCGACGAGTTCGCCAGCGATGGCCTCGCCGGCAAGCGGTTCAGCGCCGCCAAGCTGCGCCTCTACCACACCTGGTCCTTCAACTGCACCTCGCACAAGGCGTTCGACGTGCACCGGGTGACGCAGGCGTGGACGGTCGCCGGCCTGACAAGCGCCGCGCACCCCGGGCCGACCATCTCTTCCTCGATCGGTTCGCTGACCATCACCGACAACTACCCGGCCTGCACCAACAACCCGCCCAACCGGAGCACCGGCAAATGGGTGACCGTGCCGCTCGCCGTCGACACGTTCAACGACTGGTCGACCGGTGGCATGAACGAGGGCCTTGCGCTGACCGCCTCGGAGACGGATTCGACGGCCTGGAAGCGGTTCACCGCCGCCAACTACTCGGACGGCAGCTACAAGCCGTACCTGGAGCTGACGTACACCAACAACGTCGCGCCGCAGGTCAACGTCCGCTACCCGACCAACAACGCGGTCGTGCAGACCCTCACCCCCGAGCTGCACTCCCGGGCGGTCGATCCGGACAAGTGGCCGAACAAGGGTTTCACCTACAACTACGTGGTCGCGGACGCCGGCACCGGCGCGGTGGTGGCCAACTCGGGCTGGGTCGCGACGGCGAGCTGGACCATTCCAGCGGGCAAGCTGACCTGGAACAAGAGCTACCTCTACACCGTCCAGGTCAACGACAAGGCGGGCTCCAGCGCGGTCTACCCGGCGTACGCGTTCACCACGTCGGTGCCGCAGCCGCTGCTCACCGGAAGTCTGGCGCAGAACTCGGGCAAGGGCTACGACGCCGGCATCGGCAACTACACCACCTCGGCCACGGACGCCAGCGTCGCCACGGTCGGCCCGTCGCTGGCCATCACCCGCAGCTACAACAGCCTGGATGCCCGGCGTAGCAACGCCTTCGGCGCCGGCTGGTCCAGCATGCTCGACACCCGGGCCACCCAGGTGCGCGACGTGGCGGGCCAGGTGCAGTCGGTCCTCATCACGTACCCGACCGGCCAGGACGTGGCGCTCGGCCGCAACGCCGACGGAACGTTCACCCCGGCCTCCGGCCGGTTCTCCGTCCTGAAGGAGAACAAGGACGTCAGCGGAGCCGTCACCGGTTACACGCTTACCGACAAGGACGCCTCTCTCTACGTCTTCGCCCAGTCGGCCGGTAGCGGAGTCTTCAAGATCACGAGCGTGACCGACGCCAACGGTCGAACGATGACGTTCACGTACGACGCCAGCTCCAACGCGACGAAGGTGACCTCCGCCTCCGGCCGGTCGCTCTACGTCACCTGGTCCACCCCGGCCGGCTCGGAGTACGTCCACCCGGCCACCGTGTCCACCGACCCGGCCGTCCCCGGTGACTCGAGCACCTCGACGACCTGGCAGTACACCTACGGCACGAGCGACCAACTGGCCAAGGTCTGCCCTCCGACGAGCGCGACGGCCTGCACCACCTACCAGCACGACAGCACCTCGCAGTACGCCAACGCGACACTGAACGCCGGGCCGTACTCGTACTGGCGGTTGACCGAGGCTGCCGGCGCCACCACGGCGGCGAGTTCGGTGCTCGGCAACGCGGGCGTGGACAACGCCCGCTACAACAACGTCGCGCTGGGCCAGGCGGCGGCACTGCCCGGCTCCACCGCGACCACCGCCGGCTTCAACGGCACCAGCTCGCACGTGCAGTTGCCCGGAAACCTGGTCAGCGACGGCCAGTACCAGTCGATCAGCATGTGGTTCAAGACCACCACCCCGAACGGCGTGCTGTTCAGCTACCAGGCCGATGCGATCACCAACGGCACCACGTCGGCCAACTACACCCCGTCGATCTACATCGGCAATGACGGCAAACTGCGTGGATCGTTCTGGAACGGATTCCCGTCGCCGATCAACACGAACATGACGGTCACCGACGGCGCCTGGCACCACGTGGTGTTGGCCGGCGCCGGGGACACCCAGAAGCTCTACCTGGACGGGGTCGACCGGGGCACCCTCGACGGCACCATCGCCCAGATCCCCGGCGGCTCGGCGAATGTGCTGGTCGGTGCCGGGTTCGTCGGCGGCGGCTGGCCAAGCCACGTCAACAGCGGCGTGACTCCGGCGAGGGCCACCTACTTCACCGGCTCGATCGCCGAGGTGTCGTTCTTCAACCAGGCGCTCACCGGCACCACGGTCACCGCACTGCACAGCTCCGGCCGAACCGCCCACCCGGTGCTCACCAAGGTGGTCCGCCCGTCGGGCGGAGTCACCGCCCAGGTCGGCTACGACAAGACCTCCGGCCGGGTGTCCACGGTCACCGACGAGAACGGCGGCGTCTGGACGATGGGCACGCCCACCGTCTCGGGTAGCAGTGACGTCTACGCGGCGTCGGTGCTCGGCGGCAAGCCGGCCGACTACTGGCGGCTCGGGGACGTCGAGGCGACGGACGCCGCCAACGAGGTGCAGGGCGGTGTCGCCACCTACAGCTCCGCCACCCTGGGGGTCGCCGGCCCGTTCAGTGACAGTCGGGCGGCATCCTTCAACGGCACGACGTCTTATCTGCAGCTACCACCCGAAGACGCGCCGACCACCGGACCCAATTCGGTGGAGATGTGGTTCAAGATGCCGGCCGGTAACACCGCCGGTGGAGTTCTCTACGGCTATCAGGCCAGCCCGGTGTCGGACCCGACCGTCGCCGGTATGTGGACCCCGGCGCTCTACGTCGGTACGGACGGCAAGCTGCGGGGCGGTTTCTGGACCGGAAGCGCGACCCGGGTCATCACCAGCGGTGGCGCGGTCAACGACGACAAGTGGCACCACGTGGTGCTCTCCGCCGCCAGCAACACGCAGTCGCTCTACCTCGATGGTGTCGCGGTCGGCAAGCTCGACAACGCGCTGGTCACCGCCGACGGGCAGAACGTGTACGTCGGCGCGGGCAAGTGGGCCGGCGCCTGGCCGGGGCGTGGTGCCCGCGATGTCGGCTACTTCACCGGCTCGATCGCCGAGGTCGCCTTCTACCGCTCACAGCTCTCCGCCGACCAGGTCAGCGCGCACTTCCAGGCGTCGAAGCAGACCGCGCCGGTCGCGGTAACCATGGTCAACGGTGTCGCCAGCGCGATCCCGATGCCCGTCTCCACCGTCTCGGTCACCGGGCCGACGGGCGAGAAGGTCTCTTACAGCTACGACCTGGTCAACGGCAGCCGGATGGTCGCCCAGACCGATGGGCTGGGCAACACCACCAAGTTCGGGTACGACGTGGGCGGCTACGGCAACCTGACGTACGACCCGCGCGGGGTCTGGTCCCAGGAGCTCCAGGACGCCCGGGGCAACACGAAGCAGGTCATCACCTGTCAGGACCAGTCGGCCAGCAAGTGTTCGTCGGTCTACTACACCTACTACGCCAACTCGGCCGAGCCCCTGAACTGGGCGGACGCCGCGTTGCCGATGATGTTCGAGGACTTCAGTGGTGACGGCGCTCCGGACGTGGTCTACCGGGCCGCCGACAACACCATCCAGATGGTGCAGGGCAACGGCGCGGGTGGCTGGCTGACCAGCCTGCCAACGCAGATCGGGACCAGCCTGGCCGCGGCGAACATGGCGGTGGCGGCCAAGGACTTCTCCGGCGACGGCAAGCCCGACCTGCTGTGGCGCAGCGCCTCCGACGGCAACCTCTACATGCTCAACGGCAACGGCGCGGGTGGCTGGGTGTCGAGCACCTCGGTCAAGATCGGCCCGAATGTCAGCGCCGCGGACCTGATGGTCTACTCCAAGGACTTCAGCGGTGACGGCAAACCCGACATCATCTACCGCAGCTCCGCCGACAAGAACCTGTACCTGCTGAAGGGCAACGGCTCGGGCGGCTGGTTGAGCACCACCGCGACCCTGATCGGCCCGAACGTGAGCGCCGCGAACCTGCTCGTCTCGCCGGGCGACTTCGACGGCGACGGCAAACCCGACGTGCTCTACCGCAGCAGCGCGGACAACAACCTCTACCTGCTGCGGGGCAACGGGTCCGGCGGCTGGTTGAGCACCACCGCCACCCGGGTCGGCACCGGCTGGGGCACCGCCAAGGCCCTGCTCAGCGCGGGGGACTTCGACGGCGACAAGTTGGCCGACATCGTCTACCACAAGACCACCGACAACGACATGTACCTGGTGTCGGGCAACGGGACCGGCGGTTGGGCGACGGGCAGCTCCATCAAGATCGGTGGCACGCCCGACCCGCGCAACGACGTCATCCTGACCATGCGCGACGGTCGATCGTCGTCGGCCACGGACAACCGCTACCTGACCAGCTACGGCTACGACGGCAAGGGCAACCAGACCAGCATCACCGACCCGCTGGGCCGGGTCACCCGCACCACCTTCACCGACGGCACCACAGTCGCGGCGAAGGGCGGCGGGTTCGCCCCGGCTGGCCTGCCGGCGACGGTGACCACCGCCGGCGGGCAGACGCAGACGATCACCTACTACGCCAGCGGCGACGTCGCCGAGATGGTCGAGCCGGGGGGCAAGGTCACCCGCTACGCGTACGACGGGCTGGGCCGGCTGCTGACCGAGACCGAGGTGACCGACAGCTACCCCACGGGGCTCACCACCAGCCACGAGTACGACCGGTTGGGCCGTGAGGTCACCGAGACCGAGCCAGGGGTCACCAACCGGGTCACCGGCGCGATCCACACCGCCCGCACCACCACCGTGCACGACGACGACGGCAACATCACCGAGGTCACGGTCAGCGATCTGACCGGCGGCGACGCGTCCCGTACCGAGAAGCACACCTACAACTCGTACGGGCAGGAGTCGACGACCACCAACGGCGTCAACCAGACCACCGCCTTCGAGTACGACCGGTACGGCCGGGTGGTCAAGGAGACCGGCCCCGACGGCGGGGTGACCAGCAGCACCTACGACGTCGAGGGCAACCTGCTCACCACGACGGTGCAGGGCTACACGGGTGACCCGAACAACCCCTCGGCTCCTCGCGACCTGGTGACCACCACCCGGGCGTACGACCCGGCGGGTCGGCTGGCCAGCGAGACCGACGCGATGGGCTGGACCACCAGCTACACGTACACCGACAACGGTCTGGAAGCGAAGGTCAGCCGGACCGACGGCACCCGGACGTTCGTGGTGGAGGAGAACGTCTACGACGCCGCCGGCAACGTGGTCAGCGAGATCACCAACAACGGTCACACCGTCACCACCACCGAGTACGACGCGGCGGGCCGGTCGACGGCGGCGGTCGTCGACCCCACCGGGCTCAAGCGCCGCACCGCGTTGACCTACGACGCAGACGACAACGTCATCTCCACCGTGTCCTCTGGGCCGGACGGCACCGTCACCAGCGTCTCCGACGCGCTCTACGACAGCGCCGGCCGGGCCATCGCCGAGACGGAGTACCCGTCGGCGGCACTGACCCCGGTCGCGCGCTGGAAGCTCGACGAGACCAGCGGCACGAAGGCTGCCGACTCCACCGGCAACAGCCCGGCCACCGCGATCGGCAACGTCACCTGGTCCACCGACCGCGGCGGCTCGGCCGTCCTCGACGGCACGAGCGGGTACCTGAAGACCGGTCCGGTCGTGGACGCCAAGAGGGCGTTCACCATCTCGGCCTGGGCGAAGCTCGCCTCGAAGAACCCGGCCCTGGGCAACACGGAGCAGCTCGTCTTCAGCGCGTCGGGCGGGATCGGCGCCTCGGCGGCGAAGGTCTTCTACGCGCCCGGTGACGACCGGTGGTACGCCGGAGCGGCGGTCCGCAAGGCGGACGGGACCAACATGTTCGTCCAGGGCGGCGGAGCGGCTGGTTCCGCGTCGGCGGTGGGTACCTGGACGCACATCGCACTCACCGTGGATCCGGCCAACAAGACGATGAAGCTCTACGCCAACGGGGCGGTGCAGGCCACGGCGACCACGACCGAGACGTTCAACAACACGATCACGGGCCTCACCATCGGCGGTGCGGACGGCTGGGGCTTCTTCCCCGGCGCGGTCAGCGACGTGCAGGTGTACCAGAAGGCCCTGAGTGACGCGGAGGTCTCGCAGGTCAAGGCGGGGACCGCCCCGGCGGCGGACGCGTACGTCATTCGTACCTCACAGGTGCTGGACTCCGACGACCTGCCCACCTCGGTCACCGACCCGAACGGCAACACCACCCACTACGGGTACGACGAGGAGGGCCGGGCGGTGAAGACCACCGCCCCGGCGGCGATGGTCGAGCAGCCCGGACAGCTGCCGGCCCTGGCCAACGCGGTGAGCCTGGTCGGATTCAACACGTTCGACGAGCCGACCGACACCCGGGACGCGAACGGCAACTGGTCGGTGGTGGAGTACGACGCGGTGGGCCGGGTGGTGTCGGACAAGGCGCCGGCGTACACCCCGCCCGGGTCGACGACGCCGATCGTGCCGGAGACCCGGCACAGCTACGACGTGAACGGGCAACTGGAGGCGGTCACCGACCCGCTGGGCAAGGTCACCCGCTACGAGTACGACCAGCTCGGCCGGGCGTCGAAGGAGGTCGCGCCGAACGACGGTGCCACCACCTACACCTACGACGACGCGGGCAACGTGCTGTCGTCGACCGACCCGACCGGGGCGGTGAGCGCCGCGACCTACGACTACCTGGGCCGCACGGTCACCTCGACGGAGGTGGTTCGGCAGGACGGCAAGAGCCACACCACCAACTACACGTACAACGCCCAGGGCTGGCCGTCGCAGGTCACCACGGCCGCTGGGGTGAACAGCTCGACGACGTACAACGTGCTCGGTGATCCGCTGACGGTCACCGACGGCGCCAACAACGTGAGCCGCTACGAGTACGACGCCGAGGGTCGGACCACCAAGACGATCCGCCCGGACGGGTCGTACGCCTCGGTCACCTACGACATGGCGGATCGGGCCACCCGCACCGCCGAGTACAGCCCGACCGGGACGTTGCTGTCGGAGCAGTCGGCCCGCTACGACCGGGCCGGCAACATGGTGGCCAGCACCGACGCCCGCCGCACCACGGTGACCTACGAGTACGACGCAACCGGCGTGGTCACCAAGGAGACGCAGCCGATCTCCGCGTCAGACTCCATCGTCACCACGTTCGGCTACGACCTGGAGGGCAACCGCACCCGGTTCACCGACGGTCGGGGCAACGCCTTCCACACCAGGTACAACTCGTGGGGGCTGCCGGAGGCGATGATCGAACCGGCGACCGCCGCGCACCCGGACCCGGCGGACCGGACCTTCACCCTGTCGTACGACAAGTCCGGTCGCCCGGCGAAGCAGACCATGCCGGGCGGGGTGGCGGTCACCAACGAGTACGACGATCTGGGGCAACTGGTCCGGCAGTCGGGCGTGGGGGCCGAGGTCGCCACGGAGGACCGGAGCTTCGGCTACGACGTCGCCGGCCGGATGACCTCACTGTCCGGCTCGGGCGGCACGAACACCATCGCGTACGACGACCGGGGTCTGCCGAGGTCGGTGACCGGCCCGTCGGGCAACTCGACGTTCGGGTACGACCCCGACGGTCGACTGGCCTCCCGGCAGGACGCGGCCGGCACGACCTCCTACACCTACGACGGCGCGGGCCGCCTCTCGGAGCTGGCCAACTCGTCGGCCGGTGTGCAGATGGCCTACACCTACAACACGCTCTCCCAGGTCAAGAAGATCACCTACGGGTCGAACGGCAACACCCGCGACTTCACCTTCGACCCGCTGCGCCGGCTCACCGGCGACGAGTTGAAGTCGTCCGCGGGGGCGTCGCTTGCGAAGATCACCTACGGCTGGGACGAGAACAGCAACATCACCTCGAAGTCGACGACCGGCTTCGCCGGCTCGGCCGCGAACACCTACAGCTACGACCTGGCCGACCGGCTGACATCCTGGAACAACGGCGCCAACACCACCGCGTACGCCTACGACAAGTCCGGTAACCGGGTGCAGAACGGCTCCAAGCTGTTCACCTACGACCAGCGGAACCGGCTGTTGACCGCCGACGGCGCGAGCTACACCTACACGGCCCGGGGCACCCTGGACAACGCCGGCGGCAACATCACCCGTACCGACGCCTTCGGGCAGGTGGTGTCGCAGCAGTCGGCGGGCGGCACGCAGACCTACACGTACGACGGTCTGGGCCGCGCGATTCGGCCCGGCCACGCGTACACCGGTCTGGGTAACGACCTGGCGGCCGACTCCAGCGCGAGCTACGTGCGGGGGCCGTCCGGCGAGGTGGTCGGGACCACCGGTGGCGGTAACCAGCGGATGGTCTGGACGGACCTGCACTCCGACGTGGTCGGGCAGTTCACCCCGACCGGGACGGCGCTGGCCGGCTCGGTGACCTACGACCCGCTGGGCAAGGCGCTCAACACCAGCGGCCTGCTCGGCCAGCTCGGCTACCAGTCGGAGTGGACCGACGCGCTGACCAGCCGGGTCAACATGCACGCCCGCTGGTACAACACGGACACCGGCCAGTTCGACACCCGGGACACGGCGAGCAACAGCCCGCTACCGGACTCGATCAACGCCAACCGCTACCAGTACGGCGACGCGAACCCGCTCACCGTCACCGACCCGACCGGGCACTGGGGTCTGGGCAGCCTGAAGAAGTCCTTCTCCCGCGCGGTCAGCTCGGTCAGCTCGAGCTTCCGCTCGTACGCGTCGTCCGCCTATTCGTACGCGTCCTCGGCCTACTCGTACGCGTCGTCGGCCTACAGCGCCGCGAAGTCGACGGTGAAGAAGACCGTCTCGCGGGCCAAGGCGGCGGTGAAGAAGAAGGTTCACCAGGTCAAGAAGAAGTACAACCAGATCAAGAAGCAGGTCAAGAAGAAGTACAACCAGGCCAAGCGGGCGATCAAGAAGAAGTACAACCAGGTCAAGAAACGCGTCGCCAAGAAGATAGCGGCGGTCAAGAAGCGCGCCAAACAGGCTGCGGCGAAACTGAAGCAGGCCGGTAAGAAGATCGCCGCCAAGGCGCAGCGGGTGGTCAAGAAGGCCACCACCGCCGTGCGGGACGCGGCGAACGCGACGACCAAGTGGGTCAAGGAACACAAGGACGTCCTGCTGGAGGTCGCCGCGATCGGTGGCGCGATTCTGGCAGGTATCGCCTGCACAGCGGTGACCGCAGGTGTCGGTGCGATCGCCTGCATGGCCGGCGCCGGGGCGTTGATCAGCCTGGCCAAGGACGCCGCGCAGGGCGACATCCACAGCATCGGTGACGCGCTGGGCTCTCTGGGTACCGGTGCGGTCACCGGGCTGATCGGCGGTGCCGGTGGTGCCATCGCGGCACGGGTCGGTGCTGCGGTGGCGAAGAAGGTCGGCACCGGCCTGGTGGGCCGGTTGGCGACCGAGGCCGCCGAGAACGGTGTTGAGGACGCGGTCGGGCAGTTGGCCACGTCGGGCACCTACAACCCGCGGGCTGCCGCGGAGAACATGGTGCCGGGGCTCGGTGGGTTGAGCCGCAAGGGCGGCGGTGGCGCGCGTTCCGGTGGGGCTTCTTCGGGCGGCTCCGGTGGTGGGGGTGGGTTTAACCCGCTCGGCCTCGCGGTCGGTGGCGGTGGTGGCGGATGCTCGGGATCGAACAGGGGCCCCCGGCACAGCTTCGACCCGAAGACCCGGGTCCTCATGGCCGACGGCAGCAGCCGGCCGATCGAGGATGTCAACGTCGGTGACAAGGTCATGGCGACCGACCCGGTGGCGGGGAAGTCGGAGCCGAAGCAGGTCACCCAACTGCACCGGAACACCGACAGGGACCTGACCGACCTCACCGTCCGCGACCAGGACGGCAAGGTGACGAAGGTCGAGACGACCTGGCACCACCCGTTCTGGAACGCCTCGGAGCGGAAGTGGGACGACGCCAAGGACCTGAAGCCGGGCACCAAGCTGCTGGTCAAGGGCAAGGGTGCGGTCACTGTGGTCGCGGTGCTCAACGAGCTCGGCGTTGAGGAGATGCGCGACCTCACCGTCGCTGACATCCACACGTATTTTGTGGTCGTCGGCGAGTCACCGGTCTTGGTTCACAATAACGATGGTGGGTATAAGAGCGTCCCGCCTTGCGATATTCCTACGCTTAAGGGACTCGCTCGGGATATTCGCATGAACGCCAAGCATCCGGCAGCTGCCAATAGCAAAGTGGTGGCTGTCGGACAGGATGCTGACGGTTTCCTCACGGCTGGCGCAAGCAACCCGCTCGATCCCAACCAGCTGGCAAAGGCCAAGCAGTTGGGAGTTCGCGTCGTTCCTCAGGTCAATGGTTTGCACGCAGAGGAGGAATTGATGTACGATAAGCGGCCAAACCTCTTTGAGCCGCCATCGCCTCTAAAGCGAGTGGCAAGCGACAATCAGGGCGCCTGTGGGCCGGACCGGCACGATTGCGCGGCTCAGATGGACGCTCAGGGAATCGAGCATAACTGATGAATTCGGTTGATCTGGGGGAAGTGTCCAGGCCCCTGGAGGAGCAATTGCCGCAGTTGTCGTGGCGGGCAAGGTCTGCTCTATTTGGGGTTTGCGGGTACGCATTGCTGCCGATCCTGCGTGAGGTGGAAGTGCGTTTTTCGCGTCGATGGACATTTCCTGACGCAGAAATTGCACTGTCGGCTTCGAGGGAGTTCGCAGTTGGTGCGGCTCCTGCTCGAATCAACCAGGATCTTCGTGATCGAGTTCTCAATTCGGTGCCGAATGGTCATGACCTGGACTCGCCGTGGAGTACGTACACACTTGATGCGTCGGTCTGCGTTGATGCGGCGCTTGTTGCTGCCTCCGCAGACTTGCAGGGCTCGTTCGATCCGTCCTGGCTCTATTATGCTCTTGAGTCGTTGGCCGTGACGCTAAGTCCCAACATTTATGAGCTCGCGCCGGATTTGCTTGCTGAAGGGAGTCGATTTATTTTGGCTGTCAACTTCCTGGGCGACGCCATCTCTGAGTTGAGTAGTTCCGACGGGGTCGACGATGAGGCATATGGAGATCTGCTGCGCAGGGCTGCCGTGATCAATCCGTTTTCCGAGGTGTAAAGGGTTGAACTACGGCGCCGCAGGACGCAGCCGGGCTGCGGTAACTGTGGACCGGCCCGACGGTGCGCTGCTGCTGATGAAGGACCTTCGCCGCGCGCTCAGCGGCTGATCGCTCAGCAGCAACCGGCCGGGGCTGAGCGACAATCGACGGCATGCGTTTCCGCATCCTGGGGCCGACCCAGGTGGTGCTGGCCGACGGGCGAGAGGTCCCCGTGGGCGGTCCGCGGCTGCGCGCCCTGCTGGCGCTCCTCCTGCTCGACGCGGGTCGGGTGGTCTCCGCCGAGCGGCTGATCGACGGCCTGTACGGGGAGCATCCGCCCCGAGGCGCGGCCAACGCGCTCCAGTCCCAGGTGTCGCGGCTGCGTCAGGCCCTGCCCGCCGAGCACGACCCGGTCGAACTCCACCCGGCCGGTTATCGCCTGGCTGTGGATCCCGACGACGTCGACGCGTACCGCTTTGAACGGCTTGCCGAGGCGGGACGCCGCGCGCTCGCCGACGGCGACTGGCCACGGGCGGCGAACCTGTTGCGGGAGGCGCTGGAGCTGTGGCGCGGTCCCGCTCTGGTCGATGCCATCGGCGCACCCGCCCAGGCGGCTCGGCTGGACGAGCTGCGGCTGGCCGCCATCGAGGATCGGGTCGACGCCGACCTGGCATTGGGCGCGCACGCCACGCTGGTCGCGGAGCTACGGGAGTTGGTCGTCGCGTATCCCCTGCGGGAGCGCTCGCGGGGCCAGCTCATGCGTGCCCTGGCCGCACTGGGTCGGCCGGCGGAGGCGCTGGCCGAGTTCGAGGAAGCCCGGCACACGCTGGCCGAGCAGCTCGGCGTCGACCCGTCGGCGGAGCTGGCCGCGATTCACCTGGCCGTGCTGCGTGGTGCGGACCGCCCGGCGGCCGAACCTGGCCTGCCGAGCCAGCTCACCACGTTCGTCGGGCGGGAGGCGGAACTCAAGCGCGTCGGCGAGCAGCTCGGGGACCGCCGGTTGGTCACCCTCATCGGCCCCGGTGGCGCGGGTAAGACGCGCTTGGCGATCGAGGCCGCAGGCCGACTCGACGGCGAGGTCTGTTTCGTCGAGCTGGCCGGGTTGGCCGACGGTTCGGACGTACCGCAGGCGGTGTTGAGCGCGCTCGGCCTGCGCGACGCGGGTCTGCGGGCCCCGGCCGAACCGGGCCGGCGGACCACCGACCGGCTGGTCGAGGCGCTCGCCGACCGGCGTCTGCTGCTCGTGCTCGACAACTGCGAGCACGTCGTCGTCGACGCGGCCCGGCTGGCCGCCCGGTTGCTGAGCGCGTGCCCGGCGTTGCGCGTCCTGGCCACGAGTCGCGAGCCGCTCGGGCTGGCCGGTGAGGCGTTGTGCCCGCTGTCCGGGCTCGCCCTGCCACCGCTCGGCGCGTCGGCGCTGGACGCGGACGACTACGCGGCGGTCGGCCTCTTCACCCAGCGGGCCGCCGATGTCGTACCCGACTTCACCATCACGCCGGCCAACGTCGAGATGGTGCTGCGGATCTGCCGCAGCCTCGACGGCCTGCCGCTGGCGATCGAGCTGGCCGCCGCGCGGCTGCGGGCGCTGCCCGTAGCCGCGGTGGCCGCCCGTCTCGACGACCGGTTCCGGCTGCTGTCGACGGGCAGCCGGGCCGTGTCGGCGCGACACCGCACGCTGCGGGCCGTGGTCGAGTGGAGTTGGGATCTGCTCGACGACGCCGAACGCAGAGTGGCCCGACGGCTGACCGTCTTCGCAGGTGGGGCCACGCTGGAGGCGGCCGGGCGGGTCTGCGGCCTATCCACCTCCGAGTTCGTCGACGCGCTCACCGGTCTGGTCGACAAGTCCTTCGTGGAGATGACCGGTGGCCGGTACCGGATGCTCGAGACGGTGCGGGCCTTCTGCGCCGAGCGTCTCGCCGAGGCCGGCGAGGCCGACCAACTGCGTCGCGCGCACACCGCGTACTTCCTGGAGTTTGCCTGGACCGCCAGCGACCACCTTCGGCGTGCCGAACAGCTGCACTGGCTGCGACTGCTGGACGCGGAGCGGGACAACCTGCACGCGGCGCTGCGCCGAGCCACCGCGGCCGGTGACGCGTCCGACGCGGCCGGGCTGGTCGCGGCCCTGTCGTTCTACTGGTGGCTGCGCGGTATGCGTGGGGAAGGCGCGCGGCTGGCCGCGGACGTCCTCGAACTGCTCGGCACCGAAGCACCGCCGGGGCTGGGGGAGGAGTTCGCCCTCTGCGTCTACAACGCCTCGCTCGCCGGCTCCGGCCACCTGCCGTCCGTCGGGACGCAGTCGTCCGTGATCCGCAGTCTCGACCGGCCGCCGCGACAGCCGTTCCTGCTGTACCTGTCGGGGATTTCGACCGGGCCGCCGTCCGGCGGTGCCGAGAATGTCGACGAGCTGATGGCGGAGCTGCGGCGGCTGGTCGGCCCGGACGCGTGGATCAACGCGCTCGGTGCGATGGGCAGCGGCTCGGCGCTGATGTGGAGTGGCGACTGGGACCGGGCCAGGACGGCGCTGACCACCGCGCTCGACGGGTTCCGGAGCACCGGGGACCGGTGGGGCACCATGATCACGCTCGGTGCGCTCGGCGAACTCGCCGCCTGGCAGGGCGATCCAGCGGCGGCGGGTGCCCACATGGATGAGGCCATGGGTCTGGCCGAGGCGCTCGGGTCGGCCGTCGACCAGGCCGACATGCTGCGTACCCGGGGCGAGATAAGGCTGCGCTCCGGTGACCTCTCAGGTGCGCGCGACGACTTCGCGGAAGCCCTGCTTCTCGCGCAGCGCAGCGGTGCGCCCGAGTTCGTGGCCAGCGCCCGGCTCGGCCTCGCTCAGGTGGCCCGACTCCGTGGCGACCTGGCTGCGGCGAGGCAGCTCTGCGAGGAGGCGTTGGCTGGCGGGCTCACCGGCTGGTACGTCGGCGACGCCGCCCGCGCGGAGATCATTCTGGTCCTGGAGCAGATCACCGAGGCGGAGAAGGCCGGCGCGCCGCCGTCAGCGGACGGTGCGTGATCCGTCAGCGCTCGACCGCACCGTAGGCGCATGACGACATTCGAGGTGGTCGCCGAGGGGCTGGGCAAGCGGTACGGCCCGACCCGCGCGCTCGACTCATTCGACCTGACCGTGCCGGCCGGCACGGTGCACGGACTGCTGGGACCGAACGGCGCGGGTAAGACGACGGCCGTACGAATCCTCACCACCCTGCTGCGCTTCGACACCGGAAGAGCCACCGTTGCCGGGTACGACGTGCTGCGCCAACCGGACGAGGTGCGGACCCGGATCGGGCTGACCGGGCAGTACGCCGCAGTCGACGAGATCCTCAGTGGCCGGCAGAACCTGGAGCTGTTCGGCAGGCTGTTCCGACTCGGCCGACGGGAGGCCCGTCGACGCGCTGACGAACTGCTGGAACGATTCGGGCTCGACGAGGCGGCGGGTCGGTCCGCCGGCGAGTACTCGGGTGGGATGCGTCGCCGACTGGACCTCGCCGCCAGTCTGATCCGTACACCGCGCGTGCTGTTCCTGGACGAGCCGACGACCGGCCTGGACCCGCGCAGCCGTAACCAGGTGTGGGACCTGGTCCGCGGTCTGGTCGCGGACGGGACGACGGTGCTGCTCACCACGCAGTACCTGGAGGAGGCCGATCAGCTCGCCAACCGGATCTCGGTGATCGACGCTGGGCGGGTGGTGGCCGAGGGTTCACCGGACGAGCTGAAGGCGATGACCGGTGGCGACCGGATCGAGGTGGTGGTCCGCGACGCGGCCGAGCTGAGTCACGCGGCCCGCCTCGTCGCGCCGATCTGCGGCGCGGAGCCCGAACTCGACCCGGAGGTCCGACGGCTCAGCGTGGCGGTGGTCGATCGTGTCGCCGGGCTGGTCGACGTGGTGCGCGCGCTGGACGACGCCGGGATCGCGGTCGAGGACATCGGCCTGCGGCGCGCGACGTTGGATGAGGCGTTCCTGCACCTGACCGGGCACCGGCCGGACGACACCCGCGAGCCCGTCGGGGCCGGACGAAAGGCGGAGGTGGCATGACCACGGCGATCACCGACGGCTGGACGATGACCAGGCGGAACATGACCCACGTGGTCCGCGCGCCGGAGGAGCTGATCCTCTACTTCTCGCTGCCGATCATGTTCGTGCTGGTCTTCGGGTACGTGTTCGGCAGCGGTATGCAGGTGGCGGGTGGTGGCAACTACCGCGAGTTCCTGCTGCCCGGGGTCTTTGTGATGACGATGCTCTACGGGCTGGGGGCCACCGCGACCGGCGTGGCGCTGGACCTCAGCCGGGGCGTGGTCGACCGTTTCCGGTCGATGCCGATGGCGCGGTCCGCCCTGATGACCGGCCGCAGCGCCGCGGACCTGCTGCGCGCCCTGCTGGAGATGTCCACCCTCTTGGTGTGTGGGCTGCTCGTCGGGTGGCAGTGGCGACAGGGTGTCGGCAAGGCGTTGCTCGCCGTCGGGCTCCTGCTGCTGCTGCGAATCGCGATCACCTGGGTCGGGATCTACCTGGCGCTGCTGGTCCGCAACCCGGACACGGTCGGCGTGATCGTCTTCCCGGCGGCGTTCCCGTTCACCGCGATCTCGAACGTCTTCGTGTCGCCCGAGCTGATGCCGTCGGTCATCGGGACGATCTCGGAGTGGAACCCATTGTCGGCCACCGTCGCGGCGATCCGCGAACTGTTCGGCAACCCGGGCCTGGGTGGCGACTCCTGGCCGGCGGAGCACGCGATGCTGTTGGCGGTGCTGTGGCCGGTGCTGCTTATCGCGACGTTCGCCCCGTTGGCCGTGCGCCGCTACCAACGGCTGAGCCGCTGAACCCCACGCGCCGGTGGCCTCTGAGGGTCACCGGCGCGCGAGGCGCAGCGCGTACCAGGCGGCACCGGCCGCGAGCACACCGAACCCCGCGAGCACGCTGGTCACGGGCAGGTTGACCGCGAGCAGCAGACACCCGGCCAGCCCCAGGCCGGCGAGCACCTGCACCGGCAGTCGACGACCAGACTCCCGTCCCAGGGTGAGCGCCGCCGCGTTGGTGATCGCGTAGTAGACAAGCACCGTGCAGCTGGAGAAGCCGATCGCGTGGCGTACGTCGCCGAGCAGCACCACCACGATCACCACGGCGGCGACCGCCAGCTCTGCCCGGTGCGGCACCTGGCGCACCTGATGCACGGCGGCCAGCGCGCCGGGCAGGTCACGGCGGCGGGCCATCGCGAGGGTGGTCCGGCCGACCCCGGCGACCAGGGACAGCAGCACTCCGACGACCGCGATCGTCGCGCCGGCGCGGACCACCCACGCCAGGCCGGGCAGCCCGGCGGCGGTCACCACGTCGACCAGGGGTGCGGCGGAATCGGCCAGCCGGTCGGCGCCGAGCACGCCGAGCGTGATCACGGCCAGCACCAGGTAGATCGCGAGCACCACCCCGAGCGCCAGCGGCACCGCGCGCGGAATGGTCCGCTGCGGGTCGCGGACCTCCTCGCCGAGCGTGGCGATCCGGGCATAACCGGCGAAGGCGAAGAACAGCAACCCGGCGGCGGTGAGCACACCCCGCGCCGAACCGCCAGGCTCGCCGAGTCGGTCCAGGTGCACCGGCCCGCCCACCACACCGACGACCGTGACGAGGGCCAGCACCGCGAGCACAAGCGCGACCAACGCTCTGGTCACGGTGGCCGTCTTGCCGATGCCGCGTAGGTTCACTGCGGTCACCGCGAGCACCGCGCCGACGGCGACCAGTCGGGCCTGACCAGGCCACAGGTACGCCCCGATGGTCAACGCCATCGCCGCGCAGCTCGCCGTCTTGCCGACCACGAAGCCCCAGCCGGCCAGGAACCCGGCGAACGGCCCGAGGCGCTCCCGCCCGTAGACGTAGGTGCCGCCGGACTCCGGGTAACGGGCCGCGAGCCGCGCCGAGCTGGTCGCGTTGCAGAAGGCGACGAAGCCGGCCAGCGCCAGCGCGGGCAGCAGACCGGCACCGCCGGCCGCCGCCACGGCCGGGCCGAAGACCACGAATACGCCCGCACCGAGCATCGAGCCCAGCCCAATGACAACCGCATCGGGTACGCCGAGTCGCCGCGCCAGTTGATTCACGGACCGAAACCCTAGGGGTACGAGGTGAACGGCTGGTCCCACGCGCGTAACCGGCTGGGGATCGGCAGATCGTCCCAGGGCACCCGGTGCAGCAGCCGGTCCAGGAAGAGCCCGAGCAGCAGGGCCGCCACGCCGTCGGTGAGCCAGTGGAAGTTCAGGTAGGTGGTGGTGACCAGCAGGATTGCTGGCGGCGCGACCCGGATCAGTCGGTGCACGCTCGGGTGCAGCCGCCCGGCCGTCAGCGCGGTCAGCAGCACGGCCATGACCCCGTACCAGACGATGGCGTTGGCCACGTGCCCAGACGGGTAGGAGAGGTCGTACTCGGTCGGCGGGAGGTCGTTGAAGATCCGAACCGACTGGGTAGGCGGCAGATCCGAGCTGGGTGCGGCCCGGTCGGTTAGGACCTTGAGTGGCCCGACCGTCAGGTACAGGAGCACGAACGCCCCGGCCAACAGCAGCAGCGGCCGTACGGTGCGGGCCCGCCAGGCCAGGGCCAGGGCCAGGGCCCCGGAGACTGGCATCAGCAGCCAACCACCCTGCCCGAGAAGGTTGAACGCCCGCGCCGTCCAATAGATCGGTGCCGGGTGATGGGCATAGGCCCATTCCCGGACGGCGAGGTCCAGACCGAGCAACGCGCCGTTGGCGAGGGCCAGGGTCAACGCGCCGAACCCGACCAGCAGGAGCACGTCGAACCACCAGCCGGCCGGGCGGACGGGCCGTAGCCGCAGGTCACGTCGTACCGCTGTGGGTTTGAGCACGCGACCACGCTACCGGCCCGGCGCGAGGCCGGGGTGTTCGGCGCTGTGGGCCCAACCACGATCAGGGGCGGATGCGGGGGGTAACCAGTCATGCTTGTGCCCGTGCGGATCACGTCTGCCCTCGTGGACCCGGCGCTGCTCGACCTGCCCTGGTCGACACCGCTGGAGGAGTGGCCTGCCCAACACCTGGTGGCGCTGCCGCAGGGCATCTCCCGGCACATCGTCCGGTTTGTTCGGTTGGGCGACTTCGTGTACGCGTTCAAGGAGACCCGCGAGCGGATCGCCGAGCGGGAGTACGACCTGCTGCGGGCCCTGGAGCGGATCGACTTCCCCTCGGTCGAGGCGGTGGCGGTGGTCGCCGACCGGCAGACCGACGACGGGGAGCCCCTCGAATCGGTGCTGATCACGCGGCACCTGCAGTTCTCGCTGCCGTACCGGGCGCTCTTCTCGCACACCCTGCGGCCGGAGACGATGAGCCGGCTGCTCGACGCGCTCGCCGCCCTGATCGTGCGGATGCACCTCACCGGCTTCTTCTGGGGCGACTGCTCGCTGTCGAACACGCTGTTCCGCCGGGACGCGGGCGCCTTCGCCGCCTACCTGGTGGACGCGGAGACGGGCGCCCTGCACAACTCCCTATCGAACGGTCAGCGCGGCGAGGACCTGGAGATCGCCCGGGTCAACATCTTCGGTGAGGCGCTGGACCTGCAGGCCGCCGGCCTGCTGCACGAGTCCATCGACCCGGAGGTGGTCTGCGAGGAGGTCGTGCAGCGCTACGAGCGGCTCTGGCACGAGATCACCTACGAGCAGGCGATCGAGCGGGAGGCCCGGCGCGACATCGAGGGCCGGATCCGCCGCCTCAACGAGTTGGGCTTCGACGTCGCCGAGGTGGCCATGTCGTCAATCGACGGCGGGCGTTTCCTGGTCCGGCCGAAGGTCGTCGACGCCGGCTACCACACCCGGCGGCTGCTGCGGCTCACCGGACTGGACGCCGAGGAGAACCAGGCGCGCAAGCTGCTCAACGACCTGGACGCCTACCGGGCGGAAAGCGACCTGGCCGACGAGCAGCAGGCCGCCCACCGCTGGCTCACCGAGGTCTTCGAGCCGGTGGTCCGGGCCGTCCCCGCGCACCTGCGCCGCAAGCTGGAGCCGCAGGAGCTGTTCGCCCAGATCATCGAGCACAAGTGGCTGCTCTCCGAGCAGGCCGGCCGGGACGTCGGAATGCGCCACGCGGTCCAGTCGTACCTCTCCGACGTGCTGGTGCACCGCCCCGACGAGCAGGCCGTCCTCGGCGTGGAGATCCCCACCCTGAGCTAGGACCAGCAAGGCTGCGGCGGAGGCATGCGGGCCACGGCCACGGTCACTGGACCCAGGAGCCGCCGCGCAGCACGCGCACCACGTTGAGGTCGTCGTCGAGCACTACCAGGTCGGCGCGGAGACCCACCTGAAGGGACCCGACCCGATCGCCCAGGCCGATGGCTCGCGCCGGGGTGGTGGCCACCATCCGTGCGGCGTCGGAGATCGGGATTCCGGCATTCACGGCGTGCCGCAGCGCAGCGTCCATGGTCAGCGTGCTGCCGGCGATCGCGCCGTCGCGGGCGAGCCGGGCCACCCCGTCGGCGACGGTCACGGCCTGCCCGCCCAGCTCGTACTCGCCGTCGGGCATTCCGGCGGCGGCCATCGCGTCGGTGATCAGCGCGGCACGGTCCGGGCCGGCGGTCGCCGTGACGAAGGTCAGCATGCCGTCGTGTAGGTGCACCCCGTCGGCGACCAGCTCGCAGATCACGGTGGGCGCGTCGAGCAGGGCCACCACCGGCCCCGGCTCGCGGTGATGCACCGGCCGCATCCCGTTGAACAGGTGGGTGCCGACACTGGCGCCGGCTGCCACCGCGGCGCGGGTCTGGTCGTACGTGGCATCGGTGTGGCCCACCGCCGCCACCACCCGATGCGCGGCGAGCAGCTTGATCGCCTCCAGCGCGCCGTCGCGCTCCGGAGCGATGGTGACCATGCGGACGGCACCTCGGCCCAGCTCGATCAGCTCGGTCAGCTCGTCGGTCGACGGGTCGCGCAGGTACTCGGGGTTCTGCGCGCCGCAGCGGGCGGTCGACAGGTACGGCCCCTCGAAGTGGACCCCCGCCAGCACCCCCTCGTCGACAAGCGGGGCGAACGCCTCGGTGGCCGTACGCATCAGCGGAAAGGGTGCGCTGACCAGGCTGGCCAGCAGGGTGGTGGTGCCATGCGCGAGGTGGAAGCCGGCCGCCGCGCGGGCCTCGTCGGCATCCCCGGTGGTGAAGGTGTGCCCGCCGCCGCCGTGCGTGTGCATGTCGACGAAGCCGGGCAGGATCCAGTGCCCATCGCGCACCGACGGGTACTCGGCCACCGCCGTGATCCGATCCCCGTCCCATTCGACGCAGCCCTGTCGAATGACTCCGGTCGGGGTCACCACTCGGCCGTTCACCCGTACGGTCATCGCATCTCCTGATGGTCACGGACGTGCAGGGCGTCCAGGGCGAGCAGGGCGGCGCCGAGGCAACCGGCCTCGTCGCCGAGGGCTGCCGCGACGAGGCGCGGCTCCCGGTGGAAGGTCATTCGATCGTGCAGCGCCGCCCGTAGCGGGGTCAGCAGGCGGTCCCCGGCCTGGGCCAGGCCGCCGCCGAGCACGATCGTCGCCACGTCGAACAGCGCCTGCCCGGTGGCGAGGCCGTCGGCGAGCGCCTCGATCGCTTCCTGCCAGACCCGACCGGCGAGAGGTTCGCCGGCTGCGGCCCGCTCGGCCACCTCGGCGGCCGCCACCGCAGCGTCGGCGGTCTCGCCGGCCAGCTCGGTGTAGCGGCGGCCGATCGCGGCGGCCGACGCGAAGGTCTCCAGGCAGCCGGGCCGGCCGCAGCCGCAGCGTGGGCCGTCGGGCCGGACCAGGATGTGGCCGATCTCCCCGGCCGCGCCATGGGCACCCACGGCGGCCGTGCCGTCGACGATGTGTGCGGCGGCGATGCCGGTGCCGATCGCCACGAAGAGCACGTGCCCGGTGCCGCGTCCGGCGCCGAGCCGGGCCTCGGCGAGACCACCGACACGCACGTCGTGGCCGAGCGCCGTCGGTAGACCGAGCCGCGCCACCGCCAGGTCCCGCAGGGGTACGTCCCGGAAGCCCACGTTCGCCGACCAGACCGCGACTCCGCGCGCCTCGTCCACCACCCCGGGCACGGCGATGCCGACGGCGATCGGGGTGAGCCCGTCGGCGCGGGCCTTGTCGGCCAGCCCATCGGCCACGTCCAGGATGGTGCCGACCACGGCGGCTGGGCCGCGCGCGGCGTCGGTCGGGTGCCGCTCGGTGCGCACCGCGACGCCGTCCGGTCGGACCAGGGCGCACTTCATGCCCGTGCCGCCCACGTCCAGCGCAACGACCACGCGGTCGTCGCTCATGGCGCGAGAACCACTGAACGGGACAGGTGTCGTGGCGCGTCCGGGTCGAGGCCCCGGCTGGTCGCCAGCGCGACCGCGAAGCGCTGGGCCAGGATCAGGTCGGCCATCGGATCGACCGGGGTACGGCCGGCGGACCAGCTGCCCAGCACCGTGCGCCAACCGTGCGTGCGGCTGTGCACGAAGGCCGCGCCGGTGGCGGCCACATCCTCGGGCAGCCCGTCGGGTAGCTCACCGAACGCCCAGACCAGCCGGCCCGGCGCGGCAACCGAGATGGGCCCGTGCCGGTAGTCCATCGCTGGGTACGCCTCGGCCCAGAAGGTGGCCGTCTCGCGGCACTTCAACGCCGCTTCCTGGGCCAGCCCGATCGTCCACCCCCGACCGAGGAAGGTCGCCTGCTCGATGGTGGCCGGGTCGATCGGCAGCGGGGATCGCACCGCCACCTCGGCGTCGGCGGCGAGCGCGACCACCGGGTCACCGAGGTGGGCCCGGAGCAGGGCCAACGCGGTCGTCGCGAAGCGGGTCTGCACCACCGACCGCTCGTCGGCGAAGGGCATGGTCACGGTGGCGGCGGCCAGGTCGACCGCCGGGGATGCCGGGTCACCGACGATGACCGTGGTGGGTGTCCGGCCGCGCAGCGCGGCGAGCAGTTCCAGAACTTCGGTGGTGGTGCCGGAACGAGTGATCGCGATCAACCGGTCGTAGTTGCGGCCGGCGGGAAACTCGGACGCCTGGAACGCGTCGGTCTCACCCTGACCGGCCTGCTCGCGGCGGGCCGCGTACGCCATCGCCATGAACCACGACGTGCCGCAACCGACGACGGCGACCCGCTCACCGGGGCGCGGCAGGTCACCGCGGACGACCTCGGCCAGCCCGGCCGCCTCCCGCCAGCAGTCGGGTTGGCTCGCGATCTCCGCGTCCACGTATGCCATGAGGAACTCCTCGCAGGGCCGACCGATGCGCAATACGGCTCATTAGACCCGCATTTCGCGCGTTATTCTGCGCGAGCGCAGGTGACCATGGCAACCGGCGAGCCGATCGCGCAGGTCGGTCTTTTGCGCCAGCCTAGTTTTGCGCACTAGTGTGCACGCAATCAATCACCGTCCGTGCAGTTGCTGGGAGGGCCCCCGCAGTGGATCGGTACGCCAGATGGAACGCCCTGCTCGAAATGCTGACCGACAACGGCCGGGTCAGCGTCGAGGCGGCAGCCGAGCGGCTGGACGTCTCCCAGGCCACCATCCGGCGTGACTTCGACC
Source organism: Micromonospora chokoriensis (assembly GCF_000718555.1). Taxonomy (GTDB): domain Bacteria; phylum Actinomycetota; class Actinomycetes; order Mycobacteriales; family Micromonosporaceae; genus Micromonospora; species Micromonospora chokoriensis_B. Next base: position 262,517 of record NZ_JOAN01000015.1, read on the forward strand.
AGCTCGGGCAGCAGCAAATGATCACGAGGACCCGGGGCGGCGCGGTCGCCAACGGCGTGTCGTACGACCTGCCGCTGCGCTACAAGACGGCCAAGCACTCGGCCGAGAAGCAGCGGATCGGGGCGGCCGCCGCGGCGCTCGTCACGCCGGGCACCGTGGTCGGCCTGAACGGCGGCACCACAAGCACCGAGGTGGCCAGGGCCCTCGCCGTCCGACCGGATCTGAACACCAGCGCCGAGGGTGCGCAGCTCACCGTGGTGACCAATGCGCTGAACATCGCCAACGAGCTGCTGGTCCGATCTCGGATGAAGGTCGTGGTGGCCGGCGGCGTGGTCCGCCCGAAGTCGTTCGAGTTGGTTGGCCCGCTGGGCGGGGCGCTGCTGCGTGAGGTCACCCTGGACGTCGCCCTGCTCGGTGTGGACGCGATCGACCCGCAGCTCGGTGCCGCCGCCCACCACGAGGGGGAGGCGGCGATGAACAACCTGATGGTGGCCCGCGCCAAGCGCGTGGTGATCATCGCGGACTCGTCCAAACTGGGGGGTCACGCCTTCGCCCGGATCTGCCCGGTCGAACGGGTGGAGACGCTGGTGACCGACTCCGGCGCCGCCCCAGAGGTGGTGGACGCGTTCCGCGCTGCCGGGGTGCAGGTCATCTGCGCCTGAGCGGTCACGTTCCGTCGATGAATTAGCCTGTTCGGCGCGTCGATGCATACCGCGTATTGCGCGCTTCTGCATACCGCGTATGGTGTCGGCTGTCACGCCCACCCATCGGGGGAGGTGCAGCTTGCCAGCTGTCCTGGAGATCGAAGGTCTACGTAAGACGTACAAGAGTCGTCGGCGCGGCACCCGCAACGCGCTCGACGGCTTCGACATGCGGGTCGACGCGGGGCAGGTGCACGGCTTCCTAGGCCCCAACGGGTCCGGCAAGACCACCACGCTGCGTACCCTGCTCGGCCTGATCCGACCCGACGGCGGTCGGATGACGCTGCTCGGGCACGAGGTCCCCGACGCGCTGCCCACGGTCGCCGGCCAGGTCGGCGCGATCGTGGAGAGCCCGCAGTTCTTCCCGCACTTCACGGCACGGGACACGCTGTCCCTGCTGGCCGGGGCGGGCGAGGTGCCGGCCACCCGGGTCGACGAGGTGCTGGAGCTCGTCGGGCTGCGCGACCGGTCCGGCGAGCGGGTCAAGACGTACTCGTTGGGTATGAAGCAGCGGCTCGCCGTGGCCTCGGCCCTGCTGAAGAACCCGAAGCTGCTCATCCTCGACGAGCCGGCCAACGGCCTCGACCCAGGCGGCATCCGGGAGATGCGCACGCTGATGCGCACCCTCGCCGAGTCCGGAATGACGGTGGTGCTGTCCAGCCACATCCTCGGTGAGATCCAGTTGATCTGCGACTCGGTCACCATCATCTCGCTGGGCCGACGGGTCGCGTTCGGCCCGGTCGACGAGGTGCTCGCGCAGCACTCGTCCGGTGCGGTCCGGATCCGGCTGGAGGCGGTCAGCGACCTGCCCGTGGCCACCGAGGCGCTCACCCAGGCGGGGATCCGGGTCACCGGTCACCCGGACCACCTGATGCTGGCCGGCGTCGACAAGCCGGCGTCGGTGACGCGGCTGCTCGCCGAGAAGAACCTCTATGTCAGCGAGTTGGCACCGATCGCGGTCGATCTGGAGAGCGTCTTCCTCGAACTGACCGCCACCGCACCGGTGCCCGGTCAGCACCGGCAGGTCGACGAGTCCACGAAGGTCGGCGGGACGGGTCAGCCCGGTCCCGCCGGGGGAGGGTGGGGCGCGTGAGCCTCTTTCGTACCGAGCTACGCCGGCTCAGCAAGCGGCGCTTTACCCGCTACATGACACTGCTCGGCCTGCTGGTGCTGGCCGCGGTGGTGGTCGGGGTGTTCTTCACCAATCAGAAGATCGATGCCGGCCAGCTCGCCCAGGCCGAGCGTCAGGCCGACCAGCAGTACCAGGAGCAGGTGCGCTGGAGCGAGCAGGAGCGCGCCGCGTGTCAGCAGGCCAAGACGGCCGGCACGGCGACCGACGGCCGCTACCCGGACGACTGCTCTGTGATCTCTCCGCCGCCCCGGGAGGAGATCAAGGCCGAGTGGTTCCTGCCCTCGACGTTCGACTTCAAGGAGACGTTCGACGAGACGCTGATCCCGTTCGCGGCGATCCTCGCCCTGGTTGGGTTCGTCATCGGCGCGTCCTTCGTCGGCGCCGAGTGGAGCACCGGCGGCATGATGAACCTGCTGCTGTGGCGACCGAAGCGACTCACCGTACTGCTCACCAAGCTGGCAGCCCTGCTCACCGGCATCCTGGCGGTGACGCTTCCGGCTGCGGTGCTGTGGTTTGCCGGGTTCTGGGCGGTCGCCAACTTCCGGGGCAGCACCGAGAAGATGACGTCCGGGGTCTGGCAGTCGTTCATGCTGACCGGCGTACGCGGTGTGGCGCTGGTGTTGGTGCTCACCACCATCGGCTTCGCCCTGGCCTCCCTGGGTCGGCACACCGCGATGGCCCTCGGTGGCGTGGTGGCGGTGATGGTGGTCGGCCAGTTCGGCCTGGGCATCCTGCTCTCCATGGCCGGCGTGCGGTTCGCCGAGGCGTGGTTGCTGCCCACCTACGCGCTGGCCTGGATGACGAAGACGGTCAAGCTGGAGGACTGGAACGCCTGCAACGCGACCTACTTCGGGGAGTGCAAGCCAGCCACGATGGAGATCACCTGGCAGCAGTCCTCCGTCCTGCTCTCGGTCGGGGTGGTGGTGATCCTCGGGGCGGCGCTCTGGGTGATGCGTCGCCGCGACATCTCCTGACCTGACCGAAGTGACGCGGCGCGGTCGGCTCGGCCGTCGGGGTTCCCGGCGATTCGGACCGGCCGCGCCGCTTGCTGCGTCCCAGCTCGCCCCTGGCTAGGCTGAGCGGCATGTCCGCCGACGCCACCCCGGCTGCCCCCGAGCCGTCCACCGACGCTCGTCCGGGCGAGGTCAAGGGTGGTGCCGGTCCGACCGTCCCGACCCCCCGACCGGCACCGCCCATCGAGACCGCCGACGAGCCGGAGTTGCCCGCCGAGCCGGCCGAGCCCGCTGATCCTGCACCTGGGCTCACCGAGCGGGAGCGGGCCATCCTCGCCTTCGAGCAGCAGTGGTGGCGGCACGCCGGCGCCAAGGAGCAGGCCGTCCGGGACACCTTCGGGGTCTCCTCGACCCGGTACTACCAGCTGCTCAACGGCCTGCTTGACAATCCGGCCGCACTCGCCGTCGACCCCGTGCTGATCAGCCGACTCCGCCGGTTGCGCTCGTCGCGCGCCCGCAACCGCCGCCGTTGACCCCTTCGGCCGGGGCAGGAATGTCGCCGGACCCACGGGGTACGCGGCGAGCGCGCATCGCCGCGGCGGGCCGAAGCGACAGAGGGGCGGAGCTATGACGCACGTGGGAGCACCGGTGATGCGGGTACGCTCCGCGTCCGCGCCAGCCCCGGGCCGGCCGGTCAACGAGGACCTGGTCTTCCGGTTCGGCCCACTGGTCGGTGTCCTGGACGGCGCGACAGTGCCGGAGGGCTTCGACACCGGCTGCGTGCACGGGCCCGAGTGGTACGTCCGGCACCTGGCCGCCCGGCTCGGCGTCGCCCAGGCGGTACGCCCTGCCGCCCGGCTGACCAGCAACCTGGCCGCGGCCATCCTCGCCGTGCGCGCCGACCACGGCGGGCAGTGCGACCTCGACCATCCCGGCACCCCGTCCAGCACGGTCTGCCTCCTGCGCGACTGCGGCGACCAGGTGGACTACCTGGTGCTCTGCGACAGCCCACTGGTCCTCGACGTAGGCGGGCAGGTCAGCGTGATCACCGACGACCGGCTGGACACGACGATGGCGGAGCTACGGGAGACCGTGGCCATCGTGCCGAGCGGCGCGGCGGACCCGGTCACCCGGTTCCGGCACGCTGTGAGCGTCCAACGGGAACGGATGAACCGCACCCACGGCTACTGGGTGGCGGCTTCCGACCCGGACGCGGCCTTCCACGCGGTGACCGGGAGCGTGCCTCGGCACGGTCCGGCTGCGGTGCGGCGGGCGGCGCTGCTCAGTGACGGCGCGTCCAGCGCGGTAGAGCAGTTCGCGCTGACCGACTGGGCTGGGCTGCTCGACCTGCTGAGCGCCGACGGGCCTGGCGCGTTGCTCGACCGGGTGCGGGACGCCGAGCGCGACCATCCCGACCGACTGCGCCGGCACAAGTCCACCGACGACGCGTCGGTGGTGTTCTGCGAGTTCCCCGCAGCGATCTGAGCGTTCGCCACCCGGTCGGGTGACAACAGAGCGTGAGGTGGAACACCCAGGCCGCCCGACCGGCCGGTACCGCTGGCCGGACCGCCAGTGGATGGCCAATGGGGTGGACTTCGGCCGATGGGGGCGGCAGACTGCGGCACGTGGCGGGTGCGGTCCGGCTGGAGCCGGTGGACGAGCGGAACCTGGAGCCATTGCTCTCCGTAGCGGCTGCGGAGGCGGAGCCCGGTGATGTCATGCCCCCCGTCGAGGCGCCTGCCGGCTGGTCACTCGCCCGCCGCGAGGCGTTTCGGGAATTCCATCGGGCGAGCTTCCGCGGGCTGGACGGCCCGACCCGTTCCCAGATGTACGCCATCCTCGTCGGCGGCGAGGTGATGGGCATGGTGCGGATGACGCGCTGTGACGAGCCCGGCACGGTGGAGACCGGCATGTGGCTCGGCCGCTCGGCACGGGGGCAGGGGATCGGCGCGGCAGCCCTGCGGGAGCTGCTGAACGCCGCCGCTCGGGCGGGTATGCGGGCGGTGGTCGCCGAGACGACCCCGGACAACATCGGCGCGGTCGCCGTCCTGCGCAAGTGCGGCGCGAAACTGCACGAGGACGGCGGCAAGGTGCGCGCCGAGATCTGCCTCGACTCGACGCCGCCTGCGCTCTAAAGGGCTTACTCCCGGTTGGCGGCGTACGCGGCCAGCCCGGCGACCTGGGCCGGGTCCAGCGAGGGGCGTACCCGGGCCCGCGCGGTCGCCATGTGCTCAGCGGTGACCGTGGCGGCGGCGAGCGACTCCCGCATCGCGGCCAGTGCGGCCTCCCGGACCAGCGCCGCGCAGTCGGCGGCGGAGAAGCCGGTCAGGTCCTCGCCGAGGGCGGACAGGTCGACGTCCGGTGCCAACGGCACCTGCCGGGACGCGGCCCGCAGGATCTCCGCGCGGGCGGGCCCGTCCGGCGGCGGCACGTAGACCAGCCGCTCCATCCGGCCCGGTCGCAGCAGCGCCGGGTCGACCAGGTCCGGCCGGTTCGTCGCGCCGACCACCACGACGTTGCGCAGCGTCTCCACCCCGTCCAACTCGGTGAGCAGGGCGGCGACCACCCGGTCCGTGGTACCACCGTCGGTGGCCTGGCCGCGTACCGGGGCCAGTGCGTCCACCTCGTCCAGGAAGATCAGCGTGGGGGCCGCCTCGCGGGCTCGACGGAACAGCTCGCGGACCGCGCGTTCGCTCTCACCGACCCACTTGGAGAGCAACTCAGCGCCCTTGACCGACAGCACGTTGGCCCGCCCCGACCCGGCCAGCGCGGTGACCAGGTAGGTCTTGCCGCAGCCCGGCGGCCCGTAGAGAAGCACGCCGCGCGGCGGCTGCACCCCGAGCCGGGCGAAGGTGTCCGGGTAGGTAAGCGGCCACAGCACCGACTCGGTGAGCGTCTGCTTCACCTCGCCGAGGCCACCGACGTCGTCCAGGGTCACCGAGGCCAGATCCAGGGTGGACGCCGCCATCGTGGTGGGCCGGACCACCTCCCGGGCGGCGGTGAAGTCGGCCATCGACACCGTCGGCGTCTCGGCGGACTTCTGCCGCAGCGCCGCGCGTACCCCGGCCTCCCGGACCAGCGCGGCCAGGTCCGCCGCGACGAACCCCGGGGTACGCGCGGCCACCTCGTCCAGCCGGACGTCGTCGGCCAACGGCACCTGCCGGGTCAGCACGGTGAGCTGTTCACGGCGCAGCGCCTGATCCGGGAGCGGGACGCTGATCCGCAGCGACAGCAGGTCCGGCGCGCGCAGTGCGGGATCGACCGCCTCCGGTCGGCCGGTGGCGCAGACCACGGCGACGCCAGCGCGAATGCTCTCCGCGAGCACCTGGCGGAACACCGTCGCCACCGGGCCGGGATCGTCCGCCGGTGCGAGCGCCTCGACGTCGGTGACCAGCAGCACCGCCGGCCCTCCGGCTCGGGCCGCCGTCGCCGCGACGCGCAGCCGCTCGGCTGCGGCCTGATTGGCCAGCGCGGCCACCTCGGGCGCCCAGAGCGGGTGGACGCGGGCACCGACCCGGGCGGCAACAGCCCGGACCAGCGCCGCCTTCCCGGAACCGGCCGGGCCGACGAGCAACACTCCCAACGAGATGGTGGTGCCGAGGCGGCCCAACACCTCCCGGTGGTGGAAGCCGAGGTCGAGCAGCTCGGTCAACTCATCGGCCTGGGCCCGTAGCCCGGGCAACTCGTCCACGTCGGGCGCGTCGTCCGCCGCGACCGCGTCGGTGCTGCCGCCGGGCCGGGCCGGCGCGGTGTCGACCGGGACCGGCCCGCCGTGGGTCGCCGCGCCGTGCTCCCAGGCGACCGAGGTGCCCATGGTGACCAGCGCGCCGGCCGTCGGCTCGACCGTGATCACGGTGAGCAGGGTGCTGGTCCAGGCGAAACCGACGGTGTTGGCGAGGCTGCGTCGCGCCGCCTCGACCAGACTGCGCACCGAGGCGTCCGGCAGCACGTCCTGCGGCAGCAGCGACACGTCGTCGCCGGCGGTGAGCACCTTGCCCAGCAGGGCGAGCCGGAGCATCTCCGGGCTGACCGCCGCGACGACCCCCACCGGCCCGGCCAGGACGACCCGGCTCGCCGGGACCAACGGCACCGGGCTGACCCGCACCTGACCGCCGTCGCGCAGACCCAGGTTGCCCAACGTCAGGTCGTCGGCGTACAGCAGGGCGCTGCTCGAGCCCGGCGCAGCCGCCGCCGCGATCCCGGCCGTCTCCCGGCGGCCGGCAAGGCGGACCGGGTCGCCCGGGCGTAGCCCCAGCGCGGTCAGCGCCTCCGGGTGCAGGCGCACGATGCCCCGTCGGGCGTCCAGCGCGGCCGGCCGCAGGCTCGCCGTCAGGGTCAGGTCGGGTTGCGCCACCGCCCGACCGTAGCCGCCCGCGGCCAGCCCCGCCGGTCAGCGCCGCGGATCCAGCTCGTCCAACAGCGACGGGTCGCGCCGGATCAGCTCGGCCAACCGGGCCGCCGGGTCCGGGGTCAACCCGTCCGGGCCGGGTGCCCAGGCAGGCACCGTCCGGCCGGAGAGCGGCCAGGCCGGCGGGGGCTCCACCGGGGCCGGCGGAGGCACCGGTCCGACCGTGACAGCGGGCCCGTCCCAGGAGACCCGCATCGGGTACGCCCGCCCGGCGTGCTCCACCTGCACGGTCACCGCCAGCCCGGGATAGGCCGCGACGACCTGGCGGACCGCCTCGGCCACCTCCTCGACCGGCCCCCATCCGGGGACGTCGCTCGGGGCCTCCACCCCGGCGTGCCGCGGGTCGTGCCGGCCCGACCGGGCATCGCGGGCATCGCCGTCGAGCCCGTGTTGGCGCGATGGTGCGGCGCCACCGAGCCCGTGTGGGCGCGTCGGTGCCGTGGTGTCGTCGCGGTCGGTGGCCCGACGGCGTGACGCCTCCTCACGTCGGGCCAGCCGGGCCAGCGTCTCGTCCAGGTCGCCCCTCACCAGATCACCTCTTCCCGCCACGGCCGGAGCCGGTCAGCTCAGGCCCTCCTGTCCCGGGTAGCGCGGTCCAGCGCGCGGTCCAGGACGACCAGTAGGGCGTCCCGCACCGAGAGCCGGTCGCGGGCATCGAACTGCACCAGGGGCACATGATCACCGATGGCCAGTGCCCAGCGGATCTCGCCGAGTTCCAGGGCCAACCGCCCGTCGAAGGCGTTGACCCCGACGACGAACGGCAGCCCGGCCCGTTCAAAGAAGTCGATCGCCGGGAAGCAGTCGTCCAGCCGTGCGCTGTCCACCACCACCAGGGCACCGAGCGCACCCCGGGCCAGGTCGTCCCACATGAAGCCGAACCGGGTCTGCCCCGGCGTGCCGAACAGGTAGAGCTTCAGGCTGCGGTCGATGGTCACGCAGCCGAAGTCCATCGCCACCGTGGTGGTGGTCTTGGTGGACCGGGCACCCGGGTCGTCCACGCCGATCCCGGCGCTTGTCATCTCGGCCTCGGTGGTCAGCGGCGCGATCTCGGAGATCGCACCCACAGTGGTGGTCTTGCCCACCCCGAACCCGCCAGCGATCAAAATCTTGACCGGGATCGGCGGTGCGGCCGGCTTACCGACCGGAGGTTGCACCGCCGCCGTGCCGGACGAGGGTCGGTACGGCGGCGGTGGGCCGGCACGCCCGACTATCGGCCCGGTCCCTGGGGACATGCCGTAACGGGCGGCGGCGCTGTTCGCGGCGACCCCGCCGAGCGGGGCGACCGGCCATTCAGGAGATCGCACGGAGTCCATCAATCACTCGCAGGATGAGGTCGGGGTCGACAGCGGTGTCGGAGTCGGTCACGTGCACGTCCAGGTGCCCGGCGGCGCGCAGGTCACCAACCAGGACCCGCGCCACGCCGAAGTGCAGTTGGGCGCGGGCCGAGATCTCAGCCACCGAGATCGGCTCCGCGCAGAGCGCGATGATCGCCTGGAGTTCCGGTGCCAGCAGAGCGCCCGGCGGGCTGGTCCACCAGCCGCTGTCCATGCGGGCGGTCACCTGCGTCTCCAGCCCGATCGCCGGGTCGGCACCCGCCACCCGCCCGGAGGTGAGCACGAACGGGCGGGGGCCGGTCGGCTGGCCCCCGCCTGGCTCCGGCTCGGGCAGCGCCGGTGTCGCCGCCGCGCCGTCCCCGGTCGGGGGTGGCGTGCGCAGGTACGGGCGGATCCGGACCCTCGGTTCCGGATCCGGGTCCTCGCCGGCGACGTCGGGGGTCACTGCTGAACGGCGTTCTTCAACTCGACGATCAGTCGCGGGGTCAGGGCGCCACCGGCCCGCCCGGCGAAGAGCGTCATCTCGTACGCGACGGTGCCCAGGTTCGCCGACCGGTCGGCGACCACCCCGAGCACGGAACCGCTGCTGATCGCGCTGATCAGCAGGTAGCCGTCGGCCATGTCGACGATCACCCGGTTCAGGCCGCCGAGCGCGTACCAACTGGCCGCCCCACCGGCGAGGCTGGTCATCCCGGACACCACGGCGGCCAACCGCTCCGCGTTGGACCGATCCTTGATCGCCGACATGGCCATCAGCAGACCGTCCGAGGAGACCGCGATCGCCTCCAGGACCCCGGCGGTGCTGGAGGTGAAGGAGTCCAGCAGCCAGTTGAACGTACGAGCCTCCGGGCTGAGGTCCCCGTTGGCGCTGGGCTGAGTCTGGTCGACGTTGTCGTGCAGGAAGGGGCTGGTCACCGTGATGATCCTTCTTCGTTCCGGTGGTCGGGGCTGACTTCGCGGAGAGCGCGGGCGACGCCCGCCTCGAACTCGCTGATGAGGTCGCGGACCTCGGCCGGGTCACCGAGATGCGTAGTGGGCGGTTGGCAGACCGGAATTGCGGTGAGGTTCGCCCCCGGCACCCGTCGACTCAACCGGGGACGCTCCGGCGTGGCATCGGCCGCGCCGTCACCCCCGTTCACCGTGGGGCCGGCGCCTCCCGGTGTGCTCGGCAGGCCGACGGTCGTCCGCGCCGACGAGTCAGCGAGGCCCGGCGCGTGCAGCTCGGCCCGGCGTACACCGGCCTGGAAAGCCTCGACCAGCGCGCGGGCGGCGGCGGGGTCCGCGCCGGTGGCGTCCACCGGCCGGGTCGGTGCTGCGGTGGCGTGCAGGCTGGCCCCAGGCACTCGCTGGCGGACCCGTGGCCCGGCCGGCTTGCCTGACGGTTGCGGGTCCTGGGGCTCGGGAACGGCCTGCTCGGGCTCGGGCTGGCCCCGGCCGAACGCGTTCCAGGACGGGCCGGCGTCCAGGCTACGGGTGGCCCGGCTGAGCAGGTCCGAGTCGAAGCGGGTCGGTGCGGCGATGGCCGCCGCGTGGGGCCGTGCGCCCTGCTCAGGGTCGAGCGTCGACGTCGTACGTTGGGCTCGTTCCGGCACCGCGACCCGGGCCACGGCGGCCCCCGCGCGGTCGGCGCGGCGCAGCACCAACGACGCCGACGGGATCTCCAGGTGTGCGGTCACCCCACCGCCGCCGGTGGCGGCCAGGCCGACCTCCCAGCCGTGCCGACGAGCCAACCGGCCCACCACGAAGAGACCGAGCACCTCGGTCGGGGCCAGGTCGAGCCGTTCCCGGCGGGTGAACCGGGCGTTCTCCTCCGCCAGCCGCTGCTCGCTCATGCCGATGCCGTGGTCCACCACGGTGAGCCGCGCACCGACGCCCGACGTCTCGGCGGCCACCAGCACCCGGGTGTGCGGCGGGGAGAAGACGGTGGCGTTCTCCATCAGCTCGGCCAGCGCCAGGACGAGGTCACCGACCACCGCCGGGGCGGCCGAGACGCCCGCCGGCACCTGCACCTCCACCCGGGTGTAGTCCTCGATCTCACCGAGCGCCAACCGGACCACGTCGGCCAGTGGCACCGGCGCGGTGTGCGCGTCGGCCCCGGCCGAGCCGGAGAGCACCACCAGGCTGCCGGCGTTGCGCCGCAACCGGCTGGAGATGTGGTCGAGTCGGTACAGGTGCTCCAGGCGGCCTGGGTCGGCCTCCTGCTGCTCCAACCGGTCGATCAGGGCGATCTGCCGACCCACCAGGTTCTGGGTACGCCGCCCGACGTGGCCGAACATCTGCGCCACGTTGCGTCGGCCGGCGACCTGCCGCTCGACCAGCCGCGCCGCCGTGTTCTGCACCCGGTCGAAGGCCCGCGCCAGGTCGCCGATCTCGTCGTTGGCGCGGATGTCCACTGGTTCCAGCCGGACCGATTGCGGGCTCTCCGCCTCGTCGTCGGTGACCCGGACCAGCTCCGCCTCGGCGACCCGGGCGACCCGGTCGGCCGAGCGGGTGAGTCGGGTCAGCGGTCGGGCCACCGTCCGGGCCACGACCACACTGAGCACCACCACAAGCGTCAGGATCAACGCCGCCGCGGCACCGACCAGGTACGCGGCGGTCAGCGCGCGCCGCTGCTCGGCCGTCACCTCGGCGAGCACGTCGGCGACCAGCTTCTTCTCGACGAACTGACCGAGCCGAATCATCGTGCGGACGGCCGGGAAGAGCGCCTCCAGCGGCACGTCGCGGACCGCGGCTGCCGGATCCCGGGCGCTTCTCACCAGGAAGTCGGGGCTGGTACGAGCCGCCACGGCCGCCTCGTTGAGCTGGGCCACCGTGAGCTGCTCGGGCGTGATCAGGCTGCGGAACCGGGCGTTGTCGACCTGGAGCGCGGCGATGCAGGCCACGTACCCGGCGGTGGTGTCCGGGGTGCCGATCGCCTTGACCAGCAGGCTCAGGGTGGCGCAGGCGCCCAGGCCCTCGTCGGCTCGGAGCAGCCCGTCGAGGGCGAGCACCTGACGACCCGGCAACGTGTTGGTGTCCACGCTGAACGGCAGACGCAACGACTCGATGATCCCCTTGTTGACCGGGCCGAACGCGTCCATCACCTGACCCGGGTTGGCGGCCCGGGCCAGCACGGCCGTCCGCAGGTCGATGAGGTTGGACACCCCGTCGAGGGCGCGGTCGACCTGCTCGGTGAACGCGTCGCCGCGCGCCGCTCGGAGGTCGGCCACCCGGTCGTCCACGTCGGCGGACTTACGGACCAGCTCGCTGCGTTCGACTCGACCGAGCAGGAAACCGACGGAGAGGATGCGTTCCTGTTGGAGGTCCTGGACCAGGCTGCCGACCCGGCTGGCGAGCCGTACCCGTTCGGCGGTGTCGCCGGCCCGCTGCGCCGCGGCGACCCGGTCGAGCATCACCGGCACGGCCAGACCGACCATGCTGAGCAGTGGAATCACCACGAGCAACGCGAGTTTGCCGCGGATCCGGAGCCTACCGAGCAGCATCGAATGCCCCCCACTGTGCGGTCTCCGGCTCCCGGGCCGCGCCGACCGGTTGCAGCGCGCGCGGCTCGTCGGCCGACGGTTGCCAGGGGTCGCGGTGCGGCGGCGCGTCGGGACTCTCCTGGTGGTTCGCGGCCTGGGCGGCCCGACGCCGAGCCCGGCGTCGGGCGGCGATCAGCAACGCGGCGAGCCAGCTCAGTAACAGGGCGGCGACGATCCCCGACCCGGCGGTCAGCCAGCGGTCCTGGTCGAGCCGATCGATGCGCTCGACCAGTAGAGCGTCCAGCTCGGTGAGGATGACCGGCTGAAGTTGGCGGGCCGCGCGGTGCGCGTTGAGCGCGGCGGCACTCAGCTGGACCGGGTCCACCACGCCGGTGTCCTTGCCCGGTGCCGAGTACGCGGCCAGCGCCTCCACCGAGCGTTGGTAGGTGTCCAACGGGGTCAGCACGTTGGCGCCGAGGTCGGTGCTCTCCGAGCCGTCCACGGCCGAGCGCAGGTTGTCGACGAGATCGGCGGCGGGTGCCAGGGCGGCCACCCGCAGGCCGGTCAGCTCCAGCAGGCCGCGCGGTTGTTCGGCGGCTGGCCGGCGGGAGACCAGCGTGCCCAGGTCGGCGAGTCGGCCGGCGAAGACCACCGCCTCGGGCAGTTCCTGGCCGGCGCTGTCCTGGAGGAAGAACGAGTCGGCCTCGGGATCGCGGACCAGCCCGGAGCTTTCCCGGACCTTCCGGTGCAGGGCCAGCAGCAGGTCGGAGACCTCGCCGTACGCCGTGTAGGCGGCCTCGGGGTCGGTGGCGGCACGGCCGCGCAGCGCCTCCAGCTTGGCCCGTACGCCGGCCCAGCGCTCCTGGCTGAGCAGCTCACCGCCGATGCGGGCGTCCACCGCGGCGGCCTCCTCGACCGCCCGGTTCAACGCGTCCCGGGCGACGGGGCGGCCGTTGACCGCGCTGGACTGGGCTTCGACGAGGGCGTCGGTGACCGCGGCCAGGGCGGTGAGGTACTGCACGCCGAGCCGTTCCCGGGCGGCGAGGTCCCGATCGTCGGTGGTCTGCCGCCAGCTCGACGTGACGAGCAGGCCCAACGGTGCCAGCAGTGCTCCGATGAGCAGCAGGGGCAGCAGTCGGCCCAGCATGGATGGCCGTCGACGGGCCCGCGGCGCGGGGACTGTCATGTGTGTCTCCTCCGGCGTGGGGCGCGGATCGGCGCGGCGTCGGGCTAGCCGACAAGTCCCGTGCACCGGACCGGAAAACTAATCGAACCCTGACTGGTCAGACGTCGCTCGACGAGTCAGGTTCGCGTCAGTTCGAGCCATGTCACCATTTGTCCGCGTTCCCGGCACGCTCCGTGTCATCTGTGGGCGTGACATGGAGGGATCGAGGTGGATATCCGCGAAAGATCGGAATTCACGGGATCCGAAGTCAACTCACTGTGCCGCGCCGGACGGTGCGCGCTCGCACCCCACTCCGCGCCGATCGGGGCAACCGGACGGACGTACGGCGGATCTCAGCCAACGCTCAGGCTGTGGGCCGTACCGTGTGCCGCATGACATCGCCGTCGCCGGCCGCGTGGTTCCGGCGTGCCCTGCCCACCCGCCGCCGCGCGACCGCTGCCGCGGTGGTCGTCGTGCTGCTCGCCGCCGCCGTGACCTGGGCGGTGTGGCCACAGGGGTCGGGCGTCCGCACCGAGAGCGCGATGCTCACCGTCCGCTCCGGACCGTCCGGTGACCAGCCGGTGGACCTGGACACCACCCTCTACCTGCCGGACGACGCCTCGCCCGAGCGGAAGGTGCCGGCGGTGCTGCTGGCACATGGGTTCGGCGGCACGAAGGAGTCGGTGCGCTCCGATGCCGAGGAGTTCGCCGGGCGTGGCTACGCCGTGCTGACCTGGACCGCGCGGGGCTTCGGCCGCAGCGGCGGTGAGATCCACCTGGACAACCCGGACTACGAGGTACGCGACGCTCAGCGGCTGCTGGACTGGCTGGCCGCTCGGCCGGAGGTGCGTACCGACGCGGCCGGCGACCCGAAGGTCGGTGTGGTCGGCGGCTCGTACGGCGGCGGGTTGGCGCTGCTGCTGGCCGCCCAGGACCGTCGGGTCGACGCGATCGTCCCCATGATCACTTGGAACGACCTGTCCCGCGCGTTCCTGCCGGAGAGCACCGGCGCGGCGCCGACCGAGGGCGTGTTCAAGAAGGGCTGGGCCGGCCTCTTCTTCGGCGGGGGCGGCACCGTCGGCGCGGGCACGGGCACGGGCACGGGCACGGGCACGGGCGCCGGCACGAGCGCCGGCTCTGGCTTCGGGCCCGGGGGCGCCCCGGGCGGTGCCGTCGACCCGTCCTGCGGTCGGTTCGCCGCCGACGTGTGCGCCGCGTACCTCCGGATCGCCACCACCGGGCGTGCCGATCAGGCCGCTGTGGACCTGCTGCGCCGCTCCAGCCCGGCGGGCGTGTTGGATCGGATCAAGTCACCCACCCTGCTGGTGCAGGGCGAGGCCGACACGCTCTTCCCGCTCGCCGAGGCGGACGCGAACGCGCGCGGCATCGCCGCCACCGGCACCCCGGTACGCGTCGCCTGGTTCACCGGCGGGCACGACGGCGGCACTGGCCCCCGCTCCGACTCCGACCGGGTCAAGTTCCTGACCGTCCAGTGGCTCGACCACTACGTCAAGGGCGAGGGGACGGCACCCGGCGACGACTTCACCTGGTCGCGGATCGCCGGCTTCGACGCGCTCGACCGGGGCCTCGTGGCCACCGGCTTCCGCCGCGCCGACTACCCGGGCCTGGTGGGCAACAGCCGCCGGGAGGTGACGGTCGCGGGCCCGGCCCAGCCGATCGCGAACCCGCCGAACGGCAACCCGGCCGCCATCTCCTCGATCCCGTTCGCCGGCGGGTTCGCCTCGCTGCTGGACGGGGTGGCCGGCGACGTGCCCGGCCAGCACGCCCGGTTCGAGTCGACGCCGCTGACCGAGGCCGTGGACGTGGCCGGTGCGCCCACCGTCACCCTGCGGGCCGCGTCGCCGACCGGCACGGCGGTGCTCTTCGTCAAGCTCTACGACGTAGACCCGGATGGCGTGGCCACCCTGCCGAACGGCCTGGTCGCCCCGATCCGGCTCACCGGCCTGCCGCAGCAGGTGCAGGACGCCCGCCCGGTCACCGTGACGCTGCCCGGGATCGTCCGCCGGGTGGAGGCCGGGCACCGACTGCGGCTGGTGGTGGCCACCTCCGACCAGGCGTACACCACGCCCGCCGAGCCGACCGTCTACACGGTCGCGGCGGACGGCGCGGTCAGCCTGCCCACTGTCAGCGGCGAGCCGATCCCCACCGCGGCCACGATCTGGCGTTGGGTGCTCGCCGGCCTGCTCGCCGCCATCGCGGTCGGGCTCGTCGTGGTCGTCGCAGTGGTCCGCCGCCGACACCGTCGCCAGGACCGCTCGGTGCATCCGGAGTACGCGGACACCCCGCTGGCCGTGCGCGCGCTGCGCAAGGAGTACGCGGACGGCTTCGTCGCCGTGTCGAACGTGGACTTCGAGGTGCACCCAGGCCAGGTGGTGGGTCTACTCGGGCCGAACGGTGCCGGCAAGACCACCACCCTGCGGGTGCTGATGGGGCTGACCCAGCCGACCGCTGGCGAGATCTACGTCTTCGGTCGTCGGCTGGTGCCCGGCTCACCGGTGCTGTCCCGGATCGGGGCGCTGGTGGAGGGGCCGGGCTTCCTGCCGCACCTGTCGGGCTTGGACAACCTCAAGGCGTACTGGCGGGCCACCGGGCGACCGTGGGAGGACGCGCAGTTCGACGCCGCGCTGGAGATCGCCGGGCTGGGTGACTCCGTGCACCGGAGGATCAAGAACTACAGCCACGGGATGCGCCAGCGTCTCGCCATCGCCCAAGCCATGCTCGGCCTTCCCGAACTGCTGGTGTTGGACGAGCCGACCGACGGCCTCGACCCGCCGCAGATCGCCGAGATGCGCCGGGTGCTCCAGCGGTACGCCACGGACGGCCGAGCGGTGCTGGTCTCCAGCCACCTGCTGGCCGAGGTGGAGCAGACGTGCACGCACGCGGTAGTGGTGAACAAGGGCCGGATCGTGGCGTCCGGGCCGGTGGAGGAGATCGTGGGCGAGTCGCCGAGCGTCCTCTTCGACGTCACCGACCCGGTGGCGGCGCGGGCGGTGCTGGACCGGCTGCACGGGGTCCGGGTGTTGCCGGAGAGCGACGGCCAGTTGGTGGTCGACACCAACGGCACGGCCCGCAGCGAGGTGGTGGCGGAGCTGGTGCGCGCTGGTATCGGGGTGGATCGGGTGGTGCCTCGGCGGCGCCTGGAGGACGCGTTCCTCGCCCTGGTGGGCGAGAACTCTCGGGGAAGCGGTGACCGGTAATGGTTGTTTCTGACGCGGGTGAGGCCCGTGGCTACCGGCCGTCGGCCACCATGCCGTTCATGGCGGAGTTCCGTCGGCAGGCGTCTCGGCGGCGCACCCAGTTGGCGCTCGGGTTCATGGTGCTGCTGCCGCTGATCATCCTGATCGCGTTCCAGTTCGATTCCGGCGGTGACGACGACAACGGCCGCAACGAGTTCGCCAGCCTGGTCGAGTTGGCCACCTCCGGCGGGCTCAACTTCACCCTCTTCTCGATCTTCGTGTCGGCGTCGTTCCTGCTGGTGGTGGTCGTCGCGCTGTTCTGCGGCGACACGGTGGCCAGCGAGGCGAGCTGGGGCAGCCTGCGGTACCTGCTGGCGATCCCGGTGCCCCGAGCGCGGCTGTTGACGGTGAAGCTGGTGGTCGCGCTCGCGTACTCGGGATTGGCTCTGGTCCTGTTGGCCGGCACCGCGTTGCTGGCCGGCACCCTGCGCTACGGCTGGTCGCCGCTGCGCAGCACGGTCGCCGCCGAGTTGGAGCCCACCGAGGGGCTGCTCCGGTTGTTGGCCGTGCTGGGCTACCTCGCGGTCGTACTGCTGGTGGTGGCCGGCCTGGCGTTCCTGCTGTCGGTGACCACGGACGCCGCGCTCGGCGCGGTGGGCGGTGCGGTTCTGCTCTGGATCCTGTCCAGCATCCTGGACCAGATCACCGCCCTGGGTGCGGTGCGCGACTTCCTGCCCACCCACTTCAGCACCGCCTGGCTGGGGTTGCTCTCGACTCCGGTGCAGACCGACGATGTGGTGCGCGGCTGCATCTCGGCGATCAGCTACGCGACGCTGTTCTGGGGGTTGGCGTTCTGGCGCTTCACCCGCAAGGACATCACCTCGTAGCGGGTCGGCTCACAGCCGGCTGTCGGGTGGGCTCACCGATGACGGCACCGCGCTCGGCGCCGGGGGCGGGGCCGGCCTGGTCGGCACCGGCGTGGACGGGTCGGCCTTCTTCCAGGCGCTGACGCCGATCCGGCCGGTGTTGCCCAGGTCGATCGGCCCGTCCGGGTCGACCTCTTCGGCCGGCTGCCCGGCGGCGGGTGCCACCGTCAGGAACTCGCCGTTGGTGGCCACCACTGTCGAGTCGGTGACCAGGTTGCGCCAGAGCACCACGGCGGTGGCCCGCTCTCCGGCGGAGAGGGTGACCTGCCGGGGTGGTTGGTCGAAGCCGGAGGTGATCTCCTTGGCGCCGTTGACCACCCGCAGCATGATCGGCTCGCGCTCCTCGTCGAAGACGTGCAGCACGGGGTACCCGTTGAGCTGGTAGGGGTGGTCGCCGCAGTTGACCAGCTCGATGCCGAGGGCGCGCAGGCCCATCGCGGCGTCCCCGCCGGTCGACCGGATCCGAACGCCGGACGTCGGGCACTCGGCCAGCGGCTCGGTGCTCGGCGACGGGCTCGGCGCGGTCGGCGGCCGGCCCGGAGGGTCCCCGCCCTGGCCCCGGTGGTCGCCGGAGGTGCAGCCCCCGAGCGTGAGAGCCATCGCGAACGCCGCGCTGATGCGCCGCAGTGCTGCCGGGTCGCGGGAGATCATTCGTTGATCCTCGCCCACAGCGGCATTACACCGTCGCCTGGCCCCGGCCCTCGCCAGCTCCTACTGCACTGCCAGGTGGACTGATGCAGCTGGCTGTTCGTCAACCCGGATCGCCTCGTCGATCATGGAGTTGTGGTGGTTGACAAAGCGCCCTCAAGATGAGCAAACCAGGCACCAAAACTCCTTGATCGACAGGGTTGGGATGTCCCTGCTCGGCGATCTTGCACTTTCTGTTTCGGCGCAAGGGGCATCTCACCCCGTACTGACGCAAGTTCAAGCCGCACTCTCGGCGGATCGGCCACCAGGACTCGGCGTCTTCGTCGCAGGCTGACGACGCTGCCTGCCCCATGTCCGGGCCGGTAAATGGGCTGTGGGTGTCCCCGTTCACACCGCTTTCAGGAGGGATTTTCCCACCAGCAAGGAACTTATGATTTTCGATGGCTTCGTACCGCACGATGGACGGGATTCATCCACTCTCTTCAATGGAGGTGCCATGAACGTCTCTCGGCTCGGCGGGCCGACCCTGTCCCTGTTCCGCATCGTGATCGGTCTGCTGTTCACGGTGCACGGCCTGTCCTCGGTATTCGGGTTGTTCGGCGGCAACCCGATGACTGGCAAGGCGGTACCGCTCGGCGTCTGGCCGGGCTGGTGGGCCGCACTGATCCAGCTGGTCTGCGGCGTACTGGTGCTGGTCGGGCTCTTCACCCGGCCCGCCGCGCTCCTCGCCTCCGGCTCGATGGCGTACGCCTACTTCGTGGTGCACCAGCCTGACGGTCTGCTGCCGCTGCACAACGGTGGCGAGCTGGCAGCGCTCTTCTGCTGGTCGTTCCTGCTGGTCGCGGTGCTTGGCCCGGGCGTCTGGGCGCTCGACACGCTGCTCGCCCGGCATCGCGCCGACGCCCCCTCGGAGTCGGCTTCGGCTTCGGCGGCCGAACCCGACTCGGTATCCGTCTGACCGCACCCGCGCCGCGCGTCGCCGGAGCCTCAACGAGGCGGCTCCGGCGATGCGCCCGGTCCGGCGACCGGCAGGCCGGTGCAGCGGTATCAGGCCGGCGGGCGTTGAGTGAGGACCGCGTCCAGTAGGCCGGGGTAGAGCTCGTTCAGCTCGTCGCGGCGCAGCCGGACCAGCCGGCTCGTGCCGGCGGCCCGGGTCCGGGTCAGGCCCGCCTCGCGCAGCACCTTGAGGTGGTGGCTGCGGGTCGCCTTGGAGATGCCGAAGTCGAAGCTGCCACAGGCCGACTCGCCACCCTCGGCGAGCGCCCGGACGATCTGTAGCCGCACGTCGTCGGCGAGTGCGGCCAACACGCTGGTGACCGGTACGGCGGCCAAGTCGGGTTCGTGCGGCTCCATGTGACCACTGTAACCCTTGTTCGACAATAATCGAACAACGACCTATGGTCGGTGTCGTTGGTTCGACGATACTCGAACATTGGAGTTGCGATGCGATCCCGCGCCGCCGCGTACCCACTGCTTGCCGTGCTCGGTTGGGGCGCGATGTTCCCGATCCTGGCCAGCGCACTGAACCGGGTCGACCCGCTCAACCTGACCACCGCGCGCTACCTGCTGGCCGCCGTCGTCCTGGTCGCCATCCTGCTGCTCCGCGAGGGTGCCGGCGCGCTGCGCCACGGCGGCCGGGCGGTGGAGGTGGTGGTGCTCGGCGTCGTCGGCTTCGCGGGCTTCAACCTGCTCACCAACCTGGCGCTCGAACACGCTGCCCCACAGCAGATCTCCCTCTTCGTGGCCACCACGCCGGTGATCACCCAACTTGTCCGCTGGGCTCGGGACGGCGTACGCCCGAAGCCGCTCCTGCTGGCCCTCTCCCTGGTGGCGCTCCTCGGTGTCGGCCTGGTGATCACGCGCGGGAGCCTGGCCGGGCTCGGTCAGTTCGGCCTGGGTGGGCTGATGATGATCGGCGCGGTGCTGGGCTGGGGCATCTACACCCACGGTGCCAGCCGGTTCGGCGAGTGGTCGCCGCTGCGCTTCACCACTCTGACCGCGCTCGCCGGCACGGCCGCCATGCTCGCTCTGAGCATCGGCGCCGACGCCGTCGGCTGGCAGCACGCGCCGGCCGCCGCCGACCTCGTGGCGATCACCCCGCAATTGGCGTACGCCGTGGTGGTGGGCGCCGTGATCGCGGTCCTGGCCTGGAACACCGGCGTGCAGCGACTCGGTGCCGCCAACGCCGCGCTGTTCATGAACCTGGTCCCGGTGACCACCTTCGCGGTGCAGATCGTCCGTGGCTACCGCCCGGAGCCCGTCGAGCTGGTCGGGGCCGCCATCACGATCGCTGCCCTGATCGCCGCGAACCTCGCCGCCCGGCCCCGGGTCACGTCGCTGCCCCGGCCAACCGCGGTCACGGACTCGATCGCGGTGACCGACCCGGTGGCCGTGAGCGCTCGCTGACCCACTACCTGGGATCAGCGGTGGCAGCGGTCGACAGCGTTGTCCTAGACTCGACGGCACAACTGAATACCTCATCCAGAGGGGCTGAGGGATACGGCCCGACGACGCCCCGGCAACCACCCTGCGCGCTCACCGCTGAGCGACCCGCGGGGCAGGTGCCAATTCCGTCCCCGCCGCACCGTGCGATGCGGGGAAAGATGAGAGGACTCTCGACATGACGTCGACGCTCGTCACCTCCGGAATCGATACCTCCGCCAGCCCCGCCCGTGCCCTGGTCTGCCGCGCCTGTTCGGCCCGCTACCCGCTCGCCGCGCAGCACGCCTGTTACGAGTGTTTCGGCCCGCTGGAGGTCGACTACGAGACCGCCGCACTGGCCACCGTCACCCGGGAGCAGATCGAGGCCGGCCCGAACAACATCTGGCGGTACGCCGCGCTGCTCCCCGCCGGTCAGGACCCGGCCACCCGGGTCACCCTCGACCCGGGGCTGACCCCGCTGGTGGCGGCCCCGCACCTCGCCGCCGAGCTGGGCATCACCGCGCCGCTCTGGGTCAAGGACGACAGCGCCAACCCCACCCACTCGTTCAAGGACCGGGTCGTCTCGGTGGCGCTCACCGCCGCCAAGGCGCTCGGCTTCACCCGGTTCGCCTGCGCGTCGACCGGCAACCTGGCCAACTCGGTAGCAGCGCACGCCGCCCGCGCCGGGGTGCCGTCGGTGGTCTTCATCCCCAGTGACCTGGAGCAGGGCAAGGTCATCACCACTGCTGTCTACGGCGGCGAGCTGGTCGCCATCGACGGCTCGTACGACGATGTCAACCGGCTCTGCGGTGAGCTGGTGGAGACCGACGAGTTCGAGGACACCGCGTTCGTCAACGTGAACGTCCGGCCGTACTACGCGGAGGGCTCCAAGACCCTCGGCTACGAGGTGGCTGAGCAGCTCGGCTGGCGGATCCCGGCGCAGGTGGTCATCCCGATGGCCAGTGGCGAGCTGCTCACCAAGATTGACAAGGCGTTCTCCGAACTGGTGGAGATTGGCCTGGTCGAGGCACCGGCCGGCGGCTGGAAGGTCTTCGGTGCCCAGTCCGCCGGCTGCAACCCGATCGCCACCGCCCTGCACGCCGAGACCGACACGATCACCCCGGTCAAGCCCACCGGCATCGCCAAGTCGCTCAACATCGGCGACCCGGCCGCCGGCCTCTACGCCCTGGAAGCGGTCCGCCGCACCGGCGGCTGGATGGAGTACGCCGACGACGACGAGATCCGCGCCGGCATCCGCGACCTCGCCCGTACCACCGGCGTCTTCGCCGAAACGGCAGGTGGGGTGACTGTGGCGGTGCTGCGCAAGCTGGTCGAGTCCGGTCGGCTCGACCCGACGGCGGAGACCGTCGTCTTCAACACCGGCGAGGGCCTGAAGACCATCGACGCGGTGGCCGGTCAGGTCGGGCCGACCCACCACATCAAGCCCTCGCTACGCGCCGCCCGGGACGCCGGCCTCCTCGGCTGATCGGCAGGGCGAGTGGATCAGTCGGTAACTGGGTTTTCGCTGTGAGTGTGGAAAACCCGCCGCTAAGGACTTGACGGCACGAACCGGACGGCGCAAGATGCTCCGTGCGGGAGGGCATTTCGCCGAAGACTTTTGAAGTTCTTGCGACCCAACGCCGGAGGCGTTGTGCGAGTGTCCCTCCCGACCACGTTCGATCGGGCCAGCGAATAATTCGCTGGCCCGATCGCTTTTCCCGGGTGCACCCTCAGCGGCATGAGCATCACGATCGCGTCGTTCGACGGCGCCGACCAAGCTTCGGTCGACGAGGCGTACCGGATCGGATCGGCGGCCAACGACGTCGATCTGTCGGATCTGCCGCCCTTTTGTCGACGGCGCTTCGACGCGATGTTCCACACGCCGATGCCGGGCACCCGGTCGCTCTGGGCGCTGGCCCGGCTGGACGGCGTGCCGGCCGGCTACCTTCAGCTGGACCTGCCGCAGCTCGACAACACCGAGAACGCCACCGCCGAGCTGACGGTCCATCCCGAGCTGCGGCGTCGCGGCGTCGGCCGGGCACTGCACGAGTACGGAGTGCGCCTGCTCGGCGAGCACGGCCGCAAGCGGGTGGTGGCGATGGCCGTCTCGGCGCTGCCCGGCGGGCCAGCCCGGAGCGTGGCGGGCGACGCGTTCGCCGCCGCGACCGGAGCCCAGCCCGCACTCGCCGAGGTGCGTCGCCGGCTCGACGTTGGCGAGATCGACCGGGTCACGTTGCGGGCGGCGCTCGCCGAGGCCCGCCCGCGAGCCGAGGGCTATCGGTCGGTCTGCTGGCAGGGGACAATTCCGCAGGAGTACGTCGCCGACATCGCCTACCTCGACGGCCGACTGCTGATGGACGCGCCCATGGGCGACGTGCAGTGGGAGCCGGAGCAGGTCGACGCCGAGCGCATCCGTGGCAACGAACGAGCGCTGGACGCCCGGGGCCGGCGGCGGTACCACCTCGGGATGCGGCACGAGGCGTCCGGTCGGCTCGTCGCCTGGACGCTGCTGGACGTCGGCCCCTCCGCCGACTGGCATGCCTTCCAGCAGATCACCCTCGTCGACCCGGCCCACCGTGGGCACCGGCTGGGCCTGATCGCCAAGGCGGAGAACCTGCACCACCTGCTCACCCACGAGCCGGCGGTACGCGCGATCGACACCTGGAACGCGGCCAGCAACAGTTACATGGTGGCGATCAACGAGCAGCTCGGCTTCCGCCCGGTGGACTCCTGGACCGACTGGCAGCTCACCCTCTGACGGGTATCGGCGCTACTGCTCGCGGATCTGACTCAGGCATGATGGCGGTCATGACGGAGACCCCGCAGCCCCTGTACGACAGGCACGCCGACACCCTCAACCGTGCGCTGACCGCGATCACGGAGCGGGGCTACTGGTCCGCCTATCCCGAATCCCCCAGCCCCCGGGTGTACGGCGAGACCGCCGCCGCCGACGGTAAGGCCGCTTTCGAGGCGTACCTCGGTGGTGATTTTCCGCTCGACCAGCCGGGCACCGGCGTTCGGGTCGCCACCGAGACGAGCCCGTTCGGGGTGGAGCTGGCGGTGCGGTACCCGCACGCCAGCCCCGGCGAGCTGGTCAGCGCCGCCTCCGCCGCGCTGCCCGGGTGGCGCGACGCCGGCCCGCAGGCCCGGGTGGGCGTCTGCCTGGAGATCCTCGACCGGCTGCACAAGCACATCTTCGAGCTGGCCAACGCGGTGCAGTTCACCAGCGGGCAGGCGTTCGTGATGGCCTTCCAGGCCGGTGGCGCGCACGCGCTGGACCGGGCGCTGGAAGCGCTGGCGTACGCGTACGCCGAGATGACCCGGCACCCGGGCACGGCAGGCTGGGAGAAGGCCGCAGGCAAGGGTGACCCGCTGCGGATGACCAAGACGTTCCACGTGGTGCCGCGCGGGGTGGCACTGGTGATCGGCTGCAACACCTTCCCGACCTGGAACTCGTACCCCGGGCTGTTCGCCTCGCTGGTCACCGGCAACCCGGTGATCGTCAAGCCGCACCCGCGCGCGGTGCTGCCGCTGGCCATCACCGTGAAGTACGCCCGGGAGGTGCTCGCCGAGGCCGGCTTCGACCCGAACCTGATCACCTTGGCGGCCGAGGCACCCGGCGAGAAGCTCGCCAGCGACCTGGCCCTGCACCGCGCCATCAAGATTGTCGACTTCACCGGCTCCACCGAGTACGGCGACTGGCTGGAGACGCACGCCCGGCAGGCGTCGGTCTACACCGAGAAGGCCGGCCTGAACACCGTCGTCATCGACTCCACCGACGACTTCACCGGGCTGTGCCGCAACCTCGGGTTCACGCTGACCCTCTACAGCGGGCAGATGTGCACCACCTCGCAGAACATCCTCATCCCCGCCGGGGGAATCGAGACCGACCAGGGGCACAAGAGCTTCGACGAGGTGGCCGGCGGGATCGCCGCCGCGGTCGGCAAGCTCACCGCCGACCCGGCCCGAGCCGTGGAGCTGACCGGCGCCATCGTCAACGACGGGGTGCTGGAGCGGCTGGCCGAGGTGACAAAGGTCGGCGAGCCGGTGCTGGAGTCGCGCGCCGTGGCCCATCCGTCGTACGCCGACGCGGTGGTGCGTACCCCGACGATCGTGAAGCTGGCCGCGGACGACGCGGAGACGTACGGCCGGGAGTGGTTCGGGCCGATCTCCTTCGCCATCGCGACCGACTCCACCGCGCACAGCCTGGAGCTGCTGCGCCGGACGGTCGGCGAGAAGGGTGCGCTCACCGCCGGGGTCTACTCGACCGACGAGGCGGTGCTGGACGCTGCCGAGGCGGTGGCGGTCGAGGTCGGGGTGCACCTGTCCTGCAACCTCACCGGCGGGGTCTTCGTCAACCAGTCGGCGGCGTTCTCCGACTTCCACGGCAGTGGTGCCAACGCGGCGGCCAACTCGGCATTGACGGACGGGGCTTACGTGGCGAACCGGTTCCGGATCGTGCAGTCTCGGCGGCATGTCTGAGTGTGTGGTTGCGGTTGGGGTTTCCGGGGCAGCCCGACCCGCTCCGGGCGGTCAGGCTTGATCCCTGCGCGGGTCGGGCTGCCCCGGAAACCCTTTGTGGGCACGGTTGTGCCTGACGCATCCGGCCTTGGGAAACAGCACAGTGGTCTTGCCCTGGGAGGGTTTTTGGGGTCAGGCGGGTCGGCGCATTTGTAGTTCGGTCAGGGCTGGGATGGCGGGGTGGGGGACTCGTACGCCGGTGTCCTCGAAGCCCAGACGTTGGTAGGCGCGGCAGGCGCGGTCGTTGCCGACCACCACCTCCAGCAGCAGCTCTGGGCGGCCGCAGGCTCGCGACCAGGCCGCTACCCCGTCGATCAGCTCGCCGAGAAGTCCACTGCCCCGCCAGGTCGGCGTGACGTACACCGCGTAGATCACGGTCAGCCCGGGTTCGTTCGGGGCGGTCGTGCCACCGGCGTGCCCGACCAGCCGCCCGCCCGGATCGGCGACGAACTGCGCGTTACCGGAACCGGCCGAGGTGTACGCGACCCGGGCCGCGTACTCGTTGTGTGGTCGGGCCGCCGCGTCCGCCAGGGTCTCCAGGAAGGCCAACGGCGCGTCGGCGAGCATCTCCAGACGCAGCGCCCGCATCCGGGCGGCGTCCTCCGGCCGGACCCGGCGGATCTCCGCGAGTCGCAGGGCGGTTGAGCCGGTATCGGTGGTCATGCCCGCATGCCTACCACAGGGAAAGGATGCCATTGGACGCTCCCGAAGTGTGTCCGATTTGTGGCCGTGCGCGGCCGTCACTCCTCGTGTAGCGTGCGATTTCGGTCACCTACTTCAATGGCGGTCATCGATCGCTGAATCGGTGGTCCGACGGTGCCCGGCTGTGCCGTGCGCCGGGTCAGGCAACGCCGCGCAGAGTGAGGGAAGTGCACCGTGGCACAGGGCTCCGTGAAGTGGTTCAACGCCGAAAAGGGTTACGGCTTCATTGCCGTGGACGGCGGTCAGGATGTGTTCGTCCACTTCTCCGCGATCGAGATGGACGGTTACAAGGCGCTCGACGACGGTCAGCGGGTGGAGTTCGAGATCGCCCAGGGCCAGAAGGGCCCGCAGGCTGAGCGCGTCCGCGTCATCGGCTGAGCTTCCTGGCCGAACGGCCCCGTGAGTCGGGGCTGCGGCAGGGCGCGCGGCCGGGAAGATCGTGAACCGTTCCAGCCGAAACCGAGGAGCGTTCATGACCGACCAGTCGCCCCCGCCCACTCCGTCCCCCGGGCCGGGGGAGCCCGACCCGTCCGAGCCGTACGCCGGCAGCCCCGGTCAGGTCGGCCCGCCGCCCGGTTGGGGGTCGGGCATGCCCCCGGCTGGCCCGCCCTCGGGCTGGGATCCCGCGCAGGGCGCCTGGGGTGCGCCCCCACCGCCGCAGGGTTGGGTGTTCCCGCCCACCGGCGGCTACCCGCCTGGGGCGGGCCCCTACGGCGGGCAGCCGTGGTATCCGGGGGCGCCGGTCGGCTGGTACCCGCCGGGTTATGGGTTCGACCCGAACGACGCCCTGGTCACGCCGCCCGGTGCTGGTATCGGCGGCTGGTTCAACCGGTGCGGGGGAGCGCTGCGTCGGGGCTGGCGACAGTTGGTGCCCATCATGCTGCTCACCCAGGTGCTGCCGGCGGCGGTGCTCTCGGTGATCTCGCTCGGGCTGGATCCGTCGGCGAGGTGGGCCGCTCAGGCCGAGTCGAGTCCGACCCCCGTGCTGCCGGACAACTTCGGCGCCGAACTGCTGAGCCTCCTGGTCGTGCTGATCGGTGGCAGCCTGTTGGTCGGGTTGGTGCAGGCCGTCGGGTGGGCCGCCGGCACCTGGGTGATCACCCAGCAGGCCGCCGGCCAGCCGGCCAGCCTGGAGGCGGCGCTGCGCTACGGCGTGCGTCGGGCGCTCGGGCTGTGGGGCTGGACTCTGCTGATCAGCCTGCTGGTCGGTGTCGGTCTCTGCTTCTGCGTGCTGCCGGGTGTCTACCTGCTCTTCGCGCTGAGCATGGCTGGTCCGGTCTACCTCTTCGAGCGTCACAACCCGATCGGTCGATCGTTCCGGATGTTCCACGACCGGCTCGGTCTGCTGCTCGGCCGGGTGGCCCTGGTGGCCCTGGCGGTGATCGTCGGCACCCTGATCCCTGGCGGCCTGGAAGGGGTGGGCACCTCCGGGCTCGGTGAGGATCCGTTCGCCTCGCCGGGCACCGCCGTCGTGGCGGTGGTGGTGATCGGGATCACGGCCGTGCTGGCCCTGCCGGCCCACCTCGCCCAGCTGATCGGTCTGCTGGTGACGTACGCCGAGCAGCGTGCCCATGAGGCGCCGGTGAACACCGCTGGACTGGCGGCGGAACTCGGCTGAGCGGCGGCATCGTGCTTGCACTCGGCAGGGGAGAGTGCTAAACAAGTCATTGGCACTCGCATACCGCGAGTGCCAATGGTCGGGACGGTGGGGCCAGGTTGCATCGGCGTGGAGACGCCGGGCAGCACATGGCCGGTCGTCGCGGGCTATCCGGCCCGGCCGAAGGACGTCGTCGTCGCCAGGTGGCGACGTCCCAAGGTGCGTACACCAGGCGGCCCATCCGGGGCACACATCTCGGGTGGCCCGTGAGTGTCCAGGAGGACAACGCCGTATGGCCAAGATGATCGCTTTCGACGAAGAGGCTCGCCGCGGCCTCGAGCGGGGCATGAACCAGCTCGCCGACGCCGTAAAGGTGACCCTCGGCCCGAAGGGCCGCAACGTCGTGCTCGAGAAGAAGTGGGGTGCCCCCACCATCACCAACGATGGTGTGAGCATCGCCAAGGAGATCGAGCTCGAGGACCCGTACGAGAAGATCGGCGCTGAGCTGGTCAAGGAGGTCGCCAAGAAGACCGACGACGTTGCCGGTGACGGCACGACGACGGCGACCGTCCTGGCCCAGGCCCTGGTCCGCGAGGGCCTGCGCAACGTGGCCGCTGGCGCCAACCCGATGGCCCTGAAGCGGGGCATCGAGGCTGCGGTCGCGAGCGTCTCGGAGGAGCTGTCCAAGCTCGCCAAGGACGTCGAGACCAAGGAGCAGATCGCCTCCACCGCCTCCATCTCCGCTGGCGACAGCACCGTCGGCGAGATCATCGCCGAGGCGATGGACAAGGTCGGCAAGGAAGGCGTCATCACCGTCGAGGAGAGCAACACCTTCGGGCTGGAGCTCGAGCTCACCGAGGGTATGCGCTTCGACAAGGGCTACATCTCGGCCTACTTCATGACCGACCCGGAGCGTATGGAGGCCGTCTTCGACGACCCGTACATCCTGATCGCCAACAGCAAGATCTCGTCGGTGAAGGACCTGCTCCCGATCCTGGAGAAGGTCATGCAGTCGGGCAAGCCGCTGCTGATCATCGCCGAGGACTTGGAGGGCGAGGCCCTGGCCACCCTGGTGGTCAACAAGGTCCGTGGCACCTTCAAGTCGGTCGCCGTCAAGGCGCCGGGCTTCGGTGACCGCCGCAAGGCCATGCTGACCGACATCGCCATCCTCGCCGGTGGCCAGGTCATCAGCGAGGAGGTCGGCCTCAAGCTCGACGCCGCCAGCCTCGACATGCTGGGCCGCGCCCGCAAGGTCGTGGTGACCAAGGACGAGACCACCATCGTCGACGGTGCCGGTGACGCCGAGCAGATCCAGGGCCGGGTCAACCAGATCCGGGCCGAGATCGACAAGAGCGACTCCGACTACGACCGCGAGAAGCTGCAGGAGCGGCTGGCCAAGCTGGCCGGCGGCGTTGCGGTCATCAAGGTCGGCGCGGCCACCGAGGTCGAGCTCAAGGAGCGCAAGCACCGCATCGAGGACGCCGTTCGCAACGCGAAGGCCGCCGTCGAAGAGGGCATCGTCCCGGGTGGTGGCGTCGCGCTGGTGCAGGCCGGCAAGACCGCCTTCGACAAGCTCGACCTGGTCGGCGACGAGGCGACCGGTGCGAACATCGTCAAGGTCGCGCTGGACGCCCCGCTGCGGCAGATCGCCGTCAACGCCGGCCTTGAGGGCGGCGTTGTGGTGGAGAAGGTCCGTAACCTCGAAGCGGGTCACGGTCTCAACGCCGCCAACGGCGAGTACGTCGACCTGCTGGCCGCGGGCATCATCGACCCGGCCAAGGTGACGCGCTCGGCGCTGCAGAACGCCGCTTCCATCGCGGCGCTGTTCCTCACCACCGAGGCTGTTGTCGCGGACAAGCCGGAGAAGACCCCGGCTGCCCCGGCTGGCCCGGGTGGCGGGGACATGGACTTCTGAGTCCAGTTCCGACACACCGAACGGGGCGGGCCGCTGACGCGGTCCGCCCCGTTCGTCGTCAGGTCGGTAGTGGGCGCTGGTCGCGCCGTTTTTGTGCCCGGTCGTACGGCCCAAGCAGTTGGATCGGCGCGTCCACCATCTCCTGCGGCTCCTCGACCACCGACGACTCGCCGTCGGTGGTCATCTCGGCCAGTTGCTCGGCGTCGCCGTAGTCGAGCCGGTCGAACGGCAGTTGGCCGGGGAGTTCACCGACCGGTTTCCAGGTGATCGGCGGGCCGTCCTCGGTCTGGTTGTCATCCGTGGTCATGGCTGCCTCCTCTACCGAAACGGTAGGGGGCGTCGATGGCCGACGCGGGCGAATTGGATCTACGTCCTGTTTGCCCCAGTTAGGCCGTCGGTAGGGTCCGCCGGTACAGGAAGAAGACCCGCTCGATCCACGCACCCGCGCTGCCCGAGTAGAACGGCACCGGCCCCACCCAGCCGATCTGTGCCCGGTCCAGCCCCGCCGCCCGCTGGTCGCGCAGGCACCGCCGCAACAGCACCCCACCGATGCCCGACCCCTCCGCGGCCGGCGCGGTGCCCATCGGCCCGAACCAACTCGGCCGGGACGACCCGTACGCGGCGAAGCCGAGCAGCTCGCCGTCCCGCTCCGCGAGGTGGCAGCCGGCGTCGGCACGACCCACCGACCCGGTCAACTCGCCATCCCAGGTGCCGCCGAAGGTGGACCGGGCGAACGCGGTCAGCGCCGGCAGGTCCGCCGGCTCCGCCCGGCGTACGGTGACGCCCTGGTCGGCCAGCCGTCGCTGGGCCGCCTCCGTGGACCGCAGTGCCGGCGACCCGTCGTACGACAGGTCTGCGGTCATGTTCCAGGCGGTCCGGTCCTGCTGGTAGCCCAGCGCGAGGGCGGCGCAGACCGCCGGGGTGTAGCGGACGTCGATGCCCGGCCACGCGTAGTACGGCGGATTCCCGGCTAGCAGCACCTCGGTCGCCCCGCGCGCGGCGAGCACCCGCTCGGCCCGCTGGAGCAGCGCCCGGCCGACGCCTCGACGGCGCTGATCCGCACGGACCGCGACCAGGTCGACGTGCCCGATTCCCGGCTCGGTCGACGACATCGAGCAGATCGACACCCCGACCAGGTCCGTGCCCCGGTACGCGCCCAGCCCGACCACCGGCCGGTCAGCGGCGGCCCGGGGCCAGAGCACGTCCACGATCCAGGCCGCCTCGGCGGCGTCCTCGGGCAGGTCGAGAGCCTGCTGGCAGAGCTGTACGACGCTGGGGACCAGGTCGGCGGTCAGCTCGGTGACGGTGATCTCGGCGTCCATGGTCGCCGACCATAGATCACCGGGTGTCGCGCCGCACCCCCGCGGGGCACATCAGGAAGGAAACCTGCCTATTGCTGGGCGGCGCGAACGGCGGCGAAAGCGTCGACCTGGCCGGCGCCGGTGACGTTCGACGGATCACCGCAGGCGTCAGAGGGGCTGTCGGAGCGGTAGGTAGGCGTCGCCGCCGTGGCGGTGTCCCGCAGGATCTGCCGGGTCCGGGTCACGTCGCCGATCAGCGTCGGGTTCGCCGACCACATCAGCGCGACCACGCCGGCCACCTGCGGAGTCGCCATCGAGGTGCCGTCCAGTGCGGCGTACGTGCCACCCGGCATGGCCGACACCACGCCCACACCCGGGGCCAGCACGTCCGGCTTACCCGGGC
Organism: Micromonospora chokoriensis; assembly: GCF_000718555.1. GTDB lineage: Bacteria > Actinomycetota > Actinomycetes > Mycobacteriales > Micromonosporaceae > Micromonospora > Micromonospora chokoriensis_B. The sequence goes on from NZ_JOAN01000015.1 coordinate 293,302, forward strand.
CGTCCGGCACCGGCCCGCGCGAGGAGAAGTCGGCGACCCGCCGCTGGGCGTCTACCGCGCCCACGGTCAGCACGTCTGCGAACGGGGCTGGCGGATCGTCGATCGACGCGCACCACGGGCCGGTGTTGCCGGCGGCAACGGCCACGAAGATCCCGGCGGCGTCCAGCGCGGCGGTGGCCGGCCGCAGAACGCGCTGGTCGCAACCCTCGATGGGCGGGCAGCCCCACGAGTTGGTCAGCACCTGCGGCGCGCGCTCCGGACGGCCGTCGGTGAACGGGTCGCCGCCGGCCGGAAAGGGCGCCAACATGAACTGGAGACAGTCCAGGTAGTGCCCGGGGCTGCCGAGGTTGCGGTCCAGGTTGACGCAGCCCACCCACTGCGCGTCCGGTGCCACCCCGATGCCGTCCCGCCCGACCGCGCTGCCCACCGTGTGGGTGCCGTGCCCGCCCTGGTCGGTCGGGCTGCGGGTGCCGTCCCACGGGTCGTACCAGGAGTCGTCCCCGCCACGGAACCCGGCACGCAGCGCCGGATGGGTGCCGTCCACCCCCGAATCGGAGCTGCCGACCACGATGCCCGTGCCGGTGACCCGGAGCTGGGACCACACCCGGTCGGCGCCGATCTGGCGGATGTTCCACTCCGGGCCGGTGGGCTTGGGTGCGGTGCCCCGGCTCTGCCCGGCCGGGGCAGGCAGCGGTCGCAGGCGCTGGCTGACCAGCACCCGGGCGACCTCCGGTCGACGGGCGAGCCAGGCCCGCACCGCCGGGCCGCCGTCCACCTCGACCGCGTTGACGAGGTAATACGACACCGGGTCGAGGCGCAGGCGGGTGAGCCCTCGCAGCAGGTCGCCTTGGCTCTGCTCGGCGGTCGTCACGAGCCGCCGGTAGACCTCAGCGGCGCGGGTGTCCCGCCCGGCCCGGCCCGGTGCGGCGGCCGGAAGGTCACTGAGGTCGGCCTGCGCGCGCAGCACCACGAAGAGCCGCTCGCCGTGCAAGCCCGGTTGGCCGGGGCCGAGATCGACCACGCCGAACGCCACCAGCAGCACCACGGCTGCCACTGCGGCGGCCCGCCGGTTCGGGGGACCTGCCGTCGGCCGGGCGAGCAGCACCGCGTACCCGATGGCGACCAGGACCGCGACGGCGAGCCCGACGCCGGCGGCGGCCGCCACCCAGAACGGAACGTCGCGGGTGCCGACCAGCAGCAGGGTGATCTCTTCCGGGTCGGTGAAGGCCAGCGGGCCGAGCGCGGCCAGGCCCACGAGCCAGCCGGTCGCCGTTGCACCGGCGCGGTTGGCCTCGACCGGGTCGGCGGTGGGTCGCCAGCTCGCGGCCCAGAGCGCGGCCAGCGCGAAACCTACCGGTGGCAAGGTCAGCAGCGCGGGCAGCTGCGCGCCGGACTGGCCGGTCCCGGCCGCGAGCAGCAGCAGCGCCACCCCGGCGACCAGGCCACCGACCAGCACCAGCCGAGCCGGCCGGGCCGGTCGCCCCGCCGCGAACCGGGACCAGAAGCTGGCCTCCAGCAGAGTCGCGGCCAGCACCCCGAGCGCGGCGGCCGCCAGCACCGCGAGCACGGTCTCCAGGAGCCCGCCGAGCGCGCCCAGCCAGGCCCACGGCAACAGCAGCGCCAACCCGGCGGCGACCGCGAGCAGCGGCACCGGGCCAAGCCCACGCAGCCCCCGCCGCCGCCCGGCCGGCACCGCACTCCCGGCGGCCTCGGGCCGCGCGGTGTCGCCGTTCCCGGCGGCCTCGGGCCGCGCGGTGTCGCCGTTTTCGGTGGGTGCCGCGCCGCTGGCCATGCCGGCCGGTCCGGGGTACGCCCACCAGCGCGCCGACCAGCTCACGGCAAGAGCGCTGAGCAGCGTCGCGCCGGCCAGCGCGGCGAGATACGCCTCGTGGTGCACCGGCGGCACGACCCGCAGCAGTGTGAGCAGCCCCAGGGCCAGTGCTCCGAGCAGCCAGACCCTTCCGGTGGCCCGGACCGCGGCCGAGCGGGGCACGACGGCCAGCAGCAGGGCGGGTGTGCCGACCAGCACGACGGCGGTCAGACCGAGCACCGGCCAGAGCCAACCGACCCGGTCCCGCCCGAAGCCCAGCAGCACCTGATCGGTGACCCAGCCACCGGTCTGGGTGGCCACGGTGACCGCGACCGTCCAGCAGCCGACGAGCACGGCCGCGACCACCGGCCATGGGGAATTGCGGTCGCGGACTCCGGGGTACGCAGGCTCACCGTGCATCCGAGAACCTTACGACCACGACGAAGGGTTCCGTTCCGACCGTCGGGTTCCGGAGCTTCAAGGAACCGTGCAGATCTTGGACAGTTTCCGTTAGCCGCTAACGGAAACTGTCCAAGATCTCCGATCGATCGGCCTGGATCGGGTGGCGGCACGTCTCATGCGCTTCGGAGCAGGTGGGTGCGGTAGGGGGCGGGCGGCGAATGTCGACACGGTGGCCTGGCGGTTACGGTGGACGGGTGCGTGACCCCAATATCTCCCGATCCGTCGCCGGTCAGCTCTCACCGGTCCGCCGTGCGTCCGACCTGCGTCGACTGCGTGCCGAGCGCTTCGACGTGCTGGTCATCGGGGGTGGGGTGACCGGGGCCGGTGCCGCCCTGGACGCGGCGTCCCGGGGCCTGAAGGTGGCGCTGGTCGAGGCGCGTGATCTTGCTGCGGGCACGTCCAGCCGGTCCAGCAAACTCATCCACGGTGGTCTGCGCTACCTGGAGCAGTTGGAGTTCCACCTGGTGCACGAGGCGCTCACCGAGCGGGGCCTGCTGGCCACCCGGCTCGCGCCGCACCTGGTCCGCCCGGTGCCGATCATGGTGCCGCTGCCGGCTGGGCGGGGCCTGCGGGATCTACCGGCCCGGGTCTTCCGCCGCTCGTACTACGGCGCCGGTGTGGCCGCGTACGACGCCTTCGCCGGGATCTTCGGCGGTGGCCGGGGGATGCCGTTGCACCGGCACCTGACCCGGGAGGGCGCCCGACGGATCTTCCCGAGTCTGCGGGCCGACGCGCTGGCCGGGGCGATCCGCTACTACGACGGGCAGGTCGACGACGCCCGGTTGGTGGTCACCCTGGCCCGCACCGCAGCCAGCCTCGGTGCCACGGTGGTGAGCAGCGCCCGCGCCGTTGGGTTGATCCGGCAGGCGCGTGAGGTGACCGGCGTCCGCGTCCGCGACCTGGAGGCGCCGGCGGGTTCACCGGACGCGGAGTTCGAGGTGCACGCCCGTACCGTCATCGCCGCCACCGGAGTGTGGAGCGACGACATGTCGCGGATGCTCAACGACGTGGGTCTGCGGCCCGGCGTCCGGGTGCGCGCCTCCAAGGGGGTGCACCTGGTGGTGCCTCGCTCGGCGATCACCGGGGAGACCGGGCTCATCCTGCGTACGGCGAGTTCGGTGCTCTTCGTCATCCCGTGGGGCGGGCACTGGATCATCGGTACGACGGACACCGACTGGCGGCTGGACCGGTCCCACCCGGCCGCCTCGGCCCGCGACATCGACTACCTCCTGCAGCAGGTCAACACCGTGCTGGACCGGCCGCTTACCACCGCCGACATCGAGGGGGTCTACGCCGGCCTGCGGCCACTGCTGGCCGGCGAGGCCGACTCCACCTCCAAGCTCTCCCGTGAGCACGCGGTCTTTGAGCCGATGCTCGGGCTGCTGCTGGTCGCCGGCGGCAAGTACACGACGTACCGGGTGATGGCGTCCGACGTGGTCGACCGGGCCGCGCGCCGGCTCGGCGGCGCCCGCTCGTCGCGTACCGCCGATCTGCCGCTGCTCGGTGCCGACGGGTATCCAGCCATGTGGCGGGACCGGGCCGACCTGGCTCGCCGGCACGGCGTGCCGGTGGGCGTGGTGGAGCACCTGCTGGAGCGGTACGGCACCCTCACCCTGGACCTGCTGGCGCTTGTCGACGCCGATCCGCTGCTGGCGTCCCCGCTGGCCGGTGCCCCGGAGTATCTGGCGGCGGAGGTCACCTACGCGGCGCGGGCCGAGGGTGCGCTGCACCTGGAGGACGTGCTGACCCGGCGGACCCGGATCTCGTTCGAGACCAGCCACCGGGGGCTGGAGTCGGCGGAGCACACCGCCGAGTTGATGGGCGCGGTGCTCGGTTGGGACGCGGCCACCCGGGCCCGCGAGGTGGAGCACTACCGCGCCCGGGTGGAGGCGGAGCGGCAGTCCCAGTTGATGCCGGACGACGCGGCAGCGGACGCGGCCCGGCTCGGCGCACCGGACGTCCGGGGTTACGCGGCCGACCGGGGTGGCGACGACGATCAGGCGGAGCTGCGTCCGTCCGCTCGATGACGAATTGCGACGTTACCGATGGGTAACCATCGATACCGGCCCGGATGGTGGTTTCGGACGCTACCTACGGTGGGGTAGGTTTCCGCCCGTGCTTCCCCGCGCGCGCCCCCGTCTGCTCGTACCCCTGCTCGCCGTCGCGCTCGTCGGTGCCCTGACCGGGTGCTCGCTCTTCGGTCGGGACGAGCCGGGCACTCCGCTGGCGCAACCGTCCGCCGGCGCGGCGGGTGGCGGATCGCAGCTACAGATCCCCGCCACGGTCGCCGCCGGTCAGGTCAGCCTGATTCAGCGGCTCGGCGAGGACGGCCCGCTACGCACCCTCAGCGTCGAGCGCAACGGCGGGTGGCAGTGCATCGACTGCGCCGGCGACGGCGTGACTTCCCGGGGCACCCTCGCACCGGAGCTGACCGAACGGCTCCAGGTGCTGCTCGCCAACCCGGCGCTGGCCGACGAGACCGATCAGGCCCGGCGGTACCGGAACACCTGCATCGACGCGCTGACGTCCAGCCTTCTCACCTCGACCGGGCTGATCACCTCGCAGGACTGCCCAGGTGAGGAGCGCACGCCGGTCGCCGGGGAGATCCTGCTGCTGCTCACCCAGGCGACCCCAGCCGAGATCAAGGGCTGACTCCGCGCCAGGTCAGAGCACCTTGCCCGGGTTGAGCAGACCGGCCGGGTCGAGCGCCGACTTGATCGCCTGATGCACCCGGACGCCGACCGGCCCGATCTCCCGGGCCAGCCAGTCCCGCTTGAGCAGCCCCACCCCGTGCTCGCCGGTGCACGTGCCGCCCAGGTCGAGGCCGAGCCGCATGATCTCGTCGAACGCCCGCCGGCCCCGCTGCACGCTCACCGGGTCGGCCCGGTCGACCACGATGTTCGGGTGCATGTTGCCGTCCCCGGCGTGCCCCACCACCCCGATCGGCACCTCACACTCGGCTGCGATCCGGGCAACCCCGTCCAATAGCGCGGCGAGCGACCCGCGCGGCACCGCCACGTCGTCGATCACCAGACCGCCGTTGCCACCCGGGTAGGCGTCGGCCGCGAACTTCTCCATGGCCGGGTGCGCCAGCCGGCGAGCCTGGAGAAGCGCTGCCGCCTCCACCGCGTCGGTGGCCGCGTAGACCTCGTCGGCGCCGACCGCCTCGCACACCTCGGCCAGCACGGCCAGGTCGCCCGCTGCCCGGGGGCCGGTGTCGACGGCGGCCAGCAACAGGGCCTGCGCGTCGGTCCGCAACCCCATCGGCTGGTACGCCTCGATGGCCCGCAGGTGGGTCTGGTCCAGCAACTCAAGCAGGCTGGGGGTGAGCCCGCGAGCCGCGATCTCGGCCACCGCCGCGCCAGCCGTGGTGGTGGATCCGAAGACCGCCACCAGGGTCAGCGAATCGGCCGGGGCGGGCCGCAGCGCCACGGTCACCTCGGTGATCACCGCGAGGGTGCCCTCCGAGCCGACGAAGAGCCGGGTCAGGTCATAGCCGGCGACCCCCTTGGCGGTACGCCGCCCGGTGCGCAGCACCTCGCCGGAGGCGAGCACCACCTCCAGGCCGAGTACGTACTCGGTGGTCACCCCGTACTTCACACAGCACATGCCACCGGCGTTGGTGGCCACGTTGCCGCCGATCGTGGACGACTCCCAGGAGCCGGGGTCCGGCGGGTACCAGAGGCCCTGCTTGGCCACCGCGCGGGCCAGCGCCGCGTTGACCACCCCGGGCTGGACCACCGCGATCCGGCTCACCGGGTCGATCTCCCGGATCTCGTCCATCTTGACGGTGCTGAGCACCACCGCGCCGTCCACCGCGTTCGCCGCGCCGGCCAGCCCGGTCCGCGCGCCCTGCGGCACCACCGGTACGCCGTGCCGCGCCGCAGCCTGGACCACGGCGACCACCTGCTCGGTGTTGCGTGGCCGGGTCACCACCAGCGGGATGCCGGCGGCGCACAGGTCGGCCTCGTCCCGCTGGTGCATGCGCAGCAGGTCCGGGTCGGTGAGCACGGCGTCGTCACCGAGCGCGGCGCGCAGGTCGTCGAGGAGCGCGGTGGGGGACATGCAGCCGAGGCTAGGTCGCCGACCGGCGATCATCAACATGATCGACTGGGCGGGATAGCTTAGGCATCATGCTCTACCTGGACCGGCCGGCCTGGCCGTGGCGCGGTCGGCTCTGGTCACACCTGATCAGCGACGTCTCGTACGCCGAGTTGCACGCCTTCGCCGAGGCACTCGGGGCACCCCGGCGTGGCTTCGACCGGGACCACTACGACATTCCGGCCGAGCGGTTCGCCGCGGCGGTGTGGCTCGGTGCCCAGGTGGTGCCCAGTCGGGAGCTGGTCCAGCTGCTCCGCGTCGGCGGCCTGCGTCGCCCGAAGCACCTGGTCAGCCCGCGGCCGCCGGCCCTGCGGTGAGCGCGGCCAGCTCGCGGCGCACGTTGTCCCGGGCGGGCTCCTCCCACCGGTTGGCCAGCGGCGGCAGCCGGAACAGCGTGGGCAGCGCCAGCAGGCCGGTCAACACTGCGGCCCGCCCAGCCCGGAAGGCCGGCTCCGGCACGTGGGCGTACTCCTGGCGGATCGCCGTCGCGTAGCGCTCGTAACTGGCCGGCGGCCCGGCGAGCACGGCCAGGTCCGCGTCGCAGAGCAGGGCGCCGTCCCGATCGCCCGGCGCCACCGTGTGCCCGGCGGTGAGCAGCACCAACCGGCGCACCTCGGCCACCGTGGGCGCCGGCACCCCGAGCCCGGTGAGCACGCTCTCGGCCAGCGCGGCGCTGTCCCGTTCGTTGGCGTCGCCAACGGCCCGAGGGTCGTAGACCGCGTCGTGGAACCAGGCCGCCAACCGGACCACGTCGGGCCGACCGGCCAGGTCGGCGTGCTGGTCCACCACGTCGAGCACCGCCGTCAGGTGGGCCAGCGTGTGATAGCGCCGGTGCGGCTCCCGCCACCGGGCCAGCACACTCTCCCCGGCCCGGGACGGGTCCGGATCGGGTCGCGCGCCGGCATCCCGGGCCGCCGCCCGCCACCGCTCCAGCAGATCGACCACCGCCCGAGTCTGCCGCATCCGCCCGCGACGCGTGCGAAGGGAGGATTCAGCGGGCCCACCACGGGTAGTCGCGCCCATGGCAGTGGCCCGCGGCAAGCGACCTCCGATGGTGCGGCGTACCGCGCTGCGCGAGGGGTTGGTGGACATCGACGGCGCGCGCATCGCCGAGGCCACCGAGAAGCTGCGCGACCGTGGCCGGGCCACCCTGCATGACCGGCTGCACCGGGTACGGATGGCCGGCGGACTCGCCGTGCAGGCCGGGCTGGCTGCCGGGCTCGCGTACGTGATCTCGCACAAGGTGCTCGGCAACCCGCAACCGGTCTTCGCGCCGATCTCCGCGGTCGGCACCCTTGCCGCGTCGGTCGGCCAACGGTTCCGCCGGACCGTGGAGTTGATCGTCGGGGTCGGGATCGGGGTGGCGATCGGCGACTTCCTCATCTACCTGCTCGGCACCGGAGCGTGGCAGCTCGGCCTGGTGGTGACGGTGGCGATCCTGTTCACGATCTTCGCGGGGGCGAGCGTGGCGATCGTCATCCAGGCGGCGGCCACGGCGGTGCTGATCGTCACGCTGAGCCCCTCGACCCAGGATCTGGAGATCCCCCGCTTCGTCGACGCGTTCCTCGGTGGCGGGGTCGCGCTGCTGGTCACGGCGGTGTTGCTGCCGCTGAACCCGCTCCGAGTAATCAACCGGGCGGCCCGGCCCGCGCTGGACCTGCTCGCCGCCCAGCTCGATCTCACCGCCGACGGGTTGCGCAGCCGCAACCGGGCCAGCATCCAGCGGGCACTGGATCGGCTGCGCGACAACAAGGAGGAGTTGGCCACGCTGGCCGAGGCGATCGAAGGCGCGAAGGAGACGGCCACGCTCTCCCCGGCCCGCTGGCACCGCCGCGGCGAGTTGACCCACTACGCCGAGGCAGCCGACCCGATCGACCGGGCGATGCGCAACAGCGGCACGCTGATCCGCCGATCCGTCACGCTGATCGAGGACGAGGAGCCGGTACCCGATCCGATGCCGGACGCGATCGGTCACCTCGCCGAGTCGGTCCGGCTGCTCAAGCAGGAGTTCGCCGCCGGCGAGGCGCCGGAGAAGGCCCGGGAGCGGTCGCTGCGCGCGGTCAGCGAGGCCGGCCGGGCGTACGGCGCCGGGGTCGGTTTCTCCGGCAGTGTGGTGATCGCCCAGGTCCGCACCACAGCGAGCGACCTGCTGGTCGCCTCCGGGATCGAGCAGGAGGAGGCCAACAGGTGGATCCGCACCGCCTTCGGGGAGCAGGAGCGCCCGGTCAGTGAGCCCGCCGAGCCCGACGAGGCACCGAAGCCACCCACCGCCCCGCCGGTCGGCTGAGCGCCGGCCACCGCCGGCCGGGCCTCAGCCCAGCTCGGCCAGCGCAGCGAGCAGCCGGTCCACCTGGTCGGCGGTGCTGCCCAGGCCGAGGCTGGCGCGCAGCGCGGTGGGCGGCAGATCCCGCCGGCCGGTACGCCCCGCCGCCTCGCTGAGCAGCCGCCGGGCCAGCGGGTGGGCGCAGAACAACCCATCCCGTACGCCGATGTGGTGCTCGGCGGCCAGCCGGGTGGCCACGTCGGTGGAGTCCCATCCGGCGACCACGAACGAGACGATGCCGACCCGGGGCGAGTCCGGGCCGAAGGTGCGCAGCTCCACCACGTGCGGCAGGGCGGCGATGCCGGTGCGCAGCCGGGCCAGCAGGGACTGCTCGTGGGCGGCCAGCTCGGCCTGGTCCGCGTCGCCGAGCGCCGCGCACACCGCTGCCAGCGCGACGGCGCCGAGCAGGTTCGGGGTGCCGCCCTCGTGTCGCGCCGGGCCGGTCGCCCAGGTCACGTCGTGCGTGGCCGGCCCGACGTGGCTGGTGGCCCCACCCCCGGCCAGGTACGGCCCGGCGGCGTCCAGCCAGTCCGCCCGGCCGATCAGCACCCCCGCGCCGAACGGCGCGTACAGCTTGTGGCCGGACACGGCCAGGTAGTCGACGTCGAGCGTGAGCAGGTCGACCGGGGCGTGCGGGGCGAGCTGTGCGGCATCGAGCACGATTCGGGCACCGTGCCGGTGGGCCACCTGGGCCAGTTCGGCCACCGGCCACCGCTCACCTGTCACGTTGCTCGCACCGGTGACCGCCACCAGCACCGGCAGCGCCGGGCTGCTGCCCCGGCGCAGCTCGGCGAGGGCGGCGGCCAGGTCGCGTACCGCCCCGTCTGGGTCGGTGGGCACCGGCAGCCGTACCGACCCGCGCGGCCAGGGCAGCAGGTTGGCGTGGTGCTCGCCGGCGAACGTGACCACAGTGGTGCCGGCCGGCACGGCCCGCGCCAGCAGGTTGAGCGCGTCGGTCGTGTTGCGGGTGAAGATCACGTGATCGTCGGCGCGAGCGCCGAAGAAGTCACCGATCGTCTGCCGGGCCTGCTCGTACGCGAGGGTGCAGCGCCGCGACAGCGCCCCCGCCCCGCGATGCACGCTGGCGTACCAGGGCAGCAGCTCGGCCACCGCGTCGGCGGCGGCCCGCGCGCACGGCGCACTGGCCGCGTAGTCCAGGTTGATCTCGCCGGGCACGCCGAGGACGTCGAGCGGCGCGGACGGCGCCGCAGGTGCGGCGGGCAGGGTGGGCAGCGAGGGAACGAGAGTGACGGACACGCCGGAACCTCCGGGGTCAGGGACCCCGGGTGCGACATCGGGACGGGGTCCGCGCTTGCCCAGCACACCGATCGGGCTGGGCCCGGTCATCACCCGGGGCACCCCACCGCGAACTCGACGAGGGTTGCCGGCCAGCAAGCCGGGGCTGAACGCTGGCACTCGTGACCTGTCGGCAGCATAGCGGCTACCGATGCGCCCGAACCAGCCGGCAGCGGATGGCTACGCTGACCGCATGGCCGACACCCCGCCCGGTTCACCACTGCCGCCGTCGCCCGCCGCCCCGCCTGCGCCCGCCGCACCGCCGGTGGGCGAGCAGCCCCGGATGCCGCTGCGCCGACTGGGCTGGCGGCGCTTTCTGGTGTTGGCCGGGGTGGTGCTGCTCATCGCGGCGTGCGCGGTGTTCATGGTCTTCACGCTCGGCCAGTCGCTCGGCGCGCAGGCCCTGCTGATCGGGGTGATCGCCGCCATCCTGCCGGTGCCGGTACTGGTCGCCTGCTTCCTCTGGCTGGACCGATACGAACCCGAGCCGCTGAAATATCTGATCTTCTGCTTCGCCTGGGGGGCGTTCGTCTCCACTGCCGCCTCGCTCACGGTGAACGACTTCGCCGCCAACCGTTTCGAGGACTGGGGCCTTCCGTCCGCGCTCACCGGGGTGCTGGTGGCGCCGTTCATCGAGGAGCTGACCAAGGCGCTGGGCCCGATCCTGCTGCTGGTGTTCCGCCGCCGTGAGTGGTCCGGCATCACCGACGGCCTGGTCTACTGCGGCCTCGCCGCGGTCGGCTTCGCGATGGTGGAGAACATCCTCTACCTGGGCGGGTTGGGCTACGCGTCCGGCGCTGACCGGTACGGCCCGGCCACCGGCATCCAGCAGGTCATCGCGATCTTCATCCTGCGGATCCTCCTGTTCGGGTTCGCCCATCCGCTCTTTACCTCGATGACCGGTGTGGGGTTGGGCATCGCCTCCCGCACGGCCGACCGGCGCATCCGGGTGCTCGCCCCGATCGCCGGCCTGCTGCTGGCGATGATGCTGCACGGCACCTGGAACCTGCTGCCGACGCTGACCCAGGCCACCGGCGAGGCCATGATCATGCTGTACGGCTTCCTGGGCCTGATGGTGCCGGTCTTCTTCGGCACCGTGGGGCTGGCGTTGTGGCTGCGCGCCTGGGAGGGGCGGCTCACCGAGCGGGTCCTGCCGGACTACGTACGCGCCGGCTGGCTCAGCCCACCCGAGGTGGCCGCGTTGAGCAGCCTCGGCCGGCGGCACGCCGCCCGCAGTTGGGCCCGGCGGGTGGCCGGCGACGCCGGGGTCCGGGCGATGCGCGGCTACCAGTCCGCCGCCACCCGACTGGCCCTGCTGCGCGACGGGGCGCTGCGCGGCCTGGACCGCAAACCCGCCGACCAGGAGCGGACCGCGCGTGAGGAGCGGGAGTTGCTGGACGCGATCAGCACGTACCGGTCGTTCTTCGTCGGTCGGGACCCGCAGGCCCCGGCAGGGGTCTGGGACGGCAGCCGCTATCTCCTGCGCTTCCCGGACGGTACGCAGCGCCCGGTGGACGCGCCGGACGAGCCGGTGGTGCCGATCCCGGTGGTGCTGGCTGCCGCTCCGGCTCCGATGGGGTACGCCCCGCCCGGCTGGCCCGGCCCACGGTCGGCGCCGCCCTGGCCGCCGACGCACCGCTGAGAGCTGGTGGCCCGGCGGCCTAGCTGATCAGCGAGGTGAGGAAGTCACCGAAGCCCTGGAACATCGCGATCAGCGCGGCCCCGATCGCCCGGAACATCTGTGCGGCACCGTCCGGCCGGAAGGCCACGAAGTAGATCAGGAACGCGACACTGCCCCAGGTCAACAGTTTCTTCACGAATACCGGCATCGTCCCTCCCCAGGGCCACGGTCGCCGGATGGCTTCCCGTCGTGCGGCCGGGCAAACGGTGCGCGGCGGGGCCTGGTGGCCGGGGGAGACGCGTCAGAGGTAGAGGCCGGTCGAGTCGTTCTCGATCCGCTCGGCGGCCACGGCGTGCACGTCCCGCTCTCGCAACAGCACGTAACCGCGGCCGTGCAGCTCGACCTCGGAGCGCTCGTCCGGGTCGAAGAGCACCCGATCGCCGGAGACGATGGCGCGGACGTTCGGCCCCACCCCTACCGCGGTGGCCCAGGCGAGGCGCTTGCCGACCGCGGCGGTCGCCGGAATGACGATGCCAGCGGTGGAGCGGCGTTCGCCCTCGCTGCCCTCCATGCGCACCAGCACGCGGTCGTGCAGCAGGCGGATCGGCAGGCCGGCGTCGAGATCGTTGTCGACGGTCACGCCGCAGACGCTACCGTGTGGCCGACGGCGGCCCGCCGGTGGTTACGCCGGAGGTGGCCGGGGCATTGTGTGGCTGAACTGCCCTACGGTGTCGGGAACGGACGTATGCTGTCCGACCTGTCACCGTTGGTGGGCCGGGTTTCACTGCCAGGAGGTGCGCTTGAGCCGCTTCGAGCGGGTACGCGGGCGGCTTCGCCGCGCCTACCAGTCACGACAGGAGTCGGCGCGCGCCGACGAGGGCACGCCGAGTGACGCGTTGAACGACGCGTTGACCGACGCGTCGGAGGCGGCCCGGGTGGCGTCACCGGCCGTGCCGGGGCCGACCGCGCCGCCGAGCGCCACGGTCCACGGCGCGGAACCTCCGGTGAACCTGCACAGCTCCACCTCCAGTCGAGACGACGCCGACGTGCCGCACGGGCTGCGGATCGCCGCCGCGTGGTGCTGGCGACTGATCGTGATCGGTGTGGTGGCCTGGGCGCTGCTCAGGATCGTCGGCACGATCAAGATCGTGATCATTCCGCTGGCCATCGCGCTGCTGCTCTCCGCGCTGCTCGCGCCGGCGGTGGGTTGGCTGCTGCGGATTCGACTGCCTCGCTCGATGGCGACGGCGGTGGTGCTGGTCGGCGGTCTGGCAGCGGTAATCGGCACGCTGACGCTTGTGGTCAACGAGTTCATCCGCGGCGTACCGGAGTTGAGCGAGAAGTCGTCGGAGGGTGTCCGGCAGATCCAGAACTGGCTGAAGACGGGCCCGCTGCACCTCTCCGACACCCAGCTCGACCGCTACATCGACGAGGCGCAGGCCTGGATCAACGACAACACCTCGAAGTTCACCAGCGGCGCGCTGAGCACCGCCGCCACGCTGGCCGAGGTGCTCACCGGCACGTTGCTGGTGCTCTTCGCGACGTTCTTCTTCCTGCGCGACGGCAACCGGATCTGGCGCTTCCTGGTCCGGCTGCTGCCGGTCGCCGCCCGGTGGAAGGTCGACGACGCCGGCCGGGCCTCCTGGCACACGCTCGGCGCCTACGTCCGCGCGACAGTGCTTGTCGCCTTCATCGACGCGGTCGGGATCGGCATCTTCCTGGTCATCTTCGACATCCCGTTCGCCTTCCCGCTGGCCGCGCTGGTCTTCCTCGGCGCGTTCATCCCGATCGTCGGTGCGGCGCTCTCCGGTGGCGTGGCGGTGCTGGTGGCACTCGTCGACAGCGGCCCGGTCACCGCGCTGATCATTCTCGGTGTGGTGATCGGCGTTCAGCAGGTGGAGGGCCACATCCTCCAACCGCTGATCATGGGACGGGCGGTCGCTCTGCACCCGCTCGCGGTGATCATCGGCATCGCCGCAGGTGTCGTACTCGCTGGCATCACCGGCGCGCTGGTCTCCGTGCCGCTCATCGCGGTGCTGAACACTGCGGTCCGCAGGCTCGCCGCCCGCAGGGTCCCCGACACCCCACCCGACGCCGTAGTAGTCGCCTCCCAGGCCCCCTAGACCCGCGGGACGCCGAGAGGTGTGTCAGGAGGTGGCGAGGCGTTTCAGGGCGCCTCGGGCTACTTCGGGGCGGGTCGTGTACCAGAACGGTGGCAGCGAACGGCGCAGGAACGGCCCGTAGCCTCGGGCCGTCTCCAGCCGGGAGTCGAGCACCGCGACCACGCCCCGGTCGCCGGTCGCGCGGATCAGTCGGCCCACGCCCTGCGCCAGCCGCACCGCCGCGATCGGCACGCTCACCGCCGAGAAGCCGGAACCGCCACCGGCGTCCACGGCAGCCGCGCGGGCAGCCGCCAGCGGCTCGTCCGGGCGGGGGAAGGGCAGCCGGTCGATGACGACGAGCTGGCAGGCGTCACCCGGCACATCCACCCCCTGCCAGAGCGACATCACCCCGAACAGGCAGCTGGCGCGCTCCTCGCGGAAGCGACGGACCAGCAGCGGCAGCGCCTCCTCGCCCTGAAGCAACACCGGCAGGTCGGTCCGTGCGCGCACCAGCTCCGCGGCCTGCTGCGCGGCCCGCCGGGAGGAGAAGAGCCCGAGAGTACGACCACCGAGCGCCTCGACCAGCCCGAGCAGCTCCTCTCCGGCAGCCTCGGGTAGCCCGGAGACGCTGGGGCGGGGGAGGTGCGCGGCGACGTACAGGATGCCCTGGCGGGCGTAGTCGAACGGCGAACCGACGTCGAGTGACCGCCACCCGGGGCCCTCGGTGGCTGGTACGACGGCGTTCGGGGTGACGTCGCCAGCGAGGCGACGGCCCGGAATCTCGGCGGCCGGACGGCCCGGCCCGGTGCGGGCCGCCAGCGCGGCGGCGGCGGGGGTCGGCGGGGCGGGCGGTGGCGCGTCCAGCCCGAGGGCCCGGGCGACCGTGTCGAATCGGCCGCCCAGCGCCAGGGTCGCCGAGGTGGCGACGACGGTGCGTTCGTCGTACAGGTGGGTGGCGAGGGTGCCGGCCACCGACAGCGGCGCGACCACAAGCGCCCGGCGGCTGCCGCTGTCGTTCTTCTCCACCCAGGCCACGTCGTGGTCGGCCTCCTCCAGCAGCCGCTGAGCGGTGGTGGAGAGCTCGTCAAGTGCGGCCTTGGCCTGCTGCTTGCGGACCGGGTCGGGGTCATCGGACTTGACGTCGCCGATCGCGTCCAGGGCGGTGCGGGTCGCCGCGTCGAGCAGCGTGCACGCCTCCCGCAACGGGGTCGGCAACCCGGCGGTGATCCGCCCGGCCGGCGCCTCGGCCAGCCCGACCGCGAGGGCGTCGCCGGCGGCGGTGAGAGCCTCGGCGGTCTCCGGCCGCAGCAGCGTTCGGGCCCGCCGGGTGGTCCGGTCGATCAGCTCCGGCACCAGCTCCGCCTGAGCCGCCGAGGAGACCCGGTCGGCCAGCTCGTGCGCCTCATCGACGATGAGCAGCTTGTGCGGCGGCACGATGTGCCGGTCGGCGAGCATGTCGACCGCGAGCAGGCTGTGGTTTGTCACCACGATGTCGGCCTCCCGGGCGCGGGCCCGCGACGCCTCGGCGAAGCACTCCTGCCCGAACGGGCAACGGGTCGCGCCGACGCACTCCCGAGCCGGCATCGACACCAGCCGCCAGGCCTGGTCGTCGACGCCCGGGTCCAGTTCGTCCCGGTCGCCGGTGGCGGTCTTCTCGGCCCAGTCGCGCAGCCGTTCGACCTGCTTGCCCAACCGGCCCGCCTCACCGAGCCACTTCGTCCCGCCGCCGGGGCGGGCCGCGGGGGCGTCGAAGAGAGTGTCCTCCGGCTCCTCCTCGGTGGAGTTGTCCAGGCGAGCCAGGCAGAGGTAGTGGTGGCGGCCCTTGAGCACGGCGAACGTGGGCCGGCGGCCGAGCACCGGCTCGACCGCGTCGGCGAGCCGGGGCAGGTCGTGGTCGACCAGCTGGGACTGCAACGCCAGGGTGGCGGTGGAGACCACCACCGGGCCGTCCACGGTGAGCGCCGGCGCGAGGTAGGCCAGCGACTTGCCGGTGCCGGTGCCGGCCTGCACGAGCAGGTGCTCGCCGCCGGCCACGCACTCCTCGATCGCCGTGGTCATCTGCAGCTGGCCGGGGCGTTCCGCGCCGCCGGGCACCGCGCCGACCGCCGCTGCCAGCAGCTCCGTGCCGCTGGGCCGGGCACCCCGCCGCCGACCCTTGGCACGGGCCGACGGGGTAGCGGAACCGGTGGCGGTGCGGGGCGGAGTCACCGTGCGACGGTACCCGGCGCCGCCGACACCGAGCGCGCCCATCCGCCGCGTGGCGCGATGTCGGCCCGGCCGGGCGGTTGCGGCCGACACCGTCCGGTTACGGCCGCACTACGACGTGTGGGCGGCATCGGTTAGGGTGCGAATCATGCCGAGCGACATGGTCCGAGTGATCTACCGCAAGTACGACGGCAGCGCCCACCGCGACTACCCGGCCCGCCGTCTCACCGAGGACGATCTCGGCATCTGGCTCGGCGTGCCCGAGGGCACCGAGTCGGTCTACCACGGCCGGCCCTCGGTGGAGAAGATCCCGTTCGTGCTGCTGGTGCCGCATCGGGCGTGGTGGACGGCAATGTTCAACCCACCGCCGCGCACCAGCGAGGTCTACTGCGACATCACCACCCCGGCGCGCTGGGAGTCCGACGACACCGTCCACCTGATCGACCTGGACCTGGACGTCGTGCGGCGTCGGGCCACCGGGCTGGTGGAGCTGCTCGACGAGGATGAGTTCGCCGAGCACCGGGCTCGGTTCGGCTATCCGGACGAGGTGGTTGCCGAGGCCGAGGCCACGGCCCAACGGCTGTTCGGGGCCCTCGGCGACGGCACCGAGCCGTTCGCCACCGCGTACCGCAAATGGTTGGCCCTGGTGGTCTGACGCCGCAGGCTCTCGGCGGGCGGATTGGCGGTGGGTGGGCGATGATCCGTTGATGAGCGCACCCCAGCAAGTGCGGATCGTGGCCCCGGACGGCGGCTCCGTGCGGGAGTTGCTGCAGGTCACCGCGCCGGTGGATCTCGGCGCGATCGATCCGCGGTCCATGCCCGGCCTGCCGGCGCCGGCAGGCCGTGGCGAGCGCCGTAAGACCTGGGCGCGGGAGCAGGTGGAGTTGGTCGGCGACGAGTTGGGCCGGCAGCAGGAGATGCTCTTCGCGATGGCCAAGACCGGGTCGGACCGGCCGGCGCACCGGGTGCTGCTGGTGCTCCAGGCGATGGACTGCGGTGGCAAGGACGGCACGATCAAGCGGGTGGCCGGCGCGATGAACCCGCTGGGCCTGCACATCCGCTCGTTCGGGCCGCCGACCCGGCAGGAGTTACGGCACGACTTCCTCTGGCGGATTCGCCGGGAGCTGCCGCCGCCGGGGTACGTGGGGATGTTCAACCGTTCGCACTACGAGGACGTGTTGATCGCCCGGGTCGGCTCGCTCGTGCCCGAGACGACCTGGCGAGCCCGCTATGACGAGATCAACTCGTTCGAGCGGGAGCTGACCGAGGGCGGGGTGACCCTGGTCAAGGTGATGCTGCACATCTCGTACGCCGAGCAGGGCCAGCGCCTGCTGGACCGGCTCACCGACCCGCGCAAGCACTGGAAGTACAACCCCTCCGACCTCGATTCGCGGGCGCACTGGGACGACTACCAGGCCGCGTACACCGAGGCCCTCAGCCGGTGCGGCACGGACGCCGCGCCGTGGTTCGTGGTGCCGGCGGACCGCAAGTGGTACCGGGACTGGGCGGTGGCCCACCTGCTGCGTGAGACGTTCGACACGCTTGATCTGGGGTATCCGGCTGCCGATTTCGACGTGGCGCGGGAGCGAAAGCGCCTGCTGGCTGGGGGAGCGGCTGTGGGCGGGATCGCCGAGATGAACGGCAGGTGAACGAGCGGTGAATGGCGCCTGGCCAGGGGTGGGCCGGCGAATTCATGGTTCTGCCGTTTCCTAGCATTCACCGAGCGGACGCTCATCGGGCGCCGCCACCCTTCCACCGACGCGACGAGGTCTGTGCTGTGAAGTTTTCCTTCCGCCCCACCGAGGGCGCCTTCTACGAGCTCTTCACCAGGGCCGCGCAGAACCTGGTCCGGGGCACCGCACTGCTCAACGAGCTGGCCCTGCCCGGTGTGGACGTGCAGTCCGTCAGTGAGCGGTTGACCGAGGTCGAGCACGACAGCGACCAGATCACCCACGAGCTGTACAAGAAGATCAACTCTACCTTCATCACGCCGTTCGACCGGGAGGACATCTACCGGCTCGGCTCGCTGCTGGACGACGTCATGGACCACCTGGAAGCGGTCGGCGACCTGCTCTACCTGTACGGGCTGACCGAGCTTCCGGCGCTGCCGCGCGAGCTGCACGAGATGGTGAACGTGCTCGACCAGCAGGCCAAGCTGACCGCCGACGCGATGCCCCGGCTGAAGTCGATGAAGGATCTTGAGGACTACTGGATCGAGTGCAACCGGCTGGAGAACGAGGGTGACCGGATCAACCGGCAGCTGCTCGTCCGCCTCTTCTCCGGTGAGTACGACGCGTTGACGGTGCTGAAGATGAAGGAGGTCGCCGACGAGCTGGAGGCCGCCTGCGACGCCTTCGAGCACGTGGCCAACACAGTCGAGACCATCGCCGTCAAGGAGTCCTGAGCCGGTGACCTTCACACCCGAACTCATCGCCGTGCTGGCGGTGATCGGGGTAGCCCTGGCGTTCGACTACACCAACGGCTTCCACGACGCCGCCAACGCGATCGCGACAAGTGTCTCCACCCGGGCGTTGACCCCCCGGATCGCTCTCGGGCTCGCCGCGGTCGGCAACTTCGTCGGCGCCCACTTCGGCGCCGGCGTGGCCAAGACCGTCGGCGATGGCCTGGTCACCCTCCCCACCGGGGTGAGCAGCCTCGGCGTGGTCTTCGCCGGAGTGCTCGGGGCGATCGCCTGGAACCTGATCACCTGGTACTTCGGTCTGCCCTCGTCGTCCTCACACGCGCTCTTCGGCGGCCTGGTCGGCGCGACCCTGCTCTCCACCGGCGGCCTGGTGCAGTGGGGCAACATCGGCGAGAAGGTGCTGTTGCCGATGGTGCTGTCGCCGATCGTCGGCCTCACCCTCGGTTACCTGCTGATGCTTGCCATCCTCTGGCTGTTCCGGAAGGGCCAGCCGGGCAAGCTCAACCGGGGCTTCCGCTGGGCGCAGACCGCCTCGGCCGCCGCCATGTCGGTCGGTCACGGCATGCAGGACGCCGCCAAGACCATGGGCATCGTGGTGCTGGCGCTCTACACCGGTGGCTTCCAGGAGAGCAAGACGCACATCCCGGGGTGGGTGTTCTGGACCTCGGCGACGATGCTGGCACTCGGCACGTACGCCGGCGGTTGGCGGATCATCCGTACCCTCGGTCGCAAGATCATCGACCTGGGGCCGCCGGAGGGCTTCGCTGCCGAGACCGTCGCCAGCGCGGTGCTCTACTTCAACGCCCTGGTGCTGAAGGCGCCGATCTCCACCACCCACACCATCACCTCGGCGATCATGGGCGTCGGCGCGACCAAGCGACTCTCCGCGGTCCGCTGGAACGTCGCCGGCAACATCGTGCTCGCCTGGATCATCACGTTCCCGGCCGCCGCACTGATCGCCTGCATTATGTACCTGCTGGTCCGGCCGCTCTTCGGCTGAGTTTCGCAGAAGGGCCCCCGGTCACGGTCTCGCCGTGGCAGGGGGCCCTTGCCCTATTCAGACGTAGCGCACGCCGATCTGCTCGCGGACCGTGTCCAGCAGGGTCATCACCTCAAGGGTCGTGGCGTGCGGCACCAGCGGGCTCTCGAGCAGCCCGGCGGCCAGGCAGCGCTGCACCTCGATCGCCTCGTACTGGTAGCCGTTGCCGGCCTCGTCCGCGGTGATCGTCTCCGGCTCCGCGCCGGCCCGGTGCAGGGTCAGCGAACCCGGCCGGAAGAACGGCTCCGGCAAATCGATCCGACCGGTGCTGCCGGTGATCGAGGCGGACAGGTTCGTCGCCCCGACCATGCCGCAGCTCAGGGTCGCCAGCGCGCCGCTGTCGTAGCCGAACAGGATGCCGGTGTTCTCGTCCGTACCCTCCGGACCGAGCTGCGCCCAGGACCGGACGTGCTGCGGCACGCCGAGCAGCAGGTGGGCCAGGCTGATCGGGTAGACCCCGAGGTCGAGCAGGGCGCCGCCGCCCAGCGCCGGGTTGCGCATCCGGTGCTCCGGCGGGAACGGCCCGGCCACCCCGAAGTCGGCCCGGACGCCGCTCACCGTGCCGATCGCCCCCTGCGCGATCAGCTCGACTGCGCGCAGGATGAGCGGGTTGGTGCGCATCCACATGGCCTCCATCAGGAAGACCCCGGCGGCGCGAGCCGTCTCCACCAACTCGGTGCTGGTGGCCAGGTCCAGGGTGAACGGCTTCTCCAACAGCACCGCGCGCCCGGCGGTCAGGCAGGTCATCGCCGCCTCGTAGTGCGCGGCGTGCGGGGTCGCCACGTAGATCGCGTCCACCTCCGGGTCGGCGGCCAACTCCGCCCAGGAGCCGTAGGCGCGCTTCGCGCCGTACGTGTCGGCGAAGCGCCGCGCGCTGTCCGAGGTGCGGGAGCCGACCGCGACCAACTCGGCGTCCGGCACCAGCCGGAGGTCTTCGGCGAAACGGCTGGCGATGTGGCCGGTGGCCAGGATGCCCCAACGAGTCATGCGCGGAACGCTAGCCGAGCCAGATGAACCGCCCGCTGCCCGGCCCGCCCGCTCGCCGGCCGTCCGCGCTGCCCGCAGCGTGATCAACACGAGGTCGGCGATGTCGCGGTATCCCCGCCGGATGCCCCGATTCCGCCGATCTTGAGTCGATCAAGCCCTCGCCTGGCGGATACCCCGAGCGAGTCATCACCTAGGCGCGTGCCCGGTAGCCAAATGAGGCCGAGCTGGAGTGTCACAACCAACAGAAGGCACACCGGTGGACAGGCTCTGGTGAGCAGGAGTCGTTGGCAGGCGGAGGCTCACCGCTAGGCCCAGGCCGGAACAGATGAAGAAGGCCGCGACCCAGGCATCCTCCGAAAACGCCGGGATGGCGAGCAACGCAGACACGACGGCAACCAGCAGCCGCACCAGGATGCCGTTGCGAGCGCCGGTCGCCCAAGCCGCCGCAATCAACGCTGAGCCACCCATCCAAGCCAAGGAGCTGTAGCAGGGGCCGGCGAGGAGGACACCACCTACCAGCCAGCGAATGTCGACCGTCTCACCCGATGCGAGACTTTGCGTGAGGCTGAGCAACACCTGCGCCATTGAGATGACTGCCACCGAGATCGGCCCATTCCACAAGAACCACGCGACCCCCCAGCCAAGCCCGGTTTCGCCATGTGTCTCTGTCTCCAACAGCCCACCCTCGACCAATCGCTGAGCCCTTGCGGCAAGCCCACACGGTCGAATTAAGAACAGCAAGTGCGCGTGATGAAGCGCTCACGCCGATCACGAGGCAAGCGTTTCCTACGGCTACGTTCGGGCTACACCTGGTCGCTGAGTTGCGCGACGAAGGCGCGCCAAGTCTTCGGGGCGAAGGTGAGTGCCGGACCGGTCGGGTCCTTCGAGTCCCGCACGGCCACGACGTCGGGAAGGTTGTCGGCGACCTCGACACAGTCACCGCCGTTGGAGCTGCTGCGCGTGCTTTTGCGCCACTGTGCGCCAGTCAGGTCAGCCATGCTCTTGCCTTCAGGAAGTCGATGGTGTGGCGACGCGGGAGTGCCACCGACCGCAGCGTATCCCAGATGGTCCAGAGCGCGGCGGTGTCATTTGTCAGCCGTCCGGCCGCCTGGTCGTCCAGGTACGCAACGTCGCCATCGTCGGTCGTCGCGATGACGAACGGCCCTGCTTGCCCGGGATGGATGCCCGCGTCCAAGGGCAGCACGTGCAGGAGGATGTTGGGCCGCTGGGCCATCTTGACCAGATGGTCAATTTGCGGGTGCATGACGGCAGGGTCTCCGCGGCGAAGGGCGAACTCATCGATGACCGCAACGAAGAGCGGCGGTTTGCGCCTTTCGAGGACGGCTCTCTGCCGGCGCAATCGCGTTTCGACGTAGTCCGCGACCTCGTCCGGCCCGAGCAATCCGCTGCTCAGCACCACCGAGGCGTACTCGGGGGTCTGCAGTAGACCGGGGATCACCGCCACTTGAAAGGCGCGCAGTGACGTCGCCTGTAGCTCTGTCTCGACCCATGGGCGCAACCACGCCGGTTCACGTCGCTTGAAGACGTCCGGCCAAATGTCCTCAACTTCGCGGCCGAGAGCCTTGGCGGCGGCGGCGCGGTGGCGTGGGTGAGGGACACGCCCTGGCGTAATCCATCGGGCGACCGTCTTCGGATCAACGCGGACCTGCTCGGCAAGGCTCTCAACAGTCTCGCCCGTGTCGGCCATCGCTGCTCGTAGCGCCTGATTCATGGTCGTCTCCCGAAGGACGTCTTTGACGTCTCTAGAACCTATAGCTACAGGGTGTAGCCGTCCAGCCTCAGAAAGCGATGGTGGTCCTCGTGGGACAGCGTGAGCCGGTGGGGCCAAAAAGCTGACAGGGGGAGACCGTGCCGAACGAGCGACCGAAGCCCATAAACCAGCCGTCTACATCGCCACCGGCTCGACCGACCCGGCTCCTCGACCCGCCGTTCCGCGGGTTAAGGCGGGGCACGCGGGCGAACCGCGTTCCGGACCACCACTGGGGCCCGGAGTCCGGCCTCCAGTTCACGGCCGGGGACGTGGTCAGCCTTACCCGCGCAGCGAGCCCGCAGTTCATGCGCCCGCTGACCGTCCGGATCATTCGCGAGTTGACCGATCGGCATCCACCGTACGGATGGACGTGGATTGAGGGTTACGAGCTGAACCCCAAGGGCGTGGCGTTGGCGAAGCGCGAGTTGTTCGTCCTGCGTGAGGGCGTGCGCTGGCTCGTCGCGGCACCGCCTGCCTCGGGCCCGTCAACCGCCCGCCGGGGTTCGGCAAGGACCGCAAGGGCCGACCGATGACCCGCCGCGATCACGACCACCTTCCCGCTCGGCCCACGTGGCGATGCAGGGCTTGTGGGATCGCTTGGCCCTGCTCAGCCGCGAAGCTTCGCCTGCTGGGCGAGTACCGGACCGACCGCTCGGGCCTGCTCGTCTACCTCTCAATCCTTCAGGCGGAGGCCGCTTGCCATCTCGCCGAGCTGAATCCGAGCGCCCCTCCTGCCGAACTGTTCGAGCGCTTCGTGGGCTGGGCGCGCGCCCGGTAGCGCCACCTGCGGACACTAGGCTCGCGGGCATGACGATCGACAGTGACGGCTTCGCCGCCCCGGCCGCCCTGGTCGAGCACGCCCGCCGGTTCCAGGCCGAGGGTGGCACCCCGGCGACGCCGCGGGTCGCGGCCACCGTGTTGCTGCTGCGTCCGACCGACGCCGACTTCGAGGTGTACGTCATCCGCCGGGTCGCCGCGATGACCTTCGGCGGGATGTACGCCTTCCCTGGAGGCGGGGTGGACCGCTCCGACTCGGAGGCGCACCTGGACTGGGCCGGCCCGCCGCCGAGCGAGTGGGCCCAACGGCTCGGCGTGGCACCGCAGGCCGCGCAGGCGGTGGTCTGCGCCGCCGCGCGAGAGGTCTTCGAGGAAGCCGGCGTGCTGCTGGCCGGTCCGGACCGGACGACAGTGGTGGGTGACGTCAGCGGCGACGACTGGGAGGCGGCCCGGCAGGACCTGGAGGGACGCCGGCTCGGCTTCGCCGCGCTGCTCGCCGACCGTCAGCTCACCCTCCGGTCCGACCTGCTGCTGCCATGGAGCCGGTGGATCACACCCGAGTTCGAGCCGCGCCGCTTCGACACGTACTTCTTCGTCGCCCTGTTGCCGGCCGGGCAGCGGACCCGGGACGTCTCCGGCGAGGCCGACCACACCCTGTGGATCCGGCCGGCGGACGCGCTGGCCCGGGCCCAGGCCGGCGAGCTGACCATGCTGCCACCGACCCTGGTCACGCTGGCCCAGGTGGCGGCGGCCGGCGACCTGGCCGGGGTGGCTCGCGCGGCGGCCGATCGAGACGCCGCCACCCCGGTAACCCCGCGCCTGGACCTCCCGGCCGACGGGGAACCCCGCTTTGTCCTTGGGTAGACGAGCAGAACCGGTGGGGTGGAGGGCACTCCTGGTGCCCTCCAGCCAGCGGACTCAGAAGTCGCAGTAGACGTCTGCCGCACCGACCGTGACGGTGATGTAGGCAGAGCTCGCGTAGCCGTCGTAGTCGCTCAGGTAGTACCACTTGACGCCGGAGCTGTTGACGTAGCAGCCGATCTGGACGACCGTCCCGTCGTACAGCCGCTTGATCACCGCGCCTGCCGAGCCCGGCAACGTGCGGACTGCGAGCCCAACGGGGTTCGCGTTGTGCACCTTTCCTGCCGCAATGGCGGCCTGGGCGGGTGATGCTGCCAGCCCCACCATCGCCAGCGCAGCAACCGCCCCGACGGCTGCCCGTACCTTCATTGAACGCATGTGGATCCTCCCCAGTTCGACTGCGTTGCGCATTGATCAAATCACTCAACGCATCGCTGTAGGGAAAAGTCTGAATTAATGGAGGGTGAAGAGTCGATCAAGCTCGATGCCGCTGAGGTTGCTGTGGATACGCGAAGAGGCGCCGGTCAGGTCGACCGACGCCCCTTCGTGGACCGGGAGCCAGCGGCTCAGCCGAAGCGGCCGGTGATGTAGTCCTCGGTCTTCTTCACGCTCGGGTTGCTGAAGATCTTCTGGGTGTTGTCGTACTCGATCAGCCGGCCCGGGTCGCCGGTCTTCTCGATCGAGAAGAAGGCGGTCCGGTCGGAGACCCGTGCGGCCTGCTGCATGTTGTGCGTCACGATGATGATCGTGAACTTGTCCTTGAGCTGGAACATCAGGTCCTCGATCGCCAGCGTGGAGATCGGGTCCAGGGCGGAGCACGGCTCGTCCATCAGGACGACCTGCGGCTCGACCGCGATGGTCCGGGCGATGCAGAGCCGCTGCTGCTGACCGCCGGAGAGGCCCGCGCCGGGCTTGCCCAGCCGGTCCTTGACCTCGCCCCACAGGTTCGCGGCGCGCAGGGCCTTCTCGGCCGCGTCCTCCAGGATCGACTTCTTGCGGACCCCGTTGAGCTTCAGCCCGGCCACCACGTTCTCGAAGATGCTCATGGTGGGGAACGGGTTCGGCCGCTGGAAGACCATGCCGATCGTGCGCCGGACCGCGGTGACGTCCACGTCCCGGTCGTAGATGTCCTGGTCGTCGATGGTCAGGCTGCCCTCGACCCGGGCCCCCGGCAGCACCTCGTGCATCCGGTTGATCGACCGCAGGAACGTGGACTTACCGCAACCGGACGGCCCGATGAGGGCGGTGACCGTCTTCGGCTCGACCGTCAGGTTGATGTTCTCGATCGCCTTGAAGCCGCCGTAGTACGCGGTGACGTTCGTGGCTGAGACGCGCTTGGCCATGGTGGTACCTCCGGGGTTCATCGGCTGAGCCTGTTGCGGCGAGCCAGCAGCTTCGCCGCGATCGTCAGGATGAGCACGAGGGCGACCAGGGTGAGTGCCGCGGTCCACGCCCGTGCCGGTGCGTACTTCGACGCGTCACCGGCCTGCTGGTAGACGAAGAGGGACAGCGACGACTGGTTGTTCTCGAAGGGGTTCGCGTTGATCGCGGCGCCGCCGCCGGCGACCAGAAGGACCGGCGCGGTCTCGCCGGCGGCGCGGGCGATGGCGAGCATGACGCCGGTGACGATGCCGGGCAGCGCCGTCGGCACCACCACCCGCAGGATGGTCTTCCACTTGGGTACGCCGAGCGCGTAGGCGCCCTCGCGCAGTGGTGCCGGGACGAGGCGGAGCATCTCCTCGGTGGACCGGACGATTGTGGGCAGCATGAGCACGCTCAGCGCGAGCGCGGCGGCGAAGCCGGAGAAGCTCGGCCGGCCGTCGTTGAACCACGGCGACACGACCAGCACCCAGAACGCCAGCACGAAGAGGCCGGAGACGATCGACGGGATGCCCGTCATCACGTCCACGAAGAACCGGATCGCGAAGGCGAACTTGCCCCGGCCGTACTCGACGATGTAGATCGCGCAGAGGATGCCGAGCGGCACGGTGATCAGGGCGGCGATGCCGACCTGCTCCAGGGTGCCGACGATCGCGTGGTACGCGCCGCCGTTCGCGTCCCGGGCCCCGATGTTGTTCATCGAGGTCTGGAAGAAGTTGCCGTCCAGCCGCTCGGTGCCCTTGCTCACCAGCGTCCAGACCACGGACACGAGCGGCAGCACCGCCAGCACGAACGCGGAGTGGATCAGCGCGCTCCAGGTGCGGTTGCGGGCCGACCTGCGCCCCTCGACCGCGGTGGCCGCGGCGAAGAGCCCGACCAGGTAGAGCACCGCGCCGAGGGCGACCACGAGAACCGGGCCGCCGATGTCGGTGCCGTAGACGAGCGCGGCGGAGAGCGCCAGGGCCGCCACGGCGATGGCCGGTGCGGCGTACCAGGGCAGCCGCTTGGCCCGCAGCGAGGCGGGCTGGGCCGGCGGTTGGGTGCGGTGGGAGGTGACGGTTGTGGTCATGCGGCCGACTCCGTGAACTCCCGGCGGCGGTAGATGATCGCCCGCGCCGTGATGTTGACGATCAGCGTGATCGCGAAGAGCACCAGACCGGAGGCGATGAGCGCGCCTCGGCCGGTCTCGTTCGCCTCGCCGAACGCGTTGGCGATGTTGGCGGCGATGGTGTTGCCGCCGTTCTGGATCAGGTTGAACGAGATGCCGAAGGTGATGCCGAGGGTCAGCGCCAGGGCGATGGTCTCGCCGAGCGCCCGCCCGAGGCCGAGCATCGTCGCGGCGATGATGCCGGGGCGACCGTAGGGGAGCACCGCGGTGCGGAGCATCTCCCAGCGGGTGGCGCCCAGGGCGAGGGCGGCCTCCTCGTTCGCGGTCGGCGTCTGCAGGAACACCTCGCGGGAGAGCGAGGTGATGATCGGCAGCACCATGATCGCGAGCACCAGGGCGCCCAACATGACGGACGCGCCGAACGGGCCTTCGCCGCCGAAGAGCGGGATCCAGCCGAAGTGGTGGTTCAGCCAGACCGAGAAGTCCCGCACCGGGCTGCTGAAGATGTCCCGCCCCCAGAGGCCGAAGACCACGCTCGGCACGGCGGCGAGCAGGTCGACCAGGAAGCCGAGCGCGGTGCCCAGCCGGCGGGGCGCGTAGTGCGAGAGGTAGAGCGCGATGCCCAGCGCCACCGGCACTGCCATGAGCAGCGCCAGCGCCGAGCTGAGCACGGTGCCGAAGGCGAGCGCGCCGATGCCGAACTTTGGCTGCGGATCGTTGGGGAACCAGCCCTCGTAGGACCAGAAGTTCTCTGTGTTGGCGCGTAGGGCCGGCACCGCCTTGGCGATCAGGAAGATCGCGATGGCGGCGATGATGACCAGAACCGTTGTGCCGGCGGCCAGTGTGAGACCGCGGAAGGCCCGCTCGGCGCCGAACTTCCGGCTGCGCGGCAGCGCGCCGCCGCCGCCCAGCCCGGTGCCACCAGGGGATCGGGTGCTGACTGGTGCCTCGGCCATACGCGCCGAGGCACCGGCGGGCCGCTCGTGACTCTGAGTCACGCGCGTCCCACCGGTGCCGGCGTCGGCCGAGCGGTGAGGGGTTTCACCCATCTGCTCGCTCGATTCGGGTTGGTTGGGTCAGGAGAGGTTCTTGACCGCGGTCTCGACCTTGGCGCGAACCGTCTCCGGCAGCGGGGCGTAGCCCAGGTCGGTCAGCGAGTTCTGGCCCTCGGTGCTGGCGGCGTAGCCCAGCAGACCCTTGACCAGCTTGAGCTTGTCGGCCGCGAGGCCCTTGCTGCAGACGATCTCGTACGTCGCCAGGACGATCGGGTAGGCCCCGGCCTCCTTGGTGTTGTAATCGATCTTCAGCTTGAGGTCGTCGCCCTGACCCTCAACAGCGGCACCGGCGATGGTCTTCCCGGCCGACTCGGCGGTCAGCGCGGCGAACTCGCCAGCGCCGTTGCCGATCTTGGTCATCTTCAGGCCGGCGTTCTCGGCGAAGGACCACTCCATGTAGCCGATGGAGCCGTCGGCAGCCTTGACCTTGCTGGCCACGCCGTCCGAGCCCTTGGCACCGGTGCCGCCCGGGGCCTTCCATGCCTTGGCGTTGCTGAAGGTCCAGTCCGCCTCGGCGGTCTTCGAGAGGAACTTGGTGAAGTTGTCGGTGGTGCCCGACTCTTCCGACCGGTGGACGGTCTGGATGGTGGTCGCCGGGAGCGTGGCACCCGGGTTGTCGGCCTTGATCGCCGCGTCGTCCCACTTGGTCACCTTGCCGGCGAAGATCTTCGCCAGGGTGGCCGGCTTGAGCTGCAGGTTGTCCACGCCGCTGATGTTGTAGGCGACGGCCACCGGGCCGATAACCATCGGCAGGTGGATGGCCTTGCCACCGACGCACTTGGCGTCGGCCTGCGGCTGCTCCTCCGGCTTGAGGGCGGAGTCGGAGCCGGCGAAGTCGGCGGTGCCCGCCTTGAAGGCTTCGACGCCGGCGCCGGAGCCGGTGGGCTCGTAGTTGATCGTGGAGCCCTGGCACTTCTGCTGGTACGCCTTGATCCACTCGGCCATGGCGTTCTTCTGCGCCGACGAGCCCTGGGCGTTCAGCGTGCCGGTGGCGCAGTCGACCGCGGCGGCCGAGCCCGAAGCGCTGGCGCCGGGAGTGGGCTCGTTGTTGTCCGAGCCGCATGCGCTGAGACCGAGCGTCGCAGCAAGAGCGAGGCCGGCAATCGCGCCGTACCGCTGGAGCTTCACCTGAGGGGTTTCCCTTCGCGTCTGACTTGGCACCCCGATCCCGGGGCCCGAGGACCGGCAGTGACCGGCTGACACGAAAGTTAGAAGTGCCAGGTAGCCGGTTCGCCGGTCGCAAGTGAACGCAAGGTGAACACGTACGGCCGTCAAGGTGACCGGTCGCTGAGGGTGAGTTGTCCGTTAAGTGAACCGGGGTACGCCTGTCGGAAGTATGGGCATATTTCCGGTTAGGCGTTATATCCCCGACGCCCCGCCGTTATCCCCCGGTGACCCGGTCGGGACGACGGTCGGCCGGTCAGCCGAGGTGGTAGTTGATGTGCGCGGACCAGCGGGCGAAGCCGAGCCGTTCGTAGAGCGCGACCGCCCCGGCGTTCGACTCGTCGACGTAGAGCATCACCCGGTCCAGACCGCGCTTGTCCCGCAGATGTGCCAGCCCAGCGGTGGTCAGGGCCCGGCCGAGCCCGCCGCCGTGCGCGGTTGGCTCCACACCCAGGACGTACACCTCGCCGATGCGGGCCGACCCGGGGCGCTCATGCACCTTGGTCCAGTGGAAACCGAGCAGCCGGCCGGTGGCGGTCTCCTCGGCGAGCAGGAAGCCGGCCGGGTCGAACCACGGCTCGGCGAGGCGGACCCGCAGGTCGTCGGAGGTCCACCGCCCCTGCTCGGGGTGCTCGGCGAAGGCCCGTGCGTTGAGGGCCAGCCAGGCCGCGTCGTCCGCCCCGGGCCGGTACGCCCGCAGCGCCACCCCGTCGGGCAGGCGCGGCTCGCCCAGCGGAGCGGCCAGTGGTCGGCGCAGCTGCCAGAGCACCCGGGCCCGGGTGAACCCGAGGTCGACGCCGAGCGCCGCCGCCGAGGGGTGGTCGCCGTGCGCCCACGCCCGCAGCGGCCCGGTGGCCGAGGCGAGTACGCCCCGGGCGAGCGCCCGCCCGGTGCCCCGTCGGCGGTACGCGGGGTGCACCACCAGCTCGACCCCGATCCCGCCGACCGGGTCGGTGGTGTCCAGATGGGCGTACCCGGTGAGCGTGCCGTCGTCGGCGCGGGCGATCAGGTGCACGGCGGGGGCGTCGGGGTCGCGCAGCCGGAGCAGGACGTGCTCGTCGAGCGGGTCAGCTCCGTCGGTGTCGCCCGCGGCGCTGGCGAGGGCCAGCACGTCGGCGATCTCCGCCGACGCCAGTCGGTCGGTCCGGGTCACCTGGTCGCTGGTCGGCTCCGCGCTGCTCATTGGGCCACCGTATCCGTTACGTGTCGTGCCGCCCGGACCGTCGCCGTAAAGCTGCGGCTCACGTCGGGTCGGTGGGGAGGGCCTCCAGCTCGAACCGCGCGGTCAGGTCGGGCAGGATCCGGCGCAGCGCGTCCACCGTGCCCTGGCGGTCCCCGCCGGCGTCGTGCAGCAGTACTACCGAGCCCGGTGCGGCCTGGGTCAGCACCGTCGCGGTGATCTTGCTGGCTCCGGGCAGATCCCAGTCCGATGGATCCACCGACCAGTGCAGCGGGGTCATGCCGAGCTGCCGGGCCACCGACACCACCGGGTACGTCCAGGCCCCGCCCGGCTGGCGGTACCAGACGATCGGCGCGTCCGGCACCGCTGCCCGGATCGCCGCGTTGGTGCGCAGGAGGTCGGTGCGGATCGCGTCGGCCGACCGGGCGCCCAGGCCGACGTCGTGGTGCCAGGAGTGGTTGCACAGGGTGTGCCCGTCGTTCACGATCGACTGGACCAGGTCGGGGTGGTTCTGGGCGTTCTCGCCGACCACGCAGAACGTGGCCCGCACGTCGTACTCGCGCAGCAGGGCGAGGACCTGCGGGGTGTAGCGCGGGTCCGGTCCGTCGTCGAAGGTCAGCGCGAGCCGTGGGCTGCCGGTGGTGGCGTGCGCGCCGAACAGCTTGTCGCCGCCGGCGTCCTGGCCGGATCCGTCCTGGCCGGTCTCGGCCGGGCCGGCATCGCTGCTGGCGCTCGCGCTGGCGCGAGGGGCGCCGCCGGGCTCGCCAACGCTGGGCTGGTCGGCGTAGTGCGGCCCGTCGGCGCTCGTGGTGACCCCGGTGGCGTCTCGTGGGGCCTGGTCGGGGACGAGGCTGCGACCCAGCACGTACGCCGAGCCGAGCAGCCCCGCCACCACAAGCGTCACGATCCCCGCGGCCCGCGCGGTCGAACTGCCCCGCGTCACGACTTCCGCCTGGCTCGCCGGTCAGCCCGGCCCGTCGCCCCCGTGTTCAGTGCGCGCACCGTCACCCCTTTCTCCGACAAACCCGGCAGTCAGAATAGAACCGCCAAGCTGCGCAAAAAGGGCATATGGGAAATCGTCCAGGGTGGTCCGCGGATCAGACCGGCAGGGGTGCGTGCTCCGCCTCGGGCAGCGACCGCGACGGCGGAACGACGAACTTGTAGCCGACCTGGCGAACGGTGCCGATCATCGACTCGTACTCCGAGCCGAGCTTGGCGCGCAGTCGCCGGACGTGCACGTCTACCGTGCGGGTGCCGCCGAAGTAGTCGTAGCCCCAGACCTCACGCAGGAGCTGGTCCCGGGTGAACACCCGGCCGGGGTGCTGGGCCAGGAACTTCAGCAGCTCGAACTCCTTGTAGGTGAGGTCGAGCGGACGGCCCTTGAGCTTGGCCGCGTAGGTGTCCGGGTCGATCGTCAGCTCGCCGGCCCGGATCGAGCCACCCGCGCCAGCCGTCGCGTTGCTGAGCCGGCCCACCGCCAACCGCAGCCGCGCTTCCACCTCAGCCGGGCCGGCCGAGGCGAGAATGACGTCGTCGACACCCCAGTCGGCGTTCAACGCGATCAGACCGGCCTCGGTCACCACCGCGACCAGCGGCACGCCGAGCCCGGTGGCGTGCAACATTCGGCAGGTCGCTCGGGCCTCGCTCAACTCCGATCGAGCGTCCACCATCACCGCGTCCGGGCTGGGGCCCGCGACCAGGGTGCGAACGTCACGCGGCGCGGTGCGGACCGAGTGCGGCAGCAGGTCGAGTGCCGGCAGCACAGCCGACGGTTCACCTGCGCGCGCGGTCACCAGCAGCAGGATCTCCACGATCACCTCCGTCCCGGCGGCACGTGGCCGCACGCGACCAGTCGCACTCATCAAGGAGCGCGCTGAGAAATTGCGTGGTCCCGGCGTCGCTGACGGGCGGGTAACGCGTTGAGCGTAACCGATCGCCTCGGCCGCGCCGTCAGGTCATTTCCTGTTTGTCTAGCTTGCCCCTGATCGTGGCATGGATTTTAACGTCGTTGAAACCCGTGGCCACCGCCTCGGGCGGTCGGTCTGGCACGATCGGGTCGTGTTTCCCTCCACCTCGCCCGAGGCCGGCCGCGAATCGTGGCCCGCCGGGCCCCATCCGGGCCCGGCCGCCGCACCGACCCGTGGCCACCCGCCCGCGCCGCGGACCGGCCCGGCCACCACCGATGGCGATCACCGCGAACGGGGTGGGCCTCGCCGTGCCCGTCGCTCCGGCGAGCCGGCCCGCCGATCCGAAGACGAGATCGACGAGCCGGAAGAGGAGGTCATCCCCCCGGTCGAGGTGCGCCGCCAACTGGCGCTGACCATCGCCGGCTTCGCCGCGCTGCTCGGTGTCGGCCTGGTGCTCGGCGCGCAGACGTCGGGCCCCGGCAACCGGCTGCCGTTCGCCTTCATCATCTTCGGCGTCCAACTGCTGTTCGTGCTCGCCTGGACGATGGCCATGCGTCCGCCCGCGTTGCTTGTGGTCGCCGGGATCAGCGCCGCGGTCGCGGCGTTCGCCGACATCGCCGCGGTCCAGAGCGACGTCGCCGGCCTGGCACCGCTGGGTTTCCTGGCTGCTGGCGGGTTCCTCGCCGCGGTGCTCGGCCAGTTGGTTCGCCGGGTCGACCGGGTCCGGGTCACCGACTCGCTCGGCGCCACGCTGCTCATCGTGGTCGGGGTGGTGGCCTTCGGCACCCTGATCGTGCTCAGCCGGATTCCGGCCGGCACCCAGGCGATCACCGTCTGCCTGACCGCGAGCGGCGTCGCGCTGACCGTCGCCCGACTCACCGACGCCGTGCTGCCCTGGCCCCGGCTGGCCCCACAGGTGCCCCGGGGTGCCGCTGGCGTGGTGGCCGGCGCGATGGTCGGCACGCTTACCAGCGCTCTGCTCGGCAGCTACCTGGTCGCCCCCTTCACGCCGACCCGGGCCGCCGTGATCGGCCTGGTCGCGGCAGTCACCGCCGTCCTCTCCGACCTCGCCGTGGGGTACGCGGAGGCGGGCCGGC
Organism: Micromonospora chokoriensis; assembly: GCF_000718555.1. GTDB lineage: Bacteria > Actinomycetota > Actinomycetes > Mycobacteriales > Micromonosporaceae > Micromonospora > Micromonospora chokoriensis_B. Next base: position 325,970 of record NZ_JOAN01000015.1, read on the forward strand.
TGATGGCCGGGGAACCGCCCACGATGTGGGTGGCCCGGCACATGCAGGGTCCGCTCGGCGGCTTCGCCCTGGCGGCACCCGCCGCGTACGCGATGTGCATGCTCTTCCTCTGAGCCACGGTTGAGCGCCGAGCCGGTCGGGTACCTACGGGTGCGCCGCCCGGCGGCATCGGTACGGACGACCCGTCGCGGCGCGACGGGCGAAGACAGGAGGCGGCGTGGCGCAGGACTATCCGGCGTACGAGGCGCGACCCCGACGGCGTGGCCGCAAGCTGCTGATCGGGCTGTTCGTTCTGCTCCTGCTGCTGGCGGGGTTGCTGGTGGTCGCCGACCGGGTGGCGGTCGGGGTGGCCGAGCGGATGATCGCCGACCGGGTCGGTCAGGAGGTCACCAAGCAGGGTGCGCAATCCGCCGCGCCGGAGGTGCAGGTGGCCGGAACTCCGTTCCTCACCCAGGTGCTCGATGGCCGTTACGAGCGGATCTCGATCAAACTGCGGGACGTGCAGGCCCCGGTCGAGGGCGACACCGTCCGGCTGCCGGTGCTCGATGTGACCGCCCGCAACGTGCGGGCCTCACTGGACACCCTGCGCACCGGCCAGGGTGACGTCGTGGCGGACACCGTCAACGGCACCGGCACGATCAGTTACGACAGCCTGGCCGCGTTGCTGAAGCGTCCTGGGCTCAAGCTCGGCGAGCAGAACGGCAAGCTCGCCGTCACGGCCCCGGCCGACATCCTCGGTCAGAAGCTCACCATCAGCGGCACCGCCGACGTCACCGTCGCCGACAACGGCGCTGTTGCCCTGCGCTTCAACGACCTGGACGCCGCGGGTCTGCCGAACCTGCCGTTGGCCCGCGCCTTCCTGAGCAACTACGCGAAGGGCATCTCCATCGACGTCCCCCTCCCGGACCTGCCGTTCCAGCTCGCCGTCCGGGAGGTCCGTGCACTGCCGGAGGGGCTGGCCGTCACCGCGGACGCGAAGAACGTGCCGATCAACTCCGTTAGCTGAACCCGGGTGCGCCGTGGGACGCCGACTTCCTTGACGGCCCGGGCGATCCCGGATGGTGGTCGGCCCAGTGGCAGCACGGTCACTGACTGGTACGCTCCCTGACCATGGGGACCCACCTCACCAAACGGCGCGCGGTCGACCTGTGCCGCGTGGCCACCTGCCTGTGTCGCCCCGTCATCTGACGGCGGGGCTGTCTCCGGCCGCCTGACGGCGGCCACCGGCACAGGGTTCTCGCACCCTCCGGTCATCCCACCGAACGCCCGGCAGCGGCGCCGTCGCACGAACCCGTGATCCCGTCCTTCCGCTGGGTCCCGCGCGTGGTGCGACAGATACATCTATCGATACTCGCGCGTTGGCTCACCATCCATCCTCACCAGGGAGTGATTCGATGAGTCGCGACACCGCACTCGTTTCGGCCGAGTGGGCCGAGAAGAACCTCGACGCCCCGGGCGTCGTCTTCGTCGAGGTCGACGAGGACACCTCGGCCTACGACACCGGCCACATCGCCGGCGCCATCAAGATTGACTGGAAGACCGACCTCCAGGACCAGGTCCGTCGGGACTTCGTCAACAAGACCCAGTTCGAGGCGCTGCTCTCCGAGCGGGGCATCAGCAACGACGACACCGTCATCCTGTACGGCGGCAACAACAACTGGTTCGCCGCCTACGCCTACTGGTACTTCAAGCTCTACGGCCACCGTGACGTGAAGCTGCTCGACGGCGGTCGCAAGAAGTGGGAGCTGGACGCCCGCCCGCTGGTCACCGACGCGGTGTCCCGCCCGGCCACGCAGTACGTCGCGCAGGAGCCGGACACCTCCATCCGGGCCTTCCGCGACGAGGTCGTCGCCGCCATCGGCACCAAGAACCTGGTCGACGTGCGCAGCCCCGACGAGTTCGCCGGTCGCCTGCTCGCCCCCGCCCACCTGCCCCAGGAGCAGGCGCAGCGGGCCGGCCACATCCCCACCGCGATCAGCGTGCCGTGGTCCAAGGCGGCCAACGAGGACGGCACCTTCCGGTCCGACGACGAGCTGCGCAGGATCTACGGCGACGCGGGGCTCGACGACGGCAAGGAGACCATCGCGTACTGCCGGATCGGTGAGCGCTCGTCGCACACCTGGTTCGTGCTCCAGGAGCTGCTGGGTCACCGTAACGTCAAGAACTACGACGGCTCGTGGACCGAGTACGGCTCGCTGGTGGGTGTGCCGGTGGCGCTTGGCGATGAACCCGGGGAGGCCTGATCATGACTCTCCCCATCGCTGCGGGCTGCGCCGCACCGGACCAGGCCGCGCCGCTGCCGGCCGGCTTGGACCTGGAGAAGGAAACCGTCATCACCGGCATCGTCCGCTCCGCGGAGGCCGAGCCGGTGCCCGGCGCGTACGTCCGGCTGCTCGACTCGACGGGTGAGTTCACCGCCGAGGTGGTGACCTCGGCCGCCGGCCAGTTCCGGTTCTTCGCCGCGCCAGGTTCCTGGACGCTGCGGGCGTTGTCCCGACACGGCAACGGCGACACCGCCGTCACTGCCGGCCGAGGTGTCAACGAGGTCGCCGTCACCGTCGCCTGACCCACTGCTCTGATCGACCGGGGCCGGTCACCCTTGCCGGGTGGCCGGCCCCGGTCGTTGCCCCGAAGCGTCGGCACGCCGGAGCGGGTGCCGAAGTCCATCGGCATGCGTCACTATCTACGGGTGGAATTCAGGGATGAGAGTGGCGTGTCCGACGAAGGGATCCCCATCGTCGTCTGCGTGAGCACGGACCTGTCGGTGCGGGATCGGGTGTTGAGCCGACTTGACGGGCTCGCCCCGGTGCTCAGCTGCGCCGACCTGACCGAGCTGCGCGAGCTGCTGTCATCGCCGACGGACCCGGCGTCGGCTGTCGGGCCGGTCCCCCCGGTGGTGCTGCCGCAGGGCCCGGCCGAGTGGGGCGAGCTGGTCGTAGACCGGGCCGGAGGCCGGGTCACCTGGCGTGGCGACCCAGTCCCGCTCACCCCCACCGAACGGGAGCTGCTCGCCCTGCTCATCGGCCCGCCGCTGGTGGTGTGGAGTTACGAACAGCTCTGTGTCTCGGTGTTGGGTGGCACGGACACCGCGGGTCTGCAATCCACGATCAAGCGGCTTCGGCGCAGGCTGCGGGGCCTGCCGGGTGGGCCGCAGGTGCACACCGTGCGCGGGATCGGCTACCGACTCGACCCTCCGCCCCGGCGGGGCGACTGACCTGCCGACCGCCTCCGCCGCTGGCCCGGCGGCGGACGCGTGACACCATGGCCGGGTGAGCGGTGCTGTGCAGACGGGTTGGGCCTCTCCGGCCGGCCCCGCCGCGCCGGCACCGGCCCGGTCGCGGCGGCGTTGGCTGCTTGTCGCGACCACGGCCTGGGCCGTGTTGCTGGCCGGGCTCACCTGGACCTCGGCGCGGAACGACCCGCCAACCGTGCGCGAACAGCGCTCCCTCGATCAGGCTGGCCCGGTGGTCGACCGGGCGGTCGGTGAGTTGGCCCGCGCGGCCGGCGCAGCGGGCCTGCTGGAGCTGGGCCCGGCGCGGATCGCGTCCGGTTGCCGGGTCACCCCGTTCGCCGACGGGGCGAGGCTGCGGCGTGAGGTCGGGGTGCTCGCGCCCGCCGGTGACGAGCAGGCCGTGCTGGCCGGCATCGCCGAGCGGCTGCCGGCGAGCTGGCGGGCCGGGGTGGGGCGTGGGTTGGGCGGCCCCGAGCTGCGCGCCGACGCCGGAGAATTCGTCGCCGTCGAGGGGCGGCCGACCGTCGACGGCCGGCTGCGTCTGATCGTCGACACCGGTTGCCGACCGGTCGGCGACGGCTACCCGCCGACCTCGGCCACCGCTGCCGGCCCGGAGACCGCCGCGCTGACCGCCGCGCTGCGGGCGCTCGACCGGCCCGACGCCGCGCCGGAGCTGGTCACCGCGCCCTGCCCGGGCGGCGGGCTGGCCCGTACCGTGCGCTCGTCGGTTGGTCCCGGCCCGGCGGCCGCACTCGCCCCGCTGGCCGGCAACGCCCCACTGCTGGATCAACCCCCGGTGTACGCGTACCGCGCCGGCGATGTCACGGTGCTGGCCGAGATCAGCCCGGACGCCACCCGACTGGCCGCCACCGTCGGTTGCCCGGGTTGAGCCGAGCAGCCCGCTCGGGTCAGCCGTCGCCCGGCTGATCCTGCGGGCCACGGCTGCGGCCCAACGCGTCGACCATGCCCCACCGGCCGGGGATGTCCAGTAGCTCGACGCGGCCCATCCCCGGCGGCACGGCCGGGTCGATGATCAGGTGCTCGCCCTGCGGCTCCAACCCCAGCATTACCCGGAGCAGCAGCAACGGCGTGCCGGTCGACCATGCCTGCGGGCTGCACGCGGTCGGGTACTCCACCGGGTAGTCGGTGAGGTCCCGGGCGTAGCCGGCGAACGCCTCCGGCAGCCGCCCCTGGAAGTACTGGGACGCGGCCAGCATCGCGTCGCAGATCAGCCCGGCCTCGTCCCGGAAGCCGTACCGCCACAGGCCCCAGGCGATGATCGAGTTGTCGAACGGCCAGACCGTGCCCACGTGGTAGCCGATCGGGTTGTACCGCCCCTCGTCGGTGGCGAGCGTCCGCACTCCCCAGCCAGAGAAGAGCCGTGGCCCGAGCAGGTGCTCGACCACCTTGCTGGCGCGGGACTCGTCCACGATCCCGCTCCACAGCAGGTGCCCGATGTTCGAGGTCAGCGCGTCCACCTGCCGGCCGTCGGCGTCCAGCGCGAGCGCGTAGTGCTCGCGGTCGGCGATCCAGAAGTCGCGGTCGAACCGCCGTTTGAGATCGGCGGCCTGCCGCTCCAGCCCGTCGGCGTACTCCGGGTCGTTCCAGAAGGTCCGGGCCAGCCGGGCGGCCCGCATCTTCGCGTCGTACGCGTACCCCTGCAACTCGCAGGTGGCTCGGGGGAAGCCGGGCATCTGGCCGTCGGCGTACGAGATGGCGTCCCAGGAGTCCTTCCAGCACTGGTTCTGTAGACCGGTCTCCGGGTTGCGGGTCTGGTACCAGAGGTAGCCGGTGCCGAGCAGGTCACCGTAGGTGTCGATCCATTCCAGCGCCGCCCGGACCTGCGGCTCCAGTCGACGCACCAGCGCGGCGTCGCCGGTCCAGCGCTCGTACTCGTCGATCAGGATGATGAACAGTGGCGTCGAGTCGGCCGCCCCGTAGTACGGCGAGTGCGGCTGCTCCTCGAAGCCGGCGGTCTCCCCGTACCGCAGCTCGTGCAGGATCTTGCCGGGTTCCTCGTCCCGGAAGTCGTCCACCCGCTGCCCCTGCAGGCCGGCCAGCATCAGGATGGTCGGCGGGACCAGCTCTGGCAGGAACGGCAGCACCTGCAACGAGGTGATGATGCTGTCCCGGCCGAACAGGGTCATGAACCAGGGCAGTCCCGCGGCGATCAGCCGCACGCCAAGGGCGATCGACTCGTAGCGCAGTGCGGCAAGGTCGTTGAGGCTGCGCCGGTACGCCCCGGCCAACGGCTCGCAGTCGCAGCCGAGCTTCGGCGCCCGGTCGATCAGCTCCTGCTGTTCGGCTCGGATGACGTCGGCGTTGCGGCTGCCGCCGTATGGCAGGGTGGCCCGGATGTCCTCGCCCTTAGCCCCGTAGACGACGCTTGACACGTGCAGCCGGGTGGTCCACTTGCTGTTGCGGGCGATCCGGATCCGGAAGGTCATCCCGGTGTCGTCGACCTGCGCCGGGGCGGTGGTGGTGACCGTCGTCTCCCGGTGGAACGCCTCTCGCCGGTAGGTCAGCCGCAGCTCGTTTTCGGATACCGAGACTGTCGTTTCGCCCCGCTTCTGCCGGGGGCGCTTGATCTCGAACAGGTCGGCGAAGTCGGCCCCGATGTCGAGCCGGACGGTGAACTCGACGTCCGCGCCGGTGTGGTTCAGCACGGTCAGCTCCTCCTCGAAGCTGCCCACGATCGCCCGGCTGCGGATCACCGACGCCTTCGCGTCCAGGTAGTGCGTGGGTTCGCCGGGGGCGAGGAAGAACTTGGTGCGGTACGACTCGTTGTCGTCGACGGAGAGGGCGTGCAGCCGCTTGCCGTCCAGGGTGAGCAGCCACGTGGACAGGAATCGGGTGTCGAAGGAGAACAACCCGGTAGGGAAGTCGTAGGACGGCTCGATGTCCCCCCGCCGGTCGCTGACCAGGAAGGTGTTGCCGTCCAGGATGCTGACGAGTTCCTTCACCTCAGTCGTCCGGCCGCTCGACGGGCCGTTTCGCGGGGGTCGCGGGTGCCGGGTGGGCTCGGAAAGAACCGGCGGAAGGCGAGGAAGAGCACCACGTTCCCGCTGAACGTGCTCTCGTTGCGCAGCACCGCGGCGACCCCCTGGGCCTCGCCGGTGATCAGTCGGTCGAAGAGGGCGGCGCTGCTGTACCAGATGGCGTCGGCTGGGCCACGCCCGCGAGTGACCTGCACCGACCCGGGCCGCATCCGGACCAGCCAGTGTTCGGTGCGGTGGTCGTCGCCGAGGTCGATCTGCAGAGTGCCATCGGCCAGACCGCCCAGGATGTCGGGGGCGCGCGACGGCAGCGCTTCGAAGAACCTCTCCACCGCCTCGGTCACATCCGAATCGTAGGCAGCCGTCCGAGATGTCGGGTCGGTATCGGCACTCCGCTCGGATCGCCCCACCGCCGCCGTGCGGTCAGTAGACGAGTGCCTGCGCGCCCTCGGCCATCGCCTCCTCGACGAAGACCGCGGCGCCGGCGATCCGGACCCCGGGCAGTACGTCGTCCGGGCCGATCTCTCGTCGGGCCGCGCACTGGGTGCAGGCGGTCACCCGACCGCTGGTCAGGATGACGTGCAGCAACTCGGCCAGCGGCGCGGAGTGCGGCAGCTCGAACTGCTGTGCGCGACCGGGCAGCGCGAACCAGGTCGACTCACCGGTCAGCCAGAGCGAGACGTCCACGCCGGCCGCGACCGCCGTCGCGGCGACGGTGAATGCCTGTGCGCACCGCTCCGGAGCGTCCGCCCCTGCGGTGGCCTTGACGACGAGAGTGCGGGCCATGTGGCCCAGCATAGGATGGCCGGGATGGTTACCGAGATCGGGTTTGTCAGCCTGCTGGTCGCTGGCCTGGGCGGGCTCGCCGGTGGCTTGGTCTACCTAGCCGTACGCATTTCGAGAGGACGCTGGTGACGCCTGTGAGCGAGAACCCGCTGCAGCCGCCGTGGCTGAACGCGCCGCCGGTCGAGGAGTACCCGTTCGAGGAGAGTCACGACCTGCGGGTCGGGCCGAAGCTGCACCCCGCGCTGGATGCCCTGCTGCCGTACATCGGCCTGTGGCGCGGCCGGGGCAAGGGCGGCTTCCCCACCATCGACGACTTCGACTACGCGCAGGAGATCCGGATCAGCCACGACGGCCGACCGTTCCTGCACTACGAGTCGCGTGCCTGGATCCTCGACGAGCAGAGCAAGCCGGTCCGTCCGGCCGGGCGTGAGGTCGGCTGGTGGCGGCCGGTGCTGGTGGATGGCCGGGCGACCGATGAGCTGGAGGCGCTGCTGACCACCCCGACCGGGGTGATGGAGCTGCACCTGGGCAAGCGCACCGGCACGCAGCTGGAGTTCGCCACCGACGCGGTCATCCGGACTCCCACCGCCAAGGAGGTCACCGGTGGGCACCGGCTCTTCGGCATCGTCGAGGGTGCGCTGCTCTACGCCCAGGAGATGGCCGCCATGGGGCACGGGCTCAGCCCGCACCTCTCGGCGCGCCTCGTCCGGGTCGGCGGCTGACTAGACGGGGAAACCCAGCAGGGCTTGCAGGGCGGGGGTACGCGGGCAGCGAGCCCGACGTACCCCGTCCAGCGTGTTCACCTCGGCGGCTCCGCGCAGCGACGAGGTGAACCACACGCCGTCCGCCGCGTGCAGTTCGGCGGGGGTGACCATCCGTTCGGCGGCGCTCAGGCCCAGCTCGGTGGCGTGAGCGAGCAGCCAGGCCACTGTCGTGCCGGCGAGGATGCCGGTGCTGGCGGCGGGCACCGTGCAGAGCGTGTCGTCGGTGAGCCACACCACGTTGGCGGTGGGACCCTCCAGCGCGTATCCGTCGGAGGAGATCCAGAGCACGTCGTCCACGCCGGCCCGGCGGGCCCAGCGGCGGGCGGCGCTGCTGACCGCGTACGACGTGGATTTGATCCCGGCCGGCAGCCAGCTCAGCTCGGTCCGGGCGGCGGCGGGCAGCCCCAGCGGCAGGCTGGCCACGGCGATTCCGTCCCGCCGGGCGGCCCGGGAGGCCGCCGGCACCTCGGCCAGCGTGGCGTAGACCGTCGGCGGGCCGCCGGCCTCCGGGCCTCGCGTGCAGACCAGCCGAAGGGCCCCTTCCACAGGTGCTGGCCAGCCAGCCCGTACCTCGTCCAGCAGGTCGATCAGCGCCGCGGTGGGGGGCAGGGCCAGCTCGACGGCGGCGGCGGCCGTGGCCAGACGGGCCAGGTGTTCGTCGCGCAGCCACGGCCGGCCGTGCCGCAGGTGCATGGTCTCGAAGAGGCCGTCGCCGTGCAGCACCCCGAGGTCGTCACCGCGGAGCACCGGGTCGCCGGGCGGCACCGGGCCGAGCCCCAGAACGGCGATCCGCGCGGTCGGGTCGGCCGCGACCTTCCCGACGGACGACGTCACCATGACCATCGAGCGTAGCGGTGGTCGATCGCGATGCGGGGCAGAGCCTGGCGGCCGAACTATGATCGGACGGTGTCCGAATCCTCCCTCGCGGAAATCCTGCGGGCCCGTGGGCTGCGTTTGACGGCTCAACGGCAGCTCGTCCTCCAGGCGGTGCTCGATCTGGGCCACGCCACACCGGAGCAGGTGCACACCGCAGTCCGGGAGGTCGCCGCCGGCGTCAACATCACCACCATCTACCGCACGCTTGAGCTGCTGGAACGGCTCGGTCTGGTGACCCACACACACCTGTCGCACGGCTCGCCGACCTACCACGCCGCCGGTGAACACCAGCATGTCCACCTGGTCTGCCGGGAGTGCGGCGCGATCGACGAGATCGAACCGGAGTTACTCCGCCCTCTCGCCGACCAGTTGGCCACGCAGCGCGGGTTCCGGGTGGACATCGGGCACGTGTCACTCTTCGGCGTCTGCGCACGCTGCGAGAACGGGGACCACAAATGATCGACATCGCGGGTGCGGTGGCCGTCGAGAGCATCGACGAGGCCAGCCGTGACCAGCCCGATCCGGCGCACGTCGCGGTCGGGGTGCGGGGGGTGGCCGCGCACTACGGCGACCCGCTGCGCGAGCAGCGCACCCTCGACACCGAGGTCGGCCTGGTCGACCGGTCGCATCGCGGGGTCATCGCGGTGCCCGGGGAGGAACGGGCCGGTTGGCTGCACACGATCACCTCGCAGCACCTGAGCGCCCTCACCGCCGGCGAGGGCACCGAGTTGCTGGTGCTGTCGCCCAACGGCCACGTCGAGCAGCACGCCATGGTCGCCGAGGACGGCGAGACCACCTGGCTCGACACCGAGCCGGGGGCGACGGCGGGCCTCCTGGCCTATCTGGAGAAGATGCGGTTCTTCAGCAAGGTCGAACCACGCGACGCGACGGCCGAACGCGCGCTGCTGTCGCTGGTGGGGCCGGCGGCCACGGAGGCGCTGGGCACGCTCGGCGTGACCGGGCTGGCCGCGCCGGACCTGGTCGCGGTGCCGGGTCCGAAGTTCCCGCACGGTGCCGTGCCACCCCGGGCGAGTGTTCGCTACGACGTACGACCGCTGCCGATCGGCGGCTGGGCCCGACGTGGTCCCCTCGGGGTCGACCTGCTGGTGCCCCGCTCAGCGATGGACCAGGTGGTGGCGGAGCTGCGCGGCGCCGGTGTGCCGGTCGCGGGGCTCTGGGCGTACGAGGCGATCCGGGTGGCCGCCCGACAGCCCCGGGTCGGGGTGGACACCGACCACCGGAGCATTCCGGCGGAGGTCGACCTGATCGCCCCGGCGGTGCACCTGGACAAGGGTTGCTACCGGGGCCAGGAGACGGTGGCCCGGGTGCACAACCTGGGCCGGCCGCCGCGTCGCCTCGTACTGCTGCATCTGGACGGGGTGACCACCGACCAGCCGCCGGTGGCCGGCACGCCGGTGACCCTCGACGGCCGGGCGGTCGGCTTCGTCGGCACCGCCGTGCTGCACCACGAGCTGGGTCAGGTCGCCCTCGCGGTGGTGAAACGGAACATCCCGGACGATGCCGCGTTGCGGATCGGCGAGACCGCGGCGGCGATCGACCCGTCCTGAGCGGTCCGTCTAGGATCGCCGGCATGACGACAGGGACGTTGATCACGGTGGCCCCGACCGGCGCTGAGTCGGCCAAGGCGCAGGTGCCGGCGCTGCCGGTAACCCTCGACGAGCTGCTGCTCACGGCCAAGGAGTGCGAGGCGCTCGGCGCCGCCGTGATCCACGTCCACATCCGCGACGACGAGGCTCGGCCGACGCTCGACCCGGTGCGCCTGGCCGACACGGTGGCGGCGCTGCGGGAGAGCACCGACCTGATCGTGCAGCTCTCCTCCGGCGGCGCGGTGACCGACCCGGAGGCCGCCCGGCTCGCCGTGCTCGACGCCCGTCCGGACATGGCCTCCTGCACCATGGGCACGGTCAACTTCGGTGACGACGTCTTCCTCAACCGCTGGGAGTTCATCGTCGACCTGCACACCCGGATGCAGGAGCGCGGGATCGTGCCGGAGTACGAGATCTTCGACCTCGGCCACCTCTCCGCGTTGCAGCGGTTGCTCGGCAAGTACGGGCTGCCGGCCGGCGGGCACGTGCACGTCGACTTCGTGATGGGCGTGCCGGGCGGTATGCCGGGCACCACCGAGACGCTTGTCGCGGCCCACCGGATGCTGCGGGACCTGCCCGAGGGCACCACGTTCTCGGCCACCGGCGTCGGCCGGAGCACCATCGCGGTGCTGCTGGCCGCGCTGTCCACGGGCGGTCACCTGCGGGTCGGCATGGAAGACACCGTGACGTACGCGAAGGGCCGCCCGGTCGAGTCCAACATGCAGTTGGTCGCCCGCGCGGTCGGCTTCGCCCAGCTCGCCCAGCGCCCGCCGCTGACCACCACCGAGGCCCGCGCGCTGCTCGGGCTGTAAGGCCGCGCCTGTCCGGCGCCCCTGTCACCCGAGCGGTGGACGACCTGGTCACCCCGCCGCCGGGCACCCCCGCAGCGTCGGTACCGTCCAGCGCGTGACGAAGACGTACGAGGGCGGCGTGCCGCTCGCCGAGGTGGTCCGGTCCGGGTTCGTGGAGGGTGCGCACCGTGGCTCGGTGGTGGTACTGGACGCCGCAGGTGTGGCGGTGGCGTCCGCCGGGGATGTGACCTCGCCGGTCTTCCCGCGCTCGGCCAGCAAGCCGATGCAGGCGATCGGGATGCTCCGGGCCGGCCTGGCGTTGACCGACCCGGCCGACGTGGCGCTGGTGTCGGCGAGCCACGCGGGCGAGGACTTTCACCTGGCCCGGGTCGGTGCGCTGCTGGAGCGCGCCGGGCTGGACGCGTCGGCGCTGCACTGCCCGCCGGACCTGCCGGTGGGCGTGGCGGCCCGGGAGGCGGCGCTGCGCGCCGGGGGTGGCCCCACCAGGGTGCAGATGAACTGCTCCGGCAAGCACAGCGGGATGCTGCTGACCTGCGAGGCCGCCGGTTGGCCGCTGGACGGTTACTGGCGACCGGAGCACCCGCTTCAGCAGCGGTTGCGGGCCGCCATCGAGGAGTTCACCGGTGAGCAGGTGGCGGCGGTGGGCGTCGACGGCTGCGGCGCCCCGGTGCTCGCGGTGTCGCTGACCGGCCTGGCCGGGGCGTACCTGCGGCTGGTCGACGCCGAGCCCGGCTCGGTGCCGCGCACGGTGGCCGACGCCATGCGCGCGCACCCGGAGATCGTGGGTGGCACCCAGGCCGACGACACCCGGCTGATGCGTGGTGTCCCGGGGTTGCTGGCCAAGGTCGGCGCCGAGGGCGTGCTCGCCGTGGCGGTGCCGGGCGTCGGCGCCGTCGCACTCAAGATCGACGACGGCGCCGACCGGGCCCGGATGCCGGTGCTGGTCTCCGCGCTACGCCGGCTCGGCGTGCAGGCACCGGTGCTGACCGAATACGCCGAGGTGCCGCTCTTCGGCGGCGGCGTTCCGGTCGGGGCGGTCCGACCGCTGTGGTGAGCGTGGTCTAGCTCAGGAAGTCGAGCAGCGCGGCGTTGACCGCCTCCGGACGCTCCAGCGGCAGCAGGTGCGCGGCGTCCGGCACGTTGGGCAGTCGCAGGGCGCCGGGCACCTCGGCGGCGATCCGGTCGGCGAGCCGACTGATGTCCGGCACGTCTGCGGCACCCGCCGTGACCAAGACCGGGATCTTCAGCTCGCCGAGCCGGCCGATCGCCGGTGGCATCAGCTCGCCGACCTCGACCGCGCCGAGCGCCAGTTCGGCGGCGAGGGCACGCTGGTCCATCTCCTGCGCGAACGCGAGCAGGTCGGGGTCGACGTCCTGCGGCTGGCGTCCCGGGCCGACCACCCAGAACCGCACCTCGCCGGCCGCCCCGGCCACGAAGTCGTCGGGGTCGACCTCGCCGACCAGGTCGTCCCAGAGGTCGTTCGCCTCATCGGACCACTCGTTGCCGGAGACCGCCGTGTCGAACAGCGCGAGCGCGGTCACCCGGTCGGGGTGGGCCAGCGCGGTGTCGATGGCGACCGATCCACCGAAGGAGCAGCCGACCAGGCTGGCCTGGGGCAGGTCGAGCGCGTCCAGCAGCCCGGCCACGTCGTCGTGGTGTGTGAACGGGGTCGGGGGCAACTCCGAGTCGCCGTAGCCGCGCAGGTCCGGGACGATCACCCGGTGTCGGGCGGCGAGTGCGGACAGCTGTCCCCGCCACATCCGCCGGTCGGCGATGCCGGCGTGCAGCAGGACGACGGGCGAACCGGTGCCGGCCTCGTCGTACGCGATGCTTGCTCCATTGACTGTGATCTTGTGCACGGACGGACCGTACGGATCGGGCGAGCGGCGCGCAAACGGGGTGCTGAGACCTTGCTAACTATGGTTAGCGTTTTGCTTGCAAGAGCTAGCGCGGCCGATTAGCGTCGTTGTCATGGCCACACCCAAGGACCTTCCCGATGTCGGCGGGTTCATCCGCGATCTGCGGCGCAACGCCAAGATCTCGCTACGGCAGCTCGCCGAGCAGGCAGGGGTCAGCAACCCGTACCTCAGCCAGATCGAACGCGGCCTGCGCAAGCCGAGCGCCGAGGTGCTCCAGCAACTGGCGAGCGCGCTGCGGGTCTCCACGCCGGCGATGTACCTGCGCGCCGGTCTGCTCGACGACAAGGAAGGCCACGGGGTGCTCGCCGCCATCGCCGTGGACGCCGACCTGACGATGGCGCAGAAGCAGTCGCTCAGCCAGATCTACGAGACGTTCCGCCGGGAGAACACCCGGCTGGCCGAGGCCCAGGCCGAAGCCGAAGGCAGCGGCACGGTCGGGGCCACCACCCCGACGGACGTCGCCGACCAGCCCGCCGACCTGGCCAACCTGGCCGCCACCGGCCCCACCACCACAGGCGGGACCCCCACCGAAGCGGTGCTGGAGTCGGTCGCCGTCACCGAGGCGGGCACCGCCCCCGCACCCGGCAGCACCAACATCCCCCAGAAGAAGAAGGCCGCCGAGGCGGCCGAAGAGGAGACGTCATGAGCGAGCCGAAGACCAACCGCATCCCCGCCCCGATCTACGCCGCAGCCGGTGCCGGTGAGCTGGCCATCGAGCAGCTGCGCAAGCTGCCGGCCGTGGTCGGCGTCCTCGGCACCCGGGTCGTCGCCGACCTGGGTGGTCGGGCCGTGCTGACCGGCTTCGAGCTGCGGCAGAAGGCCACCGAGACGCTGCGCACCGCCAATGAGACCGCCGACCTGGCCAAGCTGCGTGAGGTGGCCGACATCGACAAGCTGCGCGCCGCCGCGACCCGCAATGCCGCCCTGGTGGTCGCGAGCGCCCAGGCCGCCCAGGAACGCGCGTTCGCCGCCTACGGCGCGCTTGTCGCCCGGGGTGAGCGGGTCGTCGGCGCAGGCGTGCTGGAGGCCGCCGAGACGGTCAACGCCGACATCGAGGCCACCGAGGCCGTGACGCCGGCCACCACTGCGGCCGTCGCCACCGCCCCGGCCACCCCGACCGCAGCCCCCGCCGACGTGCCGACCCCGGCCGACGTGGCCGAGATCGCCGAGGCCAAGCCGGCCGCCGTCAAGAAGGTCGCCCGCGCGCCCAAGGCCGCCAAGCAGGCCGAGACCCCCTCGGCCAAGCTTCCCCGGGCGACCAAGCAGACCCGCCCGGCAGCCGAGTAGTTCGCCGCGTCCACGACCCCGGCGGCGTCCTTGTCGGACGTAGCCGGGGTCGTGGACATAAACTGGCCGGCATGGCCAACGCCGCGCCGATCTTCGCCTTCGCCGTCCGTGACGTGATCGAGCTGATCCTGCTCGTCTTCGCGCTGATCGTTCAGGGCGTAGCCCTGGTGCACGCCATCACGCAGCGCTCCGACGCCTTCCCCGCCATCGGGACGCTGCCCAAGGGCGGCTGGGTCGCCATCCTGGCGGTCTGCCTCGTGCTCACCCTGCTCGGCTTCGGCCCGATCAGCCTCTTCGGACTGGTCGGCATCGCCGCCGGTCTGATCTACCTGCTCGACGTCCGGGTCGGCCTCCGTGAGCTCGGTGACGGTAAAGGGTCCTGGTGAGAGGTTTTCGCTGGCCGCCCCCACCCGACAGTGGTCCCCGCACCTGGGGGCCCGGCCCGGGTGGGCCGCGTACCGGCCGGCCGGCACTGCCGGAGCCGGAGACCGAACTGGTCACCACCCCACACGGCGTACGGCTGGAACGGCTGGTCACCGGCACCGGTGATCCGGTCACCGTCTTCGCGCACGGGCTGGGCAACGGCATCGCCACCACCCGCCCGTTCGGCAGTGGGGTGAACGGCCGCAAGGTGTTCTTCCAGTTCCGGGGGCACGGCCGTTCCGAGGCGCCGGACGGGCCGTGGGACTACCTGGACCTGGCCCGGGATCTACGCGCCATCGCTGATCTCGGCGGGGCCAGCCGCGCGTTCGGCGCGAGCCTCGGCGCGGGTGCCCTCTGCCGTCTCCTCACCGAGAGCCCGGAGCGGTTCGACAAACTGGTCTTCTTCCTGCCAGCGGTCCTCGACGAGCCGCGCGGGCCGGTCGCCTGGGAACGTATGACGGACCTGCTGGAGGCGGTGGAGAGCGGGGACGCCTCGGCGGTCGCCGACGTGGTGACCCTGGAGCTGCCCCCGGCGGTGCGCAACACCCCGGCCGGCTGGGCGTACCTGCGGCAGCGGCTCGACCAACTGCTTCGCGACGGTCTGGCCCCCGGCCTGGCCACGCTCGCCGCACAGACACCGCTGCGCCAGATCGTTGACCTGTCGGCGGTCACCGCGCCGGCGCTGGTGATCGGCTGCGCGGGCGACGACCTACACCCGGTCGAGGTCGCCGAGCAGCTCGCCGTCGCGTTGCCCCAGGCCACCCTGCATGTGTACGACCGACCCGGCGTGCTCTGGTCGGAACGCGCCGACCTGCGGGACCGCATCTCCGGCTTCCTGAACGACTAGCCGGCCCTGCCGCAGCCGGATCGGGTCGCCAATTCGGACGGCGGTTGTCAGGTATTCCTGACAACGTCGCAGGCATGACGCAACCGCTCACAGGAAAGATCGCGCTCGTCGCCGGTGCCACCCGAGGTGCCGGTCGGCAGATCGCCGTTCAGCTCGGCGCGGCCGGGGCCACCGTCTACGCCACCGGCCGCAGCACCCGGGCCGGTCGCTCCGAGATGGACCGGCCGGAAACCATCGAGGAGACCGCCGAGCTGGTCAGCGCGGCCGGCGGCACCGGCATCGCCGTGCAGGTCGACCACCTGGTGCCCGAGCAGGTCCGCGACCTCATCGCCCGGATCGACGCCGAGCAGGGCCAGCTCGACGTGCTGGTGAACGACATCTGGGGCGGCGACCCGCTGGTCACCTGGGACAAGCCGGTCTGGGAACAGCCGCTGGACGCCGGCTTCCGCACCCTGCGGCTCGCCGTCGACACGCACATCATCACCAGCCACTTCGCCCTGCCACTGCTGATCCGCAAGCCCGGCGGCCTGGTGGTGGAGATGGGCGACGGCACCAAGGCGTACAACGACGAGAACTACCGGCTTTCGGTCTTCTACGACCTGGCCAAGGTCTCGGTCAACCGGCTCGCCTTCAGCCAGGCACACGAGCTGAAGCCGCACGGCTGCACGGCGGTGGCGCTCACCCCCGGCTGGATCCGCTCCGAGGCGATGCTTGAGCACTTCGGCGTGACCGAGGAGAACTGGCGCGACGGTGCTGCCACCGACCCGAACTTCCTCATCTCGGAGACCCCGGCCTTCGTCGGCCGCGCGGTGGCCGCGCTCGCCGCCGACGAAGAGAAGGTCCGCTGGAGCGGCAGGTCCGTCGACGCTGGCACGCTCTCCAAGGTGTACGGGTTCACCGACCTCGACGGCAGCCAACCCGAGGGCTTCCGCTACATCACCGAGGTGGTCGACGCGGGCAAGCCGGCCGACGTGACCGGCTACCGGTAGAGCGCGCCGAGCCGCTCGGCGCTCTCCGCGAACAACTGCCGCAGCTCGGGTGGACCGAGGACCTCGACCTCGGGGCCGAGCCCCAACAGTTGGTGGTACGCCACCTGGACCGACTCGACGGGCAGCCGCGCCACCACCCAGCCCTGCCCGTCGGGTTCGCTGGCGGCGGCGACCAGCTCGTCGTACACGGTGGGGGCATCGACCAGGTGCCGGAGCTGGCGCAGGCCGGCGGGGCTCAGCCGGACGGTGACCTCGGCCCGCAGGATGGTCCGCAGGAACGACCCGGCCTGCTCGCGCCAGTGCCCGGCCAGGTCGAAGCCCTCGTCGCGGTCGAAGTGCTCGTCGCCCACCTCGACCCCGGTGACCCGGTCCACCCGGTAGGTGCGCACATCGTCGCCGACCCGGCCGACCAGATACCAGACTGCGCTCTTGAGCACCAGGCCGTACGGCTGAACCTGGCGGGTCACCTCCCGATCGCCGCGTCGGTAGCGCAGCTCCACCACCCGGTCCGCCCAGACCGCCCGGGCCAGTTCGGGGAGCCAGAGCGGCGGCGTGGTCTCCCGGAACCAGCCCGGCACGTCCAGGTGGAACCGCTGTCCGGCACGGGCCGGCGCGTCGCGCAAGGCCGGCGGCAGCGCGGCGAGCACCTTCAGCTCGGCGGACGCCACCGCGTCGGCGAGTCCCATATCGCCGGCCGGTCCGGGCAGCCCGGCGAGGAAGAGCGCCTCCGCCTCGTCCCGGGTCAGCCCGGTGAGCCGGGTGCGGTAGCCGCCGAGCAGGCGGTAACCGCCGGCCCGCCCCCGGTCGGCGTAGACCGGCACACCAGCCGCGGAGAGCGCCAGGACGTCCCGGTAGACGGTCCGCTCGGAGATCTCCAGCTCCCGCGCCAGCTCGCTCGCGGTCATCGACCCGCGCGCCTGCAACAGCAACAACAGCGAGATCAGTCGGGAGGCGCGCACCCGCCCATCCTGCCCTGCTCATCGTCAGGCGGATTCGATCACCGCTCGCTAGGCTGCTCGATCGTGGATGTCAGCAAAATCGCCAGCCCGGTGACCGGGGCCGTCGGACGCTTCTTCGCCGGGGCGGGTCTGCTCCTGCGGGGGCTGGGCCTCTACGTTCGTAGCCCGGGGTTGATGCTGCTCGGCATCGTACCGGCGTTGATCTCCGGCGTGCTCTTCCTGGCCGCGCTCGCCACACTTGTGTACTTCGTGGACGACCTCGCCGCGCTTGTCACCCCGTTCGCCGACGACTGGTCGAGCACCGGCCGCAGCCTGGTCCGGGTGATTGCCGGGCTGGCCTTCCTGGGGCTCGGCGGCCTGCTCGGCGTGCTCACCTTCACCGCGGTCACCCTGGTCATCGGCGACCCGTTCTACGAGAAGATCTCCGAGCAGGTGGAGCAGCGGTACGGCGGCACACCCGGCGCGGTGGAGGTGCCGTTCTGGTCGTCGCTGCGCCGCAGCCTCGCCGACTCGGTACGCCTGGTGGCGCTCACGGCGCTGGTCGGCATCCCGCTCTTCCTCGCCGGCTTCATCCCGGTGATCGGCCAGACGGTCGTCCCGGTGATCGGGGCGGCGGTGGGCGGGTGGTTCCTCGCCGTGGAGCTGGTCGGCGCACCGTTCTACCGGCGCGGAATGCGGCTGCCGCAGCGCCGGACGATCCTGAAGGCCGACCGACCCGCCGCGCTCGGCTTCGGAGTGGCCGTCTTCCTCTGCTTCCTGATCCCGCTCGGCGCCGTGCTGATCATGCCGGCCGCGGTCGCGGGTGCCACGCTGCTGGCCCGTCGCTCGATGGGCCAGTCGATCGAGGAGAGCTGACATGGAGATCACCCTGGTCGAGGGGGACATCACCACCCAGCGGGTGGATGCCATCGTGAATGCCGCGAACTCGTCCCTGCTCGGCGGCGGCGGGGTCGACGGTGCCATCCACCGGCGCGGCGGACCAGCCATCCTGGCCGAGTGCCGGGCGTTGCGGGCCTCCCGCTATGGCAAGGGCCTGCCCACCGGACAGGCGGTGGCGACCACGGCAGGTGACCTGCCGGCCCGCTGGGTGATCCACACCGTCGGGCCGGTCTGGTCGGCCAGCGAGGACCGGTCGGCGCTGCTGCGCGACTGCTACGCCAACAGTCTCCAGGTGGCCGACGAACTTGGGACGTCCACTGTGGCGTTCCCGCTGATCTCCGCCGGCATCTACGGCTGGCCGCTCGACGACGCGGTCGGTCAGGCGCTGTCGGTGCTGCGCGCGGCCACCCCGGCCACGGTCAGCGAGACGCGCCTGGTGCTCTTCGGCGCCGACACCCACGCTGTAGCCCGCCAGGTGTTCGAGAAGCGCCCCGCCCCTTGATCACTTGCCGCTGAGTAGTCCCCGGGGGGGCGCGCTGACTCGTCGATCATGGAGTTGTGGTGGGTGACAAAGCGCCCTTGCTCCACCAAAGCAGGCACCATAACTCCATGATCGACGCGTTCGGGCTCGCCCATTCCGCGATCTTGCACTCTCTGTCGCGGCATAGTGGGGCATTTCACGCATTCCGGCGACAGGAACTGCAAGATCGGCGCCGGGGTGGGGAATCACTCTCGACTACTCAGCGTCAAGTGATCACGGCAGGCCAGCCGAGGCGAAGTCTGGACAGGCGTAATCGCGCGGCTTGACGCGGTTACGGTTGCTCGGAGAAGTCCGCGATGAAAGCGCGCCAGGCTGCCGGCCCGAAGGTCAGAGTCCCGCCATCACGGGCCTTGGAATCCCGGACCAGCACGACGCCGGGCAGGTTGTCAGCGACCTCGACACAGTTGCCACCGTTCGTCCCGGACTTCGTCGACTTGCGCCAACGGGCGTCGGTCATGTCCATGTCTTCGCCGCTTCCTTGATCAGATCTAGAGAGGGTCGGCGGGGGAGTGCGTCTCGCAGGACGGCCTCCCACGTCTTTTGGAGCGTAGCAATCTCGCCCGCGCCGCTGACGGTCTGCGATCGCACCTGGTAATCCGTATGCCCGACGACCGTGTCGTCGGGCATCGTGGCGAGGATGAACCCGCCTTGAAGGCCAGGGTAGAGCCCCGCATCATCCGGCACGACATGAATTTGTACGTGCGGCAGCTCGGCGACGGCTGCGAGGTGTTCGAGCTGCTCACGTATTAGCGTGCGGTCGTCGTTCACGGTCCGTCGGAGCACTGCCGCGTCAAGCACGATCACCACGTGAGGCGGGTCCTCGCGATTGAGTACCGCCTGCCGGTCCATCCGCGACCGGACCCGCTGCCTAGTTTGTTCAACGGTGAGAAGCCCACCGGCTTGAAGTGTCGCCCGCGCATATGTCTCGGTCTGCAGAAGCCCAGGTACGAAGGCCGGCTCGTACCACCTCAGGGCCTTCGCCTGATCCTCGAAGGTGATCCATTCCCGCAGCCATACAGGAGCCATGTCGAGTGCGGCGAGCCTTTCGAGTAGCCGCACGAAGATCCCGCCCGTCTTCAGTGCTTTGTCGATGGCGGCTACGTAGTCGCTGGTGGGCGGGCGGGCGCCGGTCTCTACGGCACTGACATGAGTGCCGGAGTAGCTGATGAACCTGCCGAATTCGTCTTGGTTCATTCCCCGGACGGTCCGCGCATGGCGCAGCTCGTCGAGCAGGATTTCTGCCGCCGTAATGCTCACGTTCCCCAACCCTCCCCCAACCTGTCAACCCGGCCCCTCGTGGGTCCTCATCAGCGGCAACGCATCCGGCCGAGGCCGCTCCATCAGGGCCCATTCGCTATCGAGGTTAGGCGGTTACCGAGAAGAGTTCCATGAACAGGACCGCTTTCGGAGAACTGGCCGGGACGGTCCCCTCTGGATCTGCGGATAGGGGGATCCCTTGCCCAACAACGAACCCGGATCTGTGGGTGAGGTGAAGTCGGGCGATGTCTTGCACCTGACCCGCGCGGCGAGTGTGCAGTTCCTCCGGCCGATCTTCGTCCGCGTGATCAGGCTTCCCGACTGGGTGACGTATGACGGCTGGCTCTGGATTGAGGGCTACGAGTTAGGCCCGAAGGGTGAGGCCGTTGTCCGGCGGTCGCTGTTCGTGCAGAAGGCGGGCCTGATCTGGCAGGCCCCTCCGGCACCGGCTGCCGGGCCGACGGCCCGCCGGCAGGTACGCCGCGGACCGGTGCGGGTCGGATGACCGCCCGGCCTCGGCCGCACCTGCCGATGCGTCCCGCATGGCTGTGTCGCAACTGCGCTGCGCCGTGGCCCTGCGGTCCGGCTCAACTCGACCTCATTGCCGAGTTCTACGGTCACTCGATCGCGCTGGCGTTCTACCTGGCCTCGTCGATGCAGGAGGCCGTCGATGACATGTACGGCCTGGGCGGTCGCCCGGATCCCGCCGTGATGCACGCCCGCTTTCTCGGGTGGCTGTCCCTGGCCCGTCGACCGCGCCGGGCAGGGTGATTGATGGTCAGGTCAGGTCAGGTCGGCTAGGCAGGTCCATTGGGATGCCACCGGGCGGTAGCCCAGCCGGGCGTTGATCGCGAGCATCGGCGCGTTCGCCTCGTCGTTCGAGGTGTACGCGACACGCACGCCGTGCGCGGCAGCCAGGTGCAGCGCGGCGGTCTTGGCCAGCCGGGCCAGCCCTCGACCCCGGTACGCCGGGACGGTGCCGGTGTAGTCCGACCACATTCGGTCGCCGTCCCGTTTGACCAGGCTGAAGGCGGCCACCTCACCATCGATCTCGGCGGCGATGCTGGCCGCCTTGTCCAGGCCGAGGTTGTCCCAGACGTCGTACTGCCAACTCTCGTAGCTCTTGCTGTCGACCGGCACGTCGCTCGGCTCGTCGACGGCCGAGGCCACGTCAGCCGCGTACAGCAGGTGCGGGTCCAGCTCGGCGATCGGGCGCAGCCGTACGCCCGGGGGTGGGTCGGGTAACGCGGGTGCCGGATTCAGATCGAGCGCCGAGTAGCGCACCTCGCGGCTGGGCTCGTAGCCGTGCCGACGCGCGAACGGCAGCGCCTCTGGTTGTGCCACGGCACGCACCCGGCGGATGCCCAACGGGCGGAGGTAGTCGGTCGCGGCGGTCAGCAGCGCCGTGCCAACGCCGCGCCGCCGATGTTCCGGGTGTACGTGCAGCAGGTTGATGCCACCGACGTTCGCCATCGACGTCGAGCCGATTCGTTCGGCGGACACCCAACCGACCACCCGGTCGCCGACCTCGGCCACGAAGGCGGTCCAGTCCTCCTCCGGCGGGGGCTCGGCGATCATCTTCCGGGTCGACTCGACCCCGCGCACCAGATACGGGAAGACCGTCGCTCGAAGGGCCACCACGCCCGGTGCGTCGTCCGGCTGCGCCACTCGGATCCGCATGTCAGGCCCCCATCCGTACGGCGGCGACCGCCTCGACCTCGACGAGTTGATCGGTGTAGCCGAGCACGGCCACCCCGAGCAGGGTGCTGGGCGGGTCGTGGTCGCCGAAGAAGTCCCGTACCACCTCCCAGACGGTCACCAGGTCAGCCTGTTTCGACGACGCCACATAGACCGTGGTCTTGACGACGTCGGTCAGCCGCGCGCCGGCCGCGTCGAGGGCGGTCGCCAGGTTCGTCATCACCTGCCGGGCCTGCGCGGCGTGATCGCCCGGCGCAACCGTGCGCCCCTCGGCGTCCAGCGGGCACGCCCCGGCGGTGAACACCAACCGGGCGGGTGGCTCGACAGTGGCCGCGTACGCGTACTCGGCTGTGTCGGAGAGGGCGGGGACGTGCAGCAGCGCGACAGGATCCGGCATGTCGGCGAGGCTAACCAGGATCGCCCGACCGAGCGACGCATTAACCACGCACTCCCGCAGCCTGCGCGACCGACCAGCAGGCAGCAACTTCAAGGAAATAGTGGCTTCCCGGCGCGCGGAGGCCACCATTTCCCTGAAGTTGTGCGGATCTTGCCCCGCGCCGGGCGCCGCGCGTCAGGCCGACGCGCGGCGGATCAGCTCGGTGGGGAGCATGACTGACTGCTCGATGGTCTCCCCGGCGGCCAGCCGGAGCAGTTGCCGGGTCATCCGGCGGCCCAGCTCCACGATCGGCTGCCGGACGGTGGTCAGCGGCGGCTCGGTGTAGGCGGCGGTCTCGATGTCATCGAAGCCGACCACCGCCACGTCCTCGGGCACCCGCCGACCGGCCTCGCGCAGCGTACGTAGGGCGGCGTGTGCCATCAGGTCGGAGGCGGCGAAGACGCCGTCCAGGTCGGGGTGCTCGGTGAGCAGTCGGCGCATCGCGGCCGATCCGGATTCTCGGGTGAAGTCACCGACGGCGATCAGTTCGGGCAAGCCCGCGTCGGCGACCGCGCTGCGGTAACCACGCAGCCGTTCGATTCCGGCGACCATGTCCTGTGGCCCGGCGATGGTGGCGATCCGTCGACGACCGTTGTTGATCATGTGTCGGACGGCGGCGGTCACCCCGCCGACGTGGTCGACGTCGACGTACGGGACGGGCACGTCGCCGAGTGGCCGGCCGCTGACCACCACCGGGATGCCGAGTCGGGCCAGCGTGCCGGGCAGCGGGTCAGCGCCGTGCAGCGACGCGAAGAGCACGCCGTCGACGTGCCGGCCGGTGGTGTACCGCTCGACCCGTTGGTGCCCGGCCGGCGAGCCGGCGAGCATCAGCACCAGTTGCTTGTCGGCCGCCTCCAACTCCTGGCTGACGCCCCGGATGATGCCGGGGAAGACCTGGTCGTCGGAGAAGACCCGGGTGGCCGCCTCCGGCATGACCAGGGCGATCGAGTCGGTGCGCTGGGTGACCAGGCTGCGGGCGGCGAGGTTGGGGACGTACCCCAACTCGGCGACCGCCCGGGTGACCGCCTCGCGGATCGGTTCGGCGACGGTGGTGGAGCCGTTGACCACCCGGGACACGGTCGCTCGGGACACCCCGGCCCGCGCCGCCACCGCTTCGAGCGTCGGCCGCTGCGCTGTCGTCATCGCGCCTTCCCCCCCCCGCTCGTCACAGCCCGTTCCGGGAGATCACCTCCTGGTACCACCGGGCGCTGGCCTTCGGTGTGCGCCGCTGGGTCAGGTAGTCGACGTGCACGATCCCGAACCGCTTGCGGTAACCCTCCGCCCACTCGAAGTTGTCCAGGAATGACCATACGAGATACCCACGCAGGTCCACGCCCCGGGAGATCGCCTCGTGCGCCGCGCGGAGGTGCCCGTCGAGGTAGGCGATGCGATCGGCGTCGATCACCTGCGCCGGAGCGTCGGGCGAGTCGACGCCCGGCTTGTCGGGGAAGGCCGCGCCGTTCTCAGTGATCAGCAGCGGCACCCCGGGGTAGTCGGCGGCGATCCGCTCCAGCAGCCGGGTCAGCCCGGCTGGCTCGATCATCCAACCCATGTCGGTGAGCGGCCCGGCCGGTGGCAGGAAGTGCACCGCACCCTCGGTCCCCGGATAGGCGGCGTTGCCGGCGCCGTCGGGCCGACCGGCCACGTAACTCGGGGCGTAGTAGTTGATGCCGAGCAGGTCGATCGGGGCGGCGATCAGCTTCTCGTCGCCGTCCCGGATGAATGTCGGCTCGACGATGCGTGCCACGTGCTCGCGGACGTCGTCCGGGTAGCCGCCGGCCAACAGCGGGTCGAGGAAGATCCGGTTGTGCAGGCCGTCGACCAGGCGGACCGCTGCGGCGTCGGCCGCGCTCTGTGGGTCGGCCGGGCGTACGTCGGCCGGGTTGACGGTGATACCCACGCTGCGCGCGCCGGCCGCCCGCAACGCCCGCGCCGCCAGGCCGTGCCCCAACAGCAGATGGTGTACGGCGGTGAAGGTCGCCGCCGGGTCCTGCTCGCCCGGAGCGTGCACCCCGTTGGCATAACCGAGGTAGGCCGAGCACCACGGCTCGTTGAGCGTGGTCCACACGTCGATCCGGTCGCCGAGGCGCGCGTACACCGCCGTGGCGTAGGTGGCGAAGTGCTCGGCGGTGTCCCGGTTGGTCCAGCCGCCCCGGTCACCCAGGGCCTGGGGCAGGTCCCAGTGGTAGAGGGTGACTATCGGGTCGATGCCCCGAGCCAGCAATGTGTCGGTGAGCCGGTCGTAGAAGTCCAGCCCCCGTGGGTTGGCCGGGCCGGTGCCGTCCGGTTGGATCCGTGGCCAGGCGACCGAGAACCGGTACGCCCGCAGCCCCAGCTCGGCCATCAGCGCCACGTCATCGGCGTACCGGTGGTAGTGATCGCAGGCGACGTCGCCGGTGTGGCCCTGGTAGACCTTCCCCGGCGTACGGCTGAAGGTGTCCCAGATGGACGGACCGCGACCGTCGTCGCGGGCGGCACCCTCGATCTGGTACGCGGCGGTGGCCGCCCCCCAGAGGAAGTGCTCGGGAAAAACGATCTCATTCACGCCTTGACCGCACCTTCCATGATCCCGCCGATGATCTGCCGGCCGAACAACACGAAGACCAGTAGCAGGGGCAGCGTCGCGATGGCTGTCCCGGTGAACACCTGCGACATGTCCTGGTAGTACCCGTCCGAGAGTGCCCGCAGGGAGAGTTGCACTGTCGGATTCGCCGGATCGTTCAGCACAGCGTACGGCCACAGGAAGTCGTTCCAGGTAGTCATGAACGTGAGCAGGCCGAGCACTGCGGCGGCGGGGCGCAGGGCGGGCAGCACGACGTGCCACCAGATCCGAGCGGTGCCACAGCCGTCCATCCGGGCGGCCTCGATCAGCTCGTCACTTACCGCCTGGCCGGCGTACTGCCGCATCATGAACACCCCGAAGCCGGTGACCAGGGCCGGCACGATGACCGCGGGCAGCCGGTCGTTCCACTGCAATTGGGTCATCAGGAGATACAGCGGGATCACGCCGAGTTGGGTCGGCACCATCATGGTCGCGATGATGACGAGCAGCAGGGCGTTGCGGCCCCGGAACCGCAGCTTGGCGAAGGCGAACCCGGCCAGGCTGGAGAAGAACACCACGGACACGGTGACAGTGGTGGCCACGATCGCCGAGTTGATCAGGCCGGTCAGGAAGTACGCGTCGGTGTTGTCGAAGAGCCGGGCGATGTTGGCGCCCAGGTTGCCGCCCGGCGTCATCGGCGGCGGCAACTGCCCCATCGCGTCGCTGGATCGGCTGGCCACCACGAACATCCACCAGATCGGAAAGACCGACAGGCCGGCGGCGACGACCAGGGCCAGGTAGGTGAGCGGGCTGGCCCGCCAGAGTCGGCTCATCGTGCCGTTCCCTTCCGATGGCGGTCCGAGCCGCCGAGGCGGCGCAGGAGCAGCACGTTGACCGCCGCGACGATCGCGATGAGCGCGAAGAGCAGCCAGGCCACGGCCGAGCCGTACCCGAAGTTGTAGTGCGGCGCGAAGGCGTTCTCGAACATGTACATGGTCAGCGTCTGCGACTCGCGCATCGGCCCGCCCCGGATCGGGTTGGTGCCGGAGTGGAACAGCCGGGGCTCGGTGAAGAGCTGCAAGCCGCCGATCGTGGCGATGATGGCGCAGAAGATGATCGTCGGTTTGAGCAGTGGCACGGTGATCGACCAGAACTGTCGGGCCCGGTTGGCGCCGTCGATGGATGCCGACTCGTACAGGTCGCGGGGGATGGCCTGCATCGCGGCCAGGAGGATCAGCGCGTTGTAGCCGGTCCACCGCCAGTCGACCATCGCGGAGATCGCCACCCAGGAGGCGAACCGGTTGGACTTCCACCCGATCGCGTCCAGCCCGACCAGGTCGAGCAGCCAATTGATCATGCCGAACTCGCGGCCGAAGATCACCCCGAACACGATCGCCACCGCGGCGGTGGAGGTGACGTTGGGGACGAGCACCGCCATCCGCCAGCCGGTGCGGGCTCGTAGCCCGCGGTTGAGCAGGTTGGCCAGCCAGAGCGCGGCGAGCAACTGCGGGACGGTCGAGATGACGAAGATCCCCAGCGTGTTGACAAGCGCGTGCCAGAAGTCGGCGTCGGCCAGCAGCCGGGTGTAGTTCTCCGCCCCCACGAAGGGGTGGTCGGCTCCGAGCAGGTCCCAGTCGTGCAACGAGACCCAGAAGGTGTACGCCAGCGGGTAGACCCCGAAGACCGCGAAGAGCAGGAAGAACGGGGCGATGTAGAGGTACGGCGAGAGCCGGGTGTCGAGCCGGCTGAGCCGACCTGACGAGCGTGCAGGTGCCGGTACGACCGGCGGGCGGGCGTCGAGCTGGACGGTCATGCCCGGGGACTCCTTTCCGCCGTACGGGCGGGACTCCGGTCGTCGAAGCCCGCCCGCACGCTGGTTTGGGCTACTTGGCGGCGGCCTTCTTCGCGTTGCTCACCGCGTCGGTCCAGCCCTGCGCGGGGCTGCGCTGGCCCAGCTCCACGGTCCGTACGGCGTTCTCCACCTCGGTCCGTACGGCCTGGTTCTTCGGGCCCATGTAGACCGGCTTCAGGCTCTTCGCGCCGGTGCCGAAGATCGCGCCGACGGGTGCCCCCGAGAAGTAAGCGTTCGTCGCGCCGGTGATCGCCGGGTCGTCCAGCGCCTGCGGCGAGGAGGGCAGTGGGCCCTTGGCCTTGAACGCCCCGATCTGCCCCTTGGCGCTGGTCAGGAACTTGGCCAGCGCGATCGCCTCGGCCTGGTGCTTGCTCTGCTTCGGCACGGCAAGGTGCGACCCACCCCAGTTGCCGCCGTTGCCGGGCACCCGGGCGATGTCCCACTTGCCCTGGGCGGCCGTGCCGGCGTTGGCCTCGATGACACCCGTCATCCAGGCCGGGCAGGCGATGGTGGCGAACTTCGACTGCTTGAAGGCGGAGACCCACTCCTCCGACCAGGAGCCGTACTTTCCGGAGAGGCCCGAGTCGATGATGTCCATCGTGGTGTCCCACGCCTGCCGTACCGATGGGTTGCTGTCGACGACCAGGTTGCCGCTGGTGTCGTAGTAGCTGTAGCCGGTCGTGTTTCCAGCGGTCTGTAGCAGGATCGTGTTGAAGGTGTTGGTCGCCGCGTCGAGGAAGGACGCGCCGGTCTTCGCCGCGGTGAACCGCTCGCCGGTGGCGATGTAGTCCGGCCAGGTCGGCCAGAGCTTGGAGACCTCGTCCCGCTCGGTGGGCAGGCCAGCCTTGGAGAAGAGGTCCTTGCGGTAGCAGATGGCGATGCCGCCGACGTCGGTGCCGAGGCCGATGAGCTGCTTGCCGTCGGCGGTCAGGCCGGCGTTCCACTTCCATTCCAGGAAGTTGCCCTTGAGATCGGCGGCGCCGTGGTCCAGCAGGTTGACGAAGTTCGCCGGGTTGGCCTTGTACTCGACAAGCAGCCCCTCCTCGATGGCCACCACGTCGCCGGCGCCCCGGCCGGCGGCGAGCCACTGGGTCAGCTTCGGCGAGTACTCGTCGAGGTTGGTGCCGGTCCCTCGCTCGACGATCTTCACGTCGGGGTTCGCGGCCATGTACTCCTGGTAGAGCTGCTCGTAGCCGAACTGGCCGAAGACGTCGACGGTCAGGGTGACCGGTCCGTCGCCGCCCTCGTCGTCGCCGCCGCAGCCGGCGGTGACGAGCAGGGCGGTGGCGGCGACGAAGGCCATCGCGGCGAGGCGGCGGCGCGGGAAGACAGCCATGGATTTCGACCTCTCTCAAAGGTGGACGGGGTCAAGAGAGCGCTCTCACGACAGCGTGGTGGGTGGCTCAGCTACTGTCAAGAGAGCGCTCTCTCCCGCCACCTCTACCCGGACGCGGACGAGGGCGTCACCCCGGTTGGGGTGGCGCCCTCGTGGTCGGTGAATCAGTCAGCCGGTGCGCAGACCGTTCAACAGGGTGCGGTCGCCAGCGATGTCCAGCGTCTCGAAGCTCACCCGGCCCCAGAGGGCCAGCAGCAGATCGCTTGCGGTGCCGCTGACCTGGGCGCGGGCATGGTGGTCGTCGTGGTCGAAGATGGTCGCGGTGTCGAGCAGCGCCACCCCCTCGCCGCGCAGCCGCAGATACCACTCCTGAGCCGCATCGGTCGCGGACAGCTGCACCACCCCGTGCCAGTCACCCGGCACCTGCCGCCGGCCCGCGGGCAGCCAGGTGTCCAGCACCTCGCTCACCCCGTCGGCCGCGAGCTTCGCCTCCACCGGGTCACCAGCCCCGATGGCGAGCTGGGCGTCCCAACGGTGCACAGCCGTCTCGTGCGCCATCCGACGCGGCCAGAAACCAGCCTTCTTCGGCTGCGGGGCCCAGTTCCACGCCGGTGCCTCCGGGTCGAGCCCGTCGAAGAGGGCCATCAGCCGGTCGTACCCCTGCTGCCACAGCTGAAGCGGGCTCACGCCCGGGTCCGCCGCGACCTCCTCCCGGCGGGGTGGCTGGGTGGTCAGGCCGGAGCCGGCGAACGACGAAACCCAGTGGTAGATGCCGGCCAGGTGCAGGGTGAGGTCGTTGACCGTCCAGCCCGGACAGGACAGCACCGGTGTCTCCGGCGGCGCCTCGGCCACCGCCGCCGCGAAAGCCGGACCCTCCGTCCGGAGCGCCCCGATCCAGAAATCCTTGCTGCCCTGCAGTCTGCTCATCGCCATCCTCCCGGGGGTGCCGGGCGACCAGTGGGTGCCACGGCTATTTGTCAGCCTAAGGTGAAGGGCGTGCCAGACGCCTCCGCCCAGCCGACAACCGACGCCGATCGTGCCATCCCCGGTCCACTCGCCGGCTACACCACTCTACGAATGGGTGGGCCAGCCGAGCGGATCGTGGCCGCCGACAGCGCCGACGAGATCGTCCGGGCGGTCCAGGCCGCCGAAGAGCCGGTCCTGATCCTGGCCGGGGGTAGCAATGTGGTGATCGGCGATCTGGGCTTCCCTGGAACCGTCGTCCTGGTGCGCTCTCGTGGCCTGCGGGTCGTCGCCGAGGACGCCGGGTCGGTCACCGTACGGGTCGACGCCGGTGAGCCGTGGGACGACCTGGTCGCCGCCACCGTCGCCAACGGCTGGGCCGGGTTGGAGTGCCTCTCTGGCATCCCCGGCTCCACCGGGGCCACCCCGATCCAGAACGTCGGCGCGTACGGCCAGGAGGTCGCCGAGACGAT
Source organism: Micromonospora chokoriensis (assembly GCF_000718555.1). Lineage (GTDB taxonomy): Bacteria > Actinomycetota > Actinomycetes > Mycobacteriales > Micromonosporaceae > Micromonospora > Micromonospora chokoriensis_B. The sequence continues at coordinate 355,444 of NZ_JOAN01000015.1, forward strand.
CACCGGCGTCGAGGTGTACGACCGGGTCGAGGGTGTCCGCCAGGTCATCCCCGCCGCCGACTGCGGGTTCGCCTACCGGGGCAGCATCTTCAAGTACGTGGACCGCTGGGTGGTGCTCTCGGTCGACTTCCGGCTCACTCGGTCCCCGCTCTCCGGGCCGGTGCGTTACGCGGAGCTGGCCCGAGCCCTCGGTGTCGAGGTGGGCGACCAGGTGCCGCTGGCGGACGCCCGAGCTGTGGTGCTGCGACTGCGTGCCGGCAAGGGCATGGTGCTCGACGCCGCCGACCCGGACACTCGCTCGGTCGGCTCCTTCTTCACCAACCCGGTGCTCGACCGTGCGACGTACGAACTGCTCCTGGAGCGCTCCGCCGAGCTGGGCGACCCGCCCGCCTGGCCCGGGGCGGACGGCCTGGTCAAGGTGAGCGCGGCCTGGCTGATCGACAAGGCCGGCTTCAGCAAGGGCCACCCCGGCGAGGGTGGAGTGGCGATCTCCAGCAAGCACACCCTGGCCCTGACCAACCGCAGCGGCACCGCCCGCACCGCCGACCTGCTCACCCTGGCCGGCACCATCCGCGACCAGGTCCACGCCCGCTTCGGCGTAACCCTCCACCCCGAACCGGTCCTAATCAACTGCACCCTCTGATCCCGCCCTAACTCTCCACCCCGCCCACCCGCCCCGCGATCTTGCACTTTCTGCGGGGTGCGGGTGCGGGGTTAGGGGAGGGGCCAGGGGAGGGTTAACTCGCCTTGGCGCCAGCGGGTGGGGTTGTCGCGGATGGGCCAGCCTGTCTCGCGCAGGCGGGTCACCGCTCGCAGCCAGCGTTGGCGGGGGCCGAAGGTGGCGTACGGGGCGGCGGCCTGCCAGGCGTCGTCCAGTGCGCGGATCAGGTCGTGCACCGGCTCACCGGGGACGTTGCGGTGAATCAGCGCCTTGGGCAGTCGCTCGGCCAGCTCGGCGGGGCTGCCCAGCGTGGTGAGCTTCGCGGCCAGGGTCAGCGTCCGGGGTCCGTCGGCGTCGATCAGCAGCCAGCTGGCGAGCCGCCCCAACTCGTCACACGTGCCCTCGACGAGCAGTCCACCGGGGGCGAGCGCGGCGGTCATCGTCCGCCAGGCGTCGGGCACCTCGCTCTCGTCGTACTGTCGCAGCACGTTGAACGCGCGGACCAGCACCGGCCGGAGCCCGGCCAACTCGAACCCACCCCGGGCGAACGTCAGGCCGGGTGGGTCGGCGGCCGGTGCCGCGGCAGCCACCCGGGCCGGGTCGATCTCCAACCCGACCAGCCGTACGTCCCGACGTACCCCGGCCGCCAGCCGAGCGCGCAGCTCGACCGCGGTCACCGGGGTCGCGCCGTAACCGAGGTCGACCACCAGGGGGTCGTTCGCCGCCAACAGCCGGTCGGCACAGGTGGCGACGATCCAGTTGTCCACCCGGCGGAGTCGGTTCGGGTTCGTGGTGCCGCGCGTGACCACGCCGAACGGCCGGCGCCGTGCCGCGCTGCTCATGCGACCCTCACTGTCCCCTCTGTTCGCGACTGCGGGGCTCGCAAACCCGGCTCACTCCTCGCGCTTCACTGTGCTGCTTTGTTCGCGACTGCGGGGCTCGCAAACCCGGCTCACGCACCTTGTGCTGGGCGGCCTGCGCTCGTGGCCGGACCACCAGCCGGTCGATGTTGACGTGCTCCGGGCGGGTGGCGCACCAGGCGATGCAGTCGGCGACGTCCTCGGCGACCAGGGGCCCCGGCACCCCGGCGTAGACGGCGGCCGCCCGTTCCGCGTCGCCCTCGAAGCGGACCAGGCCGAACTCGTCGGTCTTCACCATGCCCGGGTCGATCTCGATGACCCGCAACGGTCGGCCACACAGCTCCAAACGGAGCGTGCCGGCGATGGCGGTCTGGGCGTGCTTCGCGGCGGTGTAGCCGCCCCCGCCCTCGTAGACGGTCAGGCCGGCGGTGGAGGAGACCACCACGATGGTGCCGGAGCCGGACGCCTCCAGCGCCGGCAGCAGCGCCTGGGTGACCCGCAGGGTGCCGAGTACGTTCACGTCGTACATCCACTGCCAGTCGGCGATCGAGCCGGACTCGACCGGGTCCAGCCCGCGCGCTCCGCCCGCGTTGTTGACCAGCAGGGTGACCGGCCCGGGTGCCGCAGCGGCGGCCTCGGCCAGCCCGGCCACCGACTCGTCCGAGGTGATGTCGCAGGTCACCGCGGTGGCCTGCCCGCCAGCGGCGGTGATCTCGGCGACCAGCTCGGTGAGCCGTTCGGCACGGCGGGCGGCGACGAGCACGTGGAAGCCCTCGGCGGCGAGCCGGCGGGCGGTGGCCGCGCCGATTCCGCTGGACGCTCCGGTGACGATGGCGACTGAGGTCATTGCGACATTGTCACCCAGGCGTGCGGCAGCCATTGGCGGGCGTTCGGTGATGAGGTCCGTCACCCCGAGGGGCCGCGCCGGGGAATTTCCGAAGCCCGATGGGGAAGATGACATCCGGCGTACAGGTTGAGCGAGAAGCGCCGGTCGTGCGAGACGGCATTAACCGTGAAAAAGGAGCGGATGTGGCGGAAATGCACACCGGTGTCGGGCGTCAGCGAGGTGCCCAACCGTGGCCCCGGCCTCGCCGTATCGCCACCCTGTCGGTACACACCTCCCCCCTGCACCAGCCCGGCACGGGCGATGCCGGCGGAATGAACGTCTACATCCTCGAAGTCGCCCGGCGGCTCGCCGAGGCCAACGTGGAGGTGGAGATCTTCACCCGGGCCACCTCCGGTGACCTCCCCCCGGTGGTCGAGATGGCGCCCGGCGTGCAGGTCCGACACATCACCTCCGGACCCCTGGAAGGTCTCACCAAGGAAGAGCTGCCCGGCCAGCTCTGCGCCTTCACCGCGGGGGTGCTGCGCGCCGAGGCGTCCCGCCCGCCCGGGCACTACGACCTGATCCACTCCCACTACTGGCTCTCCGGCCAGGTCGGCTGGCTGGCCAAGGAGCGGTGGGGCGTGCCGCTTGTGCACACCGCGCACACCCTGGCGAAGGTCAAGAACGCCCAGCTTGCGGCCGGTGACCGGCCAGAGCCCAAGGCCCGGGTGATCGGCGAGGAGCAGGTCGTCGCCGAGGCGGACCGGCTGGTCGCCAACACCCGGTTCGAGGCCAGCGACCTGCTCGACCGGTACGACGCCGACCCGACCCGGGTGTCCGTCGTGCAACCCGGCGTCGACCTGGCCCGCTTCCGGCCCGCGCCGGGCGACCGGTCCGCGGCCGCCCGCCAGGCCCGCCGTCGGCTGGGGCTTCCAGTCGACGGGTACGTGGTTGCCTTCGTCGGTCGAATCCAGCCACTCAAGGCCCCCGACGTGCTGATCCGCGCGGTCGCCGCCCTGCGGGAGCGCGACCCGGCGCTGGCCGAACAGGTCACCGTGGTGATCTGTGGGGGGCCCAGCGGCAGCGGGCTGGACCGGCCGACAGCCCTGATCGAGCTGGCCGCCAAGCTTGGGGTCACCGACGGGGTGCGGTTCCTGCCACCGCTCACCGGGGACGATCTGCCCGACCTGTACCGGGCGGCAGACCTGGTCGCGGTGCCGTCGCACAACGAATCGTTCGGGCTGGTCGCCCTTGAGGCCCAGGCCTGCGGTACGCCGGTGCTGGCCGCCGCCGTCGGGGGTCTGGTCACCGCCGTGCGGGATCAGGTCAGCGGCGTACTGATCGACGGGCACGACCCGGTCGACTGGGCCCGTGCGCTGGGCCGCCTGCTGCCGAACCGGGCCTTCCGGACGGTGCTGGCCAGGGGTGCCGAGCAGCACGCACGGCACTTCTCCTGGGACCGTACGGTCGCCGGCCTGCTCGGCGTCTACGGCGAGGCGATCGCCGCGCACCGCGCTCGGCTCGCAGCCGACCTGGCCGGCGGCCCAGCCCTCTCCTGCTCCTGGTGACCGGGGGCGTCGCTCGCCAACCGGTGCGCAGGCCGGGTCGGTCGTAGAGTGGGTCCGGTGAGCCCGAAGAGCGATCTCGCGACCCTGATCGAGTCGGTCTGCGCCGAGCGGGACCTGGCCTGGGAGTCGACCGGCCCCGGCTCGTACGCGGTGACGCTGCCGGGCACCCACAAGCTCAAGACGGTCTGCAACCTGATCGTCGGGGAGCACGCGCTGCGGATCGAGGCGTTCGTGATGCGCCAGCCGGATGAGCGCCGCGAAGAGCTGTGGGCCTGGCTGTTGCAGCGCAACGCCCGGATGTACGGCGTCTCCTTCTCCACCGACACGGTCGGCGACGTGTACCTGACCGGGCGGGTCAACCCGGCCGGCGTGGACGCCGACGAGTTGGACCGACTGCTCGGCGCCGTACTCACCTACGCCGACGAGTCGTTCGACACGATGCTGGAGATCGGCTTTGGCAGTTCGATCCGTCGGGAGTACGAGTGGCGGGTCAAACGCGGCGAGTCGACCGCCAACCTGGCCGCGTTCGCCCACCTCTTCGAGCCCTCCGGCGCCACCCCCGACCCGGCCTGACGCCCCCCACGCTCCGCGCCGCCGCCCCCGCTGCGTCGCCCCGCCGCCGCGCCACGCGAGCCGACGGTGGTTCGGAGTGCTCCTGACGGGTATGCCGCACCGCGCGGTGCGGCAAAGGGACCCCCGCGCGCCGAGGACGGAGTGTCAAGGAGCGGAGCGTCCCATGGCTCAGCGGATCAGCTCAGGTCGCGGCGCGACTGCGACCAGGACGAAGCGACAGACTGGCAACCAGACGCCGGGTACTCCCGGAGTCTCCGAGTCGGAGATTTCCCGGATGCGGGTGGACGACATCCGCGGGCAGCTACGCAAACGCGGGGTCTCCGGGATCTCCGCACTGCGTAAGCCTGAACTGGTGAAACAGCTGGTGCGATCAATGCGGGCCGGCGCGGGTAGGAGTAGCACCGGCCCGACCGGCCGGGCCACTGGCACCCGGCCGTCGGCGGGTCGTGCCGCCGCCACCAAGAAGTCGGCGGCCAGGCCGGCGTCGAGCCGCGCGAAGGCTGCGCCGGCGAACAAGAGCGCGCCCGCGAAACGGGCCGCCGCGACGAAGGCCACCGCCGCCCGAAAGGCGACCGCGAAGGCCACCGCCGCCAAGAAGACGACCGCCGCCAAGAAGACGACCGCAGCGAAGAAGACGACGGCGGCACGCAAGACCACTGCCGCCCGTACGACCACGGCAGCGCGGAAGACAACGGCGGCGCGGAAGACCACGGCGGCCCGCAAGACCACGACGGCGCGTACGGCGCCCGTGCGGAAGGCACCCGCGAAGAAGGCACCGGCGCGGCCAGCGGCGAAGCGCGCGGCACCGGCCAAGACGGCACCGGCCAAGAGGGCGGCCGCCAAGCGTGCGGCACCGGCAAAGAGCGCGTCGGCAGCGGGTGGGATTCGGACTGGACGGGGCACCGGGCGGTCGGTCCGCAGCTCGCAGGTGATCGCGTCGATCATGGACCGGCCGGAGCGGCCGGGGCGGAGCCTGATTACGACGAACCACGAGGTGATCCAGCGCTGGGCCCGGGAACGCGGTGCGAAGCCGGCGACCATCGCCGGGACCGAGCGGGATGGCCGGGCGGGCGTGTTGACCTTCAACATTCCCGGATATCGGGAAAGCAGCCGGATCCGCGAGATCACCTGGGATGAGTGGTTTTACACGTTTGACCTGCGCCGGCTGAACTTGATTTATCAGGAACAGTTGCGGGACGGCCGGCAGAGCAGCTTCTTCCGGACCGAGTCACCCGATCGAGAAGACGGTTGAGGTGTTTACGGGAATGGTCGACGGGTACGCGGCTGTTGCCAACGAACGAGTCCGGAGCAGCGGATACTCGCCAGTTGTGACCGGCGAGACAGCCGTTCTGGGTTGAATCCAGAATCCGGGCGAACTAGCTTTATTGCACCGCGCCACGTTTGGAAACGTTCGGGGGAGCGGCGGATCGATCAGATCCGCGCACCAGACGAGGCGCGAGGGGACGGGTGGATTAACCGTTGGGGGACGGTTCCCACCTGTTTGGACCGGCGGCGTGAGCGGGCGATGCTTACGGGGGTGAGCGTTGCCCGCCGCCGCCGGCCCCTTGGCGGGCGCCCATCACGACCTTCGGGAAGTGGTGGGCGCTTTGCGTTGGTTATGCGGTCGGGACGCGGTCTGCGCGGGCAGCCCGATCGGTAGCCTGGCGCAGCGCGGCGACGTGCCGTTCCCGGGGTGGTCCGGCGAGCAGGTGCCCGAGCGCGGCCAGCAGCCCCAACCCCGCCACGATCAGCCAGTGCCGGTCGCCGAGGTGCTGAAGGCTCACCCCGCCGAGGGTGGGCGCCACGAAGGCCGCAGCCGGGAACGTCAGGTAGAAGACCGACTGGTAGCGCGCGCGTAGCTGTGGTGGCGCCAGGTCCGCGTTGATCTGCGCGTTCGGCGGGGCCGCGATCATCGAGCCGACCGTCCAGACCACTGCGGCACCCAGGTAGATGGCGAGTTCGTCGGCGATGGCGAGCACCCCGAAGCCGAGCGCGAGCAGCGCGGTGGAGGTGGCCAGTACGACGTGCTTGCGGTGTCGGTCGATGAGCCGGGGCACGAACAGTTGCCCGACCACGATCAGCGCGCCGCCGAGCGCCACCACCAGCCCGTACGCCGATGGGCCCAGGCCGTCCGCGCGCATGGCCAGCGGCATGATCGTCGAGGTCTGCATGGTGAGTACGGCGAGCACGAAGGTCAGCCCGACGAAGACCAGGAAGGTCCGGTCGGTGAGCGCGGTGCGCAGTCCCGGTCGGCGGGTCCGGACGGATTTCGGCCCCGGGAGGCCCGGAGGGTGCGGGATGCCCGGGAGGGTGGACGGCGCCGGAGCGGCAAGTCGCAGGGTCTCCGGCACCTTCCAGGCGATCACGGCGGCGGCGGTCAGGGTGGCACCGGCGTCGACCAGGAACAGTGCGGTGAAGCTCGCCTCGGCCAGGACCCCGGCGAGCAGCGAGGCGACCGCCATGCCCAGGTTGAACGCCCAGAACTGAAGGTTGAACGCGCGGGAGCGGCGCTCGGCGGGCACCACGTCGACGATCGCCGCCACGAACGCCGGGCCGGGCATCGAGTGGACCACGCCGGTCAGCGCGGCGAGCACCGCGATCAGGAGCAGGGGTCGACTGAAGGCGAGCGCCACCATCAGACCGACCGTGGCCAGGTGTGCGGCGAGCAGGGTCGCCCGCCGGCCCCACCGGTCGGCGAGCACCCCGCCGAGCAGTACGCCGGCCGCCCCACCAGCCCCGTACGCGCCGACCACGGTGCCGGCCAGACCTTCGCTCGCGCCGCGTACGTCGGTGAGGTAGAGCGAGAGGAACAGCATGGCGAACGCGCCGGCCCGGTTGATCAGCAGACCGGCCCAGAGGTACCAGAAGGTGGCGGGGAGGCCGCCTGCGGTGTCGTGCCACCAGCGCCGCAGGGCGTGCACCCGACCTCCCGACAGTTCAGGTTGTTAACTGTTTCTACGGCAGAGTAGGAGACTCCGCCACCGCCGCGCCAGCCATCAAGCCTCGGCGGGCTGCGGCGCCCGGGTGGCGGTGACCGGGGCCAGTGCCTCACCGGAGCGGCGCAGCGCGGTGGCCCGCCGCTCCCGGGCCGGCCCGGACACCAAATGGGCCACCGCGGTCAGGAAGCCGAGCGCGGCGCAGCCGTACCAGAGGGCGTCGTTGCCGACGTGTTCGCGGACCAGGCCGCCGAGGATCGGCGCGCTGGCCCCGGCGATCTGCCACGAGAGGGAGAACACGCCCTGATAGCGACCGCGCAGCTCGGCCGGGGACAGCTCGGCGATCAGCGTGGAGTTGGAGGGCGAGTTCAGCATCTCGCCGACCGTCCAGATCAGCACGGTCAGCCCGTAGAACCAGGCGGTGCCGGCGAACGCGGTCAGCCCGAACCCCACGCCCATCACCACGGATGCCAGCGCGAGCACGTGCGAGCGACTCCGACCCCGGATCAGTCGAGGTACGAAGAGTTGGCCGACCACGATGAGGATGCCGTTGAGCGCGATCACCGAGCCGTAGGTGGCCGGGCTCAGGCCGTCGTCGCCCATCGCGATCGGCAGCATCGAGATGTGCTGGAGGAACACCAGCGCGGCGAACAGGTTGAGCGCCACGAAGCCGAGGTAGACGCGGTCGCTGAGAATCGTGCGCAGGGCGCCGCGCGGGGCCTCCTGCGCCGTGCTGGGGACCACGGAGCCGGCCCGTCGGGTCTCCGGCACCTTGCTGAAGATGATCAGCGCGGTGATCAGCATGGTGGCGGCATCGACCACGAACAACAGCAGGTAGTCGGCCTGCGCGGCGAGGCCGGCGAGGACGGCGGCGCAGGCGAAGCCGAGGTTGATCGCCCAGTAGTTGAGCGAGAAGGCGCGCAGCCGGTCCTTCGCCGGCACCACGTCGATCATCATCGCCCCGAACGCGGGGCGGGCCGCCTCGGCGAACGCGCCGAGCAGCAGCGCGCCCAGCGCCACCGCCCAGAGATCCCGGGCCAGCCCGAGCGCGAGCATCATGGCCGCAGCGCCCACGTGGGCGGTCAGCAACGTCGGTCGGCGGCCCCACCGGTCCGCGAGGGTCCCGCCGACGGTCGTGCCGAACGCTCCGCCGACGCCCCAGAGGCCGATCACCAGGCCGGCCTGCGAGGCCGAGAAGCCACGTTCCTGGGTCAGGTAGATGGCGAGGAAGACGAGGACGAACGAGCCGAGCCGGTTGATCAGGGTGCCGGACCACAGGTACCAGAAGGTGATCGGTAGGCCGCCGGTGGTGTCCCGGAACCAACTCCGCATCGTCCGCATCTGGCGCCCCGCTTGCAAGTAATGACCGATCTGACTGGCGTGCCTTACAACCCTAGTGGTGGGCGGATCCGCTGGTCACCCGCTTTTTCACGTGGTGGTCGTCACGACGGGTGCCCGCGTGTCCGCCGGGCGGTTGAGGCAGGATGATCCGCATGACTGTGAGCGAAGGGCCCACCGTGGGGACGCTGGTCCTGCTGCGGCACGGTGAGAGCGACTGGAATGCCAAGAACCTCTTCACCGGCTGGGTGGATGTCGACCTGACCGAGAAGGGCGAGGGCGAGGCGCGCCGCGGCGGCGAGCTGCTGCGCGAGCACGGCCTGCTGCCGGACGTCGTGCACACCAGCGTGATGCGCCGGGCGATCCGGACTGCCGAGCTGGCGCTCAACGCCGCCGACCGGCACTGGATCGCCGTGCGCCGGTCGTGGCGGCTCAACGAGCGGCACTACGGCGCCCTGCAGGGCAAGAACAAGAAGCAGACCCTGGATGAGTACGGCGAGGAGCAGTTCATGCTCTGGCGCCGGTCGTACGACACGCCGCCGCCGCCGATCGACGACAACGACGAGTGGTCGCAGGTGGGTGACCCGCGCTACGCGCTGCTGCCGACCGAGCTGATGCCGCGTACCGAGTGCCTCAAGGACGTCGTCGACCGGATGCTGCCCTACTGGTACGACTCGATCGTGCCGGACATCCTGGCCGGCCGGACGGTGCTGGTGGCCGCGCACGGCAACTCGCTGCGCGCGCTCGTCAAGCACCTCGACCAGATCTCCGACGAGGCGATCGCCAAGCTGAACATCCCGACGGGCATCCCGCTGCGCTACGACCTCGACCCGCAGCTGCGCCCGCTCACGCTGGGCGGCACCTACCTCGACCCGACCGCCGCGAAGGCAGCCGCTGCCGCGGTGGCAAACCAGGGTCGCTGACTCGCGAAGAAGGGCCCCTCGGCATCGCGGCGAGCGATGACGAGGGGCCCTTCGCTGACCTGGGTCAGTTGCTGCTGGGCGCGCTCTGCCCGGTGATCAGGAAGATCACATGCTCACCGGCGTTGACCGCGTGGTCGGCGAAGCGCTCGTAGAAGCGACCCAGCAGGGTGGCGTCGATCGCCGTCTCCACCCCGTACGGCCAGTCGTCGCCGAGCAGCGTCGCGAACAGGTTCTTGTGCAGCTCGTCCATGGCGTCGTCGTCGTGGTCCAGTTCGCCGGCGAGGTCGGCGTCGGGCTTCGCCAGCACCGAACCAATCTTCACGGCCATCCGGTCAGCGATCTCGGACATCTCGGTGAAGACCGCCCGCAGCTCGGCCGGGACGGCGGGAGAGGGGTGCCGGCGCAGTGCGGTCTTCGCCACGTGCTCGGCGAGGTCGCCCATCCGCTCCAGGTCAGCGGCCACGTGCAGCGCGGTGATCATCGCCCGGAGGTCGGAGGCGACCGGCGCCTGTCGGGCGAGCAGGTCGCAGACCCGCTCCTCGACGTGCCGGTAGAGGTCGTCGATCTCGGCGTCCCGCTCGATGACCGTCTCGGCGGCCTGCCGGTCGGCGGTGAGCAGGGCCCGGGTGGCCTGGCGCATGGCGGCGCGGACGCCCTCCGCCATGTCCACCAGCAGTTGGCTCACGATCTGGAGGTCGGCCCGAAACTCGTCGCGCATCATCACGTCCTGTGGTCGGTCGCCGCCGACAGGGTGCCGGCGCAGGGGGGTTGAGCAGGTACGACGCCAACGGTAGGGCGCGCGGACGGACCCTGGATGAACCACGGTGAACGACGCCAGACGTGGGGGTGAACACTTTCGGAAGTGAGGGTATTTCGTCCTGATCTGTGTAGTAGCTAGGTTAACAATGACCCTACGATCGCCGGGTGGAGTGGACGGTGGCGGTCGTGGTGGCCGTGGCGTTGGTGGCCGGGATGGCCGCCGGTTTGCTGCTGCCCCGGTTCGTGCCGAGGCGTGGCGGTCGCTCCACGTCGACGGGGAGCGACAGCCCCCGCTGGAGCAGTGGGAGGCCCGCGATCGCCGACGAGCAGCAGGCCGGGCTCGGCCGCCGGACGATCGACTCGCTTCGGGCCGGTGTCGTGGTTCTGGACAATGATGACGTCCCCGTCCTGATCAACCCGGCTGCCCGCGCGATGGGGCTTCTGCGTACCGGCAGCACACCCGGCTCGATCGCCGCGCACCCACTGATCCGTACCCTTGCCGGCCAGGTGCGACGCACCGGCGTGCGGCGCGAGATCGAGCTCGACCTGCCCCGGGGCCGCGACAGCGCGGGGGAGAACCCGCTCGGCGTGCACCTTCGGGCGATGGGTCTTGGCAACGGCTTCATCGCGGTCGAGGCGGTCGACGTGACCGAGTCGCACCGGTTGACCCGCGTGCGACGCGATTTCGTGGCCAACGTGAGCCACGAGCTCAAGACCCCGATCGGTGCCCTCCAGCTGCTCGCCGAGGCATTGCTGGACGCGACCGAGCCGGCCGACGCCGCAGCGCCCGATCTCTCCGAGGACCTGGTGGCCGCCCGCCGGTTCGCCGAACGGATCCAGCACGAGTCGACCCGGCTGGGCCGGCTGGTGCAGGAATTGCTGGAGCTGACCCGGCTGCAGGGGGCTGAACCGCAGCCGCCACCGGAGCCGGTCGCGCTGGACTGGGTGATCGCCGAGGTGGTCGACCGGACCCGCACCACGGCGTCCGCGCGGGGCGTGGAGGTGGCCGTGGAGGGTGCGCGTGGCCTCACCGCGTACGGAAGCGACTCCCAACTCGCCACGGCGGTGGCGAACCTGGTGGAGAACGCCATCAACTACTCGGGCGAGGACACCACGGTGCGGGTGACCCTCCGGGGCGACGACGAGTACGTCGAGGTCGCCGTCGCCGACCAGGGCATCGGCATCGCCCCCACCGACGTGGACCGGATCTTCGAGCGGTTCTACCGGGCCGACCAGGCCCGCTCGCGTGCCACCGGCGGCACCGGGCTCGGCCTGGCAATTGTGAAACACATTGCGAGCAACCATGGCGGACGGGTCGAGGTGTCGAGCACTCTTGGTGGTGGATCGACGTTCACCCTCCGGCTGCCCGCCAGCCCACCGGACGACCTTCTGGCGACACTGCCGCCGGTTGGGATCGAACCCGGACCGACTGGGCTACGGCAGGTCTGACAGCAAATGGAAAGGAAATCCCCGTTGAGCCGCGTTCTGGTGGTCGAGGACGAGGAGTCGTTCTCCGACGCCTTGTCGTACATGCTCCGTAAGGAGGGCTTTGAGGTTTCGGTCGCCGCGACCGGCACCGACGCCCTCACCGAGTTCGACCGGACCGGCGCCGACATCGTGCTGCTCGACCTGATGTTGCCCGAGATGTCGGGGACCGAGGTCTGCCGTCAGTTGCGGCAGCGGTCCGCCGTGCCGATCATCATGGTCACCGCCCGGGACAGCGAGATCGACAAGGTGGTCGGGCTGGAGATCGGCGCCGACGACTACGTCACCAAGCCGTACTCGCCGCGCGAGCTGGTCGCCCGGATCCGCGCGGTGCTGCGCCGGCAGAGCCCCGAGGTGGCTGAGGCGGGTGCGCCGACGTTGGCCGCCGGGCCGGTGCGGATGGACATCGAGCGGCACGTGGTGACCGTCGACGGTGGGGCCGTGCAGCTGCCGCTGAAGGAATTCGAGCTGCTGGAGCTGCTGCTGCGCAACGCGGGCCGGGTGCTCACCCGCGGCCAGCTCATCGATCGGGTCTGGGGCGCCGACTACGTCGGTGACACCAAGACGCTTGACGTGCACGTCAAGCGGCTGCGCTCCAAGATCGAGCCGGAGCCGTCGGCGCCGCGCTTCATCGTGACCGTCCGGGGCCTGGGCTACAAGTTCGAGCCGTGATCGGCGTACCCGAAGGGGCCCGCGCTCAGCGCGGGCCCCTTCGGGCTTTCCGGCAAGAGCCGTCAGAGTTCGTCGGCGGGGTGCGGGGCGATCATGCCCTGCTTCGTCCTGGTCGCGCACAGCTCGGCCAGCCGCTCGTAGGCGGCAGCACCGATCAGCGCGGTCAGCTCCGGCCCATACGACAGGTACATCGGCTCGGTGCCGACGTGGGCGTCCGTCGAGGAGGTGCACCACCAGTCCAGGTCGTGCCCGCCGGCTCCCCAGCCTCGCCGGTCGAACTCGGACAGGGTGGAGACCAGCACCTTGCTGTTGTCCGGCCGATTGACCCAGTCCTGATCGCGGCGGATCGGCAGCTGCCAACAGACGTCCGGCTTGTATTCCAACGGGTGCACCCCGTCGCGCAGCGCCTGGGCGTGCAGCGCGCAACCGCCCCCGCCGACGAAGTCGGCGTCGTTGAGGAACACGCACGGGCCGTCGGCGCCCTGGGTGGCGGTGCGGCGAGCCGGGTTCTTGCCGTCGATGGTGTCCTCGTCGGTCCAGTTCTTGAACCCACGCCGGAAGTGCTGCCAGGTCGACGGGGTGAGCCGCTTGACGGCGGTGCGGACCCGCTTCTCGTCGTCCGAGTCGGTGAAGAACGCCCCGTGCGAGCAGCAACCGTCGGCGGCCCGGCCGGCGATGATGCCGTGGCAGCCCTTGCCGAAGATGCAGGTCCAGCGGGAGAGCAGCCAGGTCAGGTCGGCCCGGATCAGGTGCGTCTCGTCGGCCGGGTCGGCGAACTCGATCCATTCCCGAGGGAAGTCCAAGGGCACCTCGCGGCTGCGCGGGTCGCCCGGGTCGTCCACCAGCACACGGAGCTCCATCGTCACCCGGCCCAGCGTACGCGCGGTGCGGTCCGCAGGCCGGTGAGCCGCGCAAACGTGTTGCGCCTAGGGTCATCACCATGCGACTGGGTGTCCTTGACGTCGGATCCAACACGGTGCACCTCCTTGTGGTGGACGCGCACCACGGCGCGCACCCGTGGCCGGCGCACTCTGAGAAGGTGGTGCTTCGGCTGGCCGAGCAGATCGGCCCCGATGGCGCGCTGACCGAGGCGGGTGCGGATGGCCTGGTCAAGGCGGTGGGCATGGCCAAGGCGGCGGCTGCCGGGCTGGAGGCCGACGACCTGATCGCGTTCGCCACGTCCGCCGTGCGCGACGCCACCAACGCGGCGGACGTGCTGGGTCGGGTCCGTGACGAGACCGGCGTACGCCTGGCGGTGCTCTCCGGGGCGGACGAGGCGCGGATGACGTTCCTGGCCGTGCGGCGGTGGTTCGGGTGGTCGGCCGGTCGGCTGTTGGTGCTGGACATCGGTGGCGGCTCGCTGGAAATCGCCGCCGGCATCGACGAGGACCCGGACGCCGCGGTCTCGCTGCCGCTGGGGGCCGGTCGGCTGACCCGCGAGCGACTCAAGGTCGAGCCGGGCAGTATGACTCCGCCGTCGGCGGAGGCCGTGGAGAAGCTTCGGGAGTACGTGGACGGCCGGCTGGACAAGGTCGTCGACCAGCTGACCGAGGTGGGCTGGGGTCGGGTGGCGGCCACCTCGAAGACGTTCCGCACCCTGGCTCGACTGGCCGGGGCGGCACCGTCGGGTGCCGGGCTGTGGACACGACGGCGCCTGACCCGGGCCGGGTTGCGGCAGGTCATCGGCTTCATCCGGCACATCCCGCCGGCGCAGCTGATGGAGCTGGAGGGCGTCAGCGCGGGCCGGGCCCACCAGTTGCTGGCCGGTGCCGTGGTCGCCGAGGCGGTGATGCGTCGCCTGGATCTCGACTCGCTGGAGATCTGCCCGTGGGCGCTGCGGGAAGGTGTCATTCTCCGCCGGCTCGATCAACTCGAACCGCTCTGACCCAGTGGCCGTTTTCGGTTGGTTTGCCGGCGCTCGTCACGATGCCCCGGGCACTGCCGGGCTACGCTGGCTGATGTGACTTCCGGCGTTCCCGTGCTCCTGTCCAGCTCGTCGGTCTTTCCCGAGCCGACCGCGGCGGCGTTTCAACTGGCTGCGGCGCTCGGCTACGACGGCGTCGAGGTGATGGTCTGGACCGACGTGGTCAGCCAGGACGCGGGAGCGCTGCGCGGCCTCTCCACGCACTACGGCGTCCCGGTGCTCTCGGTGCACGCGCCCTGCCTGCTGGTCACCCAGCGGGTGTGGAGCCCGGACCCGTGGGAGCGCCTGCGCAAGGCCGGCGAGCTGGCCGAGACGCTGGGGGCGCCGACAGTCGTGGTGCACCCACCGTTCACCTGGCAGCGCGACTACGCGCGTAACTTCGCGGAAGGGCTGGCCACTGTCGCGGACCGGTTCAGCGGGCTGCGCTTCGCGGTGGAGAACATGTACCCGGTGCGGATGGCGGGCCGGCAGTTCGTCCCGTACGTGCCGGGTTGGGATCCCACCGACGCTGGCTACCCGTCGTACACCCTGGATCTGTCGCACTGCGCGGCCTCGCACAGTGACCCCCTGGAGATGGCCGACCGGATGGGCACCGGGCTGGCCCACGTGCATCTCGGCGACGGCACCGGCGAGGGTCGCGACGAGCACCTGGTGCCCGGTCGCGGCACCCAGCCCTGCGGTGAGCTGCTCTCCTCGCTGGCCGGCCGGGGTTTCACCGGGGCGGTGGCGGTGGAGGTCGCCACCCGCGGCGCGAAGAGCCGCGCGGTGCGCGAGGCGGATCTGCGCGCCGCGCTGGAGTTCGCCCGTCAGCACCTGACCGCGTCGTCCCCGGTCGACGCCTGACCTCCTCCGCCCGCGATGGGCGGTGGCGGTGTCAGCTGACCGGTGAGAGGGAGTCGACGCTGGAGGTCGGCTGCGCGGCCACCGTCACCTGCTCGCCGACCGCCGCCCGCTTGCGGGCCCGGTGCGCGGCCACGTGCGAGCGGGTGGCGCAGCGCTCCGAGCAGAACCGCCGGCAGCAGTTGGACGACGTGTCCAGGTAGACGTTGCCGCACCGCTCGTCGGCGCAGACCCCGAACCGGGCGCTGCCGTACTCGCAGAGCCAGACGGACAGCCCCCAGACCGCGCCGGCCAGGTATTCGGCGCTGACCGAGGCCCCCCGACTGGTCACGTGCATGTGCCAGTCGCTGGAGTCGTGCCCGGAGATGCGCGGCTGCACCGGGAACGCCTCCAGCAGCCCGTTCAGCTCGGTGACCGCCTGGGCGTCCCGCCCCGAGGTGCCGTACTCGAAGACGTCACGGAGTCGTTTCTGCGCCCGGCGGAAGATGGCGACGTCCCGGTCCGCGACCTCGTCGCCCATCCAGGCGTGGTCGTCGGTGAAGAGGGCTCGCAGGTCGTCGAGGTCGTCCAGGCGGGCGTTGACCAGGTCAACACCGGTCCGGGCGTACGCGTCGAAGTTCACGCCCCCAACGGTAGACGACTCACGAGGCGCGTGGCGCGTCGATGTAGTGCGGCAGGAACCGCGCGTAGCCGTCGGTGATCAGACTCGCGCTCTCCCGCACTCCCACGCCGGCCGACTCGCCGTCGACGATCCAGCTGCCCAGTACCACCCGGTTGCCGGCGAACTGCGGCAACGCCCGGAACTCCTGGTAGCACCAGCCCTCGTCGCCGTAGATCCCCGGGTTGGTGATCTCCTCGTCGGCGGTGACGATGCGTACCGAGCCGCCCTCGCGGCCGAGCAACGGCTTGGCGACGTACTCCGGCATGCCGCGCGGCGAGTCGAGGTACGCCGGGAGCAGGTACTCGTGGCCGGGGTACAGCTCCCAGAGGACCGCGAGCAGCGCCTTGTTGGAGAGCAGCAGCTTCCAGGCCGGCTCGATCCAGGTGGTCGGGGTGCCCGGGGCCAGGGCCGCCGGCCCGTACGGCTCGGCCAGCATCCACTCCCACGGGTAGAGCTTGAAGCAGGTGGTCACCGGGCGGTCGTCGGCGTCGACGAAGCGTCGGCCGTCCCAACCGATCTGCTGGATGGGTTGCAGCTCGACGCTCAGACCGGCCTGTCGGGCGGTCTCGGCGAGGTAGCCGGCGGTCATGTGGTCCTCGCCGGACTCCTCCTCGTCAGACCAGAGCACGTGCACCCGGGGGTCGTGCAGCCCGGCCCCGATCTTCGCCCACGCGCCGACCAGCCGCTCGTGCAGGCTGTTCCACTGGTCCAGCTCCGGTCGGGTCTGCTCCAGCCAGTACCACTGGATGATGCTCGCCTCGACCAGCGCGGTGGGGGTGTCCGCGTTGTACTCCAGCATCTTCGGCGGCCAGGTGCCGTCGTACGCGAGGTCGAAGCGCCCGTAGAGGGTCGGTGGTGCCTCCCGCAGCGACCGGGCCACCGCCTCGGCCGCCCACTGCGGGATGCCGAACTCGGCGTACCGGCGCTGCGCCACCACGTGCTCGGCGGCGGCGACCGACATCCGGTGCAGTTCCTCGGTGGCCTCCTCCAGCCGCAGCACCTCGTCCAGGTCGAAGGCGTACGCGGCGGTCTCGTCCCAGTACGACATGATCCCGCCGTCGGGCAGCTCGGTGTCGACGTAGACCAGCCCCTGCGACCGGATGGTGGCGTCCCAGTCGGGGCGTGGCGTGACCGTCTCGCGGCGCATCTCAGCCGCCGCAGGAGGCGAGGTGGGTGCCGAATCCGCCGCGTTCGGGCACTGCGGTGGTGGTCGGTTCCGGGGCGGCGCGACCGGCGGTCGGGTCGGCGACCCGCATTGCCAGCGCAACGGTCTCGCCGCCGCCGACCGGCCCGAGGGCGCAGTCGTCGTCATCGTCGTCGTCCGAGGTCATGTTGCAGCCGGAGAGGGCGAGCGCCAGAGCGGTGAGCGCGCCGAGCTGCACGGAGGCCGACCGGAGCCGGCGGCGGGGGCGTTGGTCCACGGCATCGTTGTAGCTGATCGACGCCACCGCCGCCGCCCCGCCCCCATGTCGAGGTGGCCCAGCCGCCCCCCGGCGGGGGCCCTGGCAGGGGCGTTACGCTCGGCTCATGCTCCGTTCCGTCATCCTCGCCGCCTCCCGGTCATCCCAGGTCGAGCGGCTCGTCGCGACCGCCCCGTACACCCGGGACGTCGTCCGCCGGTTCGTCGCCGGCGCCGCCACCGACGACGCGTTGCGCGCGACCCGCGGGCTCGTCGACGACGGTCTTGCGGTCACCCTCGACCACCTCGGTGAGGACACCGTCACCCCCGAGCAGGCCACCGCCACCCGGGACGAATACCTGAGACTGCTGAAGATGCTCGCCGCCGCGGGGCTCACCCCGGCCGCCGAGGTGAGCGTGAAGCTCTCCGCTCTCGGCCAGATGTTCGACGAGCAACTGGCGTACGACAACGCGCGGGCGATCTGCGCGGCGGCCGACGCGGCGGGCACCACTGTCACCCTGGACATGGAGGACCACACCACCACCGACTCGACGCTGGAGGTGCTGAGCCGGCTGCGCAAGGACTTCCCGTCGACCGGCGCGGTGCTCCAGGCGTACCTGCGCCGGACCGAGTCGGACTGCCGGGAGCTCTCCTCGGCCGGATCCCGGGTGCGGCTGTGCAAGGGGGCCTACAAGGAGCCGGAGTCGGTGGCGTACCAGTCGGCCCGTGAGGTGGACAAGTCGTACGTGCGCTGCATGAACATCCTGCTGTCCGGTGACGGGTACCCGATGCTGGCCACCCACGACCCTCGGATGATCGCCATCGGTGAGGACCGGGCCCGGTGGTTCGACCGGGGGCCGGAGCGTTTCGAGTTCCAGATGCTCTACGGCATCCGCCCCGAGGAGCAGGCTCGGCTGGCCGGCGAGGGCTACACCGTGCGCACCTACGTCCCGTACGGCGACGAGTGGTACGGCTACCTGATGCGCCGGCTCGCCGAGCGCCCGGCCAACCTGGTCTTCTTCGGCCGTGCCCTGATCTCCAAGAAGTAATCTCCCCGATTCGGCCGACGGGCCGGCGGCGACCCCCACGGGTCACCGCCGGCCCGTCTTCGCGTACCGGTCCGCCGACGATGGCTAGGTGTCTTAGCTTTAGCGCCATGACGACTAGCCAGGTGCGGCGGGACGGCGGACACATCGCGTACGAGGTGCACGGTGCGGGGCCGTTGGTCGTCCTCGCGCACGGCATGGGGGAGAACAGGGCGAGCTATCGGCACCTCGTGCCCCTGCTGGTGGCTGGTGGTCACCGGGTCGCCTCGGTCGACGTCCGGGGGCACGGCGAGTCCAGCGTCGGCTGGCCCACGTACGCCCCGGCGGAGGTCGGCGCGGACCTGCTGGCCGTGGTCCGCGACCTCGACGCCGGGCCGGCCGTGCTGGTCGGCAGCTCGTCCGCGGCGGCGGCGGTGGTCTTCGCCGCGACCGACGCGCCCGAGCTGGTCACCGGCATCGTGCAGATCGGCGCGTTCGTCGGTCAGCCGAAGCTCAACCCACTGCTGCGCTCGGCGATGTGGGCCGTGCTGCGCAGCCCGCGACTGTTCGGGAGGTTCCACCACACGCTGTTTCCGGTGCACCGGCCCGCCGATGATGCCGCGTACCGCCGCTCGATCGTGGCCAACCTGCGCGAGCCCGGCCGGATGGCCGCGATGCGCGGCGTGATCGCACCGGCCGAGCCGCACTGGACGGCCCGTGCCCCGCAGGTGCGGCAACCGGTGTTGGTGCTGATGGGCGCCCAGGACCCGGACTTCCCCAACCCCGGCGCCGAGGCGCGGGCCGCCCGGCGGCTCTTCGGCACCGCCGAGGCCCGGATGATCGAGGAGTCCGGGCACTACCCGCACGCCGACCGGCCGCAGCGCACCGCCGAGGAGCTGCTCGGCTTCCTGGCGGTGTGCGCCGGCGCCTAGGGGCATCGGTGGGTGAGCGGGTGGCCGGTCCGATCGGCCCGGGGCGGTCTCGCCGCATCCGCCGATTGGTCGTACCCTTCGGCGGGTGACTGACGGGGTGCAGCAGCTAGCACCACGGCGGCTTTGGCCGCTGTGGACAGTGCTCGTGGTGGTCTTCCTGCTGCTGGGCTGTGGCCTGCCGGCGGTGCTCGTCGTTGGCGTGATCCGGGAGACAGGCGCTCGCCCCACGATCAGCCGGGCGGGCGTCTCGGCGACCGACGATCCGGCGACCGCCGTGGCCCGGGGGTTGTCCGACCGGATCACCGCCCAGCTCCACCGGCAGTCCGCGGCACTCCTCGGCGGCGACCGCGCGGCGTTCCTCGCCGTCGCCGATCCCGCCGCCCACAACGACCTGCGCCGCCGCTTCGGCGCGCTACGCGAGCTCAAGGTGACCGGCTGGCGAGCCGAGCCGAGTGGCCTGCCCGTGCCGATCATCGGCAAGCCCGGCGAGTGGCGTCTTCTGGTGCGCTTCCAGTACTGCTTCGTCACACCGAACTGCCGGCCCAGCCCGGTGCTGATCGGCACCCGGTGGCGGGAGAATGGCGACCTGCCCCGGTTGGTCGCCATGGAGGAGTCCAAGTCGGTGGAGACCGGCACCCGGCCGTGGGAGATCAGCGACCTGGCCGTCGCCATCGGCGAGCGGACCATCGTCGCCACCACCCCGGCGTTGCGCGGCAAACTGCCCAGCCTGCTCACCCAGGCCGAAGCTGCGGCCAAGGTCGCCGACGGGTACGGGGTGGCCGGATCGCGGCCGGACCGCTACCGGATCTTCTACGCCGGCCGCACCGAGTGGCAGCGCTGGTACGGCGGCGAGCGACCAGAATGGACCGGCGGTTACGCGGTGACTGTGGGTGGCGGGCACCACGAGGTGGTGCTCAACGCCGAAGGGCTCTCCAGCAGCGGCACCGACGACCTGCTCCGGCACGAGCTGACCCACGCGTCGTCCCTGCCCGAGCGCGGCTATCCGGGCAAGGACACCTGGTGGCTGGTGGAGGGGCTGGCCGAGTTCGCCGGCGCCGGCGACCAGGCGGTCGACCGGTACGAGGGGATCGCCGAGGTGCGCAAGCTGGTCCGGGGCGGGTGGGATGGCAAGTTGGCGGGCATCAACCCGGCCGACGACGCCTCCGCCGAGCGGGTCGCCGGCAGCTACGGCGTCGGCTACCTGGCCGTCCGGCACCTCGTCGACAGGTACGGGCCGCAGCGGCTACTCACCTTCTTCAAGAGCGTGGTGCACGATCGCAGGACCCTCGACGCGGCCGCCGAGACGGCGTTCGGCGAGCAGTGGTCGACGCTGCACGACGAGTGCGTCGCGTACATCCGCGCCACCGCCGCCTGACGCAGCTCGGGGGTGGTCTGCCGGTGCGCCGTACCATCGATGGGTGCGCCGTCCTCAGTCGTCACGGCCCGCCAGCACCACGCGGCCCCGCCTGCTCATCGCCCTGACCGCCGTCGCCGTCCTCACCGCCACCACCGCCGCGTCCTGCGGCGACGAAGACCCCGACCTCGCGCTCGCGTCGGCCGCCCGTAACGCGGTCATCGAGGTGATCGACGCGCCGGCAACGGTGACCGCGCGGGCCGCCGCCACCCTGACCGCTCCCGCCGACGGCACCCTGGCGAGTCTGCGCGTCCAGCCTGGACAGCCGGTGAAGCGTGGCCAGGTGCTCGCCGTGGTCGACTCTCCGACCGCCCAGCAGCGGCTCCGTCAGGCGAAGGAGGCGCTGGCCGCCGCGAAGCGCGCCGGTCGGGGCAGCAGCGTGGGCGACCTGACCAGCAGTCGACGCGGCACCGACAAGGCCGCCGACGAGGCGTTCGACGCCGCCCGGAAGGCCGCCGAGAAGATCGCCGACCCGCAGTTGCGGGACGCGCTGTCGACCCAGGTGACGTCGGCGCAGCGGCAGTACGCCGCCGCCGCGCACAGCGCCGACCAGGCCGTCCGGGCGGTGCAGCGGGGGATCAACGGGTTGAGCTCCGCCGTCGGCGCGCTCTCCGCGGCGCAACGGCTCCAGGCCCAGCAGGCGTACGACCTGGCGAAGGCGACAGTCGACGCGCTGACCCTGCGCGCACCGATCGCCGGGGTGGTGCAGCCGGGTGGCACCCGGGCCGGCGGTGGCGCGAGCGGTGGCCTGGCCGGGCTGTTCGAGCAGGCCGGTGCTGCCGGCCTCGACCCGTCCGTGCTGGCCCCCAGCCAGAGCGGGCCGCCCGCCGGGGTGGACGACGCGGTAGTGGTCGGCGGGTTGGTCACCGCCGGTACGCCGGTGCTGACCGTGGTGGACACCGGGCAGTTGGGTCTGCTCGCCGAGGTGGACGAGACCGATGTGCTGCTGGTCAAGGCCGGCGTGTCGGCCACGGTCGAGTTCGACGCGGTGACCGGTGCCAGCTACGACGCCACGGTCCGGTCGGTGGACGTGCTGCCCACCAACTCCGCGCAGGGCGGGGTCACCTATCGGGTACGCCTCGCGCTGGGCACCGGGAAGTTGGCCGAGGACGAGCCGGCGCCGACGCCCCGCCCCGGCATGAACGCGATCGTGCACCTGCGGGTACGCGAGGCCGCCGACGCGGTGACCGTCCCCGCCTCGGCGGTGTTCTCGGCCGACGGCCGGGACGCGGTCTGGGTGGTCCGTGACGGCAAGGCTGGCCGAGCCTCGGTGACCGTGGGCGTCCAGGGGTCCGATCTGGTGCAGATCCTCAACGGGGTCCAGCCCGGCGACCGGATCGTGGTGCGCGGCACCGACCAGGTGCGCGACGGTCAGGACGTGCGATGACCGGTGCCCCGCCGGCGATCGAGGCGGTGGATGTCTCTCGGACGTACCAGCTCGACGGGGTGTCGGTGGAGGCGCTGCGTGGGGTGTCGCTGGTGGTGCAACCGGGGGACTACGTGGCCCTGGTCGGCCCGTCCGGCTCGGGCAAGTCCACCCTCATGCACCTCCTCGGCGGGCTGGACCGGCCGACCGGCGGCCGATTGGTGATCGGCGGGCGGGACGTCAACGCCCTCGCCCCGCCGGAGATGGCGACCCTGCGCAACGAGACGATCGGCTTCGTCTTCCAGGCGTTCCACCTGCTGCCGCGTACCTCGGCGGTGGAGAACGTGGCCCTGCCGCTGGTCTACCGGGGCGTGTCGGCCCGGCAGCGTCGCGAGCGGGCAGCGGCGATGCTCGGCCGGGTCGGCCTCGGTCACCGGCTGGACCACCGGCCCAACCAGATGTCCGGCGGTGAGCAGCAGCGAGTGGCGATCGCCCGCGCGTTGGTCACCGAGCCGACGGTGCTGCTGGCCGACGAACCCACCGGCAACCTGGACAGCGTCACCGGTGCCGCCGTGCTGGAGCTGTTGGAGCAGTTGAACGCGGAGTCCGGGGTGGCGCTGGTGATGGTCACCCACGACCAGGAGGTGGCGGCCCGGGCTCAGCGGCGGATCACCATGCGCGACGGCGTGGTCGTCGCGGACAGCGCCGACCCGCGCTCCACCCATGATCGACCGCCGTCCGTTGATCACGGTCGACCTGCGACACTGGTCCCCGCTCCCAGCGCGGAGCCCCGGTCCGCGTCCGGAAGCGGTCCGGGGCACCCGTCCGGTGGCTCCGGTGGCGCCGCCGGAGCCACCGGGCGCCTTCCGCGCGAGGCCGAGAGCAATCCCGGAACCAAACCCGGGGGTACGGCGTGAGGGTCGCCGAGGCGTGGCGGGTGGCGCTGGACGCCCTACGGGCCAACCGGCTGCGCAGCGCGCTGACCATGCTCGGGGTGATCATCGGGGTGGCCTCGGTGGTCCTGCTGGTGGCCATCGGCACCGGCACCAAACAGAAGGTCGAGCAACAGGTCGAGGGCCTCGGCTCCAACCTGCTGCTTGTCGTCCCCGGCCGGATCGAGGTGGGCAACGCGCCGGTGGTCTCGCCGCTGACCCTCAAGGACGTGGACGCCGTCACCCGGGTGGTCGGCGACCCCGATCGGGTGGCGGTCACCGTCGCCTCCGGGGCGACCGCGCGAGCCGGTGCGCGCTCCGACTTCACCACCGTCCAGGGCGTGCTGGAGACCACCCCGACCGTGTTCACCCGGGAGTTGGCCCGGGGCCGCTACCTCACCCGCACCGACGTGGACACCGGTCGACGGGTGGCGGTGCTCGGCGACTCGGTGGCCCGTGCGCTCTTTCCCGACCGCGATCCGCTCGGCCAGCAGGTGGCGCTGGCCGGGGTGCGGTTCCGGGTGATCGGGGTCTTCGCGCCACTCGGGCAGAGCCTCGGCGTCGACCGCGACGACGAGGTGCACGTGCCGGTGACCGCCGCGCAGCGACTCTGGGGCACCCAGCGGGTCGACGGCATCGCGGTGAAGGCACCCGACCGGGAACGGATCGACGAGTTGGGCGAACAGATCGTCGCCGAGCTGAACCGCCGCCACCCGGACACCGAGTTCAGCGCGGTCACCCAGCAGCAGATCCTCGGCGTGCTCGGCGACATCCTCGGTGTCCTCACCGGTGTGCTGGCCGCCATCGCCGGCATCTCGCTGCTCGTCGGTGGCGTCGGCGTCTCCAACATCATGCTGGTCAGTGTTCGGGAACGGACCCGGGAGATCGGGCTGCGCAAGGCCGTCGGCGCGCGTCCCCGCGACATCGGCGTGCAGTTCCTGCTGGAAGCGGTGCTGCTCACCACGATCGGTGGGCTCACCGGGATGGCGCTGGGCGTGGGAACCGCCCTGCTGGTCGACGCGCTGTCGCCAATTCCGGCCGCGATCACCTGGTGGTCGTTGGCGCTCGCCTTCGGTGTGTCGGCGGTGGTGGGCATCGTCTTCGGGGTGGTCCCCGCGCAGCGCGCCGGTCGTCTCGACCCGGTGGTCGCGCTGCGCACCGAATGAGCAGCGCCGCAACAACCGGACAGCGGACGCGGGCGGGCGGATACCGGGAGCGCGGATCGGGTGAACCGACCACCGAAACATGATCAGTTGCAGGAAGGGATCGCGCCGGTCACAACCGCCCCGCTACCGTACTGGTAACACGCGCGTCGCCGGCCCGGCCCGGAGCATCCGTCGGGTTGGCACGCGCCGGGCATGGGATGGGTCGGTGAGCCATGGCCGGGTCACAGTCCGACGGACGGCTGTCGGAGGTCAAGTTCCTGACCGTTGCGGAGGTGGCGACGGTCATGCGGGTGTCAAAGATGACGGTCTATCGCCTGGTGCACAGCGGTGAGCTCACCGCAGTGCGGGTCGGCCGGTCGTTCCGGGTGCCTGAGCACGCGGTGCACGAATATCTCCGGGGTGCTTTCCAGGAGACCGCCTGAGCTTCCGCGCCGCCCCCCGGTCGCCGAAAGGCGGCCCCGATGGGGGCGCGTTGGTCCGGCTGACGCCCTCCGGCTACCCTGGAGCCCGACCGAGACCCCACCGGTGCGCCCTGCCGCCCAGACTGGTCCGGTCCGTTGTCCGCAAGCGGTCGCCGTCGCCACCTGCGTGGTGTCATCCGGTCCGCCCCGCACGTTGTATCGAAAGGCAGTCGTATGGGCTCGGTGGTCAAGAAGCGCCGTAAGCGCATGGCTAAGAAGAAGCACCGCAAGCTGCTGCGCAAGACCCGCGTCCAGCGTCGCCGTCTCGGCAAGTGATCGCCGCCGGGCTCATTGCCCGGCGTTCGGCGTCACTTGCCTAACTGTCGACCTCCGGAGGCTCAGGTGATCAGGCCGTGGTCGTCGTCCCGGCTCGGTCCCTCCTGCCGGGGTAGGTGCGTCAGATGACCCCCGGTGGCACCCCAGGTGCTCCGGGGGTCGTCGTCGTCACCGGGGTGGGCCGCTACCTGGGTGCCCACGTGGCGGCCCGACTGGCCGCCGACCCGCGCATCGAACGGGTCATCGGGGTGGACGCACCGGATTCCGGTGCCGAGTTCACCGACCTACTGGACCGGGTCGAGCGGATCCGCGTCGACGCCGGTTCGCTCGGTGGCCTCCTCGCCGACCTGGACGTCGACGCGGTGGTGCACCTCGCGCTGGTCACCTCGCCCGACCCCCAGCATGGTGGCCGGTCCGCGATGAAGGACCAGAACGTCATCGGCACCATGCAGATGCTCGCCGCCTGCCAGCGGGCACCCCGGCTGCGCAAGCTCGTGGTCCGTTCGTCGACCGCCGCGTACGGGGTGTCGTTCCGGGATCCGGCGGTCTTCACCGAGGAGACCGAGCCCCGCGAGGTGCCGCGCGGCGGTTTCGGCCGCGACATCCTCGACCTTGAGGGGTACGTCCGCGGCTTCCGGCGCCGCCGATCCGACGTGACTGCCACGGTGCTGCGCTTCGCTCCGTTCATCGGCTCGACCGCCGACACGACGTTGACCCGCTATTTCTCACAGCCGTTCGTGCCGACCGTCTTCGGCCGCGATCCTCGTCTGCAGTTCCTGCACTTCGACGACGCGTTGGAGGTGCTGCACCGGTCGATCGTGGAGAACCATCCCGGCACATACAACGTCGCCGGCCCCGGAGTGCTGTCGCTGTCCCAGGCGATCCGACGCGCTGGTCGGGTGGCCGTGCCGGTGCTGGAGCCGAGCCTCTCCGGTGCCGCCGCGCTGGCTCGCACCATGGGTTTCGGCCGCTACGGCCTGGACCAGGTCGATCTCT
This sequence comes from Micromonospora chokoriensis, assembly GCF_000718555.1. Lineage (GTDB taxonomy): Bacteria > Actinomycetota > Actinomycetes > Mycobacteriales > Micromonosporaceae > Micromonospora > Micromonospora chokoriensis_B. The sequence continues at coordinate 381,437 of NZ_JOAN01000015.1, forward strand.
TCGTGCACGGCCGGGTGGTCGACACCAGCCGGCTCGAGCAGGAGTACGGCTTCACGCCCCGGTCGACCGCCGAGGCGTTCGAGGACTTCATCCGAGCCCATCACGGTGGGAGGGTGATCACCCGGGATCAGCTGGCCGCTGCCGAGCAACTCGTCCTGGACGGCATCCGGCAGGTCCGCTCGGCAGCGCGGGAGCGGTCATCATGAGCGCGAGGAGTGAGCCGGTTTTGCGAGCCCCGCAGTCGCGAACCAAGGTAGCGCCGTGAGCGCGAGGAGTGAGCCGGTTTTGCGAGCCCCGCAGTCGCGAACCAAGGTGGCGCCGTGAGCGGGTCGGAGGAAGGGCGGGACCCGCAGTCGGTCGGGCGGTTCGACGTACCGCAGCAGTCGCCCGCGCCGGACGCGGAGCCGGCGCGGCGCAACGGACATCGACCGGCCGCGCAGGTCGCGCCGACCCCGACCCCGACCCCGATGCCACCTCCGACGTCTGGCGACGCCGGGGTGTCCGGTGGCACCGAGCCGGCGGTGTCGGACCGGCCGGGGGACCACTGGGACCGCAAGGTCGCGAACGGGCTGGCGTTCCTGCGTCGGCGGCTCTCCGGTGACTACGAGGTCGACGAGTTCGGCTTCGACTCGGAGTTGACCGACGCGGTCTTCCACCCCCTGCTGCGGCTGCTCTACCGGGACTGGTTCCGCACCGAGGTCAGCGGGGTGGAGCACGTGCCCCTCGACGGGCCCGCCCTGGTGGTCGGCAACCACTCCGGGACGGTGGCTCTGGACGCGCTGATCCTCTCGGCGGCGCTGCACGACAAGCACCCCGCGCACCGCTACCTGCGGCTGCTCGGCGCCGACCTGGTCTTCCGGATGCCGGTCGTCTCCGAGTTGGCCCGCAAGACCGGCGGCACGGTGGCGTGCAACCCGGACGCCGAGCGGCTGCTCGGCGGCGGCGATCTGGTCGGTGTGTTCCCCGAGGGCTTCAAGGGCGTCGGCAAGCTCTACGCCGACCGGTACAAGCTGCAACGCTTCGGGCGGGGCGGGTTCGTCTCGGCGGCGCTGCGCACCGGCACGCCGATCGTGCCGGTCGCCATCGTCGGCGGCGAGGAGATCTACCCGATGCTCGCCGACATCAAGCCTCTGGCGCGGCTGCTCAAGCTGCCCTACTTCCCGGTCACGCCGACGTTCCCGCTGCTCGGCCCACTGGGCATGGTGCCGCTGCCCAGCAAGTGGCTGATCGAGTTCTGCCCGCCGATCCCCACCGCCCACCTGACCGACTCGGCGGACGACCCGCTTGTCGTCTTCAACCTCGCCGACCAGGTGCGGGAGACCATCCAGCAGACCCTGCACACGCTGCTGGAGCGACGGCCCGACCCGTTCGGTCCGTAGCTCAGCCGGCGCGGCGGCGGCGCTGTAGGGCCAGGCCGGCGGTGACCGCGCCGGCGACCAGCCCAGCCGCCGCCGTCGACGGTACGGCGATCTTGACCGCCCGCCGGCCGGTGCGGAAGTCCCGCACCTCCCAGCCGTGCTGGCGGGCCTGCCGCAGCAGAGTGCCGTCCGGGTTGACGGCCACCGCCCGGCCCACCGCGCGCAGCAGTGGCAGGTCGTTCGCCGAGTCGCTGTAGGCCGCGCAGCGGGCCAGTTCGAGCCCTTCCACGGCGGCGAGTTGGGTGACCGCCTCGGCCTTGGCCGGCCCGTGCATCAGGTCACCCACCAACCGCCCGGTGTACGCCCCGTCCAGCACCTCGGCCACCGTGCCGATGGCACCGGTCAGGCCGAGCCGGGCGGCGATCACCCGCCCGATCTCGACGGGTGCGGCGCTGACCAACCAGACCCGCTGGCCGACGTCCAGGTGACGCTGAGCGAGTTGGTGGGTGCCGGCCCAGATCCGGGGGGCCATCAGCTCGTCGAAGATCTCCTCGGCGAGGCGCGCGACCTCGTCGACCCGCCAGCCCTCGACGAAGGCCAGCGCCGCCTCCTTGGCCAGGGACATGTCACCGGCGTGCTCCCGGGCCAGCAACCGGAAGCGGAGCTGCTGCCAGGCGAATCGGGCCAGGTCGGCGGTGGTGACGTAGTTGCGGGAGGCGAGCCCACGGGCGAACCAGTAGATCGACGCGCCCTGCATCATCGTGTTGTCCACGTCGAAGAACGCCGCAGCGGTCGAGTCGGGTGCGGTGACCGGGGCCAGGTCAGTCTCGGCCCAGCCGGCGGTGTGCCCCTCGGCGTCGGTGCTGACCGTCACCTTACGGCTACGCGCCACGCGATTCCCTTCCTCACCGGTACGACGGATGCTCCTTCGCGAGGGTAGCCGCCGTAAACGGTCGACCGGCCGGGCACACAGCGAACTGTGGCGCGGCCGGTCGGACGTGCGGTATAGGGGTGCTGGTCAGCGAGCCCCTGGGCAGGCGCCCGGGTCCGGGCCGAGGGCGTCGCTGGCGGTCGGTGCCGGCAGGCCGCAGGCGATCGCTGCGCGCAGGTCGTCGGAGCGTTCCCGGATGCTGTCCAACAGCAGCAGCGAGCGCTGGGTCCGTTCCCGGTCGACCCGGGTGCTTCCGTCGAGCAGGCCCCGCACCAGCCGGCGCTGGCTCGTCACGAAGGTGTTGAGCGTGTCCAGGCTGCCCGGCTCGGCGCGTTGCACGGCGGCGGAGGTCAGCAGGCGCACACCCTGCCGGGTGTCGGCGTCCATGTCGTCGAGGACCGCGCTGTAGCCGATCCGGTCGCCGCGCAGCTTGGCGGCTTCGCCGAGCCTGGTCCGGGCGAAGTCCAGGAAGAGTTGGCCGCGGCTGATGTCCGAGCTGGCCAGGGCGAGTTGTGCCCGTTCGGTCGAGCGCTTCATGCCGTACAGCGCGTCACCGGGCACCGCGTTCTCGCTGGCGGCGGAGATCCCGGAGACGGCGATGGCACCGGCGGCGATGCCGACCAGGATCGCACCTCGGGCTCGGGCTCGCCGGGCGGTGACCGCCGGCAGTAGTCGCCCGCGGGTGGTCGTGGCGGCGGGTTTGCTGACCGCCGCCGGTGTGGTGCCCAGCCCTTCCCGCTCAGCGGTTGCGAGCAGCATCGCCCGCAGGCCGGTGCGGAAGTCCGGGTCCACCTCGACAGCCGGGGGGTCGACGCTGAGTCGCTGACCCACTGCGACGAGCGGCGCGAGCTGACCGTCCACACGGGATCGGACGTGGTGTCGCCGAGCGCCGTTCGCCTCGTCGAGAAGCTGCGCGAAACGCTCCGCGCGCCGGCGGGAGAAGAGGGTGTTGTCCACCGCAGGCACCTCCTCTCGCTGGTCACGGCCGGTCGGCCGCCGTCGTTGCCAGCGACCGGGCGGCAGTGTGACACCACGGAGGTGAGGTGTCGCCGGCGTGCCGGTCGGACCTCGGTGACCCGGGCTGCCGGGACCTCCACCAGTCGCACCCGGAGAAACGCGGCGGACCGGGCACGGGTTACGGGCCTGGCGGAGCCGAAATTACAGAAAGTGATCGCCATCACCGGGCGGGACCGACTCTGAGCTGCGCGAACGTTGATCGACGTCCATCGGTCCCGCCGTAACAAACTACGGCTGGAAGCCGTCGGGCAGGAGCCGGGCCAAGGCGCGAACGGCGCGGTACTGGAGGGCCTTGATGGCCCCCTCGTTCTTGCCCATCGACCGGGCCGTCTCGGCGACCGAGAAGCCCTGGAGGAAGCGGAGCACGATGCACTCCTGCTGCTCCGGGTTGAGCTGCTTCACAGCGGTGAGCAGCGCGACGTTGGTGATGTGCTCCACCACCGCCGCCTCCGGGCTGCCCTCCGGGCCCCGGTCCTCCCGGTCGGCGTCGAGCACGTCGCCGGTGGTGACCTCCAGCCGGTACCGGCCCGACTTGAAGTGGTCGGCGACCAGGTTGCGGGCGATCGTCACCAACCAGGCGCCGAGGTCGCGGCCCTGCCAGGTGAAGCTGCCGATCCGCTTGAGCGCGCGCAGGAAGGTGTCCGAGGTGAGATCTTCGGCGAGTTGCCGGTTGCCGACCCGGAAGTAGACGAACCGGAACACGGTGTCCACGTACCGGTCGTAGATCAGACCGAACGCTGCGGACTCACCGGCCTGGGCCCGCTCGATAAGCGTCCAGACCTCGGTCGCCGGGTCGGACGGGTCCGGGCGGCTCGGGAAACCGGTCGGGGTGGTGACGGTGCTGGCCGGCACTGCCGGGATCACCGCTGTCTCACCCGCCGCCGGGTCGGTGGTGACCGCCGGTGTGTCGCTTATCCGACGACCCTGCACGGGCATTCGGGGCGGTACGGCGACTCGTCCGCCGCCCGGCTTCGAGTTCCCGCCGGGTGTCGCGGGCCGCTGCGGCGGCTCGTTGTGGTGTGGCCGGCTGCGGGTCCGCTGCGCCGCGCCGTCGCCGCCGTGCTGCTCGTCCATGGGGGCACGGGCTGCTGGCCGCTCGTTGACGTGGGAGCGAGCCGGCTGACCGGTCAGGCCGATCGGGCGTTCCGTGTAACCGAAGGTGGTCACCGAGCTTCCCCCGTCCCGTCGGTCGCCGGGCGGGCCGGTCTAGGTCTCGTGGGGGCGGGCCGACCGGGCAACCGGTCGGGCAGGACGGTCGCGGGGGTTGCCGACGCGCGGCAATTCCCCTGGAGGTGCTGGTCCAATGCGCTCACAGGCACGGGGGCCTCCTCGGGCTGAGGGGTGTCGACTCACGGCAAATGGGGTGACCCGACCCGAGTGATGATAGGGCCAACGTCACCCGCGCGTGGCAAGTCCGTTACACAAGGCGGAAGTATTTCCCGCTCCGTCGCACCGGCGGCGGACCGGTTGTCCGTCGTGTGCGATTGACTTTCCGCCGACCCGGTGTTCCAGGATGGATGCCCAGGTCGGGGGCGTGTCGACCGTTCGGCTGACCCGCCGCGCCGGGTGGTCGGGCGGGGGCGGCCGAATCGCCCGTGGAGGGCGTCGCCCGTCCCATCGGCAGGACCTGATCGGATCGCCGATGGCACAGGAGACAGTCTCGTACATGGGACTGCCGCGCTGCGGTCCTCCGGGCGTTGCCCCGACCGTCGGGCATGGCCCGTCCTCGTCCGCTGTGCCAGACTCGATCACCGTGCAGGACTTCTCGGCAAACCCCGCGCCGAACCTCGCCGACCGGGTCCGCCGGGCGGCTGTCGACCGCGCCGACCGGCCCGCGCTGCACTGGCGCGAGCACACCCTCAGCTGGTCGGAACTGGATGCCGCGGTGGACGCCGCCGCGCGCGGCCTGACCGCCGCCGCGCCACCCACCGACCCCGGCGGTACGCCGCCCCGCGTCGCGATCGCACTGCCCAACACGCCGGACTTCGTGATCGCCTGGCTCGGCACCCTCCGCGCTGGGCTGGTCGCCGTGCCGGTCAACCCCGGCTTCACCGCCCCGGAGCTACGGCACGTGCTGGCCGATTCCGGCGCGTCGGTGCTCATCGCCACCGATCAGGTCCGTGACCTGGTCGCCGACGTGACCGCCGAGCTGCCCGCGCTCACCGCCGTGCACGCCACGCCACCGACCGCCGAGGCGCCCGGCCCGGCATCCCGCCCGCGACGAGGTGGCACCGACCTGGCTGTACTGCTCTACACCTCCGGCACCGAGGGGCGGCCCAAGGGTGCGATGCTCTCGCACCAGGCGCTGCTCGCCAACCACGACCAGGTCGCCGGGATCGAGCCACCGGTGGTCGGAGCGGCAGACACTGTTCTGCTCGCGTTGCCGCTGTTCCACGCGTACGGGCTCAACTCTGGGCTGGGTGCGGTCGTGCAGCACGGCGCGACCGGCGTGCTGCTCGGCGAGCTGGGCCCGACGGCAGGGCTGGACGAGATCGCGCGGCACCGGGTCAGCGTGCTGGTCGGCGTACCGTCGATGTTCCTGACCTGGGCCGGTGCGGCCGAGGCCCGCGCGGCGACCGCGTCGGTGCGGGTGGCGGTCTGCGGCGCGGCGCCGCTCGAACCGGCGGTCGCGGCGCGCTTCACGGAGGTCACCGGCCATCAGGTGCACATCGGGTACGGCCTCACCGAGACCGCGCCGGTGCTCACCTCCACTCTGGTCGGCGGCGTGGCCAAGCCGGGTTCGATCGGCCGGCCGCTGCCTGGCGTAGGGCTGCGCCTGGTCGGCGCCGACGGGGTGGACCTGTGGCGCGACGGGCTGGCCGTCCCCGACGAGGACCCGGATGAGCTGGACATCTCCGACGTGGCACCGGGCACCGACCCGGGGCAGATCGTGGTGCGCGGTCCCAACCTCTTCGCCGGTTACTGGCCCGACGGTCGAGGCGGCCCGGATGCCGACGGCTGGTGGGGCACCGGTGACATCGCGTACGCCGACGAGGACGGGGATCTCTTCCTGGTCGACCGGCTCGGAGAGTTGATCCTGGTCAACGGGTTCAACGTCTATCCGCACGAGGTCGAGCTGGTGCTCACCGGGCACCCCGGGGTGGCCGAGTCGGCGGTACTGGGTGTGCCGCACCCGCGGACCGGCGAGACTGTGCGGGCGTATGTGGTGCCGGCGCAGGGTCGACCGGTGACCAGCGAGGAGTTGCTCGCCCACTGCGCACGGAACCTGGCCCGGTTCAAGTGCCCGACCGCCGTCGAGTTCGTCGACGCCCTGCCGCACTCGGCGATCGGCAAGGTACGCAAGACTCAGCTCCGGTCGGCAACGCCGACCGACCCGCCGGCGATCGCCGACACCCGCACGGAGGTAACCGATGGCCAGTGACGCCCGACTCGCCCTGATCACCCGACCCGGCTGCCACCTGTGCGACGACGCCAAGGCCGCGCTCGACCGGGTGGTGGCGGTCACCGGCGACAAGTGGGTCGAGTGGGACGTCACCGGCGACGAGGGGTTGGAGCGGGAGTACGGGGACCGGCTGCCGGTGGTGATGCTCGACGGCAAGGAGCACGGCTACTGGCGGGTCGAGGAGGACCGGCTGCTGCGGGACCTGACCACGCCGCAGCTCTGAGCGGTGCCTAAGGTGCTCTGATGACCCCTGCACCCCCGCACCTCGTCTGGGACTGGAACGGCACCCTGCTCAACGACCTCAGCCTGGTGGTGTCCGCCACCAACGTGGCGTTCGCGAGTCTGGGCGGGCCGACGGTCACCCCCGAGGAGCACCGGGTGCGGTTCCGCAGGCCGATCGCCGAGTACTACGCCGAGGTGCTCGGGCAGGCCGTGGACGACGACGAGTTCGGCCGACTGGACCGGATCTTCCACGACGCGTACCGCACCGGGTTGACCACCTGTGAGCTGGCCGCCGACGCCCGTGCCGCGATGGCGGCCTGGCCGGGCAGCCAGAGCCTGCTCTCCATGTGGTTCCACGAGGAGCTGGTCCCGACCGTGCACACGTACGGGTTAAGCGGTCATTTCACCCGCGTCGACGGGCTGCGGGCCACGGTCGGCGGCGACCGCAAGGCCGAATCGCTCAAGCTGCACCTGGCCGAGCTGGGCGTGGACGGCGCCTCGGTGGTGCTGATCGGCGACTCCATCGACGACGCGGACGCGGCGCTCGCGGTGGGTGGCCGTGCCGTGCTCTACACCGGCGGGTTCACCGATCCGGCGCGGCTGCGCGCCTCCGGTCACCCGGTGGCCGACACCCTCACCGACGCGGTGGCCCTGGCCGGGGAAATCAGTTTCGTAGATAGGTGAGGACGGCCAGCACCCGCCGGTGCTGCTCGGTGTCCGGTGGAAGGGTGAGCTTGGTGAAGATGTTGCGCACGTGCTTCTCCACCGCGCCGTCGCTGACCACCAGGGCTCGGGCGATGGCGGTGTTCGAGCGCCCCTCGGCCATCAGGGCGAGCACCTCGCGCTCGCGGGGGGTCAGCTCCCGCAGCGGGTCGTCGCGGCGGCGGCGAGCGAAGAGCTGACCGACCACCTCCGGGTCGAGCACCGTGCCACCGCTGGCCACCCTGCGCAGCGCGTCCAGGAACTCGTCGATCGCGGCGACCCGGTCCTTGAGCAGGTAGCCGATCCCGCCGCCGGCGCCGCCGGTGGTGGCGAGCAGATCATCGGCGTACGAGACCTCGACGTACTGGGAGAGCACCAGGATCGGGGTACGCGGCACCAGCCGGCGTGCCTCCACCGCAGCCCGCAGCCCCTCGTCGGTGTGCGTGGGCGGCATCCGGACGTCGACGATCGACACGTCGGGCCGGTGCTCGACCACCGCCTCGACCAGGGCGTCACCGTCCCCGACGGCGGCCACCACCTGGTGCCCGCTCTCGGTCAGTAGCCGGACCAGCCCCTCCCGGAGCAGGACGGCGTCGTCGGCGATCACGATGCGCATGGCTGTGTTGTCTACCACGTCCGGCCCGTCGTGCGGGCTCTGCGCGGTGCCGGATCGGTCACAGCATTTCCCTTATTCGCGACTGCGGGGCTCGCGGACCCGGCCCACTCCTCGCGCTCACAGGGGCAGCTCCGCGCGGATCTCGGTGGGGCCGCCGGTCGGGCTGACCACCATCAGTTCGCCGCCGGCGGCCCGGACCCGGTCGGCGATGCCGGCCAGCCCGTGCCCCTTGGCCAGGTGCGCGCCACCCTGCCCGTCGTCGCCCACCCGCACCTGCAGGTGGGTGTCGTGGCGGGCCACGGCCACCGTGGCCTCGGTGGCCCGGCTGTGCTTGGCGACGTTTGTCAGCGCCTCGGACACCACGAAGTACGCGGTGTTCTCCACCGCCGGGTCGAGCCGCCCGGCCGGGGTGCCGAGCTGCGGGTCGACCTGAAGCTCGATCGGGATCAGCCCACGGCCGGCGATCGCGGCCAGGGCGCTGGGCAGGCCCCGGTCGACCAGGATCGGCGGCGCGATGCCCCGGGACAGCGCCCGCAGCTCGGCCAGCGTGTCCCGGGTCTGGGCGACCGCCTCGTCGATGGTGCGGCCGGCCGCCTCCGGGTCCGAGGCGAGCTGCATCCGGGCCCGACTGAGGTCCATCGCCAGGCGGACCAGGCGCTGCTGGGGGCCGTCGTGGATGTCGCGTTCCAACCGGCGCAGCGCGGAGGCCTCGGCGGACACGGCGGCCCTCTTCTGCTCCTCCAGCACGGTGATCCGGTCGCGCATCTCGGCCACGCCGGTCAACATGGCCTTGGCGAAGCTGGCCTGGAGCAGCGCACAACCCCGCACCACGATCGGCAGGGTGATCAGGAAGAACACCCCGAGCGCGGTGTACAGGCCGATTCGGGCGGTGGTCGAGTCACCCAGGCCGAGCAGTTGCGCCAGGTCCTGGTCGCCCTCGCCGTCGGCTCGGGGCAGGGCCCAGTCGTAGGCCCAGTAGAGCGAGCCGGTGATCGCGGCGGCCCACCACGCCACGGCCACCACGAAGGTGCCCACCGCCGCGATCAGCCGCAGGATGCCGTGCGCCAGGTCGAGCCAGGACTGGGCGTCCCGCATCGGCACGAAGATCCGCCGCCAGGCGTTCGCGCCGGCCTCGGGCAGCCGGTAGTGCGGCCGGATCCGGGGCTGCCGGAGCACCGCGGGCAGCCGCAGCCGCTCGATGTCGGCCAGCCCACGGGCGGCGTACAGGGTGCCGCTGAGGATCGGCAGGCCGATCACCGTGACCACCAGACCGATACCGACCGCGAGGCCGACGATGAGGACGATGAAGCTCGCCACCGCCAGGGGCAGGCCGAGCAATAGGTACCCGGAGTCGACGAAGAGCTGGCGAGGGATGCTCGGTGCCAGCGTCGGTCGGTCGCTGGTGGCGGCAACGGCGGTCATGCCCAAAGGCTAGGCAGCTGGGCTCGGTGTCCCCATCCCGAAGTCCCGCCTCTCCCTCGTAGTGCTGTCCCTACCACCACCGGCACGACCCCGAGCCAGGCCCGGCGCGGGATTGGTCAGAGAAGTCGGGATTGAGCAATAATCGCCCGGGCGGTGAGCCGACCGAGCCGTTAAATCGATCTTGTGGAATGGAGGTGCTGGTGAGGTCGCGTCACGCAGCGGCAAGATCGCGATTTGTGCACGTCTTCACAAGCGCCTACGCTGTGACTCCGACGCGCCCTGCTAGCACAGCCGGCAACCTCGGTCGCCAGCGGGAGTCCACTAACGGCCGACCAGCAGAGTTGGCCGAGGATCGCACCGCACGGAGTCTCATGAGTCAGCACCGTCACCCAGGCGCGCCCGGCCGCGCCGGTGCCGTACCAGCGCTCCCGGATCTGCCCGAGGCGACCGTCGCTCGGCTCCCGGAATATCTGCGCGCGCTGCACAACCTCGCCGACACCGGGCATGAGACGGTCTCCAGCGAGGGTCTCTCGGCCGCCGCCGGGGTCAACTCCGCCAAGCTTCGTAAGGATCTCTCCCACCTCGGCTCGTACGGCACCCGGGGCGTCGGCTACGACGTCGCGCTCCTGATCGAGCAGATCGAGTATGTGCTCGGGCTCACCCAACGTCGGGCGGTCGCCCTGGTTGGCGTGGGTAATCTCGGTCACGCTCTGGCCGGCTACGACGGCTTCGCGAGCCGGGGCTTCCGGATCGCCGCACTGCTCGACGCCGATCCCTCCCGGGTCGGCGAGGAGATCAACGGCCTGGTAGTCCGGCATGTCGACGACCTGCCGACGGTCGCGGCGGAAGAATCCCTCGCGATCGGCGTGATCGCCACCCCGGCTGCCGCAGCCCAGCAGGTCGCCGACCAACTGGTCGCCGTCGGCGTGACGAGCATCCTCAACTTCGCGCCGTGCGTACTCTCGGTTCCGGAGGGGGTCGACGTGCGCAAGGTCGACCTCGCCATCGAGCTGCAGATTCTGTCCTTCCACGAGCACCGCAAGGCGTCGCTGACCGCGCTGCCCGCCACCGGCGGGTCCGCTCTCACCGCCCTGCCGGGCGGGTTCGCGGCCACCGACACCCAGGAGGCGATCGGCACGTGAAACTGCTCGTCGTCGGCGCGTCCTACCGGACCGCCCCGGTCGCCACGCTGGAGCAGCTGGCCGTGCCCCCCGCCGACCTGACCCGCACACTCGACCGCCTGGTCGCCCAGCCGTACGTGGCCGAGGCGGTGATCGTCTCTACCTGCAACCGGGTGGAGGTCTACGCCGCCGTGTCCGGTTTCCACGGTGGGCTCGGCGACGTGTGCGCCGTGCTGGCCGAGCAGGCCGGCAGCACACCCACGACGCTCGCCAGTCACCTGTACGTGCACTACGACACCGCCGCCGTGGACCACGTCTTCCGAGTCGCCACCGGTCTGGACTCGATGGTGGTCGGCGAGGCGCAGATCCTCGGCCAGCTGCGTGACGCGTACCACTGGGCCACCGGCGCCGACTCGGCTGGTCGGCTGTTGCACGAGCTGATGCAGCAGGCGTTGCGGGTCGGCAAGCGGGCCCACGCCGAGACCGGCATCGACCGGGCTGGCCAGAGCGTCGTCACCGCCGCGCTGGAGCTGGCGGCCGGGCACCTCGATGGCGACCTCGTCGGCCACCCGGCCCTGGTGGTCGGCGCCGGCGCGATGGGCTCGCTCGGGGTGGCCACGCTGTCCCGACTGGGTGCCGGGCCGCTCACCGTCAGCAACCGGGGCGCCGACCGGGCAGTCCGGCTCGCCGAGTCGTACGGGGCGAGCGCCGCGCCGATGGCCGAGCTAGCCGCCACCCTCTCCACAGTGGACATCGTAGTGGCCGCCACCGCGTCCACTGAACCGGTCCTCACCCGGGCGGTGGTCAGCGGGGCGCTGGCCGATCGCGACCCGGCCCGGGGTCCGCTGGTCCTGCTCGACCTGGCCGTCCCGCGTGACGTCGAGGCGGGGGTCGCCGAGCTTCCCGGCGTCGAGGTGATCGACATCGACCGGATGGCGGCGCTGCTCGCCGACGGTCCGGCGGCTGCCGACGCCGCCGCCGTCGAACGCATCGTGCTCGGCGAGGTGGAGAGCTTCCTCACCTGGTTGCGCGGTGCCGACGTGGCACCCACCGTGGCCGCGCTGCGCGGCCGGGCCGACGACGTGGTCACCGCCGAGCTGCGCCGGCTGGCCCAGCGTCGCCCCGACCTCGGCGACGACCTGCGGGCCGAGGTGGCCCGCACGGTGCACCGGGTCGTGCAGCGGCTGCTGCACCAGCCCACCGTCAAGGTCCGCCAGTTGGCCGCGGAGCCCGGTGGCGACCAGTACGCGGCACTGCTGCGTGAGCTGTTCGACCTTGAGGTGCCGCAGACCTCGCCGGTCGACACCGTCCCGGACGTGCTGATCCCCGACCTCGGCCTGGCGCTGCCCGGCACCAACCCGGTGTCCGGAGCCGACGCCACCGAGCCGACCCCACCAACCGGAGGTGCGCGATGACCGCCCCCCTGCGCCTCGGCACCCGGGGTAGCACGCTGGCGATGGCCCAGTCCGGCCAGATCGCCGAGGCGTTCACGGCCGCCACCGGCCGCCCGGTCGAGCTGGTCGAGGTGGTCACCGCAGGCGACCGCTCCAGCGCGCCGGTACACCGGCTCGGCGTCGGGGTGTTCGTCTCCGCGCTGCGCGACGCGCTGACCGCCGGGACGATCGACTTCGCGGTGCACTCCTACAAGGATCTGCCCACGGCTGTCGCCAATGGGCTGCACATCGCCGCGGTGCCGGCCCGGCTGGACCCGCGCGACGCGTTGGTCGCCCGCGGCGGCCGGACGCTCGCCGAGTTGCCGCCCGGGGCCACCGTCGGCACCGGCGCGCTGCGCCGGATCGCCCAACTGCACGCCCTCGGCCTGCAGTTGGACGTCACCCCGATTCGCGGCAACATCGACACCCGCCTCGCGCGGGTGCTCGGCCCCGATGCCGACCTAGACGCCGTCGTTCTGGCCCGGGCCGGTTTGGCCCGAATCGGTCGGGCCGACGCGATCACCGAGACGCTGGACCCGATGCTCATGCTGCCCGCCCCCGCTCAGGGTGCGCTGGCCGTGGAGTGCCGGGTCGACGACCAGGATCTGGTCGAGCTGCTGGCAGTGCTCGACCACGCACCGTCGCGTGCCGCGGTCACCGCCGAACGCGCGTTTCTGGCAACCCTGGAGGCCGGGTGCAGCGCACCCGTCGCCGCCTACGCCGAACTCGCCGAAGGCGACGACGGCGATGAGATCTACCTGCGCGGGGCGGTGATCAGCCCGGACGGCACTCGTGACCTTCGGCTGTCCCGCACCGGAACGCCCGCCGACGCGGCGGAGATCGGTAAGGCACTCGCCGCCGAACTCCTCGACCTCGGCGCCGACTCGATCCTCGGCCACGAAGGACACACCGGCCCGGGGACCCAGCAATTTGGGAGCACAGAATGACCCGCACCCGTAAGCCCGTCGGCCGTATCGCGTTCGTCGGGGCTGGCCCCGGCGACCCCGGCCTGCTGACCCGTCGGGCCCACGACGCCCTGGTCGACGCCGACCAGGTGATCTACGACCGGGGAGTCCCGGAGTCGTTGCTCGCCGTCGTGCGCGCCGAGGCCTCCGACGATGCCGAGTTCACCCCGGCCGAGGGCGCGCCGGGGGACGTGGCGAAGGTGCTGATCTCCGCGGCCCGTTCCGGGCTGAACGCGGTGCACCTGGTCGCCGGCGACCCGTTCGGGCACGACTCGGTGGTCAAGGAGGTGCAGGCCGTGGCCCGCACCGCCGCCCACTTCGAGGTGGTGCCCGGCGTCGGCCAGGCCGAGGGTGTGGCCACCTACGCGGGCGTCCCGCTGCCGGGTGTGCGTACCGCCGCCGACGTCGAGGACGTCAGCGCACTGGACTTCGAGGCGCTGGCCACGGCCGTCGGCCGGGGCTCGCTCGCGCTCGCCGTGGACGCCGGTGACCTCGCCGCCGTCCGGGACGGGCTGCTCGCCGCCGGGGTCGACGGCACCACCGGTGTCGGGGTGACCGGCGACGGCACCGGCGAGACCCAGTACACGACCACGTCGACCGTGGACAGCTTCGTGGCCGCCGCGCTCGGCTTCACCGGCCGGGTGGTGCTCACCGTCGGTGTCGGGGTGGGGCAGCGCGACAAGCTGAGCTGGTGGGAGAACCGCCCGCTGTACGGCTGGAAGGTGCTCGTACCCCGTACCAAGGAGCAGGCCGGTGCGATGAGTGCCCGGCTGCGCGCGTACGGGGCGATCCCGTGCGAGGTGCCGACCATCGCGGTCGAGCCGCCGCGTACCCCGGCGCAGATGGAGCGGGCCGTCAAGGGCCTGGTCGACGGCCGGTACGCCTGGGTGATCTTCACGTCGGTGAACGCGGTCCGCGCGGTCTGGGAGAAGTTCGCCGAGCACGGCCTCGACGCCCGGCACTTCGGCGGCGTCAAGATCGCCTGCATCGGTGAGGCCACGGCGGACGCGGTCCGCGCGTTCGGCATCCAGCCGGAGCTGATCCCCGCCGGGGATCAGTCCTCCGAGGGGCTGCTGGCCGAGTTCTCTCCGCACGACGAGATCCTCGACCCGGTGGGCCGGGTGCTGCTGCCGCGCGCCGACATCGCCACCGAGACGCTCGCCGCCGGGCTCACCGAGCGTGGCTGGGAGGTCGACGACGTGACCGCGTACCGGACGGTGCGGGCCGCGCCGCCGCCCGCCGAGATCCGGGACGCGATCAAGTCGGGCGGGTTCGACGCGGTGCTCTTCACCTCGTCCTCCACCGTGCGCAACCTGGTCGGCATCGCCGGGAAGCCGCACGCCCGGACCGTTGTTGCCGTCATTGGGCCCAAGACGGCGGAGACCGCGACGGAGTTCGGCCTGCGGGTCGACGTCCAGCCGCCGCACGCCTCGGTGCCCGACCTGGTGGAGGCGCTCGCCGCCTACGCCGTTGAGCTGCGCGAGAAGCTGGCCGCCATGCCGGCCAAGCAGCGCCGTGGCTCGAAGGTGCAGGGGCCGACCGCTCTGCGCTTCCGGTAGTCGTTCGAGGAGGGCCCGCCATGTCGTACCCCGAGATCCGGCCCCGCCGGCTGCGCCGCACCCCGGCGATCCGCCGGCTGGTCTCCGAGACCCGGGTCGACCCGGCCGAGCTGGTCGTGCCGATGTTCGTCAAGGAGGGGCTGACCGAGCCCCGCGCCATCGCGTCGCTCCCGGGAGTGCTCCAGCACTCCCGGGACTCGCTGCGCAAGGCAGCGGTCGAGGCGGTCCAGGCCGGTGTCGGCGGGATCATGCTCTTCGGCGTGCCGGAGCAGCGGGACCCGACCGGCTCCGGCGGCATCGACCCGAACGGCATCCTGAACGTCGCCATTCGCGACGTGGCTGCCGAGGTAGGCGACGCCACGGTGGTGATGAGCGACCTGTGCCTGGACGAGTTCACCTCGCACGGGCACTGCGGGCTGCTCACCGGAGACGGTGAGGTCGACAACGACTCGACCCTGGCCGCCTACGCCGAGATGGCGGTGGCCCAGGCCGCCGCCGGGGTCGGCATGGTCGGGCCGTCCGGGATGATGGACGGCCAGGTCGGCGTGGTACGCAGGGCGCTCGACGCCGCCGGGCACGAGGACGTCTCGGTGCTGGCGTACGCCGTGAAGTACGCCTCCGCCTTCTACGGCCCGTTCCGCGACGCGGTGGAGTCGGCGCTGGAGGGCGACCGGCGCACCTACCAGCAGGACCCGGCCAATCTGCGCGAGTCGCTGCGTGAGGTGGCGCTCGACGTCGCCGAGGGCGCCGACCTGGTGATGGTCAAGCCGGCGCTGCCCTACCTCGACGTGGTGTCGGCGGTGCGGGCTGCGGTGGACGTTCCGGTCGCCGCCTACCAGGTCTCCGGCGAGTACGCGATGGTCGAGGCGGCCGCTGCGAACGGCTGGATCGACCGGGAGCGGGTGATGCTGGAGACGCTCACCTCGATCAAGCGGGCCGGCGCGCAGGTCATCCTCACCTACTGGGCGGTCGAGGCCGCCAACCTGCTCCGCCAGCGCTACTGAGCGGCCCGCCCCGCCGTGCGGCCCCGCGCGGCCCTGACGGCTGGACGCGGCCCCGACCGAGGTGAGCCGCCCGGCCGATCCCTGGCCCGCACACCTCCGCGCCAGCCTTTGCTCTGCACCCGCGGGTGCGACGGCTACGGTCCGCGACCGGTGCGTATTGGGGTGCAGAGCAAAGGGAAGGTCTTGGGACTGAAGGCCCTGCTCCGTGGCGGCGAGGACGTGCCGCTCAACCCCTACGGTGATGGGCGCCCGGTTATCCACAGGTCGCTCCGTTGTCCACAGGCCCGCCAGACGGGATTGCGAGGAACGGAGCGAGCCGGGACGGTGACGGCATGGACGAGTCACCGATGCCCCCGGATGCAGGAGCATCCAGCGCCGACAGCTGGATCGCCGACGGTCCGAGCCCCAGCCTCGCGCAGCGGAAAGTCATACTCAGCGAGCCGTCGGACGCTCCGTGGCCGGTCGTTGGCATCGTCCGGGCGATCCGCCGTCACGCTGACCTGAGCCAGCGCGAGCTGGCCCGGTGGGCGGGGGTGCACCACGCGACAATTGGCCGCATCGAGGCCGGTCGGACTGTCCCGAGCATCGACCTGCTCCGCCGGATCATCGGGGTCGTGGGATGTCGACTGGCCGTCGTCGACGAATTCGGTCGGGTGCTCAGGCCGATGCGGGACTGGGAAGACACGCGCGACGGGGCAGGGCGCCGCTACCCGTCGCATCTCGACACCATCCTCGACCCCGAGCCCGGGGAGTGGTGGGCGGACATCTACGGGCTGGCCCGACCGCCCGAGACGTTCTACCGCAATCGTGAGATCCGGGACGCGATGCGTCGGCGCAGCCAATGGGAGGTGCGCGTAGCCCGGCACCGTGGCGATCCGCCGCCACCACAGCTCTGGCGATACCGCTGACCCAGAAGTGGACGAGGCCCGCCGATTCGATTCGAGTCGGCGGGCCTCGTCCACTACATTCCGCGATCAGTCGTCGTTGGTGATCGTTCCGGTCGCTAGCGGGTCGGCCAGCCGCAGGCCGGGCACGCCGGCTACCAGCAGGGTCAGCTTTTCGTCCGACTCCCGCTTGCGATCGCCGCGCACGGTCACCGGGAACGCCACCGACGTCTGGCCGGCGGGCAACACCTTGCAGCCGGCGTACGGGTCGAAGTCCGAGCCTGCCTGCGCCGTGAGGCCGACGGTGGCCGCACAGAGCAGCACCGACTGGGACAGCGGCCGGGACACGGTCGCGGTGAAGGTGAGCTGCCGGGTGCCCTGGTTGCCCTCGACCACCGTCGCGTCAGCCACCGTCAACGACGCCCGGGACCGGAAGCGGGCCACCTGCGGGTCGTGGTCGCTGGAACCCCGTGACCCGTCACCGGCGAACTCCGCCGGCCAGTCGGCGTTGATGTGCGCCGCCCGCACCTGCACCAGGTCACCGTAGAGCGCGTCGTTGACGAACAAGTGGTCGAGTGTCTGCGCCTGGCCCTCGAAGCTGTACGAGTAGGCCGACGCCGGCACGTCCGCGACCAGGTTGTCCCACAGGTTGTGCAGGCCCGCCTCGTAGAGCGGGGCGAGCTGGTCCGACGGGGTGGGCTGGTCACCGGTGGCGATCGGATCATCCGGGCGGGGGAAGACGTTCAGGTCCCCGCCGTAGACCACCCGGGCGTTCTGGTCGGCTGCCTCGATCGCGGTGACGATCGCCGCGCCGTAGCGTGCCTGCTCCCGCCGCTGCCCGACCCGACTGTCCGGGCCGGAGGAGTAGTGGTTGCTGAGCGCGTACAGGGTGAACCGCTCGGTCGAGCCGGGTGCCGCAGCCACACTGAACTTGCCCAGCTGCGGCGCACGGGTGAAGACGTTGGTCCCGTCCCGACCGGTCGACGTGTCCACATCCGATGGCAACACCGCGTTGAGGGCCTTCGGGTTCTGCACGTCGGCGTTGGCCGGCAACCCCGCAGCGCGGTACTGGACGGTCGGTGCCGAGCCGAGCAGCGGGTCGGTCGCCGTCGCGGCCGCCAGCGACAACCGGTCCGTGCGGTACAGGAAGGCGGCGGTGATACCGCGGGCGTCCGCGCCGGTCCGGTCATAGGCAGCGGCGTACGTGGGCCCGCCGACCGCCGCCACGGTGAGCGCCAACTCCTGGATGCTGTCCGGGGCGCCATCGGCGTTGTTGGTGTCACCGCAGCTCAGCGCAGCGCCGGAGACCGTGCAGATGTCCTGGTCCTCGGCCTCCTGCACCAGGATCAGATCCGGTGCGTGCAGATCCTTGACGATCTGGTCGGCGAGCGCGGCCAACTGCTCGCGGTACTCCGCCTCGCTGCTCGGGACGTAGTCGAACGGCGGGTCGACGCCCACGCAGCCGGTGTTACCAGCGAAGTCGCAGCCGTCGAACGGGTCGTCGCGGTAGTCGTACAGGTTCTCCACGTTGTAGGTGGCGACGGCCACCTCCTGCGACCGGTCGGCCGGCTTGGGCGGGTTGTTCTTCGACGGGTCGGCCCCGGCGGCGAACTCCGCCCGCTCGACCTGGACGCCGTACTTCTCGAACGAGTAGTAGACCCCGCCCACCGCGTCTGCCCGCAGTGTGTCGAAGGTGTGCGCCGGCGGGAGCAGCGCGGCGCTGTCCCCGGCGGTGGCCTTCACGCCCATGCTGCCGAGCAGCGTCCGCTGACCGTTGCCGTCGTCGAAGCGGCGGGTCGGGTCGTTGTCCAGCGGGTGCGAATCACGGAAGACCCGCCGGGAGTACGGGTCGGCGCGGTCCAGCAGCGGGTCGTCACGGTCGACCACCCACAGCTCCGCGTCGGCGGTCGAGGAGAAGACGTCTCGGCCACTCACCGCGCCACTACCTGCGCGTACGCGTATCCGGGAGCCCTCGTGCCGCTCCCAGAAACGCTGCGCGTCGGTCAGCACGGCCGGCGGCACCGCGTCGGTCACCGCGACTGCGGTGTCCACGGCCAGGCCGCCGCCGATCCGGCGGACCAGCGACGCGCCGGAGAGCTGGGTGAGGTTGTAGTACTCCGACACCCGGGCCCGCAGCACGACCTCGTCGCCGACCGTCGGCAGGTAACCGCCGATCAGCGAGGTGAACGTGCCCATGAACACGAAGATGCCGTCGGAACTGGTCGGGTCGCCGTCGGTGTCGCCGACGCGGCTCTGCAGGAAGAACCCGTGCTGATCCGCCCCGGCCGAGGTGCGAGCCAGGGTCAACTGGGTGATCACGCCGCGTACGTCGTACAGCGTGCTGCTCGTGCCGTTGCCGCTCGCCGGTGCGAGCGGCGACCGGTCGGTCGGACCGGCCTCGGCGTCGGTGGTCGGACCCTGCACCTCGCCGACGGTCAGCTCCCGGGTCACCTGCACGGTGAGTGCGCAGCTTGCGGTGCCACCGCCCGCGTCGGTCGCGGTGAGGGTGACGGTGTACGCCCCGGCGGTCAGGTCGGCGCTCACGCCGACCGTGGCGCGGGCGGTGCCGCCCACCTCGCCGGCCGGGGTGAACGCGGTGCGGGTGATCGAACCGGAGGTCGGGCTCGGGCTGATCGTGGTCACCGCCAGGTCGACGATCGTGTCGTCAGGGTCGGCGGCGGTCACCTCGCGGCTCGCTGCCGTGCCGGCGGCGGTGACCAGCGGGCCACCACAGGTCAGCGTGGCCGGTACGTCGACCGGGCCACCGCCGTCCACGGTGTGCGCGCCCAGCCCGTCGAACGTGTCGACGGGGAAGCCGGCCCACTGCGTGGCGGGGTCGAACGCGTCCGACGGGTCGGTGTCACCGCTGGTCAGGCTCGGCAACCGGCGCAGGGTGTTGTCCGCGGTGCTGGTGACGCCGGCACCCCACTCGGTGCCCGGGTCGACGCCCACCTGGCCGATCGAGTCGAGCACGGTGGCGCCCCGGCGCAGCACGATCGCGTCGTCGCCGTTGAAGAGGCTCGCCCCGGTGGTCTGGTCGGCCTGGGCGAGGATGGCGGCCCCGGCCGAGGCGCTGGCGAACACGAACGCATCGCCGGCCGCCACGGTGCCGGTCAGGGCGATCGTGGTGGCCGTGGTGGAGCCGTTGAAGTAGAGCTGCAACTGGTAGCCGCCGGCGGTCAGGTCGACGGCGGCGCCGGTGCCGTTGAACAGCTCGATCGCCTTGTTGTTCGACGAACCCTCGACGTACTCGGAGATGAACAGGTCGGTGGGCGCAGCGCTGGCCGCGGTGGGTGTGACACCGAGCGCCGTGATAGTCACGGCGGCGGTGGCGGTCGCGAGCGCGGCGATTGAGCGGCGCGGGCGCATAGGGCCTCCACGATGGGTGGATGGGAGTCAACGCACGTTAAGGTGCGTGCCTGTCCACCGTCCATCCCCTAATGGACAGTTTCGTGAATTCCCTCAGCGCGGCGGATCGAGGCGGTGCACCAGCTCGGCGACGTCGACGCTGTATTCGCACCAGTCCCGGTCGGGGCGGTAGCCCAGCTCCGCGTTGACCTTCAGCATCGCCTCGTTGGCCTGCGCGTTCCAGGTCTGCACCTCGATCAGCTCCGGCTCGGCGGAGCGCAGCTCCAGCAGCATCCGTGCCTTGATCGCCCGATCGATGCCGTAGCCCCGGTGATCCTGCGCGACGATCGTGTCGTACTGGTCGGCGCGGGTCGGATGCTGCGCCGGCACCACCACCTCGGTCAGGCCGGCCACCTCGCCGCTCTGCTCGTGCCGGGCGAGCACGATGTACGGCTTCATGCCCCGCCGGTGCAGCGTGTCGAGGCTGTCGCGCAGCCGCTCCGGGTCGTATGAGCTGGGGCGCAGCTCACCGTCGTCGACGTCGCGCACCTCGGCCTTGGCCCGCGCGTACGCCTCGATCAGGTCGTCTGGCGGCCCGCCGGGGAAGAACTCCAGGTGGTAGCCCGACCCGATGCCGGTGGCCATCTCGGCCAGCTCGGCCCAGTCCACCGCGGTCAGGTCGAGGACGCTGCGTGTCTCCACGTACTCCCGGGTGAAGCCGAGCGACTCGTAGAACCCGACTGCGGGCGTGTCGCCGACGACCTCCACCCCGATCGACCGGAAGCCCTCCTGGTAGACCCGGCGCGCGGCACGCAACACCAGGTCACGACCGAGGCCGGTGCGCCGCACGGACGGGTGCACCAGCACCTCGAGCACGCCGATGTCACCGAGGAGAAGCACGTGGACCTGGCCGAGCACCGCCCCGGGGTCGCCCGGATCGGTCGACTCCGCCTGGGCGACCCAGGAGATCCGCCGCTCGCCGGGCATCACCTCGGCGAGGTATTCCCGCAGCGACGTCTCCCGCCAGGGCGGGTCCTGCGGCAGATCGGCCGCCAGGACCGCGTTCAGCGTGGCCAGCAGCGACGCGATCTCGGCGGACGACGCGGTCCTGGGGTCCCACTCGCGCACCATCACCCGTCTAGCTTGCCGCTAACAGCTGCCCGGGGGAAGTGTCCAGTTCTCCAACGTATCGAGACGATCACTTCACAACCGACTGGCCCGTCCGTACCGATTCGCGGTGTCGTAGACGTCCTGGGCGTACCGCCGGACGTCGTTGTAGGAGAGAATCGCGTTCCACCAGTCGCCCGGGATGCTCAGGTTTCGGCCGCCCTTGCAGAGGTAGTTTCCTGCTGCCAACGCGGCGTCATCCAGGTCGTGTGGGTCCTTCACCCCGTCGTTGTCGGCGTCCGCGCCGATCTCCAGCCAGGTGGTCGGGATGAACTGCATCGGGCCGATCGCCCGGTCGAGGACCTTGTCGTCGTCGAGCTCCCCGCGGTCGGTGTCGATGATCCGCATCCGACCGCCCTGCCCGTCCAGCGGCAGCCCGATGATCTTCGGCAGCGCCTTGCCGTCCTGCCTCAACTGCGCGCCGTTGGCCGAGCCGTGCCCCGATTCGACCTGCCCGATCGCGGCCAGCGTGGTCCAGCTCAGCGCGCAGCTGCGGTTGGTCTGGGCGAGCACCAGCTCGGCGTAGCCGTACGCCTGCATGGCGACCGCGGGTACGCCGACCTTCGCGCCGACCTGCTGCGCCCAGCCGGCCAGGGCGTCCGACGGTCGACCACCGATCGCCGGCCCGGTCGGCAGCCCGTTGCCGGGCAGCCCGCCGCCGGGCAGTGGGATGGTCGGCAGTGGCCCGGTGGGCAGCGGCCCGGTCGGTAACGGCCCGGTGGGTAGGCCGGACGGCACCGCTGGCGGTGCCACTGCGGTCGGCGCGGCGGACGCGTCGGCCGCGACCGGACGTGGTGCGCGGATCGCGGCCGGCACGAGCAGCGCACCCGCCGCGGCGGTCGCGGCCACGAGCGCCAGCAGGAAGAGACCGGGCAGGGTCAGCCGACCACTCGGCCGGCCAGCCCAGGCGCGGGTCGCGCGGGCGGCGGAGGTCGCTACCCGGCGCGGCGGCAGACGTAGCGCGTGCGCGAACTGCGCGCGCCGCCGACGAGCCGGGTCGGACGCCGGGACGACCGGCACCTCGTCCACAGTGGTCTTCGTCAGCTCGTCAGCACCGTCGGCCTTCGCGGGGGCGTCGGCCTTCGCGTCCTCGGCCGGCGTGGCTTCGGTCGGGGTGGCTTCGGTCGGGGTGGGCTTGGCTGCCGGTGTCTGCGGCGGTGTGGCCGGTGGCGTGGTTGGCGTATCTGCCGAACGGCCGCTCAGCCAGGGGCGGCGCGGGCGGGGCACCGCGCGCACCGGATCGGGCGCGGCCCCCGAGCCTTCGAGTGGCCCGTCCAGCGGCGCGGCCGGTCGTAACGATTGCACACGCTTGTCGTCCTTGCCGTCCACCACCCGTCGAGTATCACCCATGCTCCGCCAGCCGTCAGATCCACGTACCCTGGGTGGCATGCCCCGGTACGAGTTCCGCTGCCGCGCCTGCGGCGACACCTTCGAGGTCAACCGCCCAATGGCGCAGGCCGGCGACTCGGCCGCCTGCCCGCAGGGCCACCTGGACACCGTGAAGCTGCTCTCCGCCGTCGCGGTCACCGGCCGTGGCGCAGATGGCGCCCCGGCCCCCTCCGGCGGTGGCTGCTGCGGAGGTGCGTGCGGCTGCTGACGAGCTCCATCACCCGCTACGGCAGGTGCTGTTCCCGGCGCGCGGCCTGCACGCCGGCCTGAAAGCGCGTACGCGCGCCGAGGGCGGCCATCAGGTTCGCGATGTGGCGCTGCGCGGTGCGGTAGCCGACGCCGAGTTGACGCGCGGTCGCCTGGTCGGTGAGCCCGGAGAGTAGGAGCGCGACGAGTCGCCCGTGCTCGACCGGAGGGCGGTGACTCGACGGCGAGGCCGTGGCGGGTTGCAGCGGCAGAGCGGATCGCCACAGCCCCTCAAAGAGGTGATTCAGGGCGTCGAGGAGCGCACAGGGGCGCAGCAGGACGGCGTTCTCGCCCTCGTCGCCGGGTCTGCGCACGAGCAGGCCATGGCGGTCGTCGGCGAGGTAGAGCTTGACTGGAAGGGCCGGCAGGACCCGGGCCTGCTGGCCGGCGGCGACGAGCTGTTCGAGCCCGTGCAGGGCGCCCGGCTGCTCCAGGGACGACCGCTCGTAGACGGTGCGTGAGCGGACGCCACGCCGGAGCAGTTCGACGCTGACGCTCGTCGTCAACGGAGCCAGGTACGGGGGCTTGTCCAGGCACCGGATCTCGACCCGCGCGGCGCGTTGTAGGTAGGCCAGTCGTTCCAGCACCGCGCTCCGCCCACTGACTACCTCCAGCACGGCGGTCGAGTCGACCGGGCTGTCGTGCGCGCGGTGCACCGCCGCCAGGCGCTGAAGGTGTTCGCGGGCGGCCTGCAACTGCCGCTCGTACTCTCGGATCGGCGCGTCGAGGGCCACCGCCGGATCGACGGCGAGGTAGGTCGGCGGGTCGTCGTCCCCGGCCAGCACGAGCCCTGCGGTGCGCAGTGCGGCGAGCGCCCCGCGCAGTGGCTCGGGTCGGATCCAGGACCGGTCGAGGTCGGCCACCGTCCGGCCGGGCTCGGCGACGACCAACTCGTACGCCGCGGATTCGACCGGGCTCAGGCCGGCGGCAGCGAGCTTGGCGTCTGGGTGCGCCGGCATGGTCAGGCCACGTCTGCGGAGGTGGTGATCCAACCGCGGCGAATGGCCTGGTAGCCGGCCTGGAACCGGCTCGCCGCGCCCAGCCTCCGCATCATCGCGCTGACCCGGCGACGTACGGTGCGCTCGGTGCAGCCCTGTTGCGCGGCGATCGCCGCGTCGGTCAACCCGGCGGCGAGCAGGGGCAGCAGGTCACCCTCGGCCGGCGACGGCGCGTCCCCGACTTCGACGAGTTGTGGGTGGCCGTCGCGTACCTGTAGGGGGACCGCCTGGTCCCAGGAGATTTCGAACAGCGCCCCGAGCACGTCGAGCAGGGCCGGGTCTCGGATGAGCATGGCGGAATCGACGTTCTCGAGCTGGACCGGGATCAGGGCCAGCGGGTGGTCGCTGAGCACCAACTTGATCGGCACGGTGGAGACCCGGATCTCCTCGCCGACGGAGAGATCCTCAGTGAAATTAGCGAGCCGGTCGGGGTCGTCGAGGCCCCGCCGGTCGTAGAGGACCCGATAACGAATGCCCTGGCGGAGCAGCGCCAGCTCCACCGCGTCAACCACCGGTGGGGCGCTGACGTAGGGCGGGGCATCGAAGATGCGCACCTCGTGCACGGCGCTGAGCTGAACGTCGTTGAAGGCTTGGTTGATCGCCTTCTTGCCGTGCAGAATCTCGACGAGTTCGTCCGCGTGGTGCCGGCCTCCGGCGAGGCGGAAGATCGTCGACAGTCGAGCGCGGTGAGCCTGCGCTCGGGACAGGGTCCGTTCCGCACCGAGAGCCAGCACTTCGGTGACCTTGTCGGGTGCGACGGCCTGGAAGCGCGCGGGGGGTCCGGGCAGCCGCCACGCGAGCCCCAACTCCTCAAGACGGCTGAGCAGCGGACGGGCCGTCCCTAACCACGGCTGGTCGGCGGCGAGTCGGTCGAGCGCGTCGAGTGCGACGGCCGGGTGTTCGAGCAACCACTCGTAGAGAGCCTGCTCGGACGCCGTAATTCCCAAGATCCACAGCACCGATTCATCGTGCGGCAACCGCGGGTCCTTGTCCATCCGCATCACGCCGCTGGCGCGAAGCGGACATCAAGGCGACTTCTGCCACCTCCGCGGCGGTGGCATCGTCGGCAAGCGCGCTCGCCATAACAGCCTGTGTCGATGCCGGATGCGCCTGCGGATGTGGTCCATCGGCTCAGCCGGCGAGCGTGTTCTCAGTCGATCGCCGGAGGAGAGTGCGCAGCGTGACACCCACAGCAGAATCCGAGAGCCCGGGAAGGCACCCCGTGCTGCCGTCCGAACAACGTCCCTCGCGTGCGCGATGGGCTCAGCTCATCGGCCTCGTCGCGGTGCTCGGCCTGGTTGTCAGCGTCACGACGGTGACCGGCGGGCCCGTCCGGCCCGCCGTCGCCGCGCCGGAGAAGATCCAGCCGGAGCTGCGGGCCAGCATGGGAAAGCTTCCGGTGCAACCCTTCTGGGTACGTCTCAACGCCCGCGCCGACCTCACTGCGGCGTCCGCCATCAAGGACTGGAACAAGCGCGGCACGGCGGTCGTCGAGGCGCTGCGCAAGACCGCCGAGAGCAGCCAGGCCGACGTCGTCGGCCGGCTGCGGGCTGCGGGCGTGGAGTACCACAGCTTCTACGCCTCGAACGCGATCTACGTGGCGCACGGCAGCCTGGACCTGGCCGAGACCCTGGCCAAGGAGGGCGAGGTCAGGACCATCCAGGCACAACGGACGTACGAGGTCCCGGAGCAGTTGAAGGCGAAGCGGGTCGCCGACGTCGACTCGGTGGAGTGGGGCGTCCACGCCATCGGTGCCGACCGGGTGTGGGCGAATGGCACCCGCGGCGAGGGCATCGTGGTGGGGAGCATCGACACCGGGGTGCAGTTCGACCACCCGGCGCTCGCCGCCTCGTACCGGGGTGCCATGGGTGACGCCGGGGTCTCGCACGACTACAACTGGTACGACCCGTCCCAGGTCTGCGGCACGCCATCGCTCACGCCCTGCGACAACAACGGCCACGGCACGCACACCGTGGGCACGATGGCTGGCGACGGCGGTCCGGGCAACCGGGTCGGCGTCGCCCCCGGCGCCCGGTGGATCGCGGCCAAGGGCTGCGAGACCAGCCACTGCACCGACTTCGCCCTGCTCTCGTCGGCGCAGTGGATGCTGGCACCGACGAACCTGGCCGGTGCGGACCCACGGCCGGACCTGCGGCCGCACATCGTGAACAACTCGTGGGGAGACGACGACGGTCCCGCTACCGACTCGTGGTTCGCCGACATCGTCGAGGACTGGCGGGCCGCCGGCATCTTCCCGATGTTCGCCAACGGCAACGCGGGCGAGCGTGGTTGCGACACCTCGGACAGCCCAGGTGACTACGCGTCCACCTACAGCGCCGGCGCGTACGACGTGGATGGCCGGATCGGCTACTTCTCCGGCCGTGGCCCGGGCACGGGCGGCATCTCCAAGCCCAACATCGCGGCTCCCGGGGTGAATGTGCGCTCCAGCGTCCCGGGTGGTGGATACAACGCGATAAGCGGTACGTCGATGGCGAGCCCACATGTGGCTGGCGCGGTCGCCCTGCTGTGGTCGGCGACGCCCAATCTGATCGGCGACGTTGCGGGCACCATCGAGCTGCTCGACCAGGTCGCCGTCGACGTCGACGACCTGAGCTGCGGCGGCACGCGGCAGAAGAACAATGTGTGGGGGCAGGGCAAGCTCGACGTGTACGCCTCCATCGCGGCGGCGCCTCGCGGCGAGACCGGCCGGCTCACCGGCAAGGTCGTAGACGCGAAGACCGGCAAGCCGATCGTTGGCGCCGAGGTCCGGATCGACGGTCCTACCCACCGTTCGGCGATCAGCGGCGCGGACGGTGGCTACGCCGCCACCCTCTCGGCCGGTAAGTACACGATCGCCGTCTCCTTCTACGGCTACCTCGTGGGGACC
The DNA here is from genome assembly GCF_000718555.1 of Micromonospora chokoriensis. Lineage (GTDB taxonomy): Bacteria > Actinomycetota > Actinomycetes > Mycobacteriales > Micromonosporaceae > Micromonospora > Micromonospora chokoriensis_B. The sequence goes on from NZ_JOAN01000015.1 coordinate 408,109, forward strand.
GAGTCGGCGACCATCACCGCCGACGCCACCGTCACCCGGGACGTCCGGCTCCAGGTCAGCGCCGAGGTCACGGTGAGCGGAAAGGTCACCGACGGTTCCGGACACGGCTGGCCCCTCTACGCGATGATCAGCGCACCCGGTCTGCCGGTCGGGCCGTGGTTCACGAACCCGAAGAACGGCCGGTACGAGCTGTCGCTGCCGGTCAACTCCACGTACCGGCTGACCGTGAGCCCGCTCTACCCCGGCTACCGCGCCAGCACCGTCGACGTGCCGGTGGGTGATCGGGCGGTCGTCCAGAACGTCCAGGCGCAGATCGACGAGGTCGCCTGCCTCGCCCCCGGCTACGGGTACTCGCTCCGGGCCGACTTCGAAGGCTGGACCGACCCGGCCAAACGGGCCGGCTGGACGGTCGTCGACAACCTCGGCGGCGGGCACGCCTGGCAGTTCGACGCACCCGGCGACCTGGACAACGTCACCGGTGGCACCGGCGACTTCGCCACCGCCGACTCGTGGCAGAACGACGGCGCGGCGGAGGACACCGACCTCATCTCGCCGGTGATCGACCTGTCCCGGGAGAAAGCGCCGCGGCTCAGGTTCAATTCGCTGTACCTGGGTGAGAGCGGGACCGCACGCATCGGCATCGACCTGAGCGTGGACGCCGGCCGGTCCTGGTCCAACGTCTGGCAGCGGACCACCGAGAACATCCCCATCGCGCTTGTGGATGTCGCACTGCCACAGGCTGCCGGCCGGTCGCAGGCCCGGCTGCGCTTCCACTACGCCGGCAGCGGCGTCGCGCTGTGGCAGGTGGACGACGTCGCTGTGGGGACCTGCAACCCGACCCCCGGTGGGCTCGTCACCGGCGTGGTGCGAGACGACAACACCGGTGACCCGATCAATGGCGCGAAGGTGGTCGACAAGTTGACGCGGACCGAGCTCTCGGCGAGCGCCGCGACGCCGCGTGACCCGAACCTGCCGGACGGCCACTACTGGCTGTTCTCCCCGCAGGCCGAGCCGACGTTGACGGTCAGCTACCCCCGGTACGTCACTGCCGAGGCGCGTACCGTCGTGGAGCCGAACCGCGTCACCAGCCTGGACTGGCGGCTACGTGCCGGGCGGTTGACGGTCGACCGGAAGAGCCTCGACGTCACCGCGCGGCTCGGGAAGTCGGCAACCCGCACCCTCACCTTCACCAACAAGGGCACCCACCCGGTCCACGTCAAGCTGGGCGAGCAGGTCGTCAGCTCCACCAGCCATGGGCTCGCCGGGCAGGCAGGTGCCCCGCTGCGCCGCATCGAGATGGGGCAGATGAGGTTGGGGCCGCCGCCGAAGGCGTCGGCGGTCCAGCCGAGCCAGCCGGCGACCCAGGCGAAGGCCACTGCCGACGTGGGGCCGTGGACCTCGATCGCCAACTACCCGACCCCGATCGTGTACAACGTCGCGGGCTACCACGCGGGCAAGCTCTACTCGGTGGGCGGGAGCACCAACGCGGTCCTGGAAGGCATGACCCGCAGTGGGTACGTCTACGATCCGGTGACTCTCCAGTGGAGCCCGATCGCCGACATGCCGCAGGCGGTCGCGACCGCCGCGGGCCTCTTCCTCGACGACAAGATGTACGTCATCGGCGGCACCAGTGTCGAGGGTGAGCAGCTCAGGACTGTGTACGTCTACGACCCCGTCCGGGACTCCTGGGCTCGGGCGGCAGACCTGCCGCAGCCGATCAGCGACGCCTCGGTGGCGACCCTCGACGGACGTCTGTACCTCGTCGGCGGTTGCAGCGTCACCTGCCCGGCGCAGGGCACGACGGTCTACCGGTACGACCCGGTCAGCGACGCGTGGACCCGCCTCGCCGACTACCCGGTCGCAGTGATGAAGGCAGGCTGCGCCGGGATCGCCGGGCAGGTCATCTGCGCCGGCGGGTACGACGGGGGCAACAAGAAAGCCGTCGCCTCCGGGTTCCGCTTCGACCCGGTCACCGGTGCCTGGACGCCGGTGGCGGACGCGCCGTACGCCGTCTCCAACATGGGGGCCACCGGTGCCAACGACAAGTTGCAGCTCCTCAGCGGTGTGCAGCCGGGCTTCCGGTTGACCAACGAAGCGGTGGAGTACGACCCGCTCACGAACACCTGGGGTCGTCTGCCCAACATGAACCACCCGACCTACGACGGTGGCACGGCCTGCGGCGCGTACCGGGTCGGTGGTTCGGTGGGCCTGTGGGACCCGCAGGAGACTGCCGAAAATCTGCCTGGGTACGACTACTGCGGCGGCGCGGCCGACGTGCCGTGGCTCTCGGTGGACAAGCCGGAGTTCAAGGTGCCCCCGGGTCGGTCGGTCAGCGTGGTCGTCCGGGTCGATGGTGGTGCGGTCACCCAACCCGGTGACCAGGCCGCGCGGCTGGTCGCGGTCACCGACGAGCCCTACCCGGGGAGCACCGTCGCGGTCGACGGCCACTTCGAGACGCCGCCGAACTGGGCGACGCTGAGCGGCACGGTGACCGCAGCCGCCACCGGGCGACCGGTCGCCGGCGCGACGGTGACCGTCTGCGGTGAGCAGCGGGCCGACCAAACCGCCTCGGTCGACCAGTCGGTTTCGCGGGGACGGCCCGGTCAGCAGGGCTGTGGGCCGGTCAGCTACACGGCGGTGACCGACGCCAACGGCCGTTACGAGCTGCGGTTGGCGAAGAACCAGCAGGTCAAGGTCACCGTGGTCGCGCCTGGGTTCGGGTCGACGACGACGGTGACGACCATCCGGGGGGCGAAGAACACCGTGAACGTCGCCCTGCTTACCGGCTGAGCGTCAGCGCCACCGGGCCAGCCCCGTCGGAACCGGTCACCCGGTCTCCGGCGGGGCTGGCTCGTGCGTGGGCCCGTCCGAACCTCGCCGGGACCGTACGATCCTTGTCGTCGGGCCCGAGCGCTGTGGACGACCCGCCGAGCGACGCTCCGGTCTTGCCCCAGGAGGGGCCGAGTGGCACCTTGAGTCCGAGCCTGGCGGCCGTTCTTACGATGCGTGATCGCTCGGACTCAGGCAGCATGAATCCGACGTCAGGGGCGGAGGTTCCACGCATGTCGCCACGGATCCAGCTCCCGAGCGGTTGGGTGACCTTCGTGTTCACCGATATCGAGGGCTCGACCCGGCTGGCCCAACTGCTCGGCCCGGACTACCGTCCGGTGCTCGCCGAGCACCGACGGCTGCTGCGCTGCACGCTGGCCAGCACGGGTGGCGCGGAGCTGCTGACCGAGGGCGACTCGTTCTTCCTGGCCTTCGAGGACGCGGCTGCGGCGCTGACCGCGTGCCTGACCGCCCAGCGGGCACTGTCCAGCCACGACTGGCCCACCAGCGAAGCCGCACCCCGGGTGCGGATGGGCCTGCACACCGGCTACGCCGAGCCGCGCGACGGCGAGTACGCCAGCCCCGAGGTGCACCGGGCCGCCCGGGTGGCCGCCGCCGCACACGGAGGGCAGGTGCTCTGTACGGCGTCCACCGCACGTCGGGCCGACCCGATGCCGCCGGGTGCGACCCTGCTTGACCTGGGCCTGCACCGCTTGCGTGGCTTCGACGATCGGGAACGACTGTTCCAACTGGTCGCGCCGGGCCTGGAGCGGCAGTTCCCCCGGCCCCGCACCGCCGACGCGGTGGCGCACAACCTGCCCACCCAGGTGACCTCGTTCGTTGGTCGGCAGGCCGAGCGCATCGAGCTGGGTCTGCTGGTGGGGCAGCACCGCCTGGTCACCGTGCTCGGCGCGGGAGGCGCGGGCAAGACCCGGCTCGCGGTGGAGTTGGCCAGCGGGGTGGTCGAGTCGTACCCCGATGGGGTCTGGTTCGTCGACATCGCCTCGGTGACCGACCCGGGGCTGGTGGCGTTCGCGATCGCCGCCGTGCTCGGCCTGCGACCCGAGCCGGGCCGGCCGATGCTGGACACCCTTGTCGAGTACGCGGCCGGACGCCGGATGCTTGTCGTCCTGGACACCTGCGACACCCAACCGGCCGCCTGCGCCGAGGTGATCGCGCGGTTGCTGTCCGGCGGCAGCGGCGTACGGGTGCTGGCGACCAGTCGTGAGTCGTTCAGCCTGCCCGGCGAGGTGGTGTGGCGGATTCCGCCGCTCTCGGTCGACCCGCGCGCGGACGGCAGGGAGAGCGACGCGGTGGCGCTGCTGCTGGACCGGACGGCGGCGGCGCGCGGGGGTCGGCAGCCCGACCCGGCCGAGTCCGCCGACCTGCGCCGGGTCGTGCAGCGGCTGGACGGCCTGCCGCTCGCCATCGAGTTGGCCGCCGCCCGACTGCGGGTGCTCTCCGTTGGGCAGCTCGCCGAGCGGTTGGACGATGTCCTGGGCACCTTGGACGCCGGCCGGGAAGACCCGGATCCGCCGCCGGTGGAGCGGGGTTGGTCCGGCAACCAGCAGGACACCGTGGACCTCGTCGCCGCGGCGGCCGGGGCGTCACCGCCCACCCCGGCGAGCAGGGCGGTGCAGCGCTCGGCCACCGAGCGGCACCTGACCATGCAGGCCACCGTCACCTGGTCGTACCGGACTCTGGGGCCCCGGGCCGCCCGCCTGCTGCGGTGGCTGGCGGTCTTCGCCGGCCCGGTGGATCTGGAGACGGTGGAGTGGCTGCTGGGTGACGACCCACTGGACCCGCTCTCGGTCCTGGTGGACAAGTCGATGGTGTTGGCCGAGCCGCGTGCCGCCGGCAGCACCTACCGGATGCTCGACCCCATCCGGGCGTACGCGGCGCGGCGGTTGGCCGAGGCAGGCGAGGAGCAGGCCGCCCGGGACCGGCACGTGGCCTGGTCGGCGCACGCGTTGGACCGGGCGCACCTGGGTCAGGACGGCCGGCCGGTGACGCTGTCGCTGTATGCCCTCGATCCACTGGCCGGGGAGCTGCGCGCCGCGCTGCGCTGGTGCGCCACCGGCGGCAGCGCCCGCGCCGGTCTCGGTCTGGCCGGCGGGCTGGACCAGTGGTGGCTGGAGCGGGGCCTGGCCCGGGAGGGGCGGCTCTGGCTGTTCCGGCTGTACGGGCGGATCGCCGAGACGGGTGAGCGGATCCCGGAGGCGGAGCTGGCAGCGGCGTACCACATGCACTCGCTGCATGCCAGCGCCGACGGCGAGTTCGCCGAGGAGCTGCGCTACTCCCAGCGGGCGGAGGCGGCGGCCCGGCAGGCCGGCGACGCCGGGTTGCTGGCCCGGGTGCTCGCCGGCAGGGCAGCGCCGCTGGCGGACATGGGGCAGTTCGTCGAGGCCGAGCGGGTGTGCCGGGAGGTCATCGACTGGGCACACGGGCAGGACGTGGTCGGCGAGGCGCTGTTCGCGGTGTTCAGTCTGGCCGAGCTGCTCTGGCGTCGGGGTGCTTTGGAGGAGGCGGCGGAGCTGCTGGGGGCGGTGCGTCCGGTGGAGGCGGCCCGGCCCGTGGAGCGGGGGCGGCGTTCGGTGGACATGCTGCTCGGGATGGTCGCGTTGGCCCGGGGCGACGTGATCGCCGCACACGAGCATCTGCTGGTGGCGCTGCGCTCGCGGATGGGCCACGGCTACCACGGCCGGGCGTGCGACACCTTGAACGCGGTCGCGGTGCGCTGCGCGATCGGCGGGGAGCGGCTGACCGCTGCCCGACTGTTCGGAGCCGCGCAGGCCACCCGGGCGAGCATGCGCGCCACCCCGGGCATCTACGGCGGCTACTGGGCCGAACAGCAGGCGGAGTTGCGCGCGGTGCTGGGCGACGCGGCCTTCGACGACGCGTACGGCGAGGGTGCCGAGCTGGGGCTGGACGAGGCCGCGGCGCTGGCACTGGACGTGGAACATCCGGACCTGGCGGCGGACTCGACCCGCTTCAGCACCGGCCTGTCCCAACCAACCCCCCGCCGCCCAGCCGACCCCGACCGCCACCCAGCCACCCGAACCGAACGCGCCTAACCCCCTCCCTCCCGCCCTCCCC